>CAWENY010000023.1:0-122733 GCA_963810475.1 uncultured beta proteobacterium | reverse complement strand
GCGAATCTGCACCTTGCGGAATTTGATGGCGCCGCCCGGATCGCCCTTCGGCGGCAGATTGCCGAACTGCAGCGCGAACGGTCCGCTCGGAAACTCGACGTTGCTGATCTCGGCGGTCTTGGTGCCGTTCAGCACCACCGTCATGGTGGAACCCTTCGCCGTGATGTCGAAGACGTTCCACTTGCCGCCAGCCTTCACCGGCTGCAGGACCTTGCCGCGATGCACGATGCCGCCGGTGGCGTAGGTCTGGTCGGGCCGCTGGTCGAAGATGTTCGCCTCGTAGCAGGTCTTGTCGGTCAGGTTCTGGGGCTGCGAGCAGCGCATGTAGATGCCACTGTTCGCATTGTCGGCGGCCCAGAACTCGATGCGCAGCTGGAAATCCTGGTACGAGTTGTTCGACAGCAGGAAGCCGCCCTTGCCCTTGTCGCCGACGATCGCGCCGTCCTCGGCGCGCCAGTTGACGTCACCCACCCGCTGGAAATTCTCGAGTCCCTTGGTACCGTCGAGCAGCGTGGTCCAGCCGCTGCCCGGCACCCACGACGGCATCGACGAACAAGCGGAAAGCAGAAGCGCAGTGACTGCCATGAGCAGTATTTCATCTTGTTTCCCTCCTCCTCTGGGTGGAACTTACTCCAGTTTGACGCCCGCGGAGCGGATCACGCCGCTCCAGCGCTCGGTTTCCTGCTTCATGAAGGCGGCGGTGGCGGCCGGCGTAAGCCCCATCGGCTCGGCCGCCATCTCCGCCAGGCGGCGCAGAACCTCCGGATTCTTCAAGGCTTCCGCGACCCCGGCAGCCACCTTCTCGGCGATGGCCGCAGGGGTCTTCGGCGGGCCGACGAGGCCGAACCATGCCACCGCCTCGAATCCCGGCAACGATTCGGCCACCGTGGGCGTGCCGGGCAGCGAGGACACGCGCGCGCGGCTGGCGACGGCAAGCGCCTTCAGCTTGCCGGAGCGCACGTGCGGCAGCGATACGCCGAGGTTGTCGAACATCAGATCGACTTGCCCGCCGAGCAGATCGGCAAGCGCCGGTGCCGTGCCCTTGTACGGGACGTGGGCGATACTCAGTGGTCCGTCCTTGCCGCCCGCCATCGACTTGAAGAGCTCGGTCGTAAGGTGCGACGTGGTGCCATTTCCCTGCGAGGCGTAATTCAGCTTCCCGGGATTGCTCTTGACCAGCTTGATGAACTCCTCCACCGAGGCCGCGGTGATTTTCGGATTCACCAGCAGCACGTTCGGGATCGCGGCGATCACGCTCATCGGCACGAACAGGGTGGAGTCGTACCCGAGCTTCGGATAGAGCAGCCGGTTGATCACCAGCGGCGGCGGCGGCGCGGAGAGCAGCGTGTAGCCGTCGGGCTCGGCCTGGTACGCCGCGGTTGCGCCGATGTTGCCGGCGGCGCCGGGCCGGTTGTCGACGATTACCGGCTGGCCCCATTGCTGCGACAGCTTCTCGCCGACGTAGCGCGGCAGCAGATCGGCGCTCCCGCCGGGAGGGAACGGCACGATGATGCGCACCGCTTTCGTCGGCCATTCCTGCGCATGGGTTTCCAACAGAAAAACAATCCCAAGGAGCAACAGGATGGACCGCACACGATAATTATAATGAGCGATGCTCGAGCGGACCTGGCCTTCGGAAGGCGCGACGCGCGTCCCTTACTGGGTGTACCAGGACCAGGACCTGTACCGCGAGGAGCAGTCGAGGATCTGGCGGGGAGACACCTGGAGCTACCTCTGCCTGGAAGCCGAGCTTCCCGAGCCCAAAACCTTCGTCACCACCTTCGTCGGCGACATGCCGGTGGTCGTTACGCGCGACGCCCGCGGCGAGCTGCACGCCTGGGAGAACCGCTGCGCGCACCGCGGCGCCCTCGTCTGCATGCAGCCGCGCGGCATCGCGGAGCGCTTCAGCTGCATCTACCACAACTGGACCTACGACCACGCCGGCAACCTCACCAGCGTGGCCTTCCGCAAGGGCATCGGCGGCAAGGGCGGCATGCCAGCGGACGCGAATCCCGAGTCGCAGGCGCCGAAGCAGCTGCGAGTAGAAAGCTTGGGGGGGCTGGTTTTCGGATCCCTCTCCAAAAACGTTCCCAACCTCGAGACCTACGTAGGCCCCGAGGTTTTGCCACGCCTAAAGCGCGTGCTCAAGAAACCGCTGAAAGTGCTCGGCGCCTACACGCAGGTGCTGCCGAACAACTGGAAGCTGTACATGGACAACACCAAGGACACCTACCATGCGAGCCTCCTGCACCTGTTCTTCACGCGCTTTCGCATCAACCGCCTGACGCAGGGCGGCGGCGTGTTCGTGTCGAAGGACGGCGCGCACCACTGCACCTACACCGAGATGATCGAAGCCAAGGACGACGCCTATGAACGCGGCGGCATGCGCTCGGCCGGCTCCCAGGCCTTCGCCCTGGAAAAACCGGAAGTACTGCACCAGGTGGACGAGTTCGGCGACCGCGTCTCCATCCAGATCCTCACGCTGTTCCCCGGCTTCGTGCTGCACCAGATCCGCAACTCGCTCGCCGCGCGCCAGGTGGTGCCGAAGGGCGTGGACCGCACCGAGCTGCACTGGACGCTCTTCGGCTTTGCCGATGACGACGAAGAGATGACGCGCCGGCGCCTGCTGCAGGCGAACCTGGTCGGCCCCGCCGGCTTCATCTCGATGGAAGACGGCGCCGCCACCAGCTTCGTGCAGCGCGGCGTCGCCGGCTCGCCCGAGCGCGCGTCCGTGATCGAGATGGGCGGCGCCAACGTCGGCTCCGGCGACTCGCGCCTCACCGAGACCGCGGTGCGCGGGCTGTGGAAGGCGTGGCGTCGCCACATGAATATTTGATGGATCTCGAGCTGCAGCTCGCGGTCGAGCGCCTGCACGCGCAGTATGTGCACGCGCTCGACAGCGACAAGCTCGAAGACTGGCCCGACTTTTTCACCGAAAACGGCCGCTACCGCATCGCCACCGCCGAGAACGAGCAGCGCGGCCTTCCACTTCCCGTGCTGTCCGCCGAAGGCCGCGGCATGATGCGCGACCGCATCCAGTCCCTGCGCCACGCCAATATCTACGAGCCGCAGCGCTATCGGCACATGGTTTCTGGCGTTCTGGTGGAAAAGACCTCCGCGCGGGAAGCGAGATCGACCGCCAACTTCGTCGTCATCCGCATCATGCAGGACGGCGACACCATCATCTTCGCCACCGGCCGCTACGTCGACCGCATCGCCCTTCCCGACCTGAAGTACGACGAGCGCGTGGTGATCTGCGACAGCCGGCGCTTCGACACCCTGCTCGCCATTCCGCTCTAGGAGAGGCCATGCTTCAGCTACGTCCCAATTGCGAATGCTGCAACCGCGATTTGCCGCCGGAGTCTCAGGACGCGCTGATCTGCTCGTTCGAGTGCACGTTTTGCCGTTCTTGCGCGCAGGCGACGCTCAAGGGGCGATGCCCCAATTGCGGCGGCGAGCTCGTCGCGCGCCCGCGCCGGCCGGCGGCAAAGCTGCAGAAATTCCCCGCATCGAGCGAACGAGTCTACAAGCCGAATGGGTGCGCATGAAACCGGACGCCAAGCTCGAGCGCAAGATCGTGCGGATGCTCGGTCAATTCCTGGCGGACGAGCAGGCCGCACTCGGGCGATCGCGCGCAGTCGCCTGGGCCTGGATCATTTCCGGATCCGTGCTCTGGACCGTGGCCATCTTCGGCTATGCGCAACCCGCAGGCGGGCACTGGATCCTGGCGGTACTTTCCGGCGTGGGCGGCGTTTGCCTTGGCATCGGCCTGTGGTTTTCGACCTTCGTCGAGCAGTGGCCGGCGATGCGGCAATTCATCGATGCCGAGCGCGTTCGCCAACGCAGCCGCGAGCTCGACGCGCCAGTCCCCAAGTAGCTCCAACCCGTGTAGGCTGACTTCAACAAGCTTTCCAGGGGGGCGCAATGCGAACGAATGCCGGTTGGACGCTGCTGCTGTCGGTCGCCATGCTGTGGGGATGCTCGAGAACCGTGCTCGTGCCGGTGCCGCCGCGCATGGAGCTGCAGAGCTATGGGGCGCTCGGCATCATCGAGTTCAGTTCCAATTCCGAGTCCGCCGCCAGTGTCCAGGCCACGCGGAAGTTTCAGGAGCAGGTCCAGGCGGCGCAGCCGGGGACACCGTTCCTGGAGCTGGGCAAGCGCGAGGCGCTGCTCACCGAGGTCGGCAGCAGGCAGCTCGATGTGGATGCCCTGAGGAAAATCGGCGCGAAATACGGCGTGGCCGCCATCTTCGTCGGCGACATCGTGTATTCGGAGCCGAAGACCGACGTCAAGGTCAACGACCTCGCCAAGCTCGATGGCGGCGTGCGCACCGAGGTCAGGGGCGACATCTCCAGCCGGCTGATCGAGACCCGGACCGGCGCCAGCGTGTGGAGCAGCTCGGCGTGGGCGCGGAGGCAGCTCGGCCAGCTGAACGTGTCGGCACAGCACGGCGTGAGCGGCACGGTGAGCAAATCGAATCCCCGCGAGGAGATGGTCCCGGCCCTGGTTTACCAGCTCACCCACGACTTTCGCCCAACCTCGGTACGCCAGCCCGCCAAGTAGGACTGCAAATGGCGATCCGGTTAATCAGCGCGAAGCGCGTAGGCGACGACCTGGCAGCCGGTCGCATCGCCGCGGGGGATCAATCGCTTTATCTCACCGCGAGCTTCCTCATCTGGATGATTCCGGCCTATCTGTTTCTGTTTCCCGGCGCCCCGCACGATCGATCCGGACTTCTTCTGGGGGATATGGCTCGTCGAGCTGGCGCTGCTGGTGCTGATCTGCATCGTCGGCATCGGCTTTTGCCTGCGCAACTGCCGCATCGATCCCCAGAGGAATTTCCTGGTGGATTTCTCCTGCCTCAACGCCCCCATCTCGTTCACGACGCTCGCCATCGTATGGGGAGGGTTCCACCTCCTCGCCGCGCCGTGGTTTTCGTGGCTCGAGTCCCCACGCGCCTACGACGCCGTTCGCCTGCTGGCCTCCGTCGCCGCAGTATTCATTGTCTTCCTTAGAATCGGCAGGCATATGAATCGCGTGTCCTTGCTGAGGAACTCCTCACAGTAAAAGAGTGCTTATGCGCAAGCTCGTCTCCTCCGGATCTCCCTTCGAGCCGAAGATCGGTTTCTCGCGCGCGGTGCGCATCGGCCCGTACGTCGCGGTGTCGGGCACCACGGCCATCGCGCCCGACGGCGGCGTGGCGGCGCCCGGCGACATGTATGGCCAGACCAAGCGCTGCCTGGAGATCATCGCGCAGGCGATCGGCAAGGCGGGTCTGGGGCTCGACAGCGTGATCCGCACGCGGGTGATGCTCACCGACATCTCGCGCTGGGAGGAAGCGGCGCGCGCGCACGGCGAGGTGTTCGGTGCGATCAAGCCGGCGAGCACCTTCGTCGAAGTGAAGGGCCTGATCGACAAGGGCTGGCTGGTGGAGATCGAAGCCGACTGCGTGGCCGATGCTGATCCGCGGTAAGTGCCACTGCGGGAACATTTCGTTCACCCTCACCTGGGATCCGGACCCGAAGGAGATCCCGGCGCGTGCGTGCGACTGCACCTTCTGCCGGAAGCACGGCGGCGTGTGGACCTCGAATCCGCGCGGCGCTCTTGAAGTGAGCATCCAGGAGCCCTCGCGCGTGTCGCGATATGCGTTCGGCACCGAAACGGCGGAGTTCCTCATCTGCGCACGCTGCGGCATCGTGCCGGTCGTCACCAGCCGGATCGACGAACGGCTCTATGCGGTCGTCAGCGTCAATGCCTTCGAGAACGTCGATCCAGGGCTGCTCAAGCGCGCGCCGATCAGCTTCGAGGCGGAGCAGTCGGATACGCGCCTCGCGCGGCGCAAGCGCAGCTGGATCCCGGACGTCGCCATCAAGTGAGCCGTCCCTACGTTCACGGCTACGACGAGCGCGAAAGCGTGCGCCTGCAGGACCAGGCGCGCAGCGTGGTGGATCTCTTTCACGCCGATACCCGCTACCCGGAGGGCAGCTCGATCCTCGAGGCCGGCTGCGGCACCGGGGCGCAGACCGTCACGCTGGCGCGGAACAGCCCGGGGGCCCGCTTCACCTCGATCGACCTTTCAAAGATTTCTTTGGAAGAAGCAAGAAACCGGGTCGCGGCCGCGGGCCTCACCAACGTGCAATTCCGGCAGGAGGACATCTTCGCCCTGCCCTTCGCCCCGGCGTCGTTCGACCACGTGTTCGTTTGCTTCGTGCTCGAGCATCTCGCACGCCCGGTGCAAGCGCTGCACGCGCTCAAGCAAGTGCTCAAGCCCGGCGGCACGATCACGGTGCTCGAGGGCGACCACGGCTCGACCTACTTCCATCCCGACAATGAGCTCGCGCTGCGCGCGGTGCGCTGCCTGGTCGACCTGCAGCGCGAAGGCGGCGGCAACGCCAATATCGGCCGGCAGCTCTATCCGCTGCTGCGCGAGGGCGGCTTCGACGCGGTGCGCGTCTCGCCGCGCATGGTGTACGTCGACTCGAGCAAGCCGCATCTGGTCGACAGCTTCACGCGCAAGACCTTCACCGCGATGATCGAGGGCATCCGCGAGCCGGCGATCCAGGCCGGGATGATGAGCGCCGAGGACTTCGACGCCGGCATCCGCGCGCTCTACCGCAGCGCGCAGGACGACGGCGTGTTCTGCTACACCTTCTTCAAGGCCGTCGGAGTGCGCGCGACGAAGTCGTAGATCTTTCCCGGCGTGGTGAGCCAGGCTTTCCTCTGCTTGACGATGTGGCGCAGCGCGCGCCGCAGGTGGCTCAGGCGATAAGGCTGGCCCACGAGGTACGGATGCAGCGCGATGCCCATCACCAGCGGCTGGTCCTTCGACTGGCGCAGCATCTCGTCGAAGTTGTCGACGATCATGTCGGCGAAGTCGCGGCCGTCCATCTGCCGCGCCACGATCATCGGAATGTCGTTCAGCTCCTGCGGGTACGGGATCGACCACAGCGTGCCGCGGCGCGTCTTGAATTCGACCGGCTGATCGTCGTGGCACCAGTTGAGCGTGTAGCGGTAGCCGGTTTCCTGCAGCAGGTCCGGCGTGAGCGCGCTCTCCGAAATCCACGGGCTGAGCCAGCCCTGCGGCACGGTCTTCGATTCCTTGCGGATGCGCTCGATGCAGTATTCGAGCAGACGCCGTTCATCGGCTTCGCTCAGCTCGCCCTGCCGGTCCGAATTCGTGTGGCCGTGGCCGATGAGCTCGTCGCCGCGCTTGACGTGCGCCTCCACCACCTCCGGGCAATAGTCGTAGAGCGCGGTATTGATGAGCGCGCCCACCGGCAGCTTGAGCGAGTCGAACAGCTCCAGGCAGCGCCACACGCCGACGCGGTTGCCGTAGTCGCGCCACGAATGGTTGAGCACGTCGGGCTCGGGACTCTTCGGGCCGAGCGCGGCGCCCAGGCCGGCGCCGAAGTCGAAGTGCTCTACGTTGAAGCCGATGTAGACCGCGAGGCGCTTCTTGCCGGGCCAGCTGTAGTCCGGCCGCCGGTGGATCGCTGAGTAGGGGTACCGCCCGTGCGTTTTGAGCGAGCGCACCTGCTTTAAGCACGCATCTCGTGCACCATCCTAGGGCTTCACCAGCCCCGCACGCACTAAAAGGGTACTCGGCGCTGTCGTTCCAGACCTCCATCTTCACGATCTTGCCGTGGCGCACGACGTAGCGATCGACGTAGCGGTTGCCCTCGAACGGCGTGCCGTCGGGCCATTCGCCGTAGAGGTGGCCGGTCTGGTAGACGATGGTCTCCTCCGGCGTACCGCCGGCGACGATGTGGGTCGGGCCGAACTTCTTCTTCACCCACTTGTAGCGGCTCTTGTTGAACGCGGTGGCCTCCGCCGGGTCGTGCATCAGGCGGTTGCCGGTAAAGCGGATTTCCATGCCGGGGGCGCAGAACTGCCGCGCCGAGTCCGGGTCCGGGATCATGTGCAGCCTGAGGTATTCCTCGACGATCTCGACGGGATCGGAAATGCGAGCTTCGTTCATGCAGGAAGCCTAGCATGGCATGCGTCCTGCTAAGCTTTGCACGTTCACTCCGGGAGAAGCTCATGTCCAGATTTCTGCTGTTGCTCGCCGTGGCGTTCACGGCGATCCCTCTGCATGCTCAAACCATCAAGATCGGCCTGGTCACCGCGCTCTCCGGCCAGTCGGCGCGCGCCGGCGAAGCGATCACGCGCGGCCTGACGGTGGCGATCGACGAGATCAATGCGAAAGGCGGCGGTCCTCGGGCCGCAAGCTCGAGCTGGTGCGCCGCGACGACGAGGCGACGCCGGCCAAGGGCGTGATCGCGGCGCGCGAGCTGCTGTTCAAGGAAAAGGTCGCGGTGCTGTTCGGCGGCCTCGACACCCCGGTGTCGCTCGCCATCGTGCCGATCGTGAATGAGAACAAGGTGGTGTTCATGGGGCCATGGGCGGCGGGCACGCCGATCACCAAGAACGGCGCGAAGGAAAACTACGTGTTCCGCGTCTCGGCGGTGGACGAGATCGTCAACCGCGCCATGCTGCAGTACTCGCAGAAGACGTTCAACGCGAAGAACTGCGGCATGATCCTGGTGAACAACCCCTGGGGCGAATCGAACGAGAAAGGCCTCACCGCGGCGCTTCAGGCGAAAGGCATGAAGCCCGCCGGGATCGAGAAATTCGAGGGCAACGACGTCGACGTGGTGCCGCAGCTTACGCGCCTGAAGAACGCGGGCGCCGACTGCCTGTTCCTGGTCGGCAACGTCGGCCCGTCGGCGCAGGTGGTGAAGTCGCTCGACCGCATGGGCTGGAAGCCGCCGATCGTTTCGCACTGGGGCCCCGCGGGCGGGCGCTTCACCGAGCTCGCCGGCCCGAGCGCGCCGAGCGTGCACTTCGTGCAGACCTACAGCTTCTTCGGCAAGCAATCGCCGGTGGGCGAGAAGGTCCTGAAGGCGCTGATGGCGAAGTATCCCGACATCAAGGGCGCCGGCGACGTCACCCCCGCAGTGGGCGTGGCCAATGCCTACGACGCGATGATGCTTACCGCGATGGCGATCCAGAACGCCGGTGCCACCGACGGTCCGAAGGTGCGCCAGGGCTTCTACCAGATCGCAAAATATGAAGGACTGATCAAGGCCTACAACAAGCCCTTCACGCCCGACAACCACGACGCGGTGAACGAGAACGACTATGTCTGGACCCAGTTCATCGATAATCAGATCCTTCCCGTGGGCATGAAGAAGTAAGGAGCCTTTCTCGCGATCGGAAAGCCGCCCAGGGCGGCTTTTCTTTTTTATGCTGGTTACTTCGGCGCTCATCAGCGGTCTCGCGCTCGGCAGCATGTACGGGCTGCTGGCGCTCGGCTTCTACGTCACCTACGCGGTGTCGAGCACGGTGAACTTCGCGCAGGGCAGCTCGATGATGCTCGGCGCCGTGTTCGCCTATACCCTCGCCGTGACGTTCGGCTGGCCGTTCATCCCGGCGGCCCTGCTCGCGCTCGCGCTATGCGCGCTCTACGGCATGCTGGTCGAGATGGTGGCGGTGCGGCCTTTCGTGCGCCGCGGCTCGAGCGCCTGGCTGATGGCCACCGTCGCGCTCGGCATCGTCGCCGACAACACGGTGCTGTTCACCTTCGGCAAAGAGCCCCGCGGGTTTTCCTTACCCTGGGCCGAGGGGACGGTTCAGATCGGGGGAATCAACGTCTCGCTGCTGCAAATTGCGATCCCCGTGGTCGGTGTCGCGCTGGCCGCCGGTTTGCACTTGTTCTCGAGAAAAACCCGCTACGGAAAAGCGATGCTTGCCGTGGTGCAGAACCCCGACGCGGCGCGCCTCATGGGCATCAACGTGCCGCTTGCCATCTCGCTCGCTTACGCTGCCTCGACGCTGTTCGCCGGCGCCGCCGGCATCATGATCGCGCCGCTCTTCAACGTGCACTCCGACATGGGCACGCTGTTCGGCCTGAAGGCCTTCGCGGTGGCGATCCTCGGCGGCATCACCAGCGCCTGGGGGGTAATGCTGGCCGGGCTGATCTTCGGCCTGACCGAGGCGCTGATCACCGCCCTGCTCGGCTCGGCCTACACCCAGATCCTCAGCTTCGCGCTGGTGATCGTCGCGCTCGCCCTGATGCCCAACGGGCTCTTCGGCCGCGCCGAGGCGAAGAAGGTATGAGGCTCGCGGCTTATCTGCTCGTATTCGCCGCGGCGCTGGCGTTCACCGCGACGGCGAACCAGTACTACGTCTTCATCATGGCGATGCTCGCGATTACCGCGATCGTCGGCATCGGCCTCAACGTGCTGCTCGGCCTCACCGGCCAGGTGTCCTTCGGCCACGTCGGCTTCTACGCGCTTGGCGCCTACACCGTGGCGATCCTGGCGGCGGCGAAGTGGAGCTTCTGGGCCGCGCTTCCCGTGGCGGCGCTCGTGGCGACGCTGACCGGCGCGCTGCTCGCGCTGCCCGCGGTGCGGGTGAAAGGCCCGTACCTGGCCATGGTGACCATTGCCTTCGGCTTCATCGTCGAGCACGCCGCGGTCGAATGGCGCGGGCTGACCGGCGGCCAGAACGGGCTGATGGGCACTTTCGCACCGCCCGGATTCGGCGAGCGCGGTGTGGCCCTCCTTTCAATCGGGGTCGCTGCGCTTGCCACGGTGGCGTATTCCATCCTGGATAAATCCAGATTCGGCAAGGCCATGCGCGCGGTGCGCGACGCAGAGATCGCCGCCGAGTCGATCGGCCTGGCGCCGGTGCGCGTGAAGACCACGGCGTTCGCGATCTCGGCGCTGTGCGCCGGCGTCGCCGGCGCGCTGTTCGCTTCGCTCTCGGGATTCGTCACGCCCTCCACCTTCGCCTTCTCGCAGTCGATCCTGTTCGTGCTGGTGGTGATGATCGGCGGCGCGGGCTTCGTCGCCGGTCCGCTGGTCGGCGCGGCGATCGTCGTGCTGCTGCCGGAGTTCCTCGCCGCGCTGGCGGAGTACCGGTTGCTCTTTTTCGGCGCGCTTCTGCTCTTCGTCCTCTGGCTCGCGCCCGAAGGCCTGGTCGGAAGCGGATTGCGCATGGTGTCGCGCCGCCGCCGCCCGCGATTTTCCCCTTCCGGCAATCTGCAGGTTGCGCACGGACCGCGCGCCGCCCTGAGCGTGGAAAACCTCGGCATTTCGTTCGGCGGCGTGCGGGCCGCGCACGACATCTCGCTCGAAGCGAGGCCCGGCGAAGTGACCAGCCTCATCGGCCCGAATGGCGCGGGGAAGACCACGGTGCTCAACATGCTGAGCGGCTTTTATCGCCCCGACGCAGGTTCGATCCGCATTGCGAACGCTCAATTGCAAGGCATGCCGGCATGGCGCATCGCACGCGCCGGCATCGCGCGCACTTACCAGACGACGCAGCTCTTCGGCTCGATGAGCGTGGCCGAGAACCTGGCGATTGCCGGCGGCGCGGAGAGCCTTGCGGCGTTCGTCGGTTACGCCGGCGACCTGGACGCGCGCGCGGCGGACCTGCCGCACGTCGACAAGCGCCTGGTCGAGATCGCGCGCGCCCTGGCGATGAAGCCGTCGGTGCTGTTGCTGGATGAGCCGGCCGCCGGGCTGTCCGCGGACGACAAAACGAAGCTCGCGCGCCTGCTGCGCCGCATCGCCGATGCCGGCATTGCGGTGGTGCTGGTCGAGCACGACATGGCGGTGGTGATGGGAATCTCCAACCACGTGGTCGTGCTCGACGCCGGCGTGCGCATCGCGAGCGGCACCCCCGCGGAAGTGCAGCGCGATCCCGCGGTGCGCAAGGCGTATCTCGGCGAAGTGCAGCAGCGCATGGCGGCGCAGCGCCGTGCGGCCGGCGCGCCGCTGCTCGAGATCGGCCGGCTCAACGCCGGCTATGGCGCCGAGCCGGTGCTGAAGGGCATCGACCTTCGCGTCGACAAGGGGGAGATGGTCGCGGTGCTCGGCGCGAACGGCGCCGGCAAGTCCACGCTGATGCGCGCGATCGCCGGGCTGCATCGCCCGGTGAGCGGCGAGATCGCGCTCGACGGCCGCGACCTGGCGCGCGAGCCGGCGCACCGCGTGGTGCGCAACGGCGCGGTCCTGGTGCCCGAAGGCCGCCAGGTGTTCCCGGAACTCTCGGTGCTCGATAACCTCGCCCTCGGCGCGTTCTCCCGCAAGACGTGGGACCGCGCGGAGATCGACGCCATGCTGGAGCGCTTTCCGCGCCTGCGCGCGCGGCTGCACCAGCGCGCCGGCCTGCTCTCCGGCGGCGAGCAGCAGATGCTGGCGATCGCGCGCGGCCTGATGGCGAAACCGCGCCTGCTGCTGCTCGACGAGCCCTCGCTCGGCCTCGCGCCGCAGGTGGCGAACGATCTCTTCGCCGCCCTCGACCGGCTGCGCGCCGAGGCGGTCACCATCCTGCTCGTCGACCAGATGGCCGGCCTTGCCCTCGCCCTCGCCGACCGCGCCTACGTCATCGAAGGCGGCCGCATCGTCGCGAGCGGACCTGCCGCGGAGATCGCCGCCAACGGTACCCTGGAGAAGGCCTACCTCGGATGAAGCTCGGCAAAACGACCCCGATCCTTCGCATTTTCGACGACGCGAAAGCGAAGGAGTTCTACGTCGACTTCCTCGGCTTCAAGGTCGACTGGGAGCATCGCTTCGAGCCCGGCTTGCCGCTCTACCTTCAAGTATCGCGCGGCGACTGCGTGCTGCATCTGTCCGAGCATTACGGGGACGGCAGCCCCGGCGCTGCTTTGCGCATCCAGGTTGACGCGCTGGACGACCTGCAGCGCGAGCTGATCGGCAAAGCCTACAAGTACGCCCGTCCGGGCATCGAGCAGATGCCGTGGGGTCGCGACATGTCGGTTCGCGATCCCTTTGGCAACCGGCTGACGTTTACAATGCCTGCCTAGCTGGAGGCACCATGGACGCGGTCAAAGACGCCAGCCATCTTTATGAAGTCGAGCGCCGCGCCGAGCATGCCGCGCGCCCGGGCTTCCGCATCACCGAGCTGCAGCTCTCGAAGACGCAGAAGGTGCCGTGGCATTACCACAACAACGTGCAGGACACCTTCTACGTGCTCGAGGGCGAGCTCAGGATCTTCCTGCAGGACCCGAAGGAGGAAGTGCGGCTCGAAGCCGGGCGAGACGTTCACCGCGCGCGCCAAGCGCCCGCACCTGGTGACCAACGCCGGCGAGAAATCGGTGACCTTCCTCGTGCTGCAGGGCGTCGGCGAATACGACTACGTTCCGCTGGTGAAACCACGATGAACACGAACTACAGCATCAGCACCGACATCAGGTTCAACCCGCTGGAGCTGATCGACGTCAAGCGCATCCAGCAGGAGACCAGGGACCAGTGGGTCAACCAGACGCTCTGCGCCGTCAACGACTGCGTGGTGCGTTTGGGCGTGCTGCAGGGCGAGTTCCACTGGCACAAGCATGACCACGAGGACGAGTTCTTCTACGTGGTCGAGGGCAAGTTCGTGATCGAGCTCGACGGCCGCACGGTCGAGCTCAAGCCGCAGCAGGGTTTCACCGTGCCGAAGGGCGTCATGCACCGCACGCGCGCGCCGGTGCGCTCGGTTATCCTGATGATCGAAGGCAAAGGCGTCGTTCCGACAGGAGACTAGAGAATGGATGTGAAAAAGGAGCTCGCGCCCAGCGGCAAGCTGCGCGTGGGCCTGAATTACGGCAACTTCCTGCTGGTGCTGAAGGATTCGGCCGACGGCTCGCCGAACGGCATCGCGCCCGACCTCGGCCGCGAGCTCGGCAAGCGGCTCGGCGTGCCGGTGGAGTTCGTCAAGTTCCCCGAGGCGGGCCAGCTCGCCGACGGCGTGCGCGACGACAAGTGCGACGTCGGCTTCCTCGGCGCCGAGCCGCAGCGCGCGAATGAGATCGCGTTTACCAAGGCGTACCTCGAGATCCCGGTCACCTTCCTCGTGCCTCCGGGGTCGAAGATCAAGAGCATCGCCGAAGTCGACCAGAAAGGCGTGCGCATCGCGGTGTCGGACCGCAGCGCCTACGACCTCTATCTCAGCCGCAACCTCAAGAACGCGACCCTGGTGCGCGCCAAAGGGATCGAGGGCTCCTATCAGGCATACCTGAAGGACAAGCTCGAGGTGCTCGCCGGCCTCAAGCCGCGCCTCACGAGCGACGCCGAAAAGACGCCGGGCTCGCGCGTGCTCGATGGTCAAGTCACCGGGGTGCAGCAGGCGTGCGGCACGACCAAGAAGCGCATCGCCGGCGCGAAATACCTGCAGGAGTTCATCGACGACGTGAAGCGCTCCGGGCTGGTGGCGAAGACCATCGACAAGCACGGCGTCAAGGGCGTAAACGTCGCGCCATGACCCCCGACCTGAAGGTCTATTGGCGGCCCGGCTGCTCGAGCTGCGTCAAGGTGAAGGAATACCTCACGCAGCAAGGCGTCGCGTTCGAGTCGATCGACGTCGCCGCCCGGCCGGAGGCGATGAAGGACCTGCTCGCCTTCGGCGTGAAGACCGTGCCGGTCGTGGCGCGCGGCGGCGAGTTCGTCTTCGCCCAGGCGCTGGAGGACGTGTCGCGCTTCATCGGCCGCAAATTCGCAGCAAGCGGCTGCCGCCGCAGGAGCTCGTCGACAAATGGCTCACCGTGCTGCGCGCTGCGCAACGGCATGTGCAGCAACTCCCGGCGACGCGTCTCGCCGAGCGTGCGGTGCACAGCCGCGACCGCAGCATCCGCGACCTCGCGTACCACGTGTACCAGGTGCCGGACGCTTTCCTGCAGGCGGTCGAGAATGGATTGGAAGACCTGACCACGACCTATAACGCCCCGCCGCCCGCCAGCGTGGTCTCCACCAGGGATATTCAGAAGTACGGAGAAAGCGTAACCGCGCGCGTCGAGCGCTGGTGGTCGCAGCTGCCGGACAAGTCGTGCCGGCAGAAGGTGAAGACGTATTACGGCGAGCGCTCGCTGCACGAGTTGCTCGAGCGCTGCACCTGGCACTCGGCGCAGCACGCACGCCAGATCGCGTCGGTGCTCGAGCGCCTGCAGCTAAAGCCGGACGGGCCGCTCTCCGCGAAGGATTACGCCGGCCTGCCCATGCCGCAGGGGTTGTGGGAATAGACAAGCAGAAGGCGAAAGAAGCGCTGGACCAGGTGTTCCGCGACATGGCCGGCGCCATGACGGCGGGCATGGTGCATGTCGGCATCACCACCGGCCTGTTCCGCGCGATGGCCAACCGCGGTGCCATGAGCGCGGATACGGTGATCAAAGCCTCCAAACTGCAACCGCGCTATGTGGAGGAGTGGCTCAAGGGCATGGTCGCTTCCGGCTACCTCTCCTACGACCCGGCGCGCGCAGACGTATGCGTTGTCGGAAGAGCACGCGTACTTTCTCGCTTCCGATGACACCGACCACTTCGTCGGCGGCCTGTTCGCCATGGTGCCGCCGCTGCTGCGCGTCGCGCCGCAAGTCGCGAAGGCATTTGCCGAGGGCGGCGGCGTCCAGTTCGAGCACTTCGGTCCCGACTGCGTCAGCGCCCTCGACCTCATCAATCGCGGACAGTACGAGACCCGCCTCGCCGACTACTGGCTGAAGTCGCTGCCCGACGCCGCCGCGCGCCTCGCCGCCGGCGGCCGCGCGCTCGATGTCGGCTGCGGCTCGGGCGCGGTGTGCGGCGCGCTGGCGAAGGCGTTCCCGAAGGCGCAGATCATCGGCATCGATCCGGACGAGGCATCCATAGGCAAGGCGCGCGCGCATTTTCGGGAAGGAAAATTCCTGGCCGTCACCACGTCCGACATGTCCCGTGGCGAGGGCTTCGACCTGATCACGCTCTGCGACGTGCTGCATGATCTTGCCGAGCCGCTCAAGACGCTGAAGGAAATCCGCGCGTTGCTCAAGCCCGACGGCACGTTGTTCATCGTCGAGCCGAAGGCGGCGGACAAGCTGGAGGAGAACCGCAATCCGGTGGCGGCGACGTTCTACGGCTTCAGCGTGTTCCACTGCATGACGCAATCGCTCGCGCGCGGCGGCCCGGGGCTGGGCACCTGCCTCGGCCCGGCGGCGACCGAGGCGCTGGTACGCCAGGCGGGCTACACGCGCTTCCAGCGCCTCGATATCAAGAGCCTCACCAACCTGTTCTACTCGGCGCAGCCATGATCCGGCTGCTCCTCGTCTGGCTGATCAACGCGCTCGCGCTGATCGCCGTGGCCTACCTGATGCCGTCCATCACGGTGTCGAGCTTCGGCGCCGCGCTGATCGCGGCGCTGGTGCTCGGCCTGGTCAACGCGGTGGTGCGCCCGCTGCTGGTGCTGCTGACGCTGCCCGTGACCATCCTCACGCTCGGCCTTTTCATCTTCGTGCTCAACGGCCTGCTGTTCTGGATGGTCGGCACCTGGCTCGAGGGCTTCGAGGTCGGCGGCTTCTGGCCCGCGGTGCTGGGCGCAATTCTCTTCAGCCTGGTGTCATGGCTGCTGTCGGCGCTGGTCCTGCGCTGAGCTTCCGCGAGACGCTCTCGCGGCACCTGCAGGCAATCCAGGACTGCGAGAACGAAGTGCGTCAGCAAAGCCACCTGACGCTGGTGTTCGCGCGGCGCGACGGCAAGTGGCTGATGGTCCTCGACCAGAACACCCCGCTCAAATAGCCGACCCGATCATCATCCTGCCGTACCTCGGCTACGGCACCGCGCAGAAGGTGGTCATTCGAGGCCGCGTGCTCGAGGACGAAGGCTTCCGCCCGGCCGCCGACGCCGACAGCCGCTGGCGCAACCTGATCCGCTTCTACAAGCGCCTGGAGTCCGACGAGGTCCCGGGTGCGCGGCTGCGCGCGGGCAAGACGCAAGCGGTCAGCGACCGCGAGGGCTATTTCCGCATCGAGTGCAAGGGATCGTTCCGGCCCGGATGGAACGACATCGAGCTCGAGCTGCTGCATCCGGCGGCCGCGCGAACCGCGGCACGCGTTCTGGTGCCCTCGAAGGAAGCCCGGTTCGGCGTGATCAGCGACATCGACGACACCGTGGTCACCAGCAACGTCACCAGCAAGGTGCGAATGATCATGACCGTCGCGCTGACCAACGCGCGCACGCGCAAGCCGTTCAAGGGCGTGGCGGCGTTCTACCGCGCGCTGCATGCCGGCGTGAACCCGGTGTTCTACGTCTCGAAAAGCCCGTGGAACCTGTACGCGCCGATCGTCGAGTACCTGGCGGTGCAGGGACTGCCGGAGGGGCCGGTGATGCTGCGGGATTTTGGCTTCCGCACCGAGAGGGAGCACAAGCGCAAAGCCATCGAAGAGATCCTCACCACCTATCCGAAGCTTCCGTTCGTGCTGAGCGGCGACAGCGGCGAGCAGGATCCGGAGATCTACGCCGGCATCATGCGGCGCTTTCCCGCGCGCATTCGCGCCATCTATATACGCTCGGTCAACAAGAAGCGGGTTTCCGAAATCGTGCAGCTGGCGGCCGAGGTCGCGAAGACCGGATGCCAACTGGTGCTCGCCGAAGAAGCCGAGGCGGCCGCGGTGCACGCGGCGGCCGAGGGCCTGATTCAGGCCTCGGACTTGCGCGCGGTGCGCTCCGACCGCGAATCGGATGAAAAAAGTGCCTCAAAGCCCGCCACATCGAGCGGCGGGCTGAAGTAATGCCCCTGCCACTCCTCGCAGCCTAGCGTCAGCAGGCGCTCGAGCTGCGGCGCCGTTTCCACGCCCTCGGCCGCGACCGAGATTCCGAGGGTGGCGGCGAGCGCGGTGATCGCGCGCACGATCGCCTGGTCGGCGGGCTGCGAGTCGATGCTGCGCAGGAACGAGCGGTCGATCTTCAGCTTGTCGATCGGCAGCTGGCGCAGGTACGCGAGGCTCGAATAGCCGGTGCCGAAGTCGTCGATCGCGAAGCGCACGCCGAGCTCGCCGATCGATTTCAGCGTGGCGACGTTCTCGGCCAGGCCGCTCATCAGCACGCGTTCGGTGACCTCGAGCTCGACCTGGCGGCCCTCGAGCTGGTTTTCCTGGAGGATGGAGCGCAGCTTGTCGAAGTACGCCTTGCCCTGCGAAAGCTCGGGCGCCGAGACGTTGACCGCGTACCACAGCTTGCGCCCGAGGCGGCGCTGCCAGGCGCCGGCCTGCGACAGCGCGCGCTCCAGCGTCCATTCGCCGACCGCGCGGATCATGCCGCAGTCCTCGGCCAGCGGCACGAAATGCTCGGGGCCGAGCAGGCCGCGGCTCGGATGCTGCCAGCGCACCAGCGCCTCGGCGCCGACCACGCGGCCGCGCCAGTGCACCGGATTCGCAGTCTTGTCGGGCGGCCAGCCGCGCACCACCGGCTGCCAGTGCAGCACCAGCTCGCCGCGCGCCAGCGCGCCGCGCAGCTCGTTCTCCAGGCGCAGGCGCGCCTCGGCGCGCGCATTGAGCGCGGGCGCGAACAGGCGCCACGTGCCCTTGCCGCTTTCCTTGGCGTGGTACAGCGCGGCGTCGGCATTCTTCAGCAGCTCGACGAAGTCGCGCCCGTCGTTCGGATAGATGCTGATGCCGATCGAGGCGCCGACGCTGAGCTGGCGCCCATCGACGGTGAACGGGCGCGCCAGCACCCCGAGCAGGCGCTGCGCGAGCGCGGCGGCGTCGTCCCCCGAGCGGATCGACTGCAGCAGGATGAAATCGTCGCCGCCCAGGCGCGCGAGCGTGTCGTCGCTTTGCAGCAGGTTGCCCAGGCGCTCGGCGACCGCGCGCAGCAGCGCGTCGCCGGCGCGGTGGCCGAGCGACTCGTTCACCAGCTTGAATCGGTCCAGATCGATGCAGAGCAGCGCGAACTGCGTGCGGTTGCGCGCCGCGGTGAGGATCGCCTGGCTCGCGCGGTCCGCGAGCAGCGTGGAGTTCGGCAGCCCGGTGAGCGCGTCGCGCGTGGTGAGCTGCTCGATGCGCGCCTCGGCGTGCTTGCGCGCGGTGACGTCCGCGCCGGTGCCGCGCCAGCCGACCAGGCCACCGTCGCGGTCGCGCACCGGCACGCCGCTCACCGACTGCCAGATCACGCCGCCCGACTTGGTGATCATGCGGTGCAGGAGATCGCGGAACGGTTGTCCCTCGGCGGCGCGGCCGGCGAACCAGTCGTCGACCGCGCGCGGCTCGCCGAGCGGCATGAAGTCCTTCGGCTTGCGCCCGAGCAGCTCGGCGCGCGGATAGCCGAGCACCGCCTCGGCGCGCTCCGAAAGGTAGGTGTAGCGCCACTCGGCGTCGGTCTCCCAGACGTACTCGCCCGCGGCGTCCACCACGTCGCGGAAGCGCTGCTCGCGCTCGGCGAGCGCCTCCTCCACGCGCTTGGCTTCGTTGATGTCGGCCAGCGTGCCCGACATGTGCTTCGCGCGTCCGCCGGCGTCACGCTCGGTCACGCGGCCGCGCGCGTGCAGCCATGTCCACTCGCCGTTGCGCCTGCGGATGCGGAACTGCGCATCGTAGTCCGGCGTTTCGCCCTTCAGCGCGCGCACCAGCGCCCGGCGGCAATCGGTGACGTCCTCCGGGTGCACGCTGTGCGCGAAGTCGGCGGCGTCCGCCACCGCCGGCGAATTCTCGTGGCCGAGGAAGCGCACCCAGCCATCGCCGGCCGAGAGCAGGCCGCTCTCCACATCGTAGTGGAACTCGGCGAGGCCGCCGCCGTCGAGCGCGAGCTCGAGCCGCTCCTTGGCGCGGAACAGCGCGCGCTCGGCGCCGCGCTGCTCCGTGATGTCGCGCCCGACGCCGCGGTAGCCGAGGAAGCTGCCGTCCTCGCCATGGCGCACCAGCCCGGAGATGATGTGCACCTGGCGCGCGCCGCGCGCGTCGGCGCGCGCGATCTCGACGTCGAACGGCGCCTGCTGTTCGAGGTTGTGTTGCAGCGCCGCGAGCGCCGCCGGCTCGATTTCCACGCCGGGGATTTCCCAGAAGCGCTTGCCGTAGGTCAGCGTCTGGCCGAAGAAGGTGGCGACCGGGCCCCCGCCCGACAGCCAGCGGATGCGGTGCTCGGCGTCGGTCTCCCAGAACCAGTCGGCGGTGAGCTCGGTCAGGGCGCGAAAGCGCGCATGGTCCTTTTGCGCCTGGGTGAGCGCATGGATCTGCCGGCGCGCGAGCAGGTACATGACGAGGTACACCGCGCCGCCCGAAAACGCCACCAGCAGCGCGATGTCGAGCACGGCCGCCTTATCGCGCCGCGTCGCGCACCGGCGGCGCGACCTTGAGGACTTCGTCGATGGTGGTCAGGCCGCCGCCGACTTTCATCGCGCCGGAGATGCGCAGCGGCTTCATGCCTTCCTTGAACGCCTGCTCTCGCAATGCCGATAGATCCGCATTTTGAGTCACGAGACTTTTTAAAGCCTGCGAATACATCAAGGTCTCGTAGATGCCGATGCGGCCCATGAAGCCGGTCATGCGGCACTCGAGGCAGCCGACCGGCTTGTAGAGCTTCGCCGGGTGCTTCGACTTCCACGGCGCGACCAGCGCGTTCCACGCGTCCTGGTCCTCGGCGCGGTTGAGCTCCACGGTCTGCTTGCAGTGCGGGCACAGCGTGCGCACCAGGCGCTGCGCCATGATGCCGTTCAGGGTGGCGTTGAGCAGGTAGGGCGCGATGCCGAGCTCGAGCAGCCGCGCCACCGCGCTCGGCGCGTCGTTCGTATGCAGGGTAGAGAGCACCAGGTGGCCGGTGAGCGCCGACTGCACCGCCATCTCGGCGGTCTCGAGGTCGCGGATCTCGCCCACCATGATGATGTCCGGGTCCTGGCGCATCAGCGCGCGCACGCCCTCGGCGAAGCCGAGCTCGATCTGCTGCTGCACCTGCATCTGGTTGAACGCGGGCTCGATCATTTCGATCGGGTCCTCGATGGTGCAGACGTTGACCTCGGTCGTGGCCAGGCTCTTCAGCGTGGAATACAAGGTGGTGGTCTTGCCCGAGCCGGTCGGCCCCGTCACCAGCACGATGCCGTTGGGCCGCTCGGTCATCTCCTTCCAGCGCTTCTGGTCCTCCTCGGCGAAGCCCAGCTCGGAAAAATCCCGCACCAGCACTTCCGGATCGAAAATCCGCATCACCAGCTTCTCGCCGAACGCAGTCGGCAGCGTCGAGATGCGCAGCTCGATGTCCTGCTCGCCGCTGCGCGTCTTGACGCGGCCGTCCTGCGGCCGTCGCTTCTCGACCACGTCCATGCGCGCGAGGATCTTGATGCGGCTGGTCATCGCCGCCAGCACCGAGGCGGGGATCTGGTAGACCTGGTGCAGCACGCCGTCGATGCGGAAGCGCACGAGGCCCTGCTCGCGCCGCGGCTCGATGTGGATGTCGCTTGCGCGCTGCTCAAAGGCGTACTGCCAGAGCCAGTCGACCACGCGCACGATGTGCGCATCGTTCGCGTCGAGCTGCTTGTCGGATTTGCCGAGCTCGACCAGCTGCTCGAAGTTGGACAGCCCCGAGGTCCCGGCGTGCTTGAGGCCCGCGCCCTTGATCGACTTGGCGAGGTTGTAGAACTCGACCTGGTAGCGCTCGATGTCGAGCGGGTTGGCGATCACGCGCTTGATGTCGCGCTTGATGATGCGCGAGAGCTCGGGCTCCCATTCGCGCACGCGCGGCTCGGCGGTGGCGACCACCGCCTCCTTGGTATTGAGCGCGACCGGCAGGATGCGGAAGCGGGTCGCATACGCCGAGGACATCACCTCGGTGACCGCGGCGAAATCGATCTTCAGCGGATCGATGTGCAGGTATTCCAGGCCGACGCGCTTCGCCAGCCACTCGGCGAGCGCATCGAGGGTAAGGAGCGAACTACCTTTCTTCCATTTCTGATCGGCGACGATGACCAGCGGGTGCATCGTGCCGCGGTAGTAGCGCCGCTCCTTGCGCAGCTTCTCGGCGGCCTCGGGATCGGCCAGCTTGTCTTCCAGCAGCCAATCGAGAATCTCGGCGAGGGTGAGTCGCCCATCGGCCACCGCCCCCGCAGCCTTCCCCGTATTAGCTACTTGTTGCATCAAATCAGGACTATACCCTGTCCGCCACCCCCACGCCGAAGGACAGGTCGTCGCCCGCCAGCGCTACGTAATCGATGTCGACGCACACGACCACCAGCGCACCCTCGACGATGCAGCCGAGCGAAATCGTCAGGCACAGGCGCGGACCGGTGACCGAGAGGTAGGGCCGGCACACCTGCACTTGGCCGGGCGCCGCGGCGGCGCGGCGGAAATACGGCTTCGCCTGCCAGTTGGTGCCGGCAGTGGCGCGCATCGGCTCGAGGCGCCGGTCGCGCAGGAAGGGGCTGCGCTCGGCCTCGAGGTTGGCGCCGAGCTGCGTGCCGTCGCCGCCGATCAGATAGCAGCGCTGCGTGCACTCCAGCTGCAGCAGCGGCTGCATCGCGACGGCGAAATCGTGGTGCGCGCCGCGCGTCAGCCGGCTGGCGGCGCGCTCGAGCGCGCTCAAGTAGACCTGCAGGCCGGCGCGGCGGCGCACGCGGTACTCGGCGCTCTCCTCGCCGAACTGCGCGAACAGGCGCGCGAAAAGCTCGCGGCACGAGTTTTCCTCCACCAGGCCAGGCGCCGGGTGGGCGAAGAGATGGCCCTGCACCATGTCGGCGCCGGCGTCGAGCGCGCACAGCGCCTCGTTCTCGGTCTCGATGCCCTCGACGCAGACCAGCGCCCCCGCCTGGTGCAGCACCGAGACGATGCCGGAAAACATGTGGCGCACGCGCGCCTCGGTGCCGATGCGGCGCGTCATCTCGCGGTCGATCTTCACGATGTTCGGCCGCAGCCGCCAGATGCGGTCGAAGTTCGAGTAGCCGGCGCCGAAATCGTCGATCACGATCACGCAACCCATCTCGCGGTAGTACTCGACCGCGGCCGCGAGGCTCGCCTCGCTCATCACCTGCGACTCGATCAGCTCGACGGCCACGCGGTGCGGGGCGAGGCCGTTCTCATGCAGCATGTGCGCGAAGAACGAGCCGTAGCGCGGGCCTTCGATCGCGACGTACGGGTCGACGTTGAGGAACAGCCAGCCGCGCGAGCGGCCGGCCTGCATGAAGTTGTGGACGTGAAGGCTGCGGCAGCGGCGGTCGAGGTCGATGCGCGGCGCGCCGCGCGGCGCGCGGCGGAAGAGCTCGGCCGGCGTCACCAACGCACCGCCGGCGTCGCGCGCCCGGATCAGTCCCTCATAGCCGACCGGCCTGCGGTGCGCAAGGCTGTAGATCGGCTGGAACTGGCTCGATAGCGTGCAGCCGAGCGCGCTACCGACGTCGTTCGAAATCGCCACTGGCATTCCCCCGGCCCCCTCAATATGCCACACGCCGCACCGACTAGAATGAATGCTTACATGGCAGCGCTCGCGCCCGAAGTGAAATTGCGTGAAGTGTGGGCGTGGAGCATGTACGACTTTGCAAACTCCGCCTACACCACGGTGGTCATCACGGCGGTGTTCGGCGCCTTCTTCGTCGGCGGCGTCGCCGAGGGCAAGCCGTGGGCCACGTTCGCGTGGACCGCTGCGCTGTCGGTGTCTTATGCGGCAATATTGCTCACCGGGCCGCTGCTCGGCGCCTGGGCAGACGCCCACGCCGCCAAGAAGCCCCTGCTGCTGGCGACCACGGTCGGGTGTGTAATATTCACGGCGGCGCTGTACTACGCCGGCCCCGGCGCCGTCGCCCTCTCCCTCGCCCTGCTCATCGTCTCGAACTACTTCTTCGGCGCGGGCGAGAACCTGATCGCCGCCTTCCTGCCCGAGCTCGCCCGCTCGCAGGCGATGGGCCGCGTCTCGGGCTGGGGATGGAGCTTCGGCTACCTGGGCGGGCTTGCCGCTCTGGGCATTTGCCTCGCCTACATCACCAGCAGCGGAAAGCCGGCGAGCGCTACGGTTCCGGTCACGATGCTGATCACGGCGGCGTTCTTCGCGATCGCGGCGGCGCCGACGTTCCTCTTCCTGCGCGAACGCGCGCTGCCGCAGCCGCGCCTGGAGAATCCGTGGGCTCGCGTGCGCCAGACCCTGAGGGAAGCGCAGAAATACCGGGACCTGAAGCGCTTCCTGATCTGCCTGCTGTTCTACCAGGCGGGCATCACGGCGGTGGTCGCGCTCGCCGCGATCTACGCCGAGCAGGCGATGAAGTTCACCATGCAGCAAACCATCACGCTCATCCTGGTGGTGAACGTCACCGCTGCGCTCGGCGCTTTCGGCTTCGGCTACCTGCAGGACGCGATCGGCCATGTGCGCGCCGTCGCGCTGACCCTCGTCGGGTGGATCCTCATGGTGTTGATTGCCGGCTTTTCACAGACACCGGCGTCTTTCTGGGTGGCCGCCAACCTCGCCGGGCTGTGCATGGGCTCGGCGCAGGCCGCGGGCCGCGCGGTCGTCGGCTACCTCGCGCCGCCGGCGCGCCTCGCCGAGTTCTTCGGCCTGTGGGGCCTGGCGGTGAAGGCGGCGTCGATCTTCGGCCCGCTCACCTACGGCGCGGTGACCTGGATCTTCGCCGGCAACCACCGCCTCGGCATCTTCGCCACCGGCGTGTACTTCGTGATCGGCCTGGTGCTCCTGCGGGGCATCGATATCGAACGCGGCCGCGCAGCTGCCCTTACATGAATCGCATCGTTTTGTTCATGTTCTGCCTCGCTGCCACGCCGGCGATGGCACAAGTGCGCGCCGACACCGACGAATGGAGCCTCAATCTGTTCATCGTCGGCTCGAAGCACTACGCGTTCGAAGGCGGCGCGAGTGCGCGCAACCACGGTGGCGGCGGCATCGGCCTCAGCATGAGCCGCAATCTGAATGACTATTTCGCCGTCGGGCTGGAAGGGACGTTGAGCGAGTTCGATTACCGCGCCGGCGTGGCGCCGGGGACGGGCAATGCAGCGCCCGGCTTCCAGCGCGACGGAGACATGGACGCCGCCGCGCTGCGCTTCCTCGCCACCTGGAACCTGCTTGCCCGGCCGATCACCCCGTTCTTCACGGCCAGCGCCGGCGTGGTGTTCCTCGACCCCAATTTCGAGTCGGACCCGCCGGCGAGCGCGTGCTGGATCTACCCCTGGTACGGCGAGGTATGCGGTGACAAGGCGCCGAGAAGCAACCTTGTGCGCTTCACGTACGGCGTGGGCGCGGGCGTGCGCCACGACCTGCCGCGCGACCTGGGATTCATCCGCGCTTCCGTCGGCGGCGAATGGATCCACTTCAGCGAGGCGCTGAGCCCGGTGGGCTATGTGCAATTCCGGGCCGACTTCGGCCTGCGCTTCTAGGAGAGGTCGACGTCCACCGGCCAGCGCGCCGGGTCCCGGCGATCGGCCTGCTGGCGCGGCGCCCTGCGACGCTCGAGCGCGCCGCGGGCCTCCGCCACCACGCCGTGCGCGCGGTTTCGCAGGTCGTGGTAAGTGCCTCCGGCGTACTCCCGCGCTCCCTTCCGGTAATGCGTGAGCTTGTCGCGCAGCAGCGCGCGGCGCCGATTGCCGGAAACCGGATCGAAGTAGTACATGGCGAGCGCTCCCAGCCCGAGCGCGGCGATACGAAAGATCATGGCAACTCCTCGCGAGGTGATGCCGGCCTGAAAGCAAATCCGGGGCCCGGGCGCGAAGCTTGCAGAACCCTGCACCATGAGACGAATCGCGCTAATAGCCCTCCTCGCCTTCGCCACCGCCGTCCCCGCGCAGCAACCGCAGGAGAAGAAGTCCGCCGCCGGGGGCCGAACCGCCAACCTGCCGGACTTCACCTCACTGATGAAGCAGCAGGGCCCGGCCGTGGTGAACGTCATCACCAAGCGCGACCCCGCCAGGACCGCGCGCAATGAGCGCGGCGGCCAGCCCGGGCCGCAGGGACCTCAGGGACAAGCACCGCAGGGACCGCAGTCGCAAGCCGAAGATCCGCTGCTCGAGTTCTTCCGGCGCTTCATGCCCGACGCGCCGGAGCGCGGCCCGACGCCCGGTCCGGGCCAGGGCTTGGGCTCGGGGTTCATCATCAGCCAGGATGGCTACGTGCTCACCAACGCCCATGTGGTCGCGGGCGACGGCGAAGTCACCGTGCGCCTGGCCGACGCCAAGCGCGAATTCAAGGCCAAGGTAATCGGCGCGGACGAGCGCACCGACATCGCGCTGCTCAAGATCGACGCCACCGGCCTGCCGACGGTCAAGCTCGGCAAATCGGGCGCGCTGCAGCCCGGCGAATGGGTGGCGGCCATCGGCTCGCCGTTCGGCTTCGAGAACACCATCACCGCCGGGATCGTGAGCGCGACCGGGCGCTCGCTTCCCGCCGAGACCTACGTGCCCTTCATCCAGACCGACGTCGCGGTCAACCCGGGCAATTCCGGCGGGCCGCTGATCAATCTCGCTGGCGAGGTGGTCGGGGTGAACTCCATGATCTATAGCCAGACCGGCGGCTACATGGGGGTCTCGTTCGCGATTCCGATCGAGGTTGCGCTGGAGGTGGGCAAGCAGCTGCGCGCCGAGGGCAAGGTGACGCGCGGCCGGCTAGGCGTGCGCATCCAGCCGATGACGAAGGAGCTGGCGCAGTCGTTCAAGCTCGAATCGGCCGAGGGCGCCCTCGTCGCCACCGTGGAGCCGGGCAGCCCGGCGGACAAGGCGGGACTCAAGCCGGGCGACGTGGTGCTCGCCTTCAACGGCCAGAAGATCGACGATCCCAACAAGCTGCCGCGGCTGGTGGCCGCGACCAAGCCCGGGCAAAGCGCGGTGCTGCGCATCTGGCGGAACGGCAAGGCCGAGGAGGTGAAGTTCACCGCGGTCGAGCTGGTCGCCGAGGCCAGGGCGCCGAAGCCCGCCGCCGACAAGGCCGCGAAGCCGAACCGCCTCGGGCTGGTGGTGAGCGAGCTGCCCGCCGGCCCAGCGCCGCGCGCTCGGCATCGACTACGGCCTGGTGGTCGAGAACGCCGACGCCTCGCGCACCGCGCTGCGCCCCGGCGACGTGATCGTCGGCGTCGGCCGCGAAAGCTTCAAGAGCGTGGAAGACTTCGAGCGCCTCATCGGCGAGCAGAAACAAGGCGACACCGTCGCCCTCCTCGTCAAGCGAGGCGAAGCAACGGTGTACGTGCCGGTGGAAGTCGGCTGAGCGTTACCTGCGCGAAGAGCCACCCGAAGCGCTGGACGGGTCGATCACGATCTCCACGCGGCGGTTGAGCTGCCGGCCGGTCGGGGTCTCGTTAGAAGCCACGGGGAACGACGGTCCATAGCCGCGCGCGTCGATGCGCGTGGACTGGATGCCGCGCGCCACCAGCGCCGCCTTCACCGCCCAGGCGCGCTTCTCGGACAGCTGCTGGTTCAGATCCTTCGAGCCGGTGCTGTCGGTGAAACCCTCGATCGCGATGTCGCGGTCGGGATACTTGGTCAGGAACTGCGCGAGGTTGTCGAGGGCGCGCTGGGCGCCGGGCTTGAGGCTGGCGCCGCCCGCGTCGAACAGCAGCTCGTTCTTCAGCGTCAGGATCCAGCCGCGATCGGTCTGCTTTGCGCGCATGTCGGCGAGCTCACTTTCCAGCCGCTTCACTTCGGCGCCGAGCGCCGCCTGCCCGGTGCTATGCCGCTCCTTCTCCAGCTTTTCGTTCTCCAGGATCGCGGCGCGCGACTCGGCTTCCTTCCGGGCCATCTCCGCCTGCTGCACCTGCAGCTGCGCCTGCAGCGCCTGCTCGCGCGCGGCCACGGCCTCGCGCTCGCGCACTTCCAGCTGGACGCGGCGGCGCTCTTCAGCCGCCGCGGCGATGCTCGCCTCGGAGCGGCGGATGTCGGCGGTGCGCGTCGCGATACGCGAACGCTGCTCGGCGAGGTAGGCGTTGTGCTCCACCAGCTCGGTCGGCTCGCCGTTCTCCGCCATGCGCTCGGCGATCTGCAGCGAATCCTGCGCGCTCTTCAGCTCGGCTTGCGCATTCGCCTGCACCGCCGGGTCGGCGGCCGCCGTGCGATAGGCGGCGCGCGCCTCTTCGAGCTGCTGGTTGGCCTGGGGCGAGATCCCGGCACAAGCGGAAGCCAGCAAAGACGCCAGGACGGTCAGCTTCGGGTTGAATCTCATCGGCCTTTCCTTTCCATTTCTTCGCGCAGCGCGCGGGTTCCGTCCTGCACCTCGGCGGCGGAGCGCTGCACGCGCACGTTTTCGGCCACCGTCCAGGCCAGCTTGGCGTCGGCCTCGGCCTGCTCGGCGAGGATGCGGGCGTGCTCGTAGTGCCCGCGCTGCATCGCCGCCTCGGCGCGCGCCAGCTTCTGCTGCGCCCCGGCTAGCTCCTGCGGCGCATCACGGTCGGCCACCGGCCGCGCCTGCGCCACCATGGCGCGCGCCGCGCCCATCTGGTGCTCGGGTGGATCAGTGAACGCGCAGGCGGCGAGCGCGAGCGCCACGGCGGAGATAAAAGGGGTCAGCGTCGGTCGAGTCACATGCGCTCCTTCCTGTAGAAGTTTCATGACGGAGAAGCTCTTACCCGCCACGCGGGGTCGCCATGTCGGCGTGCTGCTAGTGAGTCATCCGGAGCAAGGAGCGCTCCGGCACCGGGCGCGCGGCTTGCAGAGGTGGTGGAGCGGACTACAGTGATGCGGCGATACGCGCTACTCGTTCTGGTGCTTTTGACAGGCGCCTGCGACCCGGGACCCCAGGCCGGTCCCCGGCTGACCACCATCGACAGCCCGGAAGCCGGGCTGAGCCTTCAAGAGCTGCCCTCGGCGACGCTGAAGACGCTGGGACTGCCGTTCGGGCTTGCGGTGGTGAAGGCCGCGGGCCTCGCCGAGCGCTCGGGCCTGAAGATGGGCGACGTGATCTACGGTATCAACCAGACGAAAGCGGCGAGCCTGGAGGAATTCAACCGGCTGCTGGCGCAGCACGATGGACGCAAGCTCGGCCTCCTGGTGCGCCGTGGCGGGAGCGACTTCTACGTGGCGGTGGATTTGGCGGGGATGAGCCCGCGCGAAATGCCGAAAGGACCGCCGTCTAGAGATACTCTTCTGCGCACTTGATCACTTCGGTGTTCGAGCCCTTTTCGAGGCAGTGACGGGCGTCCTCGTTCCACCGGCGCCCTGCCTTTCTCGACGCGGCACTCTTGGTTGGCGCCGGCTTCACGGCTTCCTTCATGGGTTCAGGCTTTGCCGCTTCCGGCTTCGCCGCTTCGGGCTGCGGCGCAGGCTTGTCCTGCGCGAAAGCCGGTAGCGCGAGCAGCACGGTCGATAGAAAGACGCCAGATAAAATTCCTATTGGTTTCATGGAACTACCCTGTTTTCCTGAAACGATGCCTTAAGAATACCCCTTTTTGCTCAAAGCTGCGAACTGAACAGTCCCATGGTGTGCTCCCACACTTTTTCGGTCCAGGCGCGGTTCTTCCAATCCTCGTAGGAAATGCGCTTCGAGCGCTTGAGGTCGTCCTCGAAGATGCGCACTTGCGCGGCGGCGAATTCGCGGTCGTAGACGTTGAGGTTGGCCTCGTCGTTGACGCTGAACGAGCGTGAATCGAAGTTGGTCGAGCCGACCGACACCCACAGGTCGTCCACCACCATCACCTTGCAGTGGAAGAAGGTCGGCTGGTACTCGTAGATCTCCACGCCGGCGCGCAGCAGCTCGCCCCAGGTCGAGCGTGAAGCGCGGCGCACCGCCGGCGAGTCCGTTTCCCGGCCGGGAACGATGATCTGCACGCGCACGCCCCGCTGCACGGCCGCGACCAGCGTGCGGATCTCGACTTCGTCGGGGACGAAGTAGGCGGCGGAGAGCTGGATCGACTTCGCCGCCGCGGCGATCGACAGCAGGTACATGAGCTGCATGCTCTCCGAGCCGCCGCCCGGCGAGGTGACGATGAACTGCGCCACCTGCCCGCCGGCTTTGCCAAGCTCGGGAAAATACGCTTCTCCGTGCAGCACATGCCCGGTCACCTCGATCCCGTTCTCCATGAACGCGGCCTGCATGTGCGCCACCGCGGGGCCTTCGAGGCGGAAATGCGTGTCGCGCCAGTGCTCCGGATCCTGCGCATTGCCGCGCCATTCGTCGGCGATGCCGACGCCGCCGGTATAGCCGATGCGCCCGTCGACCACCATGCATCTTGCGATGCGTGCGGTTGTTGATCTGCGCTGCCGAGGGCGTCGAACAGCACGTGCACCTTCACGCCGGCTTTGGCGCGCTCGGCAAGCGCGCTGGTGAACTGCGCGCCGATCTCGCCCGACCAGTAGATGTAGCTCTCGAAGGTGATGGTGCGGCGCGCGCCGCGGATCGCCTGCAGCATGTCGCCGAAGATCTGGTCGCCGTTGAGCAGGGCCTGCGCGCGATTGCCGCCGAGGAGCGCCGGGCCGAGCATCACATCCATGGTGCGCCGGAACTGCGGATCGGCGACCGTGTAGAGCGTCTCGACGCGCTCCTCGATGCGCTTGTCGCCGAGGCTGAGATTCGCGACCAGCAGCACGATGAGCGCGGCGGCGACAAACGTCTTCGCCACGATCCAGGTCTTTCTGCCGCGCTTCAGCCGGGTCACCCCCCAGCCTCCCACAAGGCAGGTTAAACCGGTGGTGGCGGACCGACCCCCAGCCAGCGCAGCGCCGCGTCGCGCTCGCCGAAGAATTCCACCCGCACGCCCCGGTTCTGCGCCACGTCCTTGAAGAACTGCGATTTGTCGTCGGGCTTGTAGCCGTAGAAGCAGCAGGCGAGCGACACGCCGGCCAGCATGCTGCCGGCGAGCGTGCCGACGGTGAAGGAATCCATCGTCGCCATGCGCCGCGCCGCGACGGTGCCCTCGATCAGCACGCGCCGCTGGCCTTGCCGTGCGCATACGTCCGACACCGACTTCATCAGCTCCGCCGCGCCCGCGGGGCGGATTTCATATCCCGGCGCCAGCGCGACGTGCAGGTAGTCCGCGTGCGGCGTGAGCTTGAAGTCGGTCGTCATTGCCGCGCGGATGATACGTCGCACCGCGCTCACGCCCGAGCCGTGTCAGGAATTCTTGAATGCGGCGCGCGTTCGCCCCCACGTCGCTGCGCCCGACGCGCGACTTCGAGCGCACGTCGATGCGGCTGCCCGCGCCCAAGGGCACGATGCGCACCACCATGTCGTCCTTGAAGCCGAACCAGCGGGTGGTCGCCACCGCTTCGATGCGGCCCGCTTTCTCATCGGCGCTGACGATCTCCAAGTCCATGGCTCGCGCCGCGGCGAGCGCGCGCGCGAACGCCTGCGCAGGCGGCGCCGGCAGCGGTAGCGGCTGCAGGTCGGGATAGCCGATGCGCTGGAGCTCGGCGAAATGGCTCTCGTAGACTTTCGGCAGCGAGAACTGCGGCGGCGCTTCCGTGTCGGTGGTGATGTCGTTGATGTACGGCAGGGTCTTCACGCGGCGCAGGTGCTCGAGCGGCACCGCGGCGCTCGCAGCGCCGAGCACGAGCGCGGCGATCAGCATGCTTTTCGGATGACGTAGGCGCGGCACCGCGAGCGCAATGCTCGCGGCGCCGATTGCCGCCAGCCCGGTGAGCATGGCGCCGGCGAACATGCCGAAGCCGACGCGGAACGGCCACAGCCCGGCGCGCACACCGAGGCCGGAAAACACCAGCAGGGCCGCGGCGAGAATCGAGAGCAGGAGGGCGATGCGCGGCCACCACATCGCGGGGAGGCTACTACAGCCGCACCTCCGGCGCCTGTAGGATATCCTCGCGCGCGAGGCGCAGGTGCAACGTCCTGCGCGACCAGTCGATGCGCTCGATCACCTGCGGCGAGATGAGCAGCAGTCTGCCCGGCAGCCAGTCGCGCGAGTCGACCAGCACGTCGGTGATTTCCCAGGTCTCGTCGTCGATCACCAGGTCGGCGACGCTGCCGACCTCGCCGTCTGTCGCCTCGATGCAATAGCCCATCACCTCGGCGCTCGAGCGCAGGTTGGCATCGGCCGCACTCGTCGGACAGCGGCTGATCTGCTCGCGCGTGAGATCGATGCGGATATCGCCTTCGAGCGGGCACTCGCGAGCAATCGCGATCGGCGACACGAGGTACTTGCGCCCCGGAATCCAGCGCCGCGTGTTCACCAGCAGGTAACGGACGTCCCAGTCTTCGTCGTTGAAATAAAGGTCGTCCACCGAGCCGACCTCGCCATCCTCGGCGTGGATGGCATCGCCCTGCAGATCTTTGGCCTTGTGCAGCATCCCCGGTCAGCAGCAATCCATGAGCCAGCGTAGTGCAAGGAACGCGAGCAGTAGAAGAATCACCACAAGCGCAACAAGGCTGGCCACCAGGCCGGCCACGAGGAGCACGCTCGAGCGCTCCGCGCGCTGCGGCTGGTCCAGCCACTGGTTGAGCAGGCGCACGTTGCGCTGGTTGGCTTTCCACGCCGCGTCGAACACGTCGCCGGCGAACGGAACCAGGCCCGCCAGGCCTTCGACCGCCACGTTGAGCGCCATGCGCGCGAGCACGCCGCGCCCGGCGCCGAGGCGCGCCGCCTCGATGAGGATGGTGCTCGACAGCAGCACGCCGACAACGTCGCCGATGAAGGGCACCAGGCCGATCAGCGCGTCGATGCCGATGCTGAGGCGCGTGCCCGGAATCGGGATCGAGCTGTCCAGCAGCCACGCCAGCCGGTTCAGCCGGCGCCGGACCTCGTTCCTATTCCGGATTTCTTCTTTCCAGTCCACGCCGGATCAACCGCAGTTCCCAAAGCACGCATCCGCCCACCAGCAGCACGCCGGCGATCAACAGCAGAACGAAGCCCTTGATCTCGTTCGCCACGCCGCGCTCGGTAAAGAAGATGAAGAGCCCGAGCGCGCCGCAACCCGTGCCTGCGGCCAGCAACAGCATCGAAACCGGCGATCCCGCGCGCATGGCTGTAAAGGTATCATCTGCCCTCCCCCACCAGACCATTCCAGGAGATGCCATGGCTATCAAGGTCGGCGACCGCCTGCCCGACGGCAAGTTGATGGAAAGCACCGAATTCGATTCCGGCACGCAATGCGCGATGCCGCCAAAGGAAATCAACGTCGTCGACGCGGTCAAAGGCAAGAAGATTGCGATCTTCGGCCTGCCCGGCGCCTACACCCCGACCTGCTCGGCCAAGCACGTGCCGGGCTACCTGCAGAACACCGACCAGCTGAAGAAGAAGGGCGTGAACGAGATCTGGTGCGTGGCGACCAACGACGCGTTCGTCATGGCGCACTGGGCCAAGGACCAGAAGGCGATCGGCAAGATCCGCTTCCTCGCCGACGGCAGCGCGCAGTGGGCGAAGGCGCTGGGGCTAGAGCTCGACCTCAATGCCCGTGGCATGGGCACGCGCATGGGGCGCTTCTCGATGCTCGTCGACAACGGCGTGGTCAAGCAGCTCAACGTCGAGGGCCCCGGCAAGTTCGAGGTGTCCGACGCGGGCACTATGTTGAAGCAGCTGGGCTGACATAAAGAGTTACAAAGGCGTGTCGGCGCTGCCGCGCCGCTGGACGTTATTGGGACGGGATACCCCCAAAGGAGAACGTTTCATGAGAGTTCCAGCGATCATCGGCGCCGCGCTGCTCGCGGCCAGCACAGCGCTTTACGCGCAGGCCCCTAAGAGCGACGACAAGTCGGCCCGGCAGGAAGCGCGCGAGAAAGTGCGCAAGGCGTGCGAGGGCAAAGAAGGTGCCGAGCGCCGCAGTTGCGTGCAACGCGAAGTCTGCGCGCAAAGCAAGGACCCGAAGGCGTGCGAGCAGCGCTTCGCCAAAGGGCGCGATGCGCACGCCAAGGCGCGCAAGGCCTGCGAAGGCAAGGATGGCGACGCGCGCCGCGACTGCATGCGCAAGGAGCTGTGCGCGCAGAGCAAGGATCCGGCAAACTGCGAGGCGCAGGCCAAGGAATGGATGGCCAAGCGCGACCAGGCGCACCAGGCCTGCAAGGGCAAGGCGGGCGACGAGCAGCGCGCGTGCATGCGCGAGCAAATGGGCGCTCAGCGCAAGAAGTAAGGTTGCAGACGGAGGGCCGATGTCGGAAGAAGATCGCGGACTGACCATCACCTTCATGGACGGCTCGAAGGTGTCGTTCGGCTTCCCGCAGCAGGGAGCCAACGCCGCCGCCAAGCAGCTCAAGCTCGAGGAGTTCATGAAAAGCGCCTACCTGATGGTGATCGCCGACGGCGCGCTCACCATGTTCCCGGTGGTCAACATCAAGTCGATCCAGATGCCGCTCGGCGGCCAGGACGCCGAGCAGGTGCGCCTGCCGACGCACGTGATCCGCAACGCCAGGCTGACGCGCGGCGATCTCTAGCCTCGTTCGTCATCCGGCCTTCGCCGCGGGCGCGGGCGGCACGCTGCCGATCCTGCTCGGCATCATCCCCTTCGGGGTGATCACCGGCGTGGCGATGGTGGCGAGCGGCATTCCGCCGCTCGTCGCCATGCTGATGTCCCTGCTGGTGTTCGCGGGCGCTTCGATGGTGGCGTCGGCGCAGCTCCTCGCCTCGGCCGCGCCGGTGCCGGTGATCATCCTCACCACGCTGATCATCAACCTGCGCTTCATGATGTACAGCGCCTCGCTGCGCCAGCATTTCGCCACTGCGCCGCTGCGCTGGCGGCTGGCGATCGGCTACCTTGTCGCCGACAACGTCTACGGCCTGGCGCTCGGCCACTTCGACCAGCATGCTGAGAACAAGCTCGAGTATTTCCTCGGCGCCGGGCTGGTGGTGTGGGCGGTCTGGCAGCTGGCGGTGCTGGGCGGCGTGCTGATCGGCGCGGGCGTGCCGGCCTCCTGGCGCCTGGAATTCGCCGCGCCGCTCGCCTTCATCGCCCTGACCATCCCGTTTCTGCGCGAGCGCGCGATGATCGTCGCCGCGCTCGCCTCCGGCGTGGCCGTGATCGCGGCGCAGGGCCTGCCGATGCGCCTCAACATCGTCGCCGCGGCGGCGGTCGGCATCACGGCCGGGTTGCTTTTCGAGAAGCGCAAGAGATGAACCTCTGGCCGGTGCTGCTCGGCATGGCGGCGGTGACCTTCGCGCTGCGCGCCTCGTTCCTCGTGCTGCCGCCGGGTATCGAGACGCCCGCGCTCCTGCGCCGCGCGCTGCGCTACGTGCCGCCGGCGGTACTGACCGCGATCTGGGCGCCCGAGGTGATGGTGGGGAATGAACAATTGCTCGCGGGTGTTGTCGCAGTAGCAGTGGCGTGGCGGTGGCGCATGACCTTCGCTACGATAGTCGCGGGACTGCTGGCTCTCCATTTCTTCGCATGGCTTATTTGATCCGATTCCTGTTTGTCGTCCTGGGGTTTACGGCGGTCAGCGCTTCAGCGCAGGCGCCGCAGAAAGCCGTTTCGATCGAAGGCGTCACCGAGTGGCGCCTGCCGAACGGGCTCAAGATCCTCACCATTCCCGACCCGGGCGCGGACACCATCACGGTGCACATCGTCTACCTGGTCGGCTCGCGCCACGAAGGCTACGGCGAGAAAGGCATGGCGCACCTGCTCGAGCACCTGCTCTTCAAGGGCTCGAAGCGCCACCCGAACCTGAAGGAGGAGTTCACGCGGCGCGGCGCGCGGTGGAACGGCACCACCTCCAACGACCGCACCAACTACTTCGAGACCTTCGCCGCCACCGAGTCCAACCTCGACTGGGCGCTCGGCATGGAAGCCGACCGCATGGTCAATTCGTTCGTGCGCAAGCAGGACCTCGACAGCGAGATGACCGTGGTGCGCAACGAGTTCGAGATGGGCGAGAACAATCCGGGCGGCGTGCTGTTCCAGCGCATGCAGCAGCTCGCCTACCCCTGGCACAACTACGGCAACCCGATCATCGGCCAGCGCGCCGACATCGAGAAAGTGCCGATCGACAAGCTGCGGGCGTTCTACCGCACCTGGTATCAGCCGGACAACGCGGTGCTGATCATCGCCGGGCGCTTCGACGAGGCACGCGCGGTCGCGCTCGCCGGCAAGCACTTCGGCCCCCTGCGCAAGCCCACGCGCGTGTTGCCTGCCTTCTATACCGAGGAGCCGACGCAGGACGGCGAGCGCCGCGTGCGCCTGGAGCGGGTCGGCGACAACCAGATCGTCTCCACGCTGTATCGGGTGCCCGCGGGCAGCCATCCCGATTATCCGGCGATCGACCTGCTCACCAACATCCTGGGCGATGTGCCCGCCGGCCGGCTGCACCGCGCCATCGTGCAGAAAGGACTCGCCTCGCAGGTTTGGGGCGCCGAGCGCGGCATGCACGATCCGGGCTATATGTATTTCGGCGCCTACCTCGGGCGCGATGGCAAGCTGAGCGATGCGCGCGAGCGGCTGATCGAGGTGGTCGAAAGCGTGAAGCAGGAGCCGCTGCAGGCGGCGGAGCTGGAGCGCGCGCGCACCGCGCTGCTCAACGATTTCGAGAAGGTGCAGCTCGACGCGGCGGGCCTGGTGCGCTCGCTTTCCGAGTTCATCGCGATTGGCGACTGGCGCCTTTTCTTCCTCTACCGCGACCGCCTGCGCCAGGTGAAGCTCGACGAGGTGCAGCGCGCCGCCGAGCGCTACCTCAAGCCGGCGAACCGCGTGCTGGGGGAGTTCGTGCCGGTCGACCGGCCCGAGCGCGCCGAGATCCCGCCCACGCCCGACCTGCAGGCCGCGCTCAAGGACTACAAGGGCGGCGACAGCGTGCGCCTGGGCGAGGCGTTTGATCCGTCGCCGCAGAATATCGAAAAAAGGGTGGTGAAAAGGGAGCTGCGCAACGGCATCAAAGTCGCGATGTTGCCGAAGCAAACGCGCGGTGGCCGCGCGGTGGCCACCCTCACCCTGCACTGGGGCGACGAAAAGAGCCTGACCAACCGCGAGACCGCGTGCAGCTTCGCCGGCTCGATGCTGATGCGCGGCACGCGCCAGCGCAGCCGCGCGCAGCTGAAGGAAGCCTTCGAGAAGCTGAACGCCTCGGTCTCGGTCGGCGGCGAAGGCGCGAGCATCGAGGTGCGCGGCGAGAACCTGATTCGCGGCGCTGCGCCTGGTGGCCGAGGTGCTGCGCGAGCCGTCGTTCCCGCCCGCCGAATTCGAGGAGATGAAGCGCGCGGCGCTGAGCGGCGCCGAATCGCAGCGCAACGAGCCCTCTTCGCTCGCCGGCGTGCGCCTCGCGCGCCATCTGCAGGAATACGAGCCCGGGCATCCGAACTACACCCCGACCGTGGACGAGCGCATCTCGTGGATGCGTTCCGCCACGCTGGAAGATGCGCAAGCCTGTTATCGCGACCTGTTCGGCGCCACCGGCGCGGACTTCGTCGCGGTGGGCGACTTCGATGCCGACGGCGTTGCGCGCGCCGTGGACGAGCTGTTCGGCACCTGGGTGACGCCGCGGCCGTTCCAGCGCATACCGGTGCACTACTTCGACAAGCCGGCGCTCGAGAACGAGGTCGTCACCCCTGACAAGGCCAATGCCGCGTTGCGCGCGGGGCTCAACGTGCGCATGCGCGACGACCATCCCGACTTCCCCGCGGTCATCGTCGCCAATCACCTGCTCGGCGGCTCTTCCACCGGCCGCGTGCCGCTGCGCGTGCGGGAAAAGGAAGGCCTGTCCTACAGCACCTACACCACCTTCTCGTCCAACGCGCTCGACGAGTCGGCCGCCTTCCGCGTGGCGTCGATCTTCGCGCCGCAGAACCGCGAGCGCGTCGAGCGGGCGATCCGCGAAGAACTGGTGCGCGCGGTGCGCGACGGCTTCAGCGCCGAAGAAGTCGCGGCAGCGAAGGACTCGCTGCTCGAGCAGCGACGCCTGGCGCGCTCGCAGGACCGCACGCTGGCCGGCCGGCTGAGCCACTACCTGTTCGTGAAGCGCACCTTCGCCTGGGATATCGACTTCGAGAAGAAAATCGCGGCACTCACGCCGGCACAGGTCAACGCCGCGCTGCGCAAGCACATCGACCCGGCGCGGCTGTCGGTCGTGGTCGCCGGGGATCTGAAAAAAAACTAGCTCAGCGTCGCTGCTTCAGCAGGTCGCGGATCTCTTCCAGCAGCTGCTCCTGGCGCGGCGGCGTGGCGGCGGGCGGCTGGTCCTCGTAGCGGCGGCGCAGCTCGTTGATGATCTTCACCATGACGAAGATCGCGAGGGCGATGATGAGGAAGTCGACGCCGGTCTGGATGAACTTGCCATAGAGGATCTTCGCCTCGCCCACCTGCCACGCGAGGCTCTTGAAGTCGACCCGGCCGATCGCGCCGACCAGCGGCATCACGATGTCCTCCACCAGCGAGGAGACGATCTTGCCGAACGCGCCGCCGATCACGACCGCGACCGCGAGGTCGATGACGTTGCCCTTGATCGCGAACTCGCGGAATTCTTTGATGATGCTCATTGGTAGGTGACCTCCAGGATTTCGAGTTTTTCTTCGCCCGCCGGCGTGCGCAGCGTCACGCGCTCGCCCTCGCGCGCCTTGAGCAGCGCCTTCGCGATCGGCGAGACCCACGAAACGCGGCCGTGGGCCGGATCGACCTCGTCGACGCCGACGATGGTGACGGTTTTTTCTCCCGAAGCGCTTTTCACCCGCACCGTCGCGCCAAAGAATACCTGGTCGGTTTCGCGGCCGCTGGAATGCACGATCTCCGCGCCCTCCAGGCGTTTGATGAGGAAGCGCACCCGCCGGTCGATCTCGCGCAAGCGGCGCTTGCCGTAAATATAGTCCGCGTTCTCCGAGCGATCGCCGAGCGACGCGGCCCACGCCACGGTCTTGACCACTTCGGGGCGCTCGATCTCCACCAGGCGGCGCAGTTCGGCTTCGAGCCGAGCATAGCCGGCAGGCGTAATGTAATTTTTTCCAGACGGCGGCAGCGCGGGCGCGACTTCCTGCTCGAGCTCGTCGTCGGAATCGCTTTCCTTGACAAAGGCTTTTGACATCCCGGGCGCATTTTATCGCTTGCCAGCCCAGCGCCGACCTTTCAGAATTGCGCAGGGGAAAAACAAGCAGTCTGGCGGGGAAAATTGCAGGGGAGAAGGGGATGGGCGAGAAGAAGGAACAACTGGATTTCCTGACGAAGCTGCGCGTGCGCGAGCTGATCCTGATGGGATTGATCACCATCACGGCGGTGCTGGCGAATCTGCCCGTAGAGTACGTAGAAGACACCCTTGGCGTGAGCCGCGCGACGCTGGTCGCCGTGCTCGGCATCGCCGTGATCATCGGCCTGTTCCTCTACCTGCGCACCGGCCTGTTCATCGCGGTGCTCCTGCTCATCGCCGGCGCCAACATGCCGGACCAGATCGCCGAAGGGCTCAATATCTCGAAGATCCCGATCGTGCTCGCGCTGGTCGCGCTGGTCGGCGTCGGCCTGATCAACTACGTCGTCAAGCTGGTGCCCACCGGCCTCGAGCCGCGGCCCAAGGAGAAGAGCGCCGAAGGGGTACGCGCGCTGTTCTACGCCATCGAGAAGAACAACCTGGTGTATGCGCAGAAGGTGCTGGGCATGAACTTCGATCCCAATATGCACCACGACAACGGCTACACCCCGCTCGCCTACGCCGCCATGCGCGGCAGCCTGCCGATGATCGAGCTCCTGCTGCGTAACGGCGCGGATGCGCAACTGACCACCAAGGAAGGCGACACCCCGGTCGAGCTCGCGCTGCGCTTCGGGCACGCCGAGGTCGCCGACGGGCTCAAGGTGGCGCGGCGCGCCGCCGCCGCCGGCCTGCCCGACAGCGAAGCGCCGGCGCCGGCCGCAACCCTGAGCGGCTAGTTTTTCCCGGCGGGTCGCGGCGTTTCGCTGGGCCGCTTGCGGTTCACCCACCACTGTATAATCGTTCAGTACCATGGAAATTCATTTCCCCAGCCCCGTCTCCGAGCAGGAGATCAGCAGGGACACCCTGCTGGAGAAGTACGCCAAGGACGGCGAGCAAAGCGTCGCCCAGGTCCGCCGCCGCGTAGCCCGCGCCCTTGCCCAGGTCGAGCGCGAGGCCGATCGCGCCCAGTGGGAGCGGCGCTTCCTCCAGGCGCAGGAAGAAGGCTTCATTCCCGCCGGCCGGATCAACTCCGCCGCCGGCGTGAACCTGCAGGCCACGCTGATCAACTGCTTCGTGCAGCCGGTCGGCGACTCCATTAGCGAGGTGGTCGAGGGCCGCCCGGGCATCTACACCGCGCTCCAGGAAGCGGCGGAGACGATGCGACGCGGAGGCGGCGTCGGCTACGACTTCTCGGCCATCCGCCCGAAGGGCGCGGAGGTCAAGGGCACGCGCTCGCGCGCGAGCGGCCCGCTTTCCTACATGCGCGTGTTCGACCGCTCCTGCGAAACGGTCGAGTCGGCGGGCTCGCGCCGCGGCGCCCAGATGGGCGTGCTGCGCTGCGACCACCCGGACATCGAGGATTTCATCCACGCCAAGGACAAGGGCGACCTCGCGAACTTCAACATCTCGGTGGGCGTGACCGATGAGTTCATGGCCGCGGTGGAGAAGAATCTCGAGGTCGAGCTGGTGCACCGCGCCAAGCCCTCGGCCCAGGATGCGCGCCAGCGCGACGACGGCCTGTGGGTCTACCGCACCGTGCGCGCGCGCGAGCTGTGGGACCAGGTCATGCGCTCGACGTACGACCACGCCGAGCCCGGGATCCTGTTTCTCGATCGCATCAACACCGACAACAACCTGCGGTACTGCGAAACCATCGAGGCCACCAATCCCTGCGCCGAGCAGCCGCTTCCGCCTTATGGCTGCTGCTGCCTCGGCTCGATCGATCTGACCAAGTTCGTAAAAAACGAATTCACTGAAAATTCGTCTTTCGATTTCGACCACTTCGGCCGCATCGTCGCCACCTCGATCCGCATGCTCGACAACGTGCTGGACATCACCGCCTGGCCGCTCGAGCAGCAGCGCAAGGAAGCGATGGCGAAGCGGCGCGTGGGCCTGGGATTCACCGGCCTGGGCGACGCGCTCATCATGCTGCGCCTGCGCTACGACACCGAAGAAGCGCGCCAGATGGCCGCGCGGATTTCCGAGAGCATGCGCGACCATGCCTACATCGCCTCGGCCGAGCTGGCGAAGGAGCGCGGCGCGTTTCCGCTGTTCAATGCCGATCTCTATCTGTCGGGCACCAGCTTCGCCTCGCGTCTTCCGTCTTCGGTAAAGAAAATCATTCAACAGCAGGGAATCCGCAACTCCCATCTGCTGTCGATCGCGCCGACCGGCACCATCAGCCTCGCCTTCGCCGACAACGCGTCGAACGGCATCGAGCCGCCCTTCTCCTGGACCTACACGCGCAAAAAGCGCGTGGACGACGGCTGGCAGGAATACTCGGTCGAGGACCACGCGTATCGCCGCTACCGCGCGATGGGCGGAAACATGGACGCGCTCCCGCCCTATTTCGTCACCGCGCTGGAAATCAGCGCGCAGGCGCACGAGCAGATGGTCGCGGCCGTGGCGCCATTCGTCGACACCAGCATCTCCAAGACCGTGAACGTGCCCGAGGACTACCCGTACGGCGAGTTCCAGGACCTGTACTTCCACGCCTGGAAGTCCGGCCTCAAGGGCCTCGCGACCTACCGGCCGAACAAGGTGCTCGGCTCCGTTCTCTCCGTCACCAAGACCGAAGACTTCGTCCAGGACGACGTCAACCGCCGCATCCAGGTGAAGACGGTGCCGGCGCCGGTGCTCGCGTCGCTGCGCTGGCCCGGGCGCCCGGATCTTTCCGGCGGCAACCCGGCGTGGACCTACATGATCGAGCACCCGCAATACCGCTTCGCGGTGTTCGTCGGCCACGTCGAGAACGGCAAGAAGCGTCCTTTCGAAGTCTGGGTCAACGGCAGCGAGCAGCCGCGCGGCCTGGGCGCGCTCGCCAAGACGCTGTCGATGGACATGCGCGCCGAAGACAGCGCCTGGCTCAAGCTCAAGCTCGACACGCTGGCCAAGACCGCCGGCGACGAACCCTTCGAGATGCCGTTCCCGCCGCGCGGCGAGAAGAAGCTCATGCCCTCCGCGGTGTCGGCGTTCGCCCAGATCATCCGCTGGCGCGTCGAGCAGCTGCAAGCCGGCCTGGAGGGAGAATTCCGTCTGGCGGCGGAGGAAGCGTCGTCACCGGTGCTCGACGCCATGTTCGCCCTCAAGGAACCGAAGACCGGCACCGACGGGACGATGAGCTGGACGGTCGACGTCCTGAACCCGCGCACCGGCGATGACTTCGTGCTCGGCCTGAAGGAAATCGCGCTGCCCGACGGCACGCGGCCCTACTCGGTGTGGCTGTCCGGCGAATATCCGCGCGCGCTCGATGGCCTGTGCAAGACCCTGTCGCTCGACATGCGCGTGCTCGACCCGGCCTGGGTGGGAATGAAGCTGAAGAAGCTGCTCGACTTCCCGGAGCCGCTGGGCGACTTCATGGCCTTCGTCCCCGGCGGCAAGAAGCAGCAGAACTTCCCGTCGACCATCTCCTACCTCGCGCGGCTGATCCTGCACCGCTACGCGATGCTCGGCATCCTCAACGAGGACGGCACGCCGAAGAAGCAGATGGGCATCCTCGAAGGCGCCCCGGCCGAAAAAAGCGCCCCGGTCATCGCTGGCTCCAAGTGTCCCGAATGCGCCAATCCCACGCTGATCCGCAAGGACGGCTGCGACTACTGCACGGCGTGCGGCTATGTGGGGGTTTGCGGCTAGCGCCGTTGAAAGAAGCTTTACGCCGGTGACCGACAAGGTCATATTGGCCGCCACTGGCATCGTCGACAATTACCGCTCATGGCTCTGGTGTATCACCTCACCCCCGCAGGAAAGGCCGCCCTCTCGGCAAAAGAAGGCGCCTCGGATCTGCCGCTGGAGTACCGGCGCCTGCTCGCGGTGATGGAGTCCGAAGGCCACATCCACGTGATTCGCGGGCGTTTGCGCCGCTTTCCCGACCGGCTGATCGATGAATGGCTGAAGGAGCTCGAGGAGCTGAAGATGATCGAGGCGGTGGAGAGCAGCGTGAAGGTGCCGGACATCACCTTCAACGGCAGCCTGGTGCCGCCGGTGCCGCGCCTCGACGACGAGGACAGCAAGCGACTGGCGAGGACCACGGTCATCGCCGGCGCGACGCTGCTGCGCTCGGGTTCGTTCCTCGCCGTGGACCGCATCGCCAACCTGCCGCCGGTCGCCAAGGCACCCGCGCAAACCATCGTGCTGCTGGTGGAGGATGACCCGGACCAGATGGCGCTCGGGCAGCTGCGGCTGACGATGGCGGGCTACCAGGTGCGCAGCGTGGATCGAGCGAAGGCACTTTCTCGATTCCTGCGCGAGGAGGCGCGCCCTGACCTGCTGCTTCTCGACGTGATGCTGCCGGACGGCGACGGCTTCGACATCCTCGCCCGGCTGCGCGCGCGGCCGGAATTCGCCATGCTGCCGATCGTGCTGCTCACGGTAAAGGCGGAGCTCGCGCACATCCGAAGGGGACTCGCGCTCGGCGCCGACGGCTACATCACCAAGCCTTACAGCAAGAACCAGCTCGCCGAGGTCATCGGTCGCGTGCTCAAGCAGCGCACCTAGGCAGTCCCAACTCTTTACGCAACAAATGTTTACGCCCGCGAGCGAACGCGCTGCCGCCGCGCGGTCGCGCATGGGCGAAAATGCAGGCCACATGCCCCTGGTGTACTACCTCACCGCCGCAGGACAGGAAGCCCTGTCGACGCCCGTCGCCGAAGACGAAGATTTTCCGCTCGAGGTCAATTTTCCGCAGGACTACCGCCGCCTGCTCGGCTTGATCGAGGTCGGCGGCCATGTCGAGGTGATCCGCGGCCGGCTGCGCCGCTTCCCGGACGAGCTGATCGACGAGTGGCTTCGGGAGCTCGAGGACCTGAAGATGGTCGAGTCGCGCGAAGCCGGTGATCTCGACGAGATCACCTTTACCGGCGCCCGCCTGCCGTTGCAGCCGCCGCTCACCGACGAGGACCGCAAGCGCCTGGCCAGGACCACCGTCATCGGCGGTGCCACGCTGGTGCGCTCGGGATGTTTTCTCGCGGACGAGCGCATCGCCAACCTGCCGGCGCTCGCCAAGTCGCCGGCGGAAACCATCATCCTGCTGGTGGAGGACGACCCCGACCAGATGGCGCTCGCGGAGCTGCGGCTCACCATGGCGGGTTACCAGGTACGCAGCGTCGACCGCGCGCGGGCGCTATCGCGCTATCTGCGCGAGAAAGCGCGCCCTGACCTGCTGCTCCTCGACGTCATGCTTCCCGATGGCAACGGCTTCGACATCCTTGCGCAGCTGCGCGGCCGCCCGGAATTCGCCACGCTGCCGATCGTGCTGCTCACGGTGAAGGCGGAGCTGGTGCATATCCGCAACGGACTCGCGCTCGGTGCCGACGGCTATATCACCAAGCCCTACAGCAAGAACCAGCTGTCCGAGGTGATCGGCCGGGTGCTCAAGCACCCGGACCCTGCAGCGTAGCTAGCCGAGCTTCAACCTGCGGGTGCGCCCGACCTCGGGCTGCCTGCCGGTGACCATGCCTCTCGCGACCTCGAACAGTACCGCCGGCTTGGATTTCTCGCGCTTCAGGTAAGTCACGCTATGGGCGTAAACCAGGATGAGCGCCAGCCGCGGGTCGTCCGGCCCGCCATCGCGCGACTCGTCGATCGCACCGAACCACGCCTTCCAGTCCGGCTGGTAGCGGCTGCGGATCGCCTGCCGGTCCGTCGACACGCCGGCCGTGCCGCTGACCGACACCCATTCCCGCGAGCGCGTGTCGAGATAGGCGAGGTTCACCTGCGGTTCGCGCTCGAGCTCGTCCAGCTTGTGCGACTCGATGTCGGTGACGAACCAGAGGTCGGCAATCGGGTCGCGCTTCTGCGTCGCCATCGGGCGCGACACCAGGCGGCCGTCGGGACGTCGGGTGGTGAGCATCGCGGTGTCGATTTTCTCGATCAGCGCGTAAAGCTCGTCCAGGGGCTTGTCTGCCATGAAATCTCCTTGGGTTGAATGCCAAGGGAAGCAGGAGCCGTGCCGCTTCAGGGAATCTCGAGCTCGAGCAGCGGCCCGTACTGCTGGCAGCCGAGGATGTCCCAGTCCCCCGGGCTGCCGCTGGGGCGCAGCCGGTAAAGCGTGAACTTGATGGCGTTGCCGACTTCGAAGGTGACGAAGTCGGAAATGCGCGATTGCGGGATGTTGTAGAGCTTCGCGATCGAATCCCGGGTGATGGCGCCGCTGCGCACCGCGCGCTCGTAGGTCTTCCGGTCCGGAAAGATGATGTCGAAGGTGATCTGGTTGACGCCCGCATTCTTGCTTCGCACCGTGGAGGCCAGTTCGCTCAGCTTCATACGCCTGCTTCCGTCATGTGAAGGGGAAAGAGCTGCATCGGGTCGTCGATCGGCACCGTGTGGTTCACGTTCCAGACGTAGCCGGGCGAGGACTTCATGGTTTTCTTGGTGGTGGCGGCGGTGCCCGCGGTGCCCTTGACGCCGGGGATGCGCGCGAGGAAGAACATGCGCGTCGCGAAGTCGGTGATCTTCTCGGCGAGCGCGTCGGTCGCCGCCACGCCCTCCACCACCAGGCCGAGCTCGTGGCCCGGCACGGCTTTGACCGGCTCGAGCTCCTTGAGGATCGCGTCGCGGCCGAAGACGTGGAAGTACAGCTCGTATCGTTGGTCGGGAAAACGCCTGGCGACTGCGCTTTTCGACCATTCGATCACCTGGTCGATGTTGCGCACCACGTGCGGGTCGCGCACGCCGACGAACCCCATGTAGCGCTCGCCGACCTTCCTGGCGCCCTCCAGCTTGACGCGCAGCTCCTTGGCCGGCATCCAGCGCGCGCCGGCGATGCGCGCCGTGCGCGCATCGGCCTGCTCGTAGCAGCAATGGCTCATGTCCAGCGTGCCGCCGAGCGCGTGCTCGAAATAGGGGTTCTCGCGCTCGTACATCGAGTGGCCGGCCACCGAGGCAATGGTGCAGCGCTGGTCGGGGTGGTACGGGGTGATGCGGATGTCGTCGTGGGTGATGGTGCCGATCACGGTTTCCTTGCCCATGAACGGCTCGGCCACGAGGGAGGCGCACTCGATCATCTTGCCCATGTGGTAGGCGAGCCCTTCGGGGAAACCGGCGTGGATGCACGGGCCGGCGGTAAAGGCGATGTCGCCGCAGCGGCCGCCGATGATCACGTCGGCGCCCATCTCGAGCAGCTTGATGAACGGGTGCGCGCCCGCCACGGCCACGATGCGGGTGGCTTCGTCGATGTCCTGGAGCGTCAGCGCCGGGAAGCCGCCCAAACCCTCGGCCTTGCCGACCTTCTGGCGCACGAAGTCCTTCGAAACCTCGGAATAGAAGTAGCCGATCCTGAACTTCGGCAGGCGGTGCTGGCGCGCGATTTCCTTGAGCGTGCCGACGAACTCGTCCACGCCGCGGTTGCTGCCGGTGTCGCCGGCCGAGCCGATGACGAGCGGAATGTTCTTCCGGCGCGACGCGGTGAGGAAAAGCTCGAGCTCCTCGCGCATGAAGTGCCCCAGGGTGATGTCCTCGCCCAGGTACACCGGGCCCGGGTCGGAGCTGCCGCCATCGGCCACCACATAGTCCGGGTTGGTGTCCATGCCGCGGTGGAAGCTCTCCGGGCTGGACGGCGCCGTGCCGAGATGGCCAGTGGAGATCAGTACGCGCAGGTTTTCCTTCATGTTCGCTTTCGCTTCGACAATAGTTCGATGACCAGGGCGGCGGCCGCCAGCCCCACGCCGACGAGGAGCAAATTCTTGTACGGCGCCAGCAGCAGGCCGCCCGCCGCGAGGTACAGGATGCGCAAGAACCAGTTGAGCGGACTGAGCACATAGCCGAAGAAACCGCCCGCGAGCAATACCGCGCCGGCGAGGCCGGCTACGCCGTGCAGCACGATGTCCGAAGTCGCGCCGCGCCAGATCAACGCCGGATTGAGGACGAAGAAGAAAGGCACGAGGAAGGCGACGATCCCCAGGCGCATGCCGACGAGCGAAGTCTTGAACCAGTCCCCGCCGGCGATATTCGCCGCCACCACGCAGGCGGTGCAGGTCGGCGGCGTCACCGAGGCGAGCGTCGCCCAGTAGAGCAGGAACATGTGCACCGCCGCCGGGTCGAGCTTGAGCCGGATCAGTGCGGGCGCAATCAGCGCCGCCGACAGGATGTAGGTCGCCGCGACCGGCAGCGGCGCCCCGAGCACGAGCGGGATGATGGCGGCGATCAGCAGCGAGACCAGCAGGTACTCGCCGCCCATCTCCAGAATGACCGCGCTCACCTTGGCGGCCACGCCGGTAAGGCCGAGCAGCGCAGTGAACATGGCGACCGCGATGAGCAGCGGCGCGATCTGCGCGATGGCGAGTCCGCCGTCGGACAGGGCCTTCACCGTGGCGATTGCACGTCGGTCGTATCCCGGTGCTGGATGAAAAGACGAAGAGACCGATCGCGGAAAGACACGCGTAGAACCCCGCCGAAAGCAGCGTGTAATCCGCGAACAGCAGGCCCATCAGCACGACCACCGGGATGACGAGCGGCGCGGTGTTGGCCCAGGTGCAGATGTCGCGCAGCCGGGGGATGTCCTGCTTCGGCAGCGGCGCGAGGCCGATGCGCTGCGCCTCGAAATGAATGCCGGCGACGATCCCGGTGTAGAACAGGACGCACGGGATGATCGCGTACTTCATCACCTCGATGTACGGCACCGCCAGCAGGTCGGCCATGATGAACGAGGCGATGCCCATGATCGGCGGCGACAGGCTGCCGCCCACCGAGGACATCGACTCGACGCCGCCGGCGAAATTCGGGTGGTAGCCGAGCCGGCGCATCAGCGGGATGGTGTAGTTCCCGGTCACCGACACGTTCGCCACCGCGCTGCCGGAGATCATGCCGAAGCCGGCGCTGGCGGCGACGCACACCTGTGCCGGCCCGCCCTTCATGCGGCCCGCCGCCCATAGCGCGAAATCCATGAAGGTCTTGCCGCCGCCGGTGACCTCGAGCAGCGCGCCGAACAGGATGAACATGGCGATGAAGGTTGCCGACGTGCCGGTGAGCGAGCTGTAGATACCGGAAGTCGAGTAATACAGCGTCTCGACCACGTGCTCGAGCGGAAAACCGGGATGCGCCCACATGCCCGGCATGTAGGCGCCGGCGAACACGTAGACGAACATCAGCATCACCATGATCGGGATTGCCCAGCCGGCCGCGCGCCGCGCGGCGTCCACGAGAATCAGGACCAGGACAAAACCGAGCACCAGCTCCCAGCGGTCGGCATTTCCCGGATAGGTGATGATGTCCTGCCAGTTGAAGAAGACCAGCAGGTTCGCCGCCACGACCACGGCCATCAGGACGAAATCGAGAAATCGCAATGTGCCGCGGAAAAGCGGGACCGCCAGCAGGATGGTGACGGTGGCGAGGATGACGTGCAGCGCCCGCAGCTGCATGTCGAACAGGTCCGTAAGAACCGGGACAAATAACTGGAACAGGGCCAGCACCAGCCCTGCCCAGAAAATCATTTCTTGTACTCGGGAGGAATCAGGCGCGGGGGAACCGCGATGCCCATCTCTTGCGCCATCTGGATGACGCCAGCATGGAACAGCACTTCCTTCACTTCCGGCGTCTGCTGGAACGCGTCCTCGATCGGCTTGACGCCCTGTGCCGGCGGGTAGGCCTCGCCGATCTCCTTCCAGCCTTTCAGCACCGCCTTCATGATCCGGTAGCCGGTCTCTTGCGTCATGCGCGAGCTCGACATCACCATCACCGGCGCGCTCATCTCGTGGAACGGACCGGCGCCGGGCAGCTCGCGCACGCCGCCGGCCGGCGTCACCAGGAAACTGTTGTACGGGTCGGCGGCCGTCAGCTTCTCGGCCTGCTCCTTCGTGAAGCCGATCACGGTGAGCGGCGTGCCGTGGTGCGCTTCGAGCATGCCGGTGTCGAAGCGGTCGTGCGGGCTGCCCTTCAGCACGCCGACCAGCCCGCCCTCCTTGATGCGCCGCAGCGCGTCGTCGAACGAGCCCGGAATCATGACGATCTTGGTGCCGAGCAGCTGGTTCGCGTCCATGGCGCGCGCCATGTCGCGCGTGCCGGGAATCCCGGGCGAGAAGCGCTTGCCCGCGAGGTCAGACCAGGTGCGGATGTTCTCCTTCTTCGCCACATCGGCGCGCACGTAGACGCGCGAGATGCCGACGTTGCGCATGAACATCAGGCGCGCCGGCTCCCAGGCGCCCTCCTTCTTGAAGTTGCCGCTGCCCTCGCGCACCGCCGCCACCACCGCCGGGCCGCCGCTCACCGACCAATCCAGCACGCCCTGCTTGATGAGCTTCGCATGGTCGAACGCCCCGCCGCCCTCCACGGTGGTGACATTCAAGCCCGGGTCATGCTTTCGCACCGTATTGGCGAGCGCCACCGAGAAGGCGTAGATGCTGGAGGAGCCGGTGACGCTGCCTAAGGCCAGGTTCATCGGCTTCGGGCTTTGCGCCCAGCCAGACGCGGCACCAACACCGAGCAATAAAGCCAGGATCGTTCTCATCGCCTACCCCTTCTGGAAAAACTGCCGCTGCTCGGCCACTTCCTCGAAGCGGTCGAGCGCCTTGAGCGTCGCGTCGCGATTGCCCACGCTGAGCTCGTGCAAGAGCGCGTTGATCAGGACGAGCGGCGCAGCGTGGAAAGCAACGAACGACGCGGACTCCGCCGGCGCGTACAGGCTGACGTCGCCGCGCAGCGGCGAAAACGCGCTGTCGGTAATGGCCAAGCTGGCCAGCTTTGCCGACTTGGCAAAGTCGAGCACCTCCACCAGCTCGCGCAGGTAGCGTGGAAAGCCGACGACGATCACGCAGGCCTTGCGGTCGAGCCGGTGGATCTGGTCATAGGTGTCGCTGGTGACGGATGAGGCGCGCGAGCAGCGCATCCCCAGCTTTCCCAGGCCGAACGCCAGGTGCCCGGCGAGCGGCGCCGTGGCGCGCGCGCCGACGACCAGCACCTCGGATGCGCCGCGCAGGAGCTTGAGCGCCTGGCGGAATGCCGACGCGTCGAACGCCTCGCGCAACGCGCCGAGGTTCTCCATCTCCTTCTGCAGCACCAGGTCGAGCGCGCTGGCATCGGCCTGGCTGAGCTGGAAGCGCTCCGTCCCCTTGAGGTCGGCGCGCACCAGACGACGCACCTCTTTCTGCAGGTCGGGATAGCCCTTGAAGCCGAGCGCCTTGGCGAAGCGCACCACGGTTGCTTCGCTTACCCCTGACTGCTCAGCGAACTGGCTGACGTTGGAGAAAGCGACCGTCTGGTAATGGCTGTGGAGGTACTTCGCGAGCACCCGCTGGTTGGCGGAGAAGCGTTCAGCGCCCTTCGCTAGGCGCTGCAGCAGGTCGGTGTCGTCCTTCATGATGAAATATTTCTTTCATCATCCTACCGCCGAGAAATATTTAATGTCAAAGGGAAGCGACTATAATCCGCCGCCCCATACTGGGGCCTAGCAACGGAGGCGTGTCATGAAACACAAAGCAAACCAAGCCGACCAGTTCTGGTTTCGAGGCCACGAGTAAGCGTAGGAAAGGGTTCCCGTCCGAGTCCCGCGTCCAGCGCGGCGACAGGATCGTCAGGGGAAGCAAGGAACTCGTCGAAAAGCTGGGTCGCAACGACCCCTGCCCATGCGGCTCGGGCCGCCGGTTTCAAGAACTGCTGCATGCGCAGCGGCCACTACGACGGCTCTGACCGCGACCACTACTTTTAGGGAGTGACCCCTTGTGCCGGGTTACGGCAGGTCGAAGACCAGTACTTCGGCCTGCTCACCCCCCTTTAGCTCGATGCTGCCGCCGTCGGTCTTGAGGGCATCCCCGGCCTCCAGGGCTTGCCCGTTGACGATGATGCGGCCGCGGGCGACGTGAACGTAGCCCTTCTCGTTCTGCAGCTCGTATCGAGCGCTCTCGGCGCCATCGAAAAGGCCGGCATATAGCAGCGCGTCCTGGTGGATGGTGACGGAGCCGTCGCGTCCGTCCGGGGAGGCGATGAGGCGCAGCCGGCCGCGCTTTTCTTCGGGCTTGAAGTGCTTCTGCTCGTAGGACGGCGGGATGCCGGTTTCATTGGGCTCGATCCAGATCTGCAGGAAGTGCGTGACGCCCTGCTTCTCGTGGTTGAACTCGCTGTGGCGCACGCCGCTGCCCGCGCTCATGCGCTGCACGTCGCCCGGCACGATGGTCGAGCCGTTGCCGATGGAGTCGTTATGGCCGAGCGAGCCCTCCAGCACGTAGGTGATGATCTCCATGTCGCGATGGCCATGGGTGCCGAAGCCCTTGCCGGCCTGCACCCGGTCTTCGTTGATCACGCGCAGCGGGCCGAAGCCCATGTGCTGCGGGTCGTAGTAATCGGCGAAGGAAAAGCTGTGGTACGAGTCGAGCCAGCCGTGGTTGGCGTGGCCGCGCTCGGCGCTGCGGCGGAGTTCGGTCATCTGCTGCAGTTTGCGGCGATCCGGCGTTTTACAACCCCCGGCTACGGCAGGAAAGCCTTTACCCAGAGGATGGCGGCGACGGTCTTCACGTCGCTGATGCGGCCGTCCTTCACCATGTCGACCGCGTCGTCGAACGGCAGCAGGAAAATCTCGAGGAATTCGCCCGGGTCGAGCTTGCGCTGCTTGAGCGTCAGCTTGCGCGCGCGGTAGAGCTCGATCGCCTCGTCGGTGTAGCCGATCGCGGTGTGCAGCACGCACAGGCGGGTCCACTCTTCGGCCACGTAGCCGGTTTCCTCCAGCAGCTCGCGCTTGGCGGTGGCGAGGTGCGCCTCGCCGCGGTCGATCTTGCCCGCGGGCACCTCGATGAACTCGCGCCGCGGCGGGTAGCGGTACTGCCGCTCGAGCAGCAGCCGGCGGTCCTCGGTCAGCGCCACGATCGCCACCGCGCCGGGATGGCGGATGTACTCGCGCTCGCCCTGGCTGCCGTCGGGCAGGCGCACGGTGTCGCGGTACACCTTGAGCAGGTTGCCGTCGAAGACCTGGCTGCCGGCGACGAAATGCTCGGTCAGGTCCTTCAAAGCGCGTGGATCGTGAGCAGGCACAGCGCCATCAGCGGCTGGGGCAGGATGCCGAGGACGAGGAGCGCGAGACCGTTGGCGGACAGCGCGACACGGAAGCTGGTGCGCGCCTGAACCCGTTGGGGTTCCCGAGGGTCATCGAAATACATGAGCTTCACTATGCGCAGGTAGTAGAACGCGCCGACCAGCGAGAGCACCACCGCGACCACCGCCAGCCAGATCTGGCCGGCGTTGACCGCCGCGGACAGCACGGAGAGCTTGGCGTAGAAGCCGGCGGTCGGCGGAATGCCGGCGAGCGAGAACATGAGGATCAGCATCAGGAATGCATACCAGGGGTGGGTGCGGTTGAGCCCCTTGAGGTCGTCGAGGTTCTCGCACTCGAAGCCGGCGCGCGAGAAGTAGAGCAGCATGCCGAAGGCGCCGAGCGACATCAGCACGTAGATGATCATGTAGAACATCGCCGCGGAGTACGCCTCGGGCGCGTTCAGCCGGTTGCCCTCCACTACGCCCGAAAGCAGCCCGAGCAGCATGAAGCCCATGTGCGCGATGGTCGAGTACGCGAGCATGCGCTTGAGGTTGGCTTGCGCGATGGCGGCGATATTGCCGATCGCCATCGACAACACCGCGAGCAGCACCAGCATCTGCTGCCAGTCGTGCGCCAGGTCCGGCACGCCGTTCACCAGCAGGCGTACCGCCATGGCGAAGGCGGCGAGCTTCGGCGCCGTGCCGACGATCAGCGTCACCGCGGTCGGTGCGCCGTGGTAGACGTCGGGAATCCACATGTGGAACGGCGCCACGCCGACCTTGAAGGCGAGCCCGGCGACCAGGAACACCAGGCCGAAGACCAGGAACGTACGCTCGGAGGCGCTGGCGGCGAGGCGCGAAGCGTGTCCCGCCACCTCGTAGATGTTGAGCGTGCCGGTGGCGCCGTAGATCATCGACATGCCGTAGAGCAGCAACCCCGAGGACAGCGCGCCCAGCACGAAGTACTTCATCGCCGCCTCGGTCGAGAGCGCCGATTCGCGGTTGAGCGCGACCAGCGCGTACAGGCACAGCGACATCAGCTCCAGGCCGAGGAACAGCGTGAGAAAGCTCGCCGCGCTGATCATCACCATCATGCCGAGCAGGCAGAACAGCAGCAGCGTGATGAACTCGCCGCGCAGCAGGCCCCGGTCGAGCAGGTACTGCCGCGAGTACACCAGCGCCGCGGACACCGCGGCATAGCACACCAGCTTCAGGACATGGCCCAGCGCGTCGGACACGAACAGGCCATTGAAAAGCAGCGTGCGCATGCCTTCCGACTCGCGCAGGATGAAGAGCGTCGAGAGGAAGCACAGCGCCAGCGTGCCCTGCGCGATGTAATAGGTGGTGCGCCTGAGCGCGTCCTTGGAATGCACGTCGACCAGCATCGCCACGCAGGTGCCGACCAGCAGCAGCCCCTCGGGGAACGCCTGCAGGTGCCGGAGAAAAACCATCGAGGTCATGTCATAGCTTCGGCGTAGAAACGTGGCGCAGCAGCTCATCGACCGAGGCGTGCATCACTTCGGTGAACGGCAGCGGATAGACACCCATGAGCAGCACCGCGGCGGCCAGGGCGGCCAGCACCGCGAATTCCCGCGGATTCAAGTCTTTCAGCGCGCGCACATGGTCGTTGGCCACGGCACCGAAGATCACGCGCTTGTACATCCACAGCGTGTACGCGGCGCCGGTGATCAGCGTGGTGGCGGCGATGAAAGCGAGCCAGAAGTTGGCCTTCATCGCCCCCATGATGACCATGAACTCGCCGACGAAGCCGCTGGTCGCGGGCAGGCCCGCGTTCGCCATGGCGAACAGCATCATGAACGCGGCGAACTTCGGCATCGTGTTTACCACCCCGCCGTAATCGCCGATGTTGCGCGAGTGCATGCGGTCGTACATCACGCCGACGCACAGGAACAGCGCGGCCGAGACGAAGCCGTGCGAGATCATCTGCACCAGGCCGCCCTCGACGCCGTAGGCGTTGAAGATGAAGAAGCCGAGCGTGACGAAGCCCATGTGCGCGATCGACGAGTAGGCGATCAGGCGCTTCATGTCGGTCTGCACCAGCGTGACCAGGCCGATGTAGGCGATGGCGACCAGCGAAAGCGCGATCATCAGCCACGCCAGCTCCCGGGAAGCATCCGGAAGGATGGGAAGGGAAAACCGGACGAAGCCGTAGGCGCCGAGCTTGAGCAGGATCGCGGCGAGCACCACCGAGCCTCCGGTGGGCGCCTCGGTGTGCGCATCCGGCAGCCAGGTGTGCACCGGCCACATCGGCACCTTGACCGCGAAGGCAAACAGGAAGCCGAAGAAGAGCAGCGTCTGCACGCCGAGCGCGAGCGGCAGCTTGTGCCAGTCGAGGATGGAGAAGCTGCCGCCCGACTTGTTGTACAGGTAGAGCATCGCCACCAGCATCAGGAGCGAGCCGAGCAGCGTGTAGAGGAAGAACTTGACCGCCGCGTAGACGCGGTTCGGCCCGCCCCACACGCCGATGATGATGAACATCGGGATCAGCGTGCCCTCGAAGAACACGTAGAACAGCAGCGCGTCGAGCGCCGCGAATACGCCGTTCAGCAGCCCGGACATGATCAGGAACGCGCCGTAGTACTGGCCGACACGGCTGTCGATCACCGACCAGCCGGCGATCACCACCAGCACCGTGACGAAGCTGTTGAGCAGCACGAACAGCAGCGAGATGCCGTCGACGCCGAGGTGGTAATGGATGTTGAAGCGCTCGATCCACAGCAGCTTTTCCTGGAACTGGAAGTCGGCGCTCTGCGCGTCGAAGCCGGTATAGAGCGGAATGGTCACCAGGAAGCCGATGAGCGCGCCGATGAGGGCGATCCAGCGCTGCGCATGCGCGCGTTGATCGCCATTGATGCCGAGCACCCCCAGCCCGGCGAGGATGGGGAGCCAGATCGCCAGCGAAAGGAGCGGCACGCTCACCGCACGTACCGCCACATCACCCAGCTCAGGCCCGAGAGGATGCCGAACAGGATCAGGAAGGCGTACGTATTGAGCAGGCCGGTCTGGATCAGGCGCACCACGCCGGAGAACCAGCCCACCACCCGGGCCGAGCCGTTCACCATCATGCCGTCGATCACCGCCTGGTCGCCGCCGCGCCAGAAGCCGCGGCCGAGGTTGCGCGCGCCGCCCGCCAGCAGCCACGAGTACAGCTCGTCGAAGCCGTACTTGCGCTCGACCAGGCTGTAGACCGGGCCGAAGAAATTGGCAACCCGCGCGGGCAGGTCGGGCCTTCTCAGGTACAACAGCCACGCCGTGGCAATACCCGCCACGGCGAGCCAGAACGGCAGCGAGATCAGGCCGTGCTCGATGAACTGCCAGATGCCGAAGTAGTTCGGGTCGGGCGGCGGCAGGCTGTCGCCGAAGTAGTCGCCGAACACGAAGTCGCCGATCAGGTACCCCGCCAGGACCGACGGGATCGCGAGCAGGACGAGCGGCACGGTGACTACGGGCGGCGACTCGTGCGGCGGATGGTGCGGGTCGAAGCGCGGCTTGCCGTGGAACGCCATGAACACCATGCGGAAGGTGTAGGCCGCAGTGACGAATACGCACGACAGCACGCAGAGCCAGGCGAAGGTGGCGCCGGGCGTGGGCGAGTGGTGCACCGCCTCGATGATCGCGTCCTTGGAGAAGAAGCCGGCGAAGCCCGGGATGCCGGCCGACGCGATCGCGCCGATCAGCATCGTCCAGTACGTGATCGGCAGGTACTTGCGCAGCCCGCCCATGCGGCGCATGTCCTGCTCGTGGTGCAGCGCGATGATCACCGAGCCGGCGGCGAGGAACAGCACCGCCTTGAAGAAGGCATGCGTCATCAGGTGGAACATCGCCGCGGAGTAGGCCGAGGCGCCGAGCGCCGCCGTCATGTAACCGAGCTGGGAGAGCGTGGAGTACGCGACCACGCGCTTGATGTCGAACTGGGTGAGCGCCACCAGGCCCATGAAAAGCGCGGTGATCGCACCGATGATGAGCACCACGGACCTTGCGGTTTCACTGAGCTCATACAACGGCGACATGCGCGCGACCATGAAGATTCCGGCGGTCACCATCGTGGCGGCATGGATCAGCGCCGAGATCGGCGTCGGGCCTTCCATCGAGTCCGGCAGCCAGACGTGCAGCGGGAACTGCGCGCTCTTGCCCATCGCGCCGACGAACAGCAGGATGCAGATGAGCGTGATCTCGGCTTCGAGCTGGCCCGCGGCGGCGGCGTTGAACACGTCCTCGTAGTCGAGCGTCCCCACCGTCGCGAGGATCAGCGCGATGCCGAGGATGAAGCCGAAGTCGCCCACGCGGTTGACGAGGAACGCCTTCAGGTTGGCGTACACCGCGCTCTCGCGCGTGTACCAGAAGCCGATCAACAGGTACGACACCAGGCCGACCGCCTCCCAGCCGAAGAACAGCTGCAGGAAGTTGTTCGCCATCACCAGCATCAGCATCGAGAAGGTGAAGAGCGAGATGTAGGCGAAGAAGCGCTGGTAGCCGGGGTCCTCGGCCATGTAGCCGATGGTGTAGATGTGGACCATCAGCGAGACGAAGGTCACCACCACCATCATCAGCGTGGTGAGGCGGTCGATGAGGAAGCCGATCTCCAGGCGCGTGTCGCCCATCGTCAGCCAGGTGTAGACCGGCCCGTTGAAGGTGTTGCCCTCGAGCACGTCGGCGAACACCACGCACGAGCACAGGAACGACAGCAGCACGGCGAAGATGGTCACCGAATGCGCGCCGACGCGGCCGATGCGCCGGCCGAACAGGCCGGCAACGATCGCCCCCAGCAGCGGCGCGAACGGGATGATGAGGTAGATGGCCTTCATCTATCCCTTGAGGGAATCCATCTCTTCCACGTCGATGGTGTTGAGGTTGCGGAACAGCACCACCAGGATGGCGAGGCCGATCGCCGACTCGGCCGCCGCCACGGTGAGGATGAAGAACACGAACACCTGCCCGGCCAGGTCGCCGAGGAAGTGCGAGAAGGCGATGAAGTTCAGATTGACGGCGAGCAGCATGAGCTCGATCGCCATCAGCAGCACGATCAGGTTGCGGCGGTTGAGGAAGATGCCGACCACGCTGATCGCGAACAGGATCGCCGCCAGGACCAGGTAGTGCGACAGGGAAAGGGTTTGCATCATTGCGCCTATTTGTCGGTCTCCGCCGGCATGGAGACCAGCTCGACGCGCTCCTCGCGCCGCGCCCTCACCTGGGCGGCCGGATCCTGCGAGCGGCTGTCCTTGCGCTGCCGCAGGGTGAGCGCGATGGCGGCGATGATCGCCACCAGCAGCAGCACCGCCGCGATCTCGAAGGCGAAGGCGTATTGCGTGTAGAGCACGCGGCCGAGCTCCTTGGTGTTGCTGTAGCCGGGCGCGACCTCGACCGGGCGCGTGGCGAAGATGCGGTTGGCGAGCACCGCCACCATCTCCAGCACCATGATGCCGCCGACGATGAGCGCGAGCGGCAGGTTGCGCCAGAAGCCCTCGCGCACGCGCTCGATGTTGATGTCGAGCATCATCACCACGAAGAGGAACAGCACCATCACCGCGCCGACGTAGACCACCACCAGCGCGATGGCGAGGAATTCGGCGCGCAGCAGGAGCCAGATGCCGGCCGCGGTGAAGAACGCGAGCACCAGGAACAGCACGCCGTGCACCGGGTTGCGCGCGGTGATGACCAGCATCCCGGACACGAGCAAAACCGCCGCGAAGGCGTAGAAAAGCCAGGTTTCGAACATTATTCTGAGTTCTTGGTCAGCGGTAGCGAGCGTCTTCGGCCCGGTCGCGGGCGATGCTCTCCTCGTAGCGATCGCCCACCGCCAGCAGCATGGGCTTGGTGTAGTAGAGATCCCCCCGCTTCTCGCCGTGGTACTCGAGGATGCGGGTCTCGACGATCGCGTCGACCGGGCAGGCCTCCTCGCAGAAGCCGCAGAAGATGCACTTCACCAGGTCGATGTCGTAGCGCGTGGTGCGGCGCGTGCCGTCGGTTCTTTGCTCGCTTTCGATATGGATCGCCAGCGCCGGGCAGACCGCCTCGCACAGCTTGCAGGCGATGCAGCGCTCTTCGCCGTTCGGATAGCGGCGCAGCGCATGCAGGCCGCGGAAGCGCGGGCTGGCCGGCGTCTTCTCCTCCGGGAACTGCACCGTGATCTTGCGCGCGAACAGGTGGCGGCCGGTGAGGCGCAGGCCCTGCAGCAGCTCGAGCAGCAGGAAAGAACGAAAGAACTCGGCAACGCGGGTCATGGTTTCCTCTGACCCCCTGTGAAGGGGTCGCTGAGCCGAAGGCGCTCGCTTCCCCCCTTAACAGGGGGGCAAAAATCGGCAGCGTTCATGGCCAGAGATTCCACGGGGTCTGCATCCACAGGCCGATCACCGCGATCCATACCAGCGTGAGCGGAATGAACACCTTCCAGCCCAGGCGCATGATCTGGTCATAGCGGTAGCGGGGGAAGGTGGCGCGGATCCACAGGAACATGGACACGATGACGAATATCTTCAGCAGCAACCAGCCAAAGGGAGGAATGAAATTGAACAGACTGGAGTCGATCGGCGCCTGCCACCCGCCGAAGAACATGACCGCGACCAGCGCGCTGATCAGGATCATGTTCATGTACTCGGCGAGGAAGAAGAGCGCGAACGTCATCCCCGAGTACTCGACCATGTGGCCGGCGACGATCTCCGATTCGCCCTCGACCACGTCGAACGGCGCGCGGTTGGTCTCGGCCACGCCGCTCACGAAATAGACCACCAGCATCGGCAGCAGCGGCAGCCAGTTCCACGACAGGAAGGTGATGCCCTGGCTCGCGAAGTAGCCGCGACCCTGCGCATAGACGATGTCCGACAGGTTCAGGCTGCCCGACACCATCAGCACCACCACCAGCGCGAAGCCCATCGCCAGCTCGTAGGACACCATCTGCGCCGCCGAGCGCATGGCGCCGAGGAAGGCGTACTTCGAGTTCGACGCCCAGCCGGCGATGATCACGCCGTAAACGCCGATCGACGACAGCGCCATGATGTAGAGCAGGCCGGCGTTGATGTCGGACAGCACCATTTCGGGCGCGAACGGGATCACCGCCCAGGCGGCGAGCGCCGGCATGATCATCACCACCGGCGCGGCGAGAAACAGCGCCTTGTTGGCGTTCGCCGGGAGGATGATCTCCTTCATCAGCAGCTTGATGCCGTCGGCGATCGGCTGCAGCAACCCGAGCGGGCCGACGCGGTTCGGGCCGATGCGGATCTGCACCCAGCCGATGAACTTGCGCTCCCACAGGGTCAGGTAGGCGACGGCGAGCATCAGCGGCACCACGATCGCCACGATGGCGGCGAGGATGGTGGTGGTTTCGTAGAACGCCGGGCCCCAGAACGGGCCGAACCACGCCTGCGACTGGGCGGAGTACCACTCCATCAGGCGACCTTATCCATCTACGCTGCCCTCTCCGAAGCCACCTTGGCCAGCGTAATCGCGCCGAACATCGGTCCGATCGCCGCCGTGGACGGATGCCCCGCCGCAATGCGCACGCAGGCGTCGGGCAGCTTGTCGTCGAGCGCCGCCATCAACTTGACCGCGCCGTTCACCGCCACCGGCTGGCCCGCAGCTACCCCGAGCGTGGCCATCAGGCGCGAATTCATCCAGGCGCGTGGCGGACGCGCATCCCGCGTCTTCTGCAGCGGCGGCGAGCGGCGCACCAGCGGGTCGGTGAAGTACATCGGCACGTCGGCGATTCTTTGAATTCCGCTCGGGGATGCAGCGATCGCTCCAGCTCCATTGATCGTGTTCGAAAGCAACGAAGCAACGTCCCGCTCGCCCAAGCATTCCTTGCGCACCTGCTCGATGGTGTCGAAGTCGAAGCCCGGCTTGCCGAGCAGGCTGCCGAGGACGCGCAGCACCTTCCAGCCGGGACGCGTGTCACCCAACGGGTTCACGTTGGCGTAGAAGCTCTGCACCCTGCCTTCGGTATTCACGAACGTACCCGAGGTCTCGGTGAAGGGCGCGATCGGCAGCAGGACGTCGGCGTACTCCACGTTGGTCCTCCACGGGGTGAGGCTCACCACGAACTGCGCGTCCTTGAGCGCCTTCAGCGCGCTGCGCGGGTCGGCGCAGTCGAGCTCCGGCTCGACATTGAGCAGCAGGATGTTCTTCTGCTCGAGCACGTTGCGAACGTTGCCGCGTGTGGGCAATCCGGCCAGGTAGCCCCCGACCGAGTTCGCCGCCTCGCCGAAGATACCGACCTTGACGCCGAGGGCTTGTGCGGCGGCCTGGATCTGCGCGGCCTGCGGATGCTGCTGCGCGATAGTTGCCGAGGAAGACCGCCGCATTCTTTCCAGCCTTTGAGCATCTCACCGAAGGAAGCGATGGCGCCCGCGATTTCCGACGGCGGCACGACCTTCTTGCTCGCGATCGGCATCAGCCAGTCGTCATCGACCGAATGCAGCATGTGGATCTGCGCGCCGCGCTTGGCCGCCTGGCGCAGCCGATGGGCGATCAGCGGATGGTCCTTGCGCAGGAACGAGCCGACGACCAGCACGCGGTCGAGCTGCTGCAACTCGGCGACCGGCATGCCGAGCCACGGAATTCCCTCGAACTTGGCGGAAAAGTCGCTGTGCCGCAGCCGGAAATCGGCGACGGCGTCTAGTTTCGCGACCAAAAACAATTCTTCCAGCGTCGAATGCGGCGACGCCAGCACGCCGAACTCGCCCTTGAGGTGCGGGACCAGGACGTCGAACGCCTGCTCCCAGTCGACTTCGTGCCACTGGCCGTCGCGCTTCACCATCGGGCGCTCCAGGCGGTCGGGGGAATTCAGGCCCTCGTAGGAGAAGCGGTCCTTGTCGGACAGCCAGCACTCGTTGATCGCCTCGTTCTCGAGCGGCAGCACGCGCATCACGCGGTTCTGCTTCACCTGCACCACCAGGTTCGAGCCGAGCGAATCGTGCGGCGCGATCGAGCGCCGCCGCGTCAGCTCCCAGGTGCGCGCCTTGTAGCGGAACGGCTCGCTGGTCAGCGCGCCCACCGGGCAGAGGTCGATCATGTTGCCCGAGAGCTCGGATTCGACCGCACGGTTCACGAACGACACGATCTCGGCGTTCTCGCCGCGCCCGGCGAGGCCGAGCTCCATCAGGCCGCCGATCTCCTGGCCAAAGCGCACGCAGCGCGTGCACTGGATGCAGCGGCTCATTTCCTCGGCCGCCACCAAGGGACCTAACTCCTTGCGCAATACAACCCTTTTTTCTTCGGTGTAGCGCGAGTTGCTGCCGCCATAGCCCACCGCCAGGTCCTGCAGCTGGCATTCGCCACCCTGGTCGCAGATCGGGCAGTCGAGCGGGTGGTTGATGAGCAGGAACTCCATCACCCCGTTCTGCGCGTCCTTTGCCACCTTGGAGTGGGTCCAGACCTTCATCCCGTCGGTTACCGGCGTGGCGCACGCCGGCAGCGGCTTGGGCGCCTTCTCGACCTCCACCAGGCACATGCGGCAGTTGGCGGCGATCGACAGCTTGCGGTGGTAGCAGAAGTGCGGGACGTACGCGCCGAGCTTGTTGGTGGCGTCCATCACGGTCGAGCCGTGCGGGACCTCCACTTCGGTGCCGTCGACCGTGACCTTCAAGTTCGCCACTACGCGGCCTCCGCCATGTTGCGCACCACGTGCGGCTCGTGCCGGGCGCCGGCGCGTCCCCATTTCGGCTCGATATCTTTTTCAACCAGACATTTCTTGTGCTCGATGTGATGCACAAACTCGTCGCGGAAGTGCTTGATGAAGCTCTTCACCGGCAGCGCCGCGGCGTCGCCCAGCGCGCAGATGGTGCGGCCGGCGATGTTGTCCGATACGCTGGTGAGGAGATCCAGGTCCTCGATGCGGCCCTCGCCGTTCTCGATGCGGTTGACCACGCGGTAAAGCCAGCCGGTGCCTTCGCGGCACGGCGTGCACTGGCCGCACGATTCCTCGAAGTAGAAGTAGGAGAGGCGCTCGAGCGCGCGCACCATGCAGGTTGCGTCGTCCATCACGATCACCGCGCCGGAGCCGAGCATCGACCCGGCCTTGGCGATCGAGTCGTAGTCCATGTCCGTCTGCATCATGATGTCGGCGGGCAGCACCGGCATCGATGAGCCGCCCGGAATCACCGCTTTGAGCTTGTGGCCGGTGCGCACCCCGCCCGCCATCTCGAGCAGCTTCGCGAACGGCGTGCCGAGCTTGACCTCGTAGTTGCCCGGCCGGTTGACGTGGCCGCTGACGGTGAAGAGCTTGGTGCCGCCGTTGTTCGGCTTGCCGAGCGCGAGGAACGCCTCCCCGCCGTTGCGTACGATCCACGGCACCGCGGCGAAGGTCTCGGTGTTGTTGATGGTGGTGGGCTTGCCGTAGAGGCCGTAGCTCGCCGGAAACGGCGGCTTGAAGCGCGGCATGCCCTTCTTGCCCTCGAGCGACTCGAGCAGCGCGGTTTCCTCGCCGCAGATGTACGCTCCGTAGCCGGGGACCGCATAGAGCTCGTAGCTGAAGTCCGAGCCGAGGATGTTCCTGCCGATGTAGCCCGCCGCGTACGCTTCCTTCAGCGCCTCCTCGAACTGCTCGTAGACCTCCCAGATCTCGCCGTGAATGTAGTTGTAGCCCGCGGTGGCGGCCATCGCGTAGCCGGCGATCACCATGCCTTCGATCACCGAGTGCGGGTTGTAGCGCAGCAGATCGCGGTCCTTGCAGGTGCCCGGCTCGCCCTCGTCCGAGTTGCACACCACGTACTTCGCGCCGGGGAACTGGCGCGGCATGAATGACCATTTCAGGCCGGTCGGGAACCCGGCGCCGCCGCGGCCGCGCAGGGCGGACTTCTTCAGCTCGGCGATCAGATCTTCCGGCTTTATTTTCTCACTCGAGGATTTTCTGCAGCGCGGCATAGCCGTCGCGCTTGCCTCATAGTCCTTGAGCCGCCAGTTCTGGCCGTCGAGGCCCTTCATCAGGATCGCGTCGGGACCGTAATCCATCATCATTTCAGGCTCTCGATCAGCTGGTCGAGCTTTTCGTGGGACATGGTGTCGAGCATCTTCTTGTTGTTCACGAGCAGCACCGGCGCCTGCGCGCAGGCGCCCATGCATTCGCCCTCCTTCAGCGTGAAGCGGCCGTCGGGCGTGGTCTCGTTGAAGTCGATGCCGAGCTTCTTGCGCAGGTGGTCGCCGGCGTCGAGCGCGCCCTGCAGGCCGCATGGCAGGCAGGTGCACAGCGTGAGCTTGTAGCGGCCGGTCGGCTTGAGGTTGTACATGCTGTAGAAGGTGGCGACTTCATACACGGCCACCGACGGCATGCCGAGGTACCTGGCGACGGTGTCCATCACTTCAGTCGAGAGCCAGCCCTTCTCGTCCTGGGCGATGATCAGCGCCATCATCACCGCCGACTGCTTGCGCTCGGGCGGGTACTTGGCGACTTCCGCGTCGATCTTCTTCAGGGAATCGGTGGTGAGCAGCACTTCGCTCATCTGTCTATTTCTCCAAAGACGATGTCCTGGGTGCCGATGATCGCCACCGCGTCGGCGATCATGTGGCCGCGCGCCATCTCGTCGAGCGAGGCGAGATGCGGAAAGCCGGGCGCGCGGATCTTCAGCCGGTAGGGCTTGTTCGCGCCGTCGGAGATGAGGTAGAGGCCGAACTCGCCCTTGGGCGCCTCGACCGCGGCGTAGGCCTCGCCTTCGGGCACGTGCATGCCCTCGGTGAAGAGCTTGAAGTGGTGGATCAGCTCTTCCATGTTGAGCTTCATCTCGCCGCGTGCCGGCGGCGCGATCTTGTGATTGTCGACCATCACCGGGCCGGGATTCTTGCGCAGCCAGTCGATGCATTGCCGGATGATGCGGTTCGATTGCCGGAACTCCTCGATGCGCACGAGATAGCGGTCGTAGCAGTCGCCGTTCTTGCCGATCGGGATGTCGAAGTCGAGCTTGCCGTAGACCTCGTACGGCTGCTTCTTGCGCAGGTCCCAGGCGATGCCCGAGCCGCGCAGCATCGGCCCGGTGAAGCCGAGCGCCAGCGCGCGCTCCGGCGCGACCACGCCGATGCCGACGGTGCGCTGCTTCCAGATGCGGTTCTCGGTGAGCAGCGTCTCGTAGTCGTCGACGCACTTCGGGAAGCGCTGCGTGAAGTCGTCGAGGAAATCGAGCAGCGAGCCCTGGCGATTGCGGTTCAGTTCCTTCAGCGCGCGCTCATTCTTCTTGGAAACCAGATACTGCGGCATCGCTTCGGGCAGGTCGCGGTACACGCCGCCCGGACGATAGTAGGCGGCGTGCATGCGCGCTCCCGACACCGCCTCGTAGGCGTCCATCAGGTCCTCGCGCTCGCGGAAGCAGTAAAGGAACACGGTCATCGCGCCGATGTCGAGGCCGTGCGCGCCGAGCCACAGCAGGTGGTTCAGGATGCGCGTGACCTCGTCGAACATGGTGCGGATGTACTGCGCGCGCTCCGGGATCTCGATGCCCAGCAGCTTCTCGATCGCCAGCACGTAGGCGTGCTCGTTGCACATCATCGAGACGTAGTCGAGCCGGTCCATGTACGGCACCGACTGGATGAAGGTCTTGTGCTCGGCCAGCTTCTCGGTCGCGCGGTGCAGCAGGCCGATGTGCGGATCGGCGCGCTGGATCACCTCGCCGTCGAGCTCCAGCACCAGGCGCAGCACGCCGTGCGCGGCAGGATGCTGCGGCCCGAAGTTCAGCGTGTAGTTACGAATCTCGGCCATCAGCGTAGTTTTTTTCGCGCACGATCCGGGGGGTGACTTCTCGCGGGTCGATGGTCACCGGCTGGTACACCACGCGCTTCTGCTCCGGGTCGTAGCGCATCTCGACGTGCCCCGAGAGCGGGAAGTCCTTGCGGAACGGGTGGCCGACGAAGCCGTAGTCGGTGAGGATGCGGCGCAGGTCGGGATGGCCCTCGAACATGATGCCGAAGAGATCGAACGCCTCGCGCTCGAACCATCCCGCTGCCGGCCAGACGTCGATCAGCGAGCTCACCACCGGGAATTCATTGTCCCGGCAGAAGGTGCGCACCCTCAGCCGCCAATTATTCTGGATGGATAAAAGGTGAACCACGACGGCGAAACGCGGACCTTCGCGCGGCTCGTCGCCGTAGCTCGCGTAGTCCACGCCGCACAGGTCGATGAGCTGCTCGAAGTGCAGCTCGGGATGGTCGCGCAGCTTGCGGCAAACCGCCCCGTAATCCGCCGACGGCACCTCGATGGTGATCTCCCCGAGCCGCTCGCGCGGCAACAGGCTTTCCCTGCCGAGAACGTCGTACAGCCGCTGCAGCCTTGGTGTCATCAGCGCGCGATGGTGTTGGTTCGTTTGATCTTGTTCTGCAGCTGCACGATGCCGTAAAGCAGCGCCTCCGCCGTCGGCGGGCAGCCGGGCACGTAGACGTCGACCGGCACGATGCGGTCGCAGCCGCGCACCACGGAGTAAGAGTAATGGTAGTAGCCGCCGCCGTTGGCGCACGAGCCCATCGAGATCACCCAGCGCGGCTCGGCCATCTGGTCGTAGACCTTGCGCAGCGCCGGCGCCATCTTGTTGCACAGCGTGCCGGCGACGATCATCACGTCGGACTGGCGCGGGCTGGGGCGGAACACGATGCCGAAGCGGTCGAGGTCGTAGCGCGCCGCGCCGGCGTGCATCATCTCCACCGCGCAGCAGGCAAGGCCGAAGGTCATCGGCCACAGCGACCCGGTGCGCGTCCAGTTCACCACCTTATCGACCGTGGTGGTAACGAACCCTTGCTGCAGGACGCCTTCTATTCCCATTCCAGCGCGCCTTTCATCCACTCATAGACGAACCCGACCGTGAGAATCGCCAGGAACAGCATCATCGCCAGGTAACCGGGCATGCCGATCTCGTTCACCACCGCCGCCCACGGAAAGAGGAACGCGATTTCCAGGTCGAACAGGATGAAGAGGATCGCCACCAGGTAGTAGCGCACGTCGAACTTCATGCGCGCGTCCTCGAAGGCCTCGAAGCCGCACTCGTAGGGTGAAAGCTTCTCCGCGTCGGGGCGATTGGGGCCGAGCAGCTTGCCGAGCACGAGCGGCACCACGCCGACGCCGAGCCCGACGAGGATGAAGAGCAAGATCGGAAAATATTCGGCGAGCATAAAAGTGTGGTGCCCACGAGCAGACTCGAACTGCTACGGCTTTTTAGGCCACTAGCCCCTCAAGCTAGCGTGTCTACCAATTTCACCACGTGGGCTTAACCCCTGATTATCCCCTGATTTTTAGCCGCTGAATATTACTGCGGGACCTCTTTGCCCTGCGGCGCGGGGGCTGCGGGCTTCGACTCCGGCGCTGATTTTTTTTCGTCCTTCGGCGCCGGCTGCTGGCGTACGGCGTCCATCACCCCGCCGCCCTCCACCGGTTTCTTGGTCGCGACGTACGCGAGCGCGAGGCTGAGGATGAAGAAGAGGGTGGCGAGGACCGCCGTGGTGCGCGAAAGGAAGTTCGCCGAGCCGGTCGCGCCGAACAGGCTGCTCGAAGCGCCGCCGCCGAATCCGGAGCCCATGTCGGCGCCCTTGCCGTGCTGGAGCAGCACCAGGCCGATGATGGCAAGCGCCACCACCACGTGCGTCACGATTAGTACGTTGGTCCACAAGCCGCTCATGTCGATGCCGCCTTCACGATGTCCAGAAAGTCCTTCGCCACCAGCGATGCCCCGCCGATCAAACCGCCGTCGACGTCCGGCATCGCGAAAATCGCCGCCGCATTCTGAGGCTTGACGCTTCCCCCATACAAGATCGGGGTATCAGAAGAGACTTTTCTTCTGAGAAAAGCATGTACCGCCTGCGCCTGCTCCGGCGTCGCATTGCGCCCGGTGCCGATGGCCCACACGGGCTCATACGCCAGCACGGCGTCCTTGAACTCCACCGCGCCCAGCTGCCGCGCCACCACCGCTTCGGTCTGCCCGGCGTCGCGCTCCTCGAGCGTTTCGCCGACGCAGAGGATCGGGGTCATCCCGGCCTTCTTCACCGCCGCGAATTTCGCCGCCGCCTGCGCGTCGCTCTCGCCATAGAGCTGCCGGCGCTCCGAGTGGCCGACGAGCACGTAGCGGCAGCCGAACTCCGCCAGCATCGCGGCCGAAACCTCGCCGGTGTAGGCGCCCTGCGCGTGCTCGCTCGCGTTCTGCGCGCCCCAGGCAATCGGGCTGCCGCGCAAGCGCTCGGCGACCAGCGCCAAATAAGGGAACGGCGCGCATACCGCGCAGCCGGCCTTGGCATCCTTCGGAATTCCCTGCAGCAGCGAATCCAGCAACGCCTGGACGGAGGCCCGGCTGCCATGCATCTTCCAGTTCCCGGCAACCAGCCGACCCCGCGCCATGCGCCTGAATTTTACCGTAATATTCCCGGCGCAGTCTCATTCCAGAGGGGGAGAACCATGAAGAAGTTCGTGATCGCCGCCGCGGCGGGCAGCGCGCTCGCTTTCTCGGCGGCGGTATCCGCGCAGCAGAAGGTCCGCATCAATCTCGCCAACGCATTTCCGAACAGCCTCACGCTGATCGGCGAAGCGCCCGGAAAACTCTCGCAGAAGCTCACCCGCCTGTCCGGCGGACAGATCGATCTGCGCGTGAACGAGCCCGGCGCGCTGGTTCCGGCGCTGCAGGCAATCCAGGCCACCGGCCAGGGGTCGGTGGACGCCGCGTGGTCCAACGCCGGGTTTTTCGCCAGCACGGACTCGGCGTTCAACATGTTCGCCGCGGTCCCGTTCGGCCCCGGCATTCCGGAATACCTGGCCTGGGTCCACCATGGCGGCGGGCTGCAGCTTTCGCGCGAGATGTTCGGCAAGCACGGCGTGTACAACATCCCGTGCGCCATCATCCCGCCGGAGGCCTCGGGCTGGTTCCGGCGCGAGATCAAGAACGTGGAGGATCTGCGCGGGCTGAAGATGCGCTTCTTCGGCCTGGGCGCGCGCGCCATGAACAAGCTTGGCGTGGCGACGCAGCTTCTCGCCCCGGGCGACATCTTCCAGGCGCTGCAGCTCGGCACCATCGACGCCACCGAGTTCTCGCTGCCGGTGATGGACCAGAAGCTCGGCTTCCATCAGGTGGCGAAGTTCTACTACTTCCCCGGCTGGCACCAGCAGGCCACGTTCCTCGAGTTCTACATCAACGCCAACAAGTGGAAGGGCCTGTCCGACCAGCACAAGGCGATGATCGAGTCGGCGTGCGGCGATCTGACGCGCGACGTCATCGCCGAGGGCGAGGCCACCCAGTTCAAGGCGATGGCGGAGATGCGCGACAAGAACGGCGTGCAGATCAAGAAGTGGTCGCCGGAGATCATGGCCGCGATCGAGAAGGCGTGGCATGAGGTCATCGCCGAGGAATCGGCGAAGAACCCGCAGTTCAAGCGCGTGTTCGAGTCCTACTCGAAGTTCCGCGCCGACTACGCGATCTGGCGCGACCACGGCTACGTGAAGTAGAAGTAAAAGCGCCGCACATGCTGCTCCGAACGGCGAACGCGCTCCACAGGTTTCTGGAGCGCGTCGCCGACGCTTCGGGCTGGCTGCTCATCGTCCTGATGGCGGTCACCTGCGTCGACGTGGTGTTCCGCAAGTTCGGCGTCGTCGACTTCCCGTACACCAAGGCGCAGGAGCTGGAGTGGCACCTGCACACCGCCATCTTCTCCTTCTGGCTGGGCTTCAACTACGTGGTCAACGCGCATCCGCGCGTCGACTCGTATACCGACCGGCTGGGCTTCCGCCGCAAGGCCTGGATCGAATTCGCCGGCTGCCTGGTCTTCGCCCTGCCCTACACCGCGGTGCTGCTCTGGTATGGCTGGGACCTCGTCAGGACCGCGTGGGTGTTCAACGAAAGCTCGGACGCCGCGCTCGGCCTGCCGTACCGCTGGATCATCAAGGGCATCCTGTACGCCGGCTTCTGGCTGCTGTTCCTCGGCATCGTCAGCGTGCTGCTGCGCCTCATCGCCTATCTCTTCTACAAGCAGGACGCCAAGCTGAACATCGGCACTTCGGTGTCCCAGTATGAACGCCCGAGTCTAGATGGCCTGGTTCATCGACCACCTCGCGCTGGTGATGTTCATCGCGATGTTCTTCGTCATCTTCTGCGGCTACCCGGTGGCGTTCGTCCTCGGCGGTACCGCCCTCGTCTTCGCCACCATTGGCTGGGCGGCCGACGTCTTCCCGTTCATCGGCATGTCGAACATCATCCTGCGCATGTGGGGCGGCGTCGCGGCCGACCCGGTGCTGGTGTCGATCCCGATGTTCATCTTCATGGGCTCGATCCTGCAGCGCAGCGGCTCGGCGAAGGACATGCTCGGCGCCACCGAGATCCTGCTGAAACGCGTGCCGGGCGGCCTCGCCGTGGCGGTCATGGTGATGGGGACCATCCTCGCCGCGCCGATCGGCGTGGTCGGCGCCGCGGTGGTGCTGCTTTCCGTGATTGCCTTGCCGCAGATGCTCGCGGCCGGCTACAACAAGGAGCTCGCCCTCGGCACTGTGGCATCCGCGGGCACGCTGGGCATCCTGATCCCGCCCGCCATCATGCTGGTGGTGATGGCGGAGATGCTCGCCATGTCGGCGGGCGCGCTGTTCGCCGCGGCGGTGATGCCGGGACTGCTGCTCTCGGGCATGTACCTCATCTACATCCTGGTCATCGCCTGGGTCCGCCCGGACTGGGCGCCGAAGATTCCTGAAGGCTACGGCCCGCAGACGCGCGCCGAGTTCTGGAAGGAAATGTGGCACGGCCTCGCGCCGATGACCTTCCTCATGTTCATCGTGCTCGGCTCGATCTTCGCCGGCTGGGCCACTGCCACCGAGAGCGCCGGCATCGGCGTGCTCGGCTCGTTCGCCATCGCCTGGATCAACAAGCGCCTCACCCTGCCGATGGTGCGCGAAGCGATCCGCGATACCTGCAAGGCGAACGCGATGGTCTTCATGCTGTTCCTCGGCGCCACCGGCTTCTCCTACGTATTCCGCGCGCTCGGCGGCGACGACCTGATGGTGGCGACGCTGGCCAACTTCGGCATCGACACCAAGTGGGAGGTCCTCGGCTTCGTGATGGTGCTGATCTTCCTTCTCGGCTTTCCCTTCGAGTGGATCGAGATCTGCCTGATCGTGCTGCCGGTGTTCGTGCCCATCCTCGCCAAGCTCAACTTCGCCGACCACCTCGGCAATGCCGGGTTCTTCATGTGCTGGTTCGGCGCCCTGGTGGCGGTCAACCTGCAGACGTCCTTCATGACGCCGCCGTTCGGCGCGACGCTGTTCTACCTCAAGGGCACGGTACCCGCCGGCGTGACGATGAGCGACGTCTACCGCGGCATGTGGCCCTTCGTCGCGATCCAGATCGTCGGGCTGGCGCTGTGCCTTGCCTTCCCCGAGATCGTCCTGTGGCTGCCGCGCATCGCGGGGCTACTGGAGTAAGGCAGCGATTTTTTCGGGCGTGATGCGCGCCTCGTCCTCGAGCGGCTTCGAATAGCCCACCGGAATCCGCGGCGCGCCCAGGCGCTTCACCGGCACGCCAAGCTCTTCCGCCACCGTCGCGGCGATCTCGGCGCCGAAGCCGCCGGCCTGCACCGCCTCGTGGACCACCAGCAGCCTTCCGGTTTTCTTCACGGAAGAAAACACCGTCTCGCGGTCCCACGGCCAGAGGGTGCGCAAGTCGATGACCTCGACCGAAGTCTTTGCCTTTTCCGCTGCCTCGAGCGCGGCGTGCACGGTTCGCGACCACGTGACGAGTGTCACGTCCTCGCCTTTTTTCAGCACGCTGGCCTTACCCAATTCCGCGCGCGCAGAAGCGTGTACATCGCCTTGCAACCCCCAAAGCTCCTTGTGCTCCATGTAGATCACCGGATCGCCGCAATCGAGCGCGGCGCGCAGCAGCGAGTAGTTGTCCTGCGGCGTGGCGGGTGCGACCACCACCAGGCCCGGCATGTGCGCGAACCAGGCCTCGAGGCTCTGCGAGTGCTGCGCGGCCGAGCCGCTCCACAGGCCGATCGGCAGCCGCGCCACCAGCGGAACGCGCCCCTGACCGCCGAACATGTAGCGCGCCTTCGCCGCCTGGTTGACGATCTCGTCCATCGCGCACAGCGCGAAGTCGACGACGCGCATCTCGACCACCGGCTTGAGCCCGGCGAGCGCCATGCCGACGCCGGCGCCGAGGATCGTCGCCTCGGAGATCGGAGTGTCGATCACGCGTGCCGCCCCGAACTCCTGCTGCAGCCCGCGGTACTGCTGGAACACACCGCCGCGGCCGACGTCCTCGCCCAGGACGACCACTTTGGCATCGCCCTGCATGGCGTCGCGCACCGCGGCGCATGCGGCCTGCGCGTACGTCATCAACGCCATTGGCCGCCTCCGGTGTCCTGCACGTCGCGATAGGCTTCCCGCGCATCGGGCCACGGCCCGTTGGCCGCGGCTACCTGAAGTGCCCGGCGCACTTCCTCTTCCGCTTCTTGCGTGATCTTCCGAGCTTCGGACGCGGAGATCTTCTGCAAAGCCAGCAACCAGCGGGTCATTCTGCAGGGCCTTCGAAACCTCGGCGCCGTCGCGATACGCCGCCGCATCCACCGAGACGTGACCCTTGAAGCGATACGTAATCGCGTGCAGCAACCTCGGGCCTTTCGCTTTCACTTCGGCAATAAGCCTTTGAGTCACGGCATCGACGGCGAAGACATCATTTCCGTCCACCTGCTCCCCCGGCACGCCGATCGCCGCCGCGCGTGCGAGAGCGCCCTCGCCCGCGGTCATCGAATCCGTCGGCGTGGTCGCCGACCAGCGGTTGTCTTCGCAGACGAAGAGCACCGGCAGGGCGTGGATCGCCGCCCAGTTGAGCGCTTCCAGGAACGGCCCGCGATTCACCGCGCCGTCGCCGAAAAAGCAGCAGACCACACGCTTGTGTCCCTGGATCTTGAGCGCATGCGCTGCGCCGACGGCGATCGGCATCCCGTCCGCGACCACGCCGTTCGCGCCCAGCATGCCGACCGAGAAGTCGGCGAGATGCATCGAGCCGCCCTTGCCGCTGTTCGGGCCATTGGCGCGGCCGAAGAGCTCGGCCATCATCGCGTCCATCGAGGCGCCCTTCGCCAGCGTGTGCCCGTGGCCACGATGGGTTGACGTGATCCAGTCTTCCCGGGTCAGATTGATGCAGACCCCGGCGGCGACAGCCTCCTGCCCGGTCGACAGGTGCAGCGGTCCGCGGATGTTGGCTTGCGCCAAGCTTGCACCAAAGGCCGCCACGCCGCCTTTGGAAGCCTCTTCGGCCGCGTTTTCGAAGGCGCGGATGCGGGCCATGGTGCGGAACAGCTCCAGCGCTCGGGTCGGCATAGTCAGAGAGGACGCCTCGGGGAGGCGCGAGTCTAACAAAGCCAGTAACAATCCATGCCCACAATCAGTCCGTGGCGAAGTGGCAGAGTGGGGAGACAAATGCTACGGTCTGCAAAGCCGTCCACGTTGGTTCGATTCCAACCTTCGCCTCCATCCCTTTCCAGGGCCCCCGCCTTCGCGGGGGCGACTTCTTCAGACCTTCCCTAGCGGACTATCCGTGGACGCGGAGTTGTCACGCCCGCTCCTTATACTGAAGCATCGTTCCGAGGGGCTTGCCCGATCGCCGAGCGAGGCCCCGATAGCACGCCGGGTTCGGCATCCCCATCGGACGACCCCTGCAGTAAGCTAGGAAGATCCCTCTTCCCGGCGAAATCTCCGTCCTCATCGTCGGCGGCGGCCCCTTCGGGCTGATGCTTGCGAACGAGCTCGGCCGGCGCGGCATCGCCGTGGTGCTGGTCGACCAGAATCCCGGCACTACGCGCAACGCCGCCGCCAACGCCACCCAGGCGCGCACCATGGAGCATTTCCGGCGCCTGGGATTCGCCGACGAGGTGCGCTCGCTCGGCCTGCCGCCCGACTTCCCCACCGACGTCGCCTACTTCACCCGCTTCGCCCGCCACGAGCTTGCGCGCTTCTCGCTGCCCTCCTCGCGCGACGCGCGCCAGCTCGTCACCACCCTGTCCGGCTCGTGGAGCGCCGCCGAGCTGCCCCACCGCTGCAATCAGAAGTTCATCGAGCCGGTGCTGCGGCGGCATGCCGAAGCGCTTCCCAGCGTGTCGGTGAACTACGGCTGCCGCATGACCGGGTTTCGCGAGCAGGGGAATTCCGTCGTGGCCGACCTGGAAGGCCACGGCGAGGTCAGAGCCACTTACCTGATCGGCGCCGACGGTCCGCGCAGCGCCGTGCGCCAGGCGCTCGGCATCCGCTATGGCGGCGAAACCGGCATCACCCGCCCCTTCGTCGGCGGGCGCATGTACGCGGTCCACGCTCGCATGCCGGATTTCTACCGCGTCGTGCCCCACCGGCCGGCGTGGATGAACGTCGCCTTCAATCCGCAGCGGCGTTGCTTCATGCCGGCAGTGGACGGCAAGGGCGAGTTTGCGTTTCACACGCAACTCCATGCCCATGAAAAAGAGGAATCCATTTCGGAGGAACAAGCGATCGGCATGGTGCAGCAAACCGTCGGCGTGGCGCTGCCGGTGGAAATCCTTGCCCGCGCGCCCTGGACTGCGGGCCACTCCCTGGTGGCGGAAAAATTCGCCAAAGGGAACGTCTTCATCGGCGGCGACGCGGCGCATCTTTTCACGCCGACCGGCGGCCTCGGCTACAACACCGCGATCGAGGATGCGGTGAACCTGGGCTGGAAGCTGGCCGCGGTCATCAGGGGGATTGCTTCGGAAAAGCTGCTTGCAAGCTACGAGGCCGAGCGCCGGCCGCTCGCGCTGCGCAATACCGCGTATGCCAAGGGCTTTGCGGATTCACTCGGCAATTACGTGCCGCCACCGCAGATCGAGGAGGAGACGCCGGCCGGCGAGGCGGCGCGCCGGCGCGCGGGCGAGTACTACGCTGCGCACGGCCGCGCCGAATTCAACATCCCCGGCATCACCTTCGGCGGCCGTTACGATGGCTCACCCGCAATCGTGCCCGACGGCACCGCGCCGCCGCCCGATACCGCCAACGTATACGTATCGACCGCCTGCCCCGGTGGCCGCCCGCCTCATTTGTGGATGGCCGACGGCCGCTCGCTCTACGACCTGTTCGGCTTCGAATGGACTTTGCTTTGCCTGGGAAAAAACAAAATGCCGACGTTGCCGGAATCCGACACGCTGAAAGTTCTCGAGCTGAAAAACGAAGAAGCGCGCGACCTCTACGCCGCGGACTTCGTCCTCATCCGCCCGGACCAGATCGTCGCCTGGCGCGGCAACGAGGGCGCCGATCAGGCATTGGAAAGAATTACAGGGCGCAAGGCGAAATAGCGAGTCGCACTAGACCACCCCCCGCTCGTACCAGCCGCGGGTTGCGTTCACGATGCTCACCACCGAGAGCATCACCGGCACTTCCACCAGTACGCCCACGACGGTGGCGAGCGCCGCGCCCGAGTCGAAGCCGAACAGCGTGATGGCCGCTGCGACGGCGAGCTCGAAAAAGTTGCTCGCGCCGATCAGCGCTGAGGGCCCGGCGACGGCGTGCGCGACTCCGAGCCGGCGATTGAGGAGATAGGCGAGGCCCGAGTTCAGGTACACCTGGATGAGGATCGGCACGGCCAGCATGGCAATGATGAGCGGCTGGGCGAGGATCTGGCGGCCCTGGAAGGCGAACAGCAGCACGATGGTGGCCAGCAGCGCCGCGGTCGAGTAAGGCTGGATGGTGTCGAGCGTGCGCTGCAGCCGCGCCTGGCCGCCGCGCAGGAGCGCCGCGCGCCAGAATTGCGCGATGGCGACCGGGATGGCGATGTAGAGCACTACCGAGACCAGCAGCGTGTCCCACGGCACGACGATCGACGACAGGCCGAGCAGCAACGCCACGATGGGCGCGAAGGCGACGATCATGATCGCGTCGTTGAGCGCCACCTGGCTGAGGGTGAAATACGGATCGCCCTGCGTGAGGCGGCTCCAGACGAACACCATCGCCGTGCAGGGCGCCGCGGCCAGCAGGATGAGGCCGGCGAGATAGCCGTCCACCTGCCCTGCGGGCAGGTACGGCGCGAACACGTGCCGCAGGAACAGCCAGCCGAGCAGCGCCATCGAGAACGGCTTGACCAGCCAGTTCACGCCCAGGGTCACGGCGATGCCGCGCCAATGACGCCGCACCTGTCCCATGGCGGCGAAGTCGATGCGCAGCAGCATCGGAATGATCATCACCCAGATCAGCACGCCGACCGGCAGGTTGACCTGCGCGAGCTCGAGCCGGCCGAGCGCGTGGAACAGCCCGGGAAGCAGCTGGCCGAGGAACACGCCGGCGGCGATGCACAGCAACACCCAGAGCGAAAGCCAGCGCTCGAACCCGCTCACGCCCGCCCGATATCGTTGAGCTTTTTCTGCAGGACCCGTCGGTCGAGCTTGTCCACCGGCAGCGCGAGAAGCAGGTTAATGCGCGCGCTGAGCTCGGTGAACGCGCGCAGAAACGCCTTGCGCTTCTCCGCGTCCGTGCCCTGCACCGCCGCGGGATCCGCCACGCCCCAATGCGCCGTGATCGGCTGACCTGGCCATACCGGGCAGGTTTCGCCCGCGGCGTTGTCGCACACCGTGAAGACTAAATCTAGCTTAGGCGCGCCGGCGCGGGCGAATTCGTCCCAGTTCTTCGAGCGCAGGCCAGCGGTCGGCAGGCGGTTTTTCTCTAGCAGCTCGAGCGCGTATGGGTTGACCCTGCCCGCGGGATGGCTGCCCGCGCTATGCGCGCTAAACCGCCCCTGGCCGGCACTGTTCAGATAAGCCTCGGCGAGGATCGACCTCGCCGAGTTGCCGGTGCAGAGAAACAGCACGTTCACTTTGCGCAGCACGCCGCCTTGGCCTCGGCCGGCCGGCCGCGAGTGTCTTCGCCGTACATCGGCACCGAGTCGAGCGTATGGAACGATTCCCAGGCGATGCCTTGCGGATCGATGGTCCAGTACTTGTCGCTCTTCGCGTAGCAGCACGAGGCGCCCTTCTGCGCGGTGATGGCAACGTCGGCCTGCGCCAGGCGCGAGCCGAGGTCCTCCAGCTCTTCACCGTTGTCCGTCTGGATACCGAGGTGGTCCAGGCCGGCTTTGGTCGCGCGGGTCGAGATGGCGAAATTGACGCGCGGATCGTCCAGCATCCACTTGGCGTAATCGTCCTTCTTGACCGCGGGCTGGGCCGCGAACAGGGCCGAGTAAAAGCGGATGCTTTGTTGCAGGTCATGCACGGCGACGTGTACGTGAAGTCGTTTCACATTTAGCTCCTTGGCAGCAGTTATCGGTGAGGAAGCCGACCAGCGCGTTCATCGCCACGTAGTCGGCGCTATAGATGACGAAGCGGCCTTCCTGCCGGCTTTGCGCCAGACCGGCGCGGGTCAGGCCGGCGAGGTGAAAAGACAGCGTCGCCGGTGGCAGCTCGAGCTTTTCGCCGATCGCACCCGCCGCCATTCCCGCCGGGCCGGCTTGCACCAGCAAACGGAAGATGGAAAGCCGGGATTCCTGCGCGAGGGCCGCGAGGGATTGGAGGGCCTGCGTCGTTTCCATATTTCTAGAATCGTGGAAATGACGCCGAAAGTCAAGCCCCCTGGCTTACCTCCGGACCGGTAGCAGCATCAGCACGACAAAGGCGGCCACCCCCAGTCCTGAGGTGAAAGCAAGCGCTGCGGTTCCGAAACGCGTCAGCAGAAGATCGAACAAGAACGGCGCGCTCGCCGAGAATAGCCGCGCGGGTGCCATCAGGAGGCCTTGGCGCAGGCCGTAGCCGGCGGCGCCGAACAGGGCGAGCGGTAGGGTGCCGATAGAGATCGTCATCACGCCGTTGCCGGCGCCGTGGATCAACGTGAACGCGCTCGCTGCAGGCGAGCCCACCACGATCAGGCCGGCCGCACCCACCGGGTGCGCGAGCGTGGCGATTCGCGCCGACACGATGGGGTGCACGCGGCGCATGAGCCAGAACTCGAGAAAGCGCGCCGCGACCTGCGCCGGACCAATCAGCGCAGCCGCCGCCACCGCCGCTGCGAGGCTGGCGCCGGATTCCTGTAATACGCGCGGCAGGTGGGCCGCCATTGCGGTGCTGCCGAACCACGCTGCAGCGAAAACGAATGAAAGGCCGGCCATCACCAGCAGGCGACCGCGCGGCGCTTGTTCTTCAGCCACGGCGGGTTTTTTCTCGGCGTGACTTCCCGGCGGCAAGAGGAGATTGATCGGCAGCCCGATCAGCAGGTGCGCCGCTGCCCAGACGAAGCAGGTCGCGCGCCAGCCGATGGTCACGTCCATGTACGCCGACAGCGGCCAGCACACGGTGCTGGCGAAGCCGGCGATCAGCGTGATGCCGGTGATCGAGCGGCGCGCATCCCTGCCATAGATGCCGGCGAGCGTGGAGAACGCCGCCTCGTACAGGCCCGCGCTCATGCCGATGCCGATCACCAGCCAGGCCGCGAACAATGAAATCATTCCGGAAGACAAGCCGAGCAAGGCGAGCCCGGCCGCGAACACCAGGTTGGAGACCGGCAGCACACGACGGCCGCCATGCACGTCGATCAGCCTGCCCGCCGCCGGACCGAGGAAGGCGGACAGCAGCAGGCCCACGGAGAATGCGGTGAAGATCCACGCGGTCGTGATGCCGAGCTCCGCGGCCATCGCGTTCGCGAGGATCGCCGGCAGGTAGTAGGTGGAGCCCCAGGCCAGGGTCTGCGCGACCCCGAGGGCAATCACCACATGAACAGGCTTGTTCAGCGCGCTGCGTGCTTCACGGCGTCGGCGATGCTCCTGGCCGCCGACTCGATCGCCTCGCGCGGCTCGCCTTCGACCATCACGCGCAGCACCGGCTCGGTGCCGGAGGGCCGCAGCAGCACGCGGCCCTTGCCACTTAGCGCCTGCTCGGCCGCCTTGCTCGCCTGCTGGATCGACGGCGTGCGATTTCCCAGTCGAAGCCGCGCGGCACCTGCGACGTTGAGCAGCACCTGCGGGTACATCACCAGCTCCGCGGTGAGCTCGGCAAGCGAGCGGCCCGACTCGCGCATCGCTTCGAGCACCTGCAGCGCCGAAACGATGCCGTCGCCGGTGGTGTGCTTGTCGAGGCAGATGACGTGCCCGGAGTTCTCGCCGCCGAGCTGCCAGCCCTTCTCGCGCAAGAGCTCGAGCACGTAGCGGTCGCCGACCTTGGCGCGCGCAAAGCCGAGGCCGAGCTGCGCCATCGCCTTCTCGAAGGCGAAGTTCGTCATCAGCGTGCCGACCACCCCGGCAACCGCGCGGCTCTTGCCCGCCCGGTGCCTGGCGATGACGTAGAGCAGCTGGTCGCCGTCGTAGCTGCGTCCGGCCGCGTCGACGATCAGCACGCGGTCGGCGTCGCCGTCGAAGGCGATGCCGAGATCGGCGTTCTGGCTTTGCACCTCGGAACCGAGATTCTTCTTTTCATTGATATTGAAGCCGTCCGGCTTGGCGCTGATCGAGACCACGTCCGCGCCGAGCTCGTGGAACACGTGCGGCGCGACGTGGTAGGCCGCGCCGTTCGCGCAATCGACCACCACCTTGAGCCCCTTCAGGTCGAGCTGCGTCGAAAACGTCGATTTGCAGAACTCGATATAGCGCCCCGGCGCGTCGTCGACGCGCCAGACCTTGCCGAGGTTGGACGCGGCGTTGCAGCCCATCGGCTGGTCCATCGCCGCCTCGATCGCCGCCTCGGTGGCGTCGGGCAGCTTGAAGCCGTCGCCGGAGAAGAACTTGATGCCGTTGTCCGGATACGGATTGTGCGAGGCGCTGATCACCACGCCCGCGGTCAGACGCAGCGCACGGGTGAGGTACGCCACCGCCGGCGTCGGCATCGGGCCGCACATGTGCACGTCGATGCCCGCCGCGGTAAAGCCGGCCTCGAGCGCGGACTCGATCATGTAGCCCGAGATGCGCGTATCTTTTCCGATCAAAACCGCGGGGTTGGGATTTTTTTCCAGCAACACTTTTCCTGCGGCATAGCCAAGCCGCAACACGAAGTCCGGCGTCATGGGACTCTGCCCCACCGTGCCGCGCACACCGTCGGTGCCGAAGTACTTACGAGTCATGTCGCTTTGCTTTCACCCTTGAATGCCTGCCACACCGCGATCACGTCCCTGGTTTCTTTTACATCATGGACCCGCAGTATTGTCGCTCCGCCCTGCAATGCGAGCAAAGCCAGCGTCAGGCTGCCGGCAAGGCGCTCGTCGATGCCGCGGCCGGTGAGCTTCGCCAGCATCGATTTGCGCGACAGGCCGGCGAGGACCGGAAGCTCCGAAAGCCCGGGAAGGTGTCTGAGCAGCTCGAGGTTGTGTTCCATCGTCTTGCCGAACCCGAAGCCCGGGTCGACGACGATGCGTCCGGCGGCGATGCCCGCCGCCAAGGCGGCGTCCACGCGCTGCTGCAGGAAAGCTTTGACTTCGGCCACCACGTCGTCGTAGTGGGGGTCCTTCTGCATCGTGGGCGGCTCGCCCTTCTTGTGCATCAGGCACACGGCGCAGTCGCTCGCCGCGACCGCCTCCAGCGCGCCCGGGGCGGCCAGCGCGTCGACGTCGTTGATCATCGAGGCCCCCGCCGCGAGCGCCGCCTTCATCACCGCCGGCCGGCGCGTGTCGACCGAAACGCAAAGGTCGGAGAGCTGCTCGAGCACCGGCATCACCCGGCTGAGCTCGTCATCCTCGGGCACCGGCGCGGCGCCCGGGCGCGTGGACTCCCCGCCGATATCGATGATATCGACGCCCTCCTTGGCCAGCTTGCGGGCGTGGGCGATGGCGAGCTTCCTGCTGAAGAACATGCCACCGTCGGAAAAAGAGTCGGGCGTGACGTTGATCACGCCCATGACCAGCGGGCGCTCGAGCGAAAGCTCGAAGCGCCCGCAGCGCAACTTCCTAGGCGGTCGGCGCAGGTGCCGTGGCGCCCTCGGCGCCGGCATCGCTCGCGGGCGGCTTGGCGGCGGGCTGCGAGCCGGTCGGCTTCGGCGGCCGCGGCGGCTTGCCGGACATGATGTCGCCGATCTGGTCGGCGTCGAGCGTCTCGTACTCGAGCAGCGCCTTGGCCATGACCTCGACCTTTTCGCGGTTGTCCTCGAGGATCTTGCGCGCGACGCGGTACTGCTGGTCGATGATGCGCCGGATCTCGGCGTCGACCTTCTGCATGGTCGCTTCGGAAACGCTCTTGTGCGTGGTGACCGAGCGGCCGAGGAACACTTCGCCCTCGTTCTCGCCGTACACCATGGTGCCGAGCTCGTCGGACATGCCCCACTGCGTCACCATGCGACGCGCAATCTCGGTGGCGCGCTCGAAGTCGTTCGAGGCGCCGGTGGTCATCTGGTTCATGAACAATTCTTCGGCAATGCGGCCGCCGAACAGCACCGCGATCATGCTGAGCAGCCGGTCGCGGTCCTGGCTGTAGCGGTCCTCGGTCGGCAGCTGCATGGTCACGCCCAGCGCCCGGCCGCGCGGAATCACCGTGACCTTGTGCACCGGGTCGGTCTTGGGAAGCATGCGCGCGACGATGGTATGGCCCGACTCGTGGTACGCCGTGTTGCGGCGCTCTTCCTCGGGCATCACCATCGAGCGCCGCTCGGCGCCCATGATGATCTTGTCCTTGGCGCGCTCGAAATCGTCCATGTCGACCAGGCGCTTGTTGCCGCGCGCGGCGAACAGCGCCGCCTCGTTCACCAGGTTGGCGAGGTCGGCCCCCGAGAAACCGGGGGTGCCACGCGCGATGATGTCCGGCTTGACGTCCGGCGCGAGCGGCACCTTGCGCATGTGCACTTTGAGAATTTCCTCGCGGCCGCGGATATCGGGCAGCGGAACCACCACCTGCCGGTCGAAGCGGCCCGGACGCAGCAGCGCCGGGTCGAGCACGTCGGGCCGGTTGGTGGCGGCGATGACGATCACGCCCATCGTCGCCTCGAAGCCGTCCATCTCCACCAGCAGCTGGTTCAGCGTCTGCTCGCGCTCGTCGTTACCGCCGCCCAGGCCTGCGCCGCGCTGGCGGCCGACTGCGTCGATCTCGTCGATGAACACGATGCACGGCGCGTGCTTCTTCGCCTGCTCGAACATGTCGCGCACGCGCGCGGCGCCGACGCCGACGAACATCTCGACGAAGTCGGAGCCGGAAATCGAGAAGAACGGAACCTTGGCCTCGCCCGCGATCGCGCGCGCCAGCAGCGTCTTGCCGGTGCCCGGCGCGCCGACCATCAGCACGCCGCGCGGGATGCGGCCGCCGAGCTTCTGGAACTTGGTCGGATCGCGCAGAAAGTCGACGAGCTCCGACACTTCCTCTTTCGCTTCCTCGCAACCGGCGACGTCGGCGAAGGTAACGGTGTTGGTCGACTCGTCGAGCATGCGCGCCCTCGACTTGCCGAACGAGAAGGCGCCGCCGCGTCCGCCGCCCTGCATCTGGCGCATGAAGAAGATCCACACGCCGATGAGAAGCAGCATCGGGAACCAGGAGACGAAAATGTTCATGAGGAGCGAAGGCTCCTCTTCCGGCTTGGCCTTGATCTTCACGCCGTACTTCAGCAGGTCGGTCACCATCCACAGGTCACCCGGCGAATAGCTCTGCACCACCTTGCCTTCCTGGGTGCGCGCCTTGAGGTTGCGGCCCTCGATCTGCACTTCGGTGATGCGCCCGGACTTCACTTCCTCGATGAACTGGGAGTAGTCCATGACCGCCTGCGTCTGCTGGCGGGTGTTGAATTGGTTGAACACCGTCATCAGCACCAGTCCAATGACCAGCCAGATGACTAAGTTCTTGAGCATATTGTTCAAAAGCGTTGCTCCTTGACTAAAAAACCATCTTACAGGGCGCGCAATCCGCGTGCCACCACGTATGTCTCGGCTGATTCACCCCGGGATGCAGAGGGTTTTGCGACTTTGACCTTGGTGAACACGGCGGCGAGCCGCTCGCGCAGCTCATCAAATGCCTCGCCGTGGAACGCTTTAACCACGAAAACGCCGTCGCGCTTCAGGAGCTTGGCGCAAAGTTGGATCGCCGACAGCCCCAGCTCCAGCAGGCGCGCCTGGTCGACGTTGGCAATGCCCGACAGGTTCGGAGATACGTCGGACAGCACGACATCAGCGCGGTTCTCGATGGAAACCTGACGGAAGTCTCCTTTTATGATGGTCACCCCGGAGATGGGGGCCATTTCCAGAACATCAATTGCAACCACGCGGCCGCCGGGCATTACTTTTTGCGCCGCGACCTGCGACCAGCCGCCCGGCGCCGCACCAAGATCGAGCACCGTCATCCCCGGTTTGAAAAGCGAATGCTTTTGATCCAGTTCAAGGAGCTTGTAGGCGGCCCGCGAGCGATAGCCCTCCTGGCGCGCCTTGCGGACGTAGGGGTCACTAACGTGCCGGCGCAGCCACTCCTTGCTCGACTTGGCCATGGGCCACCAAGCTTATAGGGTCGATGGAAGGTTCACCGCGTTGCGTGCTATTAGGTCAGGCTGACCATGACGCTGTTTCGCTACCTCGTGCTGTGCTGCCTCGTCGCTTCGGCGTATGACGTGTCGGCCGCGCGGCTCGACATTCCGCTCCGGGTTTCGCTCGACACGTTGCGCGAGGCGCTGAGCACGCAGCTGGCGTCCTACCGCGACGGACCGTGCCGTTACCTGAGGCTCAGGCCTGCGCAGCTGCAGCTCCAGGCCGAGCAGGGCCGCTTGCGGCTTGCCGTTCCCGGACGGGGCACGCTTGGCGTGCCGCTCGCGGGCCAGTGCCAGACCGCGGCCACGTGGCAAGGCACCATGCACTTCACCCTCGAGCCGCACATCGATAGCCGCGGACGTTTGCGCGTGCGCATCGTCGATTCACGGCTGGGCGACGCACGCGGCGGCGCGGCGCCGGTCATCTGGGACCTGGGCAAGCGGCACCTGCATCCGCAACTGGAGCGCTTCAGCTACGACCTCGGCGCCTCGCGCGAAGCGCTGAGCGCGCTGTTGCTTAGCGCTGCGCCGCCAGTGCATGCCACCGCCATGGCGCAGGCGCTGCAGCAGGTACAGGTGCTGCAGCCGCAAGTGCATGCGACGCATGTGGTCGTGCCGATCGCGCTGGAAATTCCGGACGCCTGGCTCGCCACCGCACCGCCGGCCGCTGTGTCCGGCGCGCCGCTCAGCGAGGCCGAGCTCGAAGCGCTGGAAAAAGCGCTCGAGCCCTTGGATGCCTTTCTGGTGTACGTCCTCAGGCAGGTCGCGCTCGACGGCGAGGATAGCGCGCTGCGCATGCGCCTGTTCACGCTCCTGCTGGACAGCCGCTACCAGCTCTCCGCCCTGCTTGCCGGCGATGCGGTGGCCCAGGGAGATCCGCTGCGTGCGCTGTTCCTCGAGACATGGCATGAGCTGCGCGCCATCCTGGTCGATGCACGCTACGCGATCTTCGTCGATGCTGCCGATGCGCTCGCCGCGCTCGAGACAGCGGCGCCGGGTCTACCGCTCTCGGCCGAGGGCCTGCGCCAGCTCGCGCGTACCCTGAGACCCGGGGATACCAGCGATCCGCTGGCCTACGACTGGAGCCTCGACCCGCAGCTCGGGCAGTTGTTTGACGTCGAGCTATTGCAGGAAAGCCAGCCTGCACCGCCACCCTCGTCGCCTCGAAGCTGGCTGGATCTGTTCATCGCCCGCGCGCATGCGGACAACCCACTGGATCATTGGGTGCCGACGCGTGAGGAATTGGCCGATTACGGCAGCCGCGTTGGTGGCGTGCTGCAAAAGAGCGCCGCGGACGAATTGCGACGCGGCGTGCTGGTCGCGCCCTATGACCGGATCTACCGTCACCTCGTACCGGCGACCGCGCTCATCGAAAGCTGCTGGCGCCAGTACGTCGTGCGCGGCGGCAAGGTGACCTACCTGCGCTCTCAGTCGAGCAGCGTGGGCATCATGCAGATCAACCAGCGCGTGTGGCGCGGGTTCTACGACATCGAGCGCCTGCGCTGGGACACCGCGTACAACGTCCGCGCCGGGTCGCAGATCCTGGCGCGCTATCTCAAGGATTACGCGATCCCGTACGCCGAGCGTACCGGCAAGGCGGGTGACGTCGCCCGCGCCGCTTATGCGGTGTACAACGCCGGTCCGCGCGCCGTCGGCCGCTTCGACAAGTCGCCGCCGCATCCGCGCGAAGCGCGCGTGGACGAGAAGCTTTGGACGCTGTACGAGGGGATCGCCGGCGGCGGACAGGTCGATCTGGCGACCTGCGGCGTGGCTACACGCCGAACATCTTCAGCCGCTCGCGCGCCGTAACCAGGCGCCGGGACTCGCGCGGCGTCGGCGTGCGCAGATGCGGCCGCAGCGGGTGGCGCAGCGAGCGGCGCGCCAGCAGCGTTCTCAGCCTTGCATCGTCCAATTCGGACGGCGCCAGGCGACGAAGCTGCCCGCCCTCGACCGCGGCGATCGGCAAGCCGTCCTGCAGCAGGATGCGGCTGCGATGGATCGCGGCCACGCGCGCTTCGGGCGTGAGGATGCCGACCAGGTTGAGCGGATCGGCGGCGCTCAACACCACCAGCTCGCCGACTTTCTCGGCCTTGCGCACGGCGCGCAGTCGGCCTACCGCGTCCGGCGCAGCGAACTGCTCGCCGCCGAAGCCGCTTACGAAGCGCCCGCCGCGGATCTCGCCGCGCGCTTCCAGCCGGCGGAAGACGCGCACCAGCTCGCGCCATGGCGGCAGATGCGATTCGCGCTGCAGCAGCACGCGGAACACCACGCCGTAGCGCTTGAGCAAGACGCGGGCAATCGCTTCCACGTCGTCACTGCGTTCGGCGTTGAGCAGAGACCAGCGGCCGGCCGTTTCCACCAAGGCCTTGCGCTTCTCCTGCGGCGCGAGCAGCGCTCGAAGGCCGCCGAAGCTGTCGGCGGTGGCGATGCCGGCGCCGGCAAGTTCGGCGAGCCCGCGTTCGACATAGCTCGGCAACAAATTTGTGCTTGTAGTTAATTCGTGAAAAAACGACGCGCCGCGCTTCTCAAGCGCCTCGTGAACCGCTTTCGCTTCCGAGGACAGCTCGACGACCGGGGACTTCTCCACGCCCCAATGGCCGACGTGCTCGCGCGGCATGACGGCGATCGGCGAGCTGCGCAGCGGCGCTTTCGAACCCGGCGTCAGGCGGCCCCAGGCCACGCGGCCGCTCAGGCAGAGGCGGTCGATCTGCTCTGCGTCGTAATCCGCCACGCGCGCCGGCAGCACATCGTTCTCCCAGGCCGCGGCCGCGAGCTCGAATCCCTCGAGCTGCTCGATCGCCGCCATCAGGCCGTCGACGCCCTTGACCTGGTCCTCGCCCGCGACATGCTGCCAGTGCAGGAGGAAGCGCATGAAGTCCGCCGCCGACACCGGCTCGATTTCGGCGCGCAGCCGATTGAGCGTGTAGCGGTGGATCCGCGCGAGGAGGCGCCGGTCGCACCATTGCAGGTCCTTCACGTCGGGCGAAAAGCGGCCGCGCAGGATTCGTCCCTGGCCTTCAAGCGCCAATAAGGCAACCTCGGCTTCCGGGATGTCGAGCTCGTGCTCGGTGACGGGGCCGAGGACCTCGAGCCGGCTTGCGAGAATCTCCAGCGGCTCTTCGTTCTGGCGCTCCAGGGCGAACCACGCAGCGCCCTTCTTCAGTACCCGTTGACCCAGCGACGTCAATAGCGCGGGCCAATGCGGCGCGAGCTCTGAGTCCTTGATGTAGCCCGCCACCATCAGCGCGTCGTACATCTCGTCCGCGGTGTTCGCGACCGGCCACGCCTCCTGCCGTACCCGCTCGATCGCCGCCGGGTCGAGGGCGCCCAGATCGTCGGCGCTGCGGACTTCGGTCGCGCGGCGCGTGTACACGGCTCGCGTGCGCCGCTCCTCGAGCGGCGCGTCGTCGAGGAAGGTGTAGACCGCCGAGTTCAGCAGCTCGTGGCTGAGGACGGATGGTTCGGGTGTGTCACGGGCGACAAAGCCGATCTCACCGTTTACTAAACGAGTCAAAGTTTTTTCTAAACCTGTTGCGTCGACCGCCTCTTCCAGCGCATCGCGCAGCGCCTGATGGACGAGCGGATGGTGCGGGATTTCGCGCGCGCCCTGGATGTTGTCCTGGCAGGCGACGGCATCGGGAAACACCGCCTGCAGCAGGTCTTCGGCGTACATGCGCTGCAGCTGGTTCGGGATACGGGCGCCGCCGCGATTGCGCGGCACCGCCAGGGCGAGCGTGGTGCTCCAGCGCCAGCGCGTCTCGAAGATCGGCGACTGCAGGATCGCCTGCACCAGCGTCTCGCGCACGGTGTTCGGGTGCAGGTAGCGCAGCACTTCTTCCAGCGGGAAGGAATGCGACTCGCCGAGCGAAAGGATGATGCCCTCCTCCGTCGCCGCCGCCTGCAGCTCGAAGTTGAAGCCCTGGCAGAACTTCTTGCGCAGCGCGAGACCCCAGGCGCGGTTGATGCGGCTGCCGAACGGCGCATGCAGCACGAGCTGCATGCCGCCCGACTCGTCGAAGAAGCGCTCGAGCGCCACCGTGTCGGTGGTCGGCACCGTGCCCAGGCTGCGCTTCGCCTCCGCCAGGTACGTCGCGATCTGCTCCGCCGCACTCTGGCTTAACAAATATTCTGTTTCCAAAAGATGGATGGCTGGCGCGAGCTCGCCCTCTTTCCGCGGCTCATCCGGTCCCGGGAGCTCGAAATCGACCGCCGCCCGAAGCTGCGAGACCGCCACGCTCATTTCCTCGCTGCGCGCCGGCGCTTCGCCGAGCCAGAACGGCATCGACGGCGGCTGGCCCTGGGCGTCGGCGACGCGCACCGTGCCGTTGCCGATGCGCAGGATGCGCCAGGAGGTATTGCCGAGCTGGAACACGTCGCCCGGCAGCGATTCGATGGCGAAGTCCTCGTTCAGCGTGCCGATGAAATGGCCTTCCGGCTCGAGCAGCACGCGGAAGTCGAACACTTCCGGGATTGCGCCGCCGTTGACGATCGCATTCAGGCGGGAGCCTTTCCGGCTTCTGAGCTTCTTGTTCAGACTGTCGTAGTGAATCAGCGCGGCGCGGCGGCCGCGGCGCGTCGCGTACCCGCGGGCGAGCATCTCGACGACTTCGTCGAACTCTTCTTTCTTGAGGTTGCGATACGGATAGGCGCCTTTGCAGAGGTCGAACAGCGCCTTCTCGTCCCATTCCTCTTGCGCCGAGGCCTCGGCGACGATCTGCTGGGCAAGGACGTCGAGCGGCTTGTCCGGCACCGCGACGCGGTCGAGCTGGCCGTCATGGACAGCGCGCACCATGGCGGCGCATTCGATCAGGTCGTCGCGCGTCAGGGGGAAGATCCGCCCTTTCGGCACGCCCTTGATGGTGTGGCCGGAACGGCCGACGCGCTGCAGGAAGGTGGCGATGCGGTGCGGCGACGAGATCTGGCAGACCAGGTCGACGTGGCCGATGTCGATGCCAAGCTCGAGCGACGCGGTGGCGACGAGGACCTTCAGCTTCCCCTCGCGCAGCTTTTCTTCAGCCTCCAGCCGCGCCTCCTTCGCCAGGCTGCCGTGGTGCGCGGCGACGTTGTCGGCGCCGAGCCGCTCGGACAGCTGGTGCGCCATACGCTCGGCCAGGCGGCGCGTGTTTACCGTGATCAGCGTGGTGCGATGCGACTCCACCAGCGCGACCAGCCGGTCGTAGATTTCCTTCCAGACCTCGTGCGACATCACCGCTTCGAGCGGCGAGTTCGGCACTTCCACCGCCAGGTCCATTTGCCTTCTATGGCCCTTGTCCACCACTGAACAAGGATCGCTGGTCAGAAAGCGCGCAACTTCGTCGATTGGCTTCTGAGTCGCGGAAAGGCCAATACGCTGCAGCTTGCGCCCGCAAACGTGGTCGAGCCGCTCGAGCGACAGCGCCAGGTGCGCGCCGCGGCGCGATTGCAGCACCGCGTGGATCTCGTCGACGATGACCACCTGCGCGGTCTTGAGCATCGCCCGGGAGCGCTCGGCGGTGAGCAGGAGATACAGCGACTCCGGGGTCGTCACCAGGATGTGCGGCGGGGTGCGCAGCATCGAGGCACGTTCGGCCTGCGGGGTGTCGCCGCTGCGCACCGCCGCGGTGATCTTGACCGGCGCCAGCGCGTGGATCTCGCGCCGCGGCACGGCGAGGTTCTTGTGGATATCGGCGGAAAGCGCCTTCAGCGGCGAGACATAGATGACGCGCACCTCGTCCGGCAGTCCGCCTTTTTCGATACTTTCCCGGAGTAATTCATCCAGGGAGGTCAAGAACGCGGCCAGCGTCTTGCCGGAGCCCGTGGGCGCTGCGATGAGCGTATGTTGGCCCTGGCGAATGGCGCGCCAGCCTTCGATCTGGGCCGCAGTGGGCTCGGCAAAGCGGCTCGCCCACCAGCGCTGCAGGACGGGATGAAAATCAGGGGGTAGCAAGGTGCTCATTTTGACATTAGATTCCGGCATTCATTCATGCTCACGCCAGTTGAACGCAAGGCGCTGAAGGCGAAAGCCCACAAGCTCGATCCGGTTGTTCACATCGGCGCCAAGGGCATGACCGATGAAGTGATCGCGGAGATCGACCGCGCGCTTCATGCCCACGAGCTGATCAAGGTGAGGGCGGCGAGCCTGGATCGGCACGCGCGCGAGGAAGCTTTCGGCCGCATCGCGGAAAAAACGCGGGCGGAGCCGGTGCAGCACATCGGCAAGGTGTTCGTGCTCTTCAGAAAGAAGAACGATGAATAAGCGAGGCATGCTCACGCTGGAGCAATTGAAGGGCATGGTGGCGAAGGGCGAGATCGAGACCGTGCTCGCCGGCTTCACCGACCATTACGGCCGCCTGATGGGCAAGCGCTTCGACGCCGAGATGTTCGTCGAGGAAATTGCCGCCGGCGGCGGCCACGCCTGCGACTACCTGCTCACCGTCGACATGGAGATGGAGCCGGTGCCGGGCTACAGCTTCGCCAACTGGGAGCTCGGCTACGGCGACGTGCACATGCTGCCGGACCTGGCGACGCTGCGCATCGCCACCTGGCTCGACAAGACCGCGTTCGTCCTGTGCGACGTGAAGAGCGAGAAGACGCACGACTACGTCGCGGTGGCGCCGCGCTCGATCCTGCGCCGCCAGGTCGAGGCGGCGAAGAAGCTCGGCTACACCGGCTATGCCGGCACCGAGCTCGAGCACTACCTCTTCCAGACGAGCTACCGGCAGGCGGCGCAGCAGGACTACCGCAGCCTCGAGCCCGCCGGCTGGTACCTCGAGGACTACCACATGCTGCAGGGCACGCGCACCGAGGGCTTCCACGCCGCCGCGCGCCGACACCTGAAGAACTCCGGCGTGCCGGTGGAGAACTCCAAGGGCGAATGGGGCAAGGGCCAGCACGAGCTCAACGTGCGCTACGCCGAGGTCCTCGACATGGCGGACCGGCACGTGGTGTTCAAGCAGGCCTTCAAGGAAATCGCCGAGGCGATGGGAATGAGCGTCACCTTCATGGCCAAGTTCGCCGCCGACGGCGCCGGCTCGAGCTGCCACATCCATTTCAGCCTGTGGCGCGACAAGAAGAACGTATTCGAGAAAGGCGGCGACCTCTTCCGCTGGTTCCTCGGCGGCTGGATCGCCCACGTGCCGGACGTGATGGTGTTCTATGCGCCGACGGTGAACTCCTACAAGCGCTACGTCGACGGCTCGTGGGCGCCGACGCGCATGGCGTGGAGCATGGACAACCGCACCGCCGGCTTCCGTGTCGTCGGCAGCGGCCAGAGCCTGCGCATCGAGAACCGCATCCCAGGCGCCGACTGCAATCCGTACCTTGCGCTCGCCGCCTCGCTCGCATCCGGGCTCGACGGCATCGCCAACAAGATCGAGCCGCCGGAAGTTTTCGTCGGCGACATTTATCAGGCGAGAGACCTGCCGCGGGTGCCGTATACATTGAGCCAGGCTTTGGAGAAGTTCGAGAACAGCAAGTTTGCCAAGGCTGCCTTTGGGAATGAAGTCGTGGAGCACTACAGCCACTTCTATCGAACCGAAGCAGCGGCCTACGACAAGGCGGTCACCGACTGGGAACGCCGCAGATACTTCGAGAGGATATGAGACTAAAAGACAAGGTCGCGCTTATCACCGGCGCGGGAAGCGGCATCGGACTTCAGACCGTCCTGCTGTTCGCGAAGGAAGGCGCATCGATCGTTGCGGTCGACGTCAATGAGCAGGCAGCTCAAGATGCGGCCAAGCGGGTGAGAAACGCCATCGCAGTGAAAGCCGACGTCTCCAAGGCCGCGGACTGCGAGCGCATGGTGGCCGCGGCGGAAAAGCAGTTCGGCAAGCTGAACGTAATGTTCAACAACGCCGGCATCATGCACGGCAAGGACGACGACGCCATGTCGACGCCCGAGGAGATCTGGGACCTCACGCTCGACATCAACGCGAAAGGCGTGTTCCTGGGCTGCAAATACGGCATTCCGGCGCTGCAGCGCGCCGGCGGCGGCTCGATCATCAATACCGCCTCCTTCGTCGCGCGCATGGGGGCCGCCACGCCGCAGGTCGCCTACACCGCCAGCAAGGGCGCAGTGCTCGCCATGACGCGCGAGCTCGCAGTGATCCATGCGCGGCAGAACATCCGCGTCAACGCGCTTTGCCCCGGACCGCTCAAGACCGAGCTGTTGATGGCCTTCCTGAACACCGAAGCCAAGAAGCAGCGCCGGCTGGTCCACATCCCGATGGGGCGCTTCGGCGAAGCCGAGGAGATCGCCAAGGCGGCGCTGTTCCTGGCCTCCGACGACTCCTCCTACGTCACCGGCACCGACTTCCTGGTCGACGGCGGGATTACGGCGGCGTACGTCACCCCCGAGTGAAAATCCTCGGCATCTCCGGCAGCTTGCGGAAAGGGTCGTACAACACCGCGCTGCTCAGGGCCGCCGTGGGGTTGGTGCCGGAAGGAGTGGAGCTCGAGATCGGCTCCATTGCCGGGATTCCGCTGTACGACGGCGACCTGGAAGCCTCCCAAGGCATCCCTCCTGCCGTTCAAGCTCTTAAAAAGAAAATAGAACAGGCAGACGGCCTGCTGCTCGTTACCCCGGAGTACAACAATTCGATCCCCGGCGTGTTCAAGAACGCCATCGACTGGCTGTCCCGGCCGTCGGCGGACATCGCCAAGGTGTTCGGCGAGCGGCCGGTCGGGGTCATCGGCGCTTCTCCCGGCGGTTTCGGCACCATCCTGGCGCAAAACGCCTGGCTGCCGGTGCTGCGCACCTTGGGGACCAGGACCTGGTTCGGCGGCCGGCTGCAGGTGTCCCGGGCCGGTAATGTTTTCAATGCCGCGGGTGAGCTCACCGACGAGGCGGCGCGCACGCAGTTGCGGAAGTACCTCGGCGGCTTCGTTGATTTCATTCGTAATCGAGGGCCGGGCGGCTGAAATCGAGTCGTGCCGCGCCGGCGCCACGATGCCGGCATGGGCACACACGACTATTGGCTTTATTCCGTAGGTCTGGTCTTCGTTACCTTGCTGGTGATCGTCGCGTAACGCTGCGCCGCCGCAACCGGCAACGGTTTGTTGAACCGCTATTGCCGCCGCTCTCTCCGCGGGACTAGAGTAGCTCACCGCGTATCGAATCCACTGGGAGGAGGCAGGCATGGTCCGTTTGACGATCAATGGGAAGTCTCACGAGGTCGACGTCGACCCGAGCACCCCTTTGCTGTGGGTGATCCGTGAACAAATCGGCCTGACCGGAACCAAGTACGGCTGCGGCATGGCGCAGTGCGGCTCGTGCACGGTCCACGTCAACGGCGCGGCCACGCGCTCCTGCGTGATGCCGGTGAGCGCGGCCGTCGGCCAGAAGATCACCACGATCGAAGGCCTGGCGAGCGGCAACAAGCTCCACAAGGTGCAGGCGGCCTGGATCAAGCACGAGGTACCGCAGTGCGGCTACTGCCAGTGCGGCATGATCATGGCCGCCGCGGCGCTGCTCGCGCAGAAGCCAAAGCCGACCGACGCGGACATCGACGCCGCGGTCACCAACATCTGCCGCTGCGGGACGTTCCAGGAAGTGCGCGCGGCGATCCACGACGCAGCCAAAGCGAAAGCCTGAGGAGAGACACCATGAAAATGAATCGTCGCTCCTTCATCGTCAGCTCCGCCGCCGTGACGGGTGGCTTGGCGCTGGGCTTCGAATTGCCGTTCGGAACCAAAGTCGTCCGCGCGCAGGATGGCTCGCCCGAAGTCAACGCCTGGGTGGTCATCCAGCCGAACGATACGGTCGTGATTCGCATGGCTCGCTCGGAAATGGGCCAGGGCACGATCACCGGCCTCGCGCAGCTCGTCGCCGAAGAGCTCGAGTGCGACTGGAAAAAGGTCACCTACGAATATCCGACGCCGGGCACGAACCTCAAGCGCAAGCGCGTCTGGGGTGACTACTCCACCGGCGGTAGCCGCGGCATCCGCACCTCGCACGACTATGTGCGCATGGGCGGCGCCACGGCGCGCGTCATGCTGGTCCAGGCGGCGGCCAACCAGTGGAAGGTGCCGGCCTCCGAGTGCACCGTGTCCAACAGCGTCATCACGCACAAGGCTTCCGGCCGCAAGACGACCTACGGCAAGGTGGCCGAGCGACGCTGCCAAGCTCGAGCAGCCGAAAGACGTAAAGCTCAAGGATCCGAAGGAGTGGAAAGTCATCGGCAAGCCGCTCGCGCGCCTCGACACCGCCGACAAGGTCACCGGCAAGCAGGTCTACGGCTTCGACTTGAAGCTTCCCGGCATGCTGAACGCAGCGATCAAGGACTGCCCGGTGTTCGGCGGCAAGATCAAGAGCTTCGATGCCGGCCGCGTCACCAGCATGAAGGGCGTGAAGAAGGTCGTGCCTGTGGGTGACTCCGCGGTCGCGGTGGTCGCCGACACCTGGTGGCAGGCGAAGACCGCGCTCGACCAGCTGCCGATCCAGTGGGACGAGGGTCCGAACGCCAAGGTCTCCAGCGCGAGCATCGCCGAAATGCTGAAGGCCGGACTGAGCGCCGAGCAGGCCTTCGTCGGCAACCAGAACGGCGACATCAAGGCGGCGCTCGCCGGCGCGGTGAAGAAGGTCGAGGCGACCTACTCCTATCCGTTCCAGAACCACGCGCCGATGGAGCCGATGAACGCCACGGCGCGCTACACGCCCGAGCGGGCCGAAGTCTGGGTACCGACGCAGGATGGCGAGGCGTCGTTCGCGGCGCTTCTGGCCGCCTCCGGCCTGCCGGCGGAAAAGTGCGACGTCTACAAGATCAACCTCGGCGGCGGCTTCGGGCGGCGCGGCGCGTTCCAGGACTACGTCACGCAGGCGGTCGAGATTGCGAAGACCATGCCCGGCACGCCGATCAAGCTGCTGTGGTCGCGCGAAGAGGACATGGTGCAGGGACGCTACCACCCGATCATGCACGCCAAGCTGACCGGCGGCCTCGACGCCAACGACAATCTCACCGGCCTGCACATCCGGCTCTCCGGGCAGTCGATCCTCGCCGCGGTGCGGCCACACATCGTCGAGCAGCAGAAGGGGCGCGATCCGCTCACCTTCCAGGGCCTCGCGGACAGCGGCGAGCACTCGTTCGGCTACAACATCCCGAACCTGCTGATCGACCATGCGATGCGCAACACGCACGTGCCGCCAGGCTTCTGGCGCGGGGTGAACATCAACCAGAACGCGGTGTTCATCGAGTCCTTCATGGATGAGCTCGCGCTCGCCGCCGGCCAGGATGCGCTCGCCTTCCGGCGCAAGAACATGGCCGGGCTGCCGCGCAACCTGGCGGTTTTGGACGCGGTCGCGAAAAAAATTGGCTGGGACAAGCCGGCGCCGCAGGGCATCCACAGGGGTCTGGCGCAAATGAAGGCGTTCAACAGCTTCGTCGCCGCCGCGTGCGAGATCTCGGTGAAGGACGGCAACAAGGTGAAGGTGCACCGCATCGTCGCCGCCACCGATCCGGGCTACGCCGTCAACCCGGCGCAGATCGAGCGCCAGGTGTCGGGCTCGTTCGTGTACGGCCTGTCGGGTCTCTTCATGCAGGAGTGCACGGTGAAGGACGGGCGCATCGCGGAGGACAACTTCCACACCTATCCATCGATGAAGCTTGCCCAGATGCCGAAGGTGGAGACCATCATCATCCAGGGCGGCGGCACGGTCTGGGGCGGCATCGGCGAGCCCACGATCTGCGTGGCCGCGCCCGCGGTGCTGAACGCGATCTACCGCGCCACCGGCAAGCGCTTCCGCGATGTGCCGCTGAAGAACCACGGCCTCGAGATGGTGTAAATGCGGTTGCTGCCAGCCGCCGTGCTGCTGGCGGCCGCCGGCAGCGCTGCAGCGAGCGATAGCCTCCCGTCGCCCCTCACCGGGGCGGCGGGGGATCCCGCTTCCGGAAAAAAGATCGTGCTCGACCGGCAAGTCGGCCTCTGCCTGCTCTGCCACAGTGGACCGTTTCCGGAGGAACGCTTCCAGGGCGATCTGGGTCCAAGCCTCGAGGGCGTAGGTGCCCGGTTGTCGCCGGGGCAGATCCGGCTCAGAATCGTCGACGCCAGCCGCGTCAATCCGCAAACCATCATGCCGCCCTACTACCGCAAAGAAGGCCTTTCCCGCGTGGCACCTTCGCATGCCGGCAAGACGGTGCTGACGGCGCAGCAGATCGAAGACGTGGTCGCCTTTCTGAGCACGCTGAAATGATCACGCGCAGACATTTCTTGCTTCTCACGGGCGCCGCGGTCGCCATGCCGGTGAAGGCCCAGCTCCCCGCCAACATCGCCGAAATCCGCAAGGCCGCCTTGAAGGAAGCGATTGGGAAGGTGGTGGGCAACTCGCAGGTGCGCCAGGGTCGGGTGAAGCTGGACATCCCCCCGCTGATCGATAACGGCAACGCGGTCCCGGTTTCGGTGGAAGTCGAAAGTCCGATGACCGAAGCGGACCATGTGAAGACCATTCACCTGTTCACCGAGCGAAACCCGCAACCCTACGTGCTGAGCGTCCAACTCGGCCCGCGCGCCGGCAAGGCTCGCATCGCCACGCGCGCGCGCATCGGCGATAGCGGCGACGTCACCGCGATCGCGCAGATGTCGGACGGCTCGTTCTGGTCCGATAGCGTGCGCGTCATCGTCACGCTGTCCGCCTGCCTCGAGGAAGGACTGCATCTAATGGCCCGGGTCGTGGTCAACGTGCCGGCCGAGGCCAAACGCGGCGAAGTGATCGAGATCCGCACCCTCGCCGGCCATCCGATGGAGACCGGGTTTCGCCGCACGCAGCTCGGCGAAGTGATCCCGCGCGACATCATCCGCACCCTGGTGTGCACCTACAACGGCGTCGAGGTGTTCCGCGCCGAGCTGCATCCCGCGATCGCGGCGAATCCGCTGCTCTCCTTCACCACCGTCGCCACCGAGAGCGGCACGCTGGAGTTCCGCTGGACCGGCGACAACGGCTTCTCCGCCACCGAGAAAGCGGCGATCAAGGTCGTTTGAGGTTTTGCTTCATTTTGCTGTTGGTGCTCGGCCCCGCCACGGCGGCGGAGATTCCACTCTCGGAACGACGTAGCGGCTACGAATTCATGAGCCGCGAGACTCGTGCCATGCAGGACGATGACATCACCGGCCCCGCGGTGCTTACGCTGCTGGACGGCGAAGCGCTCTGGGGCAAGCTCGGCTGCCAGGGCTGCCACCAGGATGCCGCGACCAGCATGAAGGGCGTCGCCGCGCGCTATCCGGCGATGGTCGATGGCAAGCTGACCACGCTCGAGCAGCAGGTACGGCACAAGGCGCCTCAGCTCGGCTACGAGAGCCGTGACTTGCTCGCGTTGACCGCCTACGTGGCACGGCAGTCTCGCGGCATGCCGATTACCGTGGATGAAAAAGCCAAATCGCATGTCGATGCGGGCCGCGCCTTCTTTCACAAGCGCCAGGGTCAGCTCAATCTTGCGTGCGCGCAGTGCCACGACGACAACTGGGGAAAGAAGCTCGCCGGCACGCCGATCCCGCAAGCGCATCCGACCGGCTATCCGCTCTACCGGCTGGAATGGCAAGGCGTCGGCTCCCTCACGCGCCGCTTGCGCAATTGCCTGACCGGGATGCGCGCCGAGCTCTATCCGCACGGCGCGCGGAGCTCGTCGACCTCGAGCTCTACCTCATGTGGCGTGCGCGCGGCATGAAAATGGAAGCGCCCGCCGTGCGGCCGTGACGCGCGTCAGTGCGCGATGCGGTAACAACCTTTGCCCGCCCGCTTCGCCTCGTACATCGCGCGATCCGCGAGCTTGAGCAGGTCGTTCGGCGTCAGGTTGGGTGCGGAGCCGGGCGTGTGGCAGGCGATGCCGCAGCTCGCGCCGATGTGCAGCCCGGCGTCGCGGTAGAGCTCGATCTCGCCGATCACTTTGATCACGTTCTCGGCGACGAAGATCGCGTCCAGGTGGTCGCGCGCCAGCTCCATCAGCACCACGAATTCGTCGCCGCCGAAGCGCGCGAAGGTATCCGCCTGGCGCAAGCGGCGGCCGACGCGCTGCGCGATTTCCTGCAGCAGCCGGTCGCCGGCCTCGTGGCCGAGAGTGTCGTTCACCGCCTTGAAGCCGTCGATGTCGAACATCAGCAGCGCAACCTGGCGCTCGACGCGGGTGGCGGCCGCGAGCACCTGTCCAAGGCGCTCCTGGAAGTGCAGGCGGTTCGGCAGCCTGGTGAGCGGGTCCTGCCAGGCGAGCTTGGCCACCTCGTCGATCTTTTCCGCCAGGCGCTCGTTGCCGAGCTGGATGCGGTTGAGGAGGATTGCGGTGTTGATCGCCGTCGCCACCAAGCCAAAGATGATCGAGCCGCCGAAAATCATCTGCTCCTGCCAGTAGGGCGCGGCGGCGAGATTGAACGCCATGCCGCCGATCGCGATCGCCGTGGCGAGGAAAAGATAGTGCCGGCCGAAGCGCAGGCCCCAGCCCACCGTGGTGAGGAAGTTGAAGCCGACGTACGCGGCGAAGCCGCCGCCGGAGTAGGCGATCGCGCTGCCGATCAGGTTGTCGAGCAGCACCGCGATGCCGCGGCGCCAGCGCGATGGCGCCGGGCGGCGGTCGATGTCGACGGCGAGCGCGATCGCGTACAGCGGATATCCGATGGCGATGGCGACGACCACGCCGGGCAAGTCGACGAACAACGAGGCGAGCATGAAGCCGGCGAGGCCGACGAAGGTGCAGATGAGGCGCGTGCGCGCCTGCCCGTGCTCCAGGTTGCGGCCGGCTTCGGCTCCCAGCCAGTGGCGCAGCGGCAACAGCCGCTCGGCTACGCCTTCTTCAGTCGACGGGAGAACTGAAGCCACGAAGCGAATGTACTCTTGGGATGACGAATCCGGAACTGGACGTGACGATAAAATCCCCAGATGAAGACTATTCAACGCACCATCACGCCGGTCGACGGCTCGATTTACCTCACGCGCAAGCTCGCCTCCGGCCAGGCGATCGAGAAAGCGCTCAGCCGCGCCACGAAGGCACAACAAACCTGGAAGCTGGTGCCGGTCGCCGAGCGTGCCGCGATCTGCCGCCGCATGGCCGACTGGTGCGTCGGCAAGGCCGACGAGCTCGCCACGGAATTGAGCTGGCAGATGGGCCGCCCGGTGTCGCAGACCCCCGGCGAGCTCAAGCGCGGGTTCCACGAGCGCGCTCTTTACATGTGCTCGCAGGCGGAAAGCGCGCTCGCCGATCTGCAAGTCGATCCCAAGCCGGGCTTCCAGCGCTTCATCCGGCGCGAGCCGCTCGGCGTCGTGCTGGTCGTCGCGCCCTGGAACTACCCATGGCTGACTTCCGTGAACGCGGTGATTCCTGCGCTGCTGGCGGGCAACAGCGTAATCCTGAAGATGGCGGCGCAGACGCCGCTCGTCGCCGAACGCTACGCGGAAGCGTTCAAGGCCGCCGGCCTGCCCGAGGGCGTATTCCAGTTCCTGCATCTCAGCCACGACCAGGTCGCCAAGACGATCGCCGACCCGCGCATCGCGTTCGTTGCCTTCACCGGCTCGGTTCCCGGCGGCCAGGCGGTGCAGCGCGCCGCCGCCGCGCGCTTCATCGGCACGGGTCTGGAGCTCGGCGGCAAAGACCCGGCCTACGTGCGCGCCGACGCGGACCTCAAGTTCGCGGTCGAAAACCTGGTCGACGGCAGCTACTTCAACTCCGGCCAGTCGTGCTGCGGTATCGAGCGAATCTATGTTCAGAAATCACTGTTCAAAGAGTTCGTGGAAGGCTTCGTCGAGCTCACGCGGCAATACAAGCTGGGCAATCCGCTGGAGAAGGAAACCAATCTCGGACCGATGGTGCGCAAGGACGCGGCCGACAGCGTGCGCGCGCAGATCAAGCAGGCCACGCGAAAAGGCGCGAAGGCGCTGCTCAAGCTAAAGGACAAGCCGGGTACGCCTTACCTGCCGCCGGAAGTGCTGGTGAACGTGGACCACGGCATGCAAGTGATGACCGAGGAAAGCTTCGGCCCGGTGGTCGGCATCCAGCCGGTGAAGGACGACGAGGAAGCCATCCGGCTGATGAACGACAGCCGCTACGGCCTCACCGCCTCGATCTGGACACAGGACGTGGAAACGGCGCTGCGCATCGGCGAGCGCGTGGAGACCGGCACCTGGTTCATGAACCGCTGCGACTACCTCGATCCAGCCCTTGCGTGGACCGGCGTTAAGGACTCGGGACGCGGCTGCACGCTATCGAAACTCGGGCTCGAGAGCTTCACGCGCCCAAAGTCTTTTCACCTGCGGTTGGAGACCTGAATCAGGGACAGACCACGTTTTCGGGATTGAGGCCCTCATAGGAACTTCCACCGCATCAGCAGGCGGCGGCTGCTGGTACGGCAAAGATAAGCGCGAATATAGGAAACTCGACCGACACCGAGTAGCCGGCCTTAGCGACGCCAAGCCACATGTTGACTGCGGCGATCGCCAGCCACACCGCCAGAAAGAGCACCGTAGCCGCAGTGGTGGCAGTTGGATAGATCGTGGAAAACAGCTTTCCTACGATGAGCGATCCACCGAGAAACAAGAAACCGGAGAGCAAGAATAGACCAGTACGCATATGCCTCCGGAAAACGTGGTCTGTCCCTGATTTTAGGCCTCGGGCGCGGCTGCACGCTTTCACTTGCGGCTGGCGACGTAGCTGGAGTAGATTCGTTGCGCCCATCCAGCTCGCGTGGGAGAGACCGGTCCGTTGTTGCGGCGCCGGCGCCGAAGGGGTAAGCCCCGCAAAACTCTCAGGCAAAAGGACCGCGCGAGGCCCGGGCGCTCTGGAGAGAAGGCCTTGGCGGCCTCGCCGACGGAACACGCCGCAGCCCTGCGCTTGCGGCCAATTTCTCAGGCAAACGGACAGAGGGGGCGTGAGACCCAGCCGGGTCAGTCATGCTCGCTCGAGGAGACGCCATTGGATCTGCCGGAGAAACTGAAGTACACCGAATCGCACGAATGGATCGCCGATAACGGCGACGGGACCGTGACCGTCGGCATCACCGCGGTCGCCGCCGAACAACTCGGCGACCTGGTCTATGTCGAGCTGCCGAAGGTCGGCACCCGCATCGCGCGCGCCGCGAATTGCGCGGTGGTCGAGTCGACCAAGGCCGCCTCCGAGGTCTACGCGCCCGTCTCCGGCGAAATCGTCGCCGCGAACGACGAGCTTGCCCAACAGCCGCAGCGGGTGAACGAATCGCCCTACGGCAGCGGCTGGCTGTTCAAGATCAAGCTCGCCGACAAGGCAGAGCTCGGCGAGCTGCTCGCGCGCGACGCCTACGCCAAGTCGGCGGGCGTATGAACGTCTCTTTTTTTGCCCCCCTGATAAGGGGGAAGCGAGCGGCTTTTGCGAGCGGGGGGTTTTCTTTTCCGAAAACCAAACCCCCCGCTCGCCTTCGGCTCACGACCCCCTTCTCAGGGGGTCAAAGAATGAGCGATCTCGACGATCTCCTCAACAAGGGCGAGTTCGCCGGGCGGCATCTCGGCAGCGACGAGGCGGCGCAGCGGCAGATGCTCGAGACCCTCAAGGTCGGCTCGCTCGACGCGCTGGTGCGCGAGGTGGTGCCGGCCGGGATCCTGCTGAAGGAGCCGCTTGCGCTCGGCGAGGCGATGCGCGAGCCGGAGGCGCTGGCGCAACTGAGCGCGCACGCCATGCGCAATGAGGTCTGGCGCAGCTTCATCGGCATGGGCTACCACGGCACGCACACGCCGGCGGTGATCCAGCGCAACGTGCTCGAGAACCCCGGCTGGTACACCGCGTACACACCCTACCAGGCCGAAATCTCGCAGGGACGCCTGGAAGGGCTGCTCAATTTCCAGCAGATGGTGATCGACCTTACCGGGCTGCCGGTGGCGAACGCATCGCTGCTCGACGAAGCCACCGCCGCGGCGGAGGCGATGGCGATGATCCGGCGCAGCGCCAAGAGCAAGGCGGCGGCGTTTTTCGTCGACAGCGCGGTGCACCCGCAGGTCCTCTCCGTGATGCGCACGCGCGCCAAATGGCTCGGCATCGAGCTCATCGTGGGCGATGATGTGCAGCCGGAAAAAGTCTTCGGCGCGCACCTGCAGTATCCCGATACCTTCGGGCGCATCCGGGATTTTTCCGAAGTGATCGGGAAAATCCATGCTGCCCAGGGTCTCGTGTCCATGGGCACGGACCTGCTTGCGCTCATGCTTTTGCGCTCGCCAGGCGCCATGGGCGCGGACGTGGCGATCGGTTCGGCGCAGCGCTTCGGCGTGCCGATGGGCTTCGGCGGCCCGCACGCGGCGTTCATGGCGTGCCGCGACGAGTACAAGCGCTCGATGCCGGGCCGCATTATTGGCGTATCGGTCGATGCCGCCGGCCGCCCGGCGCTGCGCATGGCGCTGCAGACCCGCGAGCAGCACATCCGGCGCGACAAGGCGACGAGCAACATCTGCACCGCGCAAGCCTTGCTCGCCAACATGGCCGGCTTCTATGCCGTGTACCACGGCCCGCGCGGGCTCACGCGCATCGCGCTGCGCGCCAATTACATGGCGCGCCTGCTCGCCGCCCACGTCCATTGCGAAGGCAAGAGCTTCTTCGATACGGTGGTGGTGAAGGTGTCATCGGCGGAGGCCGTACGCTCGCGCGCGAGCGCGAAGCGCATCAACCTGCGCTATCTCGACACCTCGCGCGTGGCCGTCAGCTTCGACGAGCTCACTTCGCTCGAGGACGTGGCTGATGTCGTTGAAGCCATTTCCGGCAAGAAGCCCGTGCTTGAGAATCTAGGCGTCGAACCGACTTCGATCCCTCCGCAGCTGCGCCGCAGCGACGCGGTGCTTTCTCATCCGGTGTTCAACCGCTATCACACCGAGACCGAGATGATGCGGTATCTGAAGCGCCTCGAGAACCGCGACCTGTCGCTGGTGCACTCGATGATCCCGCTCGGCTCGTGCACGATGAAGCTCAATGCCGCCGCCGAGCTGCTGCCGGTGTCTTGGCCGCGCTTCGCAGCGCTGCATCCCTTCGCGCCGTCCGAGCAGGTGCGCGGCACGCTGGGGATGATCCGCGAGCTGGAAGGAATGCTCGCCGAAGTCACCGGCTTCGCCGGTGTCTCGCTGCAGCCGAACTCGGGGGCGCAGGGCGAGTACGCCGGGCTGCTGGCGATTCGCGACTACCTGGCGGCCAAGGGCGAGGGCGAGCGCGACGTCTGCCTGATACCGGCGTCGGCGCACGGCACCAACCCGGCCAGCGCGCAGATGATGGGCCTGCGCATCGTCGTAGTCGCCTGCGACCAGAACGGCAACGTCGACCTGGCGGACCTCGAGCAAAAGGTGGCCGAGCACCGCGCGCGGCTTGCTGCGTTGATGATCACCTACCCTTCCACGCACGGCGTGTTCGAGGAGGCGATCGTGCAGATCTGCGAGGCGGTGCACGCCGCCGGCGGCCAGGTCTACATGGACGGCGCCAACCTGAACGCGCTCGCCGGCCTCGCCAAGCCGGCGCAGATCGGCGCCGACGTGTGCCATATCAACCTACACAAGACTTTCTGCATCCCCCACGGCGGCGGCGGGCCGGGCATGGGACCGATCGCGGTCGCCGCTCATTTGAAGGAGTTTCTTCCAAAACACCCGTTGGAAAAATCCGGTGCCGTCTCTGCGGCCCCGTACGGCAGTGCGCTGATCCTGCCGATCTCCTGGATGTACCTGCGCATGATGGGCGCGGGCGGCGTGCGCCGCGCGACCGAGCTCGCCATCCTCAACGCCAACTACATCGCTGCCCGCCTCGCGCCCTACTTCCCGGTGCTGTACAAGGGCTCGCGCGGGCGCGTCGCGCACGAATGCATCCTCGACCTGCGCAAGCTCAAGCCGAGCTGCGGCGTCAGCGCCGAGGACGTGGCAAAGCGGCTGATGGACTACGGCTTCCACTCGCCGACGCTTTCGTTCCCCGTGGCCGACACGCTGATGGTCGAGCCCACCGAGAGCGAGTCCAAGGAGGAGCTCGACCGTTTCTGCGATGCGATGATCGCCATCCACGCCGAGGTGGAGCAGATCCGCGGCGGCAGCTGGGACCGCACCGACAATCCGCTGAAGAATGCGCCGCATACCTCGCTCGAGCTCGCCGGCGACTGGAAGCACCCCTACAGCCGCGAACAGGCGGCTTTCCCGCGCCCGTGGCTGCGGGCCGCGAAATACTGGCCACCGGTGAAGCGCATCGACAACGCCGCCGGCGATCGCAACCTCATCTGCACCTGTCCGCCGATCGAGGCGTATGCCTGAAGAAAGGACCGTCCTCCACGGGCTGCACACCGAGCTGGGCGCGCGCTTCACGCCGTTCGCCGGCTACGAGATGCCGGTGCAGTACCGCGACGGGCTTCGCGCCGAGCACCTGCACACGCGCAGCCAGGCGGGCCTGTTCGACGTCTCGCACATGGGCCAGGTGCGCGTCACCGGCCCTGGCCTGCACGCGGCGCTGGAGCGCGCCCTGCCGCTCGACTTCGAAGGCTGGAAGCCGGGCGTGCAGCGCTATTCGCTGCTGCTGAACGAGCGCGGCGGCATCGAAGACGACCTGATGGTCACGGCGCTGCCCGATGAGGTGCGCATCGTCGCCAACGCCGGCTGCAAGCACAAGGATGTCGAGCTGCTGCGCAAGCTCTGCCCCACGCTGTCGTTCGAGCTCCTCGACCGCGCACTGATCGCGCTGCAGGGGCCGGCGGCGGAAGCCGCGCTTGCTTCGCTACATCCCGGAGCGAAGTCTCTGGATTTCATGCAAGCCGCGACATTCGACGGCTTGCTGATCTCACGCTCCGGTTATACGGGCGAAGACGGGTTCGAGATTTCGGTCTCGAACCGAGAAGCCGAGATCCTGGCACGCAAGCTGCTCGCGAACCCCGCCGTCAAGCCGGTCGGCCTGGGCGCACGCGACACGCTGCGGCTCGAGGCTGGTCTGCACCTCTACGGCCAGGACATGGACGCCGACACCACGGTGATGGAAGCGAGCCTCGGCTGGGCGATCGCGCGCTCGCGCCGCGCGGGCGGCGCGAAAGCAGGCGGATTTCCCGGGGCCGACGTCTATCTGCGCCAGGCGCGCGAAGGAACGGCGAGAAAGCTGCGGGGCCTGGAAGGCGAGGAACCGGTGCCGGTGCGCCATGGCGCGCCGCTTCTCGATTCGGAACGCCGGCAGGTCGGCGTGGTGACGAGCGGCACGATCTCGCCGTCGACGCAGCGCGCGATCATGCTCGGCTACGTGGGCTCCACGGAGCAGAAGCTCTTTGCCAGCGTGCGCGGCGCGGCGCGCCCGGTCCGCGTCGCTTCCCTGCCTTTCGTGCCGAAGCGCTACAAGAAGTCCTAGTCCGGGCTACGCTGTTCCTTCGCGCTTATGCGGCGCACAACCCAGACGCACGCCATCGCTTCCAAGACCATCCGCAGGATGTGCCAGGCGGAGCGCTCCGCCCTAGGGTGCAGGTGGTCCTCGACTTCCGGAAGATAGGCGCGCAGCAGCTCACTCGCGAACTCCGCTGCCGAGGGCGGCACCATGATCGTGGGGACGTTCAACAGACCGATCTGCATGCCCGGATAAAGGCTGGCGTAGCCGCCGTTGTGCACGAAGTACGGGATGTCGTGGGCGGCGAGGAGGCTTCGCGCCATGGCGAGCTCAATCAACGTATGCGGCCTGTGGATCGAAACCACGGCTCCCCCTGCCGATTCAACCACGGATAGGATAATGCGGATGGAGGATTACTGCTGATGGCCAAGCTGCGACACATCGCGATCACCGTGCCGGATCCGTGGAAGGCGGCCGAGTTCTACATGCGCGCCTTCGGCATGGAGAAAGTCGGCGAGACCGACTGGGAAAACGCCCGCGGGGTTTACTTGAGCGACGGGACCATCAACCTCGCGCTGCTGCATTACAAGACCGAGCAAGCCGCGGGCGAGCGCGGGCGCGACTTCGTCGGCGTACACCACTTCGGTTTCCTGGTCGACGACGTGGACGCCGCCATGAAATCCGTCGAGGCAGCCGGCGCGACGCACTGGATGGGCGAGCCTTCCGGCGGCACCAAGTTCTACGAAGTGAAGTACCACGACCCCGACGGGATCGCGTTCGACATCACGGCGAACGGCTGGGCCGGCGCGTTGAAGGACTGAGCTAGGACTTCGGCTGCCTACCTCGATTTCTTCGCCACCGGTCCCGCTTGCGCCTCGTCGGGTCCCGCTGTAGTCGCCGATCACAGCTTTCAGTGGACATGACCAGGTGAACGCCCGGACTCATGTCGCTCTGCAGCCGGCTACTAACGCGATCGGGCACAGCCTGTCCTTCTCCGCAATTCCCCTCATGGGCGGAAGCGGCAAAAAAACGTGGTCTGTCCCTGATTTTCGGTTATTCGTAGCGGACGTCGATGATCTCGTAGCGCTTCACGCCGCCGGGGGTCTGCACCTCGACGCGCTCGCCGGACTCCTTGCCGATGAGGGCGCGGGCGATGGGCGAGCTGACGAAGATGCGGCCTTTCTTGATGTCGGCCTCGTCCTCGCCGACGATCTGCCAGGTCGATTTCTCGCCGGCCTCGTCCTCGACGTCGACGGTGGCGCCGAAGACGCAGCGGCCGTCGGCATCGACCAGCTTCGGATCGATCACCTGGGCGTTGGCGAGCTTGGCTTCGAGCTCGGAGATGCGACCTTCGATAAAGCCGGCGCGCTCGCGCGCGGCATGGTATTCGGCGTTCTCGGAGAGGTCGCCGTGCGCGCGCGCCTCGCCGATGGCCTGGGAATTCGCGGGGCGCTCGATGGTCTTCAGCCTATGCAGCTCTTCGCGCAGCAGCTCGGCGCCGCGCCTGGTCATCGGTGTTTTCATGAGGGGACGGGCTCCGGTGTGGCTTGGCGAAGGCGTGCGTGAAGATCCTGCAGCCGATAAGGCTCGAGCCGCGCGATGTGCTTCATGCCGGCGCACGCGGCCTTGGCGCCGGCAACGGTGGTGTAGTAGGTGACGCGCTGGGCCAACGCCGTCGTACGGATCGAGCGTGAGTCCGCCAGCGCCGCTCGCGTCGCCTCCTCCGTGTTGACGATGAAAGCGATCTCGCCGTTCTTGATCATGTCGACGATATGCGGGCGGCCTTCGGATGCCCGGTTCACTTCGGTCAGCGGGATGCCATGGGACTTGAACACCGCTGCAGTGCCGCGCGTGCATACCAGCGCAAAGCCGAGCGCGACGAGGTCGCGCGCGACCTGCACGGCGGCGAGCTTGTCCGAGTCGCGTATGCTGACGAAGGCGCGCCCGTCCTTCGGCAGCTTCACCCCGGCGGCGAGCTGCGACTTGACGAACGCCTCGCCGAACGTTTCGCCCACGCCCATCACCTCGCCGGTGGACTTCATTTCCGGTCCGAGGACGGTGTCGACTCCCGGGAAGCGGGCGAATGGAAACACCGCTTCCTTCACCGAGAAGTAAGGCGGCGTGACTTCCTCGGCGCCCTGCTCCGCGAGGGTCTTGCCCGCCATGCAGCGCGCGCCGATCATGGCTAGCGGCTGCCCGGTCGCCTTGGATACGAAGGGAACGGTGCGCGATGCGCGCGGGTTGACCTCGAGCACATAGACCGTGCCGCCCTGGATCGCGTACTGCACGTTCATCAGGCCCTTCACGTTGAGCGCCTTGGCCATCTGCGTGGTCTGGCGGCGCAGCTCGCGCTCGACGTGGCTTGCCAGCGAATGCGGCGGCAGGCAGCAGGCGGAGTCGCCGGAGTGCACGCCCGCCTCCTCGATGTGCTCCATGATGCCGCCGATAAGCACTTGCTTGCCGTCGGAAACGCAGTCGACGTCGATCTCGGTGGCGTCGGACAGGTAGCGGTCGAGCAACACCGGCGAGTCGTTCGAAACCTTCACCGCATTTGCCATGTAGCGCTCGAGGTCCGCCTTCTGGTGCACGATCTCCATCGCACGTCCGCCGAGCACGTAGCTCGGGCGCACCACCACCGGGTAGCCGATCGCCTCGGCGTGCGTCACCGCCTCCTCTACCGAGCGCGCCGTACGATTGGGCGGCTGGCGCAGGTTGAGCTGGGTGAGGAGCTGCTGGAAGCGCTCGCGGTCCTCGGCGACGTCAATCGAATCGGCGCTGGTGCCGATAATCGGCACGCCGGCGGCGGCGAGGTCGCGCGCAAGCTTGAGCGGCGTCTGGCCGCCGTACTGCACGATCACACCCCACGGCTTTTCCTTGTCGACGATCTCGAGCACGTCCTCGAGCGTCAGCGGTTCGAAGTACAGGCGGTCGGAAGTGTCGTAGTCGGTCGACACCGTTTCCGGGTTGCAGTTGACCATGATGGTCTCGAAACCATCCTCGCGCAGCGCTAGCGCCGCGTGCACGCAGCAGTAGTCGAACTCGATGCCCTGGCCGATGCGGTTCGGCCCACCGCCCAGCACCATGATCTTCTTCTTCGAGGTCGGCGCCGATTCGCACTCCTCCTCGTACGTCGAATACATGTACGCGGTCTTGCTCGCGAATTCCGCCGCGCAAGTGTCGACGCGCTTGTAGACCGGGCGAATGCCTAGGCTGTGCCTTTTCTCCCTTACTTCTTTCTCGTTGGTGTTGAAGAGGTACGCCAGCCGGCGATCGGAGAACCCTTTGCGCTTGAGGTCTCTCAAGGTTTCAGAATCGATTTCCGTCAGCTTCTGGTCATCGAGCTTCATCTCCAGCTCGACAATCTGAAGAATCTGGTCGAGGAACCACGGATCGATCTTGGTGAGCCGGTAGACCTCTTCCAGCGTGAAGCCGTTCTCGAACGCATCGCCCACGTACCAGATGCGCTCGGGGCCGGGCTCGCCCAGCTCCTTCTCCAGCGTCTCGCGGTCGCGCGTGCGCTGGTTGAGGCCGTCGACGCCGATCTCCAGCCCGCGCAGCGCCTTCTGGAACGATTCCTGGAAGGTGCGGCCGATCGCCATCACCTCGCCCACCGACTTCATCTGCGTGGTGAGGCGGTCGTTGGCCTGCGGGAATTTCTCGAATGCGAAACGCGGCACCTTGGTCACGACGTAGTCGATGCTCGGCTCGAACGACGCCGGGGTCGCGCCGCCAGTCACTTCGTTGGCGACTTCGTCGAGCGTGTAGCCGACCGCGAGCTTCGCCGCCACCTTGGCGATCGGGAAGCCGGTCGCCTTCGAGGCCAGGGCGGAAGAGCGCGACACGCGCGGGTTCATTTCGATCACGACCATGCGGCCGTCGGCCGGATTGATGGCGAACTGCACGTTGGAGCCGCCGGTATCGACGCCGATCTCGCGCAGCACCGCGATCGAGGCGTCGCGCATGATCTGGTATTCCTTGTCGGTCAGCGTCTGCGCCGGCGCGACCGTGATCGAGTCGCCGGTATGCACGCCCATCGGGTCGAGGTTCTCGATCGAGCAGACGATGATGCAGTTGTCCTTGCGGTCGCGCACCACCTCCATCTCGAATTCCTTCCAGCCCAGGAGCGACTCCTCGATCAGAAGCTCCTTGGTCGGCGATGCCTCGAGGCCGCGCTCGCAGATGGCGATGAACTCCTCGCGGTTGTAGGCGATGCCGCCGCCGGTGCCGCCCAAGGTGAAGGAGGGTCTGATGACGACCGGGAAGCCGATTGCAGCCTGCAGTTGCAGCGCTTCCTCCATGGAGTGCGCTAGCGACGAGCGTGCAGAGCCCAGGCCGATGCGTGTCATTGCCGCCTTGAACTTCTCGCGGTCCTCGGCCTTGTCGATCGCCTCGCGCGAGGCGCCGATCATCTCGACGCCGAATTTTTCCAGCACCCCCTCGCGCGCGAGGTCGAGCGCGCAGTTGAGCGCGGTCTGCCCGCCCATCGTCGGCAGCAGCGCGTCCGGGCGCTCCTTCTCGATGATGCGCGCCACGACCTGCCAGGTGATCGGCTCGATATAGGTGGCATCGGCCATCTGCGGGTCGGTCATGATGGTCGCCGGGTTCGAGTTCACCAGCACCACACGGTAGCCCTCCGCGCGCAGCGCCTTGCAGGCCTGCGCGCCCGAATAGTCGAACTCGCACGCCTGGCCGATGACGATCGGCCCCGCGCCGATGATCAGGATGCTTTTAAGATCAGTTCGCTTTGGCATCGCCCATCAGCTTGGCAAAGCGGTCGAAGAGGTAGCCAATGTCATGCGGCCCGGGACTCGCTTCGGGGTGTCCTTGGAAACAGAATGCCGGCCGATCAGTCCGCGCCAGGCCCTGGAGGGAGCCGTCAAACAATGAGATGTGGGTTGCGCGCAGAGTGGAGGGAACCGTCGAAGGGTCTACGGCGAAGCCATGGTTCTGGCTGGTGATCACCACTCTGCCGGAGTCGAGGTCCTTCACCGGATGGTTGGCGCCGTGGTGACCGAACTTCATCTTCAGCGTCTTCGCGCCCGAAGCCAGGCCCATCAGCTGATGGCCGAGGCAGATGCCGAACACCGGTACCTTCGTCGCGTCGAGGATCTCGCCGATGGCCTCGATCGCGTAGTCGCAAGGCTCGGGGTCGCCGGGGCCGTTGGCGAGGAATACGCCGTCGGGTTTCATGCGCAGCACCTCGCGCGCGGGCATCTGGGCGGGAACCACCGTCACCCGGGCATCGCGCTCGGCAATCATGCGCAGGATGTTGTGCTTGATGCCGTAGTCGTAGGCGACGACGTGGAAACGCGGGTTTTCGATCTTGCGATAGCCGCTGCCGAGGTCCCAGCGACCGTGGGTCCACTCGTAAGGCTTGTCGGTGGTCACCACCTTGGCGAGGTCCATGCCGGCGAGGCCGGGAAACGCCTTTGCTTTCCCCAGCGCCTTGTCGACGTCGACTTCGGTGGTCAGGCAGCCGTTCTGGGCACCCTTTTCCCGCAGGATGCGGGTGAGTTTTCGCGTATCCAGCTCGGCAATGCCGACGACGTTGCTCTTCTTCAGGTAGGAAGTCAGGTCGCCCTGCGAGCGCCAGTTCGAAAGCAGGCGCGGAACGTCGCGCACCACCAGGCCCTCGGCGTAGACCCGGCGGGATTCGGCGTCCTCGGCGTTCACGCCGGTGTTGCCGATGTGCGGGTAGGTCAGGGTGACGATCTGCCGGCAATACGAGGGATCGGTGAGGATTTCCTGGTAGCCGGTCATCGCGGTGTTGAACACCACCTCGCCCACCGCGGCGCCATGGGCGCCGATGGAACGGCCGCGAAAGACCGTCCCGTCGGCAAGGACCAGCACGGCGGGTTCGAAGTTAGCCATTTTTGCAGCGCACGTGAAAAGCGGGAGAGCCGAGGCACGAAACCATGCCGCCCCTCCCGCTTCATTGAAGGAAGGATTATAGGCCTAAAACGTCGGCCATGCCGTACAGGCCGGGGGCTTTCCCCTTCAGAAACTTGACGGCGCGCAGCGCGCCTTGTGCATAAGTCGTGCGGCTCTGTGAGCGCACGGTGACTTCGACGCGCTCGCCGGTGCCGGCGAAGATCACCGTGTGCTCGCCGATGATGTCGCCGCCGCGGATCGAATGGAAGCCGATCTGCTTGGCCTGCCGCTCGCCGATAATGCCTTTTCTGCCAAAGACAAAATCCTTTTTCTTCAAAGCCCCGGCGACGATCTCGCCCAGCGCCAGCGCGGTGCCCGAGGGCGCGTCGACTTTGTGGCGGTGGTGCGCCTCCACGATCTCGACGTCGTAATCCTCGCCGAGGATGCGGGCCGCGACTTCGGCCAGCTTGTAGGCGGCGTTGACGCCGACGGCGAAGTTCGCCGCCATCACGATCGGCATGCGCTTCGCCGCCTCGGCGATGGTGCCCTTGTCCTCTTCGGTGAAGCCGGTGGTGCCGATCACCATCGCTCTTGCGTGCTTGAGGTGCGCGAGCGTGCCCTCGGGCCGGGTGAAATCGATCAGCACCTCCGCCTGCGAAATGGCGCCGAGCTCGGAAGTCACCTTGCTGCCGCCGACCGACTGTCCGAGCGCGCTGCTGCCTTTCACATCCAGCGCCGCGGCCAGGGTGAGCTCGCTGTCCGCGAGAACCGCGTCGATCAGCGCGCGACCCATGCGCCCGCCGGCGCCGGCGACGGCGACCCTCATGCCGCCATCACTGTGTTGCGCCGGCCGCGACCACGTCGCCGTCGAGGCGCGTGAGCTTGCCGTCCTCGAAGAACACGGTGAGCTTGCGCTGCTCTCGCTTGGTACCGGGCTTTTCGCGCCAGTACACGTAATCCCAGCGGTCGGCATGGAAAACGTCGTTGAGCAGCGGCGTGCCGAGCGCGAGGCGCACCTGCTCCTTGCTCATGCCGGGCTTGAGCTGCCCCACCATGTCCTGCGAGATGTAGTTGCCCTGCTGGATCTCGATGCGATAGGGCGTGACGCCGGGAATCGTCGGCACGAAGCCGCAGCTCGCGAGCAGCGCGAGCGCGGCAAACGGCAATGCGACCCGGAAGACCGCCTGAGGCATGCGCATATAATGCCACCGATGAGCACGGTGCAAAGCCTGAAGGACAGCGGGCTCAAAGCCACCCTTCCCCGCCGCAAGATCCTCGAGCTGTTCGAGGGCAGCAAGGTGCGCCACCTCTCGGCCGAAGACGTCTACAAGGCGCTGATCGCGGAGGGAATCGACGTCGGCCTCGCCACCGTGTACCGCGTGCTGACCCAATTCGAGCAGGCCGGGTTGCTCGCGCGCCAGCATTTCGAGACCGGCAAGGCGGTGTTCGAGCTGAACCAGGGCGGACACCACGACCATCTGTTGTGCCTGCAGTGCGGGCGCGTGGAAGAGTTCTACGACCCGGATATCGAGAAGCGCCAGGCCGACGTCGCGCGCCAGCGCGGGTTCACGCTACACGGGCATTCGCTTGCCCTGTACGCGGACTGCACGAAGAAGAACTGCCCGCACCGCTCGGCTTAGCCCTCGTCGAGCAGCTCCGCGGCGTGCTTGCGCGCGGTGCTCTCCGCGCCGCCGAGCATTCGAGCCAGCTCGGCGATGCGCGCGCCGCGATCCAGGTGGATCAGTCTAACCTTCACTCCCGAACGCAATACCGACCATTGATCGTTGCCGCTGGCCGCCACCTGCGGCAGATGCGTAACGCACAGTACCTGGCGCTGCTTGCCGAGCTGGCGCAACGCCTTGCCGATGGTCTCGGCCACACCGCCGCCGATCCCGGAGTCGATCTCGTCGAACACCAGGGCGCCCACCGGCGAGGCGCTGGCGGCGACCAGCTGGATCGCCAGGCTCACGCGCGAGAGCTCGCCGCCCGAGGCCACTTTCGCCAGCGGCCGAAGCGGCAGGCTCGCGTGCGAGGAAACCTCGAATTCCACTTCTTCCGCGCCCATCGCCGACGGCTGCTCGAGCGAATTCAATCTGACGGCAAGACGGCCGCCCGCCATGGCGAGCTTCTGCATTGCCGCCGTCACCGCCTTGCCGAGCGCCTCGGCGCCGGCGCGGCGTTTCGCCGAGAGCTTGCGCGAAACGGACTCGTACCGATCCTGCGCCGCCGCCACTTCCTTGCGCAGCGCCTCCGGATTGACGGCGAGCTCGAGCTCGCCGAAGCGCCGCGCCAGCTCGGCGGCTTTCGCCGGCAGCTCTTCGGGCCGCACACGGAATTTGCGGGCCGCGGCATGCAGCGCTTCGATGCGCGCCTCGGTGTCGCGCAGCGCCTGCGGGTCGAGCTCGACACGCGAGGCGTAGTTGCGCAAGTCGCGGACCGCTTCACTGGCTTGCGCTTCGGCCGACTCCAGCAGCTCGACCACCGCTTTCAGATCGGTCGTCGTGCGCCGAAAGCGCCTTCAACCGGTTCGCCACCGCGGCGAGCTGGCTGAGCGCTGCCCCCTCGGCCTCGGCCAAGGCTTCGAGCGCGGACTGCGCGCCGCCTAGCAAGCTCGAGCCGTGCTGCAGCCTGGTGTGCTCGGCCGAGACCTCCTGCCACTCGCCCTCGCGCAAGCCGAGCTTTTTCAAATCGGAAATCAGAACCTTCAGCTCGTCGCGCTCGGCTTCCCGCTGCGCGAAATTTTTCTCGGCTTCGCTCGGCCACCGCCTGCAGCCGCTTCCAGTCGCGGTACGCGTCGGCGGTCTGCCGCGCCAGGTCCTCGGCACCCGCCTGCGCATCGAGCAGCGCGCGCTGCGCCGCCGGCCGCAGCAGCGACTGGTGCTCGTGCTGGCCATGGATGTCGATCAGGTGCTCGCCGGCGGATTTCAGCTGCGCGAGCGTGGCGGCATGGCCGTTGATGAAGCAGCGCGAGCGGCCGCTGCGGTCGATGCTGCGCCGGAGAATCAGCGTGCCGGGATCGCCGGCGAGATCCGCCTCGACCAGCCAATCGGCCAGAGGAGTTTTTTCCTTGACTTCAAATTCCGCGGACAGCTCGGCGCGCTCGGCGCCGTCGCGCACCAGCCCGGCATCGCCGCGCCCGCCGACCAGCAGCTCGATGGCGTCGACCAGCATCGACTTGCCCGCGCCGGTCTCGCCGGTGAGGCAGGTAAAGCCTTCACCGAGCTCGAGCGACGCTTTCTCGATCAGGACCAGGTTGCTGACGTCGAGCGCACGCAGCATGACCTAGTCCGTGGCGCGCCGCTTTTCCAGCGTCTCGCTCCAGCGCAGCTTCTGGCGCAGGGTGGCGAAGTAGCGGTAGCCCGGCGGATGCACGAAGCGCACCACGTCGGCCGAGCGCTTGAGCAACAGCCGGTCGCCTTCGGCCATGTCGGCGAGCGCGAGGCCGTCGAAGTGCGCGCGCGCGTCGAGCGCGTGCACCAGCTTGATCTCGATCGCGCAGCGGTCGCTGATGGTGACCGGCCGCGCCGAAAGCGTGTGCGGGTTGAGCGGGACCAGCGTAAGCGCCGGCACCGCCGGATGGAGAATCGGCCCCTGCGCCGAAAGCGCGTACGCCGTCGACCCGGTGGGCGTGGCGACGATGATGCCGTCGGCGCGCAGCGTGTAGATGAATTCGCCGTCGATGGCGAGGTCGAACTCGATCAGGCGACCCTGCGAGCCCTTGCCGATCACCGCCTCGTTCAGCGCCAGCGTGCGCAGCACCTTTTCGTTGCCGCGCACCAGCTCGGCATCGAGCAGCGTGCGCTCTTCGATTGAGTAATTGCCCTCGAGGATCGCGCCGACGCCGGCCTGCATGTCGTCGTAGCCGATGTCGGTCATGAAGCCGACGCGTCCCTGATTGACCCCGACCAGCGGCACGCCATGGCGCACCAGCTCGCGTGCCGCGGTGAGCATGGTGCCGTCGCCGCCGACGACGATCGCGAGGTCTGCCTTGGTGTCGCCGACGGCGAGGACTTCGCAGCCGCGCTTGCGCAGGAACTCGCGCATCTCGCGCAGCGACGATTCGATCTCGGGACTCTTCAGCTTGCCGATCAGAGCAATCCGGCTGAACTTCGGATTCCTCGCGGCGGGTGACATGCGGCCGAGTGTACAATGAATTCCATGCTCGACAAGCGCGCACAAATCCTTCTCAAGACGCTGATCGAGCGCTACATTGCCGAGGGCCAGCCGATCGGCTCGCGCACGCTTTCCAAGTTCTCGGGGCTCGATCTGTCGCCCGCCACCATCCGCAACGTGATGGCCGATCTGGAAGACCTCGGCTTCATCGCCAGCCCCCATACGTCCGCCGGGCGGGTGCCGACGCCCGCCGGCTACCGCTTCTTCATCGACACGCTGCTGGTGGTGCGTCAGCTCCAGTCGCACGACCTGCACGCGATCGAGGGCCAGCTGCATCCCGACAACCCGCAGCGCGTGATCCACACCGCTTCCCACCTGCTCTCGCAGCTCACCGAGTTCGCCGGCGTGGTGATGACCCCGCGGCGCGTGGTGACGTTCAAGCACATCGAGTTCCTCAAGCTGTCGGAGAAGCGCATCCTGCTGATCGTGGTCACGCCCGATGGCGACGTGCACAACCGGATTCTCTTTACCGAGGTGGAATACCGTCCGTCGGAGCTGATCGAGGCGGCGAATTTCATCAACCAGAACTACGCCGGCCAGAGCTTCGAAGAAGTCCGCGCCCGGCTGCAGAACGAGCTGCGCGAGATGCGCGAGGACGTCACCAAGCTCATGAGCGCGGCGCTCGACGCCGGCAGCGCGCTCGCCGAGGGCGGGGACCAGTACGTGATCTCGGGCGAGCGCAACCTGTTCGCGGTGAAGGACCTGTCGCAGGACATGGGGCGCCTGAAGCAGCTGCTGGAGCTGTTCGAGCGCAAGACCTCGCTGGTCAAGATCCTCGACCTTGCGCTGCGCGGCCAGGGCGTGCAGATCTTCATCGGCGGCGAGTCGGGCGTAGCCGCGCCCGACGACGTGAGCGTAGTGACCTCGCCGTACAAGGTGGACGGGGAAGTCGTGGGCACGGTGGGCGTGATCGGCCCCACGCGCATGGCCTACGAGCGCGTGGTGCCGATCGTCGACGTCACCGCGAAGCTGCTCTCCAGCGTGCTGTCCAAGCACTGAAGAGCGTCCTCCTCGTCAACCTCGGCACCCCGGCCGCCCCCACGCCGACGGCGGTGCGCGCGTATCTGCGCGAATTCCTTTCGGACCCGCGCGTCGTCAAACTGCCGCGCTGGCTCTGGCTACCGATCCTGCATGGCATCGTGCTGCGCACGCGGCCGGCGAAATCCGCGGAGAAGTACCAGCAGATCTGGACCCCGGAAGGCTCGCCCCTCGCCGTGCATACCATGCGGCAGGCAGCACTGCTCGCGGAAGAACTCGGCATGCCGGTGAAATATGCGATGCGCTATGGCAAGCCGTCGGTTGCCTCAGCGCTTACCGGGATGGACGACCCGCTAGTCATTCCCCTTTATCCCCAGTACGCGGAAAGCACCACGGCGAGCGTGGCCGACGTACTGCCGCGCGGCACGCCGATGGTGGAGAGCTTCTACGAGCATCCTGCGTACATCGAAGCCCTGGCGGCGAACGTCCGGCGCCACTGGCAGAAACACGGCCGCGGCGCGATGCTGGTGATGAGCTTTCACGGCCTGCCGCGCAAAGGCGCGGAGCGCTACGAGCTCGAGTGCCACGCGACGGCGGCACTGCTCGCCGCCAAGCTCGGCTTGAAGGAGGCGGCCTGGAAAACCACGTTCCAGTCGCGCTTCGGCTACGCCGATTGGCTGCAACCGTACACCGAGCCGACGCTGGTCGCGCTCGCCGGCGAAGGCTTGAAGAGGATCGACGTGGTCTGCCCCGGATTCGTGTGCGACTGCCTCGAGACGCTGGAAGAAATCGGCATCACGGCGCACCGGGCTTTTCGCGCCGCCGGCGGCCAGGACCTCTGCCTCATCCCCTGCCTGAACGAATCCGCCGAATGGATCAGCGCGCTTGCGCAGATCGCCAGACGTTCCCTCTAGGCGCGCAACGCGGCGACCGCGGCCCTCGGCTGCGCCAGCGGATAAGCGCGCGACAGCGCGTCGATCACCAGCTCGTGCGGCAGCGGGTGGCTGAAGAGAAAGCCCTGCATCTCGGTGCACTGCTGCGCGCGCAGGTATTCCGCCTGCCACACCTCCTCCACGCCCTCGGCGATCAGGCCGATGCCGAGCGAGCGCGCGAGGGCGGAGATCGCCTTCACGATCGCCGCGTCCTTCGGGCTGGTGGCGATGTCGCGCACGAAGCTCTTGTCGATCTTCAGGCTGTCGATCGGGAAGCGCTTGAGGTAGCCGAGCGAGGAATAGCCGGTGCCGAAGTCGTCGATCGAGATCGCGGTGCCGATGGCCTTGAGCTTTCCCATCACGCCCATCGCGTGCTCGACGTTCTCGACCAGCAGGCTCTCGGTCAGCTCGAGCTCGAGCAGCTGCGGCTGGAGGCGGCTGGCACGCAGCGCCTCGGTCACGGAGTCGAACAGGGTCTCGCTGCGGAACTGGCGCGACGACAGGTTCACCGACACGCGCAGCGGCGGCAGGCCGGCGTCCTGCCAGGCTTTCGCGTGGCGGCAGGCCTCGGACAGCACCCAGGCGCCGACCGGCACCACCATGCCGGTCTCCTCCAGCAGCGGGATGAAGCGCCCCGGCTCCACCAGCCCCCATTCCGGATGGCGCCAGCGCAGCAGCGCCTCGGCGCCGGTCGCACGGCCGCTCGCGGCCGATACCCGCGGCTGGAAATGCAGCACGAACTCCTGGTTCTTGAGCGCGCGGCGTAGCGCGGCCTCGATCAGCATCTGGCTCTCCACGCGCTCGTTCATTTCCGGCGCGAAGAACGCGTAGCGGTTGCGGCCGAGCTCCTTGGCGCGGTACATCGCCGTGTCGGCGCTTTTCAGCAGGCGCTCGGCCACCACGTCGTCGCGTGGATAGAGCGCGATGCCGATGCTCGCGGTGACTGAGATCTCGTGGTGCTGCAGCTGCAACGGCTCGGCCATGGCCTCGAGCACGCGGCTCGACACCATCGCGGCCTCCTCGGGCCCGCGCACGTCCTCGAGCAGCACGGTGAACTCGTCGCCGCCCATGCGGAACAGCATGTCCGCCTCGCGCACCGCGCGGCGGATGCGCTCGGCGGCGACGCGCAGCAGGCGGTCGCCGGCGTCGTGGCCGAGGCTGTCGTTCACGCGCTTGAAATTGTCCAGGTCGAGGAACAGCAGCGCGAGCGGCCAGCCGGCGCGCTTGGCGCGGCGCATCGCCTCGTCGAGGTGCTCGGCGAAACTCGCGCGGTTCGGCAGGCCGGTGAGCGAGTCGTGGTACGCCTGGTGGCGGATGCGCTCTTCCTGCGCGGCGCGCTCGCGCTCCTTGTCGCGCAGCAGGCGGTGGTAGCGCGCGAGCATCAGCTGCATCGCGAGGTAGACCGCGGCCATCCCGCCGAGCACCGCGGCGAGGATGGTCCACTGGCTGCGCTCCATGCGCGCCACCAGCTCGGTGACGTCGCTGTAGACCTCGAGCACCGCTTCCACCGGTGCGGCCTCGTACACGTGCACCGGCACGTAGGTCGCGAGGATGTGGCGATCGGCAAGCTCGCCTTCCCAGCTGTCGAAGCGCTCGCGGTAAGTGAGGTTGCTCGCCGGATAGCCGTCGCGCGCGCGCTGGAAGCCGGGGTTCGGCGCCTTGTCCTCGCCGATCTGGCGCGCATCGGTGGAAAACACCGTCAGGCCATTCAGGTTATAGATCTTGACCTTGACGATCGGCAGGCCGTCGGCCAGGCGCCGCAGCTCGTGGTCGAGCGCCGCGATCTCCGGCCGCTCGGCGAGCGTCGCGCGGTCGAGCGAACCGGCGCGCTTGACGAACTGGGCGTGCCCGGGCCAGACGGCGTTGGCGAAGGTCTTGGTGAGCGCGACGCTGGCGTGGCTCTCGCTTTCGACCATGGCGTCGAACACCAGGCCGCGGTAGAGCATCGACAGCGCGACGACGACGGCCACGAGCACCGCCAGCGCGAGGAGCTGCGAATAGCGCAGGAGGTTCAGCATCGCGGCACCAGCATACGAGCCGAGCGCAACGCCGGCACTCGGGGACTTCCTGAGCGTCGGCCGGGGGAACCCCTACCGCCCTAACAATCCCTTTAACTTGTCGCGCACGTTCTCGTCCTTGAGCCTCTCCTCGAGGCGGTCTTTCAATTTTTCACCCACTTCGGACTTCGCGGCCTGCCCCGCCATGCCGCGGAAATCCACCTTGTATTTCAGATCGTCGAAGCTGCCGGTGAGCCTGACCGGGACCGTCAGCCCCGCGAGGTTGTCGCGCTCCTTGCCGCCCTGGCCCTGCGACGTGGCGACGATGGATGCCTTGGCCAGGTAATCGAGGGTCGAATTGACGATGTTGATGTCGCCGGCGCCGCCGAGCCGGAACAGCGGCGCCTTGACCTCGAGGTCCTCGTTGTGCGCTACGCCGTTCTTGATGGCGAAGCTGGCGTTGAGCTCGCTGAAATCCGTCTTCTGCGTATTGCCCGCCGCGGTTTCGCCTTCCGCCGCCGGCTGCGACCCGCCGAGCGTGCTGCGCGCCTTGCGGACGATCTCGCCGATGTTCACGCCCTTGACGGCGCCGTCGCGCAGCGCGACCTTGGCGGTACCGTTGAGCGCGCGCTTCATGGCGTTTACCGTCGCGCCGGCGGTCGTGACATCGAGCGCGACGTTGCCGCGACCGTCGACCCGGTCCTGCTCGGCGAAGTCGCGCAGCAGGGGACCGATGGAGACATTCTTCAGGTCCTCCTTGAGGGAGATGTGGTTGCGGTTCGCATCGACCGCCACCTCGCCGGACACCGTGCCTTCGTAGAGCTTCGCCGAATGGGGCGCGACCGTGACCCGGCCGTTCGCGGCGTTGAGCTGCGCGTTCACCTCCGCCAGCTTGAGGCCATGCACTTCCAGCGCCCCGACCTGGAGCTTGCCCTTTGCGTTGATGCTCTTGAGCGGCGAGAGGTCGACCGGAGTGTCCGCTTCGGGTTTCTTCTGCTCGGGCGCCTTCTTGGCCTCGGGCTGCGCTGCCGGCTTGTCCGCGCCGCCGAGGTATCGATCGAGGTTGATCTTGTCGATGCTCGCTTCGAAGTTGTAAGGCTCGGCGGCGGTAAATTTCGCCTTGATCGTCGAATCGTCGAGCTTCGCGGTGACATCGCCACTCAAGGTGCCGCCCTTGAACTGGTATTTGCCATCGGCGGCGAGCTTGACCTCGAGGGCCGGCGCCTTGCGCTTCGCCACCATGGCGAGCTCGAGCTTGCCCTCGGCGTCCTGCGCGATGCGGCCGGTCTTCAGCTTGAAATCCTCGATCGCGTACTCCTGGCCCGCCATCTGGTCGATGTACTGGATCGACGCGCGCTCGATGCTGACGCTGGAGATGTCGAACACCAAGGGCTTGCCGCCGTCGTCAGGCGAGGCTGCCTTCTTGGCCTGGATTTCGTTCTTTTCGCCGCCCTCGGTCAGGTCGGAAAAATTGAAGCGGCCGTCCTTGCCCTTGACCACGCGCGCCTTGACTCCCGAAACCTTGACCGAGTCGACGATGTACTCGCCGCGCAGCAGCGGCATCAGCTTGACTGCCGCGTGCGCCGACTCCAGAGCCACGAACTGCTGATCCGAGCCCTTCTCGGAGAAAGTGATGCCGGCCACGTCGGCACCGAGGCTGGGCCAGAACGCAAGCTTGATGTCGCCGGCAAGCTTGAGCGTGCGGCCGGTCTTCTCCTTGGCGAGTCGCTCGATGTCCTGCTTGTAGCGGTTCGGATCGAAAGTCAGCGCAAAAACCGCGGCACCCGCAACCGCAAGACCCAGCAGCCCGCCTAGCCCGAGCAGCGTGTATTTCAAAGGTTTATTCATAAAATCAAGACCTTTAATCTGCGAAAACCCGCTTGAAAGCGGCGGCACCCATCCCCATTAGGACAAGATGCAGGAGAAAACCGTTCAGCAAAATGACGAGGCCCAGAAAGCGGGCCAGGAAGCGAAATCGCTGGAAGAGCTGCTGGCCGAAGCGCAGGCCAAGATCGAGCAGCAGCGCGACACCATGATGCGCGCCGTGGCCGACGCCGAGAACGCGCGCAAGCGCGCGCAGGCCGAGGCCCTCTCCTCGCGCAAATACGTCCTGGAGAGCTTCGCCGAGGGACTGCTCCCGGTCATCGACAGCCTGGAGGCGGCGCTCAAGACCGGCGATACCAGCGGCGTCGAGCTTACCCTCAAGCAACTGCGCTCGGCGCTCGAGAAATCGAGCATCCGCGAGATCGACCCCCAGCCCGGCGAGCGCTTCGACCCGCATCGCCACCAGGCGATGGCGGCGGTCGAGGCCGCGCCCGGTTCGACGCAGGAGCCGAACACCATCGTCGCGGTAATGCAGAAGGGTTACAGCCTGCACGACCGCGTTTTGCGCCCGGCGCTGGTTACGGTTGCAAAAAACAAGTCAGACCCCATATCCGACAAAGACTTGAACTAAGGTACCCCTATGGCAAAAATCATCGGCATTGACCTCGGAACGACCAACAGCTGCGTAGCGATCATGGAGGGCGGCAAGCCCAAGGTGATCGAGAACTCGGAAGGCTCGCGCACCACGCCCTCGGTGGTGGCGTTCACCGAGGACGGCGAGGTGCTGGTCGGCGCCTCGGCCAAGCGCCAGGCGGTCACCAACGCCAAGAACACCATCTACGCGGTGAAGCGCCTCATCGGCCGCAAGTTCGATGAGAAGGAAACGCAGAAGGACATCAAGCTGATGCCCTACAAGATCGCGCGCGCCGACAACGGCGACGCGTGGATCGAGGTGCGCGGCAAGAAGATCTCCCCGCAGGAGGTCTCGGCGCACATCCTGCGCAAGATGAAGAAGACCGCCGAGGACTACCTCGGCGAGGAAGTGAAGGAGGCGGTAATCACCGTCCCCGCCTACTTCAACGACTCGCAGCGCCAGGCCACCAAGGACGCCGGGCGCATCGCCGGGCTGGACGTCAAGCGCATCATCAACGAGCCGACCGCGGCCGCGCTCGCCTTCGGCATGGACAAGGTGGGCAAGAAGGACACCAAGATCGCGGTCTACGACCTGGGCGGCGGCACGTTCGACATCTCGATGATCGAGATCGCCGACGTCGAGGGCGAGAAGCAGTTCGAGGTGCTCTCCACCAACGGCGACACCTTCCTCGGCGGCGAGGACTTCGACCAGCGCCTGATCGACTACATCGTCGGCGAGTTCAAGAAGGACCAGGGCGTCGACCTGTCGAAGGACGTGCTCGCGCTGCAGCGGCTGAAAGAGTCGGCCGAGAAGGCGAAGATCGAGCTCTCCTCGTCGCAGCAGACCGAGATCAACCTGCCCTACATCACCGCCGACCAGAGCGGGCCGAAGCACCTGAACATGAAGGTGACCCGCGCCAAGTTCGAGTCGCTGGTCGAGGAGCTGGTCGAGCGCACCATCGAGCCGTGCCGCATCGCGATCAAGGACGCGGGCGTCAAGGTGAACGACATCCAGGACGTGATCCTGGTCGGCGGCCAGACGCGCATGCCGAAAGTGCAGGACAAGGTGAAGGAGTTCTTCGGCAAGGAGCCGCGCAAGGACGTGAACCCGGACGAGGCGGTCGCGGTGGGTGCCGCGATCCAGGCCGGGGTGCTGAAAGGCGACGTCAAGGACGTGCTGCTGCTCGACGTCACGCCGCTCTCGCTCGGCATCGAGACGCTCGGCGGAGTGATGACCAAGCTGATCCAGAAGAACACCACCATCCCGACCAAGGCGCAGCAGGTGTTCTCCACCGCCGACGACAACCAGAACGCGGTCACCATCCACGTGCTGCAGGGCGAGCGCGACCTGGCGTCGGGCAACAAGTCGCTCGGCCAGTTCAACCTGACCGACATCCCGCCCGCGCCGCGCGGCATGCCGCAGATCGAGGTCACGTTCGACATCGATGCGAACGGCATCCTGCACGTCACCGCGAAGGACAAGGCGACCGGCAAGGAGAACAAGATCAAGATCCAGGCGAGCTCCGGCCTGAACGAGGCCGAGATCCAGCGCATGGTGAAGGACGCGGAAGCGCACGCCGAGGAAGATCGCAAGACGCTCGAGCTGGTCAACGCCCGCAACCAGGCCGAGGCGCTGGTGCACTCCGTGAGAAAATCGCTCAAGGACTACGGCGACAAGCTCGACGCGGGCGAGAAGGAGAAGATCGAGGCCGCGATCAAGGACGCCGAAGGCGTGCTCAAATCGGAGGACAAGGCCGAGATCGACGCCAAGGCGCAGGCGCTGGCGCAAGTCGCGCAGACCCTGGGGCAGAAAATGTATGCGGAGCAGCAGGCCCAGGCCGCGAACACCCAGGGACAGCCCGAGGCGCAGGCGCAGGGCGAAGCCGGCAAGAAAGACGAGAACGTCGTCGATGCCGAGTTCACCGAAGTCAAGGACAAGAAGACCGGAGCTAATCAACTTGTTGAGGAACCTGGAGCGGGCGAGCGCGCGATGCGCAGCGCCGCCCGTTTGTAGTTTCTAGGCGAGGAGCATGGCGAAGCGCGATTACTACGAGGTGCTCGGCGTCAACAAGGACGCCTCCGAGGACGACCTGAAGAAGGCCTACCGGCGGCTCGCCATGAAATGGCATCCGGACCGCAATCCGGACAATCCCAAGGCCGAGGAAAACTTCAAGGAGGCGAAGGAAGCCTACGAGGTGCTGTGCGAGCCGCAGAAGCGCGCGGCGTACGACCAGTTCGGCCATGCCGGCGTGAGCCCGCAGGCCGGCGGCGGGCCCGGCGGCGCGGGCTTCGGCGACATCTTCAGCGACATCTTCGGCGAGATCTTCGGCGGCAACCGCGGCGGGCGCAGCACCGTGTTCCGCGGCGCCGACCTGCGCTACAACCTCGAGCTCACCCTCGAGCAGGCGGCGCACGGCTACGAGACCAAGATCCGCATCCCGGCATTGGCGGCGTGCGAGACCTGCAAGGGCAGCGGCGCGCGCTCGGGAACGCAGCCCGCGACCTGCCCTTCCTGCCGCGGCGCCGGCCAGGTGCGCGTCTCGCAGGGCCCCTTCTCCATCGCGCAGACCTGCCCGCGCTGCCACGGCAGCGGCAGCGTGATTCCGAATCCGTGCGCCACCTGCTCCGGCAGCGGGCGCGTCAAGCTGCAGAAGACCCTCGCGGTGAAGATCCCGGCGGGCGTCGACGAAGGCGATCGCGTGCGCCTCTCCGGCGAAGGCGAGCCCGGCGTGAACGGCGGACCGCCGGGAGACCTCTACGTGCAGGTGCACGTGAAGCCGCACCCGGTGTTCCAGCGCGACCACGACGACCTGCATTGCGAGATGCCGATCTCCATCACCACCGCCGCGCTCGGCGGCGACGTGACCGTGCCCACGCTGGAGGGCTCGGCGAAGATCCGCGTCCCGGCCGAAACCCAGACCGGCAAGACTTTCCGCCTCAAGGGCAAGGGCATCAAGGGCGTGCGCAGCCAGGAGCCGGGCGAGCTGTTCTGCCACGTGGTGGTCGAGACCCCGGTCAGCCTGACCGAGCGCCAGCGTCAGCTACTGCGGGAGTTCGACTCCATCAGCGCCCAGGACAGCGCGCGCCACAACCCGCGCGCCAAGGGCTGGTTCGACAAGGT
>CAWENY010000022.1:0-29697 GCA_963810475.1 uncultured beta proteobacterium | reverse complement strand
GCAGGTAACCGGCGACCCGATCCCCCTTCTGTACGCCGGCGTCGCTTAGCACCCGGGCGATGCGCGAGACCAAGGCATGCAGGTTCTTGTGGCTGAGCCTTCTTTTGATCCGATCCTCGCCCCAGAACACGATGGCGTCCGCGGAACTGCGGTGGCGCAACACATAACAGGCGTAGTTGAGCCTCGCCTGCGGAAACCACTTCGCTCCCGGCATGCGGGTCGCATGACCACAACCTCGCCGCCCTTTTTCACCCCGGACCGCCGCAAAATCCCAGACCGCATTCCAGAAATCTGCGCGGTGCTCGATCGACCAGCGATGCAGGTCGGCGTAGCTCGACTGGCCGGCGAGCTTAGTGGAGCGCCGCGCCAGCTCGGTCTTCGCCGCCCGCTCGGGCGAAGGCGTCCAGAGCGGGCTCATTGCATGAGCGAGCGCACGCGCTCGGGAATGCGCATCGGCTTCTGCTTTTCGGGGTCGACGAACACCACCGTGGCGGCGCCGTCGGCGTAGAGCTCGTCGCCGACGAGCAATTCGTAGTAGGTCGGCACGCTCGAGCCGCCCGGAGCGCCGGCGAACACCTTCACCTCCACGCTGCCCGGATAGTTGATCGGCTTCTTGAAGTTGCAGGACACGTTGACGATGACGATGCCCATGCTGCGCCACGCCTCGCCGCGTGGCACCAGCGACTCGAACCAGCCGATACGCGCCTGCTCCATGTAGCGGAAGTACGCCGTGTTATTGACGTGGCCCATCGCGTCCATGTCGCCCCAGCGGATGTCGATGCGCTCGGTGTGGACGAGTTTTCGGTCTGCCATCGGGCGCTGATTATAATTCGCGCATGTCCCGCGAATCGATGCAGTACGACGTCGTCGTCGTCGGCGGCGGCCCCGCGGGACTCGCCGCCGCGATCCGCCTGAAGCAGCGCTCGCCGGAACGCTCGGTCTGCGTGCTGGAAAGGCTCGGAGATCGGCGCGCACATCCTTTCCGGCGCGGTGATGGACCCTCGGGGGCTCACCGAGCTGATCCCGGACTGGAAAGAAAAGGCGCCCCGCTCAATACGCCCGTGAGCGAAGACCGGTTCCTCTTTCTCACCGAAAAATCCTCATTCAACACCCCAGGCTGGATGTTGCCCGGATGCTTTAAAAACCACGGCAATTACGTCGTCAGCCTGGGGAATGTCTGCCGCTGGCTTGGCAAGCAGGCCGAAGAGCTCGGCGTGGAAATTTTCCCCGGCTTCGCCGCTGCCGAGGTGCTCTACGAAGGCGACGCGGTCAAAGGCGTGGCCACGGGCGACCTCGGCATTAACCGCAAGGGCGAGAAGACCGACGCCTACCAGCCGGGGATGGAGCTGACGGCAAATACACCTTCTTCGCCGAAGGCGCGCGCGGCCATCTTGGGCGGCAGCTCGAGACCAGGTTTGGCCTGCGCAGACCCGCAGGTCTACGGCATCGGCCTGAAAGAGCTCTGGGAAGTGAAGCCCGAGCGTCACCAGCCCGGGCTGGTGACGCATACCGCGGGCTGGCCGCTCGGCGCGGACGTCTACGGCGGCTCGTTCCTTTACGACATGGAAGACCGGTTGGTCGCCGTCGGCTTCGTGGTCGGCCTCGGCTACCAGAATCCGTACCTGTCGCCGTTCGAGGAATTCCAGCGTTTCAAGACCCACCCGGAGATCCGCAGGACTTTCGAGGGTGGCAAGCGGGTTTGTTACGGTGCGCGCGCCATCGCTGCCGGCGGGCTGCAATCCCTGCCCAAGCTCGCCTTCCCCGGCGGCGCGCTGGTGGGCGATGAAGCCGGGTTCCTGAATGCCTCGCGCATCAAGGGCAGCCACTGCGCGATCAAATCCGCCATGCTCGCCGCGGATGCCGCGCACGATGCGCTGCAGTCCGGGGCGCAAGCGACGAGCTCTCAGCGTATCCCGAAGCGTTCCGCGCGAGCTGGCTGTACGACGAGCTGCACCGCGCGCGCAACTTCAAGCCCTGGATGTCGAGGGCCTGTACTCCGGCACGCTGATGGTCGGCATCGACCAGGTGCTGTTCCGTGGCAAGGCACCGTGGACCTTGCGCCACGCGCATGCCGACAATGAAACGCTGGAACACAAGAACGCGGCAACACCGATTGCTTATCCCAAGCCCGACGGCGTTTTGACTTTCGATCCACTGTCCTCGGTCTTCGTCTCGAACACCAACCACAATGAAGATCAGCCGGTGCACCTGACCCTGAAGGATCCGGCGATTCCGGTGAAGGTCAATCTCGCTGATTACGCCGGCCCGGAAGGCCGCTATTGTCCGGCGGGCGTGTATCAGTTCGTAGAAGTCGAGAGCAAGCCGCGCTTGCAGATCAACGCGCAGAATTGCGTGCACTGCAAGACCTGCGACATCAAGGACCCTCTGCAGAACATCGTGTGGGTCGCGCCCGAGGCGGCAGCGGAGCCCCGAGCTACCCGAACATGTAGCTAGTGCGTGCGCTGCATCTTCATGCGGCGGCGGCGCCTTCGGATCCACTGGCTTCCACCAGGTGCTCGTCGAAGCCCGCGGCCAGCGCGCGCAGGCGATTCTGCGTCCCGCTCCAGTCCGGTCACGGCAATCAGCAGGGCGCCCGAGGGTGTGGCCGCTCTGCCGCAGCACGCTGCCGACGACATAACCGTCGCTGTCCGGAAGGCCGATGTCGCACAGCACGATGTGGGGCTCGATGCGGCGCGCGGCCTCGATGCCCTGCTGGCTGGTGCGTGCTACGACGACCAGGTAGCCGCAGAGCGCAAGCAAGCTTCGCAGGCTCTCCGCGGTGTCCTGGTCGTCCTCCACCAAAACTACTCTTAACACCTGCTGATCATGGACCCCGGCAGCGCGGGCTTGGATATCGTCGGGTGCCCAAAGTAGCCGGCGGCTTCGGCGACGCGCTGTCACCGAGTGGCGAGTTGCTCCTCGCGCCGGCGCCCGGCCATCGCGCCGAACACGGCGGCGAGCAGCGAAAGCACCAGTGCGCCGGGCGTGATATCCGCGCGGCCTTCGCCGCCTGCGGCTTCGCTTTTCCTCGGCTTTCTGCTGCAGCGCCCCGCTCGACTTGGCGCTGTCCATCAGCCGCGCCATGCCCTGCTTCGCCTCGGCCGCAGCCTGGGTTGGATTGTCGCGGTTGTTCCTCACGCGCTGTGCGGTCTCGCTCAACGTGGCTTCCACCTCGCTCTGCTGCATGCCGGTGGCGGAGGCGATTTGCCGCGCGGTGCTCGGATCCTTCAGGCGTTGGAGGATCTGGTCGACGCCGCCGGAGGTGTCGATGCCGCTGCTACCCTGCATCATGGTGTCGATGGCTTCGTACACCGCCCACCATCTTGATGCACCGCCCGCGAGCGTGCCGATGCCGCCGGTCGTGAGGTAGCCATCGCAGGATGCTCACCATGCCACCAGCGCGCCTTCGAAAAACCCCGTGGCGTGGTCGGAGATTGCGCCGACGCGCGTCGAGACCAGGCCGCCCAGGAAATGGCGAGCAGCAGCGAGAGCCGCCCAGATGCCGGCGCCCATGCCGAGCGTCGAACCTTCCGTTTCGCCGGGTTGGAGTGCCGAGATGCCGACCGCTATGCCCAGCGCCGTCAGCAGGATGAGTAATCCCACCGCGGACAGCACGCCGGCCCAGATACCGCCCCAGGAGACACGCAAGCCCTCGGCGTTGCGCAGCCCGCCGAGATACTCGGAGATTCGTCGCCGTTCCTGAGCACGGCGCTCGTGATAGGGACGTTCATGAACTACAGTGGCCATTCGAATTTCCTTTCACAAATGCAGGTGAAAGGAGGGGCCGCCGCAAGTTTTGCGCCGCGCGGCGCGCTTGTCGCGGATTGCCTTACGCGGCGGCCGCGCGGCGCTGCTCCAGGCCGCGCAGCAGGGCGACGATCTGGTCGGCGGGCACCGGGTGGCTCACATAGAAGCCCTGGATCTGGTCGCAGCCCAGCTCGCGCAGCAGGCGCACCTGCTCGTCGTCCTCCACGCCTTCGGCAACGACGCGCAACCCGAGCGTGTGGGCGAGCGAAACGATCATGGCGACGATGTTGCGCGGGTAGCCGGCATCCCGCATGCGCACCACGAAGCTGCGGTCGATCTTCAGCGTGTCGACCGGCAGGCGCGCAAGGTAGCTGAGGGAGCAGTAGCCGGTGCCGAAGTCGTCGACCGAGACCTCGACCCCGGCGCGGCGCAGCGCCTGCAGCTTGCGCGTGCTCTCCTCGATGTCGTCGAGCAGCACGCTCTCGGTGATCTCGAGGTCGAGCAGCGGCGCGGCGCCCTCGAACTGGGACAGCGCGTCGAGCACGGTATCGACGAAATCCCTCTGCCGCAGCTGTAACGCCGAGATGTTCACCGAGGTGCGCGGCACTTTGAGGCCGAGCGACTGCCAGCGGTGGATGTCGTCGACCGCCTTGCCCAGCGCCCAGCGGCCGGCAGCGAGGATCATGCCGGTCTCCTCGAGCAGCGAGACGAACTTGGCCGGCGGCACCGAGCCGAGCTCCGAATCGTTCCAGCGGATCAGCGCCTCGAGCCCCGCCACCTCGCCGCTCGCCATGTTGATCTTCGGCTGGTAGTGCAACGACAGCGTGCCGTCCTCCAGCGCGCGGCGCAGACGGTGCTCCATTGCCAGCGATTCAGCGACGCGGGCATTCATCTCCGGCGCGTAGAAAAGATAGCGGTTGCCGGCGTGCTTCGCCTTGTTGAGCGCGGTCTCGGCGTTGGCACACAGCGCCTCGGTCGAATCGCCGTCGGTGGGGAAGACCGCGATGCCCGCCTTCAACGCGACGCGCAGCTCCACGCCTTCGATCACGATCGGCCGCGCCAGCGACTCGTCCAGGCGCTCCAGGAACGAATACGCGGTGTCACCCGGTCGGTCGAAGGGCGCCACCGCGACGGCGAAATGGTCCGCGCCCACGCGCGCCACCGTGTCCTGCTCGCGCGCCGCCTCGCGCAGGCGCTCGCCGATCTCGCGCAGCAGGTCGTCGCCCGCCTTGCGGCCGAAGGTCTCGTTCACCATGCGGAAGCGCTGCACGTCGACGAAGATCGCCGCGGCGAAGCGCCGCTCGCGCCGCGCGGCGTTCAGGGCCTGGCTCATCCGATCGGTGAACAGGCTGCGGTTGGGAAGATCGGTGAGCGAGTCGTGGTAGGCGAGATAATCCATGCGCGCCTTCTGCGCGAGGTGGCGCAGCGCGAACGCGATGTCGCCCGCAAGCTCGTGCAGCAGGCGCATCTCCTCTTCGTCGAAGAAATCGCGCTGCGTCGCATAGAGGATGACGATGCCGGCCACCTCGCCACCGACGAGCAGCGGCAGCGCCACGAACGAGCCGCTCAGCGCATCGTTCCAGATCAGCGATCGCGTGCCGAGCTTGAGGCGCTCCAGGTCGCGTTCGGCGCTGCCTTCGCCCGCCGCCGCGACCTGACGCATCGCCTTGCCCGGGCCGTCAGCGAGGCCGATGGCCGCCAGCCGGAAGCCGCCCTTCTCGACCGCGATGCGGCAGGCCTCGTCGAGCAGCGCCTGGCGGTCGCCCGCGCGCACGATGAGCGCGTTGATCGCGCTCAGCATCTCGAGCGTGCGGTTGAGGCGCTCGATGCGCCGCTGCTGCAGCTCGAGCGCGCCGGTCTTCTCCAGGAGCTGATCGACCATCACGCGCAGGTGCTCCTGGTCGAGGTCGGCGCTCGCCTGGGCCGGGACCTCGTGGCGCGAGGCGAGCGCGGCCTTCACCTCGCGCAGGATTTCGTCGTTGTCCGACGGCTTGACGAGCACGCGCGACACGCCGTGCGCCTGCGCCAGGGCTTGCGCGTCCTGGCCGCCGAAGTAGGCGGTATAGAACATCACCGCCGCCTTGGCGGTGCCCGGGTCGGCGCGCAGGTTGCGGGCGAGCTCGTAGCCATCCATCACCGGCATCAGGACGTCGGAGATCACCAGCTCCGGGTGCGCTTCGCGCGCCCGCGCCAACGCTTCCCGGCCGTCGGCGGCGCGGATGACGTCATGCCCAGCGAGCTCGAGGAGCGCCGCCAGCGCCTCGCGATTCGCGCGGTTATCGTCCGCGACGAGGATGGTGGCCATGTGGAATGGACAATGTTGGCGTAAGGTCGTGCGGCTGCCTGCCCGCGCAACGCCGACTATTTCGTAGTGAAAAGCGGAAATCAATTGTCGCGCTTCAACGACAAGCGCTTCGGGCTCCGCAGGCACGTCCATTGCAGCTACACGGAATGCCGATAAAGCCCAGCGCGCCGGCGATGCTACATCCGCGAGCAGATCGTCGAAGATCTGCCGAGCGGCCTGACGCTGCAGTTCGAAACCTTCGAGGGCGGCGTACGCCTCACGATCGCCAGCAAGGCGTTGCCAACAAGTCGTGAAATCGTGTTCGACACCGAGGGCGCGGCATCGAAGACGGGCCCGAGCAAGCGCGCGTTTCGGCGCCCATCTGGCTGCATTGAAGGCGCATTGAAAATTTTGCATCTGTAGCGGATTGCGCGACATGGCTACAATGGGCGCATGGGAGAGCATGCCTTCAGCCGTTTCTCTGACTTCTATCCGTTCTACCTTTCGCAGCATTCGGACCGGACCTGCCGACGTTTGCACTTCGTCGGCACCTCGCTGGGTCTGCTGGCTGTGTTGCATGCGTTCGCGACGCTGAATTTCTGGTGGCTGCTCGCCGGCCTGGCCGCCGGTTATGCGTTTGCCTGGGTCGGCCACTTCTTCTTTGAAAAGAACCGGCCGGCCACGTTTACGCATCCGCTCTACAGCTTCGTGGGCGACTGGGTGATGTGGAAGGACATGCTCACCGGGAGAATCCGGCCATGAACGGAACGCCGAGCCCGTTCGGGTTCTGGAGCTCGGCCGCGCCGTGGCTGGCGCTGGCGGCGTTCGGCATGACCTTCGCGCTGCTGCACGCACGCCCGACGGAACGTGCGACGTTCCTCAACACGCTGTGGCTCTTCCTGCTCGGCATCGGCGGCGAGGCCGCCGCGTCCGTGATCTGGGCGCTGAACTTCACCGACGCGGCGAGCACCGTGCATGCCATTTCGCGCTTCGTCGCCTCCATTGCACTCATCCGCCTTCTGGGCTTCACCGTCTTCCGCCTGCTGCTGCCGCTGGCCGGAAGCCAACCGCCGCGCATCGTCGAGGACCTCGGCATTGTGGCGGTGTACGTGATCTACGGCTTCGCCCAGCTGCGCGGCGCCGGACTCGATCTCTCCAGCATCGTCACCACCTCGGCGATCCTGACCGCGGTGGTGGCCTTCGCGATGCAGGACACGCTGGGCAATGTGCTCGCCGGCGTCGCGGTGCAGCTCGACAACTCGGTGCGCATCGGCGACTGGATCCGCGTCGACACCGCGAGCGGGCGGGTGCGCGACATCCGCTGGCGCTCGACGCTGATCGAAACGCGCAACTGGGAAACCGTGGTGGTGCCGAACAGCATGTTGATGAAGGCGCGCGTCGAGATCCTCGGCCAGCGCGACGGCGCGCCGCTGCAGTGGCGGCGCCTGCTCAACTTCATGGTCGACCCGGGCGTGCCGCCGGCGCGCGTGATCGCCATCATCGACGACGAGATGCGCGAGCTGTCGATCCCCAACGTGGCGCGCACGCCCACCCCGAGCTGCGTGCTGAAGGCCTTCGACGAAGGCAACCTCTGCTACCAGCTGCGCTACTTCCTCACCGACCTGCACGAGGACGACCTCACCGACTCCATGGTGCGCGTGCACCTGTTCGCTTCGCTGCAGCGCGCCGGCATCCGCGTCGCCGAGCCGCAGCGCACGACCTATGCCGTGACGCGCGACCAGGCGCACGCCGAGACCGTGCGGCGCCGCGAGCTCACGCGCCGACTCCAGGCCCTCGCCAGCGTGCCGCCGTTCGCCGCCCTGCCCGAGGAAACCAAGGCCGACATCGCCGAACGGTTGCAATACGCCCCGTTCGCGCGCGGCGACGTCATCACCAAGCAGGGCAACAAGGCCAACTGGCTCTACATCCTCGCCTATGGCGAAGCCGAGGTGCTCTACGAGCCGCCCGGCGGCGCGCCCAGCGTCCTCGGCATGGTGCACGCCGGGGAATTCTTCGGTGAGATGGCGCTGATCACCGGCGATGCGCGCACCGCCACGGTAGTGGCGAAGACGGACGTCGAGTGCTACCGCCTGGACCGCGCCTCGTTCCAGGAGCTGCTGCTCGGGCGCGCCGAGATCTCCGAGGAGATCAAGCGCGTCATGGGCGGCCGGCGCGGCGACCTCGAGCGAGTGCGCCAGGCGTTTTCCGACGCCGGGCCCGTCGCCGAGGCCGAGGTGCGTCTAGGAACCAAAATTCGCCGCTTCTTCGGGATGCGCCCATAGAAGACCTGACCGAGTCGTTCGAGCCCGTCACGGGCACCTCGGTAACACTGCGCCTCTTACGCCCCGATGATAGCGACATCGAGCTCGCGTTCGTCAGCGGCCTTTCCGCCGAAACGCGCCATAACCGCCTGCTCGGCGGCGCCATCAGGATCACCCGCGAATACATCCAGCGCCTGGTCAGCGTGGACTTTTCGCGCGATATGGCGCTCGCCGCTACCGCCATGCTCGACCGCGAGACGCTGCTCGGCGTGGCGCGCTATGTGCGCGACAAGGATGGCAACGCGGCGGAGTTCGCCATCGTGATCGCCGACGCCTGGCACGGCCGCGGCATCGGCTCCCGCCTGCTAGCCAAGCTCATCGACGCCGCCCGCCGCCACGGCGTGAAGCGCCTCTACGGGGACATCCTCGCCATGAACCGGCCGATGCTGACGCTCGCCACCAAGCTCGGATTCAAGCTCAGCCGGCACGAAGACGCGACGCTGACGCGCGCCTGCCTTCAGCTGGAATGATGGCGGCGGGAGGCACGCAATATGCTGCGGCACTGGCATGAAAACCGAATTGACAGCCGCGCCGGCCCGCCTTTCCAGGAGTTACGCCCGCCTGGGTGCCTTGGCCATCGGCGCATTCGCCCTTGGTGCCCTCGCGATCGGTGCAGTCGCGATCGGACGGCTAGCGGTCGGTCGCGTTGCCGTGAGTCGCGCCAGAATCGGGCGGCTGGAGATCGACGAACTCGTGGTGCATAACCTGCGCCGGTAGGGCGGCGGGACCGAAAACTTACGCAGCCAGGAATTGGTCCTCGGGGAGGTCGAGAACGCCGGCGGCGCCATTGACGACTGTATTGCGCAGGCCGGGGGCCTGCACCAGGACGTGGTCGGCATAGAAGCGCGCAGTCGCCTTCTTTGCTTTCAGGAACTCCTGATCACCGCCTTGCATTGTGTCGGCTGCCAACGCCGCACGCGCCATTTGCCAGCCGCCGGCGACGATGCCCATCAGCTTGAGGAACGGCACGGCGCCGGCGAACTGGACCCGCGGGTCCTTGGCGGCAACGATGAAGTCGACGCACTCCTCCACGGCCTTCACACCATCGGCCAGGGCTTTGCGGATTTCCGGGTGAGCGGCGAGCTTCGCATCGAGCTTTTTCAGCTCAGCGAGCCAGGCCTTGGCGGTGGCGCCGCCTTCGCGCGCGATCTTGCGGCCAACGAGGTCCATGGCCTGGATGCCGGTGGTGCCCTCGTAGATGGTGGTGATCCTCGCGTCGCGCAGGTACTGCGCGGCCCCGGTTTCCTCGACGAAGCCCATGCCGCCGTGCACCTGGACGCCGAGCGAGGCGACCTCGATCCCGGTCTCGGTGCACCAGCCCTTCACCACCGGGATCATCAGGTCAACGAACGCCTGATGGCGCTTGTCCCCGGTCTTGTGCGCGAAGTCCATGGCCGCCGCGACGACATAGGCCAGCGCGCGCATCGCCTCGGTCTGCGACTTCATCAGCATGAGCATGCGGCGCACGTCGGGATGCTTGATGATCGGCACGGTCTTCGCGCCTTCCACCAGATCTCGGCCCTGCAGACGCTCCTTCGCGTAGGCGAGCGCGCGCTGGAAAGCGCGCTCGGAGATCGAGACGCCCTCCAGCCCGACGCTGAAACGCGCCGCGTTCATCATGATGAACATGTAGGAGAGGCCCTTGTTCTCCTCGCCGACCAGATAGCCCACGGCGTCCTCGAACACCATGACCGCGGTCGGGCTGGCGTGGATGCCGAGCTTGTGCTCGATCGAGGCGCAGCGCGCGCTATTGCGCTTGCCCGGCGTGCCGTCCTTGTTGGGGATGAACTTGGGCACGAGGAATAGCGAGATGCCCTTCACCCCTTCGGGCGCCTGGGGCGTGCGCGCCAGCACCAGGTGCACGATGTTCTCGGACAGGTCGTGCTCACCGTAGGTGATGAAGATCTTCTGGCCGGAAATCTTGTAATGGTCCCCCTGCGGCACGGCCCGGCTCCGCACCAAAGCGAGATCGGAGCCGGCTTGGGGCTCGGTCAGGTTCATGGTGCCGGTCCACGAACCCTGGATCATCTTGGCGAGGTATGTGTCTTTCAGCGCGTCCGAGCCGCAGAGCTCGAGCGCATGAATCGCGCCTTGGGTCAGCAGCGGGCAAAGCGAGAACGACATGTTCGAAGAGGTGAGCATCTCCTCGACGGCGGTCGCCACCAGCTTGGGCAGCCCCTGTCCCCCGACCGCCGCATCGAACGGCAGCGCGCCCCAGCCGCCCTCCACGTATTGCTGGTATGCCTCCTTGAAACCCTTGGGTGTCTTGACCGCGCCGTCCCGCCATACGGAGCCTTCTTGGTCACCGATATGATTAATTGGATCAAGGACTTCGGATGCGAACTTCGAGGCTTGCTCGAGGATGGCGTCCACTGTGTCGGAGGTCGCGTCCTCATATCCCGGCAGCTTCGCTACCTCCTCCAGCCCCGCGAGCTCGTTGATCACGAACCTCATGTCTTTCAGCGGAGCCTGGTAACTCATTTCTTCAATTCCTCGACCAGCGACGGGACCAGCTGGAACAGGTCCCCCACGACCCCGAAGTCGGCGACCTGGAAAATCGGCGCCTCCTCGTCCTTGTTGATGGCGACGATCACCCGGCTGTCCTTCATGCCGGCCAGGTGCTGGATGGCGCCCGAGATGCCGACCGCCACGTAGAGGTCCGGGGCGACGATCTTGCCGGTCTGCCCCACCTGCCAGTCATTCGGCACGAAGCCGGCATCCACCGCGGCGCGCGAGGCGCCCATTGCGGCGCCCAGCTTGTCGGCGAGCGGCTCGAGCACCTTGGTGAAGTTATCCCCCGACCCCATGCCGCGCCCGCCGGAAACGATGATCTTGGCGGCCGTCAGCTCCGGGCGCTCGGATTTCGACACTTCCCGGGTGACGAACGAAGAAAGGCCGGTATCGGCGGGGGCGGTGACGTTCTCTACCGAAGCAGACCCGCCAGTGGCTGCCACCGCGTCGAAAGCAGTAGTCCGTACGGTGATGATCTTGATCGGATCCTTCGATTTCACCGTCGCGAGCGCATTGCCGGCGTAGATCGGGCGGACGAAGGTGTCGGCGCTTTCGACCGCCGAGATATCGGAGATCTGCTGCACATCGAGCAGCGCCGCGACTCGCGGCATCACGTTCTTGCCGTTCGACGTCGCCGGCGCCAGAACGTGGGAATAGTTTTTTGCGATCTGGACCAGCAAGGCGGCCACGTTCTCGGCCAAAAACTCGCCCAGGTGCGGCGCATCTGCCAGCAGGACCTTCTTCACCCCGGGAATCTGCGCCGCCGCCTTCGCCGCCTCGCCTGCCTGGTGGCCTGCGATCAAGACGTGGATCTCGCCGCCCAGCTTCTGCGCCGCGGCGACGGTGTTGAGCGTCGCCTTCCGGATGGTCTTGTTGTCGTGCTCGGCGAGGACCAGGATGGTCATAGGACCTTGGCGTCGTTGCGCAGCTTGTCGACCAGCGCCTTGACGTCGGCGACCTTCACGCCCGCCTTGCGTTTGCCGGGCTCGACGACCTTCAGAGTGCTCAACCGGGGAGAAACGTCCACGCCCAGCGCCTCGGGCTTCAGGTTCTCGAGCGTCTTCTTCTTCGCTTTCATGATGTTCGGCAGCGTGACGTAGCGCGGCTCGTTCAGCCGCAGGTCGGTGGTCACCACCGCGGGCAGCTTGATCGAAATGGTCTCGAGGCCGCCGTCGACTTCTCGCGTGACCTGCGCCTTTTCGCCCTCCAGCTTCAGTTTCGAGGCGAAAGTCGCCTGCGGCCACCCCATCAGGGCCGCGAGCATCTGGCCGGTCTGGTTCGCGTCGTCGTCGATCGCCTGCTTGCCGAGGATCACGAGCTTGGGCGATTCCTTCTGGACAACGGCTTTGAGGAGCTTGGCGACGGCCAAGGGCTGCAACTCGACCTGGGTTTCGACCAGGATGGCGCGGTCCGCGCCGATGGCGAGCGCGGTGCGCAGGGTCTCCTGGCAGGCGAGCGGGCCGCAGGAGACAACCACGATCTCGGTGGCAGCGCCGGATTCCTTCAGGCGCACCGCCTCCTCGACCGCGATTTCGTCGAAGGGGTTCATCGACATCTTGACGTTCGCGGTCTCGACGCCGCTGCCGTCGGCCTTGACGCGGACCTTGACGTTGAAATCGACGACGCGCTTGATTCCGACCAGGACTTTCATGGAGGCGGAAATTATAGTCGTTACTCCATGTAGTCCGTGATGTTCTCCCAGCGGCCGTTGCGCACCTGCGCCAGGCGCGTGGCGCGCGAACCGAGGTGGTCGGTGTTCGAGAACTTGAAGCGCGGGCTGCCGAGGAAGTCCGGCTCGCGCGTCAGGCTCTCCAGCGCTGCGGCGAAGCTGTCGGCGGTGAGGTTGGGACCCGCCTTCTGCGCCGCCATCACGAAGAGATCCGCCTGCGCATAGCCGATCGCCGTATAGGCGTTCGGATCGGCGTTGAATTTCTGCTTGTACGAGGCGATCCAGGCCATCAGCTTCTTGTTGGCTTCGTCCGGATACGGGTGCGGCGTGAGCGGCGTGCCGTACAACCCTTCGGTCACCTTGCCGCCGAGCGCCGGAACCTGGGCGCTGTAGCCCGCCGCCTGCACCAGCATCGGCACGTCCCAGCCGCTCTTGCGCGCCTCGGCCAGGGCGCCGACCGTCTCGCGCAGCACAGTGCCGAGGACCACGAAGTCGCAGCCGCTGCCCTTGAGGGTGGCGACCTGGGAAGAGAAATCGGTCGCGCCGCGCTTGTAGGTCGCCTTGCCGCACATCGGCAGCTTGAGCGCCTTGAGCGCCGCCTCGGTGCCCGCCAGCACGTCCTGGCCGAAGTCGTCGTCCTGGTAGAGGATGCCCACCTTCTTGTAGCCGTTCTTCCTCACGAGCTCGGGCGCCGCCTTCTCGATCTGCGTGGCGTACGAAGGCAGGTTCTGGAACTTGTACTTGTGCAGCGGCTCGTAGGCCGCCGGGTGCGCGGCCGCCGGGAAGAGGTGCAGCACCTTGCGCTCGAGAAACAGCGGCATCGTCGCCAGCATCACCGGCGAGCCGAGGTTGCTCACCGCGGCGAACACCTTGTCGCGCTGCACCAGCTTCTGCGCCGCGAGCACGCCCTTCTTCGGGTCGTAGCCCGAGTCCTCCGCCACCAGCCTGATCTTGCGGCCGTGGATGCCGCCTTCCGCGTTCGCCTCGTCGAAGCGCATCTGCAGGCTGTTGCGGAAGTGGGTGCCGAGCGCCGCGAGCGGCCCCGACAGGTCCTGGATCGTGCCGACCACGATCTCGTCCTTCGACACGCCCTGGGTTTGCGCCGCCGCGGTCAGGGGCAGCAGGGCAATGCACAGCTTTGCCAGGAATTTCACGATCAGTCTCCTCTCTAGTACATGGCTTCAATTAAGGGGCGGTACTTCTCGTTCACCAACTTGCGCTTCAGCTTCATCGTGGGCGTGAGCTCCTCGTCCTCGGCGGTGAGCTTGTGCTCGATCAGGCTGAAGCGCTTGATCTGCTCGACGCGCGCGAAGCCGGCGTTCACCTTGTCGACCTCGGCCTGGATCAGCTCGCGCACCTCGCGCGTGCGGCACAGGCTGGTGAAATTGGTGAACGGGACGTCGTGGTCCTGCGCGTACTTCTCGACGTTGTCGTGGTCGATCATCACCAGGCAGGTGAGATACGGCCGCCGGTCGCCGACCACCACCGCGTCGGTGATGTAGGGCGAGAACTTGAGCTGGTTCTCGAACTCCGAGGGCGTGATGTTCTTGCCGCCGGCGGTGATGATGATGTCCTTCAGCCGGTCGGTGATGCGCAGGTAGCCGTCCTCATCGAAGTTGCCGACATCCCCCGTGTGCAGCCAGCCGTCGATCACGGTCTCCGCGGTCTTCTCCGGCAGGTTGAGGTAGCCCATGAAGACGTGCTCGCCGCGCACCAGGATCTCGCCCTGCGGCGAGATCGCCACCTCGCCGTACGGCCCCGCCACCCCCACGGTGCCGGGCTTGCAACGCCCGGGCGGGTTGGTGGTGATCGCCCCGCTCGCCTCGGTCATGCCGTAGATCTCGATCACCTCCATGCCGAGCGCCATGTACCAGCGCACGAGATCGGGCGAGATCGGCGCCGCGCCGGTGGCGATCCAGCGGCAGCGGTGGATGCCGATGCTCTTGCGGATATTCGCCAGCACCAGCACGCGCGCCAGCCAATAGGTGATCGCCAGAATGGCCGGCACGGGCTCGCGCGCGATGCGCCGCGCGGCGACCTTGTGGCCGATGCCGATGGCAAGCTCGTAGGCGCGGCGCTCGAACGCGGTGGCGTTCTTGAGCCGGATCATGACCTCGGAGTAGAACTTCTCCCAGATGCGCGGCACCGCCAGGAACCCGGTGGGCGCGATCTCGCGCACGTTCTCCGGCACGGTCTCGGGCTTCTCGACGAAGTTCATCACCCCGCCGGAGTACATCGCGAGGTACGCCCCGCCGATGCGCTCGGCGACGTGGCACAGCGGCAGGAAGCACATGCGCTCGCCGCCCTCGCCGCTCGGCAGCGTCAGCGCGTTGCCGCGCGTGGCGTGCATCGCGTTGGCGTGCGAGATCATCGCGCCCTTCGGCTTGCCGGTCGTGCCCGAGGTGTAGATCAGGATCGCCAGGTCCTGGGGTTTTCGGCTGTTCAGTCGTGCTTTCCACTCTGCGGGGCGCTTCTGATGGAGCTCGAAGCCCAGGCGGCGCAGCTCCTCGAGGCTGATCACCATCGGGTCGCTGAAGCGCTGCAGCCCTTCCATGTCGAACACCACGATCCTGCGCAGCGCCGGCAGGCGTTCGCGCACTTCCAGCACCTTGTCGAGCTGCTCCTCGTCCTCGACGAAGACGTAGACCGAGCGCGAATCGGCGAGCAGGTACTCGACCTGGGAGGCGCTGTCGGTCGGGTAGATGCCCGAGGTCACGCCGCCGGCGCCGAGCGCGCCCATGTCGGCGTACATCCATTCGCGGTTGGTGTTCGACAGGATCGACACGGTCTCGCCCGGCTCGAAGCCCAGGCGCGCGAGGCCCATGCCGACCTCGCGTGCCGCGCTACCGAATTCTTTCCAGGACACGGCATGCCAGATGCCGAGCTGCTTCTGTCGCAATGCGGTTTTCTCGCCGCGGGTCTCGACCGCGTGCCAGAACATCGCCGGTATGGTGTTCATCTCCATGTCTTCTTCCGTTTCCAGCGCCGCTCGCCGCGTACGCCGCCGGCGTGCATGCCGAGGTAGAACTCCTTGATGTCGTCCTTCTGCATCAGGCGCTCGCAGCTGTCTTCCATCACCACGCGCCCGACCTCGAGGATGTAGCCGAAGTGCGCGTGGGCCAGCGCCATCGCCGCGTTCTGCTCGACCACCACGATCGAGAGCGCGCGCTCGCGGTTGATGCGCGTGATGATCTCGAAGATCTCCTTGGTGAGCTTGGGCGAGAGCCCGAGGCTCGGCTCGTCGAGCAGCAGCAGCTTCGGCCGGCCCATGAGCGCGCGGCTGATGGCGAGCATCTGCTGCTGCCCGCCGGAGAGCGAGCCGGCCGGCTGGCGCGCGCGCTCGCGCAGAATCGGGAAATACGCATACGCCTGCTCGAGGTCGGCGGCGATGCCGTCGCGGTCGCGCCGGGTGAACGCGCCCATCATCAGGTTGTCGTGCACGCTGAGCAGCGGGAACACTTCGCGGCCTTCGGGCACGTGGCAGATGCCGCGGCGCACGATGGCGTCGGGCTCGAGGCCCTGGATCGGCTCGCCCTCGAACTCGACCTGCCCCTTGGTCGGGTCGAGGATCCCGGAGATGGTCTTCATGATCGTGGTCTTGCCGGCGCCGTTGGCGCCGAGCACGGTGACGATCGCGCCGCGCGGCACCGACAGCGACACGCCGCGGATCGCGGTGATCGGCCCGTAGGCTGCTTCGATGTTGGTCAGTTTCAGGATCATCCGAGATAGGCCTCGATGACTTCAGGGTGGCGCTGCACTTCGGCCGGAGCGCCGCTCGCGATCACCCTTCCGTAGTTCAGCGCCAGCACGCGATCCGACACGCGCCCGACCAGGTTCATGTCGTGCTCGATCATCAGCACGGTGATGCCGAGCTGCTCCTTGATGTCGCGGATCCACCAGACCATGTCGTCGGTCTCCTCGGTGTTGAGCCCCGACGAAGGCTCGTCGAGCAGCAGGAGCGCGGGCTCGACGGCGAGCGCGCGTCCCAGCTCGACCACCTTGCGCACGCCGTAGGGCAGGCCGGCGACGCGCGCTTCGCGGTAGTGCGCCAGGTCGAGGAGATCGATGACCTTCTCGACAGCCTCGCGGTTCGCACGCTCTATCTTTTGTGTCTTTGGCAAAAACAAAAGATCTGAAAAAAGGCCGCTAGCGCGGTGGCAGTGCCGGCCGATGAGCAGGTTGTCGAGCACGGTGGCGTGCTCGAAGAGCTCGATGTTCTGGAAGGTGCGCGCGATGCCGAGGCCGGCGATGCGGTGCGGAGCCACCCGGGTGAGCTCGGTGTCGCGGTAGAGCATGCGGCCGCTGGTCGGCGGGTAGATGCGCGAGAGCAGGTTGAAGATGGTGGTCTTCCCTGCGCCGTTCGGGCCGATGATGGTGAACACCTCGCCCTGGTTCACCTCGAAGCCCACGCCGTCCACCGCCTTGATGCCGCCGAAGCGGATCGACAGATTCTCGACGCGGAGCAGGCTCATCGCACCCGCTCCGACTTCATGAAAGTCTTCTGGCGGCGGAACGAGTCCTTCTTGTAAAGCGGGAAGGTCTCGAGGTAGTGGCGTACCTTGAGCCAGCGGCCATAGATGCCGAGCGGCTCGAACAGGATGACGAGCACCATGATCAGGCCGAACACCGTGGGCTCGAGGCCGGTCTGGTGGCCGATCGCCGCTGGCAGGTAGTCCTTCGCCACCGCGATGAGCTGCGGCAGCGCGATGAGGAAGATCGCGCCGTACACCGCGCCGTGCAGCGAACCGATGCCGCCGATGAAGATCATCATGGCGAGCTCGATCGACAGCAGGATGTTGAACTGCTCGGGGCTGATGAAGACCAGCTTGTGCGCGTAGAGCGCGCCGGCCATGCCGGTGATCGCCGCGGAGAGCGCGAACGCCGCGGTCTTGGTACGCGCCAGATTGATTCCCATGCTCTGCGCCGAGATCTCCGAGTCGCGGATCGCGACGAACGCGCGACCGGTCGGCGAGCGCAGCAGGTTCAGGATTCCCACCATGACCAGGACCAGCAGGCCCAGCGCCAGGTAGTACATCTTCCATTCCTGGTCGAAGGCGAATCCGCCAGCCTCGATGCTCTTGACGGTAAAACCGGAATTGCCGCGCGTGACCGACTCCCAGCGCGTCAGCGCTTCCTGCACGATGAAGCCGAAGGCGATGGTGGCGATCGCGAGGTAGATGCCGGTGAGGCGCAGCGCCGGCAGGCCGATGACGATGCCGGCGAGCCCGGCGAGCGCGGCCGCGGCGACGAGGGACACGCCGAACGGCACGCCTTTCGCCTGCAGTACCGCCTCGGTATAGGCGCCGACTGCGAGGAACGCGGCGTGGCCGAGCGAGATCTGGCCGGTGTAGCCGGTGAGCAGCATCAGGCCGACGCCGACCAGCGCGTAGATGCAGACGAAGGTGAGCTGCGACAGGTAGTACTCGGGCAGCAGCGGCGCGGCCGCCAGCGCGAGGCCGAGCAGCCCGTACCAGAACGCCTGGCCGCCGTGCTTCACCAGGCGGATATCCTGGTCGTAGCTGGTCTTGAAGATGAAACGCATCAGACTTTCTTTCGTGCCGCGCCGCCGAACAGACCGTGCGGCCGCACCATGAGAACCACCAGCACCACGATGTACGCGGCGATGTCCTTGAAGCCCTCCGGCAGGTAGAAGCCGGCGAGCGCCTCGACCACGCCGATGATCAGCCCGCCGGCGATCGCCCCGGGCACGCTGCCGAAGCCGCCGATCACCGCGGCCGGGAACGCCTTCAGGCCGATGAAGCCCATGTTGGTGTGCACGAAGGTGATCGGCGCGAGCAGCAGCGCCGCGAATCCGGCCACCGCGGCGCTGATCGCCCAGACCATCGTATTGATGCGCGCCACCGGGATGCCCATGTAGTACGCGGCGAGCTGGTTCTGCGAGGCCGCCTGCATCGCCACGCCGACGCGCGTGAAGCGGAAGAAGGCATAGAGCGCGCTGCACAGCACGAGCGTCATCACGATCACCATCAGGTACTCGGCCGAGGCGGCGACTGCCTCCGGCGCGCAGCACCTCGCCCGAGTACGGCGTCTTGATGGTGTAGGTCTCGGTGCCCCAGCCCGGCACCATGCTGGCGAGCCCGCGCAGCATGAAGCCGATGCCGACCGTCAGCATCACGATGGCGAACTGCGGCTGTCCCAGAACGCGGCGCAGCACCGCGCGGTCGAGCGCCGCGCCGAAGAGCGCCATCGCCGCGAGCGTCGCGACCACGCCGAGCCAGAACGGCAGGCCGAACAGGACGACCGCGGTGTAGGCGGCGAAGCCGCCCAGCATCATCAGGTCGCCCTGGGCGAAGTTGACCGTCTCGGTGGCCTTGTAGATCAGCGTGAAGCCGAGCGCGATCAGCCCGAGCACGCAGCCCACCGCGATGCCGCTGACGATCAATTGAATGAACTGGATCACGGCGCCTTTTTAGCGCCGCACTGCCATTCTCCGCAGCCGCCCGGGCGACGTCGCCCGGGCGACAGCGGCAGTCTCAATTACGCGAAGCGGACTCGCAGCGGGCTAACCTTTCGCGGCCGCCTGCGCGACACCGATGCACGGCGCCTTCGTGCTCGCCCGGGGGCGTCGGCACTTCTCTATTGCGAAAACGCAGTCTCTCCCTCGCGCTTGGCTTGCGTTCTATCGCACGATTCGGCGCGACGAAATCGCAGCCCGCGTCTGTTCGTTCGTCTCAATGCGGGGTGCCGGAACAGCCTAAATTCTTGAATCCCAGGCGCGTCGTCTCTATCTTTACGCCCCATGGGATCGGCAACGCGATATCGGCATCGCTTCCTCGAAAAGCACCGCACATGTGCCTTTTGCGGGGGGAAAGCAGCTGCGACCACGGTTGAGCACTGCCCGCCGAGAGCCATGTTCCAGCATCGGCAATGGCCGGAAGGTTTTGAATTTCCCGCGTGCGCGGCATGCAATCTCGGCAGCGACGACCACGACTTGCTCGTCGCCATGCTCGCCCGTATGGACCCGTTGGAGGAGAAAGGCAACTTGGACGGCCGGGTAGAGGGGCTGATGAAAGCGGTCCACAGGCAATACCCGAGGCTGTTCTCCAAGATGGCGCTTACCGCCAATGAAGCGCGTCGTCGTAACCGCGAGCTTGGACTGGAGCGCGCGCCCGGGCAGACGCATCAGGAGCGCGGGGCCGTGCGGGTGACGGAAGAATTCGACGACGCGGTACGCGTGTTTGCCACGAAGCTGGCCAAGGGCGTGTACTACCGGGAGACCGGTCGAATCTTTCCCGATGACGGGGCGCTGCTATTTCGGTGGTTTACGAACGTCGAGCTCATTCGCGATGGGGAGTACGAGGTGTTCAAGAAGCTGAGCGGGATCGCGGGGGACATTCCGAAACTGCAGCGCAGCCAAAAGCTGCTCAACAATCAGTTCGAATACAAGTGGTCACTTTCAGCTGAAAAGGACGTCTTCGTCCTCCAAGCGGTGTTTGGCAAATCTTTCGGATTGGTCGTGTTCGGATCCGCGAAGCCCGGCGTCCTCGAGGACGCCGTGGCCAGCTTGCGGGATAAAACGGGGAACAAGGGGCCATTTACCGTGCTGCAATCGCCCACGCTGGCAACCTGACGAGCGCCGGCGCACCAGGCGTACCTTGCGATAATTCGCATTATCAGGGCTGCGTTGCGACCGCTTTCGGCCAGTTCCAGACGGTCGCTCTCACATCTGATGTTGCCGGGAAGCAGCCGCTGACGAGGGGGCCGGCGCCTGGCGATCCCATGCCGCCGCCGGGCACCTCTGCCAATGGACCCGGCCGCACGGCCTAATGCCGCACGGCCTAATCCCAGCGCCAATGGCCGCCGGCCCCACGCGCCACCCACGCTTGAGCCTCCACGCTCGACGAGAGGGCAGGTATGGACGGCGCGTGCCGGGCCAGGGAGCGCGCACCTGGCGTTTACCAACAGTGTCGCCGAGCAGAGCGTGCTCTATCATCCTTGCGTCCAGGAGCACCTCGAGACTTGTTTGCACAATGCCGCGACGATGACTGCGAGGCTTCGAGCACGACTGAACGGTGACAAGGCGAATCGCATCGAGCACAATCGATGTGCGTCGCGAGTCTTTCCTGGAACTGCCCCCATGTCGTTTGCCAAGCACTCGATCGCGCTGCTCTGCGCTGTTGGGGTGTTGCTTGCCGCACCATTTTCGGTCAGCGGCCAATCGCTCACCCCTCCTCAGCAACTCGCGCGCGACATTCACAAGGAGCTTGTCGAGATCAATACCGTGACGTCGACGGGCGACACGTTGAAGGCCGCGCAGGCGATGGCCGCACGTCTGCTGGCTGCCGGGTTCCCGGAGGCGGACGTTCACGTCCTGTCGCCCGCACCGCGCAAGGGCAACCTGGTCGCGCGGCTCCGCGGCACGGGCGCTCGGAAACCGATCCTGCTGCTGGCCCACATCGACGTCGTCGACGCCCGGCCAGAAGACTGGTCGACCGATCCGTTCAAGCTGATCGAGAAGGACGGCTATCTGTACGGACGGGGTGTATGGGACGACAAGTTCATGGCAGCGGTCTTCGTTGCCAATCTGATCCGCTATCGGCAGGAAGGCTTCCGGCCCGATCGCGACCTCATCGTTGTCCTGGAGACCGACGAAGAGATCCTCGATGCGAATACGATGGGCATCCGGTGGCTGCTCAAGAACCACCGCGGCCTCATCGATGCCGAGTTCGCGCTGAACGAAGGCGGCGGCGTCGGATTGAAGAATGGAAAGCCGATACTGAACTCGCTCCAGACGAGCGAAAAAGTCTCGATGAGCTACCGACTGGAGGTCAAGAACCCGGGCGGGCACAGCTCACTTCCGTCCAGGGACAACGCGATCTACCGGTTGGCCCAGGGCCTCGCACGGCTTGCGCAGTTCGAGTTCCCTTTCAAGCTCAACGAGACCACGCGGGCCTACTTCGAGCGCATCGCAGCGCTTCAGGCGCCGGATGTCGGTGCCGACATGCGCGCCATCGTCGCGCCTCAGCCGGATCCGGCAGCGGTCGCGCGTCTGTCGGCCGTGCCGCGCTACAACGCGGTGATGCGCACCACCTGCGTCGCGACGCTGCTGGAAGCTGGGCATGCGATCAACGCGTTGCCGCAATCCGCGAAGGCGAGCGTGAACTGCCGCATCCTGCCTGGCGAGCCGGTCGAAGAGGTGCAGCGAACGCTGGTCCGGGTTCTCGCCGACGAACAGATTGCGGTGACGCCGATCGGCACGCCCGTGCCCAGTCCGCCGTCGCCGCTGAATCCCGAGATCGTGCGGACGATCGAGAAGCTCAGCGCCGAATTCTGGCCCGGCGTGCCGGTCGTCCCGACGATGATCCCTGCCGCAACCGACGGGAGCTTCCTGCGCAACGCGGGCATCCCTACGTATGGTCACTCCGGGCTGGCCACGGACGTCGACGACGTCCGCATACACGGCAAGGACGAACGCATCCTCGTCAAGTCGTTCCTGGACGGGCATGAATATTTGTACCGCCTGGTGAAGGCGCTTGCGTCGGAGGCGAAGTGACGTGGCCGGTTGCGGCCAAACGTCGCACTGAGCTTTGCCGATTGCGCAACCACGCCGCGCTGCGCAGAATGGACAGTCAGCTTTCAGGAACATCGACGGGCGGCTCAGGGTCGAAAGCGGATATTGGACCGCAACAGTTGCGCTGCCCGTTGCCCGGGGTTTTAGCATTCCTTGGGAGCACGCTTGGCGGCTTAAGGGCGAAACCGCTACTTCTTCTTTCCGCCGCGAGTGGGCGCGCTCTCACAGCGGGTACAGGTGTGACTCGGGGTGGGAGCTCGCGGCCGATCCTGCGATCGAGCGAGTACGGTCCGCCGCGGCGGAACGCTCTGGCACACCGCTTGCGTGCTCTCAGCAGCTCGTTCGAGCGACTACGAAGGAGGTGGCTATGAACCGTGTGAGTCTTTTCCTAATGGGATTGCTATTCTGCGCTGCATCAGCGACCGCGGTTGCTCAGACCACGGCGATCAACGGACACATCAACGGCATCGAGATATGTGCGCAGTCACTTTCGTTTTGTGAGGGCTATGCCGTGTTCGCCGGTACGTTCACCGGGAAGGTCAACGGAAACGATACCACCGCCGCCTTCAGTGTCCGCGTAAAACATGATCCCCTGAACGAGACTAAGCAAGGCGTAACTTCGGTCAATGAAGGCGCCTGGATTCTTGTCTTCAACACGAACACCGCCATTGCGGGCACCGTGGACCCCGGCGGCACGCTTACCTTTAAGCCGAACAACACGTTTGCCGTTGACTTGACGCTTACCATCACACAGGGTGGCAGCGGCAAAGCGAATTTCGACGGCACGCTGAACCACAATGTTTTCCCACCGCCGATCACGGGAAGATTGCACACCAAGTAAGCGACCTATAGCGTGCCAGCAACCGCTTCACCGCTCGGCCAGCTGTCGCCGCTCGCCACCTGCTCGGTCGACCCGCGCAGCTCCATTGAACTGGCGATTAGGAGCGACTGAGCGAGAGGGTAGTCGCCGGGCTCCACCTTGATCAACGGCGCTCCTGAGGCCGAGCGAGCGGTTGCGATCGCCTCAGGCAGGTTGTTGTAGGGAAATCTTGCGCTGCCGTCGCCGCCAGCGCTAGCGGCGGCGTTCACGTAAATGACGACCAGGTCGGCTGCGAAGCCGGGAATTGCAACCGTCGCGAGCGCGAAGACAAACGCTAGAAAGGTGGAGCGCATGTGTCCTCCTTCGTGGTGGTTGTCTCCGTTGTTGCACGCGCGTAGGAAAGGAATAGTCGCGAAACTCCAGCCAGCATCGCTCCGTACCGGCGAAGTGGCAAGTCGCCAGGGCATCAGGTGCTGTAGTTGACTGACTGCGTGCCGCCGAAACCCTAGGACTACGCCGAGCAGCCCGAGCGGCGCCTGGCTTCTGTTGCAGAAAGGGCGAACAGATAGGCTAAATCTAGCTCGCCCTGTAGATTGGAACGGCCGGCATAGTCAGCGGCTCAGCGCCCTCTCCACCCGCCAAGATCAGACCAGCGGCAAGAAGCACTATCAGCGTGGGAAGTAGTGCTGCGAGGAACGGCCGCGCCGGTACGTGTCCGCTTGATGGAGAGTGATGTCTTTAGCTAACGCTCGCCGAGTTGTGCCTTGAACCTCCAGCAGCGCGAGGTTCTCGGCGGGCTCGGGAACTCGGTAGCTGCCGTGTGCCAGAAAACCAGGTTGCGGCAGCATGTATTACGGGAGTTCAATATCTCCTGATTCGGTTCACCGCGCGGAGGTCCCCATGAACCTGTCGGACATCCTCAGAGGTCTCCTCATCGTGGCATTCGGTTTCGGTCCCGCCGCGCACGGCGTCGCTGCCGAGTTACCGCCGGGCGTCAAATCGCTGCGCGTGAACGGCTACGACACGGCTTACGTCGAGCGCGGCAGCGGGCCGCCCATGGTCCTCGTGCATGGAGCCAATTCTGATTACCGCTTCTTCTCCGAGGTGATGGACGCCTTCGCCGCGCGCCATCGGGTCATTTCGGTGAGCCTGCGGCACTACTATCCGGAGCGCTGGGACGGCAAAGGCGCGGACTTCTCGATGCGGCAGCACGTCGCGGATATCGCCGAGTTCATCCGCAAGCTTGGTGCGGGTCCTGTGCATCTCGTCGGGCATTCACGCGGCGGCACGCTCGCGCTCTACCTGGCAAGTGCGCACGGCGATCTCGTGCGCACGGTCGCGATCTCCGAAGGCGGCTCTGGTATGTCGGCTTTTGCGCCGCAAGCGGATGGCGATGGCAAGAAGCCTTCGCGCCCTGGACCGACCGCCGCGGCGATGATCGAGCAAGGCCGGGTCGAGGAGGGCCTCGCTTACTTCATGGACTCGGTGCGGGGGCCGGGCGGCTGGGAGAATGCCTCGGAAACCGACCGCCAGTTCTACCGGGACAATGCCGCCACCATCGGACCCGCAGCGAAAGACAGGTTCGATGCCTATTCCTGCGCAGATGCGGGGCGGATCTCCGTACCCGTGCTCCTAATGGGCGCGGAAAGCAGCCCGCGGGGCTACGCGAAGCAGCTCGACGCGATCCAAGCGTGCCTCAAGCGGCCGACGCGCGTGCTGATCCGTAATTCCTCGCACTCGATGCCGCGCATGAACCCGCCGGGCTTCGCGCAGGCCGTCCTCGCCTTCATCGCGCAGCAATGACGTCACCTGGTGGACCGGTGCATTGAGGGGCGCAAAATGGTCCGGCTGACACGTTCCTTGGACCGCGTGCCTATAGCCTGTACGCTGATCGCCATGGTCGTATCCTTGGTCCGAGGTAGTGCGTGTCATTAATTATCTGCAGCGCCTTATGGGCGACCTCCAAAAGCAAGGCGGAAGAAACCAAGCAGCGAATAGCAGAAGCCTGGAATTCCACCCGCTGTCGCTGCTGTTCATCGCCTCGGGCAGCATGATGATCAGCAAGACCCTGCGCATTCCGAAGCCGTAGGCGGATTAACCGAGTCAGTCGGCGAATGACCGCTTTGGGTCGTAAGCCGCCCATTGGCGGAAGGTCACTTTCGGCCAGAACCAGCCATACGGTTACGTCACTCAGAACAGTCGTTCGCTGGCGTCCTCGGCCCGTAGAAGTCGATCAACGGTAGAATTACCAGCGGTCGTTCTGGGGAAGAAAGATCATGGACCCGCGTCGAGCGCAGTATTTTAGTGATCGAATGAAGCGCCGCGAGTTCATCACGCTGCTCGGCGCTGCGGCGGCTTGGCCGCTTGCGCCGGGAGCGCAGCAGTCGGCGAAGGCCCACCGAATCGCGGTAGTCCATCCGGCACGCCCTGTCGCAATGCTGACCGAGTCAGGAGGGCTTCCGATCTTCGAGGCGTTTTTCAAACAATTGAATCAGCTCGGCTATGTCGAAGGGCAGAACCTCTTGGTGGAGCGCTACTCCGGTGAAGGGCGGACCGAGAGCTATGCCGCGCTTGCGCGCGATGTGGTCGGCTCGAAGCCAGAAATCATCTTCGTAGTCTCGGCCCGCATGGCGCGGCATTTCAAAGCCACGGCAACCACCATTCCAATTGTTGCCTACACGACCGATCCGGTTGCCACTGGGCTCGCGACCAGCTTGGCGCGGCCGGGCAGCAACATAACCGGCGTGGTTCCGAATATCGCCATAGAGTTCTGGGACAAGAACCTCCAATTCTTACGGGAGACTGTCCCGACGATATCTAGAGTGGCCTACCTCACTCCACGCGAATTGTGGGACAGCCCGCAAGCAGCCTCGATACGCAAGGTCGCCCGTGACTTCGGGATGGACCTTCTCGGCGCGCTGCTGGAGAGCCCGATTGGGGAACCGGAATATCGGCGAGTATTCGCAGCGATAGTGCAGGACCGCGCAAATGCCCTCCTTGTCAATGATGCACCGGAGAACTACGCCAACCAGCGGCTCATCACTGATTTGGCGATGAGCACACGCCTGCCGGCGATATATCCAAATCGCAGCTTTGCGGAAGCGGGGGGGTTGATTGCCTACGGGGCCGACGCCCCGGACCTGTTCCGTCGTGCGGCCGTGCAAGTCGATCAGATTTTCAAGGGAGCGAAGCCGGGTGAAATACCGTTTTATCAAGCGACCAAGTTCGAATTGGTCATCAACCTGAAGACCGCCAACGCTCTGGGCCTTACGCTCCCGCAATCCCTGTTGCTGCGCGCGGACGAGGTTATTCAGTGATCGAATGTCTCCAATTTTTCACCGTGTTCGCGCCTCGCGCGGCCGCCGAGCAACCGGATGCGTTGACCGTCCGCTTTCAGCGTGGGCCAGTGACCGAGAAGGGTCGTAAGCCGCCCATCGGCGGAAGGTCGCTTTTCGGCCAAAAGCGGACATTCCGAATATTAGAACCGGCAATGCACCGCGCGAAGGTCTGGGGACTCGGTGCATCACCGTTCGCAGAATTTGCGCCGACATTGCGTTAGCGGATAAGGTGATCGGCGCGCAGCATCAGCGGTAGCGGAATTGTCAACCCAAGCTCCTTGGCGGTTTTCAAGTTGATGACGAGTTCGAATCTCGTCGGTTGCTGAACGGGGAGCTCTGCGGGTTTCGTCCCGGTGAGAATCTTGTCCACGTAGATAGCGGCGTTCCGATACACAGCAAACAGGTCGGTGCCGTAGCTAATGAGACCTCCCACCTCCGCGTTGCTGCGGAAGGGATGCATGGCAGGCAGTCGCGTCTGACTAACGAGCGCGACGACCTGTCGATATTCGCTGGTCAACATCGGGTCAGCGCACACGAGTATGGCATCGACCCGCTCCTGGCGAATGCGCGCGAAGGCTGGTTCAAGGTCTGAGGGTCGCTTCGCTTCCACGAATCGCAGATCCATGCCTTGCGCCTGTGCGGAGGACTCGAGCTCTTGGCGCTGCAGGTTGCCTTGAAGGTTGCCCGGGTTCCAGAGCACCGCGATACGCGCCGGCTTCCCCAGCAGCTCCTTGAGCAGTTCCAGGCGCTTGGTGTCCAGCTCTTCCGCGAAGACCTCGAGTCCGGTCAGATTGGCTCCGGGCCGGCCGAGATTCGATACGATGCCGGCCGCCATAGCGCTTCCGCTGATGAAGACGACCGGGATATTGCTCGTGATCGACTTGAGAGCCCGCGCCGGCGGCGGACCGCCCGCCGAAACGATCAGTTCTGGATTGAGGCTGACGAGCTCCTTTGCCAGGACGGGAAGGCGTTCGTAGTTGCCGTCCGCCCATCTGGGTTCAATGATGATCGTGCGACCTTCGACATAGCCCAAATCGCGAAGTCCCTGCCTGACGGCGTCGAACTGAGGCGCTCCGCCCACGGCGGAAAGACTCGAAAGGTATCCGATTCGGCGAACCTTCCCGGTCGGCTGGGCATTGGCCGAGATCACCAGGCCCAAAAGCACGAAGACCAGCGCCGCGCTTATTCGTTTCACCGCAATCGTCACCATCGTGTCTTCAAGGATGCGGCTGGCTAATGCGTCGACATGCTGGCTCGGCGGACAGATTTCGGTTGCCCTGAACTTGCCCTACGATTCTACTGCACGTCGAGTCAATAATTGGGAGGTCTGCTAGCGGCCAGGAGCACACGTTCCGAGTTGCCCGTTGACAGGTTGTTGCGCCTTCTGGCGCCCAGCGCGCAGACCACACACAATGTCGAAACTGAGCCGCGCATCGCCCCTGGGAGTCAACATGGCGACGTTCATCGCAACGGACCCCGAAGGTTATGAAGCGTACGTTGGTCGAGGAAGCCGTCGTCTTGCTGCGTCGTTCGCGCTGTTCGCGGGCGTGTCCGCGAATGAGCGAGTTCTCGACGTGGGCTGCGGTACAGGCCATCTGACACGCGAAATCGCCGCCGCGAGTGCCTCCGCAACTGGCATCGATCTGTCGACGCCGTATATCGAATTCGCGCGACGTACGACCGCGAATGAAAGGGTTACTTTCGAGGTTGGCGACGCTCTTGATCTTCCCTACCAGCACCGCGCGTTCGACCGAACATTGTCGATGCTCGCCCTTGATGTGTTGCCCGACCCCAGCCGCGGTCTGCACGAGATGCGTCGCGTGACACGCAAAGGTGGCACTGTCGCCGTGGTCGTCAACGACTTCCGCTGCGGTTGGACGCCGTTCAGCCTGGTTTGGGATGCCGCCGCGGTGCTGGATCCACGCGGGGCGGAAATGCGCGATGAAATGGTGTCGAAGCCGCTCGGGTGGCCGGGCGGGCTTGCCAGGCTTTTCAACCTTGAAGGGGTGGCGAACCCTGTGGAGAGACAGCTCAGCGCCGCATTCGAATACGCGTCATTCGCGGATTACTGGTCAACGTTCCTGACGGGACAAGGAAAGACAGGCAGCTACGTTACGGGTCTCGACGCGGCGCAATGCAAGGAACTCGCACGCTACGTCAGGGCCGCGTATCTATGCGGCATGACGGATGGTCCGCGCGTCTTTACGGCGCAGTTCTGGGCAGTGCGCGGCGAAGTGATTTGAGCGCTATTGCTTGCCAACCACGGCGGACTTCGTTCGCCACCCCTCGAACGTCCGCAATGGGTCGAAAGCGGCCGGCTTATTCCGTTGCCGAGCCCGTGTTCCTCCGAACCTCGCCTCGTCAGCTCTCGCCCGCCGGACCGCTCAGTCCGGCTCGTGCACGAGTAGCGCCGCGCTTAGTGCACCGTGCGCGCGAAGGTGCGGCCGCGCAGCAGCTCGGCCGCCTCAGGGCGCTCGTCGATCAGCTCGAGCAGCATGCGCGCGATCTCGTCGAGGGCCGCCTGCTCGTCCTGGTGCGCCGGGTGGCAAGTGAGGTGCCATGGCAGCGGGCGGTCGAGGCGCACCGCGAAGCCGTGGAGCTCCGGGCAGCGCCGGAACAGGTGGTCGAGCCGCTCGTGGATTTCCTCTAGTAGCGTGTCCATGCCGGCGTTGTACGCCTCCGGGCGGCGCCTGGCAGCCGCCCCGGCGACGTCGCCCGGACGACTAGGCCTTGAAGTTCTGCAGGCCCTTCAGGTCGAGGATGGTGATGCCGACGCGCTCGGTGCGCAGCAGCCCCTTTTCGCCCAGGAACTTGAGCGCCTCGTTGGTGCGCTGGCGCGACAGGCCGGAGAGCTCGGCGATCTCCTCCTGCGAGATCACCAGCGCCGACTGGATGCCGGGGGAGAGCTGGGCGTTGAAGAGGGATGCGAGCGACAGCGCGACGCGCGCGTTCGGGTCGAGCAGGCGGTCGCGCTGGGCGAGGCCGACGAACTGCCACAGGCGCTCGTTCAGCTGGTCGATGATGAAGCGGTTGAAGGGCAGGCTGCGCTCGAGCAGCCACATGAAGGTGGCGCGCGGCATGAAGGCCAGCTCGCAATTGCGCAGCGTCAGGCCGTCGTACTCGCGCGGCACGCGCTTGATCACCGAGCCCTCGCCGAACCACGACCCCGGGCCGACCGCGACGAACGAGGTGGTGGCGCCGTCCGACAGCAGGATGGTCATCTTGGCGAGGCCGTCGACGATGCCCATCCAGTAGTCCACCACCTCCCCGGCCCGGAAGATGAAGCTGCCCTTCGGGTAGATGCGCGAGACGGTGTCGCGCTCGACGCGGCTGCGCTCTTCCGGGGTAAGGCCCCGGGTCCACGTGGCATTGGCCAGCGCCTGGGCGAGCTTGGACATTCAAAAGTATAGCCGGGGCCAGCGCGCGCGAATCCGCGCCCGCCTCATCGGCGAATTCCTCGACTAGAAAAAAGCAT
>CAWENY010000021.1:0-220560 GCA_963810475.1 uncultured beta proteobacterium | reverse complement strand
GTTGGAGGATCTGGTCCACGCCGCCCGAGGTGTCGATGCCGCTGCTACCCTGCATCACGATGCCGATGGCTTGCGTAGCACCGCCCACCATCTTGAACGCACCGCCCGCCAGCGTGCCGATGCCGCTGGTCGTGAGGTAGCCCATCAGCAGGATGCTCACCACCCACACCAGCGCGCCTTCGAAAAACCCCGTGGTGCGGTCGGAGATTGCGCCGACGCGCGTCGAGACCAGGCCGCCCAGGAAAAGCGCGAGCAGCAGCGAGAGCCCGGCCCAGATGCCGGCGCCCATGCCGAGCGTCGAACCTTCCGTCTCGCCGGGTTGGAGTGCCGAGATGCCGACCGCTATGCCCAGCGCCGTCAGCAGGATGAGCAATCCCACCGCGGACAGCACGCCGGCCCAGATACCGCCCCAGGAGACACGCAAGCCCTCGGCGTTGCGCAGCCCGAGATACTCGGAGATTCGCCGCCGTTCCTGAGTACGACGCTCGTGATAGGGACGTTCATGAACTACAGTGGCCATTCGAATTTCCTTTCCCAAATGCAGGTGAAAGGAGGGGCCGCCGCAAGTTTTGCGCCCCGCGGCGTGCTTGTCGCGGATTGCCTTACGCGGCGGCCGCCCGGCGGTGCTCCAGGCCGCGCAGCAGGGCGACGATCTGGTCGGCGGGCACGGGATGGCTCACATAGAAGCCCTGGATCTGGTCGCAGCCCAGCTCGCGCAGCAGGCGCACCTGCTCGTCGTCCTCCACGCCTTCGGCAACGACGCGCAACCCGAGCGTGTGGGCGAGCGAAACGATCATGGCGACGATGTTGCGCGGGTAGCCGGCATCGCGCATGCGCACCACGAAGCTGCGGTCGATCTTCAGCGTGTCGACCGGCAGGCGCGCAAGGTAGCTGAGGGAGCAGTAGCCGGTGCCGAAGTCGTCGACCGAGACCTCGACCCCGGCGCGGCGCAGCGCCTGCAGCTTGCGCGTGCTCTCCTCGATGTCGTCGAGCAGCACGCTCTCGGTGATCTCGAGGTCGAGCAGCGGCGCGGCGCCCTCGAACTGCGACAGCGCGTCGAGCACGGTGTCGACGAAATCCTTCTGCCGCAGCTGCAACGCGGAGATGTTCACCGAGGTGCGCGGCACTTCGAGGCCGAGCGACTGCCAGCGGTGCACATCGTCGACCGCCTTGCCCAGCGCCCAGCGGCCGGCGGCGAGGATCATGCCGGTCTCCTCGAGCAGCGAGACGAACTTGGCCGGCGGCACCGAGCCGAGCTCCGAATCGTTCCAGCGGATCAGCGCCTCGAGCCCCGCGACCTTGCCGCTCGCCATGTTGATCTTCGGCTGGTAGTGCAGCGACAGCGTGCCGTCCTCCAGCGCGCGGCGCAGGCGGTGCTCCATCGCCAGCGATTCCGCGACGCGGGCATTCATCTCCGGCGCGTAGAACAGATAGCGGTTGCCGGCGTGCTTCGCCTTGTTGAGCGCGGTCTCGGCGTTCGCGCACAACGCCTCGGTCGAATCGCCGTCGGTGGGGAAGACCGCGATGCCCGCCTTCAACGCGACGCGCAGCTCCACGCCTTCGATCACGATCGGCCGCGCCAGCGACTCGTCCAGGCGCTCGAGGAACGAATACGCCGTATCGCCCGGGCGGTCGAAGGGCGCCACCGCGACGGCGAAATGGTCCGCGCCCACGCGCGCCACCGTGTCCTGCTCGCGCGCCGCCTCGCGCAGGCGCTCGCCGATCTCGCGCAGCAGGTCGTCGCCCGCCTTGCGGCCGAAGGTCTCGTTCACCATGCGGAAGCGCTGCACGTCGACGAAGATCGCCGCGGCGAAGCGCCGCTCGCGCCGCGCGGCGTTCAGCGCCTGGCTCATCCGATCGGTGAACAGGCTGCGGTTGGGAAGATCGGTGAGCGAGTCGTGGTAGGCGAGATAATCCATGCGCGCTTTCTGCGCGAGGTGGCGCAGCGCGAACGCGATGTCGCCGGCGAGCTCGTGCAGCAGGCGCATTTCCTCTTCGTCGAAGAAATCGCGCTGCGTCGCATACAGGATCACGATGCCGGCCACCTCGCCGCCGACGAGCAGCGGCAGCGCCACGAACGAGCCGCTCTGCGCATCATTCCAGATCAGCGAGCGCGTACCGAGCTTGAGGCGCTCCAGGTCGCGCTCGGCGCTGCCTTCGCCCGCCGCCGCCACCTGGCGCATCGCCTTTCCCGGGCCGTCGGCGAGGCCGATGGCCGCCAGCCGGAAGCCGCCCTTCTCGACCGCGATGCGGCAGGCCTCGTCGAGCAGCGCCTGGCGGTCGCCCGCGCGCACGATGAGCGCGTTGATCGCGCTCAGCATCTCGAGGGTGCGGTTGAGGCGCTCGATGCGCCGCTGCTGCAGCTCGAGCGCGCCGGTCTTCTCCAGGAGCTGATCGACCATCACGCGCAGGTGCTCCTGGTCGAGGTCGGCGCTCGCCTGCGCCGGGACCTCGTGGCGCGAGTCGAGCGCGGCCTTGACCTCGCGCAGGATCTCGTCGTTGTCCGACGGCTTGACGAGCACGCGCGACACGCCGTGCGCCTGCGCCAGGGCTTGCGCGTCCTGGCCGCCGAAGTAGGCGGTATAGAACATCACCGCCGCCTTGGCGGTGCCCGGGTCGGCGCGCAGGTTGCGGGCGAGCTCGTAGCCATCCATCACCGGCATCAGGACGTCGGAGATCACCAGCTCCGGGTGCGCTTCCCGCGCCCGCGCCAACGCTTCCCGGCCGTCGGCGGCGCGGATGACGTCATGCCCAGCGAGCTCGAGGAGCGCCGCCAGCGCCTCGCGATTCGCGCGGTTATCGTCCGCGACGAGGATGGTGGCCATGTGGAATGGACAATGTTGGCGTAAGGTCGTGCGGCTGCCTGCCCGCGCAACGCCAACTATTTCGTAGTGAAAAGCGGAAATCAATTGTCGCGCTTCAACGACAAGCGCTTCGGGCTCCGCAGGCACATCCGTTGCAGCTACAGGGAATGCCGATAAAAGCCCAGCGCGCGGCAATGCTACATCTGCGAGCAGATCGTCGAAGATCTGCCGAGCGGCCTGACGCTGCAGTTCGAAGCCTTCGAGGGCGGCGTACGCCTCAGGATCGCCAGCAAGGCGTTGCCAACAAATCGTGAAATCGTGTTCGACTCCGAGGGCGCGGCATCGAAGACGGACCCGAGCAAACGCGCGTTTCGGCGCCCATCCTGGCTGCATTGAAAATTTTGCATCTGTAGCGGATTGCGCGACATGGCTACAATGGGCGCATGGGAGAGCCCATCAAGGCTGCCGTGAAGCCGCGCAGTTTTTCCGACTTCTATCCGTTCTACCTGTCGCAGCATTCGCACCGCACCTGCCGGCGGCTGCACTTCGTCGGCACCACGCTGGGCCTGCTCGCGGTGTTGCATGCGCTCTCGACGCTGAATTTCTGGTGGCTGCTCGCCGGCCTGGCCGCCGGTTATGCGTTTGCCTGGGTCGGCCACTTCTTCTTTGAAAAGAACCGGCCGGCCACGTTTACGCATCCGCTCTACAGCTTCATGGGCGACTGGGTGATGTGGAGGGACATGCTCAGCGGGAGAATCCGGCCGTGAACGGAACGCCGAGCCCGTTCGGGTTCTGGAGCTCGGCCGCGCCATGGCTGGCGCTGGCGGCTTTCGGCATGACCTTCGCGCTGCTGCACGCACGCCCGACGGAACGCTCGACGTTCCTCAACACGCTGTGGCTCTTCCTGCTCGGCATCGGCGGCGAGGCCGCCGCGTCCGTGATCTGGGCGCTGAACTTCACCGACGCGGCGGGCACCGTGCACGCCATTTCGCGCTTCGTCGCCTCCATTGCGCTCATCCGCCTTCTGGGCTTCACCGTCTTCCGCCTGCTGCTGCCGCTGGCCGGAAGCCAACCGCCGCGCATCGTCGAGGACCTCGGCATCGTGGCGGTGTACGTGATCTACGGCTTCGCCCAGCTGCGCGGCGCGGGACTCGATCTCTCCAGCATCGTCACCACCTCGGCGATCCTCACGGCGGTGGTGGCCTTCGCGATGCAGGACACGCTGGGCAACGTGCTCGCCGGCGTCGCGGTGCAGCTCGACAACTCGGTGCGCATCGGCGACTGGATCCGCGTCGACACCGCGAGCGGGCGGGTGCGCGACATCCGCTGGCGCTCGACGCTGATCGAAACGCGCAACTGGGAAACCGTGGTGGTCCCGAACAGCATGTTGATGAAAGCGCGCGTCGAGATCCTCGGCCAGCGCGACGGCGCGCCGCTGCAGTGGCGGCGCCTGCTCAACTTCATGGTCGACCCGGGCGTGCCGCCGGCGCGCGTGATCGCCATCATCGACGACGAGATGCGCGAGCTGTCGATCCCCAACGTGGCGCGCACGCCCACCCCGAGCTGCGTGCTGAAGGCCTTCGACGAAGGCAACCTCTGCTACCAGCTGCGCTACTTCCTCACCGACCTGCACGAGGACGACCTCACCGACTCCATGGTGCGCGTGCACTTGTTCGCTTCGCTGCAGCGCGCCGGCATCCGCGTCGCCGAGCCGCAGCGCACGACCTATGCCGTGACGCGCGACCAGGCGCACGCCGAGACCGTGCGGCGCCGCGAGCTCACGCGCCGGCTGCAGGCCCTCGCCAGCGTGCCGCCGTTCGCCGCCCTGCCCGAGGAAACCAAGGCCGACATCGCCGAGCGGTTGCAATACGCCCCGTTCGCGCGCGGCGACGTCATCACCAAGCAGGGCAACAAGGCCAACTGGCTCTACATCCTCGCCTATGGCGAAGCCGAGGTGCTCTACGAGCCGCCCGGCGGCGCGCCCAGCGTCCTCGGCATGGTGCACGCCGGCGAATTCTTCGGTGAGATGGCGCTGATCACCGGCGATGCCCGCACCGCCACCGTCGTGGCGAAGACGGACGTCGAGTGCTACCGCCTGGACCGCGCCTCGTTCCAGGAGCTGCTGCTCGGGCGCGCCGAGATCTCCGAGGAGATCAAGCGCGTCATGGGCGGCCGGCGCGGCGACCTCGAGCGCGTGCGCCAGGCGTTCTCCGACGCCGGGCCCGTCGCCGAGGCCGAGGTGCGTCTCGGAACTAAAATCCGCCGCTTCTTCGGAATTCGCGCATAGAAGACCTCACCGAGTCGTTCGAGCCCATCACGGGCACCTCGGTGACGCTGCGCCCCTTACGCCCCGACGATCGCGACATCGAGCTCGCCTTCGTCAGCGGCCTGTCCGCCGAGACGCGCCACAACCGCCTGCTCGGCGGCGCCATCAGCATCACCCGGGAATACATCGAGCGCCTGGTCAGCGTGGACTTTTCGCGCAACATGGCGCTTGCCGCGACCGCTATGGTGGATAGCGAGACGCTTCTTGGCGTGGCGCGCTACGTGCGGGACAAGGACGGCAACGCCGCCGAATTCGCCATCGTGGTCGCCGACGCCTGGCACGGCCGCGGCATCGGCACCCGCCTGCTCGCCAAGCTGATCGACGCTGCGCGCCGCCAAGCTGGGCTTCAAGCTCAGCCGGCACGAAGATGCGACTTTGACGCGCGCGGTGATGGAGCTGCGCTAGGTCTGAAAAAGGGGTCAGGACCCTTTTTCGCTAAAAGGGTCCTGACCCCTTTTCTACGCCGCGAGGAACTGGTCTTCTGAAAGGGCCAGAACGCCCGCCGCACCGTTGACGACGGTGTTGCGCAAGCTCGGCGCCTGGACCAGAACATGGTCGGCATAGAAACGGGTCGTCGCGATCTTCGCCCCGTAGAACGCCTTGTCCTCGGAAACCTTCTCCTCGGCCGCCAACGCCGCACGCGCCATTTGCCAGCCGCCGGCGACGATGCCCATCAGCTTGAGGAACGGCACGGCGCCGGCGAACTGGACCCGCGGGTCCTTGGCGCCGACGATGAACTCGACGCACTCCTCCACGGCCTTGACGCCATCGGCCAGAGCTTTGCGGATTTCCGGGTGGCCGGCGAGCTTGGCGTCGAGCTTTTCAGCTCGGCGAGCCAGGCCCTGGCGGTGGCGCCGCCTTCGCGCGCGATCTTGCGGCCGACGAGGTCCATGGCCTGGATGCCGGTGGTGCCCTCGTAGATGGTGGTGATCCTGGCGTCGCGCAGGTATTGCGCGGCGCCGGTTTCCTCGACGAAGCCCATGCCGCCGTGCACCTGGACGCCGAGCGAGGCAACCTCGATGCCGGTCTCGGTGCACCAGCCCTTCACCACCGGGATCATCAGGTCGACGAAAGCCTGGTGGGCCTTGTCCTGGGTCTTGTGAGCGAAATCCATCGCCGCCGCGACCACGTAGGCCAGCGCGCGCATCGCCTCGGCCTGCGACTTCATCAGCATCAGCATGCGGCGCACGTCGGGGTGGCGGATGATCGGCACCGAGCCGCCGCCGCCGACGAGGTCGCGACCCTGCACGCGCTCCTTGGCGAACGCGAGCGCGCGCTGGAAGGCGCGCTCGGCGATCGAGACCCCCTCCAGGCCGACGCTGAAGCGCGCCGCGTTCATCATGATGAACATGTAGGAGAGGCCCTTGTTCTCCTCGCCAACCAGATAGCCGACCGCGTCCTCGAACACCATGACCGCGGTCGGGCTGGCGTGGATGCCGAGCTTGTGCTCGATCGAGGCGCAGCGCGCGCTGTTGCGCTTGCCCGGCGTGCCGTCCTTGTTGGGGATGAACTTGGGCACGAGGAATAGCGAGATGCCCTTCACGCCCTCGGGCGCCTGCGGCGTGCGCGCGAGCACCAGGTGCACGATGTTCTCGGACAGGTCGTGCTCGCCGTACGTGATAAAGATCTTCTGGCCCGAAATCCTGTAATCGGTCGCCTTCGGGCACCGCCCGGGTCCGCACCAGCGCCAGGTCGGAGCCGGCCTGCGGCTCGGTCAGGTTCATGGTGCCGGTCCAGGAGCCCTGGATCATCTTGGCGAGGTAGGTGTCTTTCAGCGCGTCGGAGCCGCAGAGCTCGAGCGCGTGGATCGCGCCCTGGGTGAGCAGCGGGCAAAGCGAGAACGACATGTTCGACGAGGTCAGCATCTCCTCGACGGCGGTCGCCACCAGCTTGGGCAGTCCCTGTCCGCCGACCGCTGCATCGAACGGCAGCGCGCCCCAACCGCCTTCGACGTACTGCTGGTACGCCGCCTTGAATCCCTTGGGCGTCTTGACCTCGCCGTCGCTCCAGATGGAGCCTTCCTGGTCGCCAATATGATTAATTGGATCAAGTACTTCCGACGCGAACTTCGAGGCTTGCTCGAGGATCGCGTCGACCGTATCAGGGGTCGCGTCCTGGTATCCCGGCAGCTTCGCCACCTCCTCCGAAGCCCGCGCCAGCTCGTTGATCACGAACCGCATGTCCTTCAGCGGGGCCTGGTATGCTCATTTCTTCAGCTCTTCTACCAGCGACGGCACGAGCTGGAACAGGTCGCCGACCACGCCGAAGTCAGCCACCTGGAAGATCGGCGCCTCCTCGTCCTTGTTGATGGCGACGATCACCCGGCTGTCCTTCATGCCGGCCAGGTGCTGGATGGCGCCCGAGATGCCGACCGCGACGTAGAGGTCCGGGGCGACGATCTTGCCGGTCTGGCCGACCTGCCAGTCGTTCGGCACGAACCCGGCATCCACGGCGGCGCGCGAGGCGCCCATGGCCGCGCCCAGCTTGTCGGCGAGCGGCTCGAGGACCTTGGTGAAGTTGTCGCCCGAGCCCATGCCGCGCCCGCCGGAGACGATGATCTTGGCGGCCGTCAGCTCCGGACGCTCGGATTTCGACACTTCCCGGGTGACGAACGAAGAAAGGCCGGTATCGGCGGGGGCGGTGACGTTCTCTACGGAAGCAGACCCGCCAGTGGCTGCCACCGCGTCGAAAGCCGTAGTCCGCACGGTGATGATCTTGATCGGATCCTTCGACTTCACCGTCGCGAGCGCATTGCCGGCGTAGATCGGGCGCACGAAGGTGTCGGCGCTTTCGACCGCCGAGATGTCGGAGATCTGCTGCACATCGAGCAGCGCCGCGACGCGCGGCATCACGTTCTTGCCGTTCGACGTCGCCGGCGCCAGCACGTGGGAGTAGTTTTTTGCGATCTGGACCAGCAAGGCGGCCACGTTCTCGGCCAGGAACTCGCCCAGGTGCGGCGCATCTGCCAGCAATACCTTCGACACCCCGGAAATCTGCGCCGCCGCCTTCGCCGCGCTCGCCGGCCTGATGCCCTGCGACCAGCACGTGGATCTCGCCGCCGCAGCTTCTGCGCGGCGGCGACGGTGTTGAGCGTCGCCTTCTTGATGGTCTTGTTGTCGTGCTCCGCTACGACCAGAACGCTCATAGGACCTTGGCGTCGTTGCGCAGCTTGTCGACCAGCGCCTTGACGTCGGCGACCTTCACGCCCGCCTTGCGCTTGCCGGGCTCGACCACCTTCAGGGTGCTCAAGCGGGGAGACACGTCCACGCCCAGCGCCTCGGGCTTGAGGTTCTCGAGCGTCTTTTTCTTGGCTTTCATGATGTTCGGCAGGGTGACGTAGCGCGGCTCGTTCAGCCGCAGGTCGGTGGTCACCACCGCGGGCAGCTTGATCGAAATGGTCTCGAGGCCGCCGTCGACTTCCCGCGTGACCTGCGCCTTTTCACCCTCCAGCTTCAGTTTCGAAGCGAAAGTCGCCTGCGGCCACCCCATCAGGGCCGCGAGCATCTGGCCGGTCTGGTTGGCGTCGTCGTCGATTGCCTGCTTGCCGAGGATCACGAGCTTGGGCGATTCCTTCTGGACAACGGCTTTGAGGAGCTTGGCGACCGCCAAGGGCTGCAGCTCGACCTGGGTTTCGACCAGGATGGCGCGGTCGGCGCCGATGGCGAGCGCGGTGCGCAGCGTCTCCTGGCAGGCGAGCGGGCCGCAGGAAACGACCACGATCTCGGTGGCGGCCCCGGATTCCTTCAGGCGGACTGCCTCCTCGACCGCGATCTCGTCGAAGGGATTCATCGACATCTTCACGTTCGCGGTCTCGACGCCGCTGCCGTCGGCCTTGACGCGAACCTTGACGTTGAAATCGACGACGCGCTTGATTCCGACGAGGACTTTCATGGGAGGCGGAAATTATAATACCCGGCCTATGAGCGATCTCTCCCAGCTGAAAATCCAGTCGATGCGCGGGCGTGTCTCGCCACGAGGAATGGGCGGCGCGCGTCGACCTCGCCGCCTGCTACCGCCTCGTCCATCACTACGGCATGGACGACCTGGTCTACAACCACATCTCGGCGCGCGTGCCGGACGAGGAAGGCCACTTCCTGATCAACGCCTACGGCATGATGTACGACGAGATCACCGCCTCGAGCCTGGTGAAGATCGATTTCGACGGCAACATCGTGCTCGACTCGGGCACCGGCTACGGCATCAACCAGGCCGGCTTCGTCATCCACAGCGCGGTGCACAAGGGACGTCCGGATGTCGGCTGCGTGATCCACACGCACTCGATCGCCGGCATGGCGGTTTCGGCGCTCGACTGCGGCCTGTTGCCGATCACGCAGACCGCGATGTACTTCGACGGCGTCGGCATGCACGAGTACGAGAGCGTGGCGATCGACCTCGACGAGCAGAAGCGGCTGGTGCGGGACCTCGGCAATTTCAAGGCGATGATCCTGCGCAACCACGGGCTGCTCGCGGTGGGCGCGACGGTTTCCGAGGCCTTCACCAACCTCTTCTGGCTCGAGCGCGCCTGCAAGGCGCAGGTCGCGGCGATGGCGTGCAACACCAAGCTGCACCTGCCGGCGCAGGACGTGATCGAGAAGACCGCCCACCTCTACCGGCCCGAGACGCGCCGGCGCTGGGGGCCGCTCGAGTGGCCGGCGCTGCTGCGCCTTGCCGACAGGAAACTACCCCGGCTTCCGCGATTGAAGCAGTTAGAAGGTAAAAGCATCGTCGTCACGGGCGCCGGGGGCGGCATCGGCCGCGACTTCGCGCTCGCCATGGCGGCCGCCGGCGCGAGCGTGCTGGTCAACGACATCGGCACCTCGGTGAAGGGCGAAGGCCGCGACGCCGGGCCCGCGCAACAGGTTGTCAATCTAATAAAGGAACAAGGCGGAATCGCGGTGGCCAGCACCGACAGCGTCGCCGAATGGGAATCGGCCAATCGCATAGTGCAAGCCGCGCTCGACGCCTTCGGCAGGCTGGACGTGGTGGTGAACAACGCCGGCATCCTGCGCGACCGCTTCTTCTTCAACATGTCGGTCGAGGAATGGCGCGCGGTGATCGACGTGCACCTGAACGGCTCGTTCTACGTCTCGCGCGCCGCGGCGACGCACTTCAAGGCGCAGCAATCCGGCTGCTACGTGCACATGACCTCGACCTCGGGCCTGGTCGGCAACCTCGGCCAGGCGAACTATTCGGCCGCCAAGCTCGGCATCGCCGCGCTGTCGAAGTCGATCGCGCTCGATATGGCCAGGTACAACGTGCGCTCTAACTGCATCGCGCCCTTTGCCTGGAGCCGCATGATCGGCTCGATCCCGACCGAAACGGAGGATCAGAAGGCGCGGGTGGAGAAGCTGAAATCCATGGAGACCGCCAAGATCGCGCCGCTCGCCGTTTTCCTCGCTTCGGATGAAGCCAAAGACGTGACCGGCCAGATCTTCGCCGTGCGCGCGAACGAAATCTTCCTCATGTCGCAGAGCCGCCCGCTGCGTTCCGTACATCGTAGCGAGGGCTGGACACCTGACAGCATAAGAACCCAGGCAATACCGGCGCTGCGCGCACACTTCTATCCGCTCGACCGCTCGCAGGACGTGTTTTCCTGGGATCCGCTTTGAAGCGCGTGCTGCTGACGGACACGATCGCACCGGCCGGCGAGGAGGCGCTGCGACGCGAAGTGGAAGTCGTGCGCGCGCCCGACAGCGACGTCGCCACGCTGCGCACGTGGGCCCGGGACGTGGACGGCGTCCTGACGCGCAGCAAGCTGCCCGACGACCTTTTCGAAGCCGCGCCGCGCGTGCGCGGCGTGGTGGTGCATGGCACCGGCACCGATCTCGTGCCGGTCGCGGCGGCAACCGCGCATGGCGTGATGGTGGCCAACCTGCCCGGCATCAACGCGCACTCGGTCGCCGAGTACTGCGCCATGGCGATGCTGCTCCTGGCGCGCAATGCGCTTTCCATCATCCATTCCCTGAAAAACGAGACCTGGGACGAGGCCCGGCGCCTCGGCGCGGGCGCCCGGGAGATCGCCGGCATGACGCTCGGCATCGTCGGCGTGGGCGCGATCGGCAGCCGCCTGGCGAAGATCGCGCGCAACGGCTTCGGCATGAAGGTCCTCGGCCACCAGCGCCGCCTGGACCGCCTGCCGGCGGAAGCTGCGCCTTCTTCGCTGGAAGAGCTCCTGCGCCAATCGGATTTCGTGGTGCTCGCCTGCCCGCTCACGCCACAGACACGCTACCTGGTCAACCATCAGACCATTTCGTTTCTGAAAACGCAGTGCTTGGCTCATCAACGTTGGTCGCGGCCCCGTAGTCGAGGAGGAAGCGCTGATCGAGGCGCTGCGGGGGAAGCGGATCGCGGGCGCCATGCTGGACGTTTATGAGCACTACCGTCTCGAGCCCGGACATCCCCTGTTCGCCCTCGACAATGTCATCCTCACGCCGCACCTTGCCGCCGTGACGCAGGAGTCGCGCGCGCGGGCGAGCGTGGCGGCGGCCGACGAGATGCTGCGCATTCTGCGCGGCGAACGGCCGCGCAATCTCGTCAACCCCGAGGTATGGAAATGAAGATTGCCGACGTCAAGGCCTATCCCACGTCGTTTCCGATTGCGCAACAAAACCGCGTTGCCCTCGGCATCGGCACGGCAGTAAAGCGCGATGCCGTGGTGGTGAAGGTGACGACCGACGAAGGGATCGCGGGCTGGGGCGAGGCGCATCACGGCCGGGCGCATACCGCGGTCGCCAAGCTGATCGAAACCACGCTGAAACAACTCATCCTCGGGATGGACGCCCTGGCGACCACCGCCATCTGGGAAAAGCTCTACCGGGCGCAGCTCGCCAGCCACGGCATGGGCGCCGGCGCCTGCCTCGCGATCAGCGGCATCGACATGGCGCTCTGGGATATCCAGGGCAAGGCGCTCAAGATGCCGCTGTATCGCCTGCTCGGCGGAGCTTCGAAACCAATACCGGCGTATGCCGGTGGCGTCTCGCTCGGCTACCAGCCGCCGGCCGAGCTCATCGACGAGGCACGCAAGAGCGTGTCGGGCGGCTACCGGGCGATCAAGTTGCGCCTCGGCGATACGCCGAAAAACGATGTCGAAAGACTAAGAGCCGCCAGAAAGGCATTCGGCGACGATCTCGTCATCCTCACCGACGCCAACATCGGCTACCAGCTCGAGGACGTGCGCCGGGTGATGCCGGTGCTGGATGAAATCGGCGCCGGCTGGCTGGAGGAGCCGTTCCCGGCTCACGACCATCGCAGCTACCGCGAGGCCAAGCTGCTCGGCCGCACGCCGCTTGCCGCCGGCGAGAATCACTACACGCGCTTCGAGTTCAACCGCGTGATCGAGGACGGCGCCATCACCATCCTGCAGCCGGATCTGTCGAAATGCGGCGGCATCACGGAGGCGCTGCGCATCGCCGCCCTCGGCTCGAGCTGGAAGCTGCCGATCCACCCGCACAGCTCGATGACCGGCCTCAACCATGCCGCCACCATCCATTTCCTCGCGGCCATCGGCAACGGCGGTTATTTCGAAGGCGACGTATCGAAATCGAATTTGTTCCGCGACGAACTGGTGGAGAATCCGGGGATCATCGACCGGGACGGCAACGTGCGCCCGCTCGAGCGGCCCGGCATCGGGCTCGAAGTGAACGAGGAATTCCTGGTCAAGCATCCCGCCATAGAAGGACCCGGCTACGTATGAGAAGAGTACTTGCTGCCCTGCTTTTCGTGCCGCTCACGGCGCTGTCGCAGAGCTATCCGACCAAGCCGATCCGCTGGATCGTGCCCTACACCGGCGGCGGGATCACCGATGTGGTGACGCGCGTGGTGGCGCAGAAGATGCAAGGCCCGCTGGGCCAGTCGATCGTGGTCGACAACCGGCCGGGGGCCAACAGCATCCTCGGCTCCGATCTCGCCGCCAAGGCGGCCCCCGATGGCTACACCATGGTGACGGTGATTGCCGGCTACGCCGCCAACGTCACGCTCTATCAGGGCAAGCTGCCGTTCGACCCGCGCAAGGACCTGGTGCCGGTCTCGCTCGCCGGCATCGCGCCGCTCATCTTGACCGCCAACAACAATCTGCCGGCGAAGGACGCCAGGGAGCTCATCGCCTACGCGAAGGCGAATCCGGGCAAGCTGAACTTCGGCTCCTCCGGCATCGGCGCTGCCGCCCACCTCACTACGGAACTGTTCAAGCAGACGGTCGGCATCGACATGGTGCACGTGCCGTTCAAGGGCACGGCACCGGCGCTCACGGCGCTGATGGCAAACGACATCCAGATCCTGGTCGACGTGCCCAGCACGCTGATGCCGCACGTGCGCGGCGGCAAGATCAAGGCGCTCGCCATGTTCTCGAAGGAGCGCATCCAGGGCGCGCCGGAGGTGCCGACCCTGGCGCAAGCCGGCGGGCCGGCGCTCGAGTCCTCCACCTGGGTGCTGTTCATGGCGCCCGGCGGCACGCCGAAGCCGATCATCGACCGCCTCGCCGCCGAGACCGCGAAGGCGATCAACGAGTCGGACATCAAGGAACGCTTCAACCAGATCGGCATCGTGCCGGTCGGCAACTCGCCGGCGCAGGCGGTGCAGTTCCTCGAGGAGGAGATCGCGAAATGGGCGAAAGTCATCACCACCGCCGGCGTGAAAGCCGAGCAATGAAAAAGCCGCTTCTGCTCGTCCTCGGGATCCTGTTCAGCGGGTGCGTCGCCGCGCAGTCCTGGCCGAGCAAGCCGATCCGCTACATCGTCCCGTTCCCGCCTGGCGCGTTCAACGACACGCTCGCGCGCACCCTCGCCGCCGAGCTGCCGAAGACGCTCGGCCAGCAGGTCATCGTCGACAATCGCCCCGGCGGCAACACCATCATCGGCACCGAGATGGCGGCGAAGTCGCCACCCGACGGCTACACGCTGTTCGGCGCGGCGCTGCCGTTCTCGGTGATCCAGAGCCTGTACAAGACCTCGTTCGACGTGACCAAGGACTTCGCACCGATCACGCTCGCCGGCGTGACGCCCAACCTGCTGGTCGCCAACCCTTCGGTGCCGTTCAACGACGTGAAGGGCCTGATCGCCTATGCCAGGGCGAATCCCGGCAAGCTGAACTACGCCTCCACCGGCAACGGCACCTCGAACCATCTTTCGTTCGAGCTGTTCAAGTCGATGACCGGCACGCAGGTGACGCATGTGGCTTACAAGGGAAGCGCGCCGGCGGTGACCGATCTCATCGGCGGGCAGGTGCAAGTGATGTTCGACAACACGCCCAACGTGCTGCCGCATGTGAAAGGCCGGCAAGCTGAAAGCGCCTTGCGCGTTTCCTCCAAGGCGCGCTCGCAGTTCGCGCCGGAAATCCCGAGCGTCGACGAAGCCGGCGTGCCCGGCTACGACGTCACCGTTTGGTTTGGCGTCCTCACGGTTGCAGGTACGCCGCCCGACATCGTGAGGCGCCTGAACACCGAGATGGTCCGCATTCTGCATTCCCAGGAAGTGAAAGACAGGATCACCAAAGCGGGCGTCGACGTGGTCGCCGGCACGCCCGAGCACTTCAGCGGTTACCTGAAGTCCGAGGTGGCGCGCTGGGCGAAGGTGGTCCAGGAAGCCGGCATCAAGGCGGATTAGTGAACAGCGGTCGCGACAACTATCCCGAGCTGCGCGACGCGGTGCGCGAGCTGTGCACGCGGTTCGACTCGGCGTACTGGCAGAAGATCGACGAGCAGCGCGCCTATCCCGAGGCCTTCGTCGAAGCGCTGACCAAGGCCGGCTGGATGTCGGCGCTGATCCCCGAGGAATACGGCGGCTCGGGGCTGTCGCTCACCGAAGCGACCGTGATCATGGAAGAGGTCACGCGCTCCGGCGGCAACGCCGGCTGCTGCCACGGCCAGATGTACAACATGAACACCCTGCTGCGCCATGGCTCGCCGCAGCAGAAGCAGAAGTACCTGCCCAAGATCGCGACCGGCGAGCTGCGGCTGCAATCCATGGGCGTCACGGAGCCCGGCGCCGGCACCGACACCACCAAGATCAAGACCGTCGCGGTGAAGAAAGGCGACCGCTACGTCGTCAACGGGCAGAAGGTGTGGACTTCGCGCCTCCAGCACTCCGAGCTGATGATCCTGCTCGCAAGGACCAGTGCCATTCGATGCGCAAAAGAAATCGGCTGGCATGTCGATCTTCCTCGTCGACACGAAGAGCAAAGGCATCGAGGTGCGTCCGATCCGCAACATGGTGAACCACGAGACCAACCAGCTGTTCATCGACAACCTCGAGATCCCGACCGAGAACCTGATCGGCGAGGAAGGCAAAGGCTTTCGCTACATCCTCGACGGGCTGAACGCGGAGCGCATCCTGATCGCCGCCGAGTGCATCGGCGATGGCTACTGGTTCATCGAGAAGTCGACGAAGTACGCGAACGAACGCGTGGTGTTCGACCGCCCCATCGGGCAAAACCAGGGCATCCAGTTCCCGATCGCCGAGGCTTACATGGAGATCGAGGCGGCCAACCTGATGCGCTACAAGGCATCCGGGTTGTTCGACGAGAGAAAACCGTGCGGCGCTGAAGCCAACATGGCGAAGCACCTGGCGGCCAAAGCGTCCTGGGAAGCGGCCAACGTCTGCCTGCAGACCCACGGCGGCTTCGGCTTCGCCGCCGAATACGATGTGGAGCGCAAGTTCCGCGAGAACCGCCTGTACCTGGTGGCGCCGATCTCCACCAACCTCATCCTGTCCTACCTCGCGGAGCACGTTCTCGGCCTGCCGCGGTCCTTCTAGATATGGAACCGAACCAGCTTTATCGCGGCAGGCTGATCGACCACGTGCAACTCGTAGTGAAGGACCTCGCCGCCAGCCGGCGCTTCTACGTGGCCGCCTTCGGCGTGCTCGGCATCCCGCTGGCTGGCGAGGGCAAGGACCATTTCTGGGCGGACGAGCTCTTCGTCTCGTCGCGGGACAGCAAGGACGCGCTGGGCCAGCTCACCGGCCGCGTGCATCTCGCGTTCCAGGCGGAGAACCAGGAGATGGTGGACAAGTTCTACAAGGCGACGCTGGCCGCCGGCGGGCGCGACAACGGCGCGCCGGGGAAGCGCCCTTACCACCCCGGCTATTACGCCTGCTTCGTCCTCGATCCCGACGGCAATAACGTCGAGGCGGTCTTCCACGGCCCGGCGCGCCGATCGGCCGCCGCCGTGAGCATCACCTTCTAGCTGGACCCGCGCTATCCGCACGCGGTCCGCGGCATTGGCCTGATGCTGTTGGCCACCGCCTGCTTCGGATGCCTCGACACCATCTCGAAGTACCTGGTCGCCCATTACCCGGCCTCGGCCCTGGTCTGGCTGCGCTACGTGCTGCAGACCTTGGTGATGATGGCGATTTTCCTGCCGCGCATGGGCCTGCGCCTGGTGCGCACTTCCGCGCCCGGCGTGCAGCTGGTCCGCGGCCTGATGCTGATCGTCAGCAGCGTGGTGTTCGTGCTGGCCCTGCTCCACATGCAGATCGCCGAGGTGGCGAGCATCGTCTTCCTCGCCCCGATCATCGTCGCGCTGGCCGGCGGCCCCCTGCTCGGCGAACGCGTCAGCACGCGCACCTGGCTCGCCCTGGCGGGCGGCTTCACCGGCGTGCTGCTCATCATCCGGCCTGGCGGCGACGCATTCACCTGGTGGGCGCTGCTTCCGCTGCTGTTGCGCCTTCTTTTTTGCCGGCTACCAGATCCTCACGCGCAAGCTCGCGGGGCATGACGACCCGATCACCACCCTCTTCTTCCCCGGCCTGCTCGCCTGCTTCGTCGTCCCGCCCGTGTTTCCCGGGCGCGTTCACCGTCCCCACCGTCCCGCTTCACGCCGTCCTGCTTGTCGTGATCGGCATCCTTGGCGCGGTCGGCCACTTCCTCTTGATCCGCGCCCACGGCTTCGCGCCGGCAACGCTGCTCGCGCCGTTCGGCTACACCCAGCTCCTGGTCGTCCTGGTGCTGGGCTGGCTGGTGTTCGGCCAGCTTCCCGACGGCATCGCGCTCACCGGCATCGCATTGATCGCCGGTTCGGGCCTGGGCCTGATCCTCGCGAGTCGCCGGGGAGTACGATAAGGCCATGAAACGAGTGATCGTCCTGCTGCTGCTCGCCCTGGTTTCCAGCGGCGTGATCGCACAAAGCTATCCGGTGAAGCCGGTGCGCCTGATCGTGGCGGACGCCGCCGGCGGCGCGCCCGACCAGCTCGGCCGCATCGTCGCGCAGAAGCTCTCCGAAAGCCTCGGGCAGCAGGTCATTGTCGACAACCGGCCCGGGGCCGCCGGGGTGCTGGGAGCGGACATCGCGTCGAAAGCGCCCGCCGACGGCTACACGCTGCTGTTGACCACCACCTCGATCTACGCCCTCCTCCCCAGCCTGAAGAAGAACCTGCCCTACGACCCGGTGAAGGACTTCGCGCCGGTGTCGCGCATCGCGACCGCGTCGAACGTGCTGGTGGTCAACACGTCGCTGCCGGCGACCTCGATCGCGGAGCTGGTGCAGCTCGCGAAGAGCAAGCCCGGCGTGCTCAACTACGCCTCGGCCGGCATCGGCTCGCCGGCGCACCTCGCCGGCGAGATGCTGAACCTGCTCGCCGGCATCAAGCTCACGCACGTTCCCTACAAGGGCGCCGCCCCCGGATTGCTCGACGTCATCGCCGGCAATGCGCAGCTGATCATCACCTCGCCGATCTCCGCCGGCGCGCACATGAACGGCGGCCGCGTGCGCGCGCTCGCCACGACCGGCGCCGAGCGCAACCCGCGCCTGCCCGAGCTACCGACGATCGCCGACACCGTGCCGGGCTACGAGATCTCGCAGTCGTGGGGCATCGTGGTGCCGGCCGGCACGCCGGCGCCGGTGGTCGCACGGCTGAGCGACGAGATCGTCCGGGCGATGAACCTGCCCGATGTGAAGGAGCGCGTGCTCAATACGGGCGCCGTGCCCGCGGGAGACACGCCGGCCGCGTTCGCGGCGTTCATGGCGCGGGAGCGGCAGCGGCTCGGCGAGGTCATCGCCAAGACGGGAATCGTCCTGGCGGACTAGCGCAAGCTAGGCGGGGGGCTGTGCGAGCAAGCGGTTGGCTTTCGCCAGGCGATCGACCAGGACGCGCATGAACGCCTTGTGGAAGCAGTTCTGGCACGCGTCGCTGGCGATGCGCAACGCGGCGAACTTGATCTGCACCACGATGACCTTGTCGCGCGTCGTGATGGTGCTCGTGCGGCGCGCGACGCTGTCGGCGAAATAGAGCATCTCGCCGAAGCATGCGCCCGGCTTGAGCTGCGCCAGCGGCTTGCCGAGCAGCGTGACGTCGACTTCGCCGGCGAGCAGGAGATAAAAAGCGTCGCCCGGCTCGCCCTCGCGCATCAGCACCGTGCCCGGCTCGATGGTCTGCCAGCTGCCGACGCGGACCACCTCCCACAGCTCGACCTCGCCGAAGGCCTTGAAAAACGCCATGTCGCGCAGCTTGCCGAATTTCTCCGAGTCCGAAGCCGAGACCTCCGGCCCCGGGCGCAGGCTCATGAAGGCGCGCGTGATGTCCTTGCCGAAGTCGAGCCATGAGCGGTAGCGGGTGGCCGGGTCCTTGTCGATTGCCTTGAGCACGATCTCGTCGAGCAGCGGCGGCAGGTCCGGACGCAGGCTCGAGGGCTTCTGCGGCGGCGTGTGGAGGATGGCGTAGGTGAGCGCGACGTGGCTGCCCGCCTCGTACGGCAGGCGCCCGGTGAGCAGGCGGAACATGGTCACGCCGAGCGAATAGATATCGGTCTGCTGGTTGAGCGGCTCCAGGCGCAGCTGCTCGGGCGACATGTACGCCGGCGAGCCGATGCCCTTGATCTGCGTGGTCTTTTCCTCGAGGCGCTGCTGGAACGAGGCGCCGAAGTCCGAGACCTTGGTTTCCCCATCGGCCGACAGCAGGATGTTGCCCGGCTTGATGTCGCGGTGGATGATGCCGTGCTGGTGCGCGTACTCGAGCGCGCGGATGCACTTGAACACGATCTCCACCACCTTGCCGATCGGCAGCAGCCGGTCGCGCGCCGAGTGCTTCTCCAGCGTGCTGCCCGCCACGTATTCCATCACCAGGTAGCTGCGGTTGGGCTCGACCACCGCGTCGTAGATGTCGATGATGTGCGGGTGGTTCAGCTTGCCGGCGAGCGAAGCTTCGGCGACGAACGCCTTGTGCTGCAGGCGCTCGCTCTCCGCGTCCACGCCGCGCGCGAAGTCGAGCACCTTGATCGCCACGTCACGCTCGGCGAAGGTGTCGCGCGCGAGGTAGACGTGGCTGGTGGCGCCGCTGCCGATCTCGCGGATCACCGGGTACTTGCCGATGGTCTCCTGCGGCTGCGGCTTCTCGATTTTCATGCCGCGAATTTCATGCCGCGTACCGGGCGACAAGCTGCAGCAGCTCCGCTTCGCCGTACGGCTTGCCGAGGAAGTGGTTGACGCCGAGCTGGGTCGCCTGGTTACGATGCTTCTCCGCCGTGCGCGACGAAATGATGATGATCGGGATGCCCTGGGTGCGCGCGTCGCCGCGCACGTTGCGCGCCAGGTCGAAGCCGTCCATGCGCGGCATCTCGATGTCCACCAGCATCACCTTCGGCAGGCCGTGCGACATCTGCTCGAGGGCGTCGACGCCGTCCTTGGCGGTGACCACCGTGTAGCCTTCGCGCTCGAGCAGGCGGCCGGTGATCTTGCGCACGGTGAGCGAGTCGTCGACCACCATCACCACCGCCGGCGCCGCCTTCGCCGCGGCGGGCTGCGTGGCTTGCGGCAACCCGGTGGTGGAATGGACGCCGAGCGTGCGGTAGGCGAGGTACACCGGGTTCATGATCAGCGCGACGGTGCCATCGGCGAGCACGGTGGCGCCGGAGACGCCCGGCACGCGCGTGAGCTGCTGACCGATGCTCTTGACGACGATTTCATGGTTGCCGAGCAGCTCGTCGACGTGCACGGCCACGCGCTGGATACCGCTGCGCAGCAGCAGCACCGAGTTGTAAGGCCTGCAGCTTGGTCGCGCCGCTCACGCCGAGAAGCTGCTGCAGGGAATGCAGCGGGTAGCTGCGCTCCTGGAACTCGATCTTGCGGCTTTCGTAGTGTCCGGCGAGCACGTCGCCTTTCAGCCGCAGCACCTGCTCGACCATCGCGGAAGCGAGCGCGATCATGCTGCCGCCGCTGCGCACCAGTACGGCCTGGGTCACCGCCAGCGTGAGCGGCAGGTAGACGGTAAAGGTGGTGCCCGCGCCGCGCGTGGTCACGATATCGACGCGGCCGCCGATCGAGGTGATGTCGTTCTTGACCACGTCCATGCCGACGCCGCGGCCGGCGAGCTCGCTCAGCTGCTCGGCGGTCGAGAGCCCGGAGGCGAACACGAGGTGCGCGATCTCGCCCTCGCTCGGCTCGCGGTCGGCCGGCAACAGCCCCATCTGCGCGCCCTTGCGCCGCAGCGCTTCGAGGTCCAGGCCGGCGCCGTCGTCGGAGAAGACCAGCGCGATTTCATTGCTTTCCTGGCGCAGCGCGATGGCGATGCGCCCGCTCTCCGCCTTGCCGGCGGCGACGCGCGCCGCCGGGTCCTCGATCCCATGCACCAGCGCGTTGCGCAGCATGTGCTCGAGCGGCGCGGAGATGCGGTCGAGCACGCCGCGGTCGAGCTCGACCTCGGCGCCGGTGATTTCGAGCTCCGCCTTCTTGCCCAGCTCGCGCGCCACCTGGCGCACGATGCGGTAGAGGCGCTCGTTCAGGTTGGCGAACGGCACCGCGCGCACGCGCATCAGCTCCTGCTGCACCTCGCGGCTGATGCGCGCCTGGTGCTGCAGGGCGGCGTCGGTGTCGCCCATGTTCTTCTGCAGGCCCTGCTGGATCGCGCCGATGTCGTTCAGGCTCTCGGCCATCAGCCGCGTCAGCTCCTGCAGGCGCGTGTAGCGGTCGAACTCCAGCGGGTCGAAGTCGCCCTTTTTCTCATCCATCACCGAAAGGCGAGACTGCATCTGGCTATCGGCCTGCACCTCGACCTCGCGCAGCTGGCCACGCATGCGCGAAACGCTTTCCGAGAGGTCGGCGAGCGACTGCTTGATCGCGCGCAGCTCGGCTTCCATCCGCGAGCGCGCGATCGTCACCTCGCCCGCGTCATTGATCAGGTCGTCCAGGGTATCCGCGTTGACGCGGAGCATTGCCCCCGGACTCGGCAGCGGCGGCTCGACCCGGATCGCCGGTGCCGCGGGGGCGGCGGGTATCGCCGGTGCCGTTGCCGCCACCGGCGCTTGCGGCGCCGCCACCGCGCTGCCCTCGGGCGAGCGCAAGCGCTCGACGTCGGCGCTCAGGCGGTCCATGCGCTCTTCGAGGAACGAGAAGAGCTCTTCGGTGTACTGGCCGGTTTCCAGCGCGGATTCGATGCGCCCTTCCATCAGGTGGCAGAGCTCGCCGAGGCGGATCGCGCCCGCCATCCGTGCGCTGCCCTTCAGGGTATGCAGCAGGCGACGCAACGCCTGGTGGATCTTCTCGTCGGCCGGGTTGGCCTTCCACTCGCGCAGGTCGGCGCCGATCTCCGGCACGATCTGCTCCGCCTCCTCGACGAAGATCGGCAGCAGCTGGGCGTCGATGTCGTCGCGCATCACGCGCTTTTCGCTTCCGTCGGGCGGGGACGCCGCCGGCGGCGTCACCGCGGCGCGGCGCGCGGCCTCCAGGCGCGTGATCAGCGCGCGCAGCGCGGTCTGCTCGGGTTGCGGGGAGGCCGGCGCTTCTCCGCGCCGGATCGACTCCACCATGCCCTGCAGACTGGCGACCGCGGCCTGCACGGTCTCGCCGTCCTTCGGATCCGTGTTCGCGCCGGCGAAGCCGGTCCATTGCTCGAGCGCGGCCGCCAGGTCGGCGAGCGGGGCAAAGCCGGCGGTGCGCGAGGTGCTGGACAGCGTGTGCGCGGCGCGCATGAAATCGGGCGAAGCATCGGCCGGCTGCGCGGCGCGCCACGCCTTGCATTGCGCCTCCAGCACCGCGATGTGCTCGGCGGCTTCCTTGGTATAGATGTCGTAGAGGCCGCGCGAGACCGTCACCGTGCCGACGATCACCGCATCCGGCTCTGCGCCGTCCTTGGCGCGCTTCGCCAGCTCGATGATCTTGCCCGCGTCGACGGCGCCTTGCAGCCCCGGACCGCGCAGCGCGCCGATCCATTCGGAGAACGCTGTCGTCGCGTGCGCCAGCAGCTCGAACAGGGCGGGCGTCGCCGTGCGCTTCTGCTCCAGCCACACGTTCAGGACCTGCTCGACTTCCCACGCCGCTTCGCCCAGGTCGCCCAGCCCGACCATGCGGCCGCTTCCCTTCAGCGTGTGGAAGGCGCGGCGCACCGTGGTGAGCGACTCGACGTCGTCCGGCTTCTCGCGGCAGATCGGCAGCGTCTTGCCGATGGTCTCCAGTACCTCGACGGCCTCCTCGAGGAACACCTGGAGCAGCTCCGGGTCCACGCCCGGCCGGGACGGCGCCGCCGTCGCCGGTTGCAGTTGCTTCGTTTCCTCGAGGAGCGGTTGCGGAAGCTCGGCTGCCGCCGCCGGCGCGCTGCGCTTCTCGTAGCGGCGGAAAAAGAGCGCGATCGCTTCCGCCGACGGCTCGCGGCCGTGGCGGCAGGGCTCGAGGAAGAACGCCACGCTGGAGAGGCCTTCGGCGATCCAGTCGACGTCGTCGCCGGCCGTGCGCTCGTCGCGGCTCTGCGCCAGCACCAGCCCTTCGCAGATGGAAATCGCCTGCGCCGCCGCCGGGAAGCCGAGCACGGAAAGCGCGCCGTGCGCCTGCCGCAGGTAGGGCTGCAGCTCGGCGAGCGTCGAGCGCTTACCGGCGTCGCGCGCGAATGCGTCGACCACGCCTTCGATGTGCTGCAGGTTGGCGAGCACCTCGCGCGCCACCTGCGCGCGCAGCTGCAACCCGCCGATGCGCTCGGTGAGGTCCGCGCGCAGGCCGGGCGGCGGCTCGCCGTTCGACTTGCCGTTCGCGGCGTCGAGCAGCCAGCCGCCCATGATCACGATCTGCACGTCGAGGTCGTCGGCCGGGCTGCTGAAGTGGTCGACGACATGCTCGACCAGCAGGAACGCCGAGGCCATTTCGATCACCAGGATCTGGCCCTGGCGCGGATACGGATCCGGCAGCTTGCCCGCGGCCAGCGAGATCGCGTCGAGCAGCTTGATCAGGTGCTGGTTGCCGAGGTCCTTGGTCTTGCTCTTGAAGTCGGCGACGCGCTCGCGGAACATGCGGGCCTTGTCGGCTTCGCCGGCGACGTACTGCTCCCAGACCCGCTTCAGCGCGTCGAGGCGCGAGTGCATGTCGAAGAGCGAGGCTTCCAGCCGCTCGACGTCCATTTCGAGCTGGACCACCGGCTGCTCCGCGCGCGGGAACAGGCTGTCGAGCTGGTAGAGCTGCTTGATTTCCTTGAGGCGCGGCGTCGACGCTTCGCGCCGGGCGATGGTGTACAGCATCTCGCGCAGCAGCGCGTCGCCGCTTTTCGCACCGCCGGTGGCGAGGTCGCGGATCTGGAAATCGATGCGATTGCACAGCACCTTCGCGGCCGCCAGCCACTCCGCGTCGCCATTTGCGCCGCTCGCCAGCGCGTCGATCAGCCCGCCGGCCGCCCACCACAGCGCGCGCGGCTCGGGCAGCTGCATCGCCACCTGGTGCAGGGCGTCGACGGTCTGGCGCATGTCTTCCAGGCCGGCGGGCCCGCCGCGCAGCCAGGCGAGCAGCCCGCGCTGGAAGCGCGTGCGCTCCGTGTGGAGAAAGGCCGCCAGCTCTTCCTCGGCGACGGCCTTGCCCTTCGCATGCAACGGCGCGGCGACGGCGACGTCCGGGAAGAAAAGGTCCTTTTCCGAAATCGCCTTCTTGCCGAGCAGCCCGGAGAGGTCGCGGTAGACCGGGTACAGCCGCAGCGGCACGTCGGCCTGGCCGCGCGCCAGCTCGCCGACGAAATTCTTCAGCGCCACCACCGCGCGGTCGATCACGCCCATGGTCTGGGCGCTCGGGCGCTGGCCGTTGATTCCGGCAAAGCTGCCCTCGATCGCCTCGCACACCAGCGTGGCGCCGTTCAGGCCGACCATGCGCAGCGCCCCGCTCACCTGGTGCAGGTGCTCGGGACAGGGCTGCAGCACCGCCTCGTTCTCGGGCGCGGCCGAGAACTTGGCGATCGAATCCTGGACGAGCGTCAACGCCCGCTCGACTTCCGCATTGATCCAGGAAAGGAGGGTCGTGTCCGCCATTTACGTTAAGCGGCGAGTTTGAATCCGGCCACGGAGCTCTTCAGCCCGTCGGCCAATTGCGTGAGGCGCGCCGCTGAGCTGGCCGTCTGCTTGGTGCCGTCAGTGGTGAGCTGCGTGATGCCCAGGATCACCTTCATGTTCGCGGCGACGCGCGTCGCGGAGGCTGCCTGCTGCTGCGTCGCCTGCGAGATGGAATCGATCAGCTCGGCGAGCTGGCTCGACACCGCGCCGATCTCGCGCAGGGCCTGGTCGGCCTCGTCGGCCGTCTTCGTTCCCTGCACCACGCCCTGCGTGCTGCGCTCCATGGCCTCGACCGCGTCCTGCGTGTCGCGCTGAATCGACTTCACGATCGCGCCGATGTGCTTGGTCGCCTCGCCCGAGCGCTCGGCCAGGCGCTGCACCTCCTCGGCGACCACGGTGAAGCCGCGTCCCGCTTCACCCGCCGACGCCGCCTGGATGGCGGCGTTCAGCGCGAGCACGTTGGTCTGCTCGGTAATGTCCGAGATCAGCTGCACGATCTCGCCGATTTCCTGCGAGCTCTCGCCGAGGCGCTTGATGCGCTTGGAGGTCTCCTGGATCTGGTTGCGGATGTCGTTCATGCCGCGGATCGTGTTCTGCACCGCCTGGGCGCCCTTCTGCGCGGCGTGCAGCGAGCTCTCCGCCACCTTGGAGGAGTCGCCCGCCTTCTTCGACACCTCGATCATCGACTGCGCCATCTGGGTCACCGACTGGCCGGTGCCCTGGATCTCGGTCGCCTGCTTCTGCGCCGCTTCCAGCAGGCGCCCGGAAACGCTTTGCGCCTGCTCGGTGGCGGCCGTCACCTGCTGCGAAGCGTCGGTGATGCCGGTCACCAGGCGGCGCAGCTCGTCGATGGTGTAGTTGATCGAGTCGGCGATGGCGCCGGTCATGTGCTCGGTCACCTGCGCGCGCACCGTGAGGTCGCCGTTCGCCAGGTTGGTGATTTCGTCGAGCAGGCGCTGAATCGCCTCCTGGTTGCCCTTGTTGACCTGCTCGCTTTCCTCCGCCCGGCGGCGGCTGTCATCCAGGTACACCTTGCCGATCAGCAGCAGGCACAGCAGGGCGAGCAGCGAGACCGAGGCGAGCACGATGGCGTTGATGCGCCGGCCCTCGAGCTGCGACTCGTAGGCGGTATTCAGCTGCTCCGCGGCACGCAGCAGGCTTTCGCTGTCCCGGAAGAGGTCGAAGGTGGCGCGCTTGGCGGCCACCAGCCGCTGCTGGCTGCCGAGGATGTCGGCGACCGAACGCTGGTATTCCTTGAAAGAGGCTTCGAGCTCGCCGAGCTTGCCGCGCAGCTCCGCGTCGCCAACCCGCTGGATGCGCAGCGCTTCGCTGCCCTGGAGCAGCGCCTGCAGCGTATCGCGGAAATTGTTGACGTCCTTGCCGAGCAGGAACGAGACCTGCGGGTCGATCACCGCCTCGGCCAGCATGGTATTGGCGTTCTTCGCCATGCGCTGCGTGAGCATCATGAGCTGCGCGGCGATCGCGTTCTGCCGCGCCGAGCCGCCGGTCTGCACGCTGAGCGCCGAGACCTCGTCGGCCAGCTCCTGCAGCGCCGGGTTGCGCTCGTTCATCAGGCGCACCGCCTGACCCAGGCCGATCAGGTTGCGCTCTTCGGCGATGACCAGCCCGGCGTTGCGCTCGTTTTTCTGCCATTCCTTGTCGAGCGCGTCGAGCACCGGCCGCGCGTCGCCGGCGGTCGCGGGCAGCGACACGCCGCCGACCTCGCCGCCGGAGAGCAGCAGCTTCATCTGCCCGGCGAACTCGTCGCGGCTTTCGCGCAGCTGCTTGAAGGCCTCGAGGTTACCCTGCGAGGCCTGCTGCGCCGCCTTGGCCAGGCGCTGCGACAGCATGCGGATCTTGCCGACGGTGGCGATGTACATGGTGCCGAAGGTGCTCTGCCGCGCATCGAGCCAGACCACCGCCGCGTCCACCAGCAGGAAGAACACCAGGGCCCCGGTGAGGATTTGCAGCTGCCGAGCGCTCGGCAGCTTGCCGAGCAGCGGCAACCGGCCGGAGAGCATTTTCGATTCGAGCTTGATAGCCATAAGGAGTCTCGCTGGGTAACTTAGTTAGCGCAGGAACTTGCCGTCGCGCGCGATGATCGTCAGGTCGACGAATTTCGACCCGGCGTGGTTCTTGGGCGAATAGCTGACGTAGAAGCCGCCGAGGTCGACGTCCATCTTCTCCATCGTGTCGACGAACTTCTCGCGGTTGAGCTCGCGGCCGGTGCGCCGCAGTCCCTCGACCATCACCTTCGCGCTCAGGAACCCCTCCAGGGCGCTGAAGTTGTAGTCGGTGAAGCCCGCGGTCTTGGCCGCCGCCTGGTATTCCTTGACCACCGGCACCGCCGTGCCCCACGGGAACGGCACCACCTGCGAGATGGCCACGCCGACGCCGTCCTTGCCGAGCGCGTCGGCCAGCGCCTTGCTGCCGACGAAGGACACGTTGTAGAACGTGGCGCCGCTGCCGAGCTTCTGCATCTCCCGCACGAAGGCGGCGATCGACGTATAGGCGCTGACCATGACCACGGCGTCCGGCTGCGTGGCGTGCAGCGCCTTGGCCGCCGCCTCGACCGCGACCGTGTTGCGCTCGACCGTGCCCTGTGAATGGATCTTCATCTTGCGCCGCTCGAGCGCGAGCTCGGTGCCTTTGCGGCCGGCTTCGCCGTAGGCGTCGTTCTGGTAGAACACCGAAATCCTGCGGCCGCCGGTCGATACCACCTGCTCGACGATCTTCTCGGTCTCGTCGTAATAGCTGGCGCGCACGTGGAACACGTAGCGGTTGTGCGGCACGCGCAGCGCTTCCGCGCCGGTGAACATGCCGACCAGCGGAACCTTGGCCTGGGTGACCACCGGCAGGTGCTGCACGCCGGTCGGCGTGCCGACATAGCCGAGCAGCGCGAACACCCGGTGCTCCTCGATCAGCTTCTTGCTCGCCAGGGGTGCGACCGAGGCCTCGTAGCGATCGTCCTCGGTGATCAGCTCGAGCTTGCGGCCGTGCACCCCGCCTTTCGCGTTCACGAAATCGAAATACGCCTTGATGCCGTTGCGCATCTGGATGCCGAGCTGCGCGGCCGGCCCGCTGAAGACGGCCGCCTGACCGAGCAGGATCTTGTCGGACGTGACGCCAGGCGCGCCTTGCGCGGCGGCGAGCGCCGGCAACAGGCTGCCGACGAGCACGAACGACAATTTGCGGAAGAACGTTGCCACCATGGGATTGCCTCCTCTCATACCGTGTGTCCCGGATTCAGGAACTGCTCGTGCTGCACCAGCTGCCGTACGTCCAGCTCGGTCCATGCCGTGCCGTCGGCGTCGTCGTACTGGGCTCTGACCCACGCCGCCTGCCCTGCCATCGGCCGCGCGCGCAGCTGGTCCGGATTGCGCAGCCCGAGCGAGCGGTCGACGAGCAACGCAGCCGCGCTGCGCAGGCGCTCGCCGAGCAGCACCAGGCGCGCGCGCTCGGTGACCTCGACCGCGCCGACGCCGACGAACGCCGCGAAATCCACCACGCTGTAGAGATTGCCGCGCACGTTCGCCACGCCGCGGAACCACGGGCGCGTGAGCGGCACGGGAGTGATCGGCGGCACCGGAATCACTTCGCCGGCCTCCACCAGATCGATCAACCAGGTTTCGCTCCCCACCTGCACCCCGAGCTTCGACGCCGAGCGCGCGCTGTCGGCCAGGCGCAGGCGCTCCGCCAGCTCGCGCTGGTAGTCGCGCAGCGATAGCCGCGGCGTCGAGGTGCGGTCCGGGGTTTTTTCCATCGCTTATCCGAGCGCCGAAATCTTGGCCAGCAGCTCCGGGCCCTTCACCGGCTTGACGATGTAGTCGCGGGCGCCCTGCTTCATGCCCCAGGCCCTATCGGTCTCCTGCGACTTGCTGGTGCAGATGATGACCGGGATCTGCTTGGTGGCTTCGTCCCTGCTCAGGGCGCGCGTCGCCTGGAAGCCGCTCTGGCCGGGCATCACCACGTCCATCAGCACCAGGTCGGGCTTGAGCTGCTTCGCCTTCGCGAGCGCCTCGTCGGCGTTCTCCGCGGTGGAGACCTGGAAGCCGTTCTTCGCCAGCAGCTCGCTGAGGAACTGGCGGTCGGTAGGCGAGTCGTCGACGATGAGGATGTTCTTGATGGGCATTGCTGGCCTTTCTAGGGAGAGACGCTGGAGGGTTTCAGATGCTGGAGGACCGCCTCGACCAGGCCTTCCTTCGTGAAGGGCTTGGTCAGATAGCGGTCGGAGCCGGCGAGCCGGCCGCGCGCACGGTCGAACACGCCATCCTTGCTGGAGAGCATGATCACCGGCGTGGTCTTGAGCTGGGGGTGCTGCTTGATGAGGGCGCAGGTCTGATAGCCGTCGAGCCTGGGCATCATGATGTCGACGAAGATCACCTGCGGCTGGTGGTCGCTGATCTTCGCCAGCGCGTCGAAGCCGTCTTCGGCGAGGATCACGTCGTAGCCGGCCTGGCGCAGGAATAGCTCGGCGCTGCGACGAATAGTGTTGCTGTCGTCGATGACGAGCACCTTGATAGCGCTTGTTGCCGCTACGGCCACCTGGGGAACTCCCCCCTTATTCAAAAAACCAGTTCGGCACCTTGTGGGTGCTCGGGAGGAAGCGCCGTTTCTAGTCTTGTTGCGGGTCACACAACCCGCCTCGGCGCTCGCCCGCCTTCGGGAAAACGTTTCTAGTCTAGCTCTTAGATGATCTTATTCGCGTGAAATAATACATTGCCTTGCATTGTGCGCAATCCGGTCCCGCTCGTTTAGCGGTGCTGCGACGCAGCAACGTGTTCCGGGCGCAACCCCATGCCAATCAGCCGGCCGGGCAGCCGCCGAAGCCAGGCGAAGCGCCCGAGCAGGCGAAAGCCGAGCGGCGCCTCGAGTGGCGCCCGGCTTTGCAGCACGCGGGAAATGATCCGGTCCTGCGCCAGGATCTGCAGGCGCTGGGTGGCGCGCGCCGGCCACTGGCGACGGCGCTGGATGCGGCGCAGATTGGCCGGCGAGAAGTCGCCGCCGCTGAGGAAATTCCCTGCGGCAACAGCGTCTTGGATGGCGATGTTGATTCCCACGCCGCCCACCGGCGACATGGCATGCGCGGCGTCGCCGATGCAGAGCAGCCCGGGACGCCACCACTGCTTCAGGCAGTCGATCTGCACCGTCAGTAGCTTGATCTGCTCCCAGTGCGCGAGCTCGCCCACCCGGTCCGCCATCCACGGCAGCAGCCGCACGAGCCGGTCGCGGAAGGCCGGCAGGCCAGCCGCGCGGACTTCGTCGGCAGCGCCTTTCGGAATCACGTAGCCGCACTGCCAGTAATCGCGGCGATTGATAAGGACCAGGGCCGCGCCGGGATCGAAGCGACCCATGCTGTTCTCGGGATCGCTCGACTTGCGGGACAGGCGGAACCAAAGCACGTCGATCGGCGCGCCGCGATTTTCGACTTCGAGCCGGGCGTGCGTGCGCACGATCGAATGCCGGCCATCCGCGCCGATCACCAGATCGGCGGGATCTCTTCGTCGGACAGGCGCACGCCGGCCACGCGTCGCATCGCTCTCGATCAGTCCGGTCACTTCCGCATTCATGCGCAGGCGAAACGCGGGATAGCGCGCACCCTGCTGCGCGAGGAAATTCAGGAAGTCCCACTGCGGCATCATGGCAATGAAGCCGCAGCGCACCGGCAAGTGGCGGAAGTCGGCGATCGTGAGCGGCGTGTCGCCGAATTGCGCCGCGATCTCGGCGACGCGGTCGTGCGGCAGCTGGAGAAGCTGGTCGAGCAGGCCGAGCTCGCCGAGCACCTCGAGCGTGGAAGGGTGAAGCGTGTCGCCGCGGAAGTCGCGCAGGAAGTCGGCGTGCTTCTCGAGCACCAGCGTTTCGATGCCGGCGCGCGCAAGCAGCAGTCCGGCCATCATGCCAGCCGGGCCGCCCCCCGCGATGACGACGCGCAACGCCTAGCGGACGGTCTTGACGCCCGCCTCCTGCAGGATGCCGCGCATCTGGCCGGTGAACTCCTCGTAGAACTTGGTCAGCTCGGCGGCGTTCTGGTAGGCATCCTCGAACTGGTTATCCGCGACGTACTTCTTCCACGATTCGGTCTGGCCCAGCTTCTTGAACACACCTTCCCAGTAGGCGACGTTCTCGCTTGGAATGCCCGGCGGCGCGACGACGCCGCGCACCTGCGGGACCGGCGTGACATTGAACCCCGCTTCCTTGAGCGTCGGCACGTTCGGGAACGCCGAGAGGCGCGTCTCATTGACCTGCGCCAGCAGGCGCATGTTGCCGGCGCGGATGTGCTCGCCCGCCTCGTTCGGCTCGATCACCATCATGTTGACGTGCCCGCCGAGCAGCGCCGCGATGCGCTCGCCGCCGCCCGGGAAGGAGATGAACTGCCAGCGCGTGCCGGTCGCCTTCTGCAGCTGCTGGCGCACCACGTTGTCGCGGCTGGTGATCGAGCCGCCCGACTGCTTGAGCTCCCCCGGCTTCTGCTTGGCGGCGTTGACGAAGTCGGCCAGCGTCTTGTAGGGGGCGTCGGCCTTCACCGCGATCACCGCCGGCTCGAGCAGCAGGCGGGCGATCGGGGTCAGATCCTTCAGCGATACCTTGGCCTCGTTGCTGGTGAGCGGGTTGGTGAGCCACACCCCGGTGAAGATGCCGATGGTGTGCGTCTCGCCCTTTTTCTCGGCGAGATAGGCCGCGGCCACCACGCCGCCGCCGCCGGGCTTGTTCGCGACCTGCGCGCGCACCGGAAGCAGCTTTTCCTTCTCCAGCATGATCACCATGGCGCGCGCCAGCACGTCGCTGCCGCCGCCCGGCCCGGTGTGCACCACGAGCTCGACCGGCCGGGTCGGGGTAAAGCCCTGCGCGAACGCCGTTGACGACGCCAGCAATACCGCGATCAAAAGATGCTTCTTCATCCATCCTCCTCGTCTTATTTGAGCGCCTTCAGGCGCCACGCCATTGAACTTGCCGAAAAGCGGGATCAGCAGAATCAGCAGGGCCAACGATAGCATCACCGCCGAGACCGGCCTAGAAACCAGGATGCCGAGGCTGCCGTCCGACATCATCAGCGACTGGCGCAGCGCGCGCTCCATCGCGCCACCCAGCACCAGTCCGAGGATCAGCGGCGCCGACGGGTAGTCGAGCTTGCGCATCAGGTAGCCGCCGAGGCCGAAACCGGCGAGCAGCCAGACGTCGAACAGGCTGCCCGAAGTGCTGTACACCCCGACCACCGAGATGCCGAGAATCAGCGGGTAAAGCACGTAGGTCGGCGCGCGCAGCACCTGCGCGAACAGCGGCACCAGCGGAAGGTTGAGGATCAGCAGCATTACGTTGCCGATGTACATGCTCGCCACCAGCCCCCAGAACAGGGCCGGGTTCTCCGGGATGAAGAGCGGCCCGGGCTTGAACCCCCACAGCACCAGCGCGGCGAGCAGCACTGCGGTGGTCGACGAGCCCGGGATGCCGAGCGTCAGCATGGGGATCAGCGCGCCGCCGGTCTCGGCGTTGTTCGCGCCCTCGGGCGCAGCGACGCCCTCGACCACGCCGTGGCCGAATTTCTCCGGGATGGCGCGACACTGCCTTCTCCAGGCCGTAGGAGATGAACGAGGCGATGGTCGAGCCGGCGCCCGGCAGCACGCCGATGAAGAAGCCGACCACCGAGCCGTTGGCGAAGGCGAAGCGCGAGTCCTTCAGGTCCTGCATCGTCGGCAGCAGGTTGCGCACGCCCTTGGGCAGCGCGATCGCCGGCGCGCCCCCGCGCTCGCGCATATTGGCGAGCACCTCGCCGATGGCGAAGACACCGATCGCCACCACCACGAAGTCGATTCCCGAGAGCAGCTCCATGCGGCCGAAGGTGAAGCGCGAGGTCTGGCTGAAAAGGTCGGTGCCGATGCCGGCGAGCCACAGGCCGACCAGGGTGGCGAGCAGCGCCTTGACCATCGACTCGCCGGCGAGCAGCACCACCATCGCCAGGCCGAGCGCCATCAGCGCGAAATATTCGGGCGAGCTGAAGGCGAGCGACACGCGCGCCAGCGGCGGCGCGATCAGCATCAGGCCGAGCACGCCCACCGTGCCGGCGATGAAGGAGGCGATCGCGGCGATGCCGAGCGCCGCCCCGGCCCTGCCCTTGCGCGCCATCTGGTAGCCATCGATGCAGGTGGCGACCGAGGCCGACTCGCCCGGCACGTTGAGCAGGATCGAGGTGGTCGAGCCGCCGTACTTCGCGCCGTAGTAGATGCCCGCGAGCATGATCATCGCGCTCGCGGGATTCATCAGGAAAGTGAGCGGCAGGAGCATGGCGATCGTCGCCGGCGGGCCGAGGCCGGGCATGACGCCGACCACGGTGCCGAGCACCACGCCGAGAAAGCACCACAGCAGGTTCATCGGCTGCAGCGCCACCGCGAACCCCTGCATCAGCCCGGAAATAACCTCCATCTAGGGAAGCTTGACGCCGAGGGCGAGCGGAAACAGCAGATAGAAGCCGGCGGTGAGCGCAGCCGAGACCGCGGCGGCGACTTTGAGCGGGCGGCGATACATCACCGCGACCAGGAAGAACGTCAGCAGCGCGAATGCCGGCAGGAAACCGGTCAGCTTGAACGCCGCGCACATCAGCGCGAACGCGCCCCATGCGGCGAGCGCGCGGGGGGCATCCGACCAATCGATTCTGGTTTGGCTTTTTAAGGAAGAAAAAACAAGCACGAGCGACAAGGCGCTCATCGCAATTCCGTACCAGAGCGGAAAGAAGCCCGGCCCCGGGCCGTCCTGCCCCAGGTACTCCCATTGCGACGCCGTAACGATGATGTACGCGCCGAGGCCGCCGAGCACCAGGCCCGACCAGAAATCGGCGCTGCGCGCCTTCATCGCTTGGACTTGGCTTTTTTCTTGGCCTTGGGTTTCTTGTAGCGACCCTTGGGCACCAGCTCGCATACCGTCCCGCCGGGGGCGCGGAACTTGACCGGGATCACGCCCGGGGTCGCTGATGATCTCGCAACCGTAGGCTTGCACCTGCTTGGTCGAGGCCTTGATGTCGTCGACCTCGACGGCGAAATGATGGATGCAGGGCCCCTCGCCCGCCGCTTTGGACTCGGCCGACTCGGTGCCGGCGTCGTACTTGATCAGCGCCACATCCAGCATGCCGTCGCTCAGGTGGCGCGAGGTGTGGTCGCGCACCTTGGCGGTATTCATCTCCTTGAAGCCGAATACCTTGCGGTAGAACTCGGTGGTGCGCTCGAGGTCCTCGACCTTCAGCGCGAGATGCACGATTCGATTCATGGCCTCTCCATTAGCAACGGTCTCAACTTGCGGACGTCCCGCAGCTTCTCCAGATTCCATACCGCCTCGCACAGCTGGCGGGCGCGCGCTTTTCCGAGGACCGGCGCGAGCAGATCGTAACCCTTGGCGTCGACTTCGGCACGCGTCATCGGGTTTTCCGCCGTGCCGCGCACCGCCACGGTGTGATGGCGCAGGGTGCGCCCATCGCGCAGGGTGAGCTCGACGATCGCCTGGCGGGCCGGCATGGTCTTGGTCAGCGCGTCATCGCCGACGACCTCGATTTTCTTGCGGAACTCGAGCACCTTGGGATTCCGAAAACGCCGCTCGTCGTGCGAGGACTTGAACGTCACCATGCCGTCGAACAGCATCACCGCGCACAGGTGCTGCATGTTGATGTCCGGCATGGGACGGTTGTCGGTGGTGTTCTTGTCGCGATGCGCCACGCGGATGGTGAGCTTCTCGACCTCGCCCGCCTTCACGCCATGCTCCTCGATGAGAATCTTGAGCGAGTCGAGCGGCGCCTGGATCGGCGAGCCCACCGACCAGCGCTTGATGTTGGTGCGCAGGATCTCGTACTCCTCGCCGAGCCCGCGCACCAGGCGCTCCGGATCCGCCGGACGCCCGTGCGCGACGAAGAAGTTTCGCTCTCCGGAAAACACATCGTCCACGCCGCTGAAGCCCTGCGCCACCATGGTCGCTGCCGTGACGCCATTGCGCGCCGGCATGCCGCCGAAGTCGAACGCCTTCTCGATGTGCTCCTCGTCGCGCATCCAGCACGAAATCCCCGAGGCCTGCTGCGCAGCATAGGAAAGCAGATGGCGAGCCTGCTTTTCGTTCACACCCACCAGCATCCCGGCCGCTGCCGAAGCGCCGAAGGTCGGGCCGTAACTGTGCGTCGAGAGGCCGTCCTCGCGGAACTTGAAGGCGTTGAGCGACATCGTGAGCCGGGTCGCCACGTCGTAGCCCAGCGCCACGGCGCGCAGCAATGCTTCCCCGCTCGTGCCTTTTTTTTCTGCAACCGCAAGGGCAGCCGGCACGATGCCGCAGCCCGGATGCATCACCGAAGGCGCGTGCGAGTCGTCCGTCTCGTCGGCGTGCGCGCACATGCCGTTGGCGAGCGCGGCATTGATTGCGGTGGTGACGATGCGGCTGCCGATCACGCAGGCTTCCTTCGTACCACCAATGGTTTTTATGAAACCGATCGCTTTTCGACCTGGCAGGAGTTGCGACCCGGACACCATGGCTGCGATGGTGTCGAGGACGTGATGCTTGGTTCTTTCCGCCACCGCGGGCGGCAGCGCCTTCTTGCCGGCCTGTGCGATGTAGCCGCTCAGGCGCTTCATGACCGGGGAGATGCTCACGGCATGAATCCGCCGCCGTTGAGGTGGATGGACTGCCCGGTCATGTAGCGCGCATCCGGGCCGCACAGCATGCGCACCATGGCGGCGATCTCCTCGGGCTCGCCGCGCCGGCCGATCGGCGGCACCGTGAGTCGATGCGCCGGACGGTCCGGCACTCCCGGCAGCCCGCGCTGGCTCTCGATGGTGCCCGGTACGACGCAGTTCACCGTGATCTTGTGCGGCGCCAGGTCCATCGCCAGCGCCTTGGTCATGCCGGCAAGCCCGGCTTTCGCGGTGATCACATGCGCGCGCTCGGCCGCACCCTTGTGGCCGGTCTGGCCGCCGATATTGACGATGGTTCCGCCGCCCGCGCTGATCATGTGTGGCAGCGCCGAACGTGCGCACAGGAACGCGCCGTCGAGCACGATGGCGAGCACCTGCCGCCACTCTTCGAACTTCATTGAAGAGAACGGTGTCTCGTAGCGCACCGCGGCGTTATTGACCAGGAAGTCGAGCCGCCCGAAGCGCTTCACCGTGGCATCGACCAACGCCTGCACTTCGTCCGGCTTGGTGACATCCGCGATGTGCACGGCGGCGTTGGCGCCGATCATCTCGACCGTCTTCTCGGCTTCGGCGCGCGAGGTCTTCGCGTTCACCATCACCGAGGCGCCGCCCGCGGCGAGCGAGCGCGCGATGGCGCGGCCGATATTGCGCGCGCCGCCGGTCACCAGCGCGACCTTGCCGGCGAGCTCGTCGCCCTGCTTCATTCCGATGCTGCTGGCCAAGCGTTCCTCCTGCGTGACGAGACCGGCTATTATTGTCGAGAGCGGGTGAAAAGAATCGCCATCGTGCAGTCGAACTACATTCCGTGGAAGGGGTATTTCGACCTGATCAACGCGGTGGATGAGTTCATCCTCTACGACGACATGCAGTTCACGCGGCGCGACTGGCGCAACCGCAACCGCGTCAAGACGCCGCGCGGTGTGGAGTGGCTCACCATCCCCGTGGCCGTCAAGGGACGCTACCTGCAGAAGATCTGCGACACGCACATCAGCGACCCCGCCTGGGGCGCGGCGCACTGGTCGACGCTGGCGCACAACTACGGCAAGGCGCCGTACTTCGCCGAATACCGGCGGATATTCGAGCCCCTGTATGCCGAGCGCTCCGAAACCCGGCTCAGCCTGGTGAATTTCCGGTTCATTTCCGCGATCTGCGGCATCCTCGGGATCGGCACGCGCATCTCCTGGTCGATGGACTACGGGCCGCTCCCGGAAGCGGGCGCGACGCAGCGGCTTGCCGACCTGTGCCGCCGCGCCGGCGGCACGCATTACCTCTCCGGCCCGACCGCGCGCGACTATATCGAGCCCCACGTGTTCGAGAGCGCCGGCGTGGCGCTCGAGTTCTTCGACTATTCGGACTACCCGCAGTATCCGCAGCGCTTCGGCGGCGTTCGAGCACGCCGTGACGGTGCTCGACCTGCTGTTCAATGCCGGGCCGCAAGCGCCGCGCTACATGAAGACCTTCGCATGAGCGAGCTCGGCGAGATCGGCCGCTACTACAGCGGGAAACTCGCGGCGCATGGCGCCTCGCCGCGCGGGGTCGACTGGAACAGCCGCGAGGCGCAGCACCTGCGCTTCACGCAGCTGGTTCGCCTCTGCGACGCCGACGCGCGCTTCAGCCTGAACGACATCGGCTGCGGGTATGGCGCGCTGCTCGACCACCTGTGCGGGCTCGGCAAGGAATGCGATTATCTGGGCGTGGACATCTCCGGGGCGATGATCGCCAAGGCCGGCGAGCTGCATGGCGGCATGACCGGCTGCCGCTTCGCCGTCGGCGAGAGCGCCGGGCGCGTGGCCGACTACAGCGTGGCCAGCGGCATTTTCAACGTGCGGCTGTCGACCGGCGACGAGGCCTGGCTGGCGCACGTGTTGCGGACGCTAGACCAGCTCGACGCCGAGAGCCGGCGGGGCTTCGGCTTCAATTGCCTTACCCGCTACTCGGACCCTGGGCCTCATGCGGGAGGACCTCTACTACGCCGACCCGGCAGGCCTGTTCGACCATTGCAAGGCCCGCTATCGCCCGGAACGTCACGCTGCTGCATGACTACGGGCTGTACGAGTTCACCATCCTGGTGCGCAAGGCGTGAAGCCGCTCGTCATCTTCGGCGCGGGCGAGATCGCCGAGGTCGCGCACTTTTACTTCACGCACGACCTGAAGGCCCGACATCGCCGCGTTCACCGTCGATGCCGAATATCTCAAGGAGGCCCGGTTCTGCGGCTTGCCGGTGGTGCCTTTCGAGCAGCTCGCCGCGCAATTTTCGCCCGCCGAGCATGATGCCTTCGTCGCGCTGAGCTACGCCAAGGTAAACGCCGTGCGGGCGCAGAAATGCGCCGCGGTGAAGGCCAGCGGCTACCGTCTCGCCACGTACGTCAGCAGCAAGGCGAGCGTCTGGCCGGGCTTCAAGCCCGGCGAGAACTGCTTCATCCTCGAGGACAATACCCTGCAGCCTTTCGTCGTGGTCGGCGACAACGTCACCCTCTGGAGCGGCAACCACATCGGCCACCACGCGCGCCTGGGCGCCAACTGCTTCATCACTTCCCACGTCGTGATCTCGGGCGGCGTCGAGGTCGGCGACAACGCCTTCATCGGGGTGAATGCGACCGTGCGCGATCATGTGCGGATCGGCGCCCGCAGCGTGATCGGCGCCGGGTCGCTGGTGCTCGAGGACGTACCCGATGACGGCGTCGTCGCGGCGAGCGGCTCGGCGCTGTCCAAGGTGCCCAGCCACCGCCTGCGGCGGCTCTAGGGCATGCGCTGGAAGAAATTCGGCCGCATCTTCACGCCGCCTGCCGACCGCGACTGGATGGTTGGCTACGCCGCCGTGCCGGTCGCGCTGCGCCTGCACGGCGAGCGCTACCGCGTGTACTTCAGCGGGCGCGACGCCGAGAACCGCTCGCAGATCGGCTACTTCGAGCTCGAGCTCAGCGACCCGACCCGCACGCTGAAGGTCTCCTCGCGCGCGGTGCTAAGCCACGGCGAGCCCGGACGCTTCGACGACAGCGGCGTCATGGCGTCGAGCCTCGTGCAACGCTCGGACGGCAGCTTGCTCCTGTACTACATCGGCTGGAACCGCGGCCAGACGGTGCCGTTCTACAATTCGATCGGCCTGGCGGCGAGCGACGACGGCGGCGAGAGCTTCCGCCGCGTCTCGGTGGCGCCCGTCGTGCCGCGCGACGACTTCGACCCCTGCTTTACCGCCGGGCCGAACGTGATGGTCGAAGGCGCTCTCTGGCGGCTGTGGTATCTGTCGTGCGTGCGCTGGGAGCCCACTGCTGCCGGGATGAAGCACTACTACAACATCCGCTACGCCGAGTCCGACGACGGCCTGCACTGGCGCAAGCATCGGCACGCCGGTGCTCGATTTCGCCGGGCCGGGCGAGTACGCGCTGTCGCAGCCGCGCGTGCTGCGCGACGGGCTCGCTCTACAAGATGTGGTACTCGCACCGCGGCGAGAGCTACCGCATCGGCTACGCCACCTCGCCCGACGGCGTGCGCTGGCAACGCCGCGACGCAGAAGCCGGCATCGACGTCTCGCCGGAGGGCTGGGACTCCGAGAGCATCGAATATCCCTGTGTGATCGACCACGGCGAGAAGCGTTACCTCTTCTACAACGGCAACCGCTACGGCCAGACCGGCGTGGGGCTTGCGGTCCTGGAGGCTGACTGAGCAGCGCGCCCGCCCTCTCCGTGGTGACGACCCTGTACCAGTCGTCGCCCTACCTCGAGGAGTTTCATCGCCGCGTCAGCGCGCAGGCGCGCGCGCTGGTGGGCGAGTCCTACGAGCTGGTGTTCGTGAACGACGGGTCGCCCGACGACTCGCTCGAGCTGGCGCTGGGCCTGCATCGCGACGACCCGCACGTGCGCGTGCTCGACCTGTCGCGCAACTTCGGCCACCACCGCGCCATCATGACCGGCCTGGCCACGGCGCGCGGCGCGCTGGTGTTTCTCATCGACTGCGATCTCGAGGAGCAGCCCGAGGATCTGTCGCGCTTTCACGCCGAGCTCACCCGCACCGCCGCCGACGTCGTCTTCGGCGTGCGCGAGAAGCGTGAAGGAGCCATGTTCGAGCGCCTGAGCGGAAGCGCCTTCTACCGGGTGTTCAACCTGCTCTCGCCGCAGCCCGTCGTGCCCGACCAGGTCGATCGCCCGGCTGATGACGCGGCGCTACGTCGAGGCGCTCGTCGCGCACCGCGAGCGCGAGATCTTCCTCGCCGGCCTGTGCGCCCTAGCCGGCTTCGCGCAAGTGGCTCTGTCGCGGTCCAGAAGGCCTCCAAGGGCCAGACCACTTACACGCTGGATCGGCGCATCGCCGCCTTCGTCAATGCCGTGACCTCGTTTTCGGCCCGGCCGCTGGTCTACGTGTTCTACCTCGGCTGCTTCATCCTCGCTGGCCTCGGCGCTCGCCGCCGGTCACGCTCATCGTCCGACGCGCTGTTCTTCGGCCTGCTGTTTCCCGGGCTGGCCCTCACTCATCGTCGCCGTGTGCTTTTTCGGCGGCCTCACCGTGTTCTGCCTCGGGCTTGATCGGCATCTATCTCGCCAAGGTCTTCGCCGAGGTGAAAGAGCGGCCTTACACGATCACGCGCGCGGTGTACGAGCACCGCCGCGGCGGAACCGACGGAGGGGAGAGCGGGGCATGAGCTATGTTTACGTGATGGGCACGCTGCTCTTCACGGTCCTCGGGCAGCTGATCCTAAAGTGGCAGCTCGCCCGGGGCCGCGAGCACGGCAGCGAGCCGGCCGACCGCGTCGCCTTCCTCGCGGAGCTGCTGGTCAATCCTTGGGTGCTCGCCGCCGTCGCCGCCGGCTTCGGGGCCGCGCTTTGCTGGATGCTCGCCCTCAACAAGCTTGCCCTTAGCCACGCCTATCCGTTCATGGCGCTGTCGTTCGTGCTGGTTCTGTTCCTGAGCGCGGCGCTGTTCGGTGAGCCCCTGACCTGGAGCAAACTGGCCGGGGTGGCGCTCATCTGTCTCGGCGTCGCGCTCGGCAGCCAGGGATGACCCGGGTACCGTTCAACGAGCCGTACCTCACCGGGCGCGAGCTCCGCTACATCCGGCAGGCGCACGAGCAGCATCACCTTTCCGGCGACGGGCCGTTCACCAAGCGCTGCCAGGCCTGGCTCGAGCAGGCGACCGGATGCGAGAAAGCGCTGCTCACGCATTCGGGCACCGCGGCGCTCGAGATGGCCGCGATCCTCGCCGGTATCGCGCCGGGCGACGAGGTGATCATGCCTTCGTTCACCTTCGTCTCGACCGCCAACGCGTTCGCGCTGCGCGGCGGCGTGCCGGTGTTCGTCGACGTGCGCGAGCCGACACGCTGAACATCGACGAATCGAAGATCGAGGCCGCGATTACGCCGCGCACCAAGGCGATCGTCGTGATCCACTACGCCGGCATCGCCTGCGAGATGGGCCCGATCGCCGCCATCGCCGAGCGCGCACGGCCTGATGCGTGATCGAGGACGCGGCGCAGGCGCTGGGCGCCACCTACCAGGGGCGGCCGCTCGGCGCGCTTCGGCCACCTCGGCGCGCTCAGCTTCCACGAGACCAAGAACCTGATCTCCGGCGAGGGCGGCGCGCTTCTCATCAATGACGCCGCAGCTCATCGAACGGGCCGAGATCGTGCGCGAGAAGGGCACCAACCGCAACGCGTTCTTCCGCGGCGAAGTCGACAAGTACACCTGGGTCGACATCGGCTCCTCGTTCCTGCCGAGTGACATCGTGGCCGCATTCCTGTGGGCGCAGCTCGAGGAGGCCGGGGCGATCACCCTGCGCCGCCGCCAGATGTGGGCCAAGTATCACGACGCCTTCGCGGACCTCGAGCGCGCCGGCGTGGCGCGGCGCCCGATCGTGCCGCGCGAAGCCACGCCCAATGCGCACAGTTACTTTCTGCTCCTGGCCGATCTTGCCAACCGGCAGCGCTTCATCGAGCGCCTGCGCAGCGACGGCGTGAACGCGGTATTCCACTATGTACCCCTGCACGACTCGCCGGCGGGCCGGAAGTACGGCCGCGCCAGCGGCGACATGAGGGTGACCACGTCGGTGAGCGAGCGGCTGGTGCGCCTGCCGCTGTGGATCGGGCTCGAGGAGCACCAGGACTACGTCATTGATAGCTGCTGCCGCGCCCTTAGCGGCTGACCTTGGGCAGCCAGGTTGCGAGTGGCGGAATATAAGATGACCAGCAGGATGAGCAGCACCACACAGGCGATGAACGGCAGGCCGGCGAGGTAGATGTCGCGCATGCGGGTGCCGGGCGGCGAGACGCCCTTCATCACGAAGAGCAGCAGGCCGAACGGCGGCATGGTGTAGCCCATCTCGAGCGCAAGCAGCATGATCAAGCCGAACCAGGTGAGGTCGAAGCCGAGGGTCTTGGCGAGCGGGAAGAAGATCGGCGCGGTGAGCAGCATCTTGGAGAGCGGATCCATGAAGCTGCCGAGGAAAATGATGACGCCGATCATCACGAACAGCATCTGCAGCGGCGTGACCTGGAAGCTGGTCGCCCAAGTGATCAGGCCGGTCGAGCCGCCGGTGAAGGCCAGCACCTGCGCGAAGGTCGCCGAGCCGAAAATCACCAGGAACGCCATCACCGTGACGCGCAAGGCGCCGTCGAGCGACTTCACGAACGCCTTCCACGTCATCTCGCCATAGCAGGCGGCGAGCACGATGATCGACACGGCGCCGAGCGCCGCGGCCTCGGTCGGCGTGCACCAGCCCACCAGCATGATGACCACGGAAAATACGACGATGCCGACCATCGGGATCACGTCGACGAAAATCAGCCGCAGCTTTTCGCGCCGGGACACGTTCGGCGCAGCGTCCACCGGCGCCGCGCTCGGGTCGATCACCGTCCAGCCCCAGATCAGCACGCCGTACATCAGCGCCAGGATCAGCCCGGGAATCACGCCGGCGATGAGCAGCGCGCCGACATCGGTCTGGCCGAGGGTGGCGAGCAGCACGGTCAGCGCCGAGGGCGGAATGATGACCGCGAGCCCGCCCACGCCCATGATCGGCCCGATGGACAGGTACTTGCTGTAGCCGCGGCGCATCATTTCGGGCGCCATCAGCCGGCCGAGCAGCGCGCAGGCGCCCATCGACGACCCCGCCGGCCCGGCGTAGGCCGTGCCGCCGATCAGCGTGACATAGGCGAGGCGGCCGCGGATATTGCCGAGCAGCTTGTCGGCGGCGTTGAAGCAGCGCGTCGCGAGCCCGGTGTGATAGAACAGCTCGCCCATCAGCAGGAACATCGGGATCGGCACCAGCTGGAAGTTGGTCATCGCGCCGAAGCCGTTGTGGATCACCTGCTGGATGCCGCTCGCGCCCCCCATGAAGAGGGCCGCGGCGAGCACATTGGTGACGAAGAAACCGATCGCCACCGGCACGCCCAGCGCCATCAGGCCGAGCGCGGTGCCGAAAAGCAGCGTCGCGACCCAGTACCAGGCCACTAGGTATTCAGTTCAGAGAGCGGCTGGAGGAAGTTCTCCCGCTTCCACAGAAAGCGCGCGAACTCGATCGCCATCATCAGGAACGACACCGGGATCCAGCCCACCACCATCCAGCGCGGCATGTCGAGCGAGCGCACGTCCTTCTCGTTCTGGATGTAGTTCTGGATCGTGACCTCGAATCCGTACCAGGCGAGCACCAGGCACACCGCGATGCAGATCAGGCCGATCAGCATGGTGAGCCGTGCGCGCGCGCGCGGCGGCATCGACATGAGAAGGATCTCGACGTAGATGTGGCCCTTCTCGCGCGCGAGCCACGGCGCCCCCATGCACGGGATCACGAGCAGCGCGTACTCGGTGAAGGTGAAGAAATGCGCCGAGCTCTGGTAGCCCAGGTTGCGCAGCACGACGTCGAGCGTGATCACCACCATCATCGCCGCCATCAGGAAGGCGGCGACGTACGCCATGCCGTACAGCACGGCGTCGTACGCCCTTCTCATCACTCGGGCGTGAAGAGCTTGACCACCTTGTCGTAGTTCTCCATGCCGCCGGCTTTCTCCATGCGCTCCCTCATGCGCTGAAGACTCGCGGTGCGCGCGCCGGCGACGAACTTCTTCGACGCCTCGGGCGACTGCGACAGCGTCTTGATGCCGCGCTTGGCAAGCTCCGCCTGCTCCTTCTGCCACAGCGCCTGCAGCGCCTGCAGGCTGGAGCTCTCGTGCTCGATCGCCACGCGCTGCAGGATCTCGCGGCTCTTCGCCGAGAGCGCATTCCATCTCTTCTGGTTGAACAGGATGTGCAGGTCGGTGGAGAAGAACTCGGGCAGGATGCGGTACTTGATGTAGCGGTCCCAGTTGAGATCCATCAGGCCGATCTGCGTCCAGGCGGTGATGTCGACCGTGCCGCGCTCGAGCGCGGTATAGAGCTCGGCGGAGTTGAGGTTGATCACCTGCGCACCGAGGTAGTTGGTGAGGAACGCGTTGTAGATCGGGTTGCCGCGAACCTTGAAGCCCTTGATGTCGATCTGGCCGGCGGCGTCGAACTTGGGCTCCTTGGTCGACCACAGGTTGAAGCGGATGCCGCTGTCGACCCAGCCGAGATTGACGATGCCGGCGCGCTTCTGGTGGATCTGGTTGAGCAGCTCCATGCCGCCGTTCTTGCGCGCGGTCGGGCCGTCGATGGTGCTCGCGCTGACCGCGTCGCACTCGGGCACCACGGCGGCGTAGAAGGCGCAGGGCGTATAGACCATGTCGACCACGCCGTTCCGCACCGCGGTGGGCTGTTCCATCATGCCGATGGCCTCGGGGCCGCCGCGTACCTGGATGGTGAACGTGCCCTTGCCGGCCTCGTTCGCCTTCTTCACGTACTCCAGGAAGCTGCGCGAGTAGATCAGCGACGCCGGGAACACGTGCGTCGCCGAGATGGTGTCCTGCGCAGCCGCCGGCAAGGCGGTGATCGCGCAGGCTGCGATGGCTACGGTCCTCAGTGCGTTGGTCATGCGGATTGATCCCCCTGTCGGTGCAAAGATGTTACCAGCGTTCAGCGGAAATCAATGCCCACGGAAAGCGCCAGTATCGATAGCCGGCGGCGAGCGTGCCCTCGGCCTCCTCGAAGGGACAAACCTCCACGTTCCGGAACCCCAGCCGCTCGAGCAGCGCCGGCAGGTCCATGCGCGCGAGCGGCTCCATGAACGGCTCGTTGTTGCGCCGCGCGTGGCCGAAATGGATGAGCGCATCGAATGGATCCGGTCCCGGCAGGAAGTCGAGGTGCACCATCCTGGCGCCCGGCCGCAGCAAGCGATGCGCCTCGGCCAGCGTCTTCTCCACCACGGTGGGCGGAAGCTCGTGCAGCAGCATGGTCGAGGTGACGAGGTCGAAGCTCCCGGCCGGATAGTCGGTGCGCGAGCAATCCATCTGGCGAAAGCGCACGCCGCGCGCGCCCGCCTGCGCGGCGTCGCGCGCCGCGAGCCGCAGGCAGGGCGCCGACAGATCGATCGCGTCGATCTGCGCCTCTGGCAGCGCCTCGTAGAACGGGCGCGTGCTCTTGCCGAAGCCGCAGCCCATGTCGAGCACGCGCCCGGGCGCGGGACAGCGCTCGAGCGCCGCCGCGGTCAGCCGCGCATGCAGGTCGCGATGGCGCTGCCCCGCGAGCGGGGTCGTGCTGCGCGCGCCTCGCTCGTAGACGAAGCCGGCAATCGGGTCGCTCCACACCCCGCCCGGGTGCTGGTGGATGTCAATGCGCGTGTAGTACTCGGGATATTCGAAATTTTCCTGCAGCTCTGCGCGCCCAGCGGCAAGGGATGCTTCCAGCCGCTCGCGGTCCTGCTCGTGATAAGGCTGCAGGCCGTAGCGCCCCGAATACTTGAAGCGCTGCAGGTGCCGCTCGAGCCAGCAGTAGTACTGATAGAGCACGCTTTGGCTGAGATTCGCGCTGGACTGATGCTCGGCACGAACGGCGGGATAGAGGACGCGTGTCCAGTAGCTCTTCGCCGAGAGCAGGAACGCCTGGCCGGCGACGAAAGCGCGGCCGTCGATGCTCAACGGATTCCCTTCGCCTGCTGCTCGCCGAGCAGGTTGTGCATCAGGTGCGCGACGAACGCCTCGCGCTCGGCGGCGCGCTCGTCGCCGGACGGCTCTTCATTGAGCTTGTTCACGTCCAGCAGGCCGCGCTCGGCGAGCTGCGCTTCCATGCCGGCGACGCGGTCGCGCAGCACCCACACTTCCTGGGCCAAGGCCATGACCACGCCGAATGCTCGGTCGAGCGCGGGATCGGGGAAGAACGTCTGCTCGGGGATCATCGTCGGCTCCTCGCGGTATCGCTCATAATACAAAGAAGTGACGACAGTCCATTCCGCCTTCGAAAAGACTGCCGCCGCCCACGGCGGCAAGCCGTTCCTCGAGTTTCCGGCGCACCGCACGCGCTTTACCTACGCCGAAGCGCACGAGCGCATCGGCGATATCGCGGCGCGCTACCGCAAGCGCGGCTACGGCCGCGGCCACCGCGTGGCGCTGCAGCTGGAAAACCGGCCGGAGTTCCCGCTGCACTTCCTCGCGCTCAACTCGCTTGGCGTGAGCGTGGTGCCGCTCAACCCCGACTATCGAGCCGCGGAGCTCGAGTACGTGCTGACGCATAGCGAGGCCTCCGCCCACGTCACGGCACAGAACCTCGAGGACCTTCCCAAACCGAAGCGCGACGGCAATGCCAGCGAGTGCGCGCTGCTCTACACCTCCGGTACGACCGGAAGACCTAAAGGCTGCCTGCTCAGCGACTTCTACTTTCTTAACGTCGGCCGACGCTATCTCGACGAGGGTGGCCTGTGCGCGGTTCGCCACGGCGAGGAGCGGCTCATCACCCCGCTGCCGTTCTTCCACATGAACGCGCTCGCCGTATCGACCACCGCAATGATCCTGTCCGCGGGCTGCGTCGTGCAGCTCGACCGGTTCCATCCGAGGACCTGGTGGCGGGATGTGGCCGAATCTGCTGCCACCATCGTTCATTACCTTGGGGTCATGCCGGCAATCCTTCTTGGCCAGCCCGAGACCACCGCTGAGAAAGCACACCGTGTCCGCTTCGGCTACGGCGCCAACGCCAACCCGAAGGACCACGCCGCGTTCGAGGCACGCTTCGGCTTTCCGCTGATCGAGGCCTGGGCGATGACCGAGACCGGCGGCGGCGCCCTCGTGGCGGCCAGCCGCGAGCCCCGGCATGTGGGAACGCGGTGCATCGGTTTTCCCAGGGATGAGTTGAATGTCCAGATTGCCGAAAGCGGCGAATTGCTCGTTCGCTGCGCAGGAACCGATCCCCGGCGCGGCTTCTTTTCCGGCTACCTGAAAGACGACAAGGCGACCGAAGAAGCCTGGCGCGACGGCTGGTTCCATACCGGCGACGCGGTGAGACGCGGCCCGGACGGCGCCCTGCACTTCGTCGACCGCCTGAAGAACATCATCCGCCGTGCCGGCGAAAACATCGCCGCGCTCGAGGTCGAGGCTGCGATGGCGGGACACCCGGCGATTGCGCAGGTCGCCGTGATCGCTGTTCCCGATTCCATCCGTGATGAAGAAGTCATGGCCTGCGTGGTTCTGCAATATGGCCACGCCGTGGCTCTGGAGACTGCCCTTTCTATCCAGAACTGGTGCCTGGAGCGCCTGTCCTATTTCAAGGCTCCAGGCCACGTCGCGTTCCTGGATTCACTTCCGACCACCGCGACCAACAAGGTACAGAAAGCCAAGCTCGCCGATTTCGCCGTGAGTGCGGCAAATTCTTTCGACCTGCGTGACCGCAAAAAAAGAACAGCCGCGAAAAACGTATGACGGCGTGGCGGTGGCCGTGCCGGTCACGGTGCCGTACGTGCGTTACTCCATCCGGTCAGCGCATTGGTGGCTGGCGCGTGCGTTTTCAGAGCTGCTGAAAACCTCGGGCCTGAAGAAGAACGAGATCGATGGCCTTACCGTTTCGAGCTTCACCCTCGCGCCCGACACTGCGATCGGCCTGACGCAGCATCTCGGCCTGTCGCCGCGCTGGCTCGACCATATTCCCCTGGGCGGCGCGAGCGGCGTAGTCGCGCTGCGGCGTGCCGCGCGCGCGGTGCAGGCGGGCGATGCCGATGTCGTGGCTTGCATTGCCGGTGATACCAACCACGTGGATTCCTTTCGCCTGACGCTGGCTAATTTCAGCCAGTTCGCGCGCGATGCGGTGTATCCCTACGGCGCTGGCGGCCCGAACGCGAGCTTCGCCTTCCTCACCGCCTACTACATGCAGAAGCATGGCGCGAGGCGGGAGGATTTCGGCAAGCTTTGCGTGGCGCAGCGCGCCAACGCACTTCGCTTTCCTCTGGCCTTGTTCAAGAAACCCCTGAGCATGGAGGAGTACCTTGCCGCGCGGCCGATCGCCGAACCGCTGCATCTCTTCGATTGCGTGATGCCCTGCGCCGGCGCCGAAGCCTTCCTGGTGTTGCGGGAGGATCGGGCGCAATCCCTGGGGATGGCCTATGCCCGGCTGCGCGGAACCATCGAGAGGCACAACGCATTCGCATCCGACCCCGTGCAGATGCGCGCCGGCTGGGCGCTCGACCGCGAGGACCTGTACCGCCAGGCCGGCGCCGGTCCCGAAGACATGGACTTCGTCCAGACCTACGACGACTATCCGGTGATCTCGCTGATGCAGCTCGAGGACCTGGGCTTCTGCGCCAAGGGAGAAGGCCCGGCGTTCGTACGCAAGCACGGCTTGACCTGGGACGGCAGCTTTCCGCTGAACACCTCGGGCGGACAGCTTTCGGTGGGCCAGGCCGGCGCGGCGGGCGGCTTTCTCGGCATGGTGGAAGCGATTCGCCAGCTCACCGGCCAAGCGAGCGGGCGTCAGGTGAAAAGCGCGAAATTGGGCCTCGTCAGCGGCTTCGGCATGATCAACTACGACCGTGGCCTCGGCAGCGGTGCGGCGATCCTTGGAACGTCCAAAGCGTAAGAACCCGGTTCTTCGCACGCGCCTGCCGACCTTGCCGCCGGCGGCGCGCAGCCGCGTCGCGCTGGGCCTCACCGCGGCCGCGGCGCTCGGGCGCTTCGAGCTGCAGCAGTGCCGCGACTGCGGCATGGTCCAATATCCGCCGCGCGAGGCCTGCCAGAGCTGCCTTTCCATCAACCTCCTCTGGAAGAATCAGGAACCCGGCGGCGAGCTGCTGGCCCAGACCGTCCTGCACCACAGCAACGATCTGTTCTTCCGCGAGCGCCTGCCCTGGCGCCTGGGCCTGATCAAGCTCGATTGCGGGCCGACGGTGGTGGCTCATCTCCACGAGTCGGTGAAACACCGAGTGCAAGTAAGAGCGGCGCTTGACCGCGCGGGACAGGCCGTGATCGCGGCGCTTCCCGAAAAGGAGAAAGCAGACATGGCAGACGACCGGCAGCTGCGCGAGTTCACGTGCGATCCCAAGCAACGCAAGGTGCTCGTCACCGATGGCAAGACGCCGCTGGGGCAAGCCCTGGCAAAGTCCTTCGCCAAGGCGGGAGCGGAAATCATCTGGGTCGGCCACAGCGAGCCCTGGAAAAAATTTGCCGGCTTTGACGAGCTCAAAAACCTCCCGCAGGTGACCTTGCTGCCCTTCGACGTCACCGACTCGAAGAACGTGCGCGAGGCCGCGGCGGAGATCGCCGGCAAGGTCGACATCCTGGTCAACAATGCCGAGGTACACCGCAGCTTCGGCATCGCCAACCGCCAGGGCGTGGAAACCGCGCGCGCGGAGATGGACGTCAACTACTTCGGCCTGCTGCGCCTCGCGCAGGAGTTCGGCCCCGCCATGCGCTCGCGCGGCGCCGACGGCAAGGCCAGCGCAGTGGCGTGGGTCAACCTGCTCTCCATCTATGCGCACGCCAATTTCCCGCCGCACGGCACCTTCTCCGCATCCAAGGCGGCGGCGCATTCCCTGGCGCAATGCCTGCGTGCCGAGATGCGCCCGGCCGGTGTCCGAGTCGTGAACGTGTTTCCGGGGCCGATCGACGACGAGTGGAACCAGCTCCTGCCGCCGCCGAAGCTCGCGCCCGAAACGCTGGCCCGGGCGGTGGTCGGCGCGCTGCGCGACGGCATCGAGGACGTCTATCCCGGCGACGTGGCGCAGGAATGGCTCGCGCGCTGGCGCGATAATCCCAAAGCACTGGAACGGGAATTGTCGGCATGAATCCGCTTTTGCAGTTCGTCGAGGCTTACACCGCCGGCAAGATCCGCGTGGTGGACCTCACGCAGACACTGTCGCCGGAATTCCCCAGCATCTCCCTGCCGCCGGAGATGGGCCAGGCGTGGCCGTTCCGCATCGAGGAAGTGTCGCGCTACGACGAGCGCGGCCCGGCCTGGTACTGGAACAACTTTTCCTGCGGCGAGCACACCGGCACGCACTTCGATGCGCCGGTGCACTGGATCTCCGGCAAGGACCTGCCGAACAATGCCACCGACAGCATCCCGCCCGAGCGCTTCATCGGGCCGGCCTTCGTCATCGATTGCTCCAGGGAAGCAGCGCAGAACCCGGATTTCCTCCTGACGAGGAAATTCATCGAAGACTGGGAGGCAAAGCACGGTCGCATACAGCCCGCGATCCTGGGTCCTGATGCGCACGGACTGGTCGAAGCGTCAGGACCCGGCCGAGTACCAGAACTACGACGACGAAGGCCAGCATACGCCCGGGCCCGACGTCGAAGCGGTGAAGTTCCTCGTGACCGAGCGCGACGTCATCGGCTTCGGCACCGAATCGATCGGCACCGATGCCGGGCAGGCTTACCACCTGCGGCCGCCTTACCCCTGCCACTACTACATGCACGGCGCGGGCCGCTACGGCCTGCAGTGCCTGACCAACCTCGATCAGCTGCCGCCGACCGGCGTCGGTCGCTGATCGCGGCGCCGCTCGAAGATCCGCAACGGCAGCGGCTCACCTCTAAGGGTCCTCGCGCTCATCCATGGCTGAAAAATTCAAGATCTGGTTCCAGGGCGCGACCGACAAGGTGCACATGGCGCCCTACATCGCCAAGGTGGAAGCGCACCTGAAGAGCATCCTCGAGCCGCAATTCGAGGCCACCTTCCACACCACCACGCCGCCGGCCACCACGACGCACGCCATCACCGAGTTCCGCATTGCGCGCAACCTGATCCGCAACGCCGTCGAGGCCGAGAAGCAGGGCTATGCCGCGATGGCGATCACGCATTTCCAGGACGCCGGCCTGGCGGAGGTGAAGTCGGTGGTCGACATTCCGGTGCTCGGGCTGGGCGAGACCACGCTGTTCCACGCGTGCACCCTCGGCCGCAAGCTCGGCCTGGTGACGATCAATCCGGTCTTCATCCCCTGGCACGAAGACCAGGTGATCCGCTACGGCCTGCAGCAGCGCGTGGTCGGCGTGCGCGCCGTCAATGCGAGCGTGAAGGACTTCATCGACGCCTTTGCCAGCCAGGACGCTTTTGAAAAGCTCAAGCCGCTTTGGGAACGCGAGTGCCGCATCCTGCTCGACGCGGGCGCCGACGTCATCGTGCCGGCCGGCGGCCTGCCGATGATGCTGTTCGGCGGCACCGAGATGGATCGAGCCCCGGTGATCAACGGCGTGACGCTGATCGCCAAGAGCGCCGAGATGGCCATCAAGCTGCGCAAGCTCGGTCTGTGGAAAGTCAGCCGGCGCTCGAATTTCGTCAAGCCGCCGGACAAGGCGCTGAAGGAGTTCCTTGAGTCCTGAGGCCGTGGTGCGGCAATACCTGGATGCCATGGAGCGGCGCGACCTCGGCGCCGCGCGAAGCCTGCTCGCGCCCGGCTTCAGCATGATGTTTCCCGGCGGCAAGCGCTTCGACAGCCTTGAACAGCTGGTCGAGGCGGCCCGGAAACGCTACCGGTCTGCGCGCAAGACCTACGAGCGCTATGAAACCGCGGGAGATGCCGTCTATTGCTACGGCACGCTGCATGGCGAGCTGCTCGACGGCTCGCCCTACTCCGGCATCCGATTCATTGACCGCTTTACCGTGCGCGACGGCAAGCTGGTTGACCAGAAGGTCTGGAACGACATGGCCGAAGTGCTCGGAACAAAGCTCGCACCCCTGTGATGGCGCAGACGCTCGCCCAGAAGCTCGTCGCGCGCGCCGCTGGCCGCAGCTCGGTCACGCCGGGCGAGATCGTCACCTGCAAGGTCGACCTCGCGATGATGCATGACTCGGGCGGCCCGCGTCGCGTAAAGCCGATGCTCGAGCGCCTGGGCGCCAAAGTATGGGACCCGTCGAAGGTGGTGGTGATCACCGACCATTACGTGCCGCCGTTCGACGAGGACAGCCGCAAGATCATCCGCATCGCGCGCGACTGGGTGCAGGAAGCGGGCATCGACAACTTCTACGACGAGCAAGGCATCTGCCACGTCGTGCTGCCCGAGCGCGGGCACCTGCGGCCCGGCATGTTCGCGGTGGGCGGCGACAGCCACTCGCCGACCGGCGGCGCCTTCGCCGCCTACATGTTCGGCATCGGCGCCACCGAGATGCTCGGCGTGCTGGTGACCGGCGAGATCTGGCTGAAAGTGCCGCACACCATCGCGATGGAGTTTTCCGGAAAACTCGCCAGCGGCGTCTCGGCCAAGGACATCATGCTGTTCCTCATCGGCCGCTTCGGGCTCGACGGTGGCCAGTACCAGGCGGTCGAATACCGCGGCGCGGCGATCCGCGCGCTACCGATGCAGGAGCGCATGACCCTGTGCAACATGACCGCCGAGCTCGGGGGCAGACCGGCTTGATCGCTTCCGATGCCAGTGACGCGGGAATTTCTCTGAAAAGCGAGATCGAAACCTGGGACAGTGACCCGGACGCGCTCGCTCATGGCGCACCATCGTTTCGACGCCTCCACGCTCGCGCCCTACGTCGCCGCGCCGCACTCGCCTGCCAACAGCAAGCCGGTGGATGAGTTCAGGCACGTGAAGCCCAGCGTGGCCTACATCGGCGCCTGCACCGGCGCCAAGCTCGAAGACCTTCGCATGGCCGCGAAGGTTCTACGCAACCGAGAGTCTCGGATGAAGCTGATGGTTGCGCCCGCCAGCCTGCGCGATCAGAAGGAAGCGGAGAAGGACGGTACGCTGAAAGTGCTGCAGGATGCCGGCGCTGAATTTCTGGGCCTGGGCTGCGGAATCTGCGCAGGCTACGGCGGCAAGGTGCTGGGCGAGAACGTGGTCGCAATCTCCACCACCGCGCGCAACTTCAAAGGCCGCATGGGCGCCGCGTCGTCGCAGGTCTATCTCGCTTCGCCTTACACGGTTGCAGCAACGGCAGTTGCAGGACACGTGTGCGACCCGAGGGAGATGCTGCCGTGAGGGCCTGGGTGCTCGGCGACAACATCGATACCGACGTCATCACGCCGGGCAAGTACATGAAGTTCGGCATCGAGGAGATCGCGCAGCATTGCCTCGAGCCGGTTCTTCCCGAATTTCCAAAACAGGTAAAACCGGGCGACATCGTGGTGGCCGGCCGCAACTTCGGTGCAGGCTCCTCGCGCGAACAGGCGCCCGCGGCGCTGAAGCACCTCGGCGTGGCCGCGCTGATCGCCGAATCTTTTGCCGGCCTGTTCTACCGCAACTCGCTCAACCTCGGCCTGCCTGCGCTCGTCTGCGCAGAGGCCAAGCGCATCCGCGATGGCGACCGGCTGAGCCTGGACTTCGAAAAAGCGCTGGTGGTCAATGAGTCCACCGGGCAAACGCATTCCTTCGAACCCATTCCGCCGCACCTGCTCGAGATGGTGCGCGACGGCGGCCTCATCGCGCATCTGGAGAAGCGCCTTGCGCGAACGGCTTAAGGAGCGCCGCATCCTCGTCGCGGCGGGCGTGTACGACGCCTTTACGGCGCTCATCGCCGAGCAGGCAGGACTCGAGGCGCTGTACCTGACGGGCGCCGGCATCGCCTATACGCGCCTCGGCCGCCCGGACATCGGCCTGGTAACCGCAAGCGAGGTTTGCCGACACGCTGGCGAGCATCTGCGACCGCGTGCGCGTGCCGGTGATCGTCGATGCCGACACCGGCTTCGGCAACGCGCTCAACGTCGCGCGCACGGTGCGCGCCTTCGAGCGTGCCGGCGCGGCCGCGATCCAGCTCGAGGACCAGGTCACCCCCAAGCGATGCGGCCACCTCGACGGCAAGGCGCTCGTTCCCCCGGCCGAGATGCTGGCCAAGCTGCGCGCGGCGCTCGACTCGCGCTCGCGCGCGCTGATCGTCGCGCGCACCGATGCGATCGCGGTCGAGGGCATCGAGGCGGCGCTGGAGCGCGCCGAGCGCTATCTGGAGGCTGGCGCCGACGTCCTGTTCATCGAAGCGCCGCGCTCGCTGGAGGAGATGAAAGCCGTGACCGCGCGCTTCGCCGGGCGCGTGCCGCTGCTCGCCAACATGGTCGAAGGCGGCAAGACGCCGCTGCTCCCGGCGCACGCCCTCCAGGAGCTCGGCTTCGCGATCGCCATCTTTCCGGGCGCCATCGCACGCGCGCTGGGGTATGCCGCGCGCGAGTTCTACGCCTCGCTGCGGCAGCACGGCAGCACCGAGCCGATGCGCAGCCGCATGCTCGACTTCCAGGGACTGAACCGCCTCATCGGCACGCCGGAGATGCTGGAGCTCGGCAGACGCTACGACAAGGACCAACAGGGATGACGACCACGAAGGGCTGGGACCTGCTGATCAAGAACGTGCGCGTGGTGCGGCCGGGCGCGAGTTCGGTCGAGGAAGCGGACATCGCTGTTAACGGTGAGAAGTTCAGCAAGGTCGGAACCAATCTACCTGCCGATGAAGCGAAAACCGTCTACGACGGCAAAGGCCTGCTCGCTTTTCCCGGCGTGGTCGACGCGCACATGCACACCGGCATCTACTCACCGCTTGCCGAAGACGCGGTGACCGAGAGCCGAGCCGCGGCGCAGGGCGGCGTCACCTCCAGCCTCAACTACTTCCGCACCGGCCAGTACTACCTGAACCGCGGCGGGCCGTATCGCGATTTCTTTCCCCGAGGTGCTGAAGGTCTCGGCGCGGCAAGTTCCACGTTGACTACGGCTTTCATCTCGCACCGATGGATAGCACGCACATCTCCGAGATCCCCGAGCTCATCGAAAAGCACGGTGTGTCGTCGTTCAAGATTTTCATGTTCTACGGCTCGCACGGCCTGCACGGCCGCTCCGACAGCCAGCGCGACTTCCTGATGATCGGCCCGGACGAGCGCTACGACTTCGCGCACTTCGAGTTCGTGATGCGCGGCGTGCAGGCGGCGCGCGAACGCCTCAAAGCCAAGGCGTCGCAGATCAGCCTGTCGCTGCATTGCGAGACCGCCGAGATCATGACCGCCTACACGAAGATCGTGGAAGGCGAGAAGAAGCTCGACGGCCTCGCCGCCTACCACGCCTCGCGTCCGCCCCACTCCGAAGGCCTGGCGGTGTTCATCGCCTCCTATCTCGCAAGCGAAGCGGCGCTGCCCACGATCAATCTTCTCCATTTGAGTTCCAGAAAGGCACTGACCGCGGCCCTGCAGATGGCGCAGGTGTTTCCGCACATCGATTTCCGCCGCGAGGTGACCATCGGCCACCTGGTGCTCGATACGAATTCCAAGGCCGGCGTGCTGGCCAAGGTCAACCCGCCGATCCGGCCGCGCGAGGACGTCGAGTTCCTCTGGCAGATGGTGCTGGAGAACAAGGTGGACTGGGTCGTGAGCGACCATGCGTGCTGTCGTCACGAGACCAAGGCGGCGAAGAACGCGCTCGGCAACATCTGGCTCGCGAAATCCGGCTTCGGCGGCACGGAATACCTGCTGCCCGCGCTGATCTCGGAAGGATCCAAAAGGAAATTGAGCCTCAACCGCATCGCCGCGCTAACCAGCGGCAATCCTGCCAAGCGCTTCGGGCTGAACTCCAAAGGGGATATCGCGCCGGGCCTGGATGCCGACCTCGCGCTCGTCGATCCGCGCTCGAGCTGGACCATCCGCGCGCAGGATTCGGAGTCGACGCAGGGCTACACGCCATTTGAAGGCATCGAGCTCACCGCCAGGGTAAAGGCCACCTTCCTGCGCGGCGCGCTGGTGTGCGAGAACGGCAAGGTGAGCGGCTCGCCGCGCGGACGCTACCTACACAGGCCGACGAACTAATGTCACACGCCACGACGTCCGATGGGGTGAAGCTCTACTACGAGGAAGCCGGAAGCGGGAAGCCGCTCATCTTCGTCCACGAGTACGCCGGTGACTACCGCAGCTGGGAGCCGCAGATGCGGTTCTTTTCGCGTTATTACCGCTGCATCGCGTTCAACGCGCGCGGCTATCCGCCATCGGACGTGCCGCAGGATCCGGAGAAGTACTCGCAGGCGCTGGCGCGCGACGACATCCGCTCGATCCTCGACCACCTTGGCATCGACAAGGCGCATGTGTGCGGCCTGTCGATGGGCGGTTTCGCGACGCTGCATTTCGGCATCTCCTACGCAGCGCGCGCCCTTTCGCTGGTGGTGGGCGGTTGCGGGTACGGTGCGGAGCCCGCCAAGCGCGAGCAGTTCCGCGCCGAGACCAATGCCGCCGCCGAGCAGATCGAGAAGCAAGGCATGCCCGAGGTGGCGAAGCGCTACTCGCTCGGCCCGACGCGCGTGCAGTTCCAGAACAAGGATCCGCGCGGCTGGCGCGAGTTCGCCGATCAGCTTGCCGAGCACTCGACGCTTGGCTCGGCGCTCACCATGCGCGGCGTGCAGGCGCGGCGGCCCTTCGCTCTGGGAGCTGGCCGAGGCCATGAAGACCATCGAGATTCCCACCCTGATCCTGACCGGCGACGAGGACGATCCCTGCCTGGAGCCGGCGCTGTTGATGAAGCGCGCGATCGCGACCTCGGCGCTCGCCGTCATGCCCAGCGCCGGCCACACCATCAACCTCGAGGATCCCGAGGAGTTCAACCGCCTGGTGTTCAATTTCCTGGCGGCGGTGGATGTCGGCTCCTGGCGCAAGCGCGACCCGCGGTCGACGAGCGGCGGCATCCTCGGCATGGCCAGGAAGTGACCGCCGCCGACCGGCTCGGCGCGTTCGTGCATTACGCGCCGCAGCCCGGCGGCCTGGGACCGCTCGGCGGCATGCCGGTCGCGGTGAAGGACAACATCGATGTAGCCGGCATGCCGAGCGCCGGCGGCCTGGACCCCTACCGCGGCCGCGTCGCCGCGCGCGACGCTCTGTGTGTCGAGCGATTACGCAAAGCGGGCGCCACCATCGTCGGCAAGACGCTGATGGACGAAGCCGCGTTCGGCGCAGTGGGCGACAACCCATGGTTCGGTCGCTGCCATAACCCGCACCGGCACGGTTATAGCTGCGGCGGCTCGAGCGCCGGCTCGGCTGCGGCGGTGGCCGCGGGCCTTTGCGAGGCAGCGCTGGGCACCGACACGCTTGGCTCGGTGCGCATCCCGGCCTCCTATTGCGGCGTAGTCGGTTACCTGCCCAGCCGCGGGCTGGTAGACAACGCGGGCGTGATGCCGCTCATGCCGGAATTCGACCGGGTCGGTGTCCTCGCCGGCAGCGTGGCCCGGGCCGCGCGCATCGCTTCGGTGATCGCCGGTCGTGAGCTGCGGCCCCGTGCCGGCGGCACGGTCGGCAGACCGATTCCGGACAACCTCGCCACCCTGCGACGGGCGGCACTGCTGCTGGTCGAGGTCGAAGCCGCCCGCATCCACGCGGCGCTGCTGGATGATCCGGACTCGAAGATCTCGCCACCCCTACGCGCCGCGCTGCGGTTTGGACGCGACGCCTCCCCCGAGCGGATCGCCAAGGCGAATACCGTCATCGCCCAAGCGAAGCGCTGGCTGGACGAGCAATTTCGCAAGTGCGACGTGCTGGTGTTGCCCACGACGCCGGGACCCGCGTTTGCGTTCGACCAACCGGCGCCTGAATCGCAGGCCGACTACACCGTGCTCGCGAACATCGCTGGTCTCGCGGCGGTGAGCGTGCCGGAGAAGACCGTGGATGGTCTACCCGTGGGAATACAGGCGATCGGGCGGGACGACGGACTGGTGCTCGGCGTCGCCGCCGAGTTGACCTAGGCCCGCTCGGTCTCCATCGCCGCGCGCACGCTCTCCTCGCGGATCAGGGCGAGCACCTCGCGGCGCAGGGCGTTGAATTCCGGCGACAGCGTGAGCTCGATGGAGCGCGGGCGCGGCATGGGAACCGGGATGCTTTTCTTGATGCGTCCCGGCCGCGCCGTCATCACGCAGACGCGATCGGCGAGTAGCAGGGCTTCCTCGATGTCGTGGGTGATGAATAGCACCGTCTGCTGGTGGCGCTGCCAGAGCGCCAGCAACAGCTCCTGCATCAGCGAGCGCGTCTGCGCGTCGAGGCTGCCGAAGGGCTCGTCCATCAGCAGCACGCGCGGCTCCATGATGAGCACGCGCGCGATGCCGACGCGCTGGCGCATGCCGCCGGAGAGCTCGGCCGGGTAGCTGGCCTCGAAGCCGCGCAGGCCGACCTGCTCGATGATCTGGGCGGCGCGCGGCCGGTATTCGGCGGCTGGCTGGCGGCGATTCTTGGGCCCGAACACCACGTTGTCCATCACCGTGAGCCAAGGAAAGAGCGCCGGCTCCTGGAACACCACGCAACGCCGCGGCGACGGATCGACGATCTCTTCTCCTTCCACCTTCACCGACCCGCGGGTCGGCCGGTCGAAGCCCGCCACCATGTTGAGCAGCGTCGACTTGCCGCAGCCCGAGGGCCCGAGGATGGCGACGAACTCGCGCTGCGCCACGGTGAGGTCGATGTCTTGCAGGGCGAGGACCCGGCGCTCGCCTTTGACGAATTCCTTGTGCACGCCGCGGATCTCGATCACCCGTGCGCCTCCAGCGTGCGCCAGCGCAGAAGCAGCCGCGCTGCCCAGACGATCAGGCGATCGGAGATAAACCCCAGCAGCCCGACCGAGAACATGGTCGCGACGCAGATGTCCATGCGGCCGACGTAATAGGCGTCCCACAACACGTAGCCGAGGCCGGACTTCACCGCGATCATCTCGGCCACGATCACCGCCGTCCAGGCGATGCCGATACCCAGTCGCAATCCGGTGAAGATCGAAGGCAGCGCCGATGGGAACACCACCTTGGCGAGCACGGTGCCGCTTCCCGCGCCCAGCATCCGTGCCGCGCGGAGAAGCAGCAGGTTGGTGTCGCGCACGCCGTGCGTCGTGTTCACCACGATCGGATAGAACGCGCCGAGTCCGATGAGAAATAGCGCGCTCGCGTCATAGATGCCGAACACCGCAATGGCGAAGGGCAGCCAGGCGGTGATGGGCACCGGCCTGAGAAGCTGGATCGTGGGATCGACCAGGCGCGCGGCGAGCCGGCTCCAGCCGATCACCAGCCCCAGCGGGATGGCGAAGAGCGCGGCCAAGCCGAAGCCTTGCAGCACCCGGCGCGAGGAATAGGCGACGTTATCGAGCCAGGTCCCCGCATACGGCGACAGCATGGCGGTGCTGCTGCCGAAGATCCAGGTGTGCCAGGAGCGCAGCACCTGCGCCGGCGAGGGGATGATGCCCTCGGTCACCCAGCGCAGCTCGACCGCGAAATGCCACAGCGCCACCAGCAATGCCGGCAGCACCAGCAACCAGGGCGCCGGCAGCCGCATCCGCAACTTACGCCTTCAGTTTACGTCTTCAGTTTTACTGGTTGAGCCCGAGCTGCTCCGGGGACTTGCCCGTCGCCTTGGCGAGGAAGTCGTAGGTGTAGTGCTGCGCGATTTCGCCGGAGACGTCGCGCGTGATCACGCCGTTGTCGGAAAGGAACTTCGAGATGCGCTTGATCGACTCCAGCGGCAGGGTCGGGTCGAGCTGCGTGGTGCGGATCGACTCCGCCGCCACGTTCTCGGGCAGGCCGGCCTTCTCGGCGTAGATCTTGGCCCAGCGCCCGGTGTCCTTGCGCGCGAGCTCCAGCACGCTGACGTACGAACTGACGAGTTTCTGCACCGCGTCGCGGTTCTTCTCCATGAACGGCCGGTTCACCGCCAGCACCGAGATCAGGCCGCCGACGGTCTTCGAGCGGTTGTGGTCGAGCGTCGGATAGGCGCCGAAGCCCTCGACGATGGCCTGGGCGCAGAACGGGTGCCAGACCACCGCCATGTCGATCTCCTTGCCCTGCAGCGCCTTGAGGTAATTCGCGCCGCCGCCGACGATGTTGACGATCTTCAGCTTGTTGTACTGCAGGCCGTTCTCCTGCACCGAGGCGGCGAACTTGAGCCACGAGATCGAGCCCGCGCCGATGCCGATGCGCTTGTCCTGGAGCTCCTTCCAGTTCTTGACGTCCTCGCCTTTTCGCACGATCAGGCAGTCATTGCCCGAGCCGACGCCCGCCACGCCGACCATCGTTTTCGCGCCGGCGCCCAGCCCCAGCGAAATGTCCTGCGGCCCGAACGCAGTGATCTGGATGTCCCCGGAAGTGAGCGCGGTGCGCGCGTCGGCGAAGCGCTGGAACATCACCATCTCGATCTCGATGCCGTGCTTCTTCGCCTCATCCGGCAGCAACCAGAGCGGCGAGAGCGCCGGGACGTTGAGCATGCCCTGCTTGATCTTCACGGACTGCGCGAGTGCCGGCGCCGCGATTACTGCGATAGCACACGCGAATGCCAGATTGCGGATTGCGTTCATGGGTTCCTCCTCCTCGCACCTATTATATGGGTGACACCGAAAACTCCTTTGGGGAAATCATGGATCTGCGGTTGAAGGGCAAGTCGGTTCTGATCACGGGCGGCTCGAAAGGCATCGGCCTTGCGGCCGCGAAGGCCTTCGCGGCCGAGGGCTGCCGCATCCACCTCGCGGCCCGCGACCGCGCGCGCCTGGACAAGGCGAAGGCCGAGCTCGGCGGCGACGTGTCCGTTCACGCGGTCGACCTGCGCGACGGCGCCGCGTTGCGCGGACTCGCCGCGGCGTGTACCGAGGTCGACATCCTGGTCAACAACGCGGGCGACATCCCCGGCGGCACGATCGAGGCGATCGACGAGGCGAAATGGCGCCATGCGTGGGAGCTGAAGGTGTTCGGCTATGTGAACCTGACGCGCGAGCTTTTCGCGCGCATGAAGGCGCGCCGGGCCGGCGTGATCGTGAACGTGATCGGCATGGCGGGCGAGCACCCTTCGTTCGAATACATCTGCGGCAGCATGGCGAACGCCGGCCTGGGCGCCTTTACCAAGGCGATGGGCAAGGGCGCGCCCGCGCATGGCGTGCGCGTGCTCGGCGTCCACCCGCCGGCGACACGCACCGATCGCATCATCCCGCTCATGAAGGCCGCGGCGAAGGAGAAGCTCGGCGACGAGAGCCGCTGGGAGGAGCTGGTCGGCACCGGCTCGTTCGGGCAGATGATCGAGCCCGAGCAGGTCGCCGACATGGTTGCCTTCCTCGCCTCCCCGCGCGCCGGCAAGCTCTCCGGCGTGATGATCAACCTGGGCGCCTGAGCGAGCCTTGAAGTCGCGCATCGTCGACGGCGTCAACGGGCTGCGCATGCACGTGCTGGAAGCCGGCACACCGGGCCGGCCGTGCGTCCTGCTGCTGCACGGCTTCCCCGAGCTCTCCTATAGCTGGCGCAGGGTGATGCCGCCGCTCGCGGAAGCTGGCTTCCATGTGCTTTCGCCCGACCAGCGCGGTTACGGCCGCACGACCGGGTGGGACAACCGATACGACGGGGACCTCGCGTCCTTTCGCATCCTTAACATCGTCGCGGATGCCCTCGCGCTCCTTCAGCGAATAGGAATTCAGACGGCGCATGTGGTGGGCCATGATTTCGGCTCGCCAGTCGCGGCTTATGCGGCGCTGACCCGGCCGGACGTGTTCCGCTCCCTGGTGCTGATGAGCGCGCCGTTCGGCGGGCCGCCGTCTGCCCTACCCTCGGCGGAAATTCATCGCGAGCTCGCGAAGCTCGGCCGCAAGCATTACCAGTGGTACTACTCCACGCGCGAGGCAGATGCGGACATGAGCGAGTGCCGGCAGGGCATCGCCGACTTCCTGCGCGCTTATTACCACTTCAAGAGCGCCGACTGGCCCGGCAACAGGCCTTATCCGCTCAAGTCATGGAGCGCCGGTGAGCTGGCGAAGCTGCCGACGTATTACGTGATGGAGCTCGACCGGGACATGGCTGAGACGGTGGCGCCCGAGATGCCGGCACGCCCGGCGGCGTGGCTCACGAATGAGGAGCTCGCCTTCTATGCGGAGGCGTTCGCCAGAACCGGCTTCCAGGGCGGGCTGCAGTGGTATCGATGCGCGACCGGAAGCCAATTCGTCGCGGAGCTGATGAAGCTCTCCGGGCGCACCATCGACGTGCCGTCGCTGTTCGTCGCCGGCGCGGCGGACTGGGGCATTTACCAGAAGCCCGGTGAATACGAGCGCATGCAGCGCGAAGCGTGCACGCAGATGCGCGGCTGTCACCTCGTCCAGGGCGCCGGGCATTGGGTGCAGCAGGAGCAGCCGGAGGCGGTCAACCGCCTGCTGCTCGACTTCCTGCGTAGCCTCTAGCGCGCCAGGAACTGAGCATTCCCTAGCTCGCGGGTCGTGCCTGCTCGCGCGCCTTGCGCGCGGCCTCCTGGGCGTCCAGCGCCAGCTTGTAGGCCACGTAGTACTTGAAGATGTTGCGCACGTAGGTCGTGGTCTCCAAGCCGATGCGCCGCGCCACGACGACCTCGACGTTGTCGAACCACTTGTCGGGATCGAGCCCGCGCTTGGCCGCATCCTTGCGCATGCGCGAGATGGCGCCGGGCCCGGCGTTGTAGCTGGCGAAGGCGAACAGCGTGCGGTCCTGGTCGCTGAAGTTGGCGTCGGGGAAGTAGCGCGTCATCAGCTGGTCCATGTACTTCGCGCCGCCGTGGATGTTCGGCTCGATCTCGTGGATGTCGCCCACGCGCAGGTCCTTGCCGGTGTCGGGCATGATCTGCATCACGCCGATCGCGCCGACGTGGCTGCGCGCGTCCTGGCGCAGCCGCGATTCCTGGTAGCCCTGCGCGGTGAGCATCAACGGGTCGAAGTGGTATCTCGCGCCGTACTTCTCGAACAGGCGCACGGTCGCCTCGAAGCGCTTCCATTCGGCCCCCGCGGTGTTGTTGCGGATGCGCTTGACGCGCTTCTCGTTGTTCGCCAGGCGCGATTCGATCAGGCGCTGCTTCTTGAGCACGCCGCGGTAAAAGTCGTTCAGCACGCCGGCGAGCTTGGGGCTGTCCTTGCGAAACGCCCAGCCGGTGTGGCCCTCGGCGCGCAGCACGAGGTCCTCGCGCACCTTGATCTTGGGCAGGATCTGCGCCCACAGGCGCGCCTTCCAATCGTCGACTACGGCGAGCGCCAAAAGGCCGGCGGCGAGCATTTCGAGCGCGTCCTCGTCCTCGAGGGCGTCCGGCAGCTCGACGACCTTGAGCGGTGCCTTGCCATCCGCCTTCAGGCGGGCGTTCAAGGCCGCCACGCTCTCGTAGTAGCTGCTCGTCTTGCGCACGTGCACCGTCTTGCCGGAGAGATCGTCGAGCGTCGCCAGCGACGGCGACGCCGGCCCGGTGACGATCAGCTCGCGCACCGGCTTGCTGTCGGCGGGCGCCGCGAAATCGACCAGCTTCAGCCGCTCCTCGGTGGCGGTGAGGTTGCCGGCCGCGATGTCGCCCCGCCCCTCCGCCAGACCGGCGAGCAGCCGCTCGCGCGTGGTCGGGATCAGGAACACCGTCAGCGGACGATTGCCCAGCTGCTTCGCGTATCGCTTGTTGACGTAGCCCTCGAACTCGCGCACGAGTTCCGCGGTGATCCCCCGCTCGCGCGCCTTGTCGACGTAGTAGAGCGTCCTGCTGTAGGGCGCGAGCACGCGAATGACGCGCCGCTCGAGCATCCGGTCGAAGTCGCCGGTCCAGGGTTCATTCTGCAGGCTCAACTGCCGCTGCGGCTTGGCGGGCGCTGTCTTCTTGTCCTGCGCCCCGGCCGGCGCCGCGCAAAGGATCGCCGCGGAGAGCAAGGCGGCGACGCAGCGGGCACCGTGGCGATGCATGTCTTTGAGCATGCCTCAGCCTACACTGGATTACTTCGCCTTCGCGGCGGCAACCTCCAGCGTCTTCTTGCACAGGTCCTGGCTTCCGCGGGCGCGGTCCAGAAATCCCTGCGCCAGCACCGACACGCCGCCGGTTGCCGCGGCGGCGGCGCCCGAGGTCGCGCCCTTCGCCCCAATTCCCAATCGCGGGCTCGCCAGCGTCCCGGCGAGCTCGATGAACGGGTTGGTGAACATTCCTGCGCTGACGCCGACGCCTGTGCGGGGACGGGTGTTGAAGTTGAAGCGCAGCGCCTCGGTGCCAAGATCGATGTCGCCGCCCGCGACGATGGTGACTTTCTCCGACTGCAGCAGTACCGGGCTGACTTTCACCTGACCGCCCTCGATCTCGGCGCGGACCACGGTGCATTCCAGCTTCGTATAGGGGTCCTGCCCCGAGAACGGGTTCAGCTTGCCGACGAGCTCGCGAAGGAGATCGCCGCCCACCAGGCCGATGAGACCGCTGTTGAGCTTGCCCGCGCCCTGTGTCACCAGCACGCGCCCGTTCGCGCCCGACGCCATCTCGCGGGCCGAGGCGCCGCGCGCGAGGAGGCTCGCTTCCACGTTCGTCGCGGGCGCCTCCTTGGGATCGAACGCGCCTCCGGCGCTCAAGCCCACGCGCGAGTTCTTCGCCGAGATGCTGATGTCGAGCGCGGCAGCGCCGCCGTCCGAGGGCGTAAGCTTGACTGCGCTGGTGATCATGCCGTCCTGGCCGTCTCGCACGCGGGCCTCAAGCGCAAGGCGGCCGCCGTCCACCCGCAGCGTGCTGTCGACGTCGCGCAACACTTCCGGGCCCAGCCTGACTTCGGCCGCGCTGAAATGCAGCCTGGCGTCGGCGAGCTTCAGCTTGTCGAAGGGCAGCGCCGCCTCATCGAAGACAAACTTCCGTTCCGGTTTTTTCGGCTGCGCCTCCGGTTTTGAGCTTCCTTCGGCGAGGAAGGGCGTCAAATCCAGACGCGGCGAGGCGAGCTCGAGTTCCACCCGCTTCTTGCCGGTCCCGACCATCGACGCCCGCGCCGAGAACTCGTTCTCGCCGATCCGGCCCTTGAGGTTCTTCACTTCGAGCTCGTTGCGATTTCCGGCGTAGTTGCCGCTGACGGAGACGGGCATCTCCGGCAGCCCCGGCTGCAGCGTGCGCAGGCTCTCGGCGGCGAGCGTGAAGCGCAGCTCGGCGCTCGGTTCGCGCGCCAGGCGGACTGTTCCGTTCACCCGCGCTCTTGCGCCGGCGAATATCGCGCTCAACCCGTCGAGCTTGATTTCCGTGCGCGAGGAGATGAAGCGGCCGCCGAGCTCGAGCCCGCCCGCCGGCAGACCGGTCACGTCGATCGCCGCCGCGCGGCGGGCGACATCCGGCACCGCGGCATCGATGCGCAGGTCCGATCCCGGCAGGCCGAGCGCGCGCAGCGTACCCCCGATCTTGAGCGTGATGTCGCCGAGCCTGGCGGCGAGGTCGAGCCGGGTGAGATCACCGGCGTCGGTGAGCCGGGCGTCGGCCGTCAGGGGGCCGGCCACGACGGCCGGCAAGTGGAGCTTGCCGAGCATCGAGCCGATGTCCGGATGCGCGATCTTCATGCCGAGATCGGCGCCGTCGAGCGGATCGAGGCGGCCGAGGCCGCCCTTTACGTCGACCTGCAGCTCGCCCAGCACGGCCTGGATCGCCATGCGGATGTCTCGCCCGGCGAAAAGCGCCTCCATGGGCCCGATTTCGCCGCTCAACGCGGCCGGCAGCTCGTTCAGCCTGCCCTTTCCGGAGATCGCGAGCAGGCCGTCGGAACCGGGCGCGATGCCCAGCGACTCGATGAGCGCGACCCGGTCCGGCTTGCCGCGCGCGCGGTAGGTGGTCCGCACGTTGGCGAGCTTGGCGCGCAGGATGACCGCGGGCACCGAGGTGGCGCTTCCCGCGCCCGCCTCCCCCGCCTCCGCCGGCGCGCCCGCCTCGCCGAAGACCCAGTTGCCCTCGCCCTCGGCGTTCGTCTCGAGCAGGACGGCGACGTCGGTGAGCTCGAACGAGCGCACGTCGACGGGCCCCGAGACCAGCGACCAGAGTCCGACCTGCGCCGACACGCGCCCGATCTCGACCATCTGCGGCTGCGAGCCCCAGTGCGCGTTGCCCAGGCGCACGCGCTCGGCCACCAGGGAGATCGAGGGCAGCACCTCGAGCTCGAACACGCCGTCGATCGCGAACGGCCGTCCGAGGAGCTGCGTGGCGAGGGTCTCGATGCGGCCCTTGTGCCGGCCGAGGTCGCCGAAGGCGAGGTAAAGAACGACCGCGGCGAGCAGGGCTCCCGCGGCGGAAAGCACGATGACGGCGAGGCGGCGAAGCGACATGGTCTTCCGGAACCCGCTCGGAAGATAGCGCTGCCCTTGCCGCGCGTAAACCGATTTCGGCGCCGCTCGACTTCCTGCGGAAGATCTAGTCCGCCTTCTCCTCGATCTCGGTGATGTCGCCTTCCGTGAACAGGTAAGTGCGCATGTGCTTGTCGAACACCGGGTTGATGCGACGAAGGTACTCGAGCCCCATCATCGCGTGCTCGATCTCCTCGTCGCGGTTGTGCTCGAGGATGCGGCGCAGGTGGTCGTCCTTGGTGGCCTGCGCGCGCTGGTTGTACCAGTCCACCGCTTCCAGCTCTTCCTGCACCGACTTCACGGCGCGCGAGAAGTTGAGAGCCTCCTCGCTCATCCGCTCATAGTCCTCATGCCATTCCGCACTGGTTGCCACTACGTGACCTCCATGGTTAGACCAATCAATGCTTGGGCGGCGGGCGCTTTTCGATGAACGCGTCCATCCCGGCGCGGCCTTCGTCGTGCGCGAAGCTCGCTGAGATCACGCCCGAGGCGAGCGCGTAGGCCTGCTCGAGGCCCAGGTCCATCTGCTGATAGAAGGCGCGCTTTCCGGCGGCCACGGTGGCCGGCGGCTTGGCGGCGATGGTGGCGGCGAGCTTCTGCACTTCGGCATCGAGCTGATCCGCCGGAACGACCCGGTTCACGAGGCCCCACTCCATCGCCCGCTGGGCGCTGATCGGCTCGCCGGTCAGCAGCATTTCCATGGCGTGTTTGCGCTGCAGGTTGCGGCCGACGGCAACCCCGGGGGTGGAGCAGAAGAAGCCCCAGGTGACTCCGCTGGTGACGAACTTGGTGCCCTCGGCGGCGATCGCCAGGTCGCATTGCGCGACCAGCTGGCAGCCCGCGGCGGCGGCGACGCCCTGCACTTTTGCGATCACCGGCTGAGGCAGCAACGGGATGGTTTGCATCATCCGGCTGCACTGGTTGAAAAGCGCCTCGATCTTCGGCAGCTCCTTCAGTGCCTTGATCTCTTTCAGGTCATGGCCTGCGGAGAAGCCCTTGCCGGTGGCGGCGAGGATCACGACCCGGGTTTTGCCGTCGTTCCTCAGAGATTCGAACTCTTTCTGCAGGGCCGCCAGCATCTCCCCGGTCAGCAGGTTCATCTGCTGCGGCCGATTGAAAGTCAGCGTGCAGATCCCGTCGCGGTCTTCGCGCAGCAGGACGGGCTGGTCGGATTGGGCGAACAGCTCTCTATTGTATCGATGGCGGCGGTCGATTTCGCCTTCTCGCGCAGCACGAACTTCTGGATCTTACCGGTCGAGGTCTTGGGCAGCTCGCCGAACACCACCGCGCGCGGTGCCTTGAATTTGGCCATCTGGGTTCGACAGAAATCGATGAGTTCGGTTTCGGAAACCGAAACACCCGGTTTAAGTTCGACGAATGCGCAAGGCGTTTCGCCCCACTTCGGATCCGGGCGGGCGACGACGGCTGCCGCCATCACCGCCGGATGGCGGTACAGCACGTCCTCGACTTCCAGCGACGAGATGTTCTCGCCGCCGGAGATGATCACGTCCTTGGAGCGATCCTTGATCTTCACGTAGCCGTCGGGCTGCATCACCGCCAGGTCGCCGGAATGGAACCAGCCGCCGGCGAAGGCTTCCTGCGTCGCCTTCGGGTTCTTGAGGTAGCCCTTCATGGTGATGTTGCCGCGGAACATGATCTCGCCCATGGTCTCGCCGTCGGCGGGCACCGCCTTCATGGTCTGCGGATCCATCACCGTCAGCCCCTCCTCGACGGTGTAGCGCACGCCCTGCCGGCCGTTCAGCCGGACCTGGTCGGCCAGCGGCAAGTCGTCCCATTCCGGGTGGCGCGCGCAGACCGTCGCCGGCCCGTAGGTCTCGGTCAGGCCGTAGACGTGGGTGATGTCGAAGCCCATCTTGCCCATGCCCTCGATCATCGCCGCCGGCGGCGCCGCCGCCGCGACCAGGCCGCTTACCTTGTGCTCGATGCCGCGCTTGAGCTCATCGGGGGCGTTGATCAGCATCTGGTGAACGATCGGTGCGCCGCAGTAATGAGTCACCCGGTGACGCTTGATGAGCTCGAACACGACCTCGGGATCGACCTTTCGTAGACACACATTGGTCCCGGCGTTCGCCGCCAGGGTCCAGGGAAAGCACCAGCCGTTGCAGTGGAACATCGGCAGCGTCCACAGGTAGACCGGATGGTGCGGCATGCCCCAGACCAGGATGTTGCCGACGGCGTTCAGGTAGGCGCCGCGGTGGTGGTACACCACGCCCTTGGGATTGCCGGTGGTGCCGGAGGTGTAGTTGAGCGAGATCGCCTCCCACTCGTCCTGCGGCCAGCGCCAGGCGAATTCCGGATCGCCCTCGGCGAGCAGCTCTTCGTACGTCTTCTGGCCCAGCCGCTTTCCGCCCCTGAATTCCGGATCTTCGACGTCGATCACTTCGATGCCGGGTCTGAGGGCTTTCTCGATCACCGACGAGAATTCCTTGTCGGTGATGAGGACCTTCGCTTCGCCATGCTCGAGCATGAAGCCGATCGCCTCGGCATCGAGGCGCGTGTTGAGCGTGTTCAACGTGGCGCCGGTCATCGGTACGCCGAAATGCACCTCCACCATCGCCGGGATGTTGGGCAGCATCACCGCGACGGTGTCGCCCACGCCGATGCCGCGCTTCGCGAGCGCCGACGCCAGGCGCCGGCAGCGGGCGTAGGTTTCCTTCCACGTAAAGCGCTGCGCGCCATGGATGATGGAAACCTTGTTGGGGTAAACGTACGCCGCGCGCTCGAGGAACGAGAGCGGCGTCAGCGGTGCGTAGTTCGCCGCAGTCTTGCCGAGATCGCGCTCGTAAATATTTACCTTTGGAATCATGGCGCAAAGTATAGCCCGGCGGGTGCCATGGGCCGGATGGTTCATGCGTCCGGTAGACGCTTAACGCGCGCTCGCTTCGAATCGTGTCGATGCAGCCGACCCCGCTTGTCGCCCGATCGCCCCACCAGATGCGCACCGCCGCGGCCGGCGCCGCGGCGACCGTCCTCGTCATTGGAGCGGCGGTCGCGTGGCCGGTGCTCGCCTCCTGGCTCGCGCTGGCGGTGTCGATCCCCGCGCTCGCCATGGCTTATCTTGCGCTGATCAAGGCGCGCATGCTGGAGTTCTGCCCCGAGGTGCTCGGTGGCGACGTGATCTTGCCGCGCAACCAGCGGCCGCAGGATGGCGTGCGGCTGCTGCTGCCGCTGCAGTTCACCAACGCCGGCTATGCCGACGGCATCATCGAGTGGATCGCGGTCCGGGTTACGGTCGACGGCCGTACCGACGGCTCGCTGCTGCTTGCCCCGGTTGCCGAGGTCGACATGCAGCGCTTCATCCAGGCCAAGCGGCAGCTCGAAGAGAACACCATCGAGCCGTTCACGCGCTTCGCCCTCGAAGGCCGGCGCTCGCTCGCCAAGTTCGTGCTCTTCGATCACGCCGAGAAGCGACGCCGGGGCGAGCCGCTCCAGCTGCGCCCGGGTCGCTACAGCTTCGAGCTTTTCATCAAGGCGACGAACTCGCGGCAGCCGAAGCTCGAGCGCATCTTCGAGCACGTCCTCGAGCAGAAGCACATCGAGGATTACAGCGCCGGCTCGACCGTGTACCTCATCAACTACGACATCAGCCTGCACGGCGTGCGGCGCTCGCTTGCCGGCCCGGAATGGCTACCCCGCGCTCAGGCTAACTAGCTCGCCAACAGCTTGCGCCAGAGGCTCGGGCCTCTGCTTTCCTTCTCCATGGCGTCGAGGTACTGCTCGTGCGAAAGCAGCTCTTCGGGCGTCGCGCTCTGCACGATCAGCTTGGAGACGTCGAGGATCAGCCCGGCCGCCGCGGCAGCGGCGGCGGCGGGTGCCTCCAGCTCCATCATCAGGCTCTCCTGGCCGCGCGTCATCGCCAGGTAGCACTCCGCGAGCAGCAGCGCGTCGGCGAGCGCGCCGTGCAGCGTGCGCTTGGAATTGTCGATGAAGTAGCGCTCGCACAGCGCATCGAGCGAGTTGCGCTTGCCCGGATGCAGCTCCTTGGCCGAGAGCAAGGTATCGGTGATGCGCCCGGCGTGGTCCTGGATCTTCCCCAGACCGGCGCGCGCGAGCTCCATATTGAGGAACTCGATGTCGAAGTCGGCGTTGTGGATGATGAGCTCGGCGCCGCGGATGAAGTCGAGGAAGCCCGGCGCGACCTCGGCGAACTTCGGCTTGGCGGCGAGGTCCTCGCGCGTCAGGCCGTGCACGCGCGTCGCGCCCAGGTCGACCTCGCGCTCCGGGTTGATGTAGGCCTGGAAGGTACGCTCGCTCACGCGGCGGCTGAGCAGCTCCACGCAGCCGATCTCGATGATGCGGTCGCCGAGCTTCGCGTTGAGCCCGGTGGTCTCCGTATCAAGGACTATTTGTTTCATCTGCAGGAATCCCCTTGTTCGCCAACGCGTCGGCCCGTTCATTCTCGGGATGGCCGGCGTGCCCCTTCACCCAGTGCCACTCGACTTCGTGCTTGTTGGCCACCGCCTCCAGTTGCCGCCACAGGTCCTCGTTCTTCACCGGCTTCTTATCGGCGGTTTTCCAGCCGCGCTTCTTCCAGTCGTGAATCCAGGTCTGGATGCCCTTCATGACGTAGATGGAGTCGGTGTACAGCTTGACGCGGCTGGGGCGCTTGAGCGCCTCGAGCGCGCGAATTGCGGCCATCAGCTCCATGCGGTTGTTCGTGGTGGCCGCCTCGCCGCCCCAAAGTTCTTTTTCCTGCGTTGTTGAACACGAAGAAGCGCGCCCCAGCCCCCCGGGCCCGGGATTGCCGCGGCAGGCGCCGTCGCTGTAGATCTCGACCACGCCGTTACTCATGGTGATGGTTGCGGTGGCTGCGCTGCGACACCGGCGCGAGCGCGCGACGCCGCGCGCGCTCCTGCCGCCAGGCGGGCGTGACGATGCGCATGCCGTGCACGCGCTTCACCGCGCGCACCACGTAGACGCCGCCGGTCACCGGCCACCAGCGCGCCCCTGCCTTGTCCATGAACGCGAAGCGCTTGAGCCAGACCTCGTTGCGGAACGGCGGCGCGTAGCAGCCGAACTTGCCGCCGTTCAGCTCGAAGCCGAGCACCCGCAGCCATTCGCGCAGCCGCAGCAGGCCGATGAACTTCGCGTCCCAGGGCGCGCCGTTGTGGCGCGGCGCGAAGAGCTGGCGCACGCGCCAGAGCGAAGCGGTGTTGAAGCCCGAGATCACGACCTGCCCTTCCGGCATCAGCACGCGCTCGACCTCGCGCAGCACGTCGTGCGGATTCGGGTGGCCTTCGAGAACGTGCGGAAGTACCACCAGGTCGACGCTTTGGGACGCGAGCGGCAGCTGCAACGGATCGGCGGCGACCGCCGCTCCGGGCTCCAGCGCGAGCGAGAAGCGGTAGGAAATCCGGTTTTGTCGCAAAAAATCGACTTCCGGTAGGCCGATCTGTACTGCCCTGAAGCCGAACACGTCATCAACAGCGCTGTCAAACTGGGCGAGCTCCCAATTGAGCACATACGCTCCCTGGGAGGTGGAGAGCCACCCGGAGAGGGATGAACGACCGCCGTTATACTTTGGCGCCCCGTTTGAAACGAAGGGTTGACGCATGCTCGGAGCGGTTTCGCTAAACGTTGTCCCGGTTAGCGCTTTCAAGGATAACTATGTCTGGACGCTGCGCAACGCGACGCACGCCGCGGTGGTCGATCCTGGCGAGGCGCGGCCGGTGCTCGACTATCTCGCGCGGGAAAAGCTCGAGCTCGCGGCCATCCTGGCGACCCACCATCATCCCGACCACGTCGGCGGCGTCGCCGAGCTCCTGGAAAAATACCGGGTCCCCGTCTACGGGCCGAAGAACGAGCCGATCCCGACGCTCACGCAGCCGGTTTCCGAGGGCGACACCGTGACCGTGCCCGAGCTCGGCGCGAGCTTCTCGGTGCTCGATATCCCGGGTCATACGCGCGCGCATATTGCCTATTATGGGGCAGGCTCGCTTTTCTGCGGCGATACGCTGTTCGCCTGCGGCTGCGGCCGCGTGTTCGAGGGCACGGTGCAGCAGATGTACGCGTCGCTCGAGAAGCTGCGGGCATTGCCCGACGACACGAAGGTGTATTGCGGGCACGAATACACGCTCGCCAACATCGGCTTTGCCATGGGCGTTGAGCCCGGTAACGCCGCGCTCGCGGCGCGAGAGACACGCGACCGGCGGCTGCGCGAAGCCGGCAAGCCCACGGTGCCGAGCCGGCTGGGTGAGGAAAAAGCCACGAATCCTTTCCTGCGCTGCTCCGAGCCCGCGGTAGTCGCGTCGGTCAACAAGTACCTGGGGACGCGCGTTTCAGATCCTGTGCGCGTGTTCGCCGCCATTCGCGAGTGGAAGAACAAGTCTTGAAGCGGCTGCTGCCGCTGCTGGCGCTGCTGCTGCAAGCGTGCGTATCGGCGCCCGTGCAGGAGCCAGCACCCGCCCCGGAACCGGTGGCCGTGCCGGCTCCGCCGCCGCCGGTCCCGCCGGGGGCGAAACCCACCCCGCCCATCGCGAAGCCCACGCCGCCGCCGGTCGCGGCAAAGCCGGCGCCCGAGGCGCCGAAGCGCGCCGCGGAAGCGCCGCCGAACACTCCCGCGGTAACGGTCATCAAGCCGCCCGCGCAGCCCGATGACCTGTGGGTTCGTGTGCGCGCCGGCTTCGCGATCGACGACCTCACCGGGCCCCTGGTCAAGCAGAAGACCAAGCAGTACGCCGCCCGGCCTGAATACCTGCAGCGCATCCTCGCGCGCAGCAAGCTCTACCTGTACCACATCGTCGAGGAGATCGAGCGCCGCGGCATGCCGATGGAGCTCGCCCTGCTGCCGATGGTGGAGAGCGCATTCAACCCGATGGCGTATTCACGTGCGCATGCCTCGGGCATCTGGCAGTTCATTCCCGGCACCGGCCGGCGTTTCGAGCTCGAGCAGAATGCCTGGTACGACGGGCGGCGCGACATTGTCGACTCCACCAATGCGGCGCTCGACTATCTGACCAAGCTGCACGACATGTACGGCGACTGGCACCTCGCGCTCGCGTCGTACAACTGGGGTGAGAACGCCGTCCGACGGGCGATCAACCGGAACAAGGCGGCCAAGAAGAAGACCGATTACGCCAGCCTGCGCATGCCGAAGGAAACGCGGCACTACATCCCGAAGCTGCAGGCGCTGGAAAACATCATCGCCGACCCGGCCGCCTTCGGCGTCGACCTGGACGCGATCCCGAACCAGCCCTACTTCGCCGTGGTCAACGAGACCCCGGACATCGACGTGCACCTCGCCGCGCGCCTCGCCGAGCTGCCGATCGAGGAGTTCATCGCGCTCAACCCGGGCTTCAGCCGTCCGCTGATCCGCGCCGGCGCGACGCGGCGCATCATCCTCCCCGCGGACAAGCTGGAGGCGTTCTACGACAACCTGGACAACTTCGACGAAGCCGCGCTCGTCTCCTGGAAGGTCTACCAGCCCGCGCGCGGCGAGAAGCTCGAGGCCATCGCCAAGCGCTTCGAGATCAGCGTCGCGCAGCTGAAGCGCGTGAACGGCATTCATCCTAGCTCGTCGAAGGTCCCCACCGAGCTCGTGGTACCGATCAACGACGACGCCAAGGCTTCGCTCGACGACCTGCCCCTCATGTATGGCCCGCCGATCCCGCGCCACGGCCCGGCGCGCGCGGTGCACGTGGTGAAGCCCGGCGACACGCTCGGCTCCATCGCGGCGCGCTATCGCGTCAGCGTGGCTTCCCTGAAAAGCGGCAATCAGCTGGGCAAGTTCCTGCAGGTCGGGCAGAAGATCTATATAAGGTAGCCGGTGAAATCCACCCGCCTGGCGCTCGTTGCGCTTTTGCTCAACGCCTGCGCCCTGCCGCCGCAGGCGCCCGAGTCGGAGCCGGAGCCGGAGGCCGGGCTCGCGACCGCTCCCGCCGCGATCGCGGCGGCGCCGATCCAGAACCCTTCGGTGAGGCCGCCGCCCGCCTCCACTGCGGTGATTCCCCCGGTGGTGTTCGAAGGAGAGCGCCACGAGATCCGCCAGCGGCCCGCCGAGCTATCGCGTATCGACCGTACCGCGCCGGTGGACGACGTGTGGCAGCGCATCCGCAACGGATTCGCGGTGCCGGACCTGGACAGTGCGCTGGTGCGCGAGAAGACGCGCTACTACGTGGCGCGGCCGGACTACCTGCAGCGCATCGTCGACCGCAGCCGCCTCTACCTCTATCACATCGTCGAAGAGATCGAGAAGCGCGGCATGCCGACCGAGCTCGCGCTGCTGCCGATGGTGGAAAGCGCGTTCAATCCGATGGCGTACTCGCGCGCGCACGCCTCCGGCCTGTGGCAGTTCATCCCGGGCACCGGCAAGCGTTTCGAGCTCGAGCAGAACTGGTGGTACGACGGGCGGCGCGACATCGTGGAGTCCACCAACGCCGCCTTGGACTACCTCACCAAGCTGTACGAAATGCACGGCGACTGGCACCTTGCGCTCGCCTCCTACAACTGGGGCGAGAACGCGGTGGCGCGCGCCATCGCCAAGAACCGCGCCGCCGGGCTGCCCACCGACTACGCGAGCCTCAAGATGCCGGAGGAGACGCGCCATTACATCCCCAAGCTGCAGGCGCTGAAGAACATCATCGCCAACCCCGAGCCCCTGGGCATCGTGCTCGGGCCGATCCCGAACCAGCCTTACTTCGCCGCGATCACCAAGCTGCGCGACATCGATGTGCAGCTCGCCGCGCGCCTCGCCGAGATGCCGGTCGCCGAGTTCATCGCCCTCAACCCGGGGTTCAGCCGGCCCTACATCCGCGCGGAGATGACGCCGCGCATCGTGCTGCCGGCGGACAAGGTCGACGTGTTCCACGACAACCTCAGCGCGCTGGGCGAGAAGTCGCTGGTGTCGTGGAAGACCTATCACCCCAGGCAGGGCGAGACCTTCGAATCGATCGCCAAGAAGCACGGCATCACGCTCGGCCAGCTGAAAGAGGTCAACGGCATCGCGCCGCGCAGCAAGGCGGTGCCCCGGCTGCTCGTGGTGCCGACCAAGGCAGAGAGCTCGGTCGGTGCCAGCAGCGCCCAGCGGCTGCCGATCATGTACGCGCCGCCGATCCCGGTCACCACGCGCAAGGTGTTCCACACCGTGAAGAAGGGCGAAACCCTGACTTCGATCGCCAAGCGCTACAAGGTGGCCGTCGACGACCTGAAACGCTGGAACGGCGTCAGCCAGGCGGTCGCGGGCAAGACGCTGGCAGTCGAAGTGCGGTCCGCATCCAAGCCCAAAGGCAAGCCCCGGCCGCAGGCCAAGGGCAAGCCGGTCAAGAAAGCCAGGACGTCCTAAGCCATCCCCGCGGCCACCAGGCGCCGGGTGTAGTCCGATTTCGAGTTCTTCAGCACCTCGTCGAGCGGTCCGCTCTCCACGATTCGGCTGTCCTTCATCACCATGACGCGGTGCGCCATCGCACGCACCACCTCGATGTCGTGCGTGACCAGGATATAGCTCAGTCCGTATTTCTTTTGCAGGGAAGACAGAAGCTCGAGGACCTGCTTCTGGATCGTCACATCGAGCGCGCTGGTGGGCTCATCGAGCACCACCACCTTCGGCTGGACGATCAGCGCGCGCGCGATCGCGATGCGCTGGCGCTGCCCGCCGGAGAACTCGTGGGGATAGCGCTGCAGCAACGGCTCCGCCTGCCCGCCTTCGGTGAGTCCCACCTCGTAGAGCGCCTGCACGATGCGCGCGCGCCGCGCCGCCTGGTCCAGGCCCGGCTCGTGGATCTCCAGCCCTTCGCCGATGATCTGCTCGACCGTAAGGCGCGGGGAGAGCGAGGACAGCGGGTCCTGGAACACGACCTGGATTTCCTTGCGCATGCTGCGGCGCTCGGCACGCTCGGACCAGGTCTTCTGGCCGATGTGAATCTCGCCCTGGGAAGCCATCAGGCCGAGGACCGCGAGGGCCAGGGTGGTCTTTCCCGAGCCGGATTCGCCGATCACCCCCAGGGTTTCGCCCGGCGCGAGCTCGAAATCCACCGACTCCACGGCGGTGAACTGCCCGCTCTTGAACCAGCCGCGGATTCCGGGCAATTGGGTCGGGTAGTGCACATGCACTGCTTTTGCATGGACTACTCGGCCAGGGGCGGCGGGGGCGACGTCCCTCGATGGACGGCTATTCACCAGCTTCTGCGTATAGGGATGCTGCGGCTGCCCGATCACCTGCGCGGTGGTCCCCTGCTCCACCAGCACACCCTTCTCCATCACCGCCACGCGATCGGCGAAGCGGCGCACCAGGTTCAGGTCGTGCGTGATCAGGAGGAGCGCCATGCCGGCCTCGGCGCGCAGCCGCTCGAGCAGCTCGAGGATCTGCAGGCGGATCGTCACGTCGAGCGCGGTCGTCGGCTCGTCGGCGATCAGCAGCTTCGGGTTGCAGGCGAGCGCCATCGCGATCATCGCGCGCTGGCGCTGGCCGCCGGAGAGCTGGTGCGGGTAACTGCGCGCCCGGCGCTCCGGGTCGTCGATGCCGACCCTGCGCATCGCGCTCACCGCCTCGTTCCAGGCGGCCGCGCCGCGCAGCGGCGTATGCAGCACCAGCGACTCGACGATCTGATCGCCCACCGTGTAAATCGGGTTCAGCGCCGTCATCGGCTCCTGGAAGATCACCGCGATGTCGCGCCCGCGCAGCTGATGCAGCTCGTCGGGCGGCATGGTCAGCACTTCCCGGCCCTCAAACAGAATGCTCCCCTGCAGCTTCGCGTTCTCGATCAGCCGCATCGTGGAGAGCGCAGTGACGGTCTTGCCCGAGGCCGACTCGCCCACCAGCGCCAGCTTCTCGCCGGCGTCCAGGATGAAGGACACCCGATCCACCACGCGCCGCGCGCCGAAGTCGATGGAAAGATCCTTGACTTCCAAGAGGCTCACGAATTTGACCCCCTGGAATTCGGGGTCAGGGTCACAACTCGTTTACGCGTACGCAAAACCGGGTTTCGACCCTGACCCCGAATTCGCGAACGGCGGATTTTATTTTTCGGATTCACGCTTTCTCCTCCAGGACCTTTCTCGGGTCCAGAGCGTCTCGCAAAGCATCTCCAATCAGGATGAGAAGCAGCAGCATGACCATCAGAACACCGAAGGTCGAAAGCGAGATCCACCATGCATCGAGGTTGTTCTTGCCCTGGTTGAGCAGCTCGCCCAGGCTCGGCGTGCCGGGCGGCACGCCGAGGCCGAGAAAGTCCAGGCTGGTGAGCGCACCGATGGCGCCCGCCATCTCGAAAGGGATGAGGGTCACCACCGGGGTCAGGCTGTTCGGCAGGATGTGGCGCCAGATGATCTTGCGGTTGCTCTGGCCAAGGGCGCGAGCGGCGCGCACGTAGTCGAGCGTGCGGTTGCGCAGAAACTCGGCACGCACGTAGGCCGCGATGCCGAGCCAGCCGAACAGGGACAGCAAGATCACCAGCAGCCCGAAGCTGGCGGAGAACAGCGACGAGAAGATGATCAGCATGTAAAGCGTCGGCATCGCGCTCCAGATCTCGTTGAAGCGCTCCATCGCGATGTCGGTCCAGCCGGCGAAGTACCCCTGGATCGCGCCGTACAGGATGCCGATCACGGCGCACACCGCGCTCACGAGAAGCGCGAACACCACCGAGAGGCGAAAACCGTACAGCAACCGCGCCAGCAGGTCGCGGCCGCGATCGTCGCTGCCGAACACGTTCTCGCCGCTGGGCTTTGCCGGGCTCGGCTCGGAGGCGAAGTAGTTGATCGTGCTGTGGTGGTAGCGGTTGAGCGGGAACAGGGCGAAGTTGTCGCCCTTCTGCAGGTTCTGCTGGATCAGCGGGTCGAGATAGTCGGTGGGCGTGACGAAGTCGCCGCCGAAAGTGGTTTCGGGAATGGTCTGCACGACCGGGAAGTACCACTTGCCCTCGTAGCGCACCACGAGCGGCCGGTCGTTCGACAACACCTCGGCCAGCAGGCTGAGGCCGAACAGCACGAGGAACAGCAGCAGGCTGGTGTAGCCGAGGCGATTGGCGCGGAAGCGCCGCCACGCGCGGCGCGCCGGGCTTTCGTGCTTTGCCATCAGTCGAAGAACTTCACGCGCGGGTCGACCCAGAGATAGCTCAAGTCGCGCAGCAGCGTGGTCAGCAGGCCGATGATGGTGAACAGGAACAGGCTGCCGAACACCACCGGGTAATCGCGGCGGATCACCGACTCATACGAAAGCAGCCCGAGCCCGTCGAGCGAGAACAAGGTCTCGATCAGCAGCGAGCCGCTGAAGAACGCGCCGACGAACGCCGCCGGGAAGCCGGTCATGATCGGGATCAGCGCGTTGCGGAACACGTGGCGCCAGAGGACCTTGCGCTCGTCGACGCCTTTCGCCCGCGCGGTGAGCACGTATTGCTTGCGGATCTCCTCCAGCACCGAGTTCTTGGTGAGGATGGTGATCACCGCGAAGCCGCCGAGCACCATCGCCGTCACCGGCAGCGCGATGTGCCAGAAATAGTCCACGATCTTTCCCGGAATGCTGAGCTCGTGCCAGTTGATCGAGGTGATTCCCCTCAGGGGAAACCACTGCACGAACGACCCGCCGGCGAAGAACACCAGCAGCACCACGCCCATCACGAAGCTCGGGATGGCGTAGCCGAGGAGGATGATGAAGGTGGTGGCGGTGTCGAACGGCGTGCCGGCGCGCACCGCCTTGGCGATGCCGAGCGGCACCGAGATCAGGTACACGAGAAGGAAGGTCCAGATCCCCAGGCTGATCGACACCGGCAGCTTCTCGAGGATGAGCTGCGACACGTCCTTGCTGTGGAAGAAGCTCTTGCCCAGGTCGAAGCGCGCAAACTGGCCGATCATCTGCACGAAGCGCTCGTGCGGCGGCTTGTCGAAGCCGTAGAGTTTCTTGATCTCCTCCACGCGCACTGCGTCGACGCCCTGGCGCCCGCGGTATCCCGTGTCCGCTGCGCCCGGCCCCTCGCCGCCTTCCCCGAAGCCCTGGAACTGCGCCACCATCTGCTCGACCGGGCCGCCGGGCACGAACTGGATCACCAGGAAGGTGATCAGCAGGATCCCGAACAGCGTCGGGATCATGAGCAGCAGCCGTTTTAGAATGTACGACCACATCTATTTTTTCCTCCACCAGGTCGAAATGACCCAGTCTTCCGCCTGGTAATACTGCGGCATCACCTTCGGCTGCTCGAACTTCCCGGCGCGGTAGGCGATCCGGAACGTGCTCGAGTACCACTGCGGCACCACGAAATAGTGGTGGCGCAGCACGCGGTCGAGCGCGCGCAGGCGCGCCACCAGCTCCGGCCGCGTGTGCGCGGAAACGGCCAGGTTCACCAGCGCGTCGATCGCCGGATCCTTGATCCCCATCAGGTTGCTCGAGCCCTCGGTATCGGCCGACGCCGAGCCGAAACGGTCGAGCAGCTCGGCACCGGGCGCCTCGCTGCCGGGAATGCGCACGGTGAAGATATCGAAGTCGAACACGTCCAGCCGTTTGCGGATCAGCGCGAAGTCCGCGCGGCGGTATTCGCCCTCGATGCCGAGCTTGGCCAGCGCCTGGAAATACGGCGCGACCAGCCGCTCGCCGCCGCCGCTGTCGAGGTACTCCAGCGTGAACGGTTCGCCTTTCTGGTTGCGCAGCGCGCCGTCGCGGTACGTCCAGCCCGCTTCGGCCAGCAGGTCGCGCGCCTTGCGCAGGTTGTCGCGCAGGCTGCCCGGCGGATTGGTGGACGGCGGCTGCGGCACGTCTTCGGTGAATATCTTTTCCGGTAGATCTTTCCTCAAAGGAAGCAAGACCTTGAGCTCATCGGGTCCCGGCAGCCCCTTGGCCTCGAAGTCGCTGGCGTTGAAGAAGCCGCGCACGCGCTGGTACGCGTTGTACATCATCTGCCGGTTCATCCACTCGAAGTCGAAGGCGAGACCGAGGGCCTGGCGCACACGCGGGTCCTTGAACTTCTCGCGCCGCACGTTGATCAGGAAGCCCTGGAAGTCGCCCGCGTTTTTCACCGGCAGCTCGGCCTTGATCAGCTCGCCGGAATCGAATTTCTTGCCGACATAGGTGCGCGCCCATTCGCGCGCCGAGAAGGTGCGCAGATAATCGAACTCGCCTGCCTTGAACGCCTCGGTCTGCGCGGTGGTGTCCTTGTAGATCTTGTAGGTGATGCGGTCGAAGTTGTAGCGTCCGCGGCGCACGTTGAGGTTTTGCGCCCAGTAGTTCGGGTCGCGCTCGTAGGTGATGTCGCGGCCGAAGTTGAGGCGGCCGATCTTGTAGGGACCGCTGGCGATCGGCATGTCCATCACCACCTGGTCGAAGGGCTTGCCGGCGCCCCAGGCGCGGCTGAACACCGGCAGGCCGCCGACCATCAGCGGCAGCTCGGCGTTGGCGCGCTTGAACTCGAAGCGCACCGTGCGCTCGCCGGTGACCACGGCCTGCCGCACGTCGCCGTACACCACGCGGTACTGCGGCGCCGCCTGCTTGCTCATCAGCGTGTCGAAGCTGTGCTTGACGTCCGCGGCGAGGACCGGCGTGCCGTTCTGGAAGCGCGCGGCCGGATTCAGCCGGAAGCTCACCGACAGCCCGTCGGCGGCGACCGTCACGTCCTCGGCAAGAAGCCCGTACGCGGTGGTGGGCTCGTCCATCGTCCCGGTGAGCAGGCTCTCGAAGACCAGCGCGCCCAGCCCGGGCGGTGAAGTGCCTTTCAGCGTGAAGGGGTTGTACTTGTCGAAGTTGGTGATGCGCAGCGGCGGCACCAGGTCGATGTCGCCGCCCTTGGGCGCATCCGGGTTCACCCATTCGAAATGCTTGAAGCCGGCGGGATACTTGATATCGCCGAACTGCGAATAGGCGTGCGCACCCCACGCTGCCGGCGCAAAAAGCAATAGTAAAAAAGCCAGTCTCATCGGGGAATGGAAGCGAGATTTTGTCATCCTTTATCCAAGGCCAGCCAGCCGCGCAGCGAGTGCGCATAGCTGCGCGGGGCGAACAGCAGAAAGCCGGTTTCTTCCCTCGCGATCAGCACGCCCACGCGCGCCAGCAGGGTCGAGCGGCATTCGCCGGGCGGAAACGCTACTGGATCGAGATCGACGCCGCATCCTTTGGACAGCGCTTCGGCGTTTGCACGCAGGGCCACGCGCGTGTCGCTGACGTCGAACAGCGCTCCCCCCGCGGCAATTACCTTGTCGCGCTGCGCCTCGTAGTCCTCACGCTGCGGATGCGTGATGAGCCATTGCTGCGGGCCGACCCAGTAGCTCGTCCATGGGCCGGATCGCAGCCAGCGGTGCGGCGGCGCCAGCGGGACGCCGAGCGCGCTGTCCACGCCCTGCACGATCCATGCGGTTTCAGCCACGCAGGCGCTCGCCCTCGGGGTCGAAGAAACACGGCGGCCCGACGCGCACGCGCGCCGATTGGCCGGTCAGCGGCGAAGCCCCCCATAGCACCTCGCCGTGACGCTGCCGCCCGGCGGCGAGCAACCCGAGCGCGATCGGCGCCTCGAGCTGCGGGCTGTAGCACCACGAGGTGATGTGTCCCTCCATCGCCGCGTTGGGATTGCGCAGCAGCTTGGCGCCGCGCGGCAGCGAGCGTCCGCCGTCCAGCGCGGTCAATCCGACGAGCTGCCAGCGGTCGGGCTCTGCGAACGCCGGCCGCTCGAGAAGGCGCTTTCCTACGCAGTATTTCGTGCGCGACGAGCGCGCCGAGGCCCAGGTCATCAGCCGTGGTGCGGCCGTCGGCCTCGGCGCCGACAACGATGTGGCCCTTCTCTATGCGCAGCACCCCCATCGCCTCGGTGCCGTAGGGCTCGACGCCTAGCGCCTCCCACAGGGCTATCCCCTGGGCGGCGGGCACATGAATCTCGTAAGCCAGCTCTCCGGAGTAGCTGACGCGCAGCACGCGCGCCGGGATGCCGGCGACGCGGCAGGTGCGCACGCCGAGGAATGGCACCTCCACGTCCGACAGCTTCTGTAACGTGGCGCGCGCGTTCGGCCCGGCCAGCGCCGCCGCGGCCCATTGCTCCGTCACCGACGCCAGGTGCACGCGCAGCTCAGGCCACGCCACCTGCAGGAGGAACTCGAGATGGCGCAGCACCGCCTCGGCGTTCGCGGTCGTCGTCGTCATCAGGTAGTGTCGCTCGGCAAGCCGGCTGGTCGTGCCGTCGTCGAACACGAAGCCGTCCTCGCGCAGCATCACGCCATAGCGCGCGCGCCCGACCGCCAGCGTGTGCCAGTTGTTGATGTAGACGCGGTTGAGAAACTCCGCCACATCCGGACCTTGCAGCTCGATCTTGCCGAGCGTCGACACGTCGACCATGCCGACACGGCTGCGCACATTGCGTGCTTCACGCTCGATGCACGCCTCGTCCGATTCGCCCGGGCGCGGATAAAGCTGCGGCCGCAGCCAGAGTCCGGCATTGATGAAGCGTGCGCCGTACGACGCGTGCCATTCATGCAGCGGCGTGAGCCGCGTTGGCTCGGCGTGCGCGCCGCGCTCACGCCCGGCTAGCGCGCCGAGGGTGACTGGCGTATAGGGCGGACGGAAAGTCGTGGTGCCAACCTCGGCGAGCGGCCGGCCGAGGCGCTCGGCGAGCAGCGCCGCGCCCGCCAGGTTGGACGTCTTGCCCTGGTCGGTGCCCATGCCGAGCGTGGTATAGCGCTTCACGTGCTCGATCGACCGGTAGCCTTCGCGCACGGCGAGCTCGATATCCTCCACGGTGACATCGTTCTGCAGGTCGACGAACCGCTTGGCGCCTTTGAATCCAGCGATGCTCGGAACCACCGCCGGGCGCGCCGCGCTACCGACAACGCGCACCCGCGCTGCGCCGCGCGCTTGCACCATCAGGTGAACCGCGGGCTGAAAGCCGCCGCTGACGCCCAACGCGTCGCACGCAATGGTCTTGTTGCCGAGCTCGACGCCTTCGATGCGAGCGCGGCCCAGCGCCCGAATCACCTCGCGGCCATCGATCACCGCGACGATCTGCGCGCCGAACTGCTTCAGCTGTGCAGCTGTCTCCTGCAGGTCGTGGCCGGCGAGCGCGACTCGCTTTCCCGGCAGCACGCCGAACTCGCGCGCATAGCGCAGCATCGCCCCGGCGAGCATCACGCCGGGCAAGTCGTTGTTGCCGAAAACGAGCGGCTGCTCGATCGCCCCGGTGGCGAGCACCACTTCCCTGGCGCGCACTTTCCACAGCCTTTGGCGCGCGCCGAGCTCGACCATGCCGACAAGACCGTGGTCGTAATAGCCGAACGCGGTCGTGCGCGCGAGAACCTGCACGCCCTCCACGGCCGGCGCACGGCGCTCATCGCAGAGGAGGACGCGCGCCCCGCCTTCCGCCGCCGCATGCGCCGCCGCGACCCCGCTGCGGCCGGCGCCGACGACCAGCACATCGCAGTGCGCATGCTGGTGCTCGTAATCGTCCGGATCGTTTCCATCCGGCGCGATGCCCATGCCACCGGCAGCCCGGATGAAGGGCTCGTAGAAGAGCCAACGCGGCCACATGAACGTCTTGTAGTAGAACCCGGCCGGTAGCAGCGCCGAGAATCGGTTCGCCATGGATGCGACGTCGAGCGCCAGCGACGGCCACCGGTTCTGGCTCTCGGCCACCAGGCCATCGAAGAGCTCGATCTCGGTGGCGCGGGTGTTGGGCGTGGCGCGCGCGCCGCTGCCGACGCGCACCAGCGCGTTCGGCTCTTCGCTGCCAGCAGCGTAGATGCCGCGCGGCCGGTGGTATTTGAAGCTGCGCGCGACCAGGTGCACGCCGTTGGCGAGGAGCGCCGAGGCGAGCGTGTCGCCGCGATAGCCTTCGTAGGCGACGCCGTCGAAGGTAAAGCGCAGCGGCTGTGTGCGGTCGATGCGGCTTCCCGCGGGTGGCGGCGCGCGAAACGCGGTCATGTGATCTCGTGCGTCACGGTGTCGCGACGGATGCGGATCCACCGCCGGCAGCCGGCGACGTGCTGCCAGTACTCCGCATGCGGCCCGGCGGGGTTGTCGCGCAGGTAGACGTACGCGAACCAGGCTTCGAGCGGCGCATCCGCCGCCGGCCGCACGACCGATGCGTCGCCCCCGTACGCGAACTCGGTCTGGTCGCGCGCACCGCAATGCGGGCAGGAGATCAGCAGCACGTCAATGCAGCCACGGCGCGGCGCCGGCGCCGCGCTCGTCGATCAGCCGGCCTTCGGCGAAGCGCTCGAGCGAGAACGGCGCGTTCAACGCGTGCGGTGCGTCGTGCGCCATGGTGTGGGCGAGAAGGAAGCCGGACGCCGGCGTCGCCTTGAAGCCGCCGTAGCACCAGCCGCCGGTCATGTAGAGGCCGCTCACCGGCAGCTTGCCGATGATCGGGCTGCCGTCCATGCTCATGTCCACGATGCCGCCCCAGCTGCGCAGCATGCGCAGCCGGCTGAACGACGGAAACAGCAGCAGGCACGCCTCGGCGACGTGCTCGATCACCGGCAGGTTGCCGCGCTGCGCATAGGAATTGTAGCCGTCGATGTCGCCGCCCATCACCAGCTCGCCCTTGTCGGACTGGCTGACGTAGTAATGCACCGCGCCCGAGGTCACCACCGTGTCGAGGCAAGGCTTCACCGGCTCCGTGACCAGTGCCTGCAGCACATGCGACTCGATCGGCAGGCGCACGCTGGCCAGGGCGGCCACCCGACTCGAGTTGCCGGCCACCGCGATGCCGAGCTTGGGCGTGGCGATGAAACCCTGAGTGGTCTCGACGCCGGCGACCGCGCCATTGGTCACGCGGATGCCGGTGACCTCGCAGCGCTCGATGATGTCGACGCCATGCGCATCGGCGGCGCGCGCATAGCCCCATGCCACGGCGTCGTGGCGCGCGGTGCCGCCACGAGGCTGCAGCAGTCCGCCGACCACGGGAAAGCGGCCGGCGCAGTCGAGGCGCGGCACCCTGCGTTGAATCTCCTCGCGCGAGAGCAGCTCGGCATCGATGCCGTTCAGCCGCATCGCGTTGCCGCGGCGCGCGAACGCATCGAGCTCCTGCGGCGTGTGCGCGAGATTGAGCACGCCGCGCGCGCTGTACATGACGTTGAAATTGAGCGCGCGCGACAGGCCCTCCCACAGCTTCATGGAGAACTCGTACATGTGCGCATTCGGCGCCAGGTGGTAGTTCGAGCGCACGATGGTGGTATTGCGCCCGGTGTTGCCGCCGCCCAGCGAGCCCTTCTCCAGCACCGCCACGCTTTTGATTCGATGTTCTTTTGCGAGATAGTAGGCGGTGGCGAGCCCGTGCCCGCCGCCGCCGATGATCACGGCCTCGTATTCGCGCCGCGGCGCGGCCTTGCGCCAGGCCGGCGGCCAATGGCGATGGCCGGTGAGCGCGTTGCGGGCAAGGGCGTAGACCGAGTACCGCGTACTGCTCACAGGTAGATCGCGCGCACGATGTCGTCGTAGTTCCCGGCGAGCCCGCTCACCGGCCCGCCTTCGGCGACTTCGCCGTCGCGCAGGATCAGATAGCGGTCGGCTGCTTTCAGCGCGAGGCCCAGGTTCTGCTCGACCAGCAGCATGGTCATGCCCAGATCACGCAGCGCGCTCATGGTGCGCGCCGTGTCGGCCACGAGCTGTGGCGACAGGCCGCCCGAAGGCTCGTCGAGTAGGAGCAGGCGCGGCCGGCTCATCAGCGCGCGTCCGACCGCCACCATCTGCTGCTCGCCGCCTGAGAGGCTGCGCACGAGTTGCGCGCGGCGCTCGCGCAGCCTGGGGAACAAGGAGTAAACCTCGGGAAGCCGGCCGTCCATTTGCTCGACGCTGCGCGTATGGCCGCCAAGGCGCAGGTTGTCCTCGACCGTGAGGTCGGGGAAGAGATCGCGCGACTGCGAGACCTGCACGACGCCGTGGCGCACCACGCGATGGACCGGCCAGCCCGAGATTTTCGTCCCGGCGACTTCCACTTGGCCGCCGGCGATCGCCACCAGCCCCGAGATGGCGTTGAGGCACGTCGATTTGCCGCTGCCGTTCGGCCCGAGCAGCGCCACCGCTTCCCCCTCGGCGAGGGCGAAGTCGACGCCGCGCAGGATCTCGCGCGCGCCGAACGATACGCGCAGTGCCTTCACGCGCAGGAGCGGCTCAGACATGCCCGAGATAGGCCTCGAGCACCGCCGGGTCGCGGCGGATGGCGGCCGGCGTGCCTTCTGCGATCTTGATGCCGCCATTGAAGACCGCCACGACGTCCGCGACCGCCATGACCAGATCCACCGCGTGCTCGATGAGAAGTACCGCGATACCCCTCTCACCCGCAAGGCGCCGGATCAGGTCGACGAGCTGCGCCCGCACCGGCGGCGCGAGGCCCACCGCCGGCTCGTCGAGCAGCAAGAGCGGCGGATCCGCGGCGACTGCGCGCACGATCTCGATGGTGCGTTGCTGCCCGCCCGACAGGGTCTTCACCGGCTGGTCGGCAAGATGCGCCACGCCCATCGCCCGCAATAACTCTCGCGCGCGCGCCAGCGCCTCGCGCTCGGCCGCCCGCGCAGCGCGGCTACCGAACAGGATGCCGGCGAAGCTCGCATCGATTCGCGCATGCAGGCCGGCGAGCACGTTCTCCAGCGCCGTCAGCTCGGCGAACAGGCCGCCGTTCTGGAACGTGCGGCGCAAGCCCCTCGCCGCGATCTGGTGCGGCGTCAGGCCGTGGATCGGCGCGCCGTCGAGCGCAATGGTTCCGGCGCTTAGCGCCACGTAGCCGGAGATCGCATTGAACAGCGTGGTCTTGCCGGCGCCGTTCGGGCCGATCAGCGCATGCACAGCGCCGCCGCGCGCGGTGAGGCTGACATCGCTCAGCGCTTGCAGCCCGGCGAACCGGACGCCGACATGCTGCAGCTCGAGCATCAGTGCTCTCGGTAATAGCGGTCGCGCAGCGGCGGCCACCAGCGCGCGGCGAGCGCCGACAGGCCGCGCGGCTGCACGAGGAGGAACACGATCAGCAGGCCGCCGAAGAACATCTCGTAAAGGCCGGGGAAGCGGCGGAAGAATTCCGGCAGCGCCGTCAATGCCACCGCACCGAGCACGCTGCCGAGCAGGCTGCCGAGGCCTCCGACCAGCACCATGGCGAAATGCAGGATCAGCTCGATCAGGCCGAAGCTCTCCGGGATCACGCGCCCGATCAGCACCGCGAACAGGCTGCCGGCGATGCCCACGACGAAGCCCGACAGCGTGAACGCCAGCACGATATAGCGCCCGGTCGGGATGGCGAGCGAGGCGGTGGCGAGCTCGTTGTCGCGGATGGCGACGATCGCGCGCCCGATCTTGGACTGGAGCAGGTTCGAAACCGCCTTCACCAGCACGGTGACGATAAGGAGAAAGACGTAGAAGCGCGCCGTCTCGCTGTCGAGCGCGATGCCGAAGAAATGGGAATTCGGCACGGCGAGGCCGTCGGTGCCGCCGGTGGCGCGCTCGCCGTGGATATAGCTCCAGCGCAGGAGCTCGCCGAACGCAAGCGTGACGATGGCGAGGTAGTAGACGCGGATGCCGCGCAGCGCGGTCACGCTCGCGAGGAAGCCGGCCGCGGCACCGGCGAGCCCGGCCGGCACGATCACCAGCCAGAACGGCCATCCGGCGTGCGCCATCAGCATCGCCGCGCTGTAGGCGCCGATGCCGAACAGCGCGGTGTTGGCGAACGCGAGCTGGCCGAGGTTGCCGAGCACCAGGTTGAAGCCGACCGCCACCAGCACGTAGACCAGCATCAGGTTGACCATGAACTGCGTATACGGATTGGCGACGAGCGGGATCGCCAGCGCCGCCAGCGGCAGGATGTAGAACCTCACACCCGCTCCGCCACCGCGCGCCCGAACAGGCCGTTGGGACGAAGCGCGAGCACCAGGATGATCACCAGGTACGCCGTGACATCGATCAGCTTGGTCGAGACGTAGCCGCCGACCCATTGCTCGGCAAGTCCGAGCAGCAGGCCGCCGGCCACCGCGCCGCCGAGCGAGCCGAAGCCGCCGAGCGTCATCGCGGCGAAGCCCTTGATGAGAAAGCTCGCGCCAAGGCCCGGATGCAGGAGCGTGAGCGGCGCGACCAGCACGCCGCCCACCGCGCCGAGCGCCGCCCCCGCGCCCCACATCACGCCATGGAAGGCGCGCACGTTGATGCCGACGAGCGCCGCGCCGCGCTCGGACTGGCAGACGGCCTGCATCACCCGACCGGCCGAGCTGCGGTAGAAGAGCACGAAAAAGAGCGCGAGCAGCACGCCGACGGCAGCAAAGATGATGAGCGCATCGGCCGTCACCACCAGATCGCCCGCGATCACCGGCGGGAAGTCGAACACGGTGGGCATCGGCAGCACCTCGCGCCCCCAGACGCCGCGCGCGATCCCGCGCAGCACGTAGCCGAAGCCGATGCACATCAGCGCAAAGCCGATGTGCGGCCCGGCCTTGATGCGCTCGATCAGCCCGATTTCGATCAGCACGCCGAGCAGAAAGAGCAGCGCCACCGCAAGGACGGCCGATGCCAGGAACGGCAGGCCGGCGAGCACCACCAGGACGTAGACCACGAAGGCGCCCGCCATCACGAGATCGCCATGGCCGAAATTGACCACCGTGGTGGCACGGTAGACCACGCACATCGACAACGCCACCAGCGCGTAGATCGCGCCCTGAGCGAGGCCGCTCAGGGCGAGTTGCAGGGCGAACACCTCAGGTCAGAGCGGTTTGCCCCAGGCCTTCAGGACGGTCGGCTTGCCCTTGACGAACCCGGCCACCGCCACGTCCTTGACGCCATCGCGGTCCGAAGGCGACCAGCTGATATGCCCGGCCAGCACGCCGGTGTCGAAGTCCTTGGTGCGGTCGAGCTCGGCGATCAGCTTGTCACGCGTGGGTTCGCGGCCGGTGCGCTTCAACGCCTCGACCACCGCCATGGCGCTGCCCATGGCGATCAGGCTGAACGCGGTGACCGACTCGTTCGGGTAGTACTTCTTCAGGATGTCGCCGAATTTCTTCAGGCGCGGGCCGTCGAGGTTGTCGGCATACATGTGCGGCACGTAGTAGTTCGCCACCGTGTTGAGATCGCCGACGCGCTTGAGCGTGTTCTCGAGATCCGTGCCCGCGGTGCCCATCACCGGCACGCTGAGCCCGTACTTCTTCGCATCCTTGAGGAAGATCGCGGTCTCGGCCTCGTACAGGCAGGCGATGACGAAATCCGGGTTCGCCTGCTTGATCTTCAGCGTCTGCGCGGTCGAGTCGGTCTGGCCGCGCTCGAATGCCTCCTGCACCACCGGCTTGATGTTCTTGGAGGCGAGATATTCATTCGCCGGCCCGCAGTAGCTCTTCGCCCAGTCGTCGGTATGCGAGATCACCGCCACCTTGGTGAGGCCCGGCTTGCTGGCGACGAACTGCCCCATCGCGATGCCCATCGTCTTGCCCACCGGCACGCCGTGGAAGATGTTCTTCACCGGCGGCGAGGAGATATTGCCGTTGGCGGCGTGCGCCACGACCCAGGGAATGCCGGCTTCGACCACGATCGGCTTGATCGCCATCGCCACCGCGCTGCACGAGTTGCCGTGCAGCATGAACACCTTGTCCTGGTGGATCAGCTTCTTCACCGCGGCGACGCCCTTCGCGCTGTCGCAGGCGTAGTCCTCGAGCACGGTCTCGATCTTGCGGCCGTTGACGCCGCCCTGGTCGTTCACCCACTTGTAGTAGGCGTCCAGTCCGATCTGGGCCTTGCTGTAGCTCGACGCGTTGCCGGTGAACGGCCCCATCACCCCGATCTTGATGCTGCTGGCAGTGACACCGTCTTCCGCGGCGGCGCCCACTGCGAAGGCGCACGCCAGCATCCCCAAGAAATAGTTCACGTTCCCTCCCCGTTTAAGCCGTTGCTGGTTCACGTGCCTGCTTCGCGATCCTGTCCAGCTGCTGAAGGACAGTCTCGAGCGTCTCGACATCGCCGAACTTGGCGTCGATGTCGAAGAGATTCCACAGCACCGCGCCAGGCACGCGGTCGCCGACCGCCTCCTTCGCCACGATGGTCCTGAAGCCGTCCGCGAGCCCGTCGCACACCGTCTCGCGCACGCAGGCCGATGCCGTGACGCCGGTGACGACGATGGTGTCCACGCCTGCCGCCCGCAGATAGCCCGCGAGATAGGTCCCATGAAAGGCGCTGGCACGCTTCTTCACCAGGAGCTGCTCGCCCGCGATCGGCGCAATGCGCGAATCGATCGCCCATAGATGCGGGTCGCTCTCGGACACCGCCTCGACCGGGATCTTGCAGTGCCAGAGCCCCATGTCGGTATTCGGATTGTTGCGGTCGGTCACCTGGTAGCAGGTCGTGACATGCACCACCGGAAAGCCGTGCTTGCGAAACGCGCCGAGAAGCTTCTGCATCGCCGGAATCACCTGGTCGTCCATGTGCTCGCAGGTGAACGGATTGCCCGGACGCGTCCAAGCGTTCGCGAGGTCGACGCTGATCAGCGCCGGCTTGCGTCCGAATCCGACGCGCCGCTGGAAGCCGCGCTCGCGATAGCGTCGAGTCGCTTCGGCGAATGCCGCCTCTAATGCTTCGTTGAGCTTGTCCGCCATGACCCTCTCCCCGTAGAACCGAATGATATTATCCCCCGGTCCATGCACGGCGCAGAACTGCATCGCGATCTCACGGTCTTCGACGGCCTGATCGTCTCGAATTTCAGCCGTGCAGTGTTCGAGGATATGCGCCGCGGCGGCCTGACCGCGGCGAACTGCACCTGCTGCATCTGGGAAGGCTTCGAGGCCACGATGGCCAACGTCGGCCGCTGGAAGCACTGGTTCAGCGAAAACGCCGACCTCATCACCCAGGTGCACACCACCGCCGACATCGCGCGCGCCAAGAAGGAAGGCAAGACCGGCATCGCGCTCGGCTGGCAGAACCTCACCGGCATCGAGGACCAGATCGCGCACCTCGCGCTCTTCAAGCAGCTCGGCGTGGGCATCATGCAGATCGCCTACAACACCCAGAACCTGGTCGGCACCGGCTGCTACGAGAGCAAGGACGGCGGGCTATCGGACTTCGGCCACGAGGTGATCGCCGAGATGAACCGCCTCGGCATCCTGTGCGACCTGTCCCACGTCGGCCCGAAGACCAGCGAAGACGTCATCAAGGCTTCCAAGAAGCCATGCGCCTATACGCATTGCGCGCCGGCCGCGCTTAAATCGCACCCGCGCAACAAGTCCGACGAGCAGCTGCGCTTCATCGTCGACAAGGGCGGCTTCGTCGGCGTCACCATGTTCCCGCCGTTCCTGAAGCGCGGCACCTCCGCCACCGTCGACGACTACGTGGAGGCGATGGAGCACGTGATCGGCGTGTGCGGCGAGGACCAGGTCGGGCTTCGGCACCGACTTCACCCAGGGCTACGGGCGCGAGTTCTTCGAGTGGATTACGCGCGACAAGGGCTACGCGCGCAAGCTCACCGAGTTCGGCGACATCATCAACCCCGCCGGCATGCGCGAGATCAAGGACTATCCCAATCTCACGCGCGGCGATGGAGAAGCGCGGCTGGAAGGAAAGCCGCATCCGCAAGGTGATGGGCGAGAACTGGGTGCGCCTGCTGAAGGAAGTCTGGGGTTCTTGAAACCGCAGGTCCCGATCGAAGTCGACGCCGCCACCGGCGAATGGTCGGTCGATGGCGTGCCGATGATCCTCGTGCCGCGCCACTTCTTCCTCAACAACCACCTCGCCATCGAGTCCGCCCTCGGCGCCGACAAATACGCCGAGCTCCTCTTCACCGCCGGCCACAAGTCGGCCTACGTCTGGTGCGAAAAGGAAGCCAAAACCCACGGCCTCAAAGGCGTCGAGGTGTTCCACCACTACATGAAGCGCCTCTCCCAGCGCGGCTGGGGCCAGTTCACCGTCGAATCCATCGACCCCGCGGCCGGCCGCGCCCGCGTCCAGGTGCGCCACTCCGTCTTCGCCGTGGAGCGGAGGAACGCGAAGACCTGCTACATGTTCCGCGGCTGGTTCCCCGGCGCGCTGGAATTCGTCATGGGCGGCAAATCGAAGCTCACTTCGATCGAAGTGCAGTGTGCGGCCCAAGCCGGCCACGACCATTGCCTGTTCGAGACCGTCAGTACAGCCGTTCCCGAACGCTCGCCTCAATGATGGTCTGCATTTCCTCCACCGTGTCTTCGAGCTTGCCTTGGTCGACCATGACTTGGGCGAGCGAAGCGAGTCCGTCGAGCTTCGGCCAGGACTTGCTGTCCCAAAGGCCGGAACGGATTACACACTTCGCGCAGTGGAAGAAGACTTCCGCCACTTTCACGACCATGGCAAATTCAGGCAGCCTTCCGCCGATGGCCATCTGCTCGCGCAGCCATCGATCCCGCACGATCATCGCCGTGCCGTTAATGCGCAGTGTTTCCTGCTTGCCAGGAATCAGGAACAGCATCCCGACATGAGGGTTTTGCAGCAGGTTGCGGAACGTGTCGGCGCGGCGATTCCCGGGCCGATCCGGGATCGCCAGGGTTCGATCATCCAGAACGTGGACGAAACCGGGCGGGTCGCCTTTAGGGGACACGTCCATATTACCGTCTGCGTTGCAGGAGGAAATGAGCAGGAAGGGGCATTTCGCGATGAAGTCGCGGCAATGATGATCGAGCGCCGCGATCTGCTTCTTCACGACACGCTCACTCGGATTGCCCATCACGGCGCGAAATTGCGCTTCACTGGTCACGACCTCACGGAATTCGAAGCTCATCGATTTCTCCAGGATAACTAGGCCTTGCCCCAACCCCCGCCGCCGGGGGTTTCGACGATGACCACCTCGCCGCTTTCGAGCGTCAGGGTTGCCTTGCCGGGGTAAGGTTTCTCGCGGCCGTCGCGCGCGATGACGCAATTGCGCCCGACCTTGCCGTCGCTGCCGCCCTGCAGCCCGTAGGGGCTGAAGATGCGGCGGTCGGATTGCAATGAGACGCGCGCGTCGTGGTCGAGGACGCGCAAAGCGCGGATCACGCCGTTGCCGCCGCGGTGTTGGCCGGTGCCGCCGGAGCCGTCGGAGAGCTCATAGCGCTCGACGCGCAATGGATAGCTGATCTCCAGCGCTTCGATCGGCGTGTTCATGGTGTTGGTCATGTTGCACTGGACGCCGTCCATGCCGGGGCCCATCGGGCGACCGCCCTGACCGCCGGCGATGGTTTCCACGTACGTATAGGCGCGGCCGTTGCGGGGGTCGCGGCCACCGACGCTGATGAGGTTCATCGTGCCCTGGCTCGCGGCCGGGATGCGGTCAGGGGCGAACTGGGCGAAGACCTTGAGCACGGCGTCGACCACACGCTGGGTGGTCTCCGTGTTGCCGGCGCAGACGGCGGCGGGGCGCTGGGCGTTGAGGAAGGAGCCCTCGGGGATGCGGATGTCGACCGGGCGGAAGGTGCCGGCGTTGGTGGGGATCGTCGGGTCGGTCAAGACCTTCACGGCGAAAAACACCGCCGAGTGGGTCATTGGCGCGACGGCGTTGATGTTACCGCGGCGCTGCGGCGCGGAGCCGGCGAAGTCGAGGGTCATCCCGCCCTGCCGAATCGTCACTTTGACTTTCACCGGCACCGGCTCGTCGACGCTGCCGTCGTCGTCGAGCTGGTCTTCGCCGCTGTATTCGCCCGCCGGCAGCTCGGCGAGCTGCTTCCGCATGCGGCGCTCGGCGTAGGCGAGGATCGCTTCGAAGCCGGCGGCGAGGCGCGGCGCGCCGTAGCGCTCGGCGAGCTCCTTCAGGCGGCGCTCGCCGATCCTGATGGCGGCGAGCTGGGCGTTGAAGTCGCCGCGGCGTTCTTCCGGCGTGCGCACGTTGGCGAGGACGAGCGCGAGGATGTCCTCCTGGAGCTTGCCGGCGCGGTAGAGCCTCACCGGCGGGATGATCAGGCCTTCCTGGTAGATCTCCTGCGAATGCCCGGGCATCGAGCCGGGCTCCATGCCGCCGATGTCCGCCTGGTGCGCGCGCGTCGCGGCATAGCCGATGAGCGCGCCGTGGTGCAAGACCGGCGCGATCACCATCACGTCGGGAAGATGCGAGCCGCCGATGAACGGATCGTTGACCAGGATCACGTCGCCTTCGGCGAGCGCGTCGAACCTGGCGACCGTGGTGCTCACGGCGCGCAGCATCGAGCCGAGGTGCACCGGCACGTGCTCGGCCTGCGCCACGAGCTGGGCGTTGGCGTCGAAGATCGCGCACGAGGCGTCCATGCGCTCCTTGATGTTGGGCGAGAAGGCGGTGCGCTTGAGCACCGCGCCCATCTCCTGCGCGGTGGCTTCCAGCGCGTTGCGCAGTACTTCCAGCGTTATGGGATCGAAACTGATTTCAGGTGCGTTCATACCGTGACGAGCAGGCTCCCATAGCGGTCGACGCGCGCCACGTCGCCGGGATAAAGCACCGTGGTGGCGGAGATTTCCTCGATCACCGCGGGGCCGTGGATAACGTGACCGGCGAGGAGGTCCGGCCGCTGGTAGATCGCAGCCTGCAGCCATTGCCCGGGCTGACCGGGGTCGTCTGCCTCGTAGAAGACCTTCCGCTGCACCGCGGGCGGCCGCTCGCTGCCCTCGCGGATCTGCGGCAGCTCGGGTGCATCGATCAAGCCTACGGCGGTGACGCCGAAGGCGACGATCTCGAGCGCGCCGGACGGGTCGTGGTGGCCGAAGCGCGCCTGGTGCTCGGCGTAGAAGGCCTGCGGCAGCGCGGCCCAGCCATTGGCATCGGCGAGCGGCAGCGCGAGCTCGTAGCTTTGGCCGGCGTAGCGCGCGTCGACGCGCGTTTCGATGCGGCGCTTGGCGGACGGGACACCGTCGGCGGCGAGGAGCTCGTCGCCGTGCGAGCGCAGGCGGGACAGGATTTCTCGTACCTGGGAGATCGAGAACGTGGAATGCGGGCCGACGTGCGTTTCCACCAGGTCGTGGCGCAGGTCGGAGACGAGCTGGCCGAGCGCGCACAGGATGCCGGGCGTGGGCGGGATCACCAGGCGCGGGATGCCGAGCTCCCTCGCCACCGGGGTGCCATGCATGGGACCTGCGCCGCCGAAGGGCACCAGCGCGAAATCGCGCGGGTCGTGGCCGCGCTCGATCGACACCACGCGAATGCCGCGCACGATGTTGGCGTGGGTGACGCGCAGGATGCCGGCGGCGGCGCTGACCGTGTCGAGGCCGAGGGGCCTGGCGATTGCCTCGCTGACCGCGCGCTCGGCGGCCGCGACGTCGAGCGTCATCTCGCCGCCGAGGCGGGTCCGGGGGCCGAGCCTGCCGAGCACGACATTGGCGTCGGTGGTGGTCGGGCGCGTGCCGCCGCGCCGGTAGCACGCCGGGCCCGGCACGGCCTCGGCGCTCATCGGGCCGACGCGCAGCGCGCCGCCCTCGTCGATCCAGGCGATCGAGCCGCCGCCGGCGCCGATGGCGTGGATGTCGATCACCGGCAGGCGCACCGGGATGTTCTCGAGCTTGGCTTCGCGCGTAATCGCCGGCGCGCCGTTGCGGATCACGCTGATGTCGGTGCTGGTGCCGCCGATGTCCATGGTGATGATGTGCGCGGCGCCGGCGAGCTCGGCGACGTGCGCGCTCGCGACCACGCCGCCGGCAGGGCCGGAGAGCACCGTGTGCACGGGTTTCCTGCGCGCCGAGGCCACCGTCATCAGCCCGCCGGAGGCTTCCATCACCATGACCGGCGTCGCGGCCGCGATGCCGAGGCCACCCGCGTCGCGCAGCAGCTTCGTGAGGGAGCCAAGGTAGCGGTCCATCACCGGCATCAGGAAGGCGTTCAGCACGCAGGTGCTCGCTCGCTCGTATTCGCGGAATTCCGACAGGATGTCGATGGAGGCGCAGATCGCGGTTTTCTCCAAGCTCTTTTGCAGGAAGTCGCGCGCCTGGCGCTCATGCGCGGGGTTGGCGTAGGAATGCAGGAAGCAGATGGCGACCGACTCGACGCCGGCTGCCTCCATGGTGCGGGCGGCGCGCTCCAGATCTTCCATCGAGAGCGGCTCGATTTCGCGGCCGGTGGCATCGAGGCGCCCGCGCACCGTGAGGCAAAGCTCGCGCGGCACCAGCGGCTCGGGCCGCGTCACACGGATGTCGTACAGGCTCGGGCGCTCCTGGCGGCCGATGAGCAGGAGGTCGCGGAACCCGGCGTTGGTGATGAACGCGGTGCGCGCGCCCTGGCGCTGGATCACGGCGTTGGTGGCGGTGGTCATGCCGTGGCCGACGTACTTCACTTCGGCTCCGCTTTTACGTTGCAGGGCGAGCGCCTTCGCCAGGCCCGCGATGGTGCCGAGCGCGCGGTCCTCGGGCGTGGTCGAGACCTTCGAGACGGTGATGGCGCGGGTCGCCTCGTCGTAGGCGATGCTGTCGGTGAAAGTGCCGCCGACGTCGGAGGCCACGCGCACGGCTGCGTTCATCGCCGTATTATGATGGCTCTTTTCCGAGGGGGAGATCGATGCACAAGCTGACTATTGCCATCGCGTTCGCGATGGGAGCCGGGAGCGCCTTCGCACAGACCAAGTGGGACATGCCGACGCCGTATTCCGACGGCACCTTCCATACCAAGAACGCACGCCAGTTCGCCGAGGAAGTCGCCAAGGGCGGCAAGCTGCAGATGACGGTGCACAGCAACGCCTCGCTGATCAAGCACCCGGAGATCAAGCGCGCGGTGCAGACCGGCCAGGTGCCGATCGGCGAAATCCTCATTTCTGTCCTCGCCAACGAGAGCCCGCTGTTCGCGTTCGATTCCAATCCGTTCCTCGCCAACGGCTACGAGAAGGAGAAGAAGCTGTGGGCGGCGGCCAAGCCCTATCTCGAGAAGCGCCTCGACGCGCAGGGCATCCGCATCCTCTATTCCGTGCCCTGGCCGCCGCAGGCGCTGTGGGCCAAGAAGGAGATCAAGTCGACCGCCGACATGAAGGGGCTGAAGATGCGCACGTACAGCCCAACCACGTCGCGCCTCGCGGAGCTGGTGGGCGCGATCCCGACGACCGTGCAGCTGCCGGAAGTGCCGCAGGCCTTCCGCACCGGCGTGGTCGACCTGATGATCACCTCGTCCTCGGGCGGCGTCGACAGCCAGGCGTGGGACTACCTGACCCACTTTTACGACACCGAGGCGTTCGTGCCGCACAACGCGATGCTCGTCAACAAGGCGGCCTTCGCCAAGCTCGACGCGGCGACGCAAAAGGCGATGCTCGACGCGGCGAAGCGCGCCGAGGAGCGCGGCTGGAAGGCGAGCGAGGAAGACAACGCGCGCGCCATCAAGACGCTGGCCGACAAGGGCATCAAGGTGGCGAAGCCGAGCGCGCAGCTCGCGGCCGAGTTCGCCGCCATCGGCAAGACCATCTCCGAGGAGTGGGCCAAGCGCGCCGGCGCCGAAGGCGAGGCGATCCTGCGCGCCTATAGCGGCAAGTAGCACCTAGATTGCGCGCGGCGCTCGACTGGCTCTACCGCGGCGCCGGGGTCGCCGCGGGGGTGTTCCTCGTCGGCATCGCGGCGATGACGCTGGCGCAGATCGGCGGGCGCGCGCTCGGCTTCGCCGCGCGCTCGTTCGACGATTTCGCCGGCTTCGCCATGGCGGCGTCGTTCTTCCTCGGGCTCGCCTGGACCCTGCGCTGCGGCGAGCACATCCGCGTCACGCTATTGGTGCACCACCTGCACGGCGGCAAGCGCCGGGTGATGGAGATCGCGTGCCTGGTCGTTAGCCTATTTTTGTGCGCGTACTTCGCCTGGTATGCGGTCGACATGACGTGGACCTCATACCAGCTGAACGACGTGTCGCAGGGACTGGTGGCGGTGCCGCTGTGGATCCCGCAGCTCGCCATGGCGCTCGGCCTGGTCGTGCTGGCGATCGCCCTGGCCGACGATTTGCTCGCGGCGTTGCGGGGGCGCATCCCCTCGTACGAAGCGGCCGAGATCGCCAAGGCCGGCGAGCTGCCGAGCTTCGAGCGCTAGCGCGTGGACCAGCTCAACATCTCGCTGATCCTGCTGGCGGCGCTCGTGGTGCTGCTCGCGGGTGGCGTGTGGATCGCCATCGCGCTGCTCGGTCTCGGCTTCATCGGCATGGTGTTCTTCACCAATTCGCCGGCCGGGCTGCTCATGGCCACGACCGTCTGGGGCTCGAGCACCAGCTGGGCGCTGACCGCGCTGCCGCTTTTCATCTGGATGGGCGAGATCCTGTTCAGGAGCCGCATCTCGGAGGACATGTTCCGCGGCATCGCGCCATGGATGGACGCGCTGCCGGGCAGGCTGGTCCATTGCAACGTGCTCGGCTGCGGCATCTTCGCCGCCATCTCGGGCTCCTCGACCGCCACCTGCCTCACCATCGGCAAGATCACCATCCCCGAGCTGCGCAAGCGCAACTACGACGAGGCGATGGTGGTGGGATCGCTGTGCGGCTCGGGCACGCTCGGCCTGATGATCCCGCCGTCGATCATCATGATCGTCTACGGCGTCGCGGCCGACGTGTCGATCGCGCGCCTGTTCGTGGCCGGGGTGCTGCCGGGCGTCCTGCTGATGGTGCTTTTCTCCGGCTACATCATGGCCTGGGCGTTGCTTGCACCCGGAGCGCACGCCGCCGCGCGCCATCCGCATGAGCCTGCGCGACAAGCTGTGGGAAGCGCGCTTCCTGATCCCGACGGTGCTGCTGATCGCGGCGGTGATCGGCTCGATCTATGCCGGCATCGCCTCGCCGACCGAGTCGGCGGCGCTCGGCGTGGTCGGCTCGCTGATCCTGTCGGCGGCTTCGCGCTCGCTCAACTGGAAGACCTTCTCGGCGAGCGTGATGGGCGCGATGCGCACCTCGTGCATGATCGCCTTCATCCTGACCGGCGCGTCCTTCCTGACGGTGGCGATGGGCTTCACCGGCGTGCCGCGCGCGATCGCCGAGTGGATTGCGCACATGGGCCTCACGCCCGCGGGCCTGATCGTGGTGCTGACGCTCCTCTTCATCGTGCTCGGCTGCTTCCTCGATGGCATCTCGATGGTCGTGCTCACCGCCGCGGTGATCCTGCCCTCGGTCAAGGCCGCGGGCATCGACCTCCTCTGGTTCGGCATCTTCATCGTGCTGGTGGTGGAGATGGCGCAGCTCACGCCGCCGGTGGGCTTCAACCTCTACGTGCTGCAGGCCCTCACTGGGCGCAACATGTTCTACGTCGCGCGCGCCTCGCTGCCGTTCTTCATCCTGATGGTGGTGGCGGTGACGCTGATCTGGATCTTTCCCGAGATCGTCAGTTACCTGCCATCCAAGATGTTCCAGATGCGTTGAATTCGCAAAAGCGGTCTCATCGGGGGATCGAAGCGAGCAGCGCCCGCGTATAGGGGTGCTTCGGCTCGGAATAAATCTCCTCGGTGCCGGCGTGCTCTACGATCTCGCCGTCCTTCATCACCATCACCTCGTCGGCCATGCCTTTCACCACCGCGAGGTCGTGCGAGATGAAGAGGTAGCTCATCGCCGTCTGGTCCTGCAGGTCGCGCAGAAGGTTCAAGAGCTGCGCCTGGATCGAGACGTCGAGCGCCGACACCGCCTCGTCGCAGATCAGCAGCTCGGGCTCGAGGCTCAGTGCGCGCGCGATGGCGATGCGCTGGCGCTGTCCGCCGGAGAACTCGTGCGGATACTTGTGCAACGCGCTTTGCGGAAGCCCGACTTTCTTGAGCAGCTCGGCCGCGAGCGCCCGGCGCTCGGTCTCGTTCGCGCCGATGCCGTGCAGGCGCATCGGCTCGGTGAGGATGGCGCCGATGCTGAAACGGGGATTGAGCGAAGCGTACGGGTTCTGGAACACGATCTGCACCTTGCGCTTGAAGGCAAGCCGCGGCACGGCGTGCGCATCCTTCCCATGGAAGCGCAGCGCGCCGCCCGAGGGCTCGTGCAGGCGCGTCACCAGAAGCCCCAACGTCGTCTTGCCCGAGCCCGATTCGCCCACCAGGCCAAGCGTGCGGCTTCTCGCCAGCTTGAAGCTCGCGCCCTTGACGGCCGGAACGCCGTCGAAGCTCTTCGCCAGGCGTTGCGCCTCGAGCACGATCGGCTCTTCGCCACCCCGCTGGCGCGGCTGAATCCGATCGATGCGCGGACGCGCGGCCAGCAGCACCCGCGTGTAGTTGTCGGCCGGGGCGCCGAAGACGTGGTTCACCGTGCCCTGTTCCCGGATCTCGCCCTGCTGCATCACGACGACATGGTTGGCTATGTGGCTTACCAAACCCAGATCGTGGGTGATGAAGAGCATCGCCATCCGCCGCCGCCGCTGCAGCGCCGCGATCAGATCGAGGATCTGCTTCTGCACCGTCACGTCGAGCGCGCTGGTGGGCTCGTCCGCAATCAGCAGCTTCGGCTCGCAGGCGATCGCCATCGCGATCATCACGCGTTGCTGCTCGCCTCCCGAGAGCCGGGAAGGAACGGCAGCCAGCTTGGCTTGCGGCGCGGACAGGCCGACCTCTTCGAAAAGACTCAGGGTCTTGGCGCGCGCCTCCCTGCCCGAAAGCCCGCGATGCTGGCGCAGCACCTCCGCGACCTGGAAGCCGACGCTGAACACCGGGTTGAGCGAGCTCATCGGCTCCTGGAAGATCATCGAGATCTCGGCGCCGCGCAGCGCGCGCAGCTCGCGCGCCGGACTTTGCAGCAGGTCCTTGCCCTTGAAAATAATCCGGCCGCGTGCGCTCGCATTCCCCGGCAACAACCCCAGAATGGAAAGCGCGGTCACGGACTTGCCGCTGCCGGATTCGCCCACCAGCGCCACCGTGCTGTGCTCCGCGATATCGAAGCTCACGCCTTTCACCGCCGGGACGGGGCCGAAGTTCACGCGCAGGTCGCGCACGCTGAGGAGGCTCATTGCAGCCTCGGGTCGAGCGCATCGCGCACCGCGTCGGTGAACAAGCTGAACGCCGTCACCGCGAGCGCCATCGCCGCGGTCGCGGCGGCGATCTGCCACCACATGCCGAGGATCAGCTCGCTCGGCGCCTCGGCGAGCATGCTGCCCCACGAGACCGTGTCCACGCCCGACGCCGAAGCCGAGGAAGCTCAGGATCACTTCGGACTTGATGAACAGCACGACGTGCAGGGAGAGCTGCACCAGCACGACGTGGCTGACGTTCGGCAGGATATGCGCGAACATGCGCCGGGTATCGGAAGCGCCGACCGCGTCGGCGGCGAGCACGTATTCGCGCACGCGGTGCTTGAGGTATTCCGCGCGCACCAAGCGGAAGATCCCGGTCCAGCCGGTGAGTCCCAGGATCAGGATCACGGTGAGGATGCCCTTCTGACCGAGTACCGCGGCGACCGCGAGCACCAGCAGCAGATAGGGAATCGAGGTGAACACGCTGTAAAGCCAGTTGAAGAAGTCGTCTGCCCAGCGGCCGTAGTAGCCGGCGAGCGCCCCGAATAGTGTTCCGAGCAGCGTCGCCAGCCCGGCGGCGGCGAATCCCACGACGAGCGAGGTCTCGCTGCCCTTGATCGCCTTCTTCACGACGTCGCGTCCCCATTTGTCCGCGCCGAAGACCAGAGAGCCGTGTTTCGCCTCCGCCTGGGATGTTTCGGTCAGCGATTTGCGAATCGCGGCCAGTTCCGCCCCAATCGGGTCCTTGATGCCGTAGTCCTCTTGCGGAAGCACTTTCGTCGCCTCACGCGTGTGCTCTTGCAGAAGCTCCGTTTGCAGGAAACCCGGTGGCGCATAGCTCACGCCCACCTCGTCCGACCAGTCGCGCGCCACCCAGCCCGCGGCCGACGCCGCTGCGAGCACGATGAAGGCGACGACGACCACCGCCGACGCCACACCCACCGGGTCGCGCAGGAAGCGGCGCCAGGCCAGGTGCCAGAGGCTCATTTGAGCTGCACCCGCGGGTCGAGCGCGCGGTAGGTGAGGTCGGCCAGCAGATTGACGATCATGGTGGCGATCGCGACGTAGATCGTCACCGCCTTGATCACCGGGAAGTCGCTGCGCTCGACGGCGAGGATGACCTCGCGGCCGATGCCCGGGATGGAGAAGAAGCGCTCGATCAGAAAGGCGCCCGCGAGCAGGCCCGGAACCTGCGTCATGACGTTGGTGGTGATCGGGATCGCGGCGTTGCGCAGGACGTGGAGCCACATCACGCGGCCTTCGCCCAGACCCTTGGCCCGCGCGGTGCGCACGTAGTCCTGGTTGATCTCCTCGAGGAACACGCTGCGGTACAGGCGAATATCCGGCGCCAGGGACACGATGACCCCCACCAGGATCGGAAGCGCGGCATAGGCGAGCAGGTTCTCGCCCAGCGTGCCGCCCCATCCCTGCACCGGGAACCAGCCGAGCTGGTAGGCGAGCCAGTACTGCAGCAAAAGAATGTAGACCAGGATGCTGACGGACTGGCCGATGGTGCAGGCGACCATGATCGCGCGGTCGGTGAGCGAGCCGCGGAAGTACGCGACCAGCATGGCGGCGGCGAGCGCAAGGACGGTGCTGATCAACAAGAGCGGCAAAAGGACCGTCAATGACGGCCCCAGGCGCGTGGCGAAGATCTGCGAAACGCGCTCGTTGGTCGACCAGCTCACGCCGAAATCCGCGGTGGCGACCTGCTTCAGGAAGATGCCGAGCTGCACCCAGTACGGCTGGTCGACGCCGAGGCTGCGGCGGATGTTCTCGACCTGCTCGGCGCTCGCGATCTTGCCGGCGAGGATGTACGCCGGGTCGCCGCCGACCCAGTTGAAGAGGAAGAACACGAGCAGCACCACGCCGAGGAGCGTGGGAAAGAATTGCCACAACCTCCTGACGAGGTAGCTACTCAAGGTCGATATAGAGCCACTCGGCGTGCATGACCGGATGCTTGGTATACCCCTTCACGCGCGGCTGCATCAGCACGTTGCGGTAGCGGCTGTCGGTCAGCATCCACACCGTGTCGGTTTCCATGATGCGGGCCATCTCGCGGTACAGCTTGTTGCGCTCGGCGCCGTCGGGCAGCAGGCGCGAGCGCTCGTAGCGCTTGTCGTATTCCGGCGAGCGGTAGCAGGCGTTATTACTCTGCCCGGTGTTCGGGCCATAGAGCAGCTGCATGAAATTGTCGCCGTCCGGGTAATCGGCGATCCATGCTGCGCCGCGCATCATCAGGCGGCACTGGTTTTCGAGCTTGATCAGCTCCGGGAAGCGGTCCTTGTGGATCTCGAGCCGCACGCCGATCGAATCGAGCGAGCGCTTCATCAGCTCGTCGAACTGCCGGTCGCGCTCGCTCGGCGTCGACGAATAGCGGATGACGAGGGGATCGCCGTTCGGCAGGCGGCGAAAGCCGTCGGCGCCCTTGCGGTAGCCGAACTTGTCGAGCAGCGCATTCGCCGCGCGCGGATCATGCGCGATGCTGCTGCGGTACTCGGCGTCGTGGCCGGCGACGCCAGGCGGGATCGGGTAGTGCGCGCGGATCGACTGGCCCTTGCGGATGATGCGGATCTGGTCCTCGACCTTGTACGCCATGGCGATCGCGCGGCGCAGCGCGATCTTCTCCTTGGCGAGGCCGCCCACCGTCTTGTCCTGCATGTTGAAGTACAGGTAGATGATCTCCGGATCGACGCTGCGCTCGAGCTTGATGCCGCGCCTGGCGAACTCGGGCTTGAGCTGGCCGTCGGCGGTGATGAAGGTCGGCGCGACCTCGGCGAGCTGGTACTCGATGTCGGTGTCGCCGCGCTGGAACGCGAGCCAGCGGCTCTGCGTTTCCTCCATGATGCTGATCTCCACGCCACCGATGCGCGGAAGCCGCTGGCCGTCGCGCTTCACCTCGCGGTAGCCGGGATTGGCTTCGAGCACGATCTTCGAGGAGCGGGTGTAGCTCTTGAGGCGGAACGGACCGCTGCCCACGGGTTTCGCCGCCGACTCGTCGCCGTAATGCTCGATCGCCTCGCGCGCCACCGCGCCCGAGAGGGAGAACGCGAGCACGTGCGAGAAGTTGAAATCGGGCTGCTTCAGGCGGATCACCAGCGAATAACGGTCCGGCGTCTCGATCGCCGAGATGCCTTCGAACAGGAACGCGTAGGGCGAGCGATTCTTCGGGTCGAGGAAGCGTCGCAGAGAGTAAGCGTAGTCGAGCGCGGTGAGCTCTCGCTTGCGGCCTTTGAACACCGGGTCGTCGGCGAAATGGATGCCCGGCTTCACCGTGACCCGGTAGGTCCGCCCCTGATCGGTGACCTGCGGCAGCGCCGCGGCGGTGTTCGGCACCAGCTTCGCCGGGCGCGCCAGGTAATCGTAGGTGAGCAGCGGATCGAAGATGGCCTCGATCACCGTCCCCGAGTAGTAGTCGGAGACCTTGACCGGATCGAAGCCGGTTTCCGCCGCCTGGAAGGTGATGCGCAGGATCTTCGACCGATCGGCGGCGTGAGCCCCGAGCACGAACAGGCTGAGAACCAGGGCCAGGGCTCGCACGAGCCGAAAGTATAATCGGGCGATGGCGCTCCTCTCCGGCAGGAAAATCCTCGTCACGGGCGTGCTCAGCAACCGCTCGATCGCCTACGGCATCGCGAAGGCGGCGCGCCGCGAAGGCGCCGAGATCGCCCTCACCTACCAGAACGAGCGCTTCAAGGACCGGGTGACGGACATGGCCAGGGAGCTGGGCTCGAATCTGGCGCTGCCTTGCGAGGTCACTGACGACGCCCAGATCGCATCCCTTTTCGATGAACTGGGGAAAACCTGGAAAAACCTCGACGGCCTGGTCCATGCCATCGCCTTCGCGCCGCGCGAGGCCATCGCCGGCGACTTCCTCGAAGGCATCAGCCGCGAGGCGTTCCGCCAGGCGCACGACATCTCGTCCTACAGCTTCGCCGCGCTGGCCAAGGGCGCGCTGCCCCTGCTGCACAGGAATTCTTCCCTGGTGACGCTGACCTACCTCGGCGCGGAGCGCGTGGTGCCCAACTACAACACCATGGGCCTGGCCAAGGCGAGCCTCGAGGCTTCGGTGCGATATCTCGCGGCGAGCCTGGGCGCACGAGGAATCCGGGTGAACGGCATCTCCGCCGGGCCGATCAAGACGCTGGCCGCGGCGGGCATCTCGGGCTTCAGCAAAATCCTCAAGTTCGTCGAAGAGCACGCGCCCCTGCGGCGCAACGTGACGACGGAGGATGTGGGAAATGCGGCGGCGTTCCTGCTGTCCGATCTTGCAGCGGCGATCACCGGCGAGATCATCTACGTCGACGCGGGCTTCAGCCACGTCGTGGGCGGCATCGCCGCTACTTCTTCTCCGTCAGACTCCCCGGCCTGATCTCGATGTCCGCGCGGCTGCGCAGGCTTTCGACGAAGGCCTCGTACTGCGCGTTGCCATAAAGACTGGCAGCACGCACCGCGGCCTGCGGATCGGCCTCCTTGGCGGGCTCATCGACGACTTTGGAAACGCGTAGCAGCATGTAGCCGGCATCCGGAACCGGGATGCCGACATACGCCGGAAGCTTGGCGGTATCGGCGGCGAACACCTGGCGCATCACGTTGGGCGGAAAGCCCTGCGACTCCCGGCGCGAGATCATGCGCGGCGGTCCCCATTTGACGCCGGCGTCCTGGCCCTTGCGCAGCTGCTCGAGCTTGGCGTTGCCTTCCTTGAGCGCGAGGGCGGAAGCCTCGCGGTTGCGCAGCATCTCGGTGATTTCGCCCTTCACTTCCTCCAGCTTGCGCTGCGCCGCCGGCTGGTGCTCGAGCACCCGCGCCGCCACCAGCGTGTTCGGCGCGACTTCGATGGCGTCGGTATTGCGCTTGTTCTTCAGCGCGTCGGAGGAAAAGAGCGCCGACAGCAGCTTCGGGTTGTCCAGCGCGCCGAGCTCCTGGCGCGCCGACTTGGCGATCCAGCCGGTGGACTGGATCTGCAGCTTGAAGCGCTCGGCGACGCCTTTCAGGCTGTCGGACTGCTCGTAGACCATGTTGCTGAAGGTCTCGGCGGCTTCGGCAAACTTGCGCTGTCCCTTCTGGCGCGCGACATCGTCGGCGATCTCCTTCTTCACCTCTTCGTAGGAGCGCGTCTTGCCGCCCTGGATGCCGGTGAGGCGCAGCACGTGGAAGCCGAATTCGCTCTCCACCACCTGCATCTCGTTCTGGCCGAGCTTGAAGGCCGCCTCCTCGAACGGCTTCACCATCATGCCGCGGCCGAACCAGCCGAGGTCGCCGCCCTTCTCCGCCGAGCCCGGGTCCTGCGAATTCTTTTTCGCCAGGTCGGCGAACCGGCCTGGATTCTTCTTCAATTCGCCCATCAATTTCTCGGCTTCGTCCTTCGTTTTCACCAGGATATGGCTGGCGCGGCGCTGCTCCTCGACGCGGAACTGCCCGGCGCGGCTTTCGTAGGCGGCGCGCAGCTCGCTCTCCGACGGCGGCTCCTGGCGGGCGAGCGCCTCGGCCGAGAGCACCACGTATTCGACGCGCACGCGCTCGGGCGTGCGGAAATCGGCCTGGTTGGCCTCGTAATGCGCCTTGACCTGCTCATCGCTCACCTTGACCTGCGGCAGATACTGCTTGACCTCGAGGCGCGCGTCGGACACTTCCCGGCGCTGCGCTTCCAGCGCGTTGATCTTCGCCACCACGGTACGCGGTGCGATAGCGGTATCCGCGATCGCCCCGGCCATGCGCGCGAGCGGAATCTGGGTCTGAAGATTGATGACGTTGCCCTGGTCGCTGACCCCCTGCGAGGCAAGATAGGCCGAGTACTTGGCGGGCGAGAACTTGCCGTCCTCCTGGAATTCGGGCGCGCCGGTAATCGCCTCGATCACGGCTTCGCGCGACAGGAACATGTGCGCCCGCGCCGCCTCGCTGGCCACCAGGCGCTGGCCGATCATCGATTCCAGCACCGAGCGTTGCATCTCGGGCGACTCGAGCATCGCCGGGTCGACCGCGCCGCCGAACATGCGACGCAGCTGATCCTGCTGGCGGCGCAGCTCCTCGGCAAACTCCCGCTGGCTGATGTCCAGGCCGTTGACGGTGGCGACCGTGTCGCGGCCGCCCCGGAACTGCGTATACGACTCGATGCCCCAGGTCGCGAAGGTGATCGCGATCAGGAACAGGAAGACCTGGATTACCCGCTTGTATTTATGGACTAAGTCGAACACGAGGCCAGCCGGAGGAACGAAAAGCGAATTCTACCGGACGATATACCCGTGTTCCGGCGCGCCGGTGCGACCCCGAGCGCGGTACTAGATCAGATCCAGAATAGCGTGCTGATGGTTACCGCAAGCACGAGGAACCACAGGAATCCCACACCCCACTGGCAGAGCCGTTCGTTGATGCTTTTGCCGGTGTACTCGAAGTACACCGTTCCATCCTCTCGCAGGATGGGGATGACCGTGGTCGCGTCCGAATTTGTTCTTCCCATGGCTTGCCTCCTCTCGCCCGGCCATTCTTTGCATTTCGGGCGGCCGCTCAATCAGGGAAACCCCTAGGGGAAGAGTCGGGCAGAACCCCGTAGCCGCTCAGCTACACGACAGAATTGCAGCGAAATGAACCGATTTGTAGCGAAAACACAGTAACATCAGCGATACACCAAGGTGGGGACGGTGGAATGGGTCAGCACTTCCCGCGTTTGACTGCTGTGCCATACCGCTGCAAGCCCGTTGTGGCCGTGCGACGCCATGAAGATCGCGTCGCAGCCTAGGCGCTTGGCGGCGTCGATGATCGCCTGCCACGGCTGATTGCTCTGCACGAAATCGGTGTCGAAATCGAGCCGCGCAGCACGCGCCGCTCGGATCGCGTTCGACAGGACGTCGTTCGCCTTCTTCTCGCTCTCGCGGTCGAAGTCCGCAAACGATACGAGGTTTCCCGCCCGGACGTCGCATTCGGTGGGGGGCTGGTATTCAGGAACGGCGGTGAAGAAGGTGACACGCGCGTGGCTCTCGCGCGCGAACTCGATGCCGGCGGCCACGGCCTTCTCGGCGACGTCGGAGCCGTCGGTGGGGATGAGAATATGCTTGTACACCAGGATCTCCCTTCTAGAGGCGGCGGTTGACGCTGAACCTGGCTTCGACCGGTTTGGCCGCGCCCTTGCGCTTGATCAACACGCTCACGCTGTAGTTGCCCGACCAGCCGAAGTCGAACACTTCGCTGTAATCGGGGTAACCCGCGGTGACCATCGGCAGCCCGAGCTTCTTCTGCACGGTCCCTTTCGGATTTTTCACCTCGATCGCGACTTCGGCGTCGGCGATGCGCCCTCCGCCCTTCTCCTCGGCGAGCGCGACCACGACGTGCTCCTGGCCTGGGCCGTGGCCGCCGGTGTGGACGCCGTGCTGCGCGTCCGCGTGCTCGGCGGCGATCGCGCTCATGATGCCGATATTCACCACGATCCCGCCCACCGTCTTCATCTGTTGCGCCGAGACCGGGAAGGCGAAGGCTGCGGCGAGCACCGCGGCTGCATACAGGTTCAGAACCTTCATGATCAGCCTCCTTGTTGCGAAGGATGCACCCTGCGCGCGAGACCCCTTTGACCTACATCAACCCGGCCGTTGCCGCCGGGGCTAGCCTGTAGTCAAAGCACAACCCGGAGCGAGCATGTTCAAACACATTCTGATCCCCACCGACGGTTCGAGCGTCGCCGCGAAGGCGATCCAGGCCGGCGTCGCGCTCGCCGGCGAGATGGGTGCCAAGGTGACCGGCTTCTGCGCCGAGGAGCCGCCCCCGCAGCGCTATAAGGACGGCTTGGTGGTGCCGCACGAGCTGCACGCCGAGCTGGAGCGCCGCTCCCGCGAGTGCGCTGAGCGCAACGTCGCCGAGATCGAAAAGGCGGCAAGGACGGTCGGCGTCGCGTTCGAGCCGCTCGTGGTCCAGTCCGGGATGCCTTATCAGGCCATCATCGATGCGGCGCAGGACAAGAAATGTGACGCGATCTTCATGGCGTCGCACGGTCACCGCGGCTTCACGGGCCTCCTCCTCGGCAGCGTAACGAACCAGGTCCTGACCCACTCGAAGATTCCGGTGCTCGTTTTCCGCTAGCGCCTCGACGCAGTTAAGGAGATCCATGATGAGAATGCCCCTAGCGCTCGCGATGAGCGCGCTGTTTCCCCTGGCGCATGCCGCCGATGTCGCCAGCATCGACTGGAGCCGCGTGCCGGCCAGGACGCTGACGCTGTTCTATCCCGGCCAATCGACCTACCAATGGCTGCGCAGTCCCGAGCATGCCGGCGCGGGCCTGGTTGCGGGCGGCGGAGCTTGCGTCACGTGCCACCAAGGCACCGAGGAGAAGCTCGGCAACAAGCTCGTGAAGGGCGGGAAGCTCGAGCCGACGCCGCCTGCGGGCAAGAACGGCACGTTGCCGCTCAGCGTGCAAGTCGCCTACGACGACCAAAACGCGTACTTCCGCTTCCAGTGGAAGACGAAGAGCGACTATCCGGGCGACGGTTACCCGTACTACCGCTTCGACGGCAAGGAATGGAAGGCCTACGGTGCGCCGCGCCTTTCAGCGCCGGCGTACAAGGGCGAACAGCCGGCGCTCTACGAGGACCGCATGTCGATGCTGATCGACGACGGTACGGTGCCGAACTTCCAGACCCAGGGTTGCTGGCTCACGTGCCATAACGGCGAGCGCGATAACCCGGGTCAGCCGAGCGCCGCGGAAGTCGCGGCGAACCCGTTCTACCAGGCGATCAAGCGCGCCGACGTGCGCAAGTATCTGCCCCTTACCCGCACGGACGCCAACGCCTCCTGGGACAAGGGCGTAAGCGTCGAGCAGCTCGCCCAGCTCAAGGCCGAAGGCAAGTTCCTCGATCTCATCCAGTGGCGCGCGCACCGCTCCAATCCCGTGGGCATGGCCGACGACGGCTGGGTGCTCGACTGGCGCAACTTCGACGCCGGCGCGAACCCGTTCGCATCCAACATGGACGGCAAGACGAAGCAGCCGCGCTACATGTTCAAGGGCGCGGACAAGGCTTTCAGCGACGCCAATCCGCCGAAGAACGGCGGCGTGCTCGCCTCGGACAGAACACAGTGCCGTTCGACCCCAACGCGGGCTGGAAGGCCGGCGACCTTCTGCCGCAGTACACCGTAAGCGCAGAGGCGGCGAAAGGCTCGGCGGCGCGACAACAGGAACGTGAAAGGCGTCTGGAAGGATGGCACCTGGACCGTGGTCTGGGCGCGCCCGCTCAATCTCGCCAACCCCGATGACAAAGCGCTCAAGGAAGGCAAGGCGTACACCTTCGGCTTCGCGGTGCACGACGACAACATCACCACGCGCGGACACCAGGTGTCATTCCCGGTCACGGTGGGCTTCGGCGCCAAGGCCGACATCGAGGCTACGAAGCTGAAGTAAGCGTCTCAGAGAAAGCGCTCGCGAAGCGCTCGACCGCCTTCCAGTCGGTGTACTCGTAGTCCCGCGATGTATCGGTGTCGTGGCCGGCGATGGCCGCGAATGCGCGCACGACGAGGCGCTTGAGCGGTCCCGTACTTGCTGTACTGGAGCGCGCCCGCGAACACCGCGACGAGATCTGGCCTCCAGCGCGCACGCCGCAGGAACTCGCGTGCGTAGCGCTCCTTGGCGCCGAGGCTGACCGAGAAGAAGGCGCTCTTCAGTGCCCCGCAGCGCGCATGCCTGCGCAGCATGCCGCGCCAGCCACGCCGGGTGGCGACCGTAGTGCACCGACGCGCCGACGACCACGCCGGCGTAACCTGAGAGCTCGAGGCTCCGTCCCGGCCGGCGCGACGTCGACGCGGTGCCCGTGGCTGCGCAGTTGCGCGGCAATGCGCTCGGCGATGCGCGCGGTGTGGCCCTCCACGCTCGCGTAGAGGACCAGCGCATCAGGCATAGCGCGGGTAGCGCGGGTCGTACATCTGCGAGCGGATGTAAGCGAGCACGTCAGCCGGCCGACGCCGCACGGTAAGCTTGTCCGCGTACGCGACCTCGGCCACCGCGGCCGCGATGCGCGCCGAAACGTCGCGGATACGCGCAAGCGGCGGATAGAGGCTGCCCTGCCCGAGGTCCGTCTTGGTCGTCTGCCGCGCCAGCGTGCGCGCCGCGGCGAGGAACATCTCGTCGGTGACGCGCCGCGCGCCGCTGGCGACCACGCCCAGTCCCACGCCGGGAAAGATGTAGGAGTTGTTTCCCTGCCTGGGCACGAACACGCGTCCATCGAGCGTTACCGGATCGAAAGGACTGCCGCAGGCAAACAGCGCCCGCCCCTCCGACCAGGCGTAGGCTTGCTCGGCGGTGCATTCGGACTTGGAGGTCGGGTTGGAGAGCGCGAAGACGATCGGGCGCTCGTTGATGCGTGCCATCGCCTCGACCACGGGCTGCGTGAAGGTGCCGCCGACCGCCGCGACGCCGATGATCGCCGTGGGCTTGAGCGTTTCCACGGCCTGCAGGAAATCCGTGATGCGCGGGCCTTCGTGCGCGTACGGGCGCTTGTGCTCCGCGAGGTCGGTGCGGCTCGCGACCACCAGGCTGCGCGAGTCGAAGAGCCAGCAGCGCTTGCGCCCATCGGCTTCGCTCATTCCCTGTTCCCTCAGCGCGGAGACCACCAGGTCGCAGATGCCGGTCGCCGCTTCGCCGGCGCCGAGGCACAGGATCGTCTGGTCGCGCAACGCGGTGCCGGTGATGCGCAGCGCGGAATAGAGCCCGGCGAGAACCACGGCCGCCGTGCCCTGGATGTCGTCGTTGAAAGTGCAGACCTTGTCGCGGTACTTGTGCAGGAAGCGGAATGCGTTCGAGTTGGCGAAGTCCTCGAACTGGATGAGCGCACGCGGGAACACCTTCTGCACCGCCTGCACGAACTCGTCCATCAGCTCGTCGTAGCGCTTGCCGCGCAGCCGCTTCTGCTTGAGCCCGATATAGAACGGATCGCGCCGCAGCGCCTCGTTGTCCGTGCCGACGTCGAGCATCACCGGCAGGCAGCGCCGCGGATGTATCCCGGCGCAGGCCGCGTAGAGCGAGAGCTTGCCGACCGGGATCCCCATGCCGTTCGCGCCGAGGTCGCCCAGGCCGAGGATGCGTTCCCCGTCGGTCACCACGATGATGCCGACGTCCCGGGCGGGCCAGTTGCGCAGCACCGAGGCGATCCTGCCGCGGTCGTCGGCGCTGATGAACAGGCCCCTCGGCCGCTGGAAGATGTTGCCGAACTTCTGGCACGCGAGCCCGACGGTCGGCGTATAGATGAGCGGCATGATTTCGTCGGGGTTCTCGCTCACCACGCGGAAGAACAGCGCCTCGTTGCGGTCGTGCAGCGCATTCAGGTCGATGAATTTCTCGAGCGGGTTCGGCAGGTCGCGCAGGTGCGCCAGGTAGCGCTGCGCCTGCACGTCTTGCGTATGCACGTGCGGCGGCAGCAGGCCGCGCAGGCCGAGCGCTGCGCGCTCCTTCAGGGTGAACGCGGTGCCCTTGTTCAGAAGCGGGTCACGCAGGACCGCGACGCCTCGGTGCTCGAGGCCGGTCGTGATGTGGTTTGCCATGGTCGGATCTCCTTCGGTAGGTTCTAAATCGACTCGGGCACCATGTCGATCGCGCCGCACGGACACTCGGCGGCACACAACCCGCAGCCTTTGCAGTAGTCGTAGTTGAACTGGAAGCGCTTGCCCGGCCCGAGCTTGATCACCGCATTGTCCGGGCACACGCCGTAGCAGTTGTCGCACTCGAAGCAGTTGCCGCACGAGAGGCAGCGGCGCGCCTCGAACAGCGCGTTGCTCTCGTCCAGGCCGGCGACGACCTCGTCGAAAGTGGACTGGCGGCGCACGATATCGAGCATGGGCCGCACGGTCTTCGGTGCGTCGGAGTAGTACCAGGGGTTCAGCTTTTCAGGCGCAGCGAGCTCGTGCTTCGGCGCCTTTTCATAAGTCGTTCCGCGCAGCCAGGCGTCGATGCACCTCGCCGCCTTCTTGCCATGGCCGACCGCGACCGTGACGGTGCGCTCGGAAGGCACCATGTCGCCGCCGGCGAAGACGCCGCGGCAGCCGGTCATCATGTTCGGACCCACCTTGATGACGCCATCGTGCTTTTCGATGCCTGCGACGTGATCCAGCAGGCTCAAGTCCACGTCCTGACCGAGGGCGAGCACTACGGAATCGGCGGCGAGCGTTTCGAGCTCGCCGGTGGGCTGCGGGAAACCCTTGTCGTCGAGCTGCATCTTTTCGACCGTGATCGAGGATTCCCCGGCCTGTTTGATGGTCGAGAGCCATTTCACTAGGACGCCTTCCTGCAGCGCTTCCTCGAGCTCGAAGTCGTGCGCCGGCATCTTCTCGCGCGTGCGCCGGTAGACGATGATCGCCTCTTCGGCGCCCAGGCGTTTCGCGGTGCGCGCCACGTCGAGCGCGGTATTGCCGCCGCCGTAGACCACCACGCGCCGGCCGAGCTTGGGCTTCTCCGCGCCCTCCATTGACCGCAGCACCGACACTGCGTCCAGAATGCGCGCCGAGGTGCCGGCCGGAATGTAGGCGCGCCTGCCGATGTGCGCGCCCACCGCGAGGAAGGCGGCGTCGAAGCCCTTCATCGCCTCGCCCAGGTCGGTGACCTTGCTGTTGAGCTGCAGCTCGACGCCCAGGCCGAGGATTCTTCGAATCTCGGCATCGAGGATATCCCGCGGCAGGCGGTATTGCGGGATGCCGAAGCGCATCATCCCTCCGGCGTACGGGCCGGCGTCGCGGATTACGACGTCGTGTCCGGCGCGCGCCAGGTGGTAGGCGGCGGAAAGACCTGAGGGGCCCGCCCCTACGACCAGCACTCGCTTGCCGCTGCTGTGAATCGAAGGCTCAAAGTGCCAGTCGCGCTTGAGCGCCTCGTCGCCGAGGAAGCGCTCGATCGAATTAATGCCGACCGCCGAGTCGAGGGCGGCGCGGTTGCACCCGGTCTCGCAGGGGTGGTAGCACACGCGGCCCATCACCGCGGGCAGCGGGTTCTCTTCCATGAGGAGCCGCCAGGCCGCCTGGTAGTCGCCGCTCTCGGCGAGCGCGAGCCAGCCCTGGATGTTCTCGCCCGCCGGGCAGGCCTGGTTGCACGGCGGCAGGCGATCGACGTACACCGGGCGCTCGGTGCGCCAGGTGCCGGTGTGGTTGGCGAGGCTCGAGCCGGGGTCGAGGGTGATGGCGAAGGGTTTACGCATCGGTGAGCCTGTATCGCTTGATGTTGCGGTCGGCCATCGCCTGGATGCGCGCGATCGCTTCGAGGTTCTTCTGCGGGGAAAAGAGATGCGCAAAGCGGCGTTGCGGCTTGAGGTATTCCTCGACCGGCAGGCGCTTGCGGATCTTGGAGACGCTAACCACCTCGCCGTGCTCGGCCTCGAACACCGGGAAAATGCCAGTCTCCTTGGCGAGGCGCGCCATGCGCACCGACTGGTCGGAAGCATGGCCCCAGCCGAGCGGGCAGGAAACGAAGACATGCAGGTAGCGCGCGCCGCGGAACTGCATCGCGCGGCGCACCTTCGCCTCCAGGTCGTGCAGCTCGGCGATCGTGGCAGTGGCGACGTACGGGATGCCATGGGCCATTGCGATGACCGGCACGTTCTTGCCCTGGCCGAAGGCGTTCCCGGTCGTCGTCGTCGCCGTCCTGGCCGCCGGCGGCGTGGCCGAGGAGCGCTGCACGCCGGTGTTCATGTACGCCTCGTTGTCGTAGCAGATATAGAGCACGTCATCGTTGCGCTCGAACATCCCCGACAGGCAGCCGAAGCCGATGTCGGTCGTTCCGCCATCGCCGCCCTGGGCGATGACGCGCGTTTCAGGCTTGCCCTTTGCCTTCATCGCCGCCGCAATCCCGGTCGCCACCGCCGCCGTGTTGCCGAAGAGCGAGTGGATCCACGGGATCTGCCACGAGGTCTCGGGATACGGCGTCGAGAACACTTCGAGGCAGCCGGTGGCGTTCGCCGCGACGAGCTGCCGGTTGGTGGCTTCCATCGCCGCGTCGATCGCATAGCGAGCGCCGAGCGCCTCGCCGCATCCCTGGCAGGCGCGGTGGCCCGAGTTGAGCGAATTGGTGCGGCGCATGTTCGCCTGCACCGAGCGCGTCTCGGGCGGCAGCAGGCGGTTGCCGACGGTAAAGGTGCCGGTCTGGTAGTACTTAACGGGCTGGAACGGCATGGCGCTCCTTCAGCACATTCTCGGGCAGCGGGCCGCTGCGCCGGACCTGCCTTTCGTTCTCGAGCACCCGCTCCACGAGCGCCGCATCGAGGTCCAGAAAAGTGGTGAGGCCGAGCTCGTCCCGCACGGCGTCGCGAAACACTTTCTGCAGCGAAGCCTTGGTGATCGGCCGGCCGCCGAGGCCGGCGATCACGTCGTACACCGGGACCGGCCGCGGCGCGAGCGTGGTGCGCACGTTGGTGGAAACGATGCCGCCGACGCCGACCGCGAGGCTTTTCTCCAGCACGACGACGCGCTTGGCGCCGTCGAGCGCGCGGGCGACCGCCTCGAACGGCCACGGGCGGAAGCACGAGATGCCGAGCACGCCGATCTTCTCGCCATGCGCGCGCATTTCATCGACCGCGTCCTTCACCGTGCCGAGCACCGAGCCGAGCGCAACGACCACGGTCTCCGCGTCCTCGAGGGCGTAGGGGCGCACGAGGCCGCCGGCGGCGCGGCCGAAGGCGTAGTGGAATTCGCTCGCCCAGGCCGGGATCAGCGTCAGCGCCTGCATTTGCTTCGCGTGGGCGAGGTAGCGCACCTCGGTGAAGGCTTCAGGACCGACCATCGCGCCGATCGAGACCGGCTCGGCGGGATCCAGCACCTGCCTTGGCTCGAACCTGGGCAGGAACGCATCGACCTGTGCCTGGCTCGGCATGTCGACGCGCTCATAGGCGTGCGTGAGGATGAAGCCGTCCATGCACACCATCACGGGCAGCGAGAGCTCCTCGGCGAGCCGGAACGCCTGGATATGCAGGTCGAGCGCTTCCTGGTTGGTCTCGGCGAAGAGCTGGATCCAGCCGCAGTCGCGCTGCGACATCGAGTCGGTGTGGTCGTTCCAGATATTGATCGGCGCACCGATGGCCCGGTTCGCGACCGTCATCACGATCGGCAGGCCGAGCCCGGAGGCGTTGAACAGCGCCTCGGCCATGAACAGCAGCCCCTGCGAGGCGGTCGCGGTGTAGGCGCGCGCGCCGGCGGCGGACGCGCCGATCGCCACCGACATCGCGGCGAACTCGGACTCCACGTTGATGAACTCGCAGCGCCCGATGTCGCCCGCCGCGGCGAGCTCTCCCAGCGCCTCGACGATATGGGTCTGCGGCGAGATCGGATAGGCGCAGATCACCTCGGGGCGGCAGAGCGCCACCGCCTCGGCGACCGCGCGCGAGCCTTCAATCTGCTTCAGCATGAATTTCCTTCGCTACGTGCTGGTGCGCGGCGGCGGCGGCCGCGGCGTTGCCCTCGGCGACGCGGCCGGAGAACTTTTCGCGGATCGCGGCCACCACGGCGTCGAGCGAAATGCTGCCCGAAAGCGCGCAGAAGCCGCCGAGCAGCGCCGCGTTGGGCAGCGGCCGGCCGACGTGCTTGAGCGCGAGCTCGCTCGCCGGCACCGTGCAGGTCCTGAAGCGATGGATCAGTTCCATCAGTCCCAGTTGTTCGAAGCTGCGCGAGGTGTTGATGAGGATGGTGCCGCCGGGCGCGAGCCCGGCGAAGACATCGACCTGGTGCAGCAGCGTCGGGTCCTGGATGATGAGCGCATCGGGCTGCATCACCGGCTCGCGCAGGCGGATCTCCTTCTCGTCGATCCGGCAATAAGCCACCACCGGCGCGCCGGTGCGCTCCGAGCCGAAGCTCGGGAACGCCTGCGCGTGCTTGCCTTCGCGGAATGCGGCGATCGAGAGCATCTCGGCGGCGGTCACCACGCCCTGGCCGCCGCGGCCGTGGATGCGGACCTGGAACATACTCTATTGCTGCGCGTAGGGTTTGAGGATCGGATTCCAGCGCGCCACTTCGCTCTCCACCAGCTTCTGCAGCGCCTGCGGCGAGCGTCCGGCCCGGTCGGGAACCACGCTGCCGAGCTCGAGCAGCCGCTTGCGCGTATTGGGATCGTCGAGCGCGTTCACCAGGGTATCGGCCAGCTTCCCATGGATCTCCTTCGGCAAACCCTTGGGCGCGAACAGCGCGTTCCACGCGCTCACCTGGTAGTCCGGCAGCCCGGCTTCCTTGGTGGTCGGCACGTCGGGCAGCGCGGGCGAGCGCTCCGGCGTGGCGATGGCGTAGGCGCGGATGCTGCCGCCCTTCACCTGCTCGACGAGGTTGACGATCTGGTCGCACATGTAGTCGACCTGCCCGCCGACGAGGTCGTTGAGCGCCGGACCGGTCCCGCGGTACGCGGCGACGATGCTTTTCGCGCCGAGCTGCGAGGTGAGCAGCGTGCAGGTCGTGAACGACACCGAGCCGACGCCGGCGTGCGCCTGCTTTACCTTGGCGGCCGGATCCTTCACCTTGGCGATGAACTCCTTCAGGTTCGCCGCGGGGAAGTCCTTCTTGGCGACGATCAGGATCGGCGTTCCGGCCACCAGGCCGATCGGCGTGAAGTCCTTCGCCGGGTCGTACTTCAGGTTCGCGTAGAGCGCGGGCGCCGCGCCGTGCGTGCCCATGTGGCCCATCATGATGGTGTAGCCGTCGGGCTTCGCCTGCGCGCCGCGCGTGATGCCCGTCGTGCCGCCGGCGCCGGCGACGTTCTCGACCACGAACTGCTGGCCGAGCGCCTTCGAGAAATACTCCGCGCTGATGCGCGCGATGATGTCGGTCGGGCCGCCCGCGGCGAACGGCACGATGATGTTGACCGGGCGGGACGGATAGGGTTGCCCGAGCGAGACGGAAGCAAATAGCGCCAAGGCGCCGGCGAGCATGGTGCGTCGCATGATTTCTCCTGGTGGGTTCATTCCTGGAAAGCCTTCTGTCGGCTGCGGCTGACCGCGGGCAGGACCGCGATCACGATGACCACGGCGGCGAGCGCGAGCAGGGTCGCGGCCACCGGGCGCTCGACGAAGGTCATGAAGCTGCCCTCCGAGAGCGCGAGTGCCTGGCGCAGCTTCTCCTCCATCAGCCTGCCCAGCACGAAGCCGAGCAGCAGCGGCGCGGGCTCCAGGCCGAGCTTGATGAACAGGTAGCCCGCCAGCCCGAAGAACGCGGTGAAGTAGACGTCGTACGGGTTGTTGTTGATCGAATAGATGCCGATCGCGCAGAACAGCAGGATGGTGGTGAACATCAGCCGGTAGGGCACCTTCAGCAGCCGCACCCAGACGCCGATCAGCGGCAGGTTGATGATCAGCAACATGAGGTTGCCGATCCACATCGAGGCGATCATTCCCCAGAAGAGCGCCGGGTGCTTGGTCATCACCTGCGGCCCCGGGATCAGGCCGTGGATGGTCATCGCGCCCACCATCAGCGCCATCACCGCGTTCGGCGGAATGCCGAGCGTGAGAAGCGGGATGAACGAGGTCTGCGCGCCGGCGTTGTTCGCGCTTTCCGGGCCGGCCACGCCTTCGATCGCGCCGCGGCCGAAGCGCGACGGATCTTTCGCCAGCTTCTTCTCGAGCGCGTAAGAGGCAAACGGCCCCAGCACCGCGCCGTTGCCCGGCAGGATGCCGAGCGCCGAGCCGATGCCGGTCGCGCGCACGATCGGGCCGAGCGCAGCGTTTCAGGTCCTCGCGCGAAGGCAGCAGGCGCCCGATCTGGGCGATCGCCACGTTGCGCGACTCCGGATTCTCGAGGTTGCGCAGGATCTCGGCGATGCCGAACACCCCCATCGCGAGCACCGCGAAATCGACGCCGTCGGACAGCTCGCTCATTCCCAGCGTCAGGCGGTCCTGGCCGGTCTCGAGGTCGGTGCCCACCGTCGAGAGCAACAGGCCGAGCACCACCATGATCACCGCCTTGAGCACCGAGCCGCGCGCGAGCACGATCGCGAGCCCGAGGCCGAACACCATCAGGCCGAAGTACTCGGCCGGGCCGAACAGCAGCGCGAGCCGGGTGAGCGGCGCGCCGATCGCCGCGATGACGAGCGTCGCCACGGTGCCGGCGAAGAACGAGCCGAGCGCGGCAATGCCGAGCGCCCTGCCGGCGCTGCCTTGCTTCGCCATCTCGTGCCCGTCGATCGCGGTGACCACCGCGGTGACCTCGCCGGGCATGTTGACCAGGATGGCGGTGGTCGAGCCGCCGTACTGCGCGCCGTAATAGATGCCGGCGAGCATGATGAGCGCGCCCGTCGGATCCACTTTCAGCGTCAGCGGCATCAGCATCGCGATGGTGGCGATCGGCCCCACGCCGGGCAGCACGCCGATCAGCGTGCCCACCAGGCAACCGACGAAGCCCAGGAACAGGTTCATGGGCGACAGCGCCGTGGCAAAGCCCAGCGCGAGGTTGCTCAGGAGCTCCATGTCAGTAGCCGAGCAGCCAGGGCGCGAGCGGAATCGGCAGCCCGAGCGCGAACTTGAACAGGCCGACGCAGAACGCGGTCATGGCGAGGCCGTAAACCAGCGTCTCGCGCCAGCGCACTTCGCTCGAGCCGAAGGCAGCGGCCGCGATGGCGAGCGGTCCGGCCACCGCCAAGCCGAGCGGTCGCACGGCGAGGCCGAAGACGCACGAGCGCGCCGAGTACGAAGAGCGGCCCGCGTACCGACCAGCGGGCGAGGCTTTCGCTGTGGAATGAATTCAACAGCAGGATCACGCCGAGCCCGCCGAGAAGCGCGGCGAGCGCCTTCGGCAGCGATCCCGGCCCTATGCCGCCGGCGGCGCCTGCCGGCAGATTGCGCGCCATCCAGTACGCGAACACGGCGACGGCAATGACCGCCAGGCCCCCGAGAAAGTCCTGCCGCAAGAGCCTCGCTTGCATGTGCTTCAAGCCTCCAGCGCGATCTGCCGGCGCAGCTCGCGGTAGCGCTCCTGCGCCTGCTTGCCGAAAAGCGGGTCGCGCAGCATCGGCACCGCGTTCTTCACCGCTTCCCAATCGGCGTCGGTGAGATGCAGCGCGGCGCGCCTGAGGACGTCCTCCTCTTCCTTGGCGATGTGATTGCCGTAGTACACGAGGTAAGTCGCCGCAGCGACTTCGACTTCGGCGCGCGGCACTATCGCGCCGCCCAGAATCGCCTCGATTTGCCGCTGTAGCGTCTCGCCCGCGTGGGCGATCACCCGGTGCTCCTGCGCGAGCCGCGCGAGCGCAAGCTGCATGTCGGGACAGCGCTTCGCCAGGCGCTCGAACGCGACGTCCTCGCGCGGGTGGTGCGCCTGGTCGCCGTACTCGCGCAGATACGAGACGACGTCGGACATGAGCTCATAGTTCGGGCGCGCGCCGCGGTGGAAAACGTCGACTTCGCGCTGCAGGAGGTGCAGCAGCTGATTGAAGTAGACGTGCTCCTCATGCCACGCAGCGATTGGATCGATCTTCATGCCGCCTGACGCTACCAGCGGCGCGGGCGCCGGGATTGATCCTGGTCAAATGCGGCGGGGAAGTTGCTGGCGCTCGGCAGCCCGCTCCATTATTGATACACGTCAACAATCAATAATGCCGGGAGGAGACGCGAATGCGTGGCTGGATCCTCGGGAGTCTGGTCATACTCGCCGCGTCGGCCGCGGCCGCGCAATCGGGCGAAGCACTCCTCGAGGCCAAGGGCTGCCTCGCCTGCCACGGCGTGGACGACAAGAAGGTCGGACCCGCGCTCCGGGAGTCGGCGGCGAAATACAAGGGCGCCGAGGCGAAGCTGATCGCGGCGCTGCGCGCGGGCAAGGGGCATCCGATGCCGGTGGAGGCGACCGATGCCGAGTTCAAGGCGATCCTCGCTTATCTCCAGGAAACGGCGAAGCCGGCTGGCAGCGCGAAAAGCGCCCCCCGGATCGAAAAGGCCACCTGCCTCGCCTGCCACGGAACCGAAGGGTTCGCCGCGGCCGGGCGCAACCTGCATGTTTCGCCCGAGAAGTTCGACAAGAGCGTGCATGCCCAGCGCGAATGCGTCGATTGCCACACCAACATCACCGAAGTGCCGCACAAGGCGGCTGCGGACGGCGCATGGCGGCTGACCATCCCGAACGTGTGCGGCAATTGCCACGTCAAGCAGCGCGAGGCCTATGCGGGCTCGGTGCACGGCACGGAAGTCCTGAAGAACAAGAACCCGTACGCCGCGGTATGCTCCGACTGCCATACGACCCACGACATCGGGCGCCCCGCGGCCGACAGCACTCGCGTGGCCATCACCCGCAACTGCGGGAACTGCCATGTCGACAGCTACAAGAGCTACGTCCAGACCTACCACGGCCAGGTCCACACGCTCGGCGAAGCGCACACCGCCAAGTGCTTCGACTGCCACGGCAACCACGGCATCCTGCGGGTCAGCGATACGGCGTCGACGGTGCATCCCAACAATCGGCTGCAGACCTGCCAGAAGTGCCACCAGAACGCGACCGCGGGCTTCGTCAGCTTCGCGCCGCATGCGACCACGCACGACTTCGAGCGCTATCCGCAGATGTGGATCGCGGCGAAGTTCATGCTGGCCCTGCTCGTCGGCGTGTTCGTGTTCTTCTGGACGCACACGGCGCTGTGGTTCTACCGCGAGTGGCGCGACCGCCGGGAGGGCAAGAGCCGCCCCCACCTGCAGGCCGACGGCAGCCTGCAGCTGAAAGCAGCGCAGTACCAGCGCTTCGGTCCCTGGTGGCGCCTCGCGCATCTGGTTTTTGCGCTGTCGGTGATGACGCTGGTGCTCACCGGCATGGCGGTGTTCTTCGCCGACACCGCGTGGGCGAAGGCCGTGATCCGCGCGCTGGGCGGCGCGCAGACGGCAGCCATCATCCACCGCGCGGCGGCGGCGACGATGCTCGGCATCTTCTTCGTCCACCTGGTCTACGTCGTCGGCGTGCGGATCATCGCCAACTGGAAAACATTCCGCTGGTTCGGCCCGAACTCGCTCATCCCGACCTGGCAGGACCTGAAGGACATCATCGCGATGTTCCAGTGGTTCTTCGGCCGGCGCACGCGGCCGCAGTTCGACCGCTGGACCTACTGGGAGAAGTTCGACTACTGGGCGGTGTTCTGGGGCATGGCGATCATCGGCGGCTCGGGCTTCATGCTGGCCTTCCCCGCGCTCACCGCTTCGGTGCTGCCCGGCTGGGTGTTCAACGTCGCCGCACTGGTGCACGGCGACGAGGCGGTGCTTGCCGCGGTGTTCCTCTTCACGGTGCACTTCTTCAACAACCACTTCCGGCCGGACAAGTTTCCGCTCGACACGGTGATGTTCACCGGCGCGGTGCCGCTGGAAGAGTTCCGGCGCGAGCACGCGCTCGAATACCGCCGTCTGGTGGAGTCGGGAGAGCTGCAGAAATACCTGGTGGATGCGCCCTCGCGGCCGTTCACGCTCGGCTCGAAGGTGCTCGGCTTCACGCTCATCGCGATCGGCCTGACGCTGCTGGTGCTAGTCGTCCACGGCCTACTTAGCTGGTGGTGAGGCTTTCGCCGCCGGCTTGGCGTTGAGCATGTAGAGGATGGCGGCGCGCACTTCGCCGTCGGTCAGGTCGGCCTTGTCGCCGCGCGGCGGCATGCCGCCGTGGCCGGCGATGGCCGAGCGCGTGGCATGGTCGATTCCCTGCGACAGCCGCTTGCTCCAGGCTTCGCGGTCGCCGACCTTCGGCGCGCCGCCCTTGCCGTCCTGGTGGCACTTGGCGCACTGCGCCTTCACCACCTGCGCGCCGCTGCGCTCGCCCTTCAGGTCGGCCGCGGTCTTCGGCTCGGTCCACTTGCCGCCCGACTGGTTGACCATGTAGGCGACGCCGCGCGCGAGCTCGAGGTCGGAAAGTCCCGGGTTGCCGCCGTGCCCCGGCATGTTGCGGATGCCCTTGAGCGCGTTCTGCGTCAGGCTCGAGAGGCCTGCCGCCGAGCGCTTGCTCCACGCCTTCTGGTCGCCGATCTTCGGCGCGCCTTTCTCGCCGGTCGCGTGGCAGCTCGCGCAGGTGGACTCCACCACGTCCTTGCCGCTGCGCTGCGCGGCGGCCTCCCGGGATGCGCCCAGAAGCGCGCAGACGGCAAATGCGATCGATGCGGTCCTGAGGATCAAAGGTTCTACTTCGTCGCCATGATGTAATCGAGCGCCGCCTTGAGCTCCGCGTCGGACGCGGCGACCTTCGGATGCTTGTTGCCTTCCTTCAGCCTTGCGGTCATCGCGGCCTCCTTGCCCTTGCCCTTGGCGGCGATGTCCTTGAACGAGGGGCCGACCTTCTTCTTGTCGGCCTCGTGACAGTTCAAGCAGCCCTTCGCTTTCACCACGTCGGCGCCCGACTGCGCGAACGCCGTGCCCATCGCCAGTGCGGCTGCCACGGCGAACACAAGCTTGCCTGCCCTCATTTTCAGAGCCTCCCAGAGTTGTGGAGCCATTGTATAACGCACCGCCGCGGGCCCGGGTTGACCGGCCCGACTTGGCGGCGCGGCGCCGCTAGAAGCGGTACTTGGCGACGAGGTACGCGATGTGCGCCTCGTAGTCCTGGAACGAGAACTGCCCGGTAACGATGCTCGACTGGCTGTTGGAAAGCGCGCCCGGCGCAAACGGAGCGGCCGCAGGCCCGGCCACGTACCGGGTATCGTCGTAACCGATGTCGCTATAGCGGTATTTCTCGTAGGCATAGCCCGCGGTCAGCTGCCACTGGCGGGCGAGCTCGTACACCGCCTTCAGGTTGAACGCCGTGCGCTTCGTGTCGTCCACGTTGCTGATCGGGGCCCCTACGTTCGTCGGCCCGCCCGGCTCGATGCTGAAATCCGTGCTGCCGTCGGTCTCGGCATACAGGAGCGAAGCCTTGAGAGTGAGCCGGGTCATCACCGCCCAGTCCGCGCCGATGCCGACCAGCCAGGAGTTGTCCTCGTTCTTCGCCCTCCAGTTATAGGTGGTGGCGGTCGAGCCGCTGGCGGGGTCCGGATTGCCGGTGCCGACCCGATGCTTGGAGTCGAACTTGACGTATTCGACGTCGCCGAACACATGCACGCGCCATTTGTTGGCATCGCCGTAGCTCGCGGTGGCGTAGACCTCGTGGCGCGTATCCTCGGTGCGGCCGAGCGGCGTGTCCTGGTAGCGGTTCTCCTTGTAGATGAACTCGAGCCCGAGGTCGACGAGCGGCGCCGGCGTGAAGTCGAACACCGCCTTGACCACGTTCTGGTCCACGTTGGCGACGTCGTAGCGGCGCACGAAGAGATCCATCGGGTTTGCGGCCAGCACCTCGACGTGCGGGTTGAAGTCGCCGCGCCGCTGCATGTACTGATACCGCAGGCGCGTGCTCATCCAGTCGAAAGAGCTGTTCTTCCATTCGCCGAACACGCGTGTTTCCTGGTTGTCCTGGAAGTCCGCGCGCTCGCGCTCGATATCCGTGTATTCGAGGCCGGCGCTGATACGGTTTGCCGGGGTCAGGCGATATCCCGCCTCGGCGCCGAGCTGCCATTTCTCGTAATGGAACATCTCGGGCGCGCACGCGATCGTGGTGCAGGAACCGCCGGTCAGGCCCGCGCCGGGGATGAAGTTGATCTGCGTCGAGTCGTTCTCTTCCTTGATCCAGTTGAAGTAGAGCTTGGTATCGAGAGGACGCGTCGGACGCGAATTGAGCGCTACCCCCAGCGTCATCTTGGTGATATCGCCTTCGAAGGTGGTGCTGCTGGGGTTTGTCGGGCTGAAAGCTCCGCCGGTCGACAGCATGGCAGGCTGCACGCCGACCTCGCTGTTCAGCCGGCTGTAGGTGAATCGTCCCGCCAGCGTGGACTCCCACGGCAGCTGCCGCAGGTTGCCGTTCAGCGCGATGCGAGCGAGGTCATTCGACGGCGGCAGCGTCGTCGTATCCTGCCCGTTGGCGAAGAAGCGGTTCGACCAGCGCAGGATTTCGTTCTCGTTCTCGAAAGTGCTGTAACTAAGATTGACCGCGAAGTGCGATCGGCGCGTGGAGTGGCCGACTTCGGCGGAGTAGTTGCGTTGCGTCCAGTCGATCGGCACCGGCAGGTCGGTAAACCCGTTGCCCGGGCTGGTGCCGTTCGAGCCCGCGTAGACATTGATGCCGTCGCGCTTGATCTGGTTCGCGTCGACGCGGAAATACCAGGCCGATGCGGCCTGCCATTCGAACATTCCGCCGGTGTCCTGGCGCTTGTACGAGTGGTCGAAGGTGTTCCACGAGCCCACCGCCGGCAGCGGGAACGGTGCCGTCAGCGTCGCGCCGCCGATTCCGGAGAACGGCGAACGCGCGCCGGGCCCGGAGCCGAGGTTGTGGCGAAGCTGATCGCTGTAGAGCCGGTACTTGTAGGTGTTGTAGCGCCCGCCGCTCAAATTCAGGTACTGATCGTCGGCCCCAAGGTTCTCGCCGTAGGCGTCGAAATGGCCCGTGTCGCTGCGGCCGCGCAGCTCGAAGCCGAAGATCGCGCTCGCTTCGTTTTCCAGATCGCGGTATTCCTGCAGCTTGGAGGGATCCTGCGCGTCGTGCTCGACGTACTGGATGCCGATGCTCGCCGAGCCGCTCACCTGCGTCGTTTCCTGAGCGAAGGCGCCCGCCGCCAGGGCGTTGGCCACGAGAACCGCAAGCAGTTTCCGTTTCATCTTGGCCCCCTATCGCAGGAAGAACTTGCCGCGCATCGCCGGCGCGTTGCTGCCATGCACGTGGAAGTGGCAGTTGACGCAGCCGCGCGCGATGAGCCGTGTATTCACCGCGGTGCTCGGCGCGCGGAAATTCCAGCCGCCGGTGGCGTCATAGACGGTGCCGGGATGGCGCGAGGCGTCGTGGCAGTCCTGGCAGACGTTCGGCGCTTTTTCGCTCAGCAGGCGGTTGTGGTTCGAGCCGTGCGCGTTATGGCACGTCAGGCAGTTCTCCTCGACCGGCGGGTGGCCCCAGACGAACGGCCCGCGCTTTTCCTGGTGACAGGTGGTGCACAGCTGCGGCACCGTCTCGGCGTTGATCATCGCCTTGGAGAGCGCGCCGTGCGGGTTATGGCAGTTCGAGCAGGTGACCTTGCCCTCGACGATCGGATGGTGCGAGGGCTTGTTCAACTGCGAGCGGATCTGGCGGTGACACGATACGCAGGTTTCGTACTCGAGCTGGCGCTCGGTCCGCACGTAGGGCGCGACGGTGGGATTGTGCTGCTTCAGCGCGATGGTCGAGCCGGGCCCGGGCTTGCCGTGCAGGCTGTGGCACTCATTGCAGGAGACGTCGTTCTTGCGGTGCTGACCCGCATCCCAGAAGGCGAGATGGCGGTTGCTGGCGTGGCAGCTCATGCACTGCCCCGACTTGCGGTCCGCGGGCACGGCCTTGTTGTTGAACCCGATGATGCCGCCGACACCCTTGCCGCCGCCCGCCGCCACGTGCGCATCGGCGTTGCCATGGCAGGTCTGGCAGTCCGGACCTTTCACGTTGCCGGCCTGGCCGTGCCTGGTCTCGAGGTAGCTCTCGACGTAATCCGCGTGGCAGTTCTTGCAGATCGCGGCTTCGGGGGCCGGCGTTCTTTGCGCAGCCGCAGGCACCACCACCGACAAGAGAAGCAACGCCACGACGTACTTTGTTATCGCCATTCGGCCCTCCCATGGAAACCGAATCCGGTGTTGCGAACGATGATGCCGACGCCGGCTTCCATTGGGCTTGCTAAATCGGTTGCCGCTGTTGATCTAAATCAACCATACTCATCGTTGATCTAGGTCAACGCCGGAACGCTGCCGCACCGCAATATCGGCGTGAGAGGAGTACGCCATGTCGCCGAAGTGCGCAGCGAATGCAGTCCTCGACCAACGGCTGATCCAGGGCCTTGTGCCGCGGCTGCGAATCTTCTGGGGCGTGCCGGCCGAGAGCCTTGGCCCGCTGATAAAACAGTCCTGGGTGCTCGCGGCGGCCCGCGGTACCAATGTCGTTCAACGCGGGGCGCGCCTGCCCGGCGTTTTCGCCTTGGCTTACGGCTCGGTCAAGCTCAGCCTGCGAGGCGATGATGCCGAAGAGCGCGTCGTGTCGCTGGTGTCCCCGGGCCAGACGTTCGGCGAAGCAAAGGCGCTGCTCGGCCGGGCGGCGCGCAGCGACGCGACCACGCTTATGGATTCCAAGCTCGTCGTCATCCCGTCGGCGGCCATCCTGAGCCTGATGGACCGCGAGCCGCGCTTTGCGCGCGCCATGGTGTTCGTGCTCGCGGACCGCACGCTCGACCTGCTCGCCGAAGTCGAAGCGGCGACGCAGCGCGGCGCGCAGCGCCTGGCGTCATACCTCGTGGCGCTCGCGGAGGGCAACGGCGACACCGTGCGGCTGCCGGTGAGCAAGACGCTGGTCGCGGCGCGGCTCGGGGTCAAGAAGGAGACGCTGTCGCGCCTGCTGCGCGAGCTCGGCGGACGCGGGCTGATCTCGGTCGAGCGGCGGGAAGTAAGGATCCTCGACCGCGAGGGGCTCGCCGCGGTGACGCGCTAGGTCCGGACGGAGGCTTTCAAGGCGTTTCCCTCGCATAGGCCGAGGCCCAGTCGACGATGGCGCTTGGCGTCCTTTCCAGCAGCTTCTCGATCATCACGATATGGTCGGCTTCGTCCGCCGCCATCTCGATCGCGAGCGCGCAAAGCATTGGGTCGCCGGCGCTCAGCACGACCGACTCGAAGAATGCTGCCGCACGCTTCTCGCCTTGCAACGCGATCTCGAGCGCCTGGCGCGGCGTCAGGAGCCGGAACACCAGTTCTCGCGCCGCGGTTTCGGGCGCGCCGGCGTCGAGCCAGGCATATTCGTGCGCCGCGAGCTCGGGCAGCGCCATGCCGGCGGTGCGCTTGACAAGCTCGTCGAGGTGCTCGGCTTCGAGGCGCGCGAGCGTCGCGAATACCTCGGCCGCGGCCTCGTTGCCGAGGTCGGCCATGCGTTCGGCAAATTCGGAGTAGCGCGCCGCGGCTTCGCGCTCGATCGCGATCGCATGCGCATAGAGGTTGGCTACGGTTTTCATGCCCAGAACATGCGCCATCGGCCGCGTTGCGGCTTGATCTTCGTCAAAGCCTTTATCGGTCGATGTCGCCGAACACGATGTCGAGGGTGCCGATGATCGCGACGGCGTCGGCGAGCATGTGGCCCTTGGCGATCTCGTTCATCGCCGAAAGGTGGCAGAACCCCGGCGAGCGCAGCTTCATCCGGTAGGGCTTGTTGGCACCGTCGGAGATCAGGTAGACGCCGAACTCGCCCTTCGGGTGCTCGACCGCGGCGTAGGCCTCGCCCTCGGGGACGTGCATGCCCTCGGTGAAGAGCTTGAAGTGGTGGATCAGCTCCTCCATGTTGAGCTTCATCTCCCCGCGCGACGGCGGCGCCACCTTGTGGTTGTCGACGATCACCGGCCCGGGATTCTCGCGCAGCCACTTCACGCATTGCTTGATGATGCGGTTCGATTGGCGGAACTCCTCGACGCGCACGAGATAACGGTCGTAGGTGTCGCCGTTCTTGCCGATGGGGATGTCGAACTCGAGCTTGTCGTAGACCTCGTAGGGCTGCTTCTTGCGCAGGTCCCAGGCGATCCCCGAGCCGCGCAGCATCGGGCCGCTGAAGCCGAGCGCCCGGGCGCGCTCCGGGGACACCACGCCGATGCCGACCGTGCGCTGCTTCCAGATGCGGTTCTCGGTGAGCAGCGTCTCGTAGTCGTCGACGCACTTCGGAAAGCGCTCGGTGAAGTCCTCGATGAAGTCGAGCAGCGAGCCCTGCCGGTTGCGGTTGAGCGCCTTCAGGTCCTTCTCGCTCCTGAACTTCGAGGCGTCGTAGCGCGGCATTGAATCGGGCAGGTCGCGGTACACGCCGCCCGGCCGGTAATACGCCGCGTGCATGCGCGCCCCGGACACCGCCTCGTAGCAGTCGAACAGGTCTTCGCGCTCGCGGAAGCAGTAGAGAAACACGGTCATCGCGCCGAGGTCGAGGCCCTGCGTCCCGAGGAACAGCAGGTGATTGAGGATGCGCGTGATCTCGTCGAACATGACGCGGATGTACTGGGCGCGCAGCGGCACCTCGATGCCGAGCAGCTTCTCGATCGCCAGCACATAAGCGTGCTCGTTGCAGAGCATCGACACGTAATCCAGGCGGTCCATGTACGGCAGGTTCTGCAGGTAAGTGCGGTGCTCGGCCAGCTTTTCGGTCGCCCGATGCAACAGGCCGATATGCGGATCGGCGCGCTGAATCACCTCGCCGTCGAGCTCGAGCACCAGGCGCAGCACGCCATGCGCGGCCGGATGCTGCGGCCCGAAGTTGAGCGTGTAATTGCGGATCTCAGGCATCGCGGTCCCCGGCGTAGTTGTCCTCGCGCACGATGCGCGGCGTGACTTCTCTCGGGTCGATGGTCACCGGCTGGTAGATCACGCGCTTCTGTTCCGGGTCGTAGCGCATCTCGAGGTGCCCGCTGAGGGGGAAATCCTTGCGGAACGGGTGCCCGATGAAGCCGTAGTCGGTCAGGATGCGGCGCAGGTCGGGATGGCCGTCGAACACGATGCCGAAGAGATCGAAGGCTTCGCGCTCGTACCAGTTGACCGACTGCCAGAGCTCGTAGAGCGACGGCAGCAGCGGGAATGAATCGTCCGGGCAGAACGTGCGCAGCCGCAGCCGCCAGTTATGCGTGAGCGAAAGCAGGTGCAGGGACACCGCGAAGCGCGGCCCCTGGCGCGGCTTGTCCGCGTAAGCGGCGTAGTCGATGCCCGTCAGGTCCATGCACTGCTCGAAGTGCAGCTCGGGATGGTCGCGCAGCTTGCGGCAAACCGCAGCGTATTCCGCCGACGGCACCTCGATGGTGATCTCCCCGAGCCGCTCGCGCGGCAACAGGCTTTCCCTGCCGAGAACGTCGTACAGCCGCTGCAGCCTTGGTGTCATCAGCGCGCGATGGTGTTGGTTCGCTTGATCTTGTTCTGCAGCTGCACCAGCCCATAGAGCAACGCCTCGGCGGTCGGCGGGCAGCCCGGCACGTAGACGTCGACCGGCACGATGCGGTCGCAGCCGCGCACCACGGAGTAGGAGTAATGGTAGTAGCCGCCGCCGTTGGCGCACGAGCCCATCGAGATCACCCAGCGCGGCTCGGCCATCTGGTCGTAGACCTTGCGCAGCGCCGGCGCCATCTTGTTGCACAGCGTGCCGGCGACGATCATCACGTCGGACTGGCGCGGGCTGGGGCGGAACACGATGCCGAAGCGGTCGAGGTCGTAGCGCGCCGCGCCGGCGTGCATCATTTCGATCGCGCAGCAGGCAAGACCGAAGGTCATCGGCCACAGCGACCCGGTGCGCGTCCAGTTCACCACCTTGTCCACCGTGGTCGTAACGAAGCCCTGCGTTAATACGCCTTCAATACCCATCTATGCCTTCGCTTCCCATCGCTCAAGCATACAGCAGGCGCGTGACCTGACGAGAGAGCGCCTCGGATTCGAGGTCCATGATCGCGCGCAGGCGCTGCGCGATCACACCGCGCAGAGGCGCGATGAGCGCCGGCACTCGCACCGAGCGGTGCAGCGCATGGACCTCGAGCGCGTAAAGGCTCAGATGCTCGCCCAGGGCCGCAGCGAAGGCTGCTTCGTCATAGCATGCGCGCACCGCGGGCCGCAGCCCGCGCCATGGCGCGCGGAGAAGCCGCGCCGCGGCATCGGAGAGGCGCTCCATGCGGCGCCTGCGAATCGGCTCGACCTCCTCGTAGCGGATCTCGATGCGGACCGGAAAGCGGCCAAGGCGCGCAAGGAACTCGCGGTCGATCTCCCGCGCCCTGCAAAGCAATGCAGACAAGCCGCCCTCGGGTGCTGGTTGAGCGGCTTGGGCGATGACCAGCGTGTCCTTGCGGATCTCCTTGTCCGCGTTCAAGGCGAGGACCGGCTCCAAAGGTCCGAGCGCAACGCGCAGCGAAGGGCGCAGCGCCCGCACGCAGCGCTGGCTGTAGGCACGCAGCAGCCTGCCGTTGAGGGCGGCTAGGGCGCGCGCTCCGTCCGTCAGCCCGCTCCGGGCTTGACCGCGCGGTGAAAGCCCAGCATGCCGCAGAGCACGGTGTTCGCCGTCACGTCGCAAAAGCCGACGTCCTCCAGCATGTCGGAGAGCTCCTGCGCCGAGTAGAACATCTGCAGCGCCTGAATGAAGTACTTCTTGCAGTTGAGCGCCGCAGGTCCGCTGCGAAACAGGAACCCGGTGAACCACAGGCAGAAGCGCAGATACGCGTAATAGAGCCTCTCGACGGTGCGGTTGCCCGGCCGCAGCATGTCGGAGTGGTAGAAGCGCCCGCCGGGCCGCAGCACGCGCCTGATTTCCTGGACCACGCGCCGGATGCGCAGATGGCGCGAGGCGAACTGCAGCGTGACGACGTCGAACGTATTGTCCGGGTAAGGCAGCGTATGCACGTCGTCGATGACGCTGCGGATGTTGAACCCGCGCCGCTCGGCGAGCTCGCGTCCGACCTGCTGCATGGCGGCGCTGCGGTCGATGGCATGCACCTCGAGCGTGGGCTCGCGCTGGAGCAGCGCGATGCCGATGGCGTTGGTGCCGGCGCAGACGTCGAGCACGCGCTCGCCCGGCCTGATGTCGACCGTGAGCATGAACTGGCGCAGGAACCAGCCCCACAGGCCCAGGCTCGCGATGTAGTTGGCCCGGTCGTAGTAGGGGGCGACGTCGGCGAACACGTCGTTCAGCTCCTGCGTCCAGACCGAGTTGAAGCGCTCCTCGCGGAGCTGCTCGCGTAGTGCAATCGGCGGCGGCGGCATAGTTGGCCCTCCCTAGATTCGCAGCAAATGGTATATCGCGGCGCCGGTGCAGGCGAGCGTCGCCGCGTACAGGAGCGCCGCGACGAGCGCGTCGGCCCGCAGCCCGAGGTCGTAGGCCGTAATGCGCATCCGGTGCGCCGCGCTCCACAGCGACAGGAAAATCACGGCCGCGAGCACCATCTTTCCGGCCCAGTGCGCAGCCAGCGCGTGCATCGATTCGTACGAAACGCCGCTAGGCTGAAGCAGCATGAGAAGCACGAGCACCGGCGTGAGGAACGCGGTGAGCGTTCCCCCGGCCGCGAACGGGCCCCAGACGATCGGCTTGTTGGACCTGGCCATCAGAGCGTCCAGACAAGAATGATGAGAGAAAGCGCCGCCCAGGCGGCGTAGTGCGCCCCGGCAATGACCCAGTCCGGCACGAAACGCTCACCGACCTGCAAGGGCAGCGCCTTCGGCGTGAGGTTGAACCAGGTGACGCTGTGATACGCCGCGAATGCCAGCGTCACCCCGTGGAATGCGACGCTCGCTGGGGTCTTGACGAGCTCGAGGAACGCCGCCCAGGCGGCGGGCCCGTCGGCGAGCTGCTTCAGTCCCCATACCATCAACAGCGTCCAACCGGCGATGAACAGGCAGCTGAACTCGCGCATCATGTAGCGCACGTAGCGCGGATGGCGGAAGATCCACTCCCGCGCGCTGATCGGGCGAACGTAGGGTCTGCGACTCATGCCGTCAGTGCTCACGCCTTCATTTCTCGTTCTTCAGCCAAGGCGTGAGGTGCGCCTGGTACCAGTCGATGGTGCTCTCGATCTTGACCTGCTGGATCGCGCCCGCGGGGTCGACGTGCTCGGGGCAGACGTCCGAGCAGGCGCCAACGAAGGTGCATTCCCATGCGCCTTCCTTGGCCGCGATCTCCTCCTGGCGCGACTCGCGCCCGCCGTCGCGCGAGTCGCGGTTCCAGCGGTGGGCGAGCGCGATCGCCGCCGGGCCCAGGTACTCGGGGATCAGCCCGTATTCCGGGCAGGCCGCGTAGCACAGCATGCAGTTGATGCACATCGAGAACTGCTTGTAGCGCTTCAGCTGCGCCGGCGTCTGACGGTATTCGCCCGTTCCGGGCGCTTCCTTCGGCACGAGCCAGGGCTTGACGCGAGCGAGCTTGGCGACGAAGTCGTCGATCACGGTCACGAGGTCCCGCTCGACCGGGAAGTGGCGCAGGGGCTCCACGCGGATCACGCCCGGGTAGTCGCGCAGAAACGCCTTGCAAGCGAGCTTCGGCTCGCCGTTGATCATCATTCCGCAGCTGCCGCAGACCGCCATGTGGCATGACCAGCGGTAGCTGAGCGTCGGGTCGAGCTCTTCCTTGACGTGGTTCAGCGCGTCGAGCACCACCCAATCGTCGCGGAAGGGCACCTCGTAACGCTGAAACCGCGGCTCCTGGTCCGTCTCCGGGTTGTACCTGAGTACTTCGAGTTGAATCATGCATGCGCCCCCGAGTAATCGCGCACGCCGGGCTGCGAACGCGTGATCACCACGTCGCGGTAGCCGATGCGCGGCGGTCCGTCCGCAGCATAGATCGCGAGCGTATGGCGCAGAAAATTGCGGTCGTCGCGCTCCGGGAAGTCGAGCCGCTGGTGCGCGCCGCGCGACTCCTTGCGCGCGGCCGCGCTCTGCACCACGGCCTCGGCGCAGTCGAGCATCGCGCCGAGCTCGAGCGCTTGCAGCAAATCGGTGTTGTAGACGTTGGTTCTGTCGTGCAGCTCGAGGTTGCGGTAGCGCCGCCGCAGCTCGCCAAGCCTGGCGCAGGCCGCCGCCAGGCCCTCGCCGTTGCGGTAGATCCCTGCATGCTCTTCCATGATGCGCATCATTTCCCTGCGCAAGCCCGCGACAGTCTCGGCGCCGCCGGTGCGTTGCATCAACTCGCGGATTCGTCCCTGGGCATGCTCAGCGAGTCTCGCCGATACGGGCCGAGCCTGGTTGTTCTCCACGAATTCAATCGCGCTCAAAGCGGCGCGGCGGCCGAACACCAGGAGCTCGGTGAGCGAATTCGAGCCGAGCCGGTTCGCGCCGTTGATGCTGACGCAGGCGCATTCGCCCGCGGCGAACAGACCTGCGAGCGGGGTCGCGGCTTCCGTATCGGTGTGGATGCCGCCCATCATGTAATGCACCACCGGACGCACCGGCACGGGATCGCTGACCGGGTCGACTCCCATGTAGCTGATCGACATATCGCGCACCAGCGGCAGGCGCTCGTTGATCGTCTTCTCGCCGAGGTGACGCATATCGAGCAGCATGGCATCGCCCCAGCGCGTCGGCAGCGCGTTGCCTTTCCGCTGCTCGTGCCAGAACGCCTGACTCACGCGGTCGCGCGGCCCGAGCTCCATCGTCTTGAGCACCGGATGGCCGAGCGGGGTTTCCGGGCCCATTCCATAATCCTGCAGAAAGCGCCGGCCGTTCTTGTTGAGCAGCACGCCGCCTTCGCCCCGGCAAGCCTCCGTCAGAAGCGTGCCGGTGCTCGGCAGGCCCGTGGGGTGGTACTGCACGAACTCCATATCCTTCAGCGGTACGCCGGCGCGGTACGCGAGCGCCATGGCGTCGCCGGTCTTGATCGCGCCGTTAGTGGTGAACGGGAACATGCGCCCGGCGCCGCCGCCGGCGAGAATCACCGCGGCCGCGTCGAATTGGCGCATCTGGCCGCTGCGCATCTCGATCGCGGTCAGGCCGCGGCAGCGGCCGTCCTCGACCAGCAGGTCGGTCACGTAGTACTCGTCGAAGCGGCGGATCGACTCGTACTTGAGCGAGGTCTGGAACAGCGTGTGCAGGATGTGGAAGCCGGACTTGTCGGCGGCGAACCAGGTGCGCATCCGTTTCATGCCGCCGAACGGGCGTACCGCCACCGAGCCGTCGGGCTCGCGGCTCCACGGGCAGCCCCAGCGCTCGAGCTGCAGCAACTCCTTGGGCGCCTCGCCGATGAAGTATTCGACCGCGTCCTGGTCGCACAGCCAGTCGCCGCCGCCGACGGTGTCCTCGAAGTGCTGGGCCAGGCTGTCGCCGGGCTTGATCACGCCGGCCGCGCCGCCCTCCGCCGCGCAGGTGTGGCTGCGCATGGGATAGACCTTCGAAATCAGGGCGATGCGCAACTTCGGGGCGGCTTCGGCGAGGGCCAGGGCGGCGCGCAGGCCGGCACCGCCGGCGCCCACGATCGCCACGTCAGCCGAAACCGTTTCCATCGCTGCCCCATTGAAGTAATGGCAGCCCGGAATGTGCAACGACGCGTGCCCCGGGAATTTGCCTTAGATCAAATCGGGGCTCAGATCCAGATGCGCATCTGCAGCCCGGGAACCGGTCCCGGCCGGCAGCGCACGAATGGCGGCTTCGCCTCCAGGTCCATCCGGGTCATCGATTCACAGCTGGCGCACCGATCGACCTCGACGTCGTGCCCGCGTCGCGGGCAGCTCACGCAGCCGCCATCGACATAGTGCTCGTAGGTACGGGGTCGGAAGAATGAAAATGGGTTCATGGCTGCAGCGTACACGCGCGGATCAGCCGGCCTTTGATCCCCGTCAAACTCCGTCTTCGGCGCCGGGGTAGCTTCGAGCCATGCACTACCACTACCTGACGATCGAACAGCGCAAGTCCCTCGAGGAGCTGATTCGCTCCAGCGTCCGCGGCGAATCCCAGCTCAGGAGTGCGCTCGCAAAGCTGCGTGAGCCTGACTACGGCACCTGCATCGAATGCCGACGGGATATCGACTATGTGCGCCTTCAAGTCGATCCATTTGCGTTGCATTGCCGCACTTGCAGCCGCCTGCCGATCGCGACGAGGACGACGCGTGGGGCAGCTGCTTGATGGAGTTTGGCGGAGCGGACGGGACTCGAACCCGCGACCCCCGGCGTGACAGGCACAGAGGAACGCGGCTAAGTGGTTGACCTTTCAGATGGTCGGGAGTGCCAGCCACCCGCATAACCTACAAGGCCAGACTTACGCGGCTTGCCTGATGGGGACCAAATGACCCGAGTGCATCGCCATAGCCACGCGCTCAGCGCAGCTTTACGGCTACCTCCACGTTACACTGGCTCCACTGCTGCTCTCCAGCTTGGAAATCACCAGCTGCCAGCGCCCGAATGTCACCACGCGGTCGCGGCTGGTGTCGCCTCTCTCGATGAAACGATAGCCGCTCGGCATGCGGCCGAACTGCGCCTTGTAGTTCAGCAGATGCCACTCGAAGCCGAACGCTTTCCCGTAGTTTCTTTCCAGAACCATCGCGTTCCCCTTTCCCCGTGTAAGTGGCGGCCTTTCCCGCACGCCATAGGGAATCAATGTAGCTGCTGAATGCGGCGCTGAGGTGGGACGAAAGTGGCGCTGGACGAAATCTGACGCAGGCTCCGCATGCGGATGCGGATTGTTAAGCGCAGTAAGGGACCCGGCCTATCGCAAACCTCCAGCGAGCGGATCGCGCGAGGCAAAGCCCGGAAGAAAGCTAAGTAGCGTTCGGCTTGTTGCCGGTCGGTTCCTGAGGCTGAGAAAGCGGCGCTTCCAGCAGGTCTACCGCCTTGAGGAGTATTGACTCCGGCACCGGCAAAGCACCGCTCACAAAGTGCTGGACAAGGGTATCGGTCACGCCAAGGCGCTCGGCGACCGGATACGAGCCGCCGAACTTGTCGACCACCTGCTTCAGGACTTGCTGGCCAAGGGTGGCCATATAGCCCCTCCCCTTTTAGACGGCATCATACGCCACCCCATACTTCGACCTGAACGCTTTACTTGAGCAGCTGCGCGTCGCCATTGCGGAACAAGGAGGCAAGGCCAGTCAGTAGACCGGCGAATAAAAAATGCAGAATTTGTCAGCGGGTACTCATAGGCGTGGGCGCAGCGGTTCCCCCCGTGCCACCCCACGCGCACCCTCAGCGCAGCCTGAAGTCGACCCTAGTCCTTGAACAGCCCGTTGAAGCGTCCCGGCGCAAGCTCCGTGTAGCGCACCGTGTGCTGGATCGAGCGATGCCCGAGGTACGCCTGAATGGTCCGCGTATCGGTGCCCTTGTTGGCGAGCGTGAAGCCGCAGGCGTGGCGCAGAGCATGAGGATTGAAAGGCACGCCATCCGGCAGGCGTGCGTCCTGCGCCGCTCGAGCCAGCACCTTACGCACGTTGTCCGTGGTCATGCCCGAACCGCGCTCCGTGTTGAACACGAACGGGCTTCCGCCCGCGTCCCGCAGACCGGCAAGAAGCTGTACGTGCCGCTCAACTCGGTCGCTATGGAAATCCTGAAGCGGCGCTACGCTGCCAAGGATCGCCACCCGGAGTGGGTCTTCCACTATCGGGGCGAGAGGATCACTCAAGTCCTGACGAAGTCTTGGCGGGCGGCCCGTGAGTCGGTGAACATGCCCGAGGTGAGCTTCCATACGATGCGCCATTGCGGGCAGTCGTGGCTGGCACAGGCGGGCGTGAGCGCCGAGTTGCGGGCGAGGCTAGGTGGATGGTCGGTGCGGGGGCTAGGTGCGATGGACGGCTACACGCACCTCTTCATCGAGGACTTGCGGCCAGCCTCCGAGAAGCTCGCGGAGCAGTGGAAGGCAGGAACAGCAGTACGGGAAGCAGAGAAGCAGGCCGAGGAAGCGGTTAGCGTTTTTGCCGCTCCGAGCACACTTTCGACACAGTGCCCCGAACTGTCAGGCTGAGGCTTGCGTAACTAGTTGATTTGGTGGCGGAGCGGACGGGACTCGAACCCGCGACCCCCGGCGTGACAGGCCGGTATTCTAACCGACTGAACTACCGCTCCTTCTTGTACAAACCGCTTGGTGGGTGCTGACGGGATCGAACCGCCGACATTCGCCGTGTAAGAGCGACGCTCTACCAGCTGAGCTAAGCACCCCAAATGAGGGGCGCTAGTTTATCGCGTCCTTCAAGGCCTTACCAGCGCGGAACTTCGGCATGCGAGCGGCTTTGATCTCTAGCGCTTCGCCGGTGCGCGGATTGCGCCCGGTGCGCGCGGCGCGCTTGCCGGCGTAGAAGGTGCCGAAGCCGACGAGCGTCACCATCTCGTCCTTGCGCAGGCTGGATTTCACTGCGCCGACGAGCGCGTCCACCGCGCGCTCGGCCGCCGACTTCGAGATCTCGGCGGCCTGAGCGATCTGCTCGATCAGGTCCGCCTTGTTAATGAGGCCTCACCGCTCCGGGCTGCTCGTCGGGCTTCGATGGGATCGGCGCCGAGGCGTCGTGCTCGGGCAGCGGATCGGGCTGGCGCTCGAGCGCGATCTCCAGCACCTTGTCGATCCACTTCACCGGCATGATCTCGAGCTTGTTCTTGATGTTGTCCGGGATCTCGACCAGGTCCTTCACGTTCTCTTCCGGGATCAGCACCGTCTTGATACCGCCGCGATGCGCCGCGAGCAGCTTCTCCTTCAGGCCGCCGATCTGCAGCACTTCGCCGCGCAGCGTGATCTCGCCGGTCATGGCGACGTCGGAACGCACCGGGATGCCGGTGAGAACCGACACCATGGAGGTGGCGATGCCGATGCCGGCGCTCGGGCCGTCCTTCGGCGTCGCGCCCTCGGGCAAGTGAATGTGGATGTCGTTCTTCTGGTAGAAGTCTTCCTTCACGCCGAGCTTGCGCGAGCGCGTGCGCACCACGGATAGCGCGGCCTGGATGGACTCCTGCATCACGTCGCCCAGCTTGCCGGTGGTGGTGGTCTTGCCCTTGCCCGGCATGGTGACCGCCTCGATGGTCAGCAGCTCGCCGCCGACCTCGGTCCAGGCCAGCCCCGTCACCTGGCCGATCTGGTTCTGCTTTTCGGCCATGCCAAAGGTGTAGCGGCGCACGCCGAGGAACTTGTCGAGGTTCTTGGGCGTAACGCTGATGCGCTGCACCTTCGCTTCGGCCTTGCCCTCCTCCGACGGCTTCTTGTCGGTGAGGAGCTGCTTGACCGCCTTGCGGCAGATCTTGGAGAGCTCGCGCTCGAGCGCGCGCACCCCGGCTTCCCGAGTGTAGTAGCGCACGATATCGCGCACCGCGGCCTCGGAGACCGAAAGCTCGCCTTCCTTGAGCCCGGTGGCCGTCAGCTGCTTGGGCAGCAGGTAGCGGATGGCGATGTTCATCTTCTCGTCCTCGGTGTAGCCCGAGAGACGGATCACTTCCATCCGGTCGAGGAGCGGCGGCGGGATGTTGAGCGTATTGGCGGTGGCGACGAACATCACCTCCGACAGGTCGTACTCGACCTCGATGTAGTGGTCGGTGAAGGTGTTGTTCTGCTCCGGATCGAGCACCTCGAGCAGCGCGGACGACGGATCGCCGCGCCAGTCGGCGCCCATCTTGTCGACTTCGTCCAGCAGGAAGAGCGGGTTCTTGACCTGCACCTTCGACATGTTCTGCAGGATCTTGCCCGGCATCGAGCCGATGTAGGTCCGGCGATGGCCGCGGATCTCCGCCTCATCCCGCACGCCGCCGAGCGACATGCGCACGAATTTGCGGTTGGTGGCCTTGGCGATCGACTGGCCGAGCGAGGTCTTGCCCACGCCCGGCGCGCCCACCAGACAGAGGATCGGCGCCTTCATCTTGTCGACGCGCGTCTGCACCGCCAGGTACTCGACGATGCGCTCCTTGACCTTCTCCAGGCCGTAGTGGTCCTTGTCCAGGATCTCCTGCGCCTGCTTGATGTCCTTGGAGATCTTGGACTTCTTCTTCCACGGCAGGTTGACGATGGTGTCGATGTAGTTGCGCACCACGGTGGCCTCGGCCGACATCGGCGACATGAGCTTCAGCTTCTTCAGCTCGGCCTCGGCCTTCTTGCGCGCGTCCTTGGGCATGTGCGCGCGCTTGATGCGCTTCTCCATCTCCTCGAGGTCCGCGCCTTCCTCGCCCTCGCCGAGCTCCTTCTGGATCGCCTTCACCTGCTCGTTGAGGTAGTACTCGCGCTGGCTCTTCTCCATCTGCCGCTTCACGCGGCCGCGGATGCGCTTCTCGACCTGGAGGATGTCGATCTCGGTCTCGAGCTGCGACAGCAGGTGCTCGAGGCGCTGCTTGACCTCGAACATCTCGAGGACCTGCTGCTTCTGCTCGAGCTTGAGCGGCAGGTGCGCCGCCACCGTGTCGGCCAGGCGGCCGGCTTCATCGATGCCGGACAGCGAGGTAAGGATCTCCGGCGGGATCTTCTTGTTCAGCTTGACGTACTGGTCGAACGCGGAAAGCAGCGCGCGGCGCATGGCCTCGACCTCGGCCGCCGGCGCGCCGTCGGGCGGAATCGCGCTCGCTTCGGCAACCCAGTGCGTGCGCACGTCCACCACGTTGCGGATCTGCGCGCGCGTGCCGCCCTCGACCAGCACTTTCACCGTGCCGTCGGGCAGCTTGAGCATCTGCAGGATGTTGGAGACGCAGCCGATGGCGTACATGTCCTCCGGCGCGGGGTCGTCCTTGGCCGCCGAGCGCTGCGCAACGAGCAGGATCGATTTCCCTGCTTCCATCGCGGTCTCCATCGCCTTGATCGATTTCGGCCGGCCGACGAACAGCGGAATCACCATGTGCGGAAACACCACCACGTCCCGGAGCGGGAGGAGCGGGTACTGGGTGATTTCGCTGGCGGGAGGTGTTTCGGACATTTAGATCAACCTTTCAAGGGCTTGGACCGCACTGCGGTGATGCGGGTTCTTCCCGGAAAAACAATGAGGAAAGCCTACACGCAACAGCTTTACGCTGCAACGCGGAAACGGTTACCAAATGTAGGCTTTTAGCGGAACAACTACAGCGGGACTCAGCCCGTTCCGCCGGCGACTTTCTGGCTGTCGGAGTAAATCAGCAGCGGCTTGCCGTCGGCGCTGACCATCGACTCGTCGACGACCACCTTGCTCACGTTCTCGAGCGTGGGAAGCTCGTACATCGTGTCGAGCAGGATCTGCTCGAGGATGGAGCGCAGGCCCCTTGCTCCGGTTTTTCGTGCAAGGGCGCGCTTGGCGACAGCGCCGAGCGCGGTGTTACGAACCTCGAGCTCGACGCCTTCCATGTGGAACAGGCGCTGGTACTGCTTGATGAGCGCGTTCTTCGGCTCGGTCAGGATCTGGATCAGCGCGCCCTCGTCGAGCTCCTCGAGCGTGGCGAGCACCGGCAGGCGGCCGACGAATTCCGGGATCAGGCCGTACTTGATCAGGTCCTCGGGCTCCACGTTCTTCAGCAGATCGTAGGTCGCCTTCGAGTTCTTGGGGCTGCGCACTTCCGCGCCGAAGCCGATGCCGGTCTTCTCGGTGCGATTGCGCACGATCTTCTCCAGGCCGTCGAAGGCCCCGCCGCACACGAAAAGGATGTTGGTGGTGTCGACCTGGACGAAGTCCTGGTTCGGATGCTTGCGGCCGCCTTGCGGCGGCACCGAGGCAATGGTGCCTTCGATCAGCTTGAGGAGCGCCTGCTGCACGCCCTCGCCCGACACGTCGCGCGTGATGGACGGGTTGTCCGACTTGCGCGAGATCTTGTCGATCTCGTCGATGTAGACGATGCCGCGCTTCGCCTTGTCGACGTCGTAGTCGCAGTTCTGCAGCAGCTTCTGGATGATGTTCTCGACGTCTTCGCCGACGTAGCCCGCCTCGGTGAGCGTGGTCGCGTCCGCGATCACGAAGGGGACGTTCAGCAATCGGGCCAGCGTCTGCGCGAGCAGCGTTTTGCCCGAGCCCGTGGGTCCGATGAGCAGGATGTTGGATTTGGCGAGCTCGACCTCGTCGTTCTTGGACAGGTGCTTGAGCCGCTTGTAGTGGTTGTAGACCGCGACCGAGAGGATCTTCTTGGCCTGGTCCTGGCCGATGACGTACTGGTCGAGGATGTTGCGGATCTCGCGGGGGGTGGGCAGGTCGGACTTCGCGCCCTTGCCGCCTTTATCGGAGGCGGTTTCCTCGCGGATGATGTCGTTGCAAAGCTCGATGCACTCGTCGCAGATGAAGACCGAGGGTCCGGCGATCAGCTTCCTGACTTCGTGCTGGCTCTTGCCGCAGAACGAACAGTAAAGAAGCTTCTCACCCGAGCTTTTTTCGGACACTTACGTGTTCTCCCTGCTGGACAGCGTTTTGTCCACGATGCCGTACTTTACCGCGTCTTGGGCACCCATGAAAAAGTCGCGCTCGGTGTCCCGGGCGATGGTCTCGATGGGCTTGCCGGTGTGCTTGGCCAGGATCTCGTTCAGGCGCCCGCGCAGGTAGAGGATTTCCTTGGCGTGGATCTCGATGTCCGTGGCCTGGCCCTGGAAGCCGCCCATCGGCTGGTGGATCATGACGCGCGAGTTCGGCAGCGCAAAACGCTTGCCGTTGTCGCCGGCCGCCAGCAGCAAAGCGCCCATGCTCGCCGCCTGTCCGACGCACAGCGTGGACACATCGGGCTTGATGAACTGCATGGTGTCGTAGACCGCCAGGCCCGCCGAAACCGAGCCGCCCGGCGAGTTGATGTAGAAGAAGATGTCCTTGTCGGGATTCTCCGACTCGAGGAACAGGAGCTGGGCGACGATCAGGTTGGCGGTGACTTCGGTGACCGGGCCCACCAGGAAGACCACGCGCTCCTTGAGCAGCCGCGAGTAAATGTCGTAGGCGCGTTCGCCGCGCCCCGACTGCTCGATCACCATCGGGATCAACCCGAGGCCCTGCGCATCCGATCCGTTGCCTTGCCAGTTCACGAGCCCGCCCCCATCAGCTCGTCAAACGATACAGGCTTGTCGAGCACTTTCGCCTTCGTCAAGACCCACTTGACGACGTTGGTTTCCAGCGCCAGCGCTTCCATCTCGGAGAGCCGCTGGGGCTGCATGTAGAACCATTTTACTACCTCGGCGGGACTCTCGTAGCTCTGCGCCTCCTGCTCGACCAGCGCGCGCACTTCGGCGGGCTTGGGCTGCAGGTTTTCCGAGCGCGCGAGCTCGGCAATGATCAGGCCGAGCGCGACGCGGCGCTTCGCCGTCTCCTCGAACGCCTGCGGGTTGAGCGGCACCTGCTGCGGATCGATGCCGCGCGCTTTGAGGTCGGCGACGGCGCGCTCCGCCATGCCGTTCGCCTCCATCGACACCAGCGACTTGGGAATCTCCAGGGGCGTGGCGCCCAGCAGCGCCTGCAGCGTCTGCTCCTTGACCCGGGCCTCGACGCGCTTCTTGACCTCGCGCTCCACGTTGGCCCGCACTTCGGCACGCATCTTCGCCGTGTCGCCATCGGCCACGCCGAGCGACTTGGCAAATTCGGCATCGAGCGCCGGCAGCCGGGGCTCGTCGATTTTTTTGACCGTCATGGTGAAGGAAGCTTTCTTTCCAGCAACTTCCTTGCCATGGTAGTCGGCGGGAAATTCCAGCTCGAAGGTCTTCGACTCGCCCGGCGACATGCCGCGCGCCGCGGTCTCGAACGCCGGCAGCATGCGCGCCTCGCCGAGGGCGAACGCAAAATCCTTCGCCTCGCCGCCCTGGAACGGCTGGCCGTCGATCGTCCCGAGAAAATCCACCGTCAGGCGATCCCCATCCTGCGCGGCGCGCTGCACCGGCTCGAACTTCGTGCGCTGCTTGCGCAGGATCTCGAGCGTCTTGTCGACCGCGGCATCGTCCACCTCGGCGACCGGGCGCTCGACGTTCGCACCGGCCAGGTCGCCAACCTTGACGTCGGGATAGACCTCGAAGGTCGCGCTGAACTCGAAATCGTTCTTGCGCTCGATTTGCGGATAGCCGGCGACCTTCAGGTTCGCCTCCTTCACCGCGTTGCTGAAGGATTTCTGCACCGCATCGCTCATCACTTCGGAGCGCACCTGCGGCCCGTAAGTCTGCGCGACGAGCTTGAGCGGCACCTTGCCCGGCCGAAAGCCCGGCATGCGCACGCTGCGCGCCAGCTTCTTCAGCCGCTCGTCGACCTGCTTCTCGATGTCGTCCGCCGGCAGCGACATCGACACCCGCCGTTCCAGTGTTCCCAGGTTTTCCACGTTAGCCATTTGCTCTTCGATTAGTTGGTGCGAAGGGAGGGACTCGAACCCTCATGCCTCGCGGCGTCGGAACCTAAATCCGGTGCGTCTACCAATTCCGCCACCTTCGCAGCGGCTACCTTCGCCGAAAAATCAACGTATTATAGCCGCCGATGGCGGTCAGCCATTACGAGAACTTCCCCGTCGCGTCCCTGTTGCTCCCTGCACCGTTGCGCGAACCGGTGGAAATAATTTACCGCTTCGCGCGCAGCGCCGACGATATCGCCGACGAGGGCCACGACCCGCCTCAAATGCGGCTGGAAAAGCTGAACGACTATCGCGCGCAGCTTGCCGCGCCGTCGACGGCACTTTTTCGGGACGTGGAAAAAATCATTCGGGAACATGGGCTTCCGGTCCAGCTGTTCGCCGACCTGCTCGATGCCTTCACCCAGGATGTCACCCGAAAGCGCTATGACGACTTTCCCCAACTCATGGAGTACTGCCGACGTTCCGCCAACCCGGTGGGACGCCTCCTCCTGCACCTGTTCAAACGAACGAGTGACTTAGAGCTGCGCCAGTCCGACGCCATCTGTTCGGCGCTGCAGCTCATCAACCACTGGCAGGACGTGGACGTGGACTACGTCAAGGACAACCGCGTGTACCTTCCGCAGGACGAGATGGCGCGTTTCGGCGTGACCGAGCGTCACCTGCGGGAAAAAATCTGTGATCCGGCATGGCAGGCGTTGATGAAGTTTCAGGTGGAAAGAGCAAGAAACCTCATCCTGGAAGGCGCGCCGCTGGGCCGCGCCCTTCCCGGCCGCGTCGGCCTCGAGATCCGCGCCACCGTGCAGGGCGGCCTGCGCATCCTGGAAAAGATCGAGCGCGTCGGCTATGACGTTTTTCGACGGCGTCCCGTTCTCAAGCCGCTCGACTGGCCCATGCTGCTACTGAAAGCCGTATGACGACCAAAAATCAGGGACAGACCACGTTTTTCTCAGCACCAGCGAAGCGCCACGGCATGAAAAAACGTGGTCTGTCCCTGTTTTTCGCATGACGCCGGACGAGTATTGCCAGCAGAAAGCCGCCGCGAGCGGCTCCAGCTTCTACTACTCCTTCCTCTTCCTGCCGCCAGAGCGCCGCCGCGCGATTACCGCGCTCTACGCGTTCTGCCGCGAAGTGGACGACGTGGTCGACGAGACCGTTGATGCACAGCTCGCGGCCACCAAGCTCGCCTGGTGGCGCGTCGAAGTCGGCAACCTGTTTGCGCACAATCCTCAGCATCCCGTGACCAAAGCGCTGAGTCCTCACCTGAAGCCGTTCGGCATCACCCAGGAAAAGCTGAGCGACATCATCGACGGGATGGAGATGGACCTGACGCAGACCCGTTACCTCGACTGGCCGGGCCTCGAGCGGTACTGCTATCGCGTCGCGAGCGTCGTCGGCCTGCTCGCCGCCGGCATCTTCGGCTACCGGGATGCGCGCACGCTCGATTACGCGCGTGAGCTCGGTCTCGCGTTCCAGCTCACCAACATCATCCGCGACGTCGGCGAGGACGCGCGCAAGAACCGCATCTACCTGCCGATGGCGGACCTCAAGGAATTCGGTGTACCGGCGGCCGATATTCTGAATGCGAGGGAAACCCCAGAATTCCGCAAGCTGATGGCGTTCGAGGCGGCGCGCGCGCGGGGGCATTACCACAAGGCGATGCAGTCCTTGCCCGCCGCGGACCGCAAGCCGCAGCGTCCCGGGCTCATCATGGCGGCGATCTATCGCGCCTTGCTCGAGGAGATCGAGCGCGACGGCTTCCGCGTCCTTACGCAACGCACGTCGCTCACCCCGCTGCGCAAATTCTGGATTGCGTGGAAGACATGGATCAGCGCGTAGCCATCATCGGCGGTGGCTATGCGGGAATGGCGGCGGGAGTCGCGCTCGCCGAGCGCGGCGTCCCGGTGACGGTGTTTGAATCCGGGCCGGTGCCGGGCGGACGCGCGCGGCGGGTGGTGTCCCAAGGACACGAGCTCGACAATGGGCAGCACATCTTCGTCGGCGCGTACACCGAGCTCTTCAGGCTCATGCGCGTGGTCGGCGTGCCTTCGGATGCGCTGCTGCGCTACCCCCTGGAAGTGCGCTACGCCACCGATTTCAGCCTTCGCCGCCGGTGGCTTCCCGCGCCGCTTGGCCTCGCCGCCGGCCTGCTGTGCGCGAAAGGCGTATCGCTTGCGGAGCGGCTCGGGGGGCTACGCTTCATGGCTGCGCTTCGGCGCATGCGATTTCGCGTCGAGCCCGATCGCACGGTCAAGCAATTCCTCGACGATCACGGCCAGCATGGCCGCATGCGGCACTACTTGTGGGCACCGCTGTGCGTTTCGGCCCTGAACACACCGCTCGACCAGGCGTCGACCAATGCGTTTCTCGCGGCGCTGCGCGATACGCTCGCCGGCGACGGTGACGCGAGCGACTTCCTCCTGCCGCGCGTCGATCTCTCGCGCCTGTTTCCGGAGCCGGCGGCCGCTTTCATCCGCGCGCGCAGAGGCGAGGTGCAATGCAGTACCACCGTCAGAACGCTCGAGACGCTCAAGACGCAATTCCGCAGAATCATCGTCGCGGTCGGCCCGCACCAATTGAAGACGCTGTTGCCAGAGGCGATCGTCGACTTTACCTATCAACCGATCTACACCTGCTACCTGCAATACCCGGCGTCCACTCGCCTGGGGTTCCCGATGCTCGGCATGGCCGACGGCCTGGTGCAATGGGTGTTCGACCGCGGCGCCCTGCTCGGCGAGAACGGCCGGCTGGCCTGCGTGATCAGCGCGCAGGGCGACCATCAGCAGCTGTCGCAGGATGAGGTCGCCGAAAGGTGCCATCGCGAGCTCACGCGAGCGAAACTGGTGGCGCAAGAACCGCTCTGGACGCGCGTCATCGCCGAGAAGCGCGCGACAATAACCTGCACGCCGGGGTTGCGGCGACCGGAGGTCCGGGCCAACGGCGTCATCCTCGCCGGCGATTACACCGATGCGGAATATCCGCCGACGCTGGAAGCCGCGGTCCGCAGCGGCGTGCGGGCGGCCCACTTAGCGACTCAGGAATAGTGAGGGAAATGCGGATGGAACACAGGCAACTCGGCGGCTCGGGGTTCATGGTGCCCGCGCTGACCCTCGGCACCGGCACCTTCGGCGGCGGCAATGAATTCTTCAAGGCCTGGGGCGCGAGCGACGTCGCCGAGGCGACGCGGCTGGTCGACATCTGCCTGGAGGCCGGCGTGTCGATGTTCGACTCGGCCGACGTCTACTCCAACGGCCTGGCGGAGGAGATCCTCGGCCAGGCGATCAAGGGCCGGCGCGACAAGGTGCTCATCTCGACCAAGGGCACCTTCCGCCGCGGCCCCGGCCCGAACGACATCGGCTCGTCGCGCCATGCGCTGCTGCGAGCCGTCGATGCGAGCCTGCGCCGCCTCGCCACCGACTACATCGATCTCTACCAGCTGCACTCCTTCGACGCGTTCACGCCGGTCGAGGAAGCGATCGGCACGCTCGACGATCTGGTGCGCGCGGGCAAGATCCGCTACATCGGCTGCTCCAATTTCTCGGGCTGGCACCTGATGAAGTCGCTCGCGTATTCGGAGAAGCACGGCCTCGCGCGCTACGTTGCGCACCAGGCGTACTACTCGCTCATCGGCCGCGATTACGAATGGGAGCTGATGCCGCTTGCGCTCGACCAGAAGGTGGGCGCGGTGGTGTGGAGCCCGCTCGGCTGGGGACGTCTCACCGGCAAGATCCGCCGCGGCCAGCCGCTGCCGAAAGGCAGCCGGCTGCAAAGCCCGGCCATGACCGGCAGGGGCCCGCAAGTGCCGGACGAACACCTCTACCGCGTGGTGGATGCGCTGGACGCCGTGGCCAAGGAAACCGGCAAGACGGTGCCGCAGGTGGCGCTCAACTGGCTGCTCGGCCGGCCGTCGATATCGAGCGTCATCGTCGGCGCCCGCAACGAGGAGCAGCTGCGCCAGAACCTCGGCGCCGTGGGCTGGAAGCTGAACGCCGAACAGGTGAAGAAGCTCGATGCCGCCAGCGCGGTGCAGCCCTCCTATCCCTGCTGGCACCAGCGCAGCACGTTCCCGGACCGCAATCCGCCGCCGGTTTGACGACGCGAGACTAGAGCTCGCGTAGCAGCCGCACCGCCTGGTCGATGCGCTCGACCGCGAGCACCTCCAGGCCATTGATCTTCGCCTTCGGCGCATTCGCCTTCGGCACGATCGCTTTCTCGAAGCCGAGCTTGGCGGCCTCCTTGAGGCGATCCTGGCCGCGCGTCGCCGGCCGGACTTCGCCGGCGAGGCCGATCTCGCCGAACGCGGCGACTTTCGCCGCAATCGGCTTGTCGGTGAGCGACGAGACCACCGCAAGGCACACCGCGAGGTCCGCCGCCGGCTCGCCGATGCGCACGCCGCCCACGGCATTGACGAAGACGTCCTGTTCCCAGGTCGCGATGCCGGCATGGCGATGCAGCACCGCGAGCAGCATGGCGAGCCGGTTCGCTTCCAGCCCGACGGAAAGGCGGCGCGCATTGGGCGTATGCGCCGGGTCCACCAGCGCCTGGATCTCGACCAGCAGCGGGCGCGTGCCTTCGAGGGTGGCCAGGACGCAGGCGCCGGGCACCGGTTTGCCATGATCGGACAAGAACAGCTTCGACGGATTGCTGACCCCGCGCAACCCTTTCTCCGTCATGGCGAACACGCCGAGCTCGTTGACCGCGCCGAAACGGTTCTTCACCGCGCGCACCAGGCGAAACGCGGAGTGAGGATCGCCCTCGAAGTAGAGCACGGTGTCGACGATGTGCTCGAGCACGCGCGGCCCGGCGATCGCGCCCTCCTTCGTGACATGGCCGACGAGGAACAGCGCGCTGTCGCCCCGCTTGGCGAAGCGCGTGAGCTGCGCCGCGCACTCGCGCACCTGCGCCACCGAGCCGGGCGCGGATTGCAGCGTCTCCGACCAGAGCGTCTGGATGGAATCGATCACCGCGATGCTGGGCCGCGCCGCCTCCAGCGCCCCGAGCACGCGCTCGAGCTGCGTCTCGGCCGCGATGCGAACACCGGCGGTGTCGAGCCCCAGGCGCCGCGCGCGCAACGCCACCTGCTCCACCGATTCCTCGCCGGTTACATAGAGAACCGGCTGCGAGAGCGTGCTCAAGGCCTGCAGCAGCAGCGTGGACTTGCCGATGCCCGGATCGCCGCCGAGCAGCGCCACCTGTCCCGCCACCAGTCCACCGCCCAGCGCGCGGTCGAGCTCGCCGATGCCGGTGGCGATGCGCTCCTGGTCGCGCGGCTGGACGTCCGCCAGCGACATCGCCGGTGCCGCGGCGCGGTTGCTGCGCACGCCGCCGCGCTCGGTCATGGTCTCCGTCAAAGTCCCAGCGGCGCCGCACGACGGGCACGCGCCGAACCATTGCAGCGCCGTCGCGCCGCACTCGGAGCACACGTAGGCGCTTTTCGTCCTTGCCATCAGGAAATTTCGGTAACCGGCACGCGCGCGGTCAGCTTGCAGAAAAGCTCGTAGCTCAGCGTACCGGCCGCCGCTGCGACCTCGTCGGCCGAAAGGCCCTCGCCCCACAGCGTGACCGGTGAGCCGATGTAGGCCTCGGGGATGTCGGAAATGTCGACGCTGATCATGTCCATCGATACCCGTCCAACGATGCGCGTGCGCTTGCCGTTGACCAGCACCGGCGTGCCGGTGGTGGCGTGGCGCGGATAGCCGTCCGCATAGCCGCAGGCGACGATGCCGATGGTCATCTCGCCGAGCGCTTCGTAGCCGAAGCCATAGCCCACGCGCTCCCCGGGCTGCAGGTGCTGCGTGGCAATGATCTCCGAGGTGAGCGTCATGACCGGCTTGAGGCCGAGCTGCTCGGCGCTCTGGTCGGCGAACGGCGAGCAGCCGTAGAGCATGATGCCCGGGCGCACCCAGTCGCCCAGCGCGTGCGGAAAGCGCAGCAAAGTGGCCGAATTCGCCACTGAACGTTGGTGTACCTCGAACGGCTTTACCAGCTCGTTGAACCAATCAAGCTGCGCTTGGATGCCGCCCGGGCCGTCGGCATCGGCAAAGTGCGTCATCAGCGTGACCCCCTTCACCTGCGGATGGCTACGCAGCGCGTCATACGCGGGTCGCAGCCCCTCGACACCGAAGCCGAGGCGGTTCATGCCGCTGTTGACCTTGAGATAGGCGTCGATCTCGCCGCCGAGCTTGCTGCGCTTCAGGATCTCGACCTGCTCCGGGTTGTGGATCACCGGCGTCAGCGCGTACTGGTGCAGCGGCGCGAGGTCGGCCGCATCGAAGAAGCCCTCGAGCATCAGGATCGGCTTGGTCACGCCGCTCGCCCTCAGCCGGGCCGCTTCCTGGAAATCGAGCACCGCGAAGCCGTCGGCGGCGCCGAGCGCGCGCGCCGCGCGCTCCACGCCGTGGCCGTACGCGTTTGCCTTGATCACCGCCCAGACCTTGGCGCGGCCGGCCTGGCGCCGGGCTACTGTCAAATTATGTGCTAGTGCCGAGGCAGAGATGGTGGCGCGGATCGGCCGGGGCATGGCGGGCTATTGTGCTATAAAGCGCCGCGGCGCAAAACGACAAGAGAGAATCTGCCGGAGGGGACGAGGCTCTCGTTTGAACTACGGGTTTTACATCATCATGGCGGCGCAGTTTTTCTCGTCGCTCGCCGACAATGCGCTGCTGGTGGCGGCAATCGCGCTGCTCATCCAGGCGGAAGCACCGTCGTGGCTCACGCCGTACCTGAAGTTCTTCTTCGTCATCTCCTATGTGGCGCTCGCGCCCTTCGTCGGCGCCTTTGCCGACCGCCTGCCGAAAGGCCAGGTGATGCTCGCCTCCAACACCATCAAGATCGTCGGCTGCCTGGCGATGCTGTTCGGCGTCGATCCGCTGCTCGCGTACGCCATCGTCGGCTTGGGCGCGGCGGCGTACTCGCCGGCGAAGTACGGCATCCTGACCGAATACCTGCCGCACCGGCAGCTCGTGGTGGCGAATGGCTGGATCGAAGGCCTCACGGTGGCGTCGATCATCCTCGGCACCATGCTCGGCGGGCTGCTGATCCACGTGCGCGTCTCCGGCGTGCTGCTGCACTTCGACATGCCGCTGATCGAGACCTCGATCGATACCGCCGCCGAGGCGTCGATCGCGATCATCGTGGTGGTCTATGCCATCGCCGCGCTCTTCAACCTCGAGGTGCCGCGCACCGGGGTGCCGCTCAAGAAGCTGCCGTCGGACCCGATGGAAACGCTCAAGGACTTCGCGCGCTGCGTCGGCCACCTGTGGCGCGACCGCCTCGGCCAGATCTCGCTCGCCGTCACCACGCTCTTCTGGGGCGCGGGGGCGACGCTGCAGTTCATCGTCATCGAATGGGCGCGGGTCGCGCTCGGCTTCGACCTCTCCCGGGCCGCGATCCTGCAGGGCGTCAGCGCCTTCGGCATCGCCCTGGGCGCGGTGCTCGCCTCGATGATCGTGTCGCTCGACCGCTCGGTGCGCGTCATCCCGCTCGGCATCCTCATGGGAATCATCGTCATCGCCATGATCTTCGTCACCCAGGCCTGGCTGGCGATGATCCTGATGGTGGTGATCGGCGGCCTGGCCGGGTTCTTCGTGGTGCCGATGAACGCGCTCCTTCAGCACCGCGGCCACCACCTGGTGGGCGCCGGACGCTCCATCGCGGTGCAGAACTTCAACGAGAACAGCTCCATCCTGCTGATGATCGCGCTCTATTCGCTGCTGCTGAATGTCGGCTACTCGATCTACACCGTGATCGTGGTATTCGGCCTGTTCGTCGCCGGCACGATGACGCTGGTCCAGGCGTGGTACCTCAACAACCGGCGCCGGCATGGCAAGGAAATCGACCGCCTGCTAGCCTTCGCGCGCGCAGAGGACCCGCACAAGAGCCGGGAATAGCTCCCGGCGACGCGTGTTCTCTCCGGCATAGGAGGGTTCACCCATGAAGCAGCTTTTGCTTTTCCTGCTGGCTGCGGTTTGCGCTTCGGTCCACGCCCAGCAGCGCCCGCTGTACCAGACCACCAAGGTCGAAGGCACCGACGGCGTCTACGTCTTCCGCTACGGCGGCCACCAGTCGATGTTCGTGGTGACCAAGGACGGCGTGATCGCCACCGACCCGATCTCCTACGGGCGTCCGGAAGCGGCGGTGACCTATATCGAGGAGATCAAGAAGGTCTCCGACCAGCCGATCAAGTACCTGATCTATAGCCACCACCACTACGACCACATCGCCGGCGGCAAGCCGTTCAAGGACGCCGGTGCGAAGATCATCGCGCACAAGCGCGCCAAGGAGCGCCTGGAGCAGATCAAGGATCCGTTCACGCCGCTGCCCGACGAGACCTTCGAAAAAAGCCGCACCCTCAAGCTCGGCGGCACCGTGCTCGAGCTGCACTACATGGGCCTCAACCACTCCGACAGCAACCTGGTGATGCGCCTGCCGAAGGAAAAGCTGGTGTTCATCGTCGACACCATCCCGGTCGGTGCATTTCCCGGCCGCGGCTTCATCGACGTCTACCCGCTCGAGACCGAGCAGTTCATGGAGCGCGTGCTGAAGATGGACTGGGAGCGGATGATTCCCGGGCACCCGGGCCAGCCTGCCGACCGCCTCGGCACCAAGAAGGACGTCGAGGACCAGCTCGCGCTCATCCGCCACGCCTCCGACGAAGTCAAGAAGTGGGCGCGCGAAGGCAAGTGCTGGGAGCCGGCGGAAAAGGAAGTGAAGCTCGAGAAGTACGAAAGCTGGCCTGGCTACCAGGCCGGCCTGCCGCTGGTGGTGCGTCGCTATTGCGGACTGTGGGGACGCGGCACCTAAACGTGGTCTGTCCCTGATTTTTCTTTTTACAGGCCTGCCATCGTTCTCCGCGCGAACAACAGATCCTCCCAGGCCTTTGCCTTGTCCTCGAGCGTCCTCAACAGATACGCCGGGTGATAGGTCACGATTAGCGGCACGCCCGCGTAGCGGTGCACGCGCCCGCGCAGGCTGGCGATCGAGGCGCCGGTCTCGAGCAGCGTTTGCGCGGCGAAGCGCCCCATCGCGAGGATTAGCTTCGGCTTGATCAGCTCGATCTGCTGCAGGAGATGCGGGCTGCACTGCGCCACTTCCTCCGGCGTGGGGTTGCGGTTACCCGGCGGCCGGCACTTGAGCACGTTGGCGATGTAGACGTTCTTGCGGCGCGAGAGCTTGATCGCGGCGAGCATGTTGTCGAGCAGCTTTCCCGCCTGGCCGACGAACGGATCGCCGAGCCGGTCCTCTTCCGCGCCCGGCGCTTCGCCGATCAGCATCCAGTCGGCGTTCTCGTCGCCCACGCCGAAGACCGTTTGCGTGCGGGTCTTGTGCAGGCCGCATTTGACGCAGCCCGAAACCGCGGCTTTTAGGGGGATCCATCCAACGGTTTCTTTCGCTCGCAACTTCCAGATGGGCGCGATGCCCATCTCGGCGAGCAGCGCGGCGCGCCGCGTCATGCGAGCGGCAAGGTGAGGACCAGCGCGTCCTCGCGCCCCTGGGGCGCCGGATAGTACGCGCGGCGCACCGCGACCTTGCGGAAGCCGAAGCGCGTATAGAGCGCCTGCGCGCCGCGGTTGCTCGGGCGCACTTCCAGGAACAGGCTGCGCGCGCCCAGGCTGCGGGCATGCTCGGCCGCCTCGCGCAGCATCCGGCTGCCGTAGCCGGCGCGCTGGCGCAGCGCGGCGATCGACAGGTTGAGCAGATGCGCTTCGCCCGCCGCCACCATCAGCACGAAGTAGCCGATCAGCTCCGCACCCGACCTGAGCACGCAGCACTGGTAGCCCGCCCGCAGCGAGTCGACGAAATTGCCGCGCGTCCAGGGATGCGTGTAGATGACGTTCTCGATCGCCATCACTTCGTCGAGCTCCTGCTCGCGCATGCGCGCGAGCGAGGGGACGTCCGCAGCGTCATCCTTGAGAACGGCGCTCATCGCCTGCCGAGCTCCGCCTGGGTGAGCGCGACCTTGTCGCGCAGATAGACCGGCGCCGCCTGCGCGGCGTCGACGCCCTCGCCCGCCGCAAGGCGCGGCGCAGCGAGGATCGCCACCGAAAGTGCGGTTGGATGGACGGTGGACCTCACGACCGAAACCTTGCTCCTCAGCTCTTCCCGATAAACCTCAAAGCCGTTGCCGACGCCGACCCAGCCGTCGCCGGGCGGCGGCGGCGCCGCGTGCGGTGCGACGCATTGCGCCGCCACGACCTCATGCCATCGGCCGGCGCGTTTTTCAAGCGCCGCATAATACACTTCGCGCATCCGCGCATCGATGCAGGCGACGGCGCGTTCGGCGCCCGATTCCTCTGCCATCGCCTCGAGCGTGGAGACGCCGATCACCGGAATGCCGCGGCCAAAAGCGATGCCCTGTGCGAGGCCGCAAGCAATGCGCAGGCCCGTGAAGGCGCCGGGGCCGGCGCCGAAAGCAACCGCATCGACCCGGCTTTTGCCCAAAAGCTTCTGCAACATCGGCAGGGCGAGCTCGGAGTGGCGATTGCCGGCGCGGCGCTCGAGGCCGGCGATCTCGCCCTGGTCCCAGAGCGCGACCGAGCACCACTCGGTGGAGGTTTCGATCGCCGCGAATCGCATGCGCGATTCTATATACTGCGGCCATCATGAGAGAGCACTCGATTGCCGTCATCCCCGGCGACGGGATCGGCCGGGAAGTCATTCCCGAAGGCGTCCGCGTCCTCGAAGCGGTCGGCGCGAAGCACGGCCTGCGCTTCAAGTGGCAGGAGTTTCCGTGGAGCTGCGACTGGTACAAGGCGCACGGCAAGATGTGCCCGGACGACGCGGCCGGACATCCTGCGCAAGTTCGACGCGATCTACTTCGGCGCGGTCGGCAACCCGAAGCTGGTGCCCGACCACATCGCGGTGTGGGGACTGCTGATCAACTTCCGCCGCTGGTTCGACCTCTACGTGAACCTGCGGCCGGTGCGCCTGTTCGAAGGCATGCCGTGCCCGCTCGCCGGTCGCAAGCCCGGCGACATCGACTACATCGTGCTGCGCGAGAACACCGAGGGCGAGTACGGCGGCGTCGGCGGCCGCGTCTATGAAAATACGCCCAATGAAATCGTCATGCAGCAGGCGATCTTCTCGCGCCGCGGCGTCGATCGGATCATGAAGTACGCGTTCGAGCTGGCGAAAACGCGCAAGAAGCACGTCACGTCGTGCACCAAGTCGAACGGCATCTCGATCACGATGCCGTACTGGGACGAGCGCTTCGCGGCGATGGCGAAGAACTATCCCGGCTTCCAGACCGACCAGTACCATGTGGACGGCCTCACCATTCAGATGGTGCTCAATCCCGACCGCTTCGACGTGATCGTGGCAAGCAATCTGTTCGGCGACATCCTCTCCGACCTCGGTCCCGCCACCGCCGGCACCATCGGCATCGCGGCGTCGGGCAACATCAATCCGGAGCGCACCGCGCCGTCGATCTTCGAGCCGGTGCACGGCTCGGCGCCGGATATCGCGGGCCGGAAAATCGCCAACCCGATCGCAACCATCTGGTCCGGTGCCCTGATGCTCGAGCACCTCGGTCATGCCGAGGCCGCGGCCGACGTGGTGCGTGCCATCGAGCGCGTCATCATCGAAGGTCCCCACACGCCCGACATGAAGGGCAAAGCCTCGACTGCAGAGGTCGGCGCCGCCGTTGCGGAGGCCGTGCGCAGCGCCTCGCGCGCTCGAGTGCCCGCCTAGCTCACTTGCGTTCGGCCAGCGTGGCGGGATTCGAGCCTTGAAATCCTATCGAATCGCGTCGATCCCGGGTGACGGAATCGGCAACGAAGTCATCCCGGCCGGCGTGGAAGTGCTGCAGAAGCTGGCCGTCGACTTCCGCCTGGAGTTCAAGGATTTCAACTGGAGCTCGAAGCGCTACGTCGAGACCGGCGCCTACATCCCCGAGGGCGGACTCGGGAGCTGAAGAAGTTCGATGCCATCTTCTTCGGCGCGGTCGGCGCGCCCGACGTGCCCGATCATCTGTCGCTGTGGGGACTGCGGCTGCCGATCTGCCAGGGCTTCGACCAGTACGCGAATGTGCGTCCCTCGCGCCTGTTGCCGGGCATCCAGTCGCCGATGAGAAATGCGAACGACATCGACTGGGTGATCGTGCGCGAGAACACCGAGGGCGAGTATTCTGGCGCGGGCGGTCGCGTGCATACCGGCCTGCCGAACGAGGTGGCGATGGAGATCTCCACCTTCACGCGCTCCGGGGTGGAACGGGTGCATCGCTTCGCTTTCGATCTCGCCAGCAAGCGGCCGCGCAAGCACCTCACCCTGGTCACCAAGTCCAATGCGCAGCGCCACGGCATGGTGCTGTGGGACGAGGTGTTCTACGAAGTGGCACGCGACTTCCCGAGCGTGAAGACCGACCGCATCCTGGTCGACGCGGCGACGACCCGCATGGTGCTCAAGCCCGAAGCGATCGATGTGATGGTGGCCTCCAACCTCCACGCCGACATCCTCTCGGACCTCGCCGCCGCGCTGTCCGGCTCGCTCGGCATCGCGCCGACCGCGAACCTGAATCCCGAGCGCAAGTTTCCCTCGATGTTCGAGCCGATCCACGGCTCGGCGTTCGACATTACCGGCAAGGGCGTGGCCAATCCCATCGCCACCTTCTGGACCGCGTCGATGATGCTCGAGCATCTGGGCGAAGCGAAAGCCGCCGCGCGGCTGATGAAGGCGGTCGAGGCGGTGTGCGCGCAGAGGATCTTTACGCCGGACCTTGGCGGCAAGGCGCGCACGCGCGACGTCACCGCTGCCGTGATCGGAGCGCTGTGATGAAAAGCGAGCAGCTGGTCGGCGCCTGCCTCGAGCGCATCGCCGAGCGCGAGGGCGAGGTGCACGCGTGGGCGTGGATCAATCCGGATAAGGCGCTGGCTGAAGCGCGGCAGCGCGACCGCGAAGCGGCGCGCAGCGCAATTCACGGCGTACCGGTCGGCATCAAGGACGTGATCGACACTGCGGACATGCCGACCGAGTACAACTCGCCGATCTACCGCGGTTACCAGCCGAAGTGGGATGCCGCGTGCGTCACGCTGCTGCGCCGCGCCGGCTGCGTGATCCTCGGCAAGACGGCCACCACGGAGTTCGCCAACAACCATCCGGCAGCCACGCGCAATCCGCATAATCTGGCGCACACGCCCGGCGGCTCCTCCAGCGGCTCGGCCGCCGCGGTCGGCGACCGCATGGTCCCGCTGGCGTTGGGAACGCAGACCGGAGGCTCGGTCATCCGTCCCGGCGCCTACTGCGGCGTGGCGGCGTGCAAGCCGAGCTTCGGCAGCATCAACCGCGCCGGCCTGAAGTTCGTCTCGGAATCGCTCGACACCATCGGCGTCTTCGCCCAGTCGGCCGAGGAACTGGGCCCGCTGCTCCACGTGCTCACCGCAAGACCACTTTCCGCAAATGCGTCCGGCAAGCCCCGGATCGGCCTGTGCCGCACGCCGCGCTGGCGCGATGCCAACGGCGAAACGCAGGCCAACCTCGAGCGCGCCGCGCAACTGTTGTCGAAAGCGGGCGCGACGGTGAGCGAATTCGAGCTACCGACGGGAAGCCAGGCGTTGTTTGATCGGCACTCCTCGGTCATGGGCTATGAGTCGGCACGCGCGCTCGGCTGGGAGTACAACACCTGTCCCGACCAGATCAGCGCCTCGCTCAGGCCGCGCCTGGAAGCCGGCTGGAAAGTAACCCGGCAGGATTACGACGAAGTGCGCAGCATCGCGCGCGACTGCCGCCGGCGGCTGACCGACCAACTGCGCGCGGTCGATTTCCTTCTCACGCCCTCGGCGCCGGGCGCGGCGCCGGCGTCGCTCGCGTCGACCGGCGATCCGGTGTTCAACCGCGCCTGGACGCTGTTCGGGGTGCCGTGCGTGACCTTGCCGTTCGGTCGCGCGGCGAATGGGTTGCCGCTCGCCGTGCAGCTGGTCGGCGCTTTCGACCAGGACATGGTGCTGCTGGAATGGGCGAAATGGACCGAGCGCCAATTGCGCTGATCACCGGCGTTTCGCGCGGGCTCGGCAAGGAGCTCGCGCGGCAGTACGCGGACGACGGCTGGGACGTCATCGGCACGCAGCGCCGCGATCTGGAGATGACCGATTACCAGCAGATCCGGCAGTTCGCCTCGAAGCTCAACGGCAAGCCGATCGATCTGCTGTTCTGCAACGCCGGCATCAGCGGCAAGAAAGGCATGGCGCCCGGCAGCTTCGACTTTGCTTCCTGGGAGGAGGTACTGCGCGTCAATCTCCTCGGACCGGCGGCGCTCGCCGAGGCGCTGATCGAAAACGTCGCCGCGAGCGAGCGTCGCACCATCGCCATGATGTCGAGCCGCCTGGGATCGATCAGCGAGTCGAGCGGCATGACGCTGCCCTACTCCACCAGCAAGGCGGCGCTCAACATGCTGGTCAAGGGCCTCGCGGCGACGCTCGCTTCGCGCCGCATCACCGTCGTGGCGCTGAGCCCGGGCTGGGTGCGCACCGACATGGGCGGCGAAGGCGCGCCGCTCTCGCCCGAGGCCTCGGTGCGCGGCCTGCGCAAGGTGCTGGCCGGCCTGAAGCCGGGGGACTCCGGCAAATTCTTTTCGCACGACGGCTCGGCGATTCCGTGGTGAAGAACCTCATTGCCAAGCTGGAGGTGGTGGGAGTGCGCGAAGGCCGCGAGCGCGTCGAGCTCACCCTGCAGATCGGCCGGCCGCGCGAGGAGCGCGACGGCCGCTGGGCGTGCTCGATCGAGATCGTGCCGCTCGAGACACAGCCCGAGGATGTGCGCGGCACCGATTCTTTCCACGCGGTGTGGCTGGCGTGCGCGCTGGTCCTCAAGCTGCTGGAGAACTTGCGTGCCGAGGGCTGGAACCTGCAGAACAGGGACGGCAGCGAATTTCCGCTCGACGCCTACCGCACCGGGCTAGACGCGGGCTAGCTTGCTGCACGCGGACAGCGCGCGCAACCGCCTGACCGGCATCGGCCTGGTGTCGCTGACGTACCTGGTGTTCTCGCTCCTCGACGGCAGCGCGAAATGGCTGGTCAGCGTGATGCCGGTGATCATGGTGGTCTGGCTGCGCTTCGCGACGCATGTGCTGGTGGCCGGCGTGGTGCTTTTTCCGCTGCGCGGATTCGGCCTGGTGCACACGCAGCACTTGCGCTGGCACGTCGTGCGCGCGCTCATGTTCGTAATAATGACCGGGATCAACTTCTGGGCGCTGCAGTACCTGCAGCTGACCGTCACGTCGTCGATTTTCTTCTCGGTGCCGCTGATCATCGCGCTGATCAGCGCGTCGTTCCTCGGCGAGAAGCTCGATGCCGGCAAATGGATCGCGATCGTGGCCGGCTTCGCCGGCGTGCTGGTGATCGTGCGCCCGTGGGGCGCGGAATTCCACCCGGCGATGCTCGCCTCGGTGGTGAACGCCCTCATGTACGCCGCCTTCATGATGATGACGCGCCGGCTCGCGGCCTACGACTCGCCCGAGACCATCCAGTACCTGCCGGCGGTCGGCGCGACCATCGGCCTCGCGCCGTTCGCGTTCGCCGCGTGGGAGTGGCCGAGCGGCTGGCTGGAATGGACCGTGGCGTGCCTGATGGGCGTGCTCGGCGGCCTGGGCCACTACCTGCTCGCCCTCGCCCACCGCTATGCTCCGGCCTCGGTGATCGCGCCTTTCCTCTACCAGCAGGTGATCTACATGGCGCTCTTCGGCTATCTGGTCTTCGGCGACGTGCCGAGCGCATGGGTCTGGCTGGGCGCCGCCATCGTGATCGCCAGCGGCCTGTACCTCTTCTCGCGGGAGAGGAAATCAAGCTGAGGCCCCGGTGAGCGACGCCGTGGCCGTCCCGCTGTGGCTCGTGCTGCTGGCGGGACTGCTCGCGGCCTGGGCGTTCTACGAGCACCTCCTGATGCCGGCGCTGCGCTGGCTGGTGATGCACCCCGCCAACCAGGTGATCGACCAGATGTCGACGCGCCTGCGCATCGGCATCCGGCCGTTCCAGCGCACCCGGCGCCAGGCGCTGATCCATCGGCTGCTGACCGATCCCAAGGTGCAGGACGCCGCGGCGCAGTTCTCGGCGCAGCACAAGGTTCCGCTCAATGCTGCTTTTCGAAAAATAGAAGCCTACGCGCGCGAGATCGTGCCCGCGTTCAACGCCTATCTTTATTTCCGCACCGGCTACTGGCTCGGCCGCCGCGTAGCGCGGCTGCTGTATCGCGTGCGCATCGGTTACGTGGATTCCGCCGGCCTGGAGCGCATCGACCCCGACGCGACCGTAGTTTGCGTGATGAACCATCGCTCCAACATGGACTATGTGCTCGCCGGCTTTCTCGCCGCCGACCAGGCGGCGCTGTCCTACGCCGTCGGCGAGTGGGCGCGGATCTGGCCGCTGTCGGCGCTGATCCGCGCGATGGGCGCGTACTTCGTGCGCCGCAATTCGCGTGACGAGCTCTACCGCCGGGTGCTCGAGCGCTACATCGCGATGGCGACGGAAGCCGGCGTGCCGCAGGCGGTGTATCCCGAAGGCGGGCTGACGCGCGACGGGCGCATGCGCGAGCCCAAGCTCGGCGTGATCGACTACATGCTGCGCGGCTTCCGCATCAACGGAGGGCGGGACCTGGTGTTCGTGCCGCTCGGCCTCAACTACGACCGCGTCCTCGAGGATCGGTCTCTCTTGACAGGTAAAGGCGCGACCGGACGAGCGAAGAGCCTGTGGATCACGTTGCGCTTCGTCGCGCACAACGCCTGGCTCATGGTGAATAGCGAATGGCGCCGCTTCGGCTACGCGTGCGTGAACTTCGGCACGCCCATCTCCATGCGCGAATACTGCCGCACGCGCGGCATCGATTTCCAGGTGCTGTCCGGCGACGAGCGGCGCGCCGCAATGGCCGCTCTCGGCCGCGAGCTGATGGAGGCGGTGGGGCGGATCGTGCCGGTGCTGCCGGTGCCGCTGATGGCGAGCGTTTTCGTGGCGCAGCCGCAGCGCGCGCTGTCGGCGCTCGAGCTCAAAGCCGAAGTCGGCCGACTGCTGACCCGCCTGGAGGCGGCAGGGGCGCATGTCTATATTCCGCGCGGCGACCTCGACTACGCGCTCACCGTCGGCCTGCGCATGCTCACGCTGCGCCGCCTGGTCCAGGAACAGGACGGGCTCTTTCGCGCTCGGGAAGCCGAGCTTCCGCTTCTGGCCTACTATGCCAACTCCATCACGCACCTCCTCTAACTGGACGAAAGGATAAGCGTCCAGTAGATTGGCCGCGGGAGGGAAGCTAGGGGCCATGACGACTTCACGCTCGGCTGGGAAGCGAAACGCCACGCGCAAAGTCACGCCACGTCGCCAGCCGGCGGCGGGCGCGCCCGCGCTTCTCGGCCTCACCTCCGACTGGTACTGGGAGCAGGACGCCGAGCTGAGGTTCACGCGCGTCGACGTACGCAGCGACGATGCCGCCGAGCAGGAGCGCGCCGGCCGGCTCATCGGCAAGAAGCGCTGGGATACGGGCATCGAAATCGAAGGCGGCTGGGAAGCGCACCGCGCGATGCTCGAGGCGCGCGCGCCATTCCGCGACGTGCTGATGTGGCGCACCTTTGCCGACGGGGCGCGTCGCTACGTCAGCGTCAGCGGCGAGCCGATGTTCGACGCGAAGGGCCGCTTCATCGGCTATCGCGGCATCGGCCGCGATGTCAGCAAGCAAAAGCGCATCCAGCAGCTTCTCAAGCTCGATCATGCGGTCACCCTGCGCCTCGCCGAGGCGGCGAGCGCGCCCGAGGCGCTGCGCGGCGCGCTGCAGGCCGCGTGCGACATGCTGTCCTGGGATTGCTCCGAGCTGTGGACGCCGGACGAAGGCGCGACGGTGCTGCGACGCGCCGCGCATTGGGCGGCGCCGAACGCACCGGGGGCGCAGCGCTTCGTCGAGGCTTCGGAAAAGGTCACCTTCCGCCCGGGCGAAGGCCTGGTCGGCACGGTGTGGCAATCGGGCGAGCCGCTCTGGGTGCCCGATTCGCAAGCGGACACGCGCGCACGCCGCACGCAGCTCGCCAAGGAATCCGGTCTGCAGGCAGCGGTGCTATTCCCCATCCACGCCGGTGCCCGCGTCGCCGCGGTGCTCGAGTTCACATCGCGCCGCATGCGCCAGCCCGACAAGCGCCTGTGGCAGACGCTGAGCGCGATCGGCGCGCAGATCGGCCAGTTCCTCGGCCGCGCCGAGGCCGAGCGGGCGGTGCGCGAGAGCGAAGCGCGCTTCCGCGCCCTCACCAATCTGTCGACCGATTGGTACTGGGAGCTGGATGCGCAGTACCGCTTCACCCGCCTTGAAGGCCGCAACGTCGCGGGCGGCGACCCCGACCTGCAGCGCCGCCTGATCGGACAGGCGCGCTGGGACACCGGCCTCGAAATCGAAGGCGGCTGGGACGCGCACCGCGCACTGCTCGAAGCGCGCCAGCCGTTCCACGACGTGCTGATGTGGCGGCCGATGGCCGATGGCCGGGTACGTTACATGCGCGTGAGCGGCGAGCCGTTGCTCAACACCGATGGCAGCTTCGCCGGTTACCGCGGCATCGGCCGCGACGTCACCGACGAGAAGCGCGCCGAGCAGATGCTGCGCCTCGAGCACGACGTGGCCCGCCTGCTGGCGGCAGCGGAGGACGCCGCCGCCGGCCTGAAAGCGGTGATGCGCGCGGTGTGCGAAGCCGAAGGCTTCGCCTGCGGCCGCTACTTCCGCGCCGACGGCGAGCTGCTGCGCTTCCACGACGCCTGGTCGATCGGCGATCCGTCCATCGCGCCGTTCGTCGAGCGCTCGCGCAGCTTCGTGTTCCGCCCCGGCGAGGGCCTCACCGGCATCGTGTTCCGCAGCGGCGAGCCGGTATGGTCGCCCGACATCACGCGCGACGCCCGGGTGCGCGATCGCAAGGTCTGGGAGGGCACCGGCCTGCGGGGCGGCTTCGTCTTCCCGGTGGTCACGGAGGGACGCACGGTGGGCGTGCTCAACTTTTCGAGCCTGCGTGCGCGCGAGCCCGACCAGCGGCTGCTCGCGGCCTCGCGCGTCATCGGCAGCCAGATCGGCCAATTCATGCAGCGCAAATCCGCCGAGGCCTCGCTACGCGACAGCGAAGCGCGCTTCCGCAGCCTGACGCAGATGTCGTCCGACTTCTTCTGGGAAACCGACGAGGCGCACCGCTTTACCCAGCTGGTGCACGGCCCGGGCTACCTGTCGGCCGAGATGGGCCGCGGCGTGGTCGGCAAGGCGGCCTGGGAGCTGCCGTGCGAAAGTCCGGACGACGCCGGCTGGGCGGCGCAGCGCGAGCGCCTGGACCGGCACGAGCCGTTCCGCGACTTCGAATTCGCGCGCCGCATGCCCGACGGCGTGGTGCGCGTGCTGTCGATCAGCGGCGATCCGCGCTTCGGCGCGCAGGGCGCGTTCCTCGGCTACCGCGGCGTCGGGCGCGACGTCACCGAAATTGCGCTTGCGCGCGAGCGCATCGCTTCGCTTGCCTACAGCGACCCGCTCACCGGCCTCGCCAACCGCACCAGCCTGATGCCCGCGCTGGACCAGGCGGTGCAGCGCGCCCGGCGCAAGAACGCGCAAGCTCGCGGTGGTGTTCATGGATCTGGACGGGTTCAAGGAGATCAACGATGTCTACGGGCACGATGCCGGCGACGCGCTGCTCATCGAGCTCGCCGGCCGCCTGCGCGACAACCTGCGCTCGAGCGACCTGATCGCGCGCCTCGGCGGCGACGAGTTCCTGGTGGTGCTGGAAGAGGTGCAGGATCCGGCGCCGGTCGAAACCGTGGCGAAGAAGCTCCTGGTCGAGACGGTGCGGCCCTACTCCCTGCCCGGCGCGCAGGCCAGCGTCACCGCGAGCATCGGCATCAGTATTTTCCCCGACGACGCGGCCGACGCCACCGCGCTCATGAAGCACGCCGACATGGCGATGTACGCCGCGAAGCAGGCGGGCAAGAACTGCTGCCGGTTCTATTCGTCGGGGCCGGCGGCCAATGACCCGGCACGCAGCCAGGCCGAATTCAAACCTGTTGGTTAACGCCTGATCTGGCGGTTGGCGTCCTCGATGTCGCGGCGCAGCTGCCCTCGCTCTTCCGGCGACATCTGCCGCTGCTTCTGCGGCGGGCGCTCCGGGCGCTGCTGCCGATAGGCGTCGCGCATATCGTCACGCATGCGCTGGCGGTCCTCCTGGCTCATCTGCTGCTGCCGGGCGCCCTCGCGTGCGCCGTCCCGCCCGCGGCCGCGTTCGGCCGAGGCGTCGATGGCCGCGGTGGCCATCATCACGGCGAGGAGGAACCGTAGGGCGAACAGGATCCGCATCATGATGGAACGAAATGTTACGCGGCTTGCCTTGCGGTCGGCTGGCGTTTTGTAACAATGTATTGCCCTGCCTATGAACCCTGCCTCTTAATCAGTGAGCGAGCTCAAGACCCGAATCCTGATCGTCGACGACGATCAGCGGCACCGCGACCTGCTGGTCAAGTACCTCGGCAACGAGGGCTACGACGTGAAGGCCGTGCCCGACGCCACGGCGATGGACAAGCAGCTCGCCCGCGACCGCTACGACCTCGTGGTGCTCGACCTGATGCTGCCGGGAGAAGACGGGCTGTCCATCTGCCGCAGGCTGCGCGGCCAGCAGAGCGCACCGGCGATCATCATGCTCACCGCCAAAGGCGACGACGTCGACCGCATCGTCGGGCTCGAAATGGGCGCCGACGACTACCTTCCCAAGCCGTTCAACCCGCGCGAGCTGCTCGCGCGCATCGTCGCGGTGCTGCGGCGGCGCGTTCCGGCCGGACCGCCGGGCGCGCCAGCCGAGGGCGGCGCCTATGAGTTTGGCCCGTTCTCCCTCAACCTGGCCACCCGTACGCTCACCCGCGCCGGCAAGCCGGTGCCGCTCACCACCGGGGAATTCTCCGTGCTGAAGGTATTGGTGCAGCATCCGCGCCAACCGCTGTCGCGCGACAAGTTGATGGAGCTCGCGCGCGGCCGCGAGTACGAGGTCTTCGACCGCTCGATCGACGTGCAGATCTCGCGCCTGCGCAAGATCGTCGAGGACGACGCGTCGCACCCCAAGCACATCCAGACCGTGTGGGGATTCGGCTACGTGTTCGTCCCGGACGCCAGCTAAGTGAGCCTGTTCGCACGATCATTCCTGCTCATTGCAGCGTTGATCGTGACCGCGGTGCTGGCTTCCTTCCAGATCTACCGTATCTACGAGCTCGAGCCGCGCTCGCGCGAGCTCGCGCAGCAGACGGTGAGCACGGTGAACCTGACGCGCGCCGCGCTGGTGAGCGCCGACCCGTTCCTGCGCCGCGACCTGCTGGTCGAGCTGAACGAGACCGAGGGCCTGCGCGTGTTCCCGGCGACAGCGAGCGAGAAGCTCGAGGCGCTGCCCGAAGACGAGCTGCTCGAGCGCGTCGAGAAGCGCGTGCGCGACGCGCTCGGCGCCGACACGCGCTTCGCCTTCGCGCGCGACGGCGAGGAAGGGTTCCTGGTCAGCTTCTTCATCGACGAGGACGAATTCTGGGTCATGCTGCCGCTCGAGCGCTTCGATCCGGAGTTCGGCCTGCAATGGCTCGGGTGGGGAGCGGCGCTGCTTACACTCGCGCTGGTCGGCGCCTGGCTGATCGCCAGCAACCTCGCCCGCTCGCTCGCCGCGCTCAGCCGCGCCGCCGGGCGCCTGGGCCGCGGCGAGGCGCACCAGCCGCTCGCGGAAGCCGGGCCGCGCGAGCTGCGCAGCGTGGCCGCGGCGTTCAACCGCATGGCGAGCGACCTCGAGAGCATGGAGCGCGAGCGCGCCATGGTGCTCGCCGGCATCTCGCACGACCTGCGCACACCACTTTCACGAATTCGTCTCGGACTGGAGATGAGCGGCGCAGAAGCCGATGCGGCGCGCGCGATGGCAACCGACATCGACGAAATCGACGCCATCATCGGCCAGTTCCTCGACTTCGCGCGCGGCGCGAACGAGGAGAAGTCGCGGCAGGACCTGCGCGACCTGCTCGACGAGATCGGGCACCACTATTCGCGCTTGGGCAAGGAGGTTTCCGTGAAGCTCGGAGAAGCAACGCCGCTTCCGTTCGCCCGCATGGCAGTGCGCCGGGCGGTCGGCAACCTGATCGACAATGCGCTGCGCTATGCCGGCGAGCCAGTCGAGGTCGAGCTGGGCAAGGACGCGCACGAGGTCGTGATCGAGGTGCGCGATCGCGGCCCCGGCATTCCGAGCGGCGAGGCTGAGCGCTTGAAGCGTCCTTTCACCCGGCTCGACGCCGCGCGCGGCGGGCCGGCCGGGTCCGGGCTCGGCCTGGCGATCGTCGAGCGCGTAGCGCGCGCCCACGGCGGCCGGCTCGACCTGGTGCCGCGCGAAGGCGGCGGCCTGGTGGCGCGTCTCGTCATGGCTGCAAGGTAAAGCGCTCGAGCGGCTCATAGGTAGCGCCGCGCGACGACACCGACGAGCGCACGAGAAGGAACTCGCACACCGGCCATTCGACGTCCGGAACCGGCGGCAGCGGCGCCCGGCGCGCGTCGCGGATCAGCGTGACATGCGCGGCGAACGGCCGGCGCTCGAGGATGAACTCTTCGCGATAGAGCTCCATCGCCAGCTTCTCGTGGAGGGCCGCGAGCGCCGGTGGCGTCTCCTTGGGTGCGGCCCACACCATCCGGTTCAGGTAGCGCCCCACTTCGATCGGCAACCGGTGGGCCTGCGCCTTCACTCTCCGGGCGGCGGCAACCGCTTTGGCTGGATCGGCCTTGCCGAGGAACGCGAGCGTGAGATGGATGTTACCTTCGGCGGTCCTGCGGCCGCCCGTGGCGCGTTGGGCGGTGTCCGCCCAATCAGCCAAAGCGTGTGCAGTCGCGCCTGGCGGCCAAAGGGCAAAGAACAGGCGCATCAATGCCGGCGGATGCGCAGGCCTTCGAGGTCGATCGCGGGATTTCGTCCGCACACCATGGCGGCGGTGATGTGCCCTGCGCCGGCCGCCAGGGTAAATCCCATGTGGCCGAGGCCGATGTTGAACCAGAGGTTCTGGTAGCGGCCGGTGCCGAAGCGCGGCGTGGTCTCGGGCGTCATCGGCCGCTGGCAGGCGCGCACTTCGGCGCGCGTGTAGTCGACCGCGCCGGGAAACAGCTGCTTCATCGTGTCGTAGAGCGGCGCGACATCTGCGGGCTCCCAGCCGCGCGCGTAGCCGGCGAAGTGCGCGCCGCCGGTGACGCGCAGCCGATCGCCCATGGGCGCGAAGGCGACGCTGCGCGATTCGTCGATCGCCGCGTGGCGCGGCGCGCGCTCGGGCTGCACCACCGGCAGCGTGGCGGAGAAACCGGTGACCGGGTACACCGGGACGTGCGTGCCGAGCTGCTCGCGCAGCCGGCGGTCCATGACGCCAAGCGCACAGACGAACGCGTCGGCTTGCACCGCGCCGTTGCGCGCCACCACCTCGCGAATGCGGCCGTTCATCGGCTCGATGGAAACGATCTCGTTCTCCAGGCTGAAGCGCACGCCGAGCGTGCGGCAGCGCGCGGCGAGGTCGCGGCAGAAGCGCGCCGCATCCCCGGCCTCGTCCTCCGGCGCGTACAACGCGCCGGCAACCCGTGAAGCATCCATCGACGGCTCGCGCCGCGCGAGCTGCGCCCGGTCGAGGAGCTCGACCGCAAAACCGTGATTGCGCATCTGGCCGGCGCGCGCGGAAGCTTCGTCGAGCGCCTCGCCATCGCGATACAGGTAGAGCACACCGCGCGCCAGTGTGAAGCCAATCTCGCGCGCCAGCTCGTGCAGCAGCGGCTGGGAGTAGCGCACCAGGCGCACCTTCGCCTCGAGCAAGCGCCGGTACGAGCGGCCCGTGCGCAGGAAAAGGTGCTGCATGCCCCACAGCCACAGCTCCGGATCGAAGCGCAGCGCCGCCTGGCGCATGGCGCGGCCGAGCTCGCCGCCGGCCCACGGATAGGCCCGGCTCGCGGCCACGATGCCGGTTGCGGAATAGCTACCCGCCGCGGCGACTTCCGCCTCGCGATCGATGACCACGACCTCGTGGCCTTCCTTCGCGAGATACCAGGCGGTAGTGACGCCGGCAAGCCCGGCGCCCAGGACGACGACTTTCACTCGCCGGTCAGATGCTTTCGGGTGAGCGCGGCAAGCGCGCGCTCGGCGGAATCGGCGGACTTCTCCAGCTGCGCGGCGATCAGCTCCTGCTCGCGCCGGCTGCGGTTCTGCGAAAGCTTCCAGCGCGTCTCCAGCCGCGTGATGGCGATCTGGAAGTTGACGATTCCATCGAGCATGCGATCGACGTACTCCTGGCGCAGCGCGTCGAACTGGGGCAGCCATTGCGGGTCGAGCGCGGCGATGAGGCGGCGCTGCGAAGCATGTTTTTCAGTTCGACTTTCTATCAGTTGAGGTATCCCATAGGCGTGCACAGCGGCGTAGTTCCAGGTCGGCACGCGCTCGCGATCTTCGTACCAGCGCGGCGAGACGTAGGCGTGCGGCCCGGAGAACACCACCATCACCTCGTCGTCGAAGAACTCCTTCCACTGCGCATTGGCCTTCGCCATGTGCATGTCCAGCACGACGTCGTTGCCCTGCTCGTGGACCATCACCGGCAGGTGGGAGGCATGAAGCGTGCCGCCGGTGCCGGTCACCAGGACGGCAAAGCTGTTGGCTTGCATGAAGGCCAGCAGCTCGGCGCGGTCCTCCAGCCGATTGTAGGAAGGGGAATACATCAGTCGACGAGCACCACCGCGATTGCGGCGATGCCTTCGCCGCGGCCGATGAAGCCGAGGCGCTCGGTGGTGGTGGCCTTGATGTTCACCGCCGAGGCCTCGATCCCCAGATCCGCGGCGATGTTGCCGGCCATGCGCTTCACGTGCGGCGCCATGCGCGGCCCTTCGGCCACGATGGTCGCGTCTACGTTCACCACTTTGAGCTTCAGCCCGGCGAGCTTGTGCGCCACGTCGCGCAGCAACTTGCGGCTGTCGATCTCGGAGAACGCCGGGTCGGTATCCGGGTAATGGTGGCCGATATCGCCCAGGCCGGCGGCGCCAAGCAAGGCGTCGCAGATCGCGTGCAGCAGCACGTCGGCATCCGAATGGCCCGCGAGGCCCTTGTGGTGCGGGATCTCCACGCCGCCGATTTTCAGCTTGCGGCCGGTGGCGAACGCATGCACGTCCAATCCCTGCCCGATCCTCACCCGCGCCCCCTCAAGATGCTCTCGGCGATGGCCACATCCTCCGGCCAGGTGACCTTGAGGTTGTCGCGGCTGCCGCAGACCACGCGCGGCTTGAGCCCGAGCTGCTCCACCGCGGCGGCCTCGTCGGTCGGCGAGCCCCGGGCGCTGGCGAGCGCCTGCGCGAGCAGGCCGGCGCGGAACATCTGCGGTGTCTGCGCGAGCCAGAACTGCGAGCGCTCTTCGGTCGATTGGATGCGGTTTTCGGCAACCTTCTTGATGGTGTCGACGACCGGCAGCGCGAGAATTCCGCCCACGTCGTCGCCCTCGATTTCGCGCATCAGCCTGTCCAGATCCGTCGCCGGCAGGCAGGGCCGCGCGGCGTCATGCACCAGCATCCAATCGTCCGCCTCCAGCACCGCCATCGCGGCCACGAGGCCGTTGTACACCGAATCGCGCCGCGTTTGCCCGCCGCAGTAGAGCGGCTGCAGCCGGTCGCCGAACTCGCTCCAGTCGTGCGCGGCGAACGCCTTGTCCCCCGGCGCGAGGATCACGAACACCGATTCGACGCGGGGCACGCAAAGTGCTCGCAGCGAGTGCCAGAGCATCGGCCGGCCGGCGAGCGGCAGGTATTGCTTTGGCGCGCCGGCCGGGATGCGCGTGCCGCTGCCGGCGGCGGGAATCAAGGCGTACGCGGACACGGTTTCGGTCAGAGGAAGTTCTTTTAATTCAGGACGATATAATTATAGCCAGCGCGCTTCTGATGCACCGCGATTCGCTTCCCGCCCGTAGACGCTACACCCGGCTTGCCGGCTCCGCCGATGCGCTGGCCCTCGCGCGCCTGGCGCAAGAGGAGCGCCATCCGTTTGCGCTGATCACCGCCACCGCACTCGACGCGCAGCGCCTGGTGGAAGAGATCCAGTGGTTCGCGCCGCAGCTGCGCGTATGCCTGCTGCCGGACTGGGAAACCCTGCCCTACGACCAGTTTTCCCCGCACCACGACCTGGTGTCGGAGCGCCTGGCGACGCTTTATCGCATCCAGCGCGGCGAATTCGACATCGCGGTGGTGCCGGCGCCGACCGCGCTGGTGCGGCTTTGTCCGCCCGCTTACCTCGCCGGCCGCACCTTCTTCCTGAAAGCGGGCGAGCGCATCGCGCTGGAGAAATTCCGCGAGCAGCTCGCGGTGGCCGGCTACCAGCACGTGACCCAGGTGGTGTCGCCCGGCGAATTCTGCTTCCGCGGCGGCCTGATCGATCTCTTCCCAACGGGCAGCGCCCTGCCCTACCGGCTCGATCTCGACGATGACGTGGTCGAGGCGATCAAGACCTTCGACGTCGACACGCAGCGCACGCTCTACGGCGTGAAAGAGATCCGCATGCTGCCGGCGCGTGAATTCCCGCTCGACGACGCCGGGCGCGCGAGCTTCCGCAGCCGCTGGCGCGAGCTGTTCGAAGGCGACCCTTCCAAGAAAAGCCTCTACCGCGACGTTTCGAACGGCGTGCCCGCCGCCGGGGTGGAGTACTACCTGCCGCTCTTTTTCGACCAGCTCGCCACCGTGTTCGACTACCTGCCCGCCGGCACCACCGTGGTCCTGCACCACGCGATCAGCGAAGCGATCCAGGACTTCTGGCGCGACGCCAATTCGCGCTACAAGCTCGCCGGCGGCGATCCCGACCGTCCGCTGCTGTCGCCGCCGCAGCTCTTCGTGCCGGCCGAGGAGTTCTACGTGCGGCTGCAGGCCTTTCCGCGCATCGATGTCGACGACAAGGCCGACGAAAAGTCGGGCCCGCTAGCCACCGAGCCGCTGCCCGCGGTCGCGGTCGATCGGCGCGCGGACGATCCGCTTGCCGCGCTGAAGAAGTTTCTGCAGAGCTCGCAGCTGCGCGTGCTGATCGCCGCCGAGTCCCCCGGCCGGCGCGAGACCATGGCGAATTACTTCGCCGAGTACGGGCTCAAGCCGGAGCCGTGCGCCAGCTTCGAGGATTTCATTCAGAAACCGGCCGGATGCATGCTCGGCGTTTCGCCGCTGGCGCACGGCTTCACCGTGCCTGGCGAGAAATGGGCCGTCATCACCGAGGCCGAGCTCTATGCCGGCGTGGTGCGCCGGCGCGGGCGCACCGCCGAGAAGCGCACCTCGGTCGAAGGCATGCTGCGCGACCTCTCCGAGCTCAAGATCGGCGAGCCGGTGGTTCACGAGCAGCACGGCATCGGCCGCTACCAGGGCCTCATCACCCTGAACGTCGGTGACGGCAACACGGAATTCCTGCTGCTCGAGTACGAGGGCGGCGACAAGCTTTATGTGCCGGTCTCGCAGCTCGGCGTGATCGGCCGCTACAGCGGCGCGCAGCCCGAGGAAGCGCCGCTGCACAAGCTGGGCAGCGGCCAGTGGGACAAGGCGAAGGCGCGCGCCGCGCGCCAGGTACGCGACACCGCCGCCGAATTGCTGTCGCTGTACGCGAAGCGCGCCGCACGCCTGGGCCACTCTTTCTCCATTCGACAACACGATCTGGAAGCGTTCGCGGACGGCTTCGGCTTCGAGGAAACCGTGGACCAGGCGGCGGCGATCGAGGCGGTGATCACCGACATGGCGTCCGGCAAGCCGATGGACCGCCTGGTGTGCGGCGACGTCGGCTTTGGCAAGACCGAGGTGGCGTTGCGCGCGACCTTCGCCGCTGTCGCCGACAGCAAGCAGGTGGTGATCCTGTGCCCGACCACGCTGCTCGCCGAGCAGCATCTGCAGACCTTCAGCGACCGCTTCGCCGACTGGCCGGTGAAGATCGCGGAATTATCCCGCTTCAGGAGCTCGAAAGAGTCCGCGGAGACCATCCGCAAGCTCGAATCCGGCGAGATCGACATCGTCATCGGCACGCACAAGCTGCTGTCGCGCGACGTCAAGCTCAAGCGCCTCGGCCTGGTGATCATCGACGAGGAGCATCGCTTCGGCGTGCGCCAGAAGGAGATGCTGAAGAAACTGCGCGCCGAAGTCGACGTGCTGACGCTGACCGCCACGCCGATTCCGCGCACGCTCGCCATGTCGCTGGAAGGAATCCGGGACTTTTCGGTGATCGCCACCGCGCCGCAGAAGCGCCTGGCGATCAAGACCTTCGTCTCCGCCTGGTCCGAGGGCCTGATCCGCGAGGCGGTGATGCGCGAGCTGCGCCGCGGCGGCCAGGTGTACTTCCTGCACAACGAGGTCGACTCCATCGATCGCATGCGCGAACGGCTGGAGAAGCTGCTGCCCGAAGGGCGCATCGCGGTGGCGCACGGCCAGATGCGCGAGCGCGACCTGGAGCGCGTGATGCGCGACTTCACCGCGCAGCGCTTCAACGTGCTGCTGTGCTCGACCATCATCGAGACCGGCATCGACAACCCGCACGCCAACACCATCGTCATCAATCGCGCCGACAAGTTCGGCCTGGCGCAGCTCCACCAGCTGCGCGGCCGCGTCGGCCGCTCCCACCACCAGGCCTACGCCTACCTGTTGACCCCGCCCGAGGACGCGGTGAGCAAGAACGCGATCAAGCGGCTGGAGGCGATCCAGCAGATGGAAGAGCTCGGCTCCGGCTTCTACCTGGCGATGCACGACCTCGAGATCCGCGGCGCGGGCGAGATCCTCGGCGAGTCGCAGTCGGGCGAAATCCAGGAGATCGGCTTCTCGCTCTACGCGCGCATGCTCGACCGCGCGGTGCGCAAGCTGAAGGCGGGCAAGGCGCCCGGCATGGAAGGCGATTTCGACGTCAGCACCGAAGTCAACCTCCACGTGCCGGCGCTGCTGCCGGCGAGCTATTGCAGCGACGTGCACGAGCGCCTTTCGCTCTACAAGCGCCTCGCCGACGCCGCCACGCGCGAGGAGCTCGACGTGCTGCGCGAGGAGCTGGTCGACCGCTTCGGCGAGCTGCCCGAGCCGGCGCGCGCGCTGCTCGAGTCGCACCAGGTGCGCATCGCCGCGCGCCCGCTCGGCGTCGCGCGCATCGACGCCACGCACGAAGCGGTGCAGCTGCAGTTCATCAAGAACCCGCCGCTCGACGGCGCCAAGGTGATCGACTTCATCCGCCGCAAGGGGCGCGCCGCGCGCCTCGCCGGCCCGGAGAAGCTGCGCGTCGAAGCGAAGATGCCCGCCTGGCAGGAGCGCGCGCAGGCGGTGCAGGAAATCCTCAAGCAGCTGGCGGCATGAACCTCGTGGTGCAGGGCCCCGCGCTCGCGGGCGGTGACCTCGATGCGCTCGCCCTGCTGGCGAAGCCGCGGTCGGTACGCGAGATCGCGCCGCGTGCCTACCGCCTGACCGGTGCGCTCAAGAACGAGGGCATCGCCCCGCTGTGCGAGGCGCGGCGCATCGACCACGCATGGATGGACGAAGGTCGCCGCTTCGCCGACCTCAGGCTGCTGGCCATGGACATGGACTCGACGCTCATCACCATCGAGTGCATCGACGAGCTCGGCGACCTCGCGGGCAAGAAAATCGAGATCGCCGAGATTACCGGGCAGGCGATGCGCGGCGAGGTCGAGTACCGCGAGAGCCTGCGGCGGCGAGTGAAGCTGCTTGCCGGCTTGCCGGAGTCTTCGCTCCAGGAGATCTACGACCAGCGCTTGAAGCTGACCGCCGGTGCCGAGGTCCTGCTGTCGGCCTGCCGGCGGCACGGCGTGCAGCTGCTGCTGGTGTCGGGCGGCTTCACCTTCTTCACCGAGCGCCTCAAGCAGCGCCTCGGCCTGCATCACACGGTCTCCAACACGCTCGAGGTGAAGGACGGCAAGCTCACCGGTGCCTTGGTCGGCGATATCGTCGATGCAGATGCCAAGGCTGCGAAATTCAGGCAAGTGCTGCACGGCTTGAAAGCGGCGAAAGACCAGAGCGTCGCCATCGGCGATGGCGCGAACGACCTGAAGATGATGGCCGAGGCCGGACTGTCAGTCGCGTTTCGCGCCAAGCCCGTGGTGCGCGCCGAGGCGAGCTGCGCCCTCAACTGGAGCGGCCTCGACGGCGTGGTGAACCTGTTCGAGTAGCTTAGGTCTTCACCGTCGGCATACCGGCGCCGCGCAAAAAATCACGCGGCGACAGATCTTTACGCCCGGATGAACCGGACGGCGACCGACTCAATCAGCTCCGCATAGGAACGCCACGCATCCGGCCGATCGTGGACTTCGCGCACGCCGGCCTCCAGCGCGCGGCGCTTTTCCGCCTCGGACAATCCGGCCGCAACGCCGACGACCGGAATGCCTTTCCCCTCGAGGCGCTGCAGCAGCCCCGTCGGCGGGTCAATGAGTGCCGCCGTGCCGGCGAACGCCAATACCACCGGCGACGCAGACGACTCCAATTGCACGGCCGCCTCAATCGCGTCCGGCGCATCGAGGACGCGCACGCCCGGCCGCAGCGCGAGCGCCGCGGCCATCAGCGCCGCCTCGGCTGCGCTTTCCTCGATCAACAGCACCGTCACTTGGTCCATGCGCCGACGATAGGCGAGGTTGCTGACGCGCGCTGTCAGGATTTGAAAGGCTAGCGCGGCCGGTTTTTCTTCAGCTCCTCGATCGCCTCGTTGGCGCGACGCATGGCTTCTTCGCCAATCTGGTCAAGAAGTGTGAGGTAACGCGTCTTCGCGCCGCATCCGATGCAGCGCAGCTCGCTCGGCAAGCGCAGCGGTCCGGCGCTCAGCGGCTGGAAGTGGGTGCCGCCGCAATGCGGGCATACCGCGGTGATGTCGTGAACCTGGACGATCATGGGCCGACCCATTCGGGTCGACCCCATGTTAGGCGCCTCCCTGTCGGGCGCGACAGGGCATATGCCGCACCCTACCGTGCCGCGGTCACCATGATCTCGACCAGCGCCTTGGGATCGGCCAGCTTGGCCTCGATGCACGCGCGCGCCGGCAGGTTCTTCGCGTCGACCCAGGCGGTCCAAATCTCGTTCATCGGCGCGCGGTTGCGGATGTCGGTGACCCAGATGGTCGCCTGCAGCACCTTCGACTTGTTCGAGCCGCATTTCGCCAGCAGCCGGTCGATATCGTCCAGCACCTGTTTGGTCTGGCCCTTGACGTCCTGGTCGAGGTTCTTGGCGACCACACCGGCGAGGTACACCGTGTCGCCGTACTGCACCGCCTGGGAAAGGATGCTGGTTTGGTCGTGACGCGTGATGCTCATGGTTTCGCTTCTCCTTTGGCTGATTTTTCGACGTTGCGGTCTTCGCGCTTCGCCGCCTGCATGGCCTCGGGCTCGAGCTCCTCGGCGCTGCGGTTCAGGCGGATGAAAAGGCCCCAGGCCGCGAGCAGCAGCGCCGCCGCGGCGCCGACGCTGGCGGCGTAGGGCAGCATCTCGGGCGCGTCCTGGCTCAGGCGGAAGACGAGCACCACGGTCTCGATCGACAACGCCACCACCAGCACCACCATGAAGCGCGACAGGAAGCGGCGCACGCGCGTCGGCGCGCTCATCTGTGCCTGGCGATGCACTTCCTCCTCGAGAATGGTCTGGCCGAGCTCGAGTGCCGCGACCGCGACGGTGAGCACGGCAATGCTCTCCAGGACCGCGTTCAGGCGCGGCAGCAGCGGCGCCGACTCGAACAGCTGGATCCCCTGCCAGAGCTGTACCGCGGCCAGTGCGATCAGCGCCGCGCCCGCCAGCAGGAACAGCACGCTGATGACGAAATGGCCGACCGGAAAAAGGCGCAGCAGGAAGCTCATCGGCGCAGGGTGTCCTGCAGGTCATCCTTATGGTAACCAGCCACCAGCTTGTACCGCTCCGACAGCGCCGCCAGCTCCTGCGCGCTGATCACCTTGTCGATGCTATCAAACGGGCGGTCGCCGGTGCGCTCGTAAACCTCGCGCAGGATCGCATCGGGCGGATTGCGCCGGTTCTCGAGCACCACCTTGGCCGTCGGCGCGAGCCGCTGAGTCTCGTAGGCCTTCAAGTCCTTGCCGTCCCGCAGGCACTCGGCGAGCGCCCGGGCGTCGAGGATGGCCTGCCCTGCGCCGTTCGAGCCGCGCGGCACCATCGGGTGCGCCGCGTCGCCGAGCAGCGTGACGCGCCCGAAGCTCCACGCCGGCAGCGGATCCTTGTCCACCATCGGGTATTCGAGCACCAGCTCGGCGGCGCGCATGAAGGCCGGCACATCCAGCCAGTCGAAGCGCCAGCCCGCGAGGCCGTCGATGAAGTCCTCGACCCGCGCCGCGCGGTTCCAGTCCCAGCGCTTGTACTGCGGCGTCTCGATTTCCCACAGCCAGTTGACGAGCTGCCGACCGTCGGCATCCGCATTGTTGCGGATGGGGTAATGCACCAGCTTCCCGGTCGCCAGCCAGCCGGCGCGCACCATGCTCGCCCCCGACAGGATCGGCTTCCAGCGCGTCACGCCACGCCACATGTTGACCCCGGTGTAGTGCGGCTCGCCCTCGTCCGGATAGAGCTGCTTGCGGATCACCGAATGGATGCCGTCGCAGCCGATGGCATATTTGCCCCCCACGTCGCATCGCGATCCTTGAAACTTCAAGCGCACCGTCCGCGGGATTGCTCCTGCTCAAACCCAACGCAATGCCAGCCAAGATGCAGCCGATCCGCGCCGAGGCGGGCTTTCACCGCCTCAAGAAGGATCGCCTGCAGATCACCGCGATGGATCGAGAACTGCGGCGTGCGGTAGCCGGCCCGCTTGCCGAGCGGCTCCTTATAGATGAGCTGCCCGAAGCGATTGAAGAACGCCGCCTCCGCCGTTTCCACCGCGACTCGCGCGATCGCCGGCTCGAGCCCCAGTTCGCTGAGTACCCCCATGGCGTGCGGCAGCAGGTTGATGCCGACGCCGACGGCCTTGATCTGCGGCGCGGACTCGTAGATGCGACACGGGATACCGCGTGCCTGCAATTCAAGGGCGAGCGTCAGCCCGCCGATTCCCGCGCCGACGATCAGGACGTCATTCATCAGGCCATCCGCGCCGGGCGATTCTTGCGGTATGAATTCTTCACGGCGATCTTGCCGCCGCGAAAGGTAAACAGATCGCAGCCGTTGACTTCCACGCGGGTGCCGTCAGCTCTGGTCCCCGTGAAGGTCCATTCGGAAACGCCACGCTGGCCCTGGACAAGGTGGCGTGCGTTGCCCCAATGGGCGTCCGGAAAGGTTGCCCAGACCTCGGCATACCCGGCTCGCACCGCCTCGCGGCCGACATAGCGCGTTCCACAGGCGTGCGGGCCTGACGAGGCCTCGAACACACAGTCCTCGGTCATGAACGACATCAGGGCATCGATGTCGTGCCGGTTCCACGCATCGGCAAAAGCCTCCAATACCTCTGTGGTGACCTCGGCGATCACTTTCGACATGCTCCACTCCTGCCAGGACGGCGACGCTAATTTAGCCGACCCAGCGGCGCGCGTTGTAGAACAGCTGCATCCACGGCGAGTCCTCGGGCGAGCCGGGAGGCGACCAGGACATCTGCAGGTTCCGGAATACCCGCTCGGGGTGCGGCATGACGATGGTGAAGCGCCCGTCGGGCGTGGTGAGACCGGTAATGCCGCCGGCGGCGCCGCTCGGGTTGTAGGGATAGAGCTCGGTGGGCTCGCCGCGGTTGTTGACGTAGCGCATGCAAACGATCGACGGGTTTTCGAGGGTTGGCCGGCCTTCGCCGTGCGCGGTGACGATCGGGATGCGGCTGCCGGCCATACCGGCGAACACGATCGAGGGACTGTCGACGATCTCGACCATCACCAGGCGCGCCTCGAACTGCTCGGAGCGGTTCTTCACGAAGAGCGGCCAGCCGGAGGCGCCGGGAACCAGCTCGCGCAGCGCGCCCATCATCTGGCAGCCGTTGCATGCGCCGAAGGCAAAGGTGTCCTTACGCGCGAAGAAGCGTTCGAACTCGGCGCGCGCTCTTGCGTTGAACAGGATCGTCTTGGCCCAGCCCTGACCGCCGCCCAGCACGTCGCCGTAGGAGAAGCCGCCGCCGGCGATCACGCCCTTGAAGCTTTCGAGCGACCAGCGCCCGGCGATGAGGTCCGTCATATGCACGTCGACCGATTCGAATCCGGCGCGGTCGAACGCCGCGGCCATCTCGACCTGGCCATTCACGCCTTGCTCGCGCAGGATGGCGACACGCGGGCGGGTGCCGCTTGAAACAGAAAATGGTTTGGGGGTGAAGGTCAGTGCAAGGGACAAACCTGGATCATTGGCCTCGAGGATGCGGTCGTACTCCTCGCGCGCGCACGCCGGGTCGTCGCGCAGCGTCTGCATGCGAAAGCTGGTCTCGCTCCAGATGCGCTGCAGGTGCTCGCGCCTGGCGGTGAACACCGGCCGGTTATTGCGCGTGATCCGCACTTCGTCGCGCCCGTTGAGCTGACCGATGACATGCGAATGCTCACCGAGGCCGGCGGCGTGCAAGGCGCCCATCACTTTGGGGCGGTCGGCGGCGCGGATCTGCAGCACCGCACCGAGCTCCTCCGAAAAAAGCGCCTTCAGCGCCAGGTCCTTGAGGCGTCCGGCAAGCTGCTCGTCCGCATCGCGCTTGAATGCATCGACGTCATTGACCGCGGCATCGTAGGCAAGCGCGTCCAGGCTGATGCTCACGCCGCAGTGCCCGGCGAACGCCATCTCGCAAACGCTGGCGTACAGGCCGCCGTCGGAACGGTCGTGGTAGGCGAGAACCAGCGGGCGAAATTCGTCCAGCGCGGAAAAGAAACGCTTCAACAAGGCCGGATCATCGAGATCCGGGCATTCGTTGCCAAGCTGGCCGAAGACCTGCGCGAGGATCGAGCCGCCGAGGCGGTTCTTGCCTTGCCCCAGGTCGATTAGCACGAGCTCGGTTTCGCCGGCATCGGTGCGCAGCTGCGGCGTGAGCGCGGCTCGCACATCGGTCAGCGGCGCGAACGCGGAGACGATGAGCGACATCGGCGCAACGATTTCCCTTCCGTCCCAGGCGGTGCGCATCGACAGCGAATCCTTGCCGACCGGGATCGACACGCCCAGCGCCGGGCATAGCTCGAGCGCCACGGCCTTGACCGTGTCGTAGAGCGCCGCATCCTCGCCGGGATACCCGGCGGCGGCCATCCAATTGGCCGAGAGTTTGGTGCGTGGCAGCGTGGCGCCGGCGGAAGCGAGGTTGGTCAACGCTTCGCCCACGGCCATGCGTCCCGAGGCCGGCGCGTCGATGAGCGCGAGCGGGGTGCGCTCGCCGATGGCGAAGGCCTCGCCGCGGCTACCCTCGAAATCGCCGAGCGTGACGGCGCAATCGGCGACCGGAACCTGCCAGGGGCCGACGAACGGGTCGCGCGCACAGAGTCCGCCGACGGTACGGTCGCCGATCGAGACGAGGAACGTCTTGTTGGCCACCGCCGGGTGGCGCAGCACGCGCTCGGCCGCCGCGGCGAGGCCGATGTCGGCGAGCGCAAGGCCCGCGGGCTGCGGCGGCTGGCGCTTCACGTCGCGCAGCATCTTCGGCGGCTTGCCGAGGATCATCGACAGGTCGACGTCCACCGGTCGTTGCTTCAGCTTGGCGTCGTCTACGACGAGGCGCCCGTCGTCGGTCGCCGTGCCGAGCACCGCAAAGGGGCAGCGTTCTCGCTCGCACACTTTTCGAAACGTTTCCAAATCATCAGGAGCAATCGCCAGCACGTATCTTTCCTGAGCCTCGTTGCACCAGATTTCACGCGGCGACATGCCGGTGTCCTCGCTCGGGATCGCGCGCAGCTCGAGGCGCGCGCCGCGCCCGGCGCCGTGCACCAGCTCGGGCAGCGCGTTCGACAGGCCGCCGGCGCCGACGTCGTGGATCGAGAGGATCGGATTCGCGGCTCCGAGCTGCCAGCAGCGATCGAGCACCTCCTGCGCGCGGCGCTCGATCTCGGCGTTGTCGCGCTGCACCGAGTCGAAGTCCAGGTCCTCGACGTTGGCGCCGGCCTCGATCGACGAAGCGGCGCCGCCGCCCATGCCGATCAGCAGGCCCGGCCCGCCGAGCTGGATCAGCAGGCTGCCGGCGGGAATGTCCTTCTTCTTCGCAAGCTCGGCGCGCAGGCTGCCGAGCCCGCCGGCCAGCATGATCGGCTTGTGGTAGCCGCGGTTCTCCCGCTCGAAAGTGCGGAAGTAGCCGCACAGATTCGGGCGGCCGAACTCGTTGTTGAACGCGGCCGCGCCGATCGGGCCCTCGAGCATGATGTCGAGCGCGGAGGCAATGCGGCCGGGCTTGCCCGGATCTTCGCCCTCCCACGGCATCGCGTGCCCGGGGATGCGCAGGTGCGACACGGAAAAGCCCACCAGCCCGGCCTTGGGCTTGGCGCCGCGTCCGGTGGCACCCTCGTCGCGGATTTCGCCGCCCGAGCCGGTGGCCGCGCCCGGGTACGGCGCAATCGCGGTCGGATGGTTGTGGGTCTCGCACTTGATGACGAGATGGGTCGGTTCGCTTTTCTTCTGGTAAATATTTTTCTGCGCCGGGAAGAAGCGGACGGCCTCGTGCCCTTCAAGGATCGCACTGTTGTCGGCGTAGGCCAGCACCGTGCCCTGCGGGTTGGCCGCATGCGTGTGGCGGATCATGGCGAACAGCGACTGGGGTTGGCGCGCGCCGTCGATGATCCAGTCCGCGTTGAAGATCTTGTGGCGGCAGTGCTCCGAATTGGCCTGCGCGAACATGGTGAGCTCGGCGTCGGTCGGCTCGCGCCCGAGGCCGCGGTAGGCGCGCTCGAGGTACTCGATCTCGTCCTCGCTCAGCGCCAGTCCGAGCTCGCGGTTCGCCTTGCGGATGTCGGAAACAAACTGCAGCGGCCGCGGCGGTACGTGCTCGAACAGCCGACCGGCGTCGTCGAAGGAGCGCAGCACCGTCTGGGTCATGCGGTCGTGCAGCAAAGCAGATACGCGCTGCGAACCTTCGACGTAAAAGGCGATGCCTCTCTCGATGCGCTTCACGCCCGCGAGGCCGCAGTTGCGCGCGATGTCGCTGGCCTTCGACGACCAGGGCGAAATGGTGCCGAGGCGCGGCACCACCAGGTAGAGCGTGCCCGAGGCCGGCGGCGGCGGCGCAGAGCCGTCGTCGAGCAGCCGCTCGAGCAGGCGCCGGCCGGCGGCGTCGAGCTCGCCCTCGGTTTCCACGAAATAGCGCACCTCGGCCGCCAGCGAACGCACAGCGGGGTCGGCTCTGCGCAGGGCGGCGAGCAGCTTCGCGCGGCGAGACTCCGACAGCGCCCGCGGGCCTCGGAGCTGGAGGATGCGTTGCACTAGTTTCGGACCTGGGGCTCCCTCACCGTGCCGCCGAGATTCAGCACCGCGCGCTGCTGCTGCGAGGCGACGCGCACGTCGGCGACGATGCGCCCGGACAGCGCGCCGTTCTGCGCGATGTCGGCGCTCGCGCCGGCGTTGAGCTGGCCAGCGGCGATCGTCACGTTGCGCAGCGACACGGCGCCGCGGTCGTACACCCCGTTGCCGGTCATCTCCGCGAACTGCGTGCGGCCGGTTGCTGCCTTGCCCTGGGACTGCACCGCGCGCGCCAGGTCGAAGCTGCCGAGCACGCCGCGATTGACCGTGAACGTGCCGTCGATGCGCGCCGCGTCGCCGAGCTTCGCCGGTTGCGCGCTGCGCATGGAAAACTTGCCGCTGCCCTCCGCACGGCCATCGGACACCAGCGCGGGCGCGAACACCGCGGCGTTGATGTTGCGCGCGGTGAGCACGCCCTCGATCACCCAGTTGTCACCCCAAGTCATGTTCGCCGTGCCCGAAAGCGTGCCGTTCAGCACGGCGGCGTCCCACTCGGAGACGCGCATGCCTTGCGAGCCGATGGTGCCCTTGAGGGAAAAGCGGCCGAATGAAACCTCGGGGGCGAACGGCAAGGTGAAGGTGGAGGCGCTCATGTCGACCTCGATCGACGAGCCCTTGGGCGAGAGCTTGGCGACCAGCGACTCCGGCCCGCGCAGGAACGCGTTGCGCACCATCCCATTGTCGTCGTAGGTAACGTCCAGCTCGAGGTTCTTGGGCAGCGCCAGCGGCCCGGTGAGCTCCAGGTTGTTCGCCACGATGCGCTCGACGGCGAAATTCTGCGTGCGGAGCTTGGCGAACAAGGCCTGGCCGATGATCGCCTGGTCGAGCTTGGCGCCGTCGATCTCGATGCGGCTGAAGCTCTTTTTCGGCCCGAGCAGCGCGTCGAGCTCCGGGAAGCCGCGCACCTCGGCGACCTTGGTGTCGCCCAGGCTCACGTTGTGGAATTTAATCTGCAGGCCGCCGATCAGCGAGAGGTTGGCCGAGCCGATCCTCACCGGCTGGCCGAGCGCCTCGCTCGCCGCGCGCTCGTGGTCCGCGGTGTCGACCGGCATGACGTGCGCGACACCGATCGCGATGACCAGCAGCAGGAACAAGGTGATGGCGATCGGCTTGCCCCAGCCGCCCCTGGTGGCACGCGCGGCGCCCCTGCCTCGCACCGGCCGCGCCTGCAGGGCAGCCTCGCGCTTCGAGCGCGCCGCCGCATCGTATTGCGCGCCACGCTGCGCGCCCGCCGCCAGGCGCTCTTCCTGCTTCGCCTTCTTCTCGCGCTCCTCGGCTTCGCGCTTGCGCTTCTCTTCCTCTTGCACGAGCCGCGCCTTCTCTTTCGTCTCGGCCTCGCCCAGCTCGGCCTCTTCCTTCGCCTTGCGCTCGCGCTCTTCCTCCTTGCGGCGCTTCCTCTCCTCCTTGTGCTGGCGCTCGGCCTCTTCCTTCTGGCGACGCTCCTCCGCCTCGCGCGCGCGCTGGGCCGCGACTTCCTTCTCCTTCGCCAGCGCCGCTTCCCGCTCCTTCTGCTCCTCGTCGTCGCGCGTGGTGAACGAATCAAGGTCGGCGAGCAGCGAGTCGGAGAAACCGCCGCCCGCCGCGGGTGCCGCGGGCATCGCCGGCGCCGCGGCCTTCACGGGTTCGGGTTCTTTCCTGGGCTTGGGCTTTTCGTCGTCCGGCGGTGCGGCTTGCGCCTTGCGCCGGGCCTGGGCAAGCGCCTCTTCCGCCTCCTGGTGCCGCCGGCGCTCGGCGCGCTGGCGCGCTTCCTCTTCCTCCTCGCGCTTGCGCCGCTCGGCACGCTCGGCGCGCTCGCGCTTCTCTTCCTCCTCTTCGCGCTTGCGGCGCTCGGCGCGCTCGGCCTCCTCGCGGCGCTTCTCCTCCTCGCGCTGCCGGCGCTCTTCCTCGAGCTTGCGGCGCTCCTCCTCGAGCCGGCGCGCCTCTTCCTTCGCCTTGCGCTCGGCTTCCTCGCGCGCCTTGCGCTCTTGCTCGAGCTTGCGCTTGAGCTCTTCCTGCTCGAGGCGCAGCCTTTCCGCCTCGGCTTCGGCTTTGGCTTTCGCCTCGGCTGCCAGTTTCGCCGCCGCATCCCTGGCTGCCTTGACCTTGGCATCGGCCTCGGCCTTGGCCTTGGCTTCGATCTCGGCGGCAAGCTTCTTGGCGGCCGCATCCTTCGCCTCGGCGCGCATCTTGGCCTCGGTTTCCGCGCGCAGCTTCGCTTCGGCCTCGGCTTTCAGACGGTCGCGCTCGGCTTGCGCCTTGAGCTCCGCTTCCTCGCGCGCCCTGGCGAACGCGTCCTGCTGCTCCTTGGCCACCTTCTCGGCCTTGACCTTCTCGGCCGCGGTCGGCGGCGGCGGCGCCGGCGGAATGGCCACCGCCGGCTTCGGCGGCGCCGCCGGCTTGGGCGGGGCCTGCGGCGGCGGCTGCGTCCTGCCGCTGCCGCGCGGCATCCGCAGCGCAGCGGTGAAATCGAGGTCCGAGGCGGGGTCGAGCGATTTGGGCGCCGGCTTCGGCGCCGCCGCGAGCTTCGGCGCCGGGCCGGGCGCGCCTGCGGACACCTCGCGGATGAAGCCGCCCTTGTCGAGCTGCTCGACCAGCTTCTCGAACGCGGGATCGAAAGGCTTGCCGACTTTCTGCGCTACCTCGGCGAGCGTGGCGCGGCCATCGATCGCGGAAAGCACGGCGCGGTCGGGGCGTGACAGGTGGCTGGTCTTGCCGGCAGCTTCCTGGACTCCCTTCCCCGACTTCGAGTAGATCGCGCTGGCATTCATTGTTTGTTGTTATTTTACAGCGCCATAACCGCCGCCGCCGGGCGTCTCGATGAGGAACGTGTCGCCCGCCGCCATCTCGGTCTGGTCGAACGGCCCGAGCTCGACGCGGGCACCGCCGGCGCGCTGCACCGAGTTACGGCCCGCGGCGCCGGGGTCGCCGCCCTCCAGGCCATGGGGCTGCACCAGGCGGTGGCCGGAAAGAATCGCCGCGGTCATCGGCTCGAGAAACCGCACGCGGCGCACCGCCCCGTGGCCGCCGCGCCAGCGTCCGCTGCCGCCGGAGCCGTGGCGGATCTCGAAGCTCTCGAGGCGCACCGGGAAGCGCCACTCGAGCACCTCGGGATCGGTAAGGCGGGAATTCGTCATGTGGGTCTGCACTACGTCGGCGCCGTCGAATCCGGGGCCGGCGCCGGAGCCGCCGGCGACCGTCTCGTAATACTGGTAGCGCTGGTTGCCGAACGTGAAGTTGTTCATCGTGCCTTGAGAGGCGGCGAGCACCCCGAGCGCGCCGTAGAGCGCATCGGTGATGCACTGCGAAGTCTCGACGTTGCCGGCCACGACGGCCGCGGGGTAGCGCGGGCGCAGCATGCAGCCTTCCGGGATGATCACCTCGAGCGGCTTCAGGCAGCCGGCATTCAACGGAATGTCGTCGTCGACCAGCGTGCGAAAGACGTAAAGCACTGCCGCCATGCACACCGCCGCGGGCGCGTTGAAATTGTTCGGCAGTTGCAGCGACGTGCCGGTGAAGTCGATCTTCGCGCTTCTTCTGTCCTTGCCTATTTTGATGCGCACTTTGATGCGCGCCCCATTGTCCAGCGGGTAATCGAAGTTGCCGTCGTTCAAAACCCCGATTACGCGGCGCACCGATTCCTCGGCGTTGTCCTGCACGTGGCGCATATAGGCGCGCACCACGTCCAGGCCGAAGTGCTCGACCATGCGCCGCAGCTCCTGCACGCCTTTCTCGTTGGCGGCGATCTGCGCCTGCAGGTCGGCGATGTTCTGCTGCACATTGCGCACCGGATACTTGCCGGAAGTCAGCAGCGCGACGGTTTCCTGCTCACGAAAGCGCCCCGCTTCGACCAGGAGGAAGTTGTCGATCAGCACGCCCTCCTCCTCCACCACCTTCGAGCCCGGCGGCATCGAGCCCGGGGTGATGCCGCCGATGTCGGCGTGATGCCCGCGCGAACCGACGTAGAAGAGGATTTCTTTTCCTGTGGAATCGAAAACCGGGGTGATCACGGTGACATCGGGCAGGTGCGTCCCGCCGTTGTAGGGCGCATTCAGCACGTAAACGTCGCCCGGCTTCATCTTCCCGGCGTTCAGGCGGATCACGGTCTTGATCGACTCGCCCATCGAGCCCAGGTGCACCGGCATGTGCGGCGCATTGGCGATCAGGTTGCCATCGGCGTCGAACAGCGCGCACGAAAAGTCCAGCCGCTCCTTGATGTTGACCGAATAGGCGGTGTTCTGCAGCCGCAGCCCCATCTGCTCGGCAATGGACATGTACAGGTTATTGAAGATCTCGAGCATCACCGGGTCCACCGTGGTGCCCACCGCGGTGCGCGTTTTGCGCGGCGTGCTCCGTTCGAGGACAAGGTGGTTCAGGGTCGTGATCGTGGCGTGCCACTCCGGCTCGACCACGGTCGTCGCGTTCGCCTCGGCAATGATTGCCGGGCCGTCGACGCGGCTGCCCGGTCCGAGCTCCTCGCGGCGATAGAGCGGCGCCTCATGCCAGCGACCGCCGGTAAACAACCGGATCATTTCCGCAGGGTTCGCCGTCCTACGGGTGGAGACAGATTTCTCTTCAAAAGGCGCGCCCGCGGCGATCGCCTCCACCGACACGGCCTCCGCCACCAGCGCTTTCCCCGGCATCAGAAAGGAGAATTGCTTGCGGTACGCTGCCTCGAAGTGCTGCCGCATCTCGGCCGGCGAGCCCAGCGGCACGACGAGGGCGGTGTCGGTGCCTTCATATTTGAGGTGGGCGCGCCGCACGGCGCGCACCTTGTCCGCGCTCACGCCCTGCAGCACCAGCTCGTCGCGCGCCTCGATCGCCAGCGCCTCGGCCACGTCCTCGAGCGAGCAGTCCTCCAGCCTCGCCTCCACCGCGCGGCTGCGCATCGCGACCTGGTCGGCGAGCCCCATGCCGTAGGCCGACAGCACGCCGGCCAGCGGATGGATGAAAACGCGCGTCATGGCGAGCGCGTCCGCAACCAGGCAGGCGTGCTGGCCCGCGGCGCCGCCGAAGCAGCACAGGGTGTATCGCGTGACGTCGTGGCCGCGCTGTACCGAGATGTGCTTGATGGCGTTCGCCATGTTGCCCACGGCGATCTGGACGAAGCCTTCGGCGACTTGCTCGGCCGAGCGGCCGTCCGAGATGCTGCTGGTGAGCTTGAAAAACTCGTTCCGGACCACTGCCGGGTCCAGCGGCTGCTCCCCGTCTGCGCCGAAAACATGCGGGAAGTATTTCGGCTGCACCTTGCCGAGCATCACGTTGGCGTCGGTCACGGTGAGCGGGCCGCCGCGCCGATAGCAGGCCGGGCCCGGATTGGCGCCGGCCGAATCCGGCCCGACGCGGTAGCGCGCGCCGTCGAAGTGCAGGATCGAGCCGCCGCCCGCGGCCACGGTGTGGATGCTCATCATCGGCGCGCGCATGCGCACGCCGGCGATGCGGGTTTCAAACTCGCGCTCGAGCTCTCCGGCGTAATGCGAAACGTCGGTGGAAGTTCCGCCCATGTCGAAGCCGATGATGCGCTCGAAGCCGGCCGCCGCCGAGGTGCGCACGGCGCCGACGATGCCGCCCGCGGGCCCCGAAAGAATCGCGTCCTTGCCCTGGAAGCGGCGCGCGTCCGCCAGGCCGCCGTTCGATTGCATGAAGAGCAGTCGCACACCGCCCAGCTCGGCCGCCACCTGCTCGACATAGCGCCGCAGGATCGGCGAGAGATACGCATCGACGACGGTGGTGTCGCCGCGGCCGACCAGCTTCATCAGCGGGCTGACCTGGTGCGAGACCGAGACCTGCGTAAAGCCCGCGGCCTTGGCGAGCTCGGCCACGCGTCGCTCGTGCTCCGGGAAGCGGTAGCCGTGCATGAAGACGATGGCGATGGAGCGATAACCCTCATCATAAGTTTGACGCAGGCTGGCGGCCGTGTCCGCCTCGTTGAACGGCAAGACCACTTCGCCGCGCGCGCCAACGCGCTCCTCCACCTCGACCACCTTCGAATACAGCATCTCCGGCAGGACGATGTGGCGGTCGAAGATGCGCGGGCGGTTCTGGTAGGCGATGCGCAGCGCGTCGCGGAAGCCGCGCGTGATGAAGAGCACGCTGCGCTCGCCTTTGCGCTCGAGGAGCGCGTTGGTCGCCACCGTGGTGCCCATCTTGACGGCTTCGATCAGGTGGACCGGAATCGCTTCACCCGCCTTGACCGAGAGGATTTCGCGGATGCCGGCGATGGCCGCATCGGCGTAATGCTCGGGATTCTCGGAAAGCAGCTTGTGGGTGACCAGCGCGCCGTCGGGCCGGCGCGCCACCACGTCGGTAAAGGTGCCGCCGCGATCGATCCAGAACTGCCAGCGTTCAGGCAAGGAGCTTCCTCACCTCCGAGATGGCGCGCATGGTGAGCCCGATGCGCGCGGCGTCCATCGGCATCGCTTGCGACGAAAGCTTGGCGATGACCAGGTCGTTGACGCGGTCGATGAACAGGTTCTGCCCATGGATTCCCATGCCGAAGGCGAGCGGCGCCGCGCCATCCACCACGTACCAGAAGCTGCGGTAGCGCATCGGCAGACCCGGGTAATACGGTGCCAGATCGCCGGCGGCCCACGCGCTCGGGTCGCCGTCGCGCTCGAAGCGCTCGGTCATTCCCTGCTCGAGCACCCACACGCCGACGCGCGCCAGGTCGCGCAAGGTGACGCACATGCCGCCGGCGCAGCGCGGCGCGCCAAGGCGGTCGACCGTGATGTAGGCGCTGCGCTCGGCCCCGGCCGGCTTCCACACCAGCTCGCTCATCAGATCCGCATAACGTGCGCCCGTAGCGCGCTCGATGACCCAGCCGAGCAGGTCGCTATTGGGAGAGGTGTAGTGCAAACGCCCGCCGTGCGAGCCGTCCTGCTCTTTCAGATTCGCATAAAACGAGTGCAGGTCCGAAGGCGCCTCGCCGGGGCCAAGCGGATTCCAGCCGGTCGACTTGCGGTACTCGATGATCGGACCCGAGGTCGCGAGGTAGTTCTCGTCCCAGGCGATGCCCGCGCGCATGTCGAGAAGGTGGCGCAGCGTCGCGCCGCGATAGGCCGTCCCGCGCATTTCCGGAATGATTTCGCTGACTTCGCGCCCGGTATCCAGCCCGAGTTTCTCCACCAGCAATCCGAGCATCGACTTCGACACCGACATCAGGATGTGCGGTGTCTCGGGGGTCATGCCGTTGGCGTAGTGCTCGAACACCAGCCGGCCGCGATGGACGATCGCCATGCCGTCGGTGTCGGGGTCGATGCGCACGTCCAGGCTTTGTTTCTCGTGCGGTAAGTTCCCCGACGGTAATTCCCTTATCTGCCGCGGATCATTGGCGATGTCCGCGCTCGGGATCAGCTCGCGCACGTGGTGGAACGACCAGCGGTTGAACGGCGAACTGCGCCAGTTGGCGAGCGTGACCTGCATTTAGAATCCGCATCCTAACTTGAATAAGCCGCAAGTCTCCCCTCGTCTCACCGTCCTCCTTGGCGTGTTGATCGCGCTGCCGGCGCTCGGCACCGATCTCTTCGTCCCGGCGCTGCCGGCGCTGGCGCGCAGCCTCGAGGTGGAAGTGGCCGCGGCGCAGCTCACGCTCACCACGTATTTCTTCGGGCTGGCGGGCGGCCAGCTGCTGTGGGGGCCGCTTTCCGACCGCTTCGGCCGCAAGCCCGTGCTGCTGTCGGCGCTCCTGCTCATGCTGATCTCGTCGCTCGCCGCGGTCTCCATGGCTTCGGTGGCGGCGGTCACCGCGGCCCGGCTGGTGCAAGGCTTCGCCATGTCGAGCGGCGCGGTGATCGTGCGCTCGATCGTGCGCGATCTCTATACGCACGAGCGGGCCGCGCGCTTGCTGGCCACCATCACGATCGTTTTCAGCATCGTGCCGATCGCCGCGCCGCTCGCCGGCGCGCTGCTCGTCGGCAGCGGCGGCTGGCCGGCGGTGTTCTGGTGCCTGGCCGCGGCCGCGGCGCTCCTGCTCGCCGCCACTGGCTTCGGCCTCGCCGAGACCGCGCCTGCCGAGCGCCGCTCCCTGCATCCGCGCGCGCTTGCGCGCACCTTCGCCTCCATCCTGCGCGAGCGCCGCTTCGTCGCCCCGTTCCTGCTGATCCTTTGCTCGCATGTCGGCATCCTGGCCTGGGTGTCCAATTCAGCGTTCACCCTGGTGAGCGGCCTGGGCGTCGGCGTCGGCGCCTACAGCCTGATGTTCGCCATGGTGATGCTCGGCCAGATCAGCGGCGCCTGGGCGTCGCGCCGTTTCGTGCAGCCTTTCGGCATTGCCAAGCTGCTGCGCCTGGGCGCGGCGCTGATGCTCGCCGGCGGCGCCACCGCCGCCGCCCTCGCCTGGGCAGGCGTGGCACACTGGCTTGCAGTGGTGATTCCGTTCTTCGCTTTCCTGTTCGGCACTGCGCTGATCGTGCCGAACGCGACCGCGGCGGCGCTCTCGCCGTTTCCGGCGACCGCGGGCTCGGCTTCCTCGCTGATCGGCGCCATCGGCTTCACCGCCGGCGCCATCATCAGCTCGCTGCTCGGCGCCGCTTTCGACGGCAGCGCGCGGCCGATGGCCAGCATGGCCGCCCTCGCCGGCGTCGGCGCCTTCACTTTCGAAAAGCTGCTGCTGCGTGGAAAAACTTGACGCGGTCGTAATCGGCGCGGGCGTGGTCGGCCTCGCCGTCGCGCGTGCCCTCGCAATGGCCGGACGCGAGGTGGTGATCCTCGAGGCCGAGGACGCGATCGGCACCCATACCAGCTCGCGCAATTCCGAGGTCATCCACGCCGGCATCTATTACCCGAAAGGATCGCTGAAGGCGCGCAGCTGCGTCGCCGGCAAGGAGCTGCTCTATGAATACTGCGTGGCGCACGGGGTGCCGCATCGGCGCAGCGGGAAACTGATCGTGGCTTCGGACCAGGCCCAGGTTGGGGAACTTGAACAGATACAGAAGAAGGCGCACGCCAACGGGGTGACCGACGTGGTTTGGATGACGCAGGCCCAGGTCCTGGCGCTGGAGCCCGAGCTCGCCTGCGTCGCCGGCCTGTACTCGCCCTCGACCGGCATCATCGACAGCCATGCGCTGATGCTCGCCTACCTGGGCGACGCGGAGGCTCACGGCGCGATGCTGGCCCTTAAGAGCCATCTCCTCGGCGCCCAGATCACCGCGGACGGCTTCGTGGTGCACAGCGACCAGATGGACGTCGCGTGCAACGTCCTTGTGAACAGCGCCGGCCTCAGGGCGCCGAGCGTGGCCCGCACCATCGAAGGTTTTTCTGGAAAATTCATTCCAAAAGAGTTCTATGCGAAGGGCAACTACTATTCGCTGACTCGCAAGGCGCCGTTCTCGCGTCTGGTCTATCCGGTGCCGGAGCCCGGCGGTCTCGGCGTGCACGTCACCCTCGATCTCGCTGGTCAGGCGCGCTTTGGTCCGGACGTGGAGTGGGTGGACCGTATCGGCACGAAGGAAGACTACGCAGTAGACCCTCGCCGCTCCGAGCGCTTCTATGCGGCCATCCGCAAGTACTGGCCCGGCCTGCCCGACGGCGCGCTTGCGCCGGGCTATGCCGGCATCCGGCCGAAAACCGCGGGGCCGAAGGAGCCGGCGCCGGATTTCGAAGTGCAGGGGCCCGCGGTGCACGGCATCCCGGGGCTGGTGCACCTCTTCGGCATCGAGTCGCCCGGCCTGACCTCCAGCCTCGCCCTCGCGGGCCTGGTGCTGGAGGAACTACGCTAAGATTCAGCGTCCTCTACAGGAGATGCCGATGATCGTCCGCTGCGCGCTGCTCTTATCGCTGGCTTTTGGAACTGCGCACGCGCAGACCAAATGGGACATGCCGACGCCCTACTCCGACGGCGAGTTCCACACCCGCAACGTCAAGAGTTCGTCGAGGACGTGAAGAAGGCGAGCGGCGGCAAGCTCGAGATCGTCGTGCATTCCAACGGCTCGCTCATCAAGCACCCGGACATGCTGCGCGCGGTGTCGACCGGCCAGGTGAACATCGCCGAATTCCTGCTTGGCCAGTTCGGCAACGAAGACCCGGTGTTCGCCGCCGACAACGTGCCTTTCGTCGCCGCGGGCTACGACAACGCGTTGAAGTTCTACCAGGCGCAGAAGCCGGTGCTCGAGAAGAGCCTGCAGAAGCGCGGCCTGCAGCTGCTGTACTCGGTGGCCTGGCCCGGCCAGGGCTTCTATACCAAGGAGCCGCTGAAGACGATCGACGACCTGAAGGGCACGAAGTTCCGCACCTACAGCCCGCTCACCGCCCGGCTCGCCGAGCTGCTCGGCGCGAGCCCGACGGTGATCCAGGTGCCCGAGATCCCGCAGATGTTCGCCACCGGCGCGATGCACGCGATGGTCACCTCGTCCGCGACCGGCACCTCGACCAAGGCCTGGGAGTTCGTCAAGAACTACTACAAGACCAACGCCTTCCACCCGAAGAACGTGGTGGTGGTGAACCAGCGCGGCTTCGCGCGCCTGCCCAAGGACCAGCAGGACGCGCTGGTCAAGGCTGCGGCCACCGCCGAGAAGCGCGGCTGGGAGATGTCCAAGGCGCGCGAGAAGGATGGCGACGAGACTGCTCGCCAAGAACGGCATGAGCGTGCGGGACCCCGACGCCGAGATGCAGGCCGCGCTTCCAGAAGATCGGCGAGCAGATGGCGCGGAGTGGGAAAAGCAGGCCGGCGCCGAGGGCCAGGCGATCCTGAAAGCCTATCACGGCAAAAAGTAGCTTGCGGCGGTTTCTCGACCGCCTTTACGACGCGGCCGGAGCGGCGGCCGCGGCTCTTTCTCGCTTCGATCGCGGCGGTGATGCTTGCGCAGGCCTCGGCGCGAGTTCGGATTCCTGTTCCGCGGCGCCGACGACATCGTCGCCTGGCTGTGCGCCGCGGCCGCCTTCCTCGCGCTCGGCCACACCTTCCGCCACGGCGAGCTGGTGCGCGTCGGGCTCGTCATCGACCGCCTGCCGCCGCGCGTGCGCCGGCCGGTCGGCATCGGCGCCCTGTCCATCACGCTCGCTTTCGTCGTGCTACATGCTCTAGGCGGTGCTGCGCTTCGTCTACGAGAGCTGGGAGTTCAAGGAAGTCGCGCAGGGCCTGATCAAGATGCCGATCTGGATCCCGCAGATGAGCTTCCTGCTGGGCGTGCTGGTCTTGCTCCTCGCCGTGCTCGACGAGCTCATCGTCGATGCTGAACAGCCGCAAGCCGGCCTCCGAGGCCGCCGAGGAAGACGCGGCGCGCGCGCAAGCGACTTCAGCGGAGACGCCTGTGACCCCGCTGGCGGCGATCTCGTGCCCTGTTCGCCCTGCTGCTCGTGCTGCTTGCCGGCGGCGTGTGGATCGCGATCTCGCTCGGCGTGGTGGCCTGGCTCGGGCTGCAGCTCTTCACCACCAGCCGCCGGAAGTGAACCTGTTCCAGTCGTTCTGGGGCTCGAGCGCATCGTGGACGCTTGCCGCGCTGCCGCTCTTCGTCTGGATGGGCGAAATCCTGTACCGCACCCGGCTGTCCGAAGAGATGTTCGAGGGCCTGGCGCCGTGGCTGGCTGGCTGCCGGGACGGCTGATGCACGTCAACATCCTCGGCTGCGCGATCTTCGCGCACCGTCTCCGGCTCGTCGTCGGCGACCTGCGCCACGATCGCCAAGGTGGCGCTGCCCGAGCTCATCAAGCGCGGCTACGACGAGAAGACCTGCCTCGGCTCGCTGGCCGCCGCCGGCACGCTCGGCATCCTGCTGCCGCCCTCGATCATCATGGTCGTCTACGCGGTCGCGGCCGAGGTTTCGATCATCAAGGTGTTCCTCGCCGGCTTCATCCCCGGCCTGCTGCTGACATTGCTGTTCTCCGGGCTACATCATCGTCTGGGCGCTGCTCAACCCGGAGAAAACGCCGCCGTCGATGACCCTGCATTTCTCGGGAAAGAATCACCGCATGCAAAGCATCTCATGCCCTGCCTGCTGCTGATCGCCTTCGTGGTCGGGGTGATGGTCAAGGGCTGGGCCACCGCCACCGAGGCGGCGGCCTTCGGCGTGCTCGGCGCGCTTGCCATCGCCTGGTGGTCGGGCCGCTTCGCCCACGCGCGTTCTGGGCCAGCCTGATGGGCGCGACGCGGCTCTCCTGCATGATCATGTTCATCCTCGCCGGCGCGCCTTCCTGTCCTCGTGCATGGCGTTCACCGGCATCCCGCGCGCGCTGGCCGAATGGGTGACCGTCGCTCACGCCGCCCAAGTAGCGCTGATCGCGGTGCTCGCCGCGATCTACATCATCCTCGGCACGGCGCTCGACGGCATCTCGATGATCGTGCTCACCACTTCGATCGTGCTGCCGATGGTGGAAAAGGCCGGCTTCGACCTGGTCTGGTTCGGCATCTTCATCGTGCTGCTGGTCGAGATCGCCGAGCTCACGCCGCCGCTCGGCTTCAATCTCTTCGTGCTGCAGACCATGACCGGCCGCGACTCCAACTACGTCGCGCTCGCCCCGATCGCCGTTCTTCTGCATGATGGTGCTGGCGCTGCATCGCGCTGATCACCGCGTTCCCGGCGATCGCCACCTGGCTGCCGGACACCGCTGATCGGCGTGACGAAGCCGTAATGGCGGGCGCGGCCGTGATCTTCGACGTGGGCGGGGTGCTCGCGCACAACATGTGGGAGCCGATGTTCGAAGACCTGGCGCGGGAGCACGGCCTCGATCCGGTGGAGGTTCAGGAGACCGGCCGGCTGCTCTGGGAAACCTTCGCCTACGTGCCGGAAACGCCGGCGAACACGTGGCGCGACATGGAGCGGCGCTACTGGGAGCTATTCCGTACGGATGGTCAAGGTGCCGCTCACGGTCGACGCGCTGATCGCCCGCACCGATCGCTACGTGGTGCCGATGCCGGGCATGCGGCCGATCCTCGAGCGGCTGCACGCGCGCGGCACGCGCATGGTGATCTGCTCCAACAACAACGAGATCTGGTGGCCGCGGCAGGCGAAGGCGCTGGAGCTGGATCGCTTTTTCGCGCCGGAAGCCATCATCCTGTCGTCGCGCGTGGGCGCGCCGAAGGAGAGTCCACGGCTGGAGATGTTCCGCGCCGCGGTGCAAGCCGCCGGCGTGCCGGCGGGAAACTGCTTTTTTACCGACGACCGCCAGCCGATCGTGGACTGCGCCCGGGCTTTCGGCATCGATGCCTTGCGGTTCCGCGGGCCGGAGCATTGCGCCGCCGAACTGCGCAAGCGAGACCTGCTCTAGGCGTAGATCCGGCGAGCGAGCTTGAGGACGCTCGACGGGCCGGCCAGCCTCGGCAGGCGATGCGCGTCCGCGCCGCGCGCAACCCAGCCGTTGGCCGTGGTCACCGCCACGCGATAGTGCTTGCGTACACAGGTGTCCGAAGCGGGATCCAGGTCGCCGTTCGGATACGCGAAGGTATCGACCGGACGCTCCAGGGTGCGCTCGAGCTGGCGCCGGCTGTCGCGCACTTCGCTCTCGAGCTCTGCCGGGGACGTCCCGCGCAGAATCGAGTGCGTCAAGGTGTGCGAGCCGATGGTCACGATCGCCGGATCCACGCGGCGCAGCTCTTTCCAGTCGGCGAGGTCGAACGCCTCGCGCTCCGCCGCCGTCGGCGTGAAATCCGCTGTGGCTTCGCGCACGCGCGCCTGGATCCGCTGGCGCGGGGCGCTGTCGAGCTTCTTCATCCAGCGCACGAATTCGGTGATGCCCTCCGGCGCCTGCCACTCCAGGGCGAGCTCGCGGCGCGCGGCGGGACTCAGCCGCGAGAGGCGGCTGCGCATCTCGTGCGTCCACAGCCAGCGCGCGCGGTCCACCAGGCCCGGGCAGACGAAGAACGTCGCCGGGATCGCCAGCCGGTGCAGCAAGGGATAGGCGACCTCGACATTGCTGCGCAGGCCGTCGTCGAAGGTGAGCGCGACCTTGGAGCCGAGGGCGCCGCCGTTCGTCGCCGCGGCGACGATCGAGCGCAGCGGCACGATGTGGAAGCGGCGCTTGAGCCAGCGCAGCTCGCGCTCGAGCGCGGCGGCTTCGTCGCGCGGTGTACCGTGATACATGAGGATGCGCGCGACCGGGCGCTCATCCTGGCCGGCGAGTCCGGCCCAGTTGGCAAGCGCGCGCGGAAAGGCGCGAAGGGAGCGCAGCGGCGGCATCGACGGCAATTGTGGCAAGGGGTGTTCCCCTTACAATCGACGCGTGCATGGTCCGGTCTACCTGTGCGACGACATCCGGCGCATCGAGCGCGCCGCCGGCGAAGCCGAGCCCGCCCTGATGGAACGCGCGGGCGCCGCCGCCGCCGAGCTCGCCGCGCGCCTGGCCGGGGACAAGAGCAAGGACATCCTCGTGCTCGCCGGCCCGGGCAACAACGGCGGCGACGCTCGCGTGGTCGCCGCGCGGCTGCGGGAAAAGTTTTTCCGCGTCGATGTGGTTTCCGAAATGGCGCAGATGCCGCAGAAGCCCTGGGCGCTGCTCGTCGACGGCCTGTTCGGCATCGGCCTCGCGCGCGACATCACCGGCGGGCACGCGGCGCTGGTGGAGTATGCGAATCGCCAACGCTGCCCGGTACTTGCGCTCGACATCCCGAGCGGCCTGCACGCCGATAGCGGCCGCGTGCTGGGCTGCGCGGTGCGCGCGACGCATACGGTGACGTTCATCGCGCTCAAGCCGGGGCTTCTCACCCTCGACGGACCGGACCATTGCGGCGAGATCGTGGTCGCCGACCTGGACCTCCCGGTCGCAAAGCTGGTGGCGCCGCGCGCGTGGATTGCGCAGCCGGAGCTGTTCCGCAACCTGCTCAAGCCGCGGCCGCACAACTTCCACAAAGGCATGGCCGGCTCGCTGGCGATCCTGGGCGGGGCCACCGGCATGACCGGCGCCGCCCTGCTCGCCGGCCGCGCCGCGCTGAAAATGGGCGCCGGCCGCGTCTATGTCGGCCTGCTCGAGGAAGGGTTGTCGCTCGACCCGGACAGCCCGGAGCTGATGATGCGCCATCCGGACGATGCCCTCGGCCAGGACCTCGATGCGCTGGTCGTCGGTCCGGGCCTCGGCCAGGGCGAGCGCGCCGGGACGCTGGTCGGCGCCGCGCTGGCGAGCGACCTGCCGTGCGTGCTCGACGCCGATGCGCTGAACCTCATCGCCGAGGATCCGGAGCTGCGCCACGCCTGCGCGCGCCGCAGCGCCGATACGCTGCTCACGCCGCATCCGGCGGAGGCGGCGCGCCTGCTCGCCGCGCATACCAGCGACGTGCAGACAGACCGCGTCAAGGCGGCGAAGATGCTGTCGAGCAACCTCAACGCGCATGTCCTGCTGAAGGGCAACGGCAGCATTCTCGTGGCGCGCGACGGGCACTGGTTCGTCAACACCAGCGGCAATCCGGGCATGGCGAGCGCCGGCATGGGCGACGTGCTCGCCGGTCTTCTCGGCGCCCTGCTGGCGCAGCGTTACTCGGGCGAAAGCGCGCTGGTACTCGGCGTGCACCTGCACGGCGCGGCCGCGGATGCGCTGGTCAAGGACGGCATCGGTCCGGTCGGCCTCACCGCGAGCGAGGTGATCGATGCCGCGCGGCGGCAGTGGAACGGCTGGCTAGGCGCGGATCAACCTCGATAGCGCCGGGTCCCAGCGCACCGTTTCGTCCTTCACCTCACAGCCGCCGAGCCAGCGCGGCAGCCAGCGGTCCAATCGTTCCACATACCAGGCGAGCATGGTGTCGCCGAGAAATGCGGGCTCTTCGTGGGTTTTGCGGAAGAGCGCCGGCAAGGGAAGCGGGCCATCCTTGAGCGCTTCGCGGATCTGACGCTGGCTGCGCGACAGGCCATCGCTCGTCCATGGAAACTCTTCGAGGTGGCGGCGCAGGGCCGCACCCAGGAAGTGCAGCGCCTTCGGCTTCGACGGATCGATTTGCAGGGGATCGGGGGAGCGGAACGCCGCCCACGCGGACTGCGCCTCCTGGAAATGCCGGCGCGTGAGGGGCGTGCGCAGACTGAAGAGCTCCGCCGCGCGTTCCGGCGCCATGTTGCCGAGGTATTCCGCCTCGCAGACGAGCGAGATGGGCGGTCCGCGCAGCGCGGACAGGCCGTCGAGCACCTGGATCAGCTGCAGCTGGTCATAGAGGTCGTGCTCGAACCACAGCACGATCTCGTCGTGCTCGCCGGCGCGGCGGAAGGCGGCATCCCGCGCCTTGAATTGAGCTTCCACTTCGGCAAACGAGGCCCAGCCGGCACCGGCGATGAAGGCAGCACGCTCGCGGGACAGGTCTTCCAGCGACAGGCCGGCGCGAACCGGGCCTTCGTGGAGGACGTCTCGCCAGGGAAGGATCGGCCCCTGCACGACCTGCGAGAGCACGGCGACAGCGCAATCGCCGTTGGTGATGTGCAGCACCTCTAAATCTCGTCCTGGAGGAACTGCAGCACGAGGACTTCGTCGCGGCGCAGCGCGCCGCCCGGCTTGCGCTCATGGCGTCCGCGTGGTGGCGCTGGCGGCGCGGGCGCGACCCGGCCCATCAGGTACGCCTGCAGCAGCGCGGGATGCACGTAGTACTTGCGGCAGACCGCGCGCGTGTTGCCGAGTCGCTCGGCCACCGCGTCGATCGCGGCGATGATGTTGCGGTCGGCTTCCCGCCGGCTCGCCGCCGGGCCCATGCGCCGCAGCTCCATCGCCGCGAGCATGGTGCCGCCCCAGGTGCGGAAATCCTTGGCCGTGATATCGCGCCCGCCGAGCGAGCGCAGATACTCGTTGACGTCGTCGGAAGACACCGATTGGCGCTTGCCGGCGGCGTCGCGGTACTGGAACAGCTCCTCGCCCGGCAGGTCCTGGCAGCGCTGCACGATGCGCGCGAGCCGCGGCTCGTTGATCGCGATGCTGTGCTCTACGCCGCTCTTGCCGCGGAAGCTGAAATGCAACATCGCGCCGTCGACCCGCACATGCCGCCGGCGCAGCGTGGTCAGGCCGTAGGAGCGGTTCTCGCGCGCGTACTCATCGTTGCCGACGCGAATCAGCGTCCGGTCGAGCAGGCGCACCAGCGTGGCGAGCAGCTGCTTGCGGCTCAGATCCTCGCCGCGCAGGTCGCGCTCGATGCGCTCGCGCAGCACCGGCAGCGCCTCGCTGAACTCCAGCATGCGGCGGAACTTCGACTGGTCGCGCGCCTCGCGATACTGCGCGTGGTAGCGGTACTGCTTGCGCCCGCGCGCATCGCGCGCAGTGGCCTGGATGTGTCCTTCGGGATCCGGACAGATCCACACGTCGGTCCACGCCGGCGGGATGGCGAGGGCATTCAGCCGGCTGCGGATTTCCGTGCTGGTGATGCGCTTGCCGTTCGGCAGGTAGTAGGCCCAACCCGTTCCTACGCGCCGGCGCGTGATGCCATTCGCCGCGTCGGTGACGTAGCGCAGTCCGGCGCGCGCCGCCGACTGCCGGTGCTCGGTCGCCTGGCGCGTCATGCGCTTTGGCTACTCACACCGATAGAACGCCTCCCTTTGCTGCAGGCTGATGGCCTGGAGGTCCTCGGGGTCCGAGCTCTTGCGCAGGCGCGGCTCGAGCTCGGCGAGGCGCTTTTCCAGCCGCGCGGTCTTCGGATCCTTGTTGAGCTCGGCAAACCGCGCGCGCGCCGCCTTGGCGTCGTCGTCGCGGCGCTCGGCTTCGGCGAGCGCGATCTTGCGCCGCAGCTGGCGCTTCTCGCACTGCACCGGCTCGAGCTCCTTGGAGATTGTCATGAACTCCTGCGCTGCCGGGCTCAACGCGAAGACCGGTGCGGGAAGGAGCGCCAGCAAAAGCAAAAGCCGCGTCACGCCACCTTCATCCTTGCCTTGGGATCCGGATACGGATACAGCATGTTGAGCGCCACCGACTGACCGCTCGCCTGGACGATGCGCACGTGCTCGCGCGTCAGCTCGCGCGCGTGCCGCACGCCGCAGGAGTGCGCGATCATGTCGATCTCCTTGTTCATGTTCATGGCGTAGTTGGCGACGCGCAGGTATTTCTCCTCGACCACCAGGGCGCGCTGCAGGCGCTTGTTGTGCGTGGTGACCCCCGTCGGGCAGGTGTTCTGGTGGCAGCGCAGCGCCTGGATGCAGCCCAGCGAGAACATGAAGCCGCGCGCGGTGTTGATGAAGTCGGCGCCGACGCACAGCGCCCAGGCGGCGCGCGCGGAGGTGACGATCTTGCCGGAGGCGACCACGCGGATGCGGCTGCGCAATCCGGTCTCGATCAGGGAGTCGACCACGCGCGGCAGCGCTTCCTCGATCGACAGCCCCATGTGGTCGGCGAGCGCCTGCGGCGCGGCGCCCGAGCCGCCCTCGCCGCCGTCGATCACCAGGAAGTCGGGGGCGAACTCCAGGCCGCGGCGGTGGATGATGTCGGCCGCCTCGTTCATCATTCGCCAGCCGCCGACCGCGGTCTTCACGCCCACCGGCCGCCCGGTGAGGTCGCGCATCCACGCCACCTTCTCCAGCAGCTCGTTCATGTTGGAGATATCGCGATGGCGATTCGGGCTGATCGAATCGCGGCCTTCGGGAATGCCGCGGATCTGCGCGATCTCGGCGGTGACCTTGGCGCCGGGCAGGACGCCGCCCTTGCCCGGCTTGGCGCCCTGCGACAGCTTGATCTCGAATGCCTTGACGACCTTGGATAATTCCCGCAGTCGCTCGGCCGAGAGATTGCCCTGCGCATCGCGCACGCCGTACTTGGCGGTGCCGATCTGCATGATGAGGTCGCAGCCGCCCTCGACGTGATAAGGCGAAAGGCCGCCCTCGCCGGTATCCATCCAGCAGCCCGCCACGTTCGCGCCGCGCGACAGCGAGCGCACCGCCGGCGCCGAGATCGCGCCGAAGCTCATGCCGCTCACGTTGACGATCGAGCGCGCCTCGAACGGCTCGCGGCAATAGCCTTCGCCCAGCACCAGCGACGGCGTCGGCAGGCGCTCCTCCTCGAGCACCGGGAACGGATGGTTGACGAAGATCAGCGCGCCCGGCGAGTGCAGGTCGTAGGTGGAGCCGAAGCCGATCACGCCGCCTTCGTTCTTCGCCAGGCGGTAGACCCAGCCGCGCGTCGCGCGGTTGAACGGCATCTCATCGCGGTCGCCGGCGAAGAAGTACTGCCGGAAATACTCGCCGATCTCCTCGAAGAAGTAGCGCAGGTGACCGACGACCGGGTAGTTGCGCAGCACGCCGTGCTTCTTCTGCGTGATGTCGCTGATGAAGACGTAGCCGAGGACAGCCACAAGCACGATCGCGATCAGCGTGCCGGCGCCGTACGACAGAATATTCGCGAGCATTGCCCCCTCCTGGAGGAAGGTCTGAAGAAGTCGTCCCCGCGAAGGCGGGGACCCATTTTTTCAAAACATGGGTTCCCGCCTTCGCGGGAACGACCAGTTGCCGCCTTTCAGAGCTTCCCTAGGGCAATGATAACCCGCGGCTGATTTCTTCCGCCTTTGCACTTCTTACAGTGACAATCTCGCAGGAGAAGCGCAGCGCCATTCCGGCCAGCGGGTGGTTGCCGTCGAGCACCACCTTGCCGTCGGCCACGTCGGTGACTGTGTAAAAACGGGAATCCTCTTCCACCTCCATGCCGGCGGCGATGCCCTTGCCGTAACGCTCGGCCGGCTCGACGCGCAGCAGGTCGGCGTCGTATTCGCCGAAGGCGTCCTCGGGCTCGAGCTGCAGCATGACGGAGTCGCCGGGCGCCTTTCCCTCGAGCGCGCGCTCGAGTGCGGGGAGCATCTCGCCGTACCCGCCGTGCAGGTAGGTGTGGTCGGAGGCGGCTTGCAGCTTCGCGCCCTGCGCATCGTGCATCTCGAGGCGCACGGAAACGACCGTGTCCCTGGCTACGAGCGCAGGCGCCTCACGAGGTCGAACACTTGCATCGCGTGGCCGCGCGGGTTGACGCCGTAGGCCGCGTGGCGGATCACGCCCTTCTTGTCGATGACGAAGGTCGAGCGCACCAGGCACTCGCGGCGCACGCCTTCGGTCACTTCCTTTTCCTGGATCACGCCGTACTTGCGGCACACCTCGCCCTCGGGGTCCGAGAGCAGCACGATGTTGACGCCATTGCGGTCGCGGAACTCGGCGTGCGTCAGGCAATCGTCGCGCGACACGCCCATGATCACGCAATCGCACTTGCCGAACTCGTCCTCGTGGTCGGAGAAATCGGTCGTGACGATGGTGCAGCCCGGCGTGCCGTCTTTCGGATAGAAGTACAGCACCACGTGCTTCTTGCCCTTGAAGGCCGACAGGCTGACTTCCTGCATGTCGGCGTCAGGCAATTCGAACGACGGAGCAGGTTGTCCCGGTTCGAGCATGTTGCGGACGATTCTATTCCAAAACATTTTTACTTTGACAACTACCGCGCGGTCTGTAGCGCGCTCGCTACATATAATCGGTCGCAAATGAAATCGCCGCTGCTCGGCGGCCTGACCGCCCGCGATTTTTTGAGACGTTATTGGCAAAAGCGGCCACTCTTTGTGCGCGACGCGCTGCCGCAATTCCAGGGCGTGGTGGACGCGCGCACGCTTTCGGGGCTTGCGGCGCGGGATGACGTGGAATCCCGGATCGTGGAACGCCGCGGCAGGCGGCGGGAAACAGCGCACGGACCGTTCAGCGTTGCGCGCAGCACCTCCCTCAAACCGAATTCCACCATCCTGGTCAATGGCGTGAACCATCACGTCGCCGCCGCCGACGCGTTGCTGCAGCGCTTCGCATTCGTGCCGCAGGCACGGCTCGACGACGTGATGGTGAGCTACGCCACGCCGGGCGGCGGCGTCGGACCGCACATCGATCGCTATGACGTGTTTCTTCTGCAAGGCCCCGGCCGGCGGCTGTGGCGCGTTCAAGGCAACCGGTATCTGGCGCACCCCGGCGACCTGCTATACCTGCCGCCGGGCGTGCGCCACGACGGCGTCGCGCTTGATCGATGCTTCACTTACTCCATCGGCTTTCGCGCGCCGCGCGGCACGGAGCTCGGCGCTGCCTTTCTCGACTGGCTCCACGAGCGCGGTCTGCCGCAGGCGGATTACCGCGATGCGGGGATGAAGCCGGCGGCGCGTCCCGGCGAGCTGCCGAAGGCGATGGTTTCGTTTGCCGACGCGCTGCTCGCCCGCATCCGCTGGTCGCGCAGCGACGTCGAACGATTCGTCGGCGAATATCTGAGCGAGCCCAAGCCGCACGTGGTTTTCAGCCCCGGCCGCGGGCGGCGGGCTTGCGCGAGCTCGATCGTGCGCCTCGATGCCAAGGCGCGGCTGCTCTACCGCGGCCGCCGGTTTTTCCTCAACGGCGAGAGCTTCGAATTGAGCGGCAAGCGCGCCGCGGGCTTGCGCGAGCTCGCCGACCGTCGCATCGCGGAGGGTGCCCTACTTGCCCGGGTCGGGCTCGCCAGTCTAATCTCGCGTTGGCAGCGCCTGGGATACGCACATCTGGAGAAAAAGTAGATGGACGCGCCGATCTATGAGCGCTTCGACACCAATGAGGGCTTTCAGGGGGCCGTCGACCGGCTGATGGAGCAGCCGGGTCGCGAGCTGCGCGTGTTCGACCCCGACGGCGCGGCGCTGCGGCTGAACGAACCGCAGCGCATTGAACGGCTGGCGCGCTTCCTGATTGCCAGCCGCACGCGCCGCCTGTATCTCGTGCTGCACAGCACCGACCACCTCACCCGGCAGTGCCCGCGCCTGCTGACGTTGCTGCGGCGCTTTTCGCATGCGATGCAGATCAACCGGACCCACGAGGAAATCCGCGAGGTGCAGGACGCTTTCCTGCTCCTCGACGCGATGCACTACGTGCGCCGTCCGGTGGCGACCCTGTTCCGTGGCGCGATGGGCCTGGGCGACGAGAATGAAGGTCAGGCGCTGCGCGGGCGCTTTGGGGAAATCTGGGCGGCGTCTTATCCCGCGGTGTCGAGTACTACAGTCGGACTGTAATTGCGAACCTGACCCCGAATTAGATACTGCGCCAGCCGAACCCTTCGTCCTGGCCGGCGATACCGATCCATTCATCCTCGCAGCCCATCGCGCGCGCGAGCGCGGCGCGGGCGAGCGCCGGGCGGTTGTTCTGCTGCGAAAGATGCGCGCCGATGACGTGCTTCAGGCGCGAGCGGTCGAGCGCGCCGAGCAGGGCCTCGGAGTCGAGGTTGTCGAGGTGGCCGAAGGCGCCGGCGATGCGCTCCTTCAGCCAGCGCGGATAAGCGCCGGCCCACAGCATGTCGCGGTCGTAGTTGCACTCGAGCACCAGCGCGTCGAGGCCGGAAAGCATCTGCTGCAGGTGCGGCGTCGGCTTGCCGACATCGGTGATCACGCCGAGCTTCGCCGCGCCGTCGGAGAGAATGTATTGCACCGGCTCGCGCGCATCGTGCGGCACGGTGAAGGGCATCACCATCATACCGTCGACGAAGAACGACTGGCGCCCGTTCACCACCTGGATCGGCACGCCTTCGATGACCTTGCCCTCGGCCTTGAGCGCCGCGAGCGTGCCGTGCGTAATGTAGACGGTGACGCGGTGCGCGGCGGCGAAGTCGAATACGCCGCACGCATGGTCGCCATGCTCGTGCGTGACCAGGATGCCGCGCACCTGCGAGGGCTCGAGGCCGGCGCGCTGCAGGCGCCGCTCGGTATCGGTAAGGTTGAGGCCGCAGTCGAGCATCACGACCGTGCCGGAGGCCTCGGCCACCAGGCAGTTGCCCGAGCTGCCGCTGGCGAGGGAGGCGAAGCGCAAGGGAATTGGCGGCGGCGCTACTTGAGCTGCTCGTGCAGCAGCGTGAGGATGCGCTGCGCGGTCTTGGAGCGCTCGGCGGTGCCGTCCTTGTTGAGCACGTAGACCTGGCTGCTGTTGGTCTCGGAGGTCACCTGCACGCGGTATTGCGCCGCCTTCACCTTCGAATCGTTCGAGAACCAGTCGGAGATGCGGCCGAACAGGCCCTTCTCCTTCTCGCCCATCTCGGCCTCGGGGTCGGCGTAGCGCACGAAGTACAGCCCCTTCTGCCGGTCGCGGTCCTCGACGGTGAAGCCGACCCGGTCGAGCGCGAGGCCGACGCGGCGCCAGGCGCGGTCGAAAGGCTCGTGTACCTGCAGGCGCTCGGTGCCGTCGTTGCTCTTGACGATGTCCGCGCGCTGCTGCGGCGTTGCGCTCGCGATAAGCTGCTTTGCCCGCTCCTCCTTGGCGCCGAGGCGCACCATCAGCCGGCGCAAGAACTCCGCCTCGAGCTCCGGGTCCGGCGCGCGCGGCTGCCACGCGGTCTGCCCCGGCGTATCCCCGGTCGGCTCGCGCGTGGTGTAGAGCTCCTCCATGCCGCGGTGGCTGATGTAGATCTCGGTGCCCTGCCCGTCGGGCGCGCGGTCGAGGCGCGTGCGGTACTTGTCGCGCTCGGAAGTCGAGCGCAGCTGGTCGAATACCCTGCCGAGCAAATTGCGCACCGTGCCGTCGGGTACCTGGGCACGCGACTCCGCCCAGTCGGTCTCCATCACGCCGGCTTCGGCGTTCTCCATCTTGATGAGGAAGCCGCTTTCCTGCCAGAAGTCCTTCACCACCGGCCAGAGCTTCTCGGGCGGCTCCTGCACCACGAGCCAGCGTTGCGTGCCCGCGCGCTCGATGCGCATGCGCTCGACCTCGGGCAGCACGGTGGCCGTGCCCGCCGCGCGCGCCGGCTGGTCACGCCGCTCGGCCTGGTATCCCGATAGGGTGGCGCTGGAACGCGCACTGTCGGGAACGGCATAACGGTTGTCGCGCGCCGGCGAGGTGAGGTCCGGTGGCACTTCGAGCGGCGGCAGCGTACCAGCCTTCTTGTAGTCGACGCCGGTATCGGATGCACAGGCAGACAGCACGGCCAGCGCGGCCGCCACAACGAGCTTCTGAATCAACCGCGTCCTTCCACGACCCGCAGGCCGGGAAGAGCGATTCCGGCTTCGTGCAGCGCCTCGCGCACCGTCTGGTGAAATTTCTCGGCGAGCGGCGACATCGGCAGGCGCAGCCCGCTCTCGATCATGCCCATCTCGGCGAGCGCCCACTTGACCGGGATCGGGTTCGCCTCGACGAACAGCTTCTGGTGCAGCGGGAACAGCCGCAGGTTGAGCTCGCGCGCCCTCTTCACGTCGCCGACCAGCGCGGCGGCGCACATCTGGTGCATCGCCTTCGGCGCGACGTTGGCCGTGACCGAGATCACGCCGTGGCCGCCGAGCAGGATGAGCGCGAGCGCCGTGGCGTCGTCGCCGCTATAGATGGCGAAATTGCGCGGCGCGCGGCGGATGAGGTCGGTGTTGCGCTCGATGTTCGCGCTGGCTTCCTTGATGCCGATGATGCCCGGCACCTGCGCGAGGCGCAGCACGGTGTCGGTCTGCAGGTCGGCCACGGTGCGTCCGGGCACGTTGTACAGGATCATCGGCAGGTCGACCGTCTCGGCGATTTTGCGGAAATGCCGGTAGAGGCCTTCCTGCGTGGGCTTGTTGTAATACGGCACCACCGAGAGGCACGCCGTCGCGCCGTTTTCCTTGGCCGAAGCGGTGAGCTCGATCGCCTCGACCGTCGAGTTGCCGCCGGTGCCCGCGATGATCGGGATGCGGCCGCGCGAATGCTGCACGGCGATGCGGATCAGCTCCTTGTGCTCGTCGAAGTCGACGGTCGGCGATTCGCCGGTGGTGCCCACCACCACGATGCCGTCGGTGCCTTCGGCAACATGCCAGTCGATGAGCTGCTTGAAGCGCTCGAGGTCCAGAGCACCGTCCTGCTCTTTCCCCGACTTCATGGGGGTGACAATCGCGACCAAGCTGCCGGTAATCATGAGGGAATTCTAGCGCTTCCCACCCCGCCCCGGATGACGCAAATCCTCTGCACCACCGCCTTGTCCGTCGCGCCTTGCTCAAAGGCGACGAGCGTGAGCCCGGCGAACGCCTGGAGAAGCTCTCCCGGGCGCAGCAGGAAGTCCGGATTCGACGGCCTGCCGAACTTCTCGTTGCCGGCCATGAAGGTCTCGTAGATCAGCACGCCGTCCTCGGCCAGCGATTGCGCCAGCACCGGCAGCAGCGGCCGATGCAGGTAGTTCGTCACGACGATGCCGCCGAAGCGCTGTCCCGGGAACGGCCACGGGCTGCCGTCTTCCAGGTCCGCCTTGACGAAGGTGATCGCCTTCGGCAAGGCCTGCGCCTCGCGGTCGACTGCAGTCACGGTCAGTCCAAGGGATGAGAACAACCTCGCATGTCTCCCCGCCCCGGTCGCCACGTCCAGCACCGGGCCGCGCGTGACGAGCGCCGCCCAGCGCCTGACCCATGCCGACGGCTCAAGCGAGTCGTGCGCCATGCTCGGCGAGCAGCTCGCGCAGGATCGAGCGGTGGCAGCGCTCCGGATTTTCGCAGTAGCAGCCGACGGAGAAATCCGCGTGCTGGGAAAGCGCGGCCAGCAGCCCGATCAAGCGCGCGGCGGCGGGAGCTTTCATCTCCCGGCGGTAGTTGCGCATGTACTTCTTCCAACGCGCGTCGGTCCACGGCTCCGACAGAGCCCAGCTGACCCACTTCCCGCTGGGGGCGAGATCGGGCAGCCAGACGTCGTAATAGTTGCGCCGCGCGTAGTCGGCCTTGCGCACCCCGCGCGGCGGCCGCCGCACCGTGCCCAGGCGCGGGCCTTCGTCCGCCGCGCGCGGGCTACCGAGACGGATTATGCGGATAGCCATACTCCTCCTCGGCCTCGATCGCACGGATGGTGTCCTCGAACACCGTGGTGACGTCGAAGCAGACGTCGACCGTCTGGCCGTCCGGCTTTCGCCACACGATGACATCGAAGCGGCGCTTGCCGTCCGCGGACTCGCCGAGCACCTGGCGCACCAGCGAGCCGCCGCCGTAGGTCTTCTGCAGCCAATGGCGCTCGGTCTCCACCATGGTCGCGCCTTCGCGCGCCACCGGCACCACCGCCTGTTCGCAGCTCGAGCCGTCGCCGCCGGAAAATTTCGGCTCTTCGGCGGCAAAAGCGCTGCCGCAGACGAGCAAAAACCCCATACCTAATTTCATCAGGGGCGACGTTACGCCAGCTAGCGCAACTGCGCCAGAACGTCCGGCAACCGCGTGGCGACCTCGTCGATGCCGGCGCTGACCAGGCGCGGCCTGACCTTGTCGACGCCCTCGTTCGTCCACAACGCGAGCACGATCCTCAGCTTTGGAAATTGCTTCTTGAGGCGGCGCGCGAGGTAGCTGGCATGGCTCGCCGCCTGCGGCGGCACGGCAGAGATGCACATTACGCGGCAGGCGCCGTCGCCGATCTGCTCCAGCGTCTCGGCGGCCAGGCTCTTGGCGGAAAACAACTGCGCGCCGGGCAGCAGACGCGCGAGCATCGCACCGGCGAGCTCGTCGGCCTGGTCGCGCGCCGGCAGGATGCACACGTGCGCGGCCGCCGGCGTCTCGGTACCGTCGTCGCGCAGCTCATCGAGGATCTGGCGCGTGGTGTCGAAGACGAAGCGCTCGGTCTCGGGCTCGAGCGCGCCCTTGTGGCGGTCGGTCTCGATCAGCGTCAGGGCCGGGATGAGGAGCGTGTCGAACAGCGCCGCCTGGCCATGCTCGGCCGCGTACTCGTCGGCGAGCATCATCGCCTCGTCCCGGTCGCGCGCCACCAGCCGCTGGTAGAAGCGGGCCTCGGGCGGCAGCACCGGCTCGACGCCGAGCAGCACGTTGAGATAGCCGAGCTCCGGGATGTAACGGCCCATCACCGCGATGCACACGGTAAGCGGCACGGCGAGCAGCAATCCCACCGGTCCCCAGAGCCAGGTCCAGAACAGCGCCGCGAGGATGATCGCGATCGCCGACAGGCCGGCGCTGCGGCCATAGAGCCAGGGCTCGAGCACGTTGACGAGGAAGAGCTCGAGAACCAGGAAAACGCCGAGCACCCAGGCCACCTCCCCCCAGCCATCGAAGATGGCGAAGGCCAGCATGGCTGGCATCGCGACCGCTACCCAAACGCCGGCGTACGGAATGAAGCGCAGCAGCGTGCCGAGCAGCCCCCACAGCATCGCGTTCGGGATGCCGATGAGCCATAGCGCGAGCGCGAACGGGATGCCGAAGCAGGCGTTCACCACGAGCTGCATGTAGAGGTAGTTGCTTACCCGGTCAGAGGCTTCGCCGAGCGCCTGCGTGGTGATGTTGATGCGCTGCGTGCCGATGAGGCCGATCAGGCGCTCGCGCATGTTCTCGCGATTAAGCAGCAGCAGGATGGTGAACACGATCACGGCGAGCGCGGTGCCGACGGGGTGCACGAAGGGACCCACCATCTCGCGCACCGCGGCCAGCGCGGTCGGCGGCGTCTCGGTCACGGCGAGCGGCGGCGCCTCGGTCGGCGCCGCCTCGTTCTCCAGCTCCTTGATCGCTTCGGCCGCGCGACTCAGCGTGCTGTCCGACGGCTCGCGCACCGAGCGGATCTTCTCGACGATGTTCGCGCGGTACTCGGGCAACTTGGCGGTGAGGGAAAGCGCCTGGCGGGCGGCAATCAGGCCGATGCCCGCGATCACCGAGACGGCGAGCGTCACGGCGATGAACGTGGACGGAATGCGACCCAGCCGCCAGTGCTCCAAGCGGCGCACCAGCGGGGCGAGCAGGAACGACAGCAGGATGGCGAGCGCGAGCGGAATCAGCACCTCGCGCGCGAGGTACAGGATGGCCGCCGCGATCAGCAGCCCGGCGAGCGAGGAAGTCCTACTGGTTGTGGTGTAGGGCAAACAGCAGCAGCGAGCGGCCCGTGACCTCGTACTCGTGGCCGATCGGGAAGCGCGGCTCTTCCTTGGAGTCCGGGAAGTTGGTGTCGGCGAGCAGCGTCCAGCCGACGCCGCCGTTCTGCGGCGGCAGCTTGAACTTCACCACGTCCTGCCACGGATTGAAAATGATGAGCAGCGTCGCTTCCTCTCCGCGCTTGCGGATGCCGGTGGTCTGCGCGCGGCCGTCGAGCAGCATGCCGAAGCAGCGCGTGTTGGCGTCCTTCCATTGCTCCTCGCGCATCTCTTCACCGGCGGTGTTGATCCAGCTCACGTCCTTGACGCCGAGCTCCTCGCTGTATTCGCCGGTGAGGAAGCGCGCGCGCCGCAGGATCGGGTAGCGGTGGCGCAGCCCCGTGAGCTTGCGCACGAAGTTGATCAGGCGCTCGGCGCGGTCGTCGTGGTTCCAGTCAAACCAGCTGATCTCGTTGTCCTGGCAGTACGCGTTGTTGTTGCCCTTCTGCGTGCGGCCGAACTCGTCGCCGGCGAGCAGCATCGGCGTGCCCTGCGAAAGCAGCAGCGTGCCGAGCATGTTCTTCATCTGGCGCTTGCGCAGTGCGCGGATCGGCTCGTCGACCTCCGGGCCCTCGGCGCCGTGGTTCCACGAGCGGTTGTGCGAGTGCCCGTCCTTGTTGTCCTCGCCGTTGGCCTCGTTGTGCTTGTCGTTGTAGGTGACGAGATCGTTCAGCGTGAAGCCGTCGTGCGCGGTGATGAAGTTGACGCTGGCCCACGGCTGGCGGCCGCGGCGATTGAAGATGTCCGGGGAGCCGCAGAGGCGGGGCGCCAGCGCCGCCGGCGAGGCTTCCGCCCGCCAGTAATCGCGCACCGTGTCGCGGTACTTGTCGTTCCACTCGGCCCAGCCCGGCGGAAAGCCGCCGACCTGGTAGCCGCCGGGACCGCAGTCCCACGGCTCGGCGATCAGCTTCACCTTGGCGAGCCGCGGATCCTGCATCACGGCCTTCATGAAGCCGTTGTGCGTATCGAAGCCGCCCGGCTCGCGTGCGAGGATGGTGCCCAGGTCGAAGCGGAAGCCGTCGACGTGCATCTCCTCGGCCCAGTAGCGCAGGCTGTCGCACACCATCTGGATCACCAGCGGATGCGAGAGGTTGAGGGTGTTGCCGGTGCCGGTGTCGTTGATGTAGTAGCGCTTCTTGTCCGGCATCAGGCGGTAGTACGAGGCGTTGTCGATGCCCTTGAAGGAGAGCGTCGGCCCGAGCTCGTTGCCTTCGGCGGTATGGTTGTAGACCACGTCGATGATGATCTCGAGCCCGGCGTCGTGGAAGCGCGCCACCATCTCCTTGAATTCCTGCAGCGACTTCGACGGGTCGGCGGCGTAGCGCGGGTCGGGCGCGAAGAAGCCGATCGAGTTGTAGCCCCAGTAATTCGTCAGCTTGCGCTCGAGCAGAAACTGGTCATTGATGAAGGTGTGGACCGGCAGCAGCTCGACCGAGGTGACGCCGAGCGACTTGATGTAGGCGATGACCTCCTTGACCGCCATGCCGGCGTAGGTGCCGCGCTGGTTCTCGGGGACTTTCGGATGCAGCTTGGTATAGCCGCGCACGTGCGTCTCGTAGACGATGGCGCGATCCCACGGCACCGGCTGCCACACCTTCTCCTGCTTCCAGTCGAAGTCCGGGTCGACCACCACGCACTTCGGCATGAACGGCGCGCTGTCGCGCTCGTCGAAGGAAAGATCGGCCTGCGGGTCGCCCACCTTGTAGGCGAACAACGCCGGGTTCCAGGTCAGCGCGCCGAAATGCGCCCGCGCATAAGGATCGAGCACCAGCTTGTTCGGGTTGAAGCGGTGGCCTTCGTCCGGCGCGTACGGGCCATGCACCCGGTAGCCGTAGAAGCAGCCCACGCCGATATCCGGCACGTAGCCGTGCCAGGTCTCGCCGCGGAACTCGGGCAGCTCGATGCGCTCCTTTTCTTTCCCGTCCTTGTCGAAAAGGCAGACCTCGACCTTGGTCGCGTGGGCAGTGGCCAGCGCGAAGTTGACGCCTTTGCCGTCCCAGGTCGCGCCAAGGGGATAGGGCAGGCCTTCCCGGATCCGGGAAAGCCGCAGTTCGGGTGCGTTCATGTGGAGCAGACAATAGAAGGCAAGCACCGTGCCGCCGCCGCAAGTCGAATGGTCCGGCCGGACTAGTGGTCCGTTGTTTGCTCACCAACGGGCATGCTCGAGATCACGCAAGGCCTTCCCGGTCGACGCTTCCAGGAGCGTTACCGGCGCAAACATGCTGAACACGGCGCCTGGAAGCGTTGCGGCTTCGTCTGCGCCGGGATTGTCCTGACAATCATCGGCGTCTTCTTCCTCGCCGTTCCGGGCCCGGGCATCCCGATCCTCGCCGTCGGCCTGGCGCTCATCGCCCAGGAATCGGTGACGATGGCGCGCTGGCTCGACCGGACCGAGCTACGCCTGCGCCGCTGGTGGAAGAAGCTGCGTTCCTAGGTTCGCGCGCGGATCTGCTTCAGCGCGGATTCGAGGACCTTGATTTCCAGCAGCCCGGTGCCGAGGTCCCAGAGCGTCGCCACCGGCCGCACGCCCTTCTTTTCCGCCAGCACGCTGGTCGGCCAGGGAAGATTGTCCGGATCCAGCTTCTCCCACACGGTGCGGCGCGACGCGCCGGAAAATGGACGCAGCCGCTCGAGCCGCGCAATCACCAGCTCATCCGAAGCGTTGGCCGTCAGGCCGAGCAGCTCGACGTACCACTCCAGCCAGAGAAGCTCCATCGGACGCTCGTTGTGCCGCGCCATGGCGCGGACCAAGCCCTGCGTGATGCGCGCCCGTTGGTCGGCACTGATGCCGCGTGGCGCTGCATATTTTGCCAGCACCACCGCATAGCCGCGCACCTTGTCGTCGGGCTCCTCGAGCGCCGCGATGGCGATCTCGATCTTCCACTCGTGGCCCCAATCCGGTCCGATTTCCTGCAGCAGGACGCCGCGCTGCTCGGCGCTGCCCAGCCGCAGCCACTGCTTCGTCAGCCCGACGATGCCCTCCGTAAGCGCAATGCGCGCCAGCTCGTACTGGAAGCGCCTTTGGTCGTCTTTCGGCTTGTAGGAAGCGATGATCCCGGCAAGCGAGCCATCGTCCAGCTTGCAGAGCTGCGGAATGGCGCGATACGCCGCCCGGTCATCCTTGCCGCGAAGCTTCGTCAGAAGCTTCTCGACCATGGCTAGCTGCAGAGCACCAGGTTGGCGAACTCGATCAGCATCCCGGGCTTGAAATAAGCCGAGAACGCCGCCGCCGTGACGAAGGCGAACGCGGCGACGAGGAGCGCCTTAAGCCACAGCCGCTGCATGCTTTCCCCGCTCCGCCAGCGGCTTTTCGTTCACCGGCAGGTTGATCAGCGCCGCGAAGACGCTCAGCCCGATCGACGCCATGAAGGCGCCGGCGTACGAGCCCGTCGTGTCATAGAGATGGCCGGCGAGCCAGACGCCGACGAAGCTGCCGATCTGGTGGCCGAAAAACACGATCGACGCGAGCATCGCCGCATAGCGCATGCCGAAGATCTGGCCGACCAGGCCGTTGGTGAGCGGCACCGTGCCGAGCCACAGCAAGCCGATGCCGCAGGCAAAGGTGTAGAGGACGACGGGCGTCAGCGGCAGGAACACCAGCATCGAGATGAGCACTCCGCGAATGGAGTAGATGGCGGAAAGCAGGTACTTCTTGCTGAAGCGCCCGCCGAGGTAGCCCGCGCCGAGCGTGCCGATGACGTTGAACAGCCCGATCAGCGCGAGCGCGGTCATGCCGTGGGACGGCTTGAGGCCGGCGTCGATCACGAAGGCCGGCAAGTGCACGGTCAGCATCGCGATGTGGAAGCCGCAGACGAAGTAGCCCCAGAACAGCAGGTGGAAGCCCTTCTCGCGCATCGCCTCGCGCAGCGCTTCGCCGATCGACTGCTGCCGGGGCGCGCCCGCGGCCGGGTCGGCCACCAGCGCAAGCGAAAGCGGGATGATGAGCGCCGCGATGCCCGCGAGGACCAGGAGCGCGACGTGCCAGTCGAAGCGCGGCGATCAGCGTCTGCGTGATCGGCAGCAGCAGGAACTGCCCGAACGAGCCGGCCGAGGTCGCCAGGCCCATCGCCAGGCTGCGGCGCTCCGGCGCGACGGTGCGGCCGATGACCGCCAGGATGATGCCGAACGACGTGCCGCCGAGCGCGCCGCCGAGCAGCACCGCGCTATTCAGGTGCAGCAGCCACGGGATGTCGATGTAGGCAAGGCCAATCAGGCCCAGGATGTAGCAGATCGCGCCGGTCGCGACCACGCGCCCGGGCCCGTAGCGGTCGGCGAAGCCGCCGGCGAGCGCGCCGAGCGCGCCCCACATCAGGTTCTGCAGCGCGATGGCGAAGGAGAACACCTCGCGCCCCCAGCCGTATTCGAGGCTCATCGGCTGCAGGAACAGGCCGAATCCGGCGCGGATGCCGAACGAGATGCACATGATGATGCAGCCGCAGGCGAGGACCAGCGCCGGCGTGCGAAGGGATTGCAGATTCATGCGCGAAGTCTACCGGCTCGCGCGCCATGCCGGGCCGGCACAGTTGCCATGAAAAAGACTCATCCCAGGAAGTAGCGCGGGATCCAGGTCGACAGGCCGGGAACGAAGATCACCACGACCAGCGCCAGGCATTCGGCGAAGAAGAACGGCCAGACGTGGCGCGTGGTGTCGTCGAAAGTGGTGCGAGCGATGTTGGTCGTCACGAACAACAGCGGCGCGGTCGGCGGAGAGACGGCGCCGATCTGGTTGCAGATCACCATCACCAGGCCCATGTGGATCGGATCGATGCCGTAGCGCTTGCACAGCTCCACCGCCACCGGCGCGAACACGAGCAGGATCGCCAGCGAATCGACGAAGGTGCCCAGGATGATCATTACCACCGAGAACACGCTGAGCACGACGAGCGGGTTCTGCGACGCCGTAGTCACCCAAGCAATCGCCATGTCGTTGAACTGCATGTAGGCGAGCAGCCAGCCCATCGCCCCGGAGACGGCGATCACCGCCGACACCATGGTCGTAGTGATCGTGGCTTCTATGAAGATGCTCTTGAGGTCCCGCAGCCTGATCTTGCGGTAATAGAAATAGCCGACCACGAAGCCGTAGAGGCACGCCACCACCCCCGCCTCCGTCGCGGTGAAGATGCCGCCGAGGATGCCGCCGAGGATCACCAGCGGGCCGAGCAGCGCGGGCCATACTTCCAGCAGGGATTGGCCCACCGGCGCCCACTCGAATTTTCCATGCGTCACCCGCAGCTCGGGATAGTCGGGGTGATAGGTGTACATCTTCACCACTGCCATGAGGAAGAACCCCACCAGCAGACCGGGCAGGATGCCGCCGAGGAACAGGCCGCCGATGGAAACCTGCGCAATCGCGCCATAAACCACCATCGTCATGCTGGGCGGAATGATGGCGCCGATGGTGCCGGCGCAGGCGATCAGTGCCGCGGCGAAGCCGGCCTTGTAGCCGTTCTTCTTCATCGTCGGCACCAGCACCGAGGCGATGGCCGAGGCGTCTGCGGTGGAGGAGCCTGAAACGCCGGACAGGATCATCGAGCACACCACCGATGCGTGCGCCAGGCCGGCGCGCAGGTGGCCGACCAGCACGCGCGAAAAATCGACCAGTTGCTGGCTCATGCCGCCGGCGGTCATCAGCGCCCCGGCGAGGATGAAGAACGGCAGCGCGAGCAGCGTGTACGAATCGAGCTGGGCGAAGCTTTTCTGCGCGAACATCGGCATCACCACGCCCGGCTCGGCGGCGATGCCGATGAAGCCGATGAGCGCGATGCACAGCAGGATCGGGATGCCGATCAACATCGTGGCCAGCAGCAGGCCGAGCATCACCCAGATCATTCTGGCTTTGAGAACAAGCGGCGCAGGACGACGAAGAGGAGGTACAGCCCACCGACCACCATGGAGTAGTACACGTAGCTCATCGGCAGGTCGAGGCCGGGCGAGCTCTGCAGCTTCGCCACCTCGGACACGCGCCACGCGAGCCACGCCAGCGCCACGGCGAACCAGATCCAGAGGATCTCGATCAGCATGTCAAACGCCTTGCCGGCCTTCGGCGGAAACAGCTTGCGCAGCGAATCGACCGAGAGGTGCGCCCCGTGCCGGTAGGCGATCGGGATGCCGAGGAACACGATCCAGACGTGGCAATAGATCTGGAATTCCTCGCTCCAGGAGAGCGAGCTGTTCAAGACGAAGCGGTTGAAGACCTGGAGCAGGCCGACCGCGCACATCGCCGCGAAGATCGCCGCGACGCCGTATTCGGCGGCGCGGTCGACCCACGCGAACAAGCTTTTCAAATTACTTGGTGTTGCGGATCTGCTCGAGCAGCTTTTCTGCGCCGAACTCCTTCGCCAGCTCGTCCTGCGCCTTGAGCGAGGCCTGCACCAGCGGCCGGGTGTCGATCTCGTTCACCTTCATGCCGAGCTTCTTCACCTCGGCCAGCGCCTCGCCTTCGCGCTGCGGCGCCATCTTGCGCACCACCTGCGCGGCCTCGTTCGCCGCCTTCTGCAGCGCGGCCTGCTCGGCCGGGCTGAGCTTCTTCCACTCCGCGAGCGAGAACACGAGGAACGTCGGGTCCATCAGGTGCTTGGTGAGCGCCATGCAGCACGCCACCTCGTACATCTTGAAGGAGATGGTGGTCGCCGCGGTGTGCTCGTAGCCGTCGAGCACGCCGCTTTGCAGCGAGGTGTAGATCTCGCCGAAGTTCATCGGCGTGGCGTTGGCGCCCATCGAGTTGATCGCGGCGACGAACACCTTGGTCGGGATGGTGCGGATCTTGAGGCCTTTCAGGTCAGCCGCCTGCTTCACCTCGCGCTTCGAGGTGATGACGTTGCGGTAGCCCCAGCTCGTGGCCCAGCCGAGCACCTTGAAGCCGCCCTTCTCCATGTCCTGGTCGAGCTCCTTGCCGACCGGGCCGTCGAGCACCGCGAGCGCGTGCTCGTAGCTCTTCCAGAGGAATGGCAGGCCGAGGACGCCGAGGCGCCTCACGAACGAGGCGTATTCCGCCGGACCGCCGGTGGTGCCGGCCGCGCCCGAGCCCAGGCGCATGGCTTCGATGACCTCGCGGGTCTGGCCGAGCTGGCTCGCCGGGAACACCTTGACCTCCACGCTGCTCTGCGCCGCATTGGCGCGGTCCTGGAACTCGACCGCGAGCTTGGTGTTGTCGACGTTGGTGTCGTTCGGTCCGGCGGTGTGAATTCGCAGCAACTTCTTGGTTTGTGCATGAGCCGTAAATGCCACGCCCATGAGCAGCACTAGCAGCAACGCGCGCTTCATTGTCCCCTCCCGGTTGAGTTGCCAGACTAGTTGTCAGACAACTGCGCGTCAACTCAAGATGCGAGCTTCTCGACCTGCGGAAGGTTGCAGGCGAGGATCGACTTGCGCAGCGCCTCGATCGCTTCCGGGCGCGGAAAGCTGCGGCGCCAGGCGATGCCGACTCGGCGCGTCGGCACCGGTCGCGCGAACGGCAGGATGCGGATCAGGTCGCCCGCGCCGGTGCCCGCGGCGGTGGACAATGCGGGCAGCACGGTGATGCCGACGCCGCCGGCCACCATCTGGCGGATGGTCTCGAGCGAGCCGCCCTCCACCGTCTTCGCCAGCGCGCTTCTCTCCCTCGAGCGCACCGTGTGGCAGATCTCGAGCACCTGGTCGCGGAAGCAGTGTCCCTCGCCCAGCATCAGCAGGCTTTCGTTCGACAGCTCCTCCGAGGTCACGCGCTTGCGGTTCTCCCACGGGTGGCCTTTGGGCACCGCCACCAGGAACGGCTCGTCGTACATCGCGCGCGAGACGATGCCGGGCTCCTCGAATGGCAGCGCGACCAGGATCACGTCGACCTGGCCGTTCTTCAGCTCGTCGCCGAGCACGTGGGTGAAGTTCTCCTGGATCAGGAGCTGCATCGCCGGCGCGCTCTTGCGCAGGATGGGAATCAGCTTCGGCAGCAGGTACGGCCCGATGGTGTAGATCGCGCCCAGGCGCAGCGACCCGGCGAGCGGGTCGCGCCCGGCGGCGGCGAGCTCGCGGATGCGCGAGGCCTCCTCCAGCACGCGCTGCGCCTGCTCGACGATCTTCTGGCCGGCCGGCGTCACGCTCACCTCCCCCGGGCCGCGCTCGAACAGCGTCACGCCGAGCTCGTCCTCCAGCTTCTTCACCGCCACCGACAGCGTCGGCTGCGACACGAAGCAGGTCTCCGCCGCCCTGCCGAAGTGGCGCTCGCGCGCCACGGCGACAATGTAGCGGAGCTCGGTGAGGGTCATTTCCTTCGGGCGATGAAGTAGAGCGGTATGCCGAGCGCCATCACCACCAGGCCGGCGAGCACGAGATTGCCGAACTTCGGCCCGTAGGGCGAGTTCGCCACATAGTCGAAGCTCGACCACACCATGAAGGCGCACATGGCGAGGAAGGCGATCGGCACGACGGGATAGAACGGCACGCGGAACATCGGCGGTTGCTCGTTTCTTCGAAAGATGAAGAGCGTGACCCCGGTGAGCAGGAGAAAGGTCCAGAACACCGGCAGGCCGTAGGCCACCATCGCCTCGAAGCCGTCGCGCGTGGTCGAGCCGGCCCAGATCAGGATCAGCATGATGACGCGCTGCGCGACGAGCGCATTCGCCGGCGTCGAGCCCGACTCGCGCCAGTCGCCGAGAAAGCGGAACAGCCGGTAGTCACGTCCCAGCGCCCAGTTGGTGCGCGCGCCGGTGAAGATGGCGGCGTTCATCGTGGTGAGCGCAGAGACGCAGACGATGAGCGCGATCAGCAACGCCGCCTTGTCGCCGGCCACGGCGCGCATCGTATCGACCGCGATTGCCTTCGACTCCTTGAGCCCGCCCAGACCGAGCACGCGGTAGTAGCCCCAGTTCACCAGCAGATAGAGGAGCGTGACGAGGATGAGACCGCCGGCCAGCACCTTCACCATGTTGCGCCGCGCGTCGCGCACCTCGCCGGCGAGATACGCGCCTTCGTTCCAGCCACCGAAGGTGTAGAAGACGAAGATCATCATCAGCGTGAAGGCGCCGCCCGAGCCGGCGGCGGGCTTTTCCGGCGCCCCGCCCACCACGATGCCACCGATCGCGACGGCGGCCAGCGCGATGATGAGCAGGATCTCCATCACCTTCTGCAGGCTCTTGGATTGCAGCGTGCCCGCGAAGTTGAGCGCGGTCAGCACCGCCACGCCGATCGCGGCCCAGAGCGCGGCGCTGTTCGGTCCGAGCGAAACGATTTGCGAGGCGTATTCGCCGAATACGAAAGCCACCGCCGCGATCGCGCCGGTCTGGATCACCGTCATGCGCGACCAGGCGAACACGAACGCCGGGCCTTCGCCGAGGCCGCGGCGCAGGAAGGTGTATTCGCCGCCGGTCTCCGGATAGCGCGAAGCGAGCTCGGCGTAGACCAGCGCCCCGCACAGGCAGGCGACGCCGCCCAGGATCCACGCGAGGAAGAACTGCGTGCCGTTCGCCGCCCCGCCCGCCACGAGGCCCGGCAGCTTGAAGATGCCGACGCCGATCACCATCCCGGCGACGAGAAAGATGCCGTCGGGCACCGAAAGCAGCTCTTTGGGCGCTACCGCGCTCTTGTTGCGGTCCACGGGAAACTCCTCTTGTTGTTGCCGTCCGAAACGCTCACCTCGCCGCTGATGCGGTCCTCCTTCAGCGTGCCGACGAAGTAATGGTGCCAGGCGCGGCCGTTGATGATGCCGGTGACGATGACCTTGATCTCCTCGCCGCGCAGCCGGCTGTTGCGCACCAGCAGGTCTTTACCCTGCGCCGCCACATCGATGTCCATCACCTGGAAGTTTTGCTTGACGCGGAAATTCCATCTGCCGCCATGCGCGGGAATATCACTGGTCCACACACCCTTCGCGTCGGCGGGCACGATCCACAGCTCGACGCGCGACACGCCGCCCACGCCGACCGGCTTCTCGGGCGCACGCATCTCCAGCCGCTCGTCGGGCGGCCAGTCGCCGATGCCGCCGTCGTGCGAAACGATGCGCGTGCCGGGCTTGAGCCGCAGCAGCTTCGGCAGCAGCTTCTCGTTGAAGTTGGGCAGAAGGTAGAACGCGACCACCGTGGCGCCGGAAAGGTCGGTCTCGAAGATGTCGCGGACCTCGAAGCGCGTGAGGTCGCCGACGCCCGCCTGGCGCGCGTTCTCGGTCGCGTGCTTCACCAGGTTCGGGTCGAGATCGACGCCAAGCCCGCGCGCGCCGCGCTTCGCCGATTCGATGATGATCCGGCCATCGCCCGAGCCGAGGTCGATCACATAGTCGCCCTTCTTCACCTCGGCCATGCGCATCATGCGCTCGACGATCTCCATCGGCGTCTGCACATACGGCACCGTGCCGTCGTCCCAGGCCCAGGTCTGCGGCTGGGCGTACGCCGACACGGAGAGGGCAAAAACGAGCAGGATCTTCTTGAGCACGCGGTTCGCCAGGCTATCGGGGACCGGGGGATGATAGACGCCGGCTAGGGTGGCTGGAAAGCCTTTTCCGGCCAAGCTCGAATCCCCGCAGGCCCGGCCGGTAAAATCCCGCTTCGCCCCGGTAGCTCAGTGGATAGAGCAGCCCCCTCCTAAGGGGCAGGTCGCACGTTCGATTCGTGTCCGGGGTGCCACCAATCAGACCTACGGGACTGCCGACCTACTCCTTCTTCGCGGCCCGGGCGTCGGCCTTCTGCGCGGACGTCTTCTTGGATTGCTTCTTCGCGTCCTTCTTCGCTCCACTGCCGCCCGCCTTGTCCAGCTCCTGGCCCATGCCGCGGAACAGGTTGCCGACGCCGTCGCTGGTCTTCTTCCCGCTGTCGTTCTGTGCCGAAGCCGCGCCGGCGACGACGGCAAGCGCAGCGGCAAACGCCTTGGCTAACCTGATCACCGGGGCATGGTACTCCGGTCGCGGGGGACCAGCCGCTCGTCCGCCGTCCGGCGATGCTTTATTCCTCGCAAACAGAGGGTTAATCGGCTATCGCCGCATCCTTCCTTTGCACCTGCTGACGACCCGGCGTAGAGTGCCGTGCGATGAGATTCGCCAAAACAATAGGTCTGCTGGCAGTCAGCCTCGCCGCGAGCGGCTGTTCGCTGCTGGAATACAAGCCCCTCGGTAAAGAAAATCTCAAGAACTCGCAGGGCCACGTCATCGGCTACCGCGAGCGGCTGTGCGATTGCAGCGCCGGCGAAGAGGTCGATCGCGTGGTGCTGTTTACCCCGCTGCGCACCGAGGCCGGCACCATCATCGGCTACGAAGAGAAGATCAAGAACGGTTTCCAGCTTTGGGACACGCGCGGCAAGCGCGTCGGCACGCGCTATGTCGACCTGCGCAGCCGCGGCACGAACGCCCGCAACTCCGGACTGACCATCGTGTTCCGTTCGAGCGCCGAGGCTGAGCGCCTTGCCGTCGCGCAAGTCACCATCGAGGACATCAAGCAGCACCTCGGCATCAACTAAATCGGGTCCCCGCCTTCGCGGGGACGACCTTCAGAGGATCAGAAATCCGCGGCGCCCCCGGCGACCGCGGATTTTTTTTGCATGCGCCGGTGCTGCCAGAGCGAGAGCGCGATCGAGGCGAGCGCCGCGCCGAGCAGCAGCGCCGAGATCGGGCGCGTGACGAACAGCCACAGGTTGCTGTCGGTCATCAGCGAGCGCACCAGGTTGATCTCGATCTGGTCGCCGAGGATCACGCCGAGGATGAAAGGCGCGAGCGGCAGGCCGAACTTCACCATCAGGTAACCGCCGATGCCGCTGATGAAGAGCACGTACACCGTCGCCATGCTGTTGCCGAGCGCGTAGGCGCCGACCACGCAGAGAACCAGCACGACCGGGAACAGGATGGACTTCGGCACGATGACGATGCGCATCACCCAGCGCACGCCGAGCAGGAGCAGGATCAGCACCAGCGGGTGCGCCAGGATGTAGGCGGCGAACATGCCGTAGGCGAGCGTCGCATTCTGCGAAATGAACAGCGGGCCGGACTGGATGCCGTGGATCGTGAGCGCGCCGAGCATCACCGCGGTCACCGCGTCGCCGGGAATGCCGAACGCCATGATGGTGACCAGCGAGCCGGCGACGTTGGCGTTGTTCGACGCTTCCGAGGCGATGATGCCTTCGGGAATGCCGGTACCGAACTTCTCCGGCCGGGCGGAGAACTTCTTCGCCTGGTCGTAGGCCAGCATGTTCGCCGCGCTGCCGCCGATCGCCGGCAGCACGCCGATCGCCAGCCCGATGAACGTCGACCACAGCAGCAGCACGGGCCGCGAGAGGATCTCCCACAGGACCTTGGCGTGGCTCACCGTGAGGTTTATCGCCGTATTGAGCGCGCTGTCGACCCTGGGTGAAAACCGCTCGAGCTCGCCCATGATCTGCGAGAAGGCGAACACGCCGATCAGCACCGGCAGGAACGGCACGCCGCCTTCGAGCCAGCCGATGCCGAGGGTGAGGCGCGGCTGTCCCATCACCGGATCATTGCCGAGCACGGTGACGACGCAGCCGATCGCGCCGGAAAGGAGCCCCTTGGTGAGCGAGCTCTCGACCAGGCCGGCGACCATCGACAGCGCGAGGACGAAGAGCGCGAAGTATTCCCACGGGCCGAACTTGAGCGCGAGCTCCGCAAGCGGGCCGGTGGCCGCCACCAGCACCACCGCGCCGAGCAGCCCGCCGAGCATCGAGGCCCAGATGCCGATCCACAGCGCCCTGCCGGGCTCGCCGTTGCGCGCCATCGGGAAGCCGTCGAAGGTCGTCGCCACCGCCGAGGGCTTGCCGGGAATGCCAAGCAGGCACGAGGTGATCAAACCGCCGGTTTCGCCGCCGACGTAAACGCCGATCATGCACGCCAGGCCCTGCAGCGGCTCGAGGCCGAAAGTGAACGGCAGCACCACGATTACCGTCATGGTGATGGTGATTCCAGGCAGCGCCCCGCCGACCACGCCGATCAGGGTGCCGATGAAAAGCGGCACCAGATACTTGACCTGCAGGATCTCGATGAGGCCGGTACCCAGCAGCTCGAACATCAGAAGTTCGTCCAGCGCCCGCGCGGCAGCAGCACGGTGAGGTAACGCTCGAAGGCGTAGTACACCACCACCGTGGTGA
>CAWENY010000020.1:0-681366 GCA_963810475.1 uncultured beta proteobacterium | reverse complement strand
ACCGAAGGCGACGACATCGTCGGCGTCGTCACCGGCCCGCGCGGCCCGGAAGCCGGCGTCTGGGTCATCGCGGAAACGCGAGACCTGCCGACGCCGTACACCAAGATCGTCGTCACCGACGACCAGGGCCGCTACGCGATTCCCGATCTGCCGAAGGCGAACTACAACGTCTGGGTGCGAGGCTACGGCCTGGTCGACGGCCAGAAAAACCGCGCGACGCCGGGGAGCACGCTCAACCTGCTCACGGGGCGCGAAGCGTCGCCGAAGGAGGCGGCGGAGATCTATCCGGGGATGTACTGGTTCTCGCTCCTCAAGGTGCCGGCGGCGAATGAGTTTCCGCTCGGGCCGGTGCAGAGCCAGCAGCAGTGGCTGAACACGATCAAGCAGGGCGCCTGCCAGTCGTGCCACGGCCTGGGCACGCCGGGGATGCGCAAGGTGCCGGAGCTGTTCATGAAGATGGGCGGCGGCAAGTCGCACGAGGCGTGGCGCCATCGGCTGCGCTCGGGGAGCGCGCAGGCGCTGATGGCGAGCGACATCAGCAGGCTGGATGGCGAGAGCGCGATCGCCAACTTCGCCGACTGGACCGACCGCATCGCGAAGGGCGAGCTGCCGTACGACAAGCCGGCGCGGCCGCAGGGCCTCGAGCGCAACCTGGTGATCACGATGTGGGACTACCTGCGCCCGGAGTTCTACCTGCACGACGTGGTGTCGACCGACCGGCGCAATCCGCGCGTCAATGCCAACGGCCCGGTGTACGGCTCGCCGGAGGACTCGACCGACATCGTGCCGGTGGTCGATCCGCGCGCGCATCGCGCGATCGAGCTGCCGCACCCGGTGCGCGACCCGGCGACGCCCTCGGTGAAGGGCGCGCCCTACGGCGTGTCGGCGTACTGGGGCGACAAGCCCTACTGGGAAGGCCGCACGCTCAACCACAACCCGATGATGGACGAGCGCTCGCGCACCTGGTTCACCTCGCGCATCAGCCCGGATGCGAATCCGGACTGGTGCAAGGCGGGCTCGGACCATCCGTCGGCCAAGGCGTATCCGCTGAACGGCGGCGCGAACCGCCACCTCTCCTACTACGATCCGCAGTCGAAGTCGTGGACGCTGATCCGCACCTGCTTTCCCACGCACCACCTGAATTTCTCCAAGGACAACGTGCTGTGGACGAGTCCCGGCGTGGTCGGACCGGGTGTCATCGGCTGGTTTGACGCAAAGGCCTTCGAGAAGACGAAAGACGAGAAAAGCAGCCAGGGCTGGACGCCGTTCATCCTCGACACCAACGGGGATGGAAAGCGCGGCGAGCACGTGGCGCACGACCAGCCGCTCGACCCGAAGAAGGACAAGCAGGTGATGCTCAACCACTACTCGGTGGCGGTCAGTCCCGCCGACGGCACGGTGTGGGCGACGGTGCTCGGCTATCCGGGCTCGCTGATCCGCGTGGTGCCGGGATCGGATCCGACCCACACCGCGCTCACCGAGGTGTACGAGCCGCCGCTGCCGGGCTACGGGCCGCGCGGCGGCGACGTCGACGCGAACGGCGTGTTCTGGGTCGCGCTCTCGAGCGGGCATCTCGGCCAGTTCGACCGGCGCAAGTGCAAGGTGACGAACGGGCCGACGGCGACCGGCAAGCATTGCCCGGAAGGCTGGACGCTGCACCAGTTCCCCGGGCCGCAGCTGCGCGACGTGAAGGACCCGGGCAGCGCCGAGACCAGCTATTACGTCTGGGTCGACTGGTTTGGAGTTCTGGGATTGGGAAAGAACATTCCCATCGCCATGGGCAACGGCTCCGACTCGATCATGCCGTTCGTCGACGGCAAGTTCGTCACGCTGCGGCTGCCTTATCCGTCGGGCCTGTTCCCGAAGAACGTCGACGGGCGCATCGACGACGAGGGCGCGGGATGGAAGGGCCGCGCGATCTGGACCACGTCGGGGTCGCGGACCAACTTCCACCTCGAAGGCGGCAAGGAGAACCGGCCGAAGGCGATCAAGCTGCAGCTCAGGCCGGATCCGCTGGCGCGGTAATTGGCGTAAAAGCCCTAAATTCGGGGTCAGGGCCCTGAACCTGCTGACGCGTAGCTGGACCAAATTCGAGCCCTGACCCCAACGGAGGGATGTGTCGCAAAAACTGCGGTTTTGCGACACGTTTTGTTGACCGGTCGCCGGCGGCGACATAAGCTGGGAACATGTCGCAAAAAGGCGATTTTTAAGACATGAGCCGCTGGCGCCCCGACCGGCCCTGGAATGACCTGCCGCCGCTTCCGCCCAGGGTCGAGCTAGAGACGAGAGCCATTCTGAAGCAATGCATCACCGCACGCGCGGCCCTCGCCGAGCTGAAGCAGGCCGCGGCGCTCATTCCGAACCCCGCGATGCTGATCAACACGCTGCCGATCCTCGAGGCGCGGGCGAGCTCGGAGATCGAGAACGTCGTCACCACCGCCGACAAGCTGTTCCAGCACGTGCACGAGGACGGCGGCGCGGACCCCGCGACCCGCGAGGCACTGCGTTACCGGGCCGCGCTTCTGGAAGGGGTGCGCGCGCTGAAAAGACGCCCGCTTGCCACCCGCACCGCGGAGGCGGTCTGCACGCACATCAAAGGCGCGGAGATGGCGGTGCGCAAAGTGCCCGGTACCGCGTTGACCCGGGCGTCCGGCGAGGTGGTCTATACGCCGCCCGAAGGCGAAGCGCTCCTGCGCGAGCTGCTCGCCAACTGGGAGCGCTTCCTGCACGAGGACGACGCTCTCGATCCGCTCATTCGCATGGCGGTGGCGCATTACCAGTTCGAGGCCATCCACCCGTTCACCGACGGCAACGGCCGTACCGGCCGCGTGCTGAACAGTCTCTTTCTCGTCGAACGGGGCCTGCTTCCGCTGCCGATCCTTTACCTGAGCCGCTACATCACCAGCCACAAGGCGGAGTACTACCGCCTCCTGCTCGCGGTCACGCGCGATGCCGCATGGGAAGACTGGATCCTCTACATGCTGCGCGGCGTGGAAGAGACTGCAGCCTGGACCACGGGCAAGATCGGCGCCATCCGCAAGCTCGCTGCCGCGACTGCCGACCACGTGCGCCAGGCGGCTCCGAAGATCTACAGCCGCGAGCTGGTGGACGTGATCTTCGAGCAGCCGTACTGCCGCATCGGCAATCTCGTCGACGCGGGTATCGCGGGTCGGCAGGCGGCGTCGCGCTACCTCAAGGCGCTCGCCGCCGCCGGCGTGCTGCGCGAGCAGGCCTTCGGCAAGGAGAAGCTATTCGTGCATCCCCGGTTGATGACTCTGCTCACGCGCGACAGCAATGCTTTCGAGCCGTACCGCGCGGCTGCGACCGCGTGACGCGCTCAGGGTGTGCCTCGGCACCCACACGCAGTACGATCGCATCGACGCGCAGGCCGTATGAAGGAGCAAGACACCGCGAGCTTGGGATCCCGGCCGAGTCGCTGATCAAGCCGGACGAGCGCCGCAAAGCGGCGTAGCGAGTTCCCCCCTTCAAAGGGGGCAAAAAAACCTAGCCGGCCTTGGCCGTCCACCGCAGGAGGCGGGAGAGCGTCAACCCCTGCACCAAAATCGAGAACACCACCACCACGTAGGTGACGGTAAGCAGCGCGCTGCGCTCGGGCCCCGAGGGAAGCGAACGCGCCAGGGCGATGGAAATGCCGCCGCGCAGCCCGCCCCACGTGAGGACGGCGATGACGCGCGGCGGGAACTCGGCACGCAGGTAGGGGATGAAGGCAGCGATGCCGACCGAGGCGAAGCGCGCGGCGAGCACTACCGGAATGGCGAGCGCCGCGGACCAGGCCCACGCCGGCTCGAAGGTGATGAGCAGCACTTCCAGCCCGATCAGCACGAACAGCACCGCGTTCAGGATCTCGTCGATCAGCTCCCAGAAGGTGTCGAGGTGCTCGGTGGTCTTCGGCGACATGGCGAGGCGCCGGCCGTGGTTGCCGATCAGCAGGCCCGCGACCACGATGGCAATCGGGCCCGACAGGTGCAGGCGGGTGGCGAGCGCGTAGCCGCCCATCACCAGCGCGAGGGTGAGCAGGATCTCGACCTGGTAGTTGTCGACGCTCGCGAGCATTCGGTAGGCGACCCAGCCGATGGCGAGGCCGAAGAGCGCGCCGCCGAGCACCTCCAGCGCGAACAGCGCCGCGCATGCCGCCCGGGGTGGCGCCGTGGCCGCCGGCGGCGATGCCGGCGAGCACCAGGAACACCACCACGCCGATGCCGTCGTTCAGCAGCGATTCGCCGGTCATCTTGATGCGCAGCGAGCTCTCCGCGCCGGCCGACTTGAGGATCGCGAGCACCGCGATCGGGTCGGTGGGCGAGATCAGCGCGCCGAACAGCAGGCACCAGATCGAGCCCGATCGGGTGGCCGAGCGCGGCGAACAGCCACCAGGTGGCGACGCCCACCAGCGCGGTGGAGAGCAGCACGCCGAGCGTGGCGAGGAAGCCGATCGCCCACTTGCGCTGCGCCAGCTCGCCGAGGTCGACGTGCAGCGCCCCGGCGAACAGCAGGAACGAGAGCATGCCGTGCAGCAGCGCCTGGTCGAAATCCACCCCCTCGAGCAGCTCCTTCGCCATCCGGTCGAAGTGGATGCCGAGCGTGCCCAGGCCGATGATCGCGAGCGAGGCGCCGAGCGAGAACAGCAGCAGCGCGATGGTGGTCGGCAGCCGGATATAGCGGTGATTGATCCAGCTGAAGAGCGCCGCGAGGCTGATCAGCGCGGCCGCGGTGTTGAGGGCGCTCACGCGCCTATTGTGTCAGCGGCGGCGGTAAAGGCCGACGGTGAGCAAAACCACAGCAGCGGTGCCCAGGTAAGCGAAGAGCCGCGGGCTCGCGCCGAGGCGAGCCTGAAGGCTCGTGCGGCGCGCCTTGGCGTCGAAGCGGCCGTGCGCGCCGTGGTCGCGCGGGACGGGCGAGTGCAGGTTGTCCATGCGCTGGGCGAGGTCGACGGGCTCGCCGCCCACCTGTCCCTTCCAGGCCTTGTGCGCGAGGAAGCGGTCGAGCAGGCCGGGGAAGAACATGGTGCCCACCACCGCCTGCACCGCCGCCCAGCCGACGTAGGCCTCGCGCCGGGGCCGGGTCGCAGCGCGCACGATGGCGCGGGCGGCGACCTCGGGCTGGTAGAGCGTGCCGACGGGGCGCGGCTTGCGCGGGATGGTGGTGCGCGCCCAATCGAACTGCGGCGTGTTGAAGGCGCCGAGCACCAGGTGGGTGATACGCACGTCGCTCTTCAGGTGGTCGAGCTCGGAGCGCACCGAGTCGGTGAAGGCCCGCAGCGCTGCCTTCGCGCCGCAGTAGGCGGACTGCAGCGGGATGGAGCGGTAGGCGAGCGCCGAGCCGACCTGCACGATGGTGCCGCGGTTCGCGGGCAGCATGCGCGCGAGCGCGGCGCGCGTGCCCCATACCGCGCCGAGGTAGGTGACCTCGGCGACGCGGCGGAAGTCCTCCGGCGCGACGTCGGTGAAGGGCGAGAACACGGTGGCCATGGCGTTGTTGACCCAGACGTCGATGCCGCCCCAGGCGCGCTCGACCTCGCGCCGCCGCAGCCTCGACCTGGCGCTCGTCGGCGACGTCGGTGGCGATGGCGAGCGCCTCGCCGCCCGCGGCCTCGACGTCGCGCCGCGCGCCTTCCAGGCCCGCGGCGCCGCGCGCCAGCAGCGCGACGCGCGCGCCCAGCCGCGCGAACTCGATCGCCGCGGCGCGGCCGATGCCGGCGGAAGCGCCGGTGATGACGACCCGCAGGCGCGCGCGATCCTTCATCAGAAAGGCTTCGCGAGTCAGCGTCTCGTCGACGACGCCGACCCGGAACCAGCGGTAGCCGTAGGCGTCGAGCACGATCTCGTGCGCGCCGCGGCCGCCGGCGTCGCTGTGCGCTTCCCCGATCAGGTCCACCAGGCGCTCGCCGCCCTCGAGCTTGAGCCTGAGCGGCACGGTCTGCGCCGCCTGGTCGAAGTTGTGCAGCGTCACCATCGAGGCGCCGCGGAACTCGTACGACAGCGCGAGCACCGAGGGCGACCCGGTCTCGAGCACCTCGCACTTGCCCCAGGCGAGCTCGGTGCATTCCTTGCGCACGCGGATCAGGCGCACCAGCCAGTTCATGAACGAGTCGGGGTCGCGCCGCTGCGCGTCGACGTTGACCTCGCGGTAGCCGTAGATGCCCTCGTCGACCACCGGCAGCACCGCCTTCTTGGCCTTGGTGAAGCCGCCGTGCGGCTCCGCGGTCCACTGCATTGGGGTGCGGGTCGCCTCGCGCTCGTTCAGCGCCAGGTCCTCGCCCAGGCCGATCTCGTCGCCGTACTGCAGCATCGGCGTGCCCGGCAGCGCGAAGAGCAGGCTGAAGGCGAGCTCCATGCGGCGCCGGTCGTTGCCGAGCATCGGCGCGAGGCGCCGGCGGATGCCGCGGTCGTAGAGCTGCATGGTGGGCTCGGGCGCGAACACCTCGAAGACGCGCTCGCGCTGCGGCTTGGTGAGCCGCCCGAGGTCGAGCTCGTCGTGGCTCCTGAGGAAATTCACCCACTGCGCGTCGCGCGGCACGTTGTCGCCGGTCTCGACGATGGCCTGCGCGAGCGGCTTCGCGTCCCCGGTGGCCATGGCGTAGAACACGCGCTGGTTGACCGGGAAGTTGAGCATCATCTGCAGCCGGTCGCCTTCCTCGCCGAAGTAGTTCAGGCTCTCGCCCGCGGGCACGTTCGCTTCCGCGAGCATGATCGCGTCGCGCGAGCGCCACTGCAGGAAGCGGCGCATCTCTTCCAGCAGCGCGAAGTCCTTCACCGGCTTGACATTCGCGCCCTTGCGCTCGACGAGGAAGGGCACCGCGTCCATGCGGAAGCCGGAGACGCCGAGCTGCAGCCAGTAGCCCATGATCTTGTAGAGCTCCTCGCGGTAGGCCTTGTTGTGCGTGTTGAGATCCGCCTGGTGCTCGTAGAAGCGGTGGAAGTAGTACTTGCCGGCCTCCTTGTCGCGCGTCCACGTCGTCTTCTGCACCGGCGGGAACACCGTGCCCTGCGCGTGGTCGCGCGGGCGCTTGTCGCTCCACACGTACCAGTCGCGATAAGGCGACTCGGGGTCGGCGCGCGCCGCCTTGAACCACGGATGGTCGACCGAGGTGTGGTTCGCCACCAGGTCGACGACGACGCGCATGCCGAGCGCGTGCGCGTGGTTCATGCACTCGACGAAGTCCCCGGCGCTGCCGAAGCGCGGGCTCACGCCGTAGAAGTCGGAGACGTCGTAGCCGTTGTCGCGGTTGGGCGAGCAGTAGAAGGGCTGCAGCCACACGCAGGTGACGCCGAGCGCGTGCAGGTAGTCCAGGCGCCGGGAGAGGCCCTCGAAATCGCCCACCCCGTCGCCGTTGCAGTCCATGTAGGTGGCGACGTTGAGGCAGTAGATGACGGCGTTCTTGAACCAGTAGTCATCGATGGCCATGCCCGCCGGTGCGCAGCACTTTCCGTTCCAGCCGCACGACGACGCCCTCGTCCGGACGGAGGGCGAGCGTGCCCCCGGTGGGCTCGCCCTCGCGGTCGAGCCGCGTCGAGAGCGCGACGCTGCCCGGGCGCGGCAGGCGAAGGCGCTGCGGCGTGGCGGTCAGGTTGAGCGCCACGAGGAAGGCGTCGCCGCGCAGGTACGCGAGCACGCCGGACGGGGCCTCGAGCGGCGCGAAGCTGCCGACTTCCAGCGCGCTCTCGCCGCGGCGCAGGGCGATGAGCTGCTTGTAGAGCGACAGCATGGAAGCCGGGTCGCGCGCCTGCGCGGCGACGTTGACTTCGCGCCAGCTTGCGGCGAGCGGCAGCCACGGCTCACCCGTGGTGAAGCCGGCGTTGGGCTCGGCGCTCCACTGCATTGGCGTGCGCACCGGGTCGCGGCCCAGGCCCAGCCCCGGCACCCGGCGCTCGAACGGGTCCTGCACGCGCTCGGGCGCGATCGGCACGTCCTGCATGCCGAGCTCGTCGCCGTAGTAGAGCGTCGGCGTGCCGCGCAGCGTGAGGAGCAGCATCGCCGCGACGCGCGCCTGCGCCGGCCCGACGCGCGAGGCGACGCGCGGCCGGTCGTGGTTGCCGAGCACCCAGTTGGGCCACGCGCCCTCGGGGAGCAGGCGCTCGTACTCGGCGATGAGCGCCGCGAGGTGTGCTGCGTCCCAGGGCGCCGACAGGAGCTGGAAGTTGAAAGGCAAGTGCGCCCCGTGCATTTCACCATTCGGGTCGGCGCCGTAGTAGGCGACGAGGCGCTCGAGCGGCAGGTAGATCTCGCCGATCAGCACGCGCTCGGGGTAGGCGTCGAGGAGCTTGCGCATCGCGAGCACGATGTCGTGCACCTCGGGCCGGTCGGTGGTCTGCAGCGGCACGAGCGCGTTGTACGGATCCATGCCTTCGCGCCACGCGGGGTTCGGCGGGTTGTCGGCGAAGTCGTGGTCCTTGACCAGGTGCCAGAGCACGTCGACGCGAAAGCCGTCGACGCCGCGCTCGAGCCAGAAGCGCAGCACGCCGAGCATCGCCTGCACCACCTCGGGATTGCGCCAGTTGAGGTCGGGCTGCTCGGGCAGGAACGCGTGGTAGTAGTACTGGCCGGTCGCGGCGTCGAATTGCCAGGCGCTGCCGCCAAAGCAGGAAAGCCAGTTGTTCGGCGCGTCGCGCCAGAGGTACCAGTCGCGCTTGGGATTGCACCGGGACGAGCGCGACTCCTTGAACCATGGATGCTCATCCGATGTGTGGTTCGGCACGAAGTCGAGGATCACCTTGAGGCTGCGCGCGTGCGCCGCCTCGATGAGGCGATCGAAGTCCGCCAGCGTGCCGAACAGCGGGTCGACCGCGGTGTAGTCGGCGACGTCGTAGCCGAAGTCCTTCATCGGCGAGGGATAGATCGGCGAGAGCCACAGCGCGTCGATGCCGAGCGAGCGCAGGTAGTCCAGGCGCGAGGCGATCCCGGCGAGGTCGCCGATGCCGTCGCCGTTCGCGTCCATGAAGGAGCGCGGGTAGACCTGGTACACCGTGCCGCGCTGCCACCAGAGGTAGGCCATCAGGCTTTGGTAGCAAGAATCGGAGTCAGCTGGAAATCGGGGTCAGAGCCCGATTTCCGCCAGCGTCACCTTGGGTCATAATTACACGAGCCCTGTGTTATATTGGCCGCAAAGGACGTGCCGATGAAGAACGTGACCATCACGCTCGACCAGGAGACCGCGGAGAAGGCGCGCGTGCAGGCGGCCGAACGCAAGATGAGCCTGTCGCGCTACATCGGCGAGCTGCTGCGCAAGGAGCTGCGCCACGCCGATGAGTACGAGGCCGCGTACCGCGCTTGGCGCGAAGATCGCAAGCCGTGGCCTTTGAAGGGGCCGCCGAAGCCCTATCCCAGGCGCGAGGAGCTCTATGACCGGCCCGTGTTTCGTCGACGCTAACGTCTTCGTCTACTCGCGCGACGGCCGCGAGCCGGCCAAGCGGCAGCGCGCCGAGCAGTGGCTCGATTTGCTGTGGCGCGACCGCCTCGGCCGCACCAGCACGCAGGCCCTGTCCGAGTTCTACGCCGTGGCCACGCGCAAGCTCGGGATAGCGTCGGAGCGCGCCTGGCAGACGGCGGAGCGCTACTTCGCCTGGAATCCACGGCCCGTTGACGAGGCGCTGCTGCGCCGCGCCCGCGAAATCGAGCTGCGCTTCAAGATCTCCTGGTGGGACAGCATGATCGTCGCCGCGGCGCAGCTCCAGGACTGCGTGCTGCTCCTGACGGAGGACCTGCAGGACGGTGCTGCGTACGGCTCTGTCACCGCGCGCAGCCCGTTCACGCTGCAGGTGAGCGAGGCCGCAGCCGTCTATACGGTAGAACGGCGCGCACGCAGCCTGCATCGTCCGCGCGGCAGGCCGAAGCGCGCGGCGCTCGAGGCGTGAAACGGCGCCCGCCGCGCCGGCGCCCCCGCTTGCGCGCGGGGGCGACAGTTTCCGCTCAGATTCGGGGTCAGAGCCCGAAACCTGCTGACGCAAGCTGGAACAGATTCGGGCTCTGACCCCATTTCTAGGCCGCTGCCGCGAGCGCGGGGCGCACGGTCAGCGAGCGCGCCAGCGCGCGAAGCAGCGCCGCGCCATCGCCGCGCCACGCGCTGCCGTGCATGACCGCCAGCACCTGCGGCTGCTCGCGCGCGAGCTTCTCCAGAGTCGCGGCGGTCTGCGGCGCGTGCGCGTAGTAGTCCATCGGCGCGCGGAACGCCTCGCTCGGGCCGAGGATGTCGCCCTCGGTCAGCGCCACGGCGCCCGAGCCGCCCTGGGTGAAGAGGTCGCCGCACAGCATGGTGCGGGTGGTGAGCTCCATCATGAAGCCGTTCTCCCACGCGTGCGGCACGTGCGGCGCGTCGAGCCACTTGAAGGCGCGCTTGCCGGTCTGCAGCACCTCGCCGTCGGCCAGCGCCAGCGCCGGGCGCGTGGCGATGTCGTTCACCGACACCATCGCCGCCACCTGGCTCGAGACCGGAACGGCGGCCGGGGCGGCGGCGAGGAAGTCGTTGAGCGAGCCGCACTCGTCGGCCTCGAAGTGCGAGAAGGCGACGTAGCGCAGGCGCTCGAGCGGCAGGACCTTGCCGATGGCCTCGGCGACGAGCGGGAACATGCGCCGCGGGCCGGTGTGGAAGAGGAGCGGGTCGTCGTCGGCGACCAGGTACTGGTTGAAGTTGAAGTCCGGGCCGCCGGGGATCTGGATCGGCGTGTTGATGCGGTAGATGCCGCTGGCGACTTCGTGGACGTTGGTGCCGCTCGCGCTGTTGGTGATCATGGTTTCCTCCGGGTTGAGATAGCGAGGTAGTGGGGCGGAGGGCCGGGGGCGTTACAGCGAAAAATATCGAAATCCTCGTGTAACGGGGCCGCGGGTCGTGACACCCACCGTTTATGCTCACAGCGTGGCGCGAGGCGTCTCACTCGACGAACTGGACGACGGCGCGCTGGCGCGCCGGGTGGCGGCTGCTGGCGCGAGCCACGATGCGCACGCCGAGGGCGAGCTCTACCGGCGCCTCGCCCGGCGCGCGCGGCTCTACGGCCTGCGCCACCTGCGCGACGAGCAGGCCGCGGCGGACCTGGCGCAGCAGGTGCTGCTCACCACGCTCGAGCGCCTGCGCGCGGGCGAGGTGCGCGAGCCGGACAAGATCGCTTCCTTCGTGCTGGGAATGTGCCGCATGACGGTGCTCGAATTACGCCGCGGTAGTCGGCGGCGCGAGGAACTGCTCGAGACGTGGGGTGAGCGCGACGAAGCCTACGACACGCCCGAGCCGCTCGCGCTCGACCCCGACCGGCTGGCCGGCTGCCTGGAGGCGTTGCCCGAGCGCGAGCGCCTGGTAGTGGTGATGAGCTTCTTCGCCGACAAGCAGGCCGACGAGGTCGGCGCCGAGCTTCGCATCAGCGGCGGCAACGTGCGCGTGATCCGCCATCGCGCGCTGGGACGGCTGCGCGAATGCATGGGCGCGGATGAATAAAGGCCATCTCGATTTCGAGCGTCTCGCCGCCTACTGGCTGGGCGAGCTGCCGGCCGCCGAAGCGCAAGAAGCGGAGGAGCACTTCTTCGCCTGCGAGGCGTGCGCAGAGAGGCTGGAGTGGCTCGCGGAGCTGGCGGACGGCGTGCGCACCGCGGTGCGCACCGGGGCGCTGGCCATGGTGGTGACGGCGCCGTTCGTCGAGGCGATGAAGCGCGCGGGCATGCGCCTGCGCGAGTACCGCACCGATTCCGGCATGACGACCCACTGCACCATCCGCGCGGATGAGGACGCGGTGATCAGCCGCATCCGCGCGCCGCTGACCGGCGTGACGCGCGTGGACATGGTCACTGGCATCGAGGTGGGGGGCGTAGCCCAGGGCGACGTGCGCGCCGAGGACGTGCCGTTCGATGCGGCATCGGGCGAGGTGGTATTCATCCCGCCGCCGGCGGCGCTGAAAAAAATGCCGGCGCATACGATCCGGGTGAAGTTGCTGGCGGTGGAGGGGGCGGGGGAGCGGGTGATCGGGAATTACACGTTTGCCCATACGCCTTCGTGACGAATTCGGGGTCAGGTGCGCAATTCGGGGTCAGCACAAACCTTCAGCCATCGAGGTAACGCCCGATCCTGTGCTCAAACACCGGCGCCCGCCTTACGGCTCCAGTACCCTTTCACCACGCACGCCGCAAGGAAACTGGCCCGGCGCTGCGACCGCCGCTGGCGCGCCAAGCGGATAAGATCAGGCGGTCCATGAATGAATCCGAAGTGAAGCTCAGCGACGACCTGTTTGCCATCGACGGCGAGGCCACGCGGCCCCATCGCCAGGTCATGGCCTACGACCAGCTGCTCGCGTGCGTCACCGCCCTGATGCAAAGCTGCGAGGGATGCGAGAAGGTGACCGTCGTCGGCGTGACCGCGCTCGATAAACCCGATACCGGCGGCTGCAACTGGTCGTTCACGCTGGTGCTCGACACGGCGGGCGTAGAGGCGGAGGTGTATGGGTTCGCCTATGCGCAGGTGATTGGGATGGCGCGGGGAAGCTGGAATCTGGCGTAAGTAGTACCGAAAAATTCGGGGTCAGGGCCCTAAACCTGCTGACGCATAGCTGGACCAGATTCGAGCCCTGACCCCAATGCGTATCTGGGTTGACGCTGACGCGTGTCCGGCGGTGATCAAGGACATCCTCTATCGCGCGGCGGAGCGGCTGAAGATCGAGATGACGCTGGTGGCGAACAAGGCGCTGCGCACGCCGCCGTCGCCGTACATCAAGGCGCTGCAGGTGCCGCGCGGGATCGATGTGGCGGACAGCCACATCGTGAAAGAAGTTGGCGCCGGGAGATCTCGTGATCACCGCCGACATTCCGCTTGCCTCCGACGTGATCGCCAAAGGCGCCCGCGCGCTCAATCCGCGCGGCGAGCTGTATTCGCCGGAGAACATCCAGGAGCGCCTCGCGCTGCGCAACTATCTCGACGAGCTGCGCGGCACGGGCGAGCGCACCGGCGGGCCGGCGGCGCTCGACAACACCGACCGCAAGCGCTTCGCCGACCAGCTCGACAAATTGCTGTCTAGAATCCAGCGATGAAGTGGCAGCTCCCGCGCAATTCGGCTGTTCGCCGTCCTCGCGCGCTCAGCCGTGGTGGATCAGCGCGCTGATCGCGGGCGGATCCTTCGCCGTGCTGCGCCTGCTCATCCCGGAGGGAATGGCGGCCTTTGCGGCGCTGCCGTTCGCGGTGATCGCGATCTACGCCGGCGTCCAGCAGTTGCGGCGGCCCGGCGCCAAGCGCGTGGCGGCGACGCTCGAGCGTGCGCGCGGGCTATCGGGCGAAAGCTTCATCTCCTCGCTCGAGGCAGGGTTTCGGCGCGAGGGTTACGCAGTGACCCGGCGGGACGGCGGCGCCGACCTGGTGCTCAGGCGCGAGGGCTTGACGACGCTGGTGGCGTGCAAGCGCTGGAAGGCGATGCGGGCGGGGATCGAGCCGCTGCGCGAATTCGATGCGGCCACGCGTAAGGACGGGGCGGTCGGGCGGATGTATGTCGCCGTTGGCGAGGTGACCGATAGCGCGCGGGCGTTCGCGGCGGAGAGAAACATAAGGCTGGTGCAGGAAGAGGAGCTGGCGCGGCTCCTGAGGTAAAGCAAACCCCCCGCTCCCCCGACGCGGGATCACGGCCCCCTTGTCAGGGGGCCAACCCGACCCAGCTGTCAGGCGGCCTACGCCATGGCCGTGGTGGCGTATGCGTGGATCGTCGTTATCCGGCGACTGCGGCACGGCGATTGCGCCATCCGCGCGCGACCGGCCACGGCGGCATCCCGCTGCCGTCCGGCCTTTAACGGAGCGGCGTTATGACCTTCATCATGTGGATCGTTATCGGCGGCATTCTCGGCTGGCTTGCCAGCATCGTCATGAAAACCAATGCCCAGCAGGGCATGCTGTTGAACATCATCGTCGGCATCGTGGGCGCGTTCCTCGGCGGCCTGCTGCTGGCGCCGCTGTTCGGCACCGGCACGATCAACCAGAGCGACTTCAGCATCGGCTCGCTGTTCGTCTCGTTCCTGGGCGCGATCATCCTGCTGGCGATCGTCAACTTCTTCCGCCGCCGTCGCGGCGACAGCGTCCACACCTAGGCGTCAGCAGCGCCCAGGGTTGTAACGCTACCTGCCGTAGCGCGGCCGCTGTTCCTGGCGGCCGCCGCGGCCGCGGGCCGGAGGGCGCGCGCCCCGCGTCTTGGGCTCGAGGCCGGGAATCTCCATCAGGCTGACGCGGTTGCCGGTGAAGCGCTCGATCTGGCGCACGAGGTGGCGGTCGGCCTGGCCGAGGAAGGTCACGGCGATGCCGGCGCGGCCGGCGCGGCCGGTGCGGCCGATGCGGTGAACGTAGTCCTCGGCCTGGCGAGGCGCGTCGTAGTTCACCACCAGGTTGATGCCCGGCACGTCGATGCCGCGCGCGGCGACGTCGGTCGCCACCAGCACGCGCATCTTGCCGTCGCGCACCTGCTTGAGGGCGCGGGCGCGCTCGCTCTGGTGCATGTCGCCGTGCAGCGCGGCGGCGGTGAAGCCTTTGCCGATCAGCGTCAGCGTCAGGTCGGCGGCGGTGCGCTTCATGGCGGTGAACACCAGCGCCTGCTCGACGTCGACTTCGCGCAGCAGGCAATCCAGCAGGCGGTCCTTGTGCGCGTCGTTGTCGGCGATCAGGGCGTGCTGGGTGATGTCCGGCTTGGTCTCTTCGCGGCGCACGATCTCGACGCGCTTCGGGCTGCGCGTGACGCGGCCGGCGAGGTGGCCGACCACGCCGGCGAGCGTCGCGGAGAAGAGCAGCGTCTGGCGCTCCTTCGGCGCGCGGCCGATGATCGAGTCGATCTCTTCCTGGAAGCCCATGTCGAGCATGCGGTCGGCTTCGTCGAGCACCAGGATTTCCACGCGTCCGAGGTCGACGCTGCCGCGGTCCATGTGGTCCTTGAGGCGGCCGGGGGTGGCGATGACGATGTCGACCGGCTTGCGCACCTGGTCGAGCTGGCGGCTGAACGGCATGCCGCCCACCAGGCAGGCGGTGAGCAGGCGCTGGCCGGAGCAGTAGCCGTGGGTCGCCTTCTGCACCTGCAGGGCGAGCTCGCGCGTCGGCGTGAGCACCAGCATGCGCGGGCCGATGCCCGGACGGGTGGCGGCGGTGCGCAGGCGCTGCAGGCCGGGCAGGACGAAGGCGGCGGTCTTGCCGCTGCCGGTCTGCGACGAGACCAGCAGGTCGCCGCCCGCCAGCACGGCGGGGATGGCTTCGCGCTGCACGGGCGTGGGCTCGGTATACCCGAGGCGCGTAAGGTTATCGAGCAGGGTCGAATCGAGCCCTAGCTTGGAAAACGCAGCGGAAAACTCTGGGGCAAAAGCAGGGGTAACCACGTCGGTCATGGCATTTCCTTGGTTGGCGCCAACCAAAACCGCTATGCCAGACCGAAAGGAAATCTTTCGACGGACTGCGAGGGAGGCGGGACTGCGACTGCGAGGGGCGGACTCTACGCGAAAGCGGGCCGGCTGGCGATCTTTCGTTTCGAAACGCTTGTAGTGATCCCTTTACTTGGAATTCGCGGGGCGCCCGACAGACAGCGCGCCGCGCTTTTCAGACAATGGTCGTCCCCCCGAGCCATTCTCCCTCCCTCCCTTGGGAAATGGCTCACCCCTAAGAGGCCGCCTTCGGGCGGCTTCTTTTTTTCTAGCCGATGAAGAAGGTGTGCTTGCAAGCCGGGTAATTGAGACAGCCCCAGTACGCGCGGCCGTGGGTAGTGCTCTTGCGCTTGATCATCTTGATGGCGCAGGCGGGGCAGGTAGGCGTCTGGTAATCGCCCTCGGTGGCGAACCTGAGCAGCTCCAGCGCCGTTTCCGGCGGCAGGGTGGTGATCTTGTCGACCAGCGCCGCCCCGTCGATCAGGCTGATCTTCTCCTTGCTGGCGAAACCGCGCGCTTCCGGCGTGAACTTGCCCGAGGTCACGAGCACCCCTTCGGCGATGTTTCTGGACATCGTCGCGCCGCGCAGCTCGTGCACCGACTTGATGCCGACGCGGTGCGCGTCCCACGGCCGGCACTGGACCAGGATGGAAATGGTTTGGGCGCCTTTGCTGTACAGGCTGATGGTGCCGCCGTTGGCCGCGAGCTCCACGCGGAAGCCGAGCGCCTTGAAATACGCCGCGCACAGTTCCTCGAAGCGCCGCCACTCCAGCCGCTTGAGGAGCTCGGGCGTCCACTGCTCGGGGCCGAGCTTGGACTGGCGCGAGCCGAATGCCACCTTCGCGGCGATGGAAGAAAACAGATTCTTGAGCGCCATCCCCGATGATAGCGCGCGCTAGGCGATCTCGAGCAGCTCCACCTCGAACACCAGCGTCGCGTTGGGCGGAATCACGCCGCCGCAGCCCTTGTCGCCGTAGGCGAGCTCGGCCGGGATGGTGAGCTTGCGCTTGCCGCCGGTGCGCATGCCTTCGATGCCCTGGTCCCAGCCCTTGATCACGTCGCCGGCGCCGAGCGCGAAGTCGAGGGGGTCGCGCCGCGCGCGGCTCGAGTCGAACTGCTGCCCGTTGGTGAGCCAGCCGACGTAATGCACCACGACGTCATCGCCCGACTGCGCGCTCGCGCCTTTGCCGACCACCAGGTCTTCCTTCACGAGGGCGCTGGGGATGAAATCGTAGGGGCGGTCGGTCATGGCGTGGTTCCTTGTGAGCGGGGCGCGCAGTCTAACCGGCTTTGGCTTCGAGCGCTTCCCAGCGCTCGAGCTTCGCGAGCAGCAGGGACTCGATTTCCCCACTGCGCGCCTGGTCGGCGCGCAGCGCATCGTGCGGCTGCCGGTAGTACTCCGGCTCCGCCATCTTCGCCGCAAGCGCCTTCTGCTCGGCCTCCAGCGCTTCGATCTCTTTGGGCAGCGATTCGAGCTCGCGGCGTCTCCTTGTACGAGAGCTTGGTGCGGCTTTTCTCTTTCACCGCAACGGTCTTCTTCTCGGAAACCGTTTCCTTTTGAACCGTCCTTTGCCTCACGTAATCGCTATAGCCGCCGACGTACTCCTTCCATTTCCCTTCGCCCTCGGCAGCGAGCGTCGAGGTGACGACGTTGTCGAGGAACGCGCGATCGTGCGAGACGAGCAGGATCGTGCCCTCGTAATCCTGCAGCGCCGCCTCGAGCAGCTCGAGCGATTCGATGTCGAGGTCGTTGGTCGGCTCGTCCAGCACCAGCACGTTCGCGGGCTTGGCGAACAGTCGCGCGAGCAGCAGCCGATTGCGCTCGCCGCCGGAGAGCATCGACACCTTCGAGTTCGCGCGCCGCGGCGGGAACAGGAAGTCGCTCAGATAGCTCATCACGTGCTTGCGGCCGCCGGGCAAATCCACCCAGTCCGCGCCCGGGCTGATGGTCTCGGCGACGGTCCTCTCCGGATCGAGCACTTCGCGCATCTGGTCGAAGTAAGCGACCTGCACGTTGGTGCCCAGGCGCACGCCGCCCGAATCAGGCGCGAGCGTGCCGAGGATCAGGCCGAGGATCGTGGTCTTGCCGGCGCCGTTCGGCCCGACCAGGCCGAGCCGGTCGCCGCGCGAAACGATGAGATCCAGGTCTTTGACGATGGGTTTTTCGTTGAATGATTTGCTCACCTCCGTAAACTCGGCGACGAGTTTTCCGGATCTCTGCCCTTGGCCGATGGCGATCTTGACGTCGCCGATACGCTCTCTACGCGCAGATCGCTCATCCCTCAGCCGTTCCAGCCGCCGCACGCGGCCCTCGTTGCGCGTGCGCCGCGCCTCGATCCCCTTGCGGATCCAGACCTCCTCCTGCGCCCAGAACTTGTCGAACTTGCGCTGCGTCACCGCCTCGGCGGCGAGCTGCGCCGCCTTGGTCTTCTCGTAGGCCGAGAAATTCCCCGAGAACGACAGCAGCCGCCCGCGATCGAGCTCGACGATGCGCGTGGTCACGCGATCGAGGAACGCGCGGTCGTGCGTCACCACGATCGCCGCTGGCGTTTTGAGCAGGATGTTCTCGAGCAGCACGATGCCGTCGATGTCGAGGTGGTTCGTCGGCTCGTCGAGCAGCAGAAGATCGGGCTCCTGCGCAAAGGCGTGCGCGAGCGCGGCTCGCTTCCGCTCGCCACCCGACATCGCCTCCTTGATCTCGACCTTGAACAGGTGAAGAAACTTGTCGAGCTTGTGCGCTTCGACGTTGGAGCTTTCCGGCACCACCGGCTCCTGCTCGACGCGCACGATCTTCAGCCCGTCCATCTTCTTCAGCACGCCGTCATCGAGCGCGACCGTCCCGGTGAGGACGCTGAGGAGCGACGACTTGCCGGTTCCGTTGCGGCCGATGAGCCCTATGCGCTCGCCCGCCTCCACCGCCAGCGCGGCGCGATCGAGAAGCGGAAGGTCGCCGTAGTGGAGCTCGGCTTCGGCTAAGGTGAGGAGGGGCATTTATTCAGTCAACCTACTCACAGCACTGGCGTTGAGTTGGTTGGGGGAGGCGGTGAACAAGCGAGTCATTCTCACGGATCATGCAATAGCGGAGGCGCGGCGGAGAGGTATTAGCGAAGAAGTTGTGTTGAAGCCACTACCCCGGAGCAACGACTTACGGCGCGCCCCGACCGCGAGGTGCGGCAATCCCGCGTTCTCGACCCAGCAAGCGGTAAACTGCAGTTGATTCGCGTAGTAGTCGATCACAGCAACGACGGCGATACGGTAGTCACGGCGTATCGGACGAGCAAACTTCGCAAGTACTGGAGAAACGAATGAGGGTCAATTACGACACTAAGACGGACACGCTCACCGTGATCTTCCGTGACGTCCCTGTCGCGGAGAGCGACGAAGAAAAGCCGGGTGTCATCCTCGACTACGACGCCGCCGGCAACATCGTCTCCATCGAAGTGCTCGACGCCTCCCGACGAGTCGAAGAACCTGGCAGGGTCACCCTTCACACTGACGAATAGGACGCCATTTCTCACGGACAACGTGAAGAAGGAATTCGACGTCCCGTCACCTAAGCAGATTCGGGCTCTGCCCGGACTTTAGGCTGCGCGCCGCATTGCGGTGAGATTTTTCGCGATGAACGCCTTCACCATCTCATGCGCGCGGTCGGTCTGCGGCCCGGGCTTCGCGACCCACTCATGCTCGCAGCCCTCGAAGATCTCGAGCCTCGCATCGCCGCCGGCGGCGCGATATGACGCCACGAATTTCTCCTGAATCGCCGGCAGCACGTTGTCGTCGAGCGCGCCCTGCATGATGAGCAGCGGCGGAAGATGGCCGTGCTCCTTGCGATCGAGGATGTATTGCGGATTTCCCTCTTTGATCGTCTCCCACGGCACCCAGTAGTTCTTGTTGTTCTTGATCATGTGGTCGCGCTTCATCTTTTCCGCCTGCTGATAGCGTGCGACGGGATCGCTGATCGGCGAGCGCGAGACGAGGTAGAGAATGCTCGCGTCGAGCTTCGGCGCCTCGGAGAGCGGGATCGCCGCGTACTTCGGATCGTGCGGCTTCATCGCGATGAGCTCGCCCATGTGGCCGCCGGTGGAACTGCCAAGGATCCCGACGGTCGCGGGATCGCCGTTCCATTCGCGCGCCTTGTGCTTCAGCCAGCGCACCCCGTAGTTCGCGTCCTGCACCGACGCCGGGTACGGCGCCTCGGGCGCGAGCGTCATGTCGATCGCCACCACCAGCACGCCGCTCGCCGCGATCGCGCGGTCCATCGGCTCGTTGGCCGATCGATCCTTGTTGTTCCAGGCGCCACCGTGCAGGTCGAGGACGACCGGAAACGGTCCCGGACCTTGCGGCTGGTAAACGCGCGCCATCAGCTGGCGGCCTTTTGCAGTGCGGCGGAACGGGACCTCGCTTACCTCAATGTCCAACTTGGCGGCCGGGTTGTAGCGCACAAGGTTCACGATGGCTCCTGTGGGGATGGCGGGGATGCCTGGGATTTTATCTTCCGCGCCATGCACTAAACGTTGGTTCTAGAACTTGCGGGGGATTCGCCTTCCTCTCCCCATGCGGTAGGGTTCTGTCTAGGGGGAGTCTCGCAACTAATGACTGACCAGCGATTCATGCGGCCATCGGGTTTGATCGGTCTTGCCGCGGTCGTAATCCTGAGCGCCTGCTCGACGACGCCCACGTCGGCCAATAAGCCGACGAAATATCCGATCTATGAAATGTCGAGCGCTATTGTCAGGCCCGTCTTTCCAACTGGCGACCAAAACCTCGCGTGGCTAGATGATGAACGGGTCCTATTCGAGGGACTTGATCGAGAGCTCCGAGACCCCGTTGAAACGAACCAAGGTGTGCGGGTCGCGATGCGAGGGCTTTACATCTGGAACATACGAACCAACGAGGTGATTCGCCATACGCGAGAGGCGCTTCGAAGCTTCCTCTGTTTCGCCGACGGTCATGTGTCGTATTCCGTATATCGCAACGGGAAGGTTGTTTGGATGGAAGGCCCGTTCGGCCGAGAGCAGGAAGTCGTGCCTATCTCGGCTGGTCCACCAAGCCTTAACCCATTCACCTGCAAATCGTATGACCGCGCGACGTTGCCTAAGCCAAAGATAGGAGGCGGTATTGAACCGCTGCGCCCGGAACATGGATGGATCGAGCACACCGGAAATTCAACGTGGTTTAGAGCGCTAGATGGAAAGCTTACGCAACTTAGTTATGACGGGCGACCTATTGGCACCGGTCAGACCGCAAAAATACTCATCCTACATTCGCAAAAATACATTTTCTGGCGGCCATCTCAAGCGTACCTGGCTAATTGCGAGCCAACGGGACGTACTGCAGCGAGCCGCAGCCCGCTGGAATGCCGAGTGAAGGTCGTCTCGAACCCGCTGGCACAAGGCAAGACACTGTTGCGATCTACTCGGATAAATGTGCGCGCCAATTGGGACCCGGGCGATTCTGGCCTGTACTCGTTATGGACCGGCCAACGACGGCCGGAGCGGTGTATTGGCTGGTCTTATCGACGCCATGCAGGTGCATCCCGCACGGCTGCTTGGTTGCAGCAATTGTTGATCCTTGGGACCGTGAAGGACGGGAGCACCGATTAAGAGCAGTGAACATCTGCCAATAAGGTGACCCATGTGGGCGAATGACTTGCAGCGCAACGAGATCAGCTTGCTCGGGCTTGATTGCCAGTGATTTTGCTTACAAGAAGGCGCGTCGACATCTTGTTCGACAGGAACGACCCCACAAGAGGCGAATTTCTTGCGTCACTTCCGGATAGTCGTGCGGCAGATGAGTACTCGTTCCCGCCGACGATCGCCGGACTCTCAGCTGATCCACTGACTGCGAATTTCGCGACGAGAGCGACAAGACAGCGGCGTCGGGGTGGTGATCATGCCGAACTGGCGGGTCTTTAACGTTATTGAGCAGGAGTACCACGGGCTTGGCGTCGTTATTTTCCGTGGCGTCTATTTCGATCGGTGGTCAAGAGCGGACGGACTACCTTGTCGCGTTTCGCGGAACGGACGGACGCGACGGAAAAGATTGGCTTGCGAACATCCAGCTCGGACTTAAATCAATGGCGGAGCGCATGCTGAAGATCTCGCCGTACGCTCTGCAGACACTGACAAACGCCGACGGCTCACCGTTTTCAGGCACGGTTCACTTCACGGGTCAAAGTCTGGGTGGTGCCCTAGCGCAATACGCAGCTTATGCGTATGCACTGGCTCTCGGAACGGTCCTTTGACAGCCAGAGCGAATCACGCTTACGACGTTCAATGCGTTCGCCGCAGGCGCTGGTCTATCGCGAAACCTATGGCACTGATCCGGACAACGGCTATACAAGCCAACGTAGCTGCCGGCGTATCGACCGCTCACTACACGATCACAAACGATATCGTGCACGCTCTCGGTGCCGCCTTCACTGGTCGGCAAGTGTTGGGACATCTAAACGCACAAGATGGCAATAGATCAAACCTCTTTCAATTCGATGATTTCCGCGCTTTTGAAAATGGCCAGCCAAAGACAGGAGAACGGAGCTTTCTAAGCCTCGTTGACGGGCACCGAATCGAATCCGGCTTCTATGCAGGAATGGATCGGTACCAGCAGAGCTTTCTGGACGCCAACGTTCTAGGCGACGTCTCGTATGTCGACGCCGGAAACCTGCAGCAGGTGGGCGAAGTGTTCGCCCGCGTATTTGGCGGCGACCGAAGCAGCAACAATGTATCGGCGTGGTCGCGGGTCGCGGTTGGAACGCTGGTTGCGGGTCTCATAGCGAATCCAAAGCAATTCCAGGGACTTTTGAATCTGGTAGCGGATTCGCTTTACCACTCCGAAGACATCGGGTCCGCTACCAGGACGTTTATCAAAAGTGGAATTCCGAATGTGCTGCTCAAGGCGTTCGCGCTTCCGGTCATCAAGGTAGCTGGCGCCGGATTGTTCCTCGCGTCGTTAGCCGACCTCATGAATAAGCGAGGCGACTCGGAAGGTTCCGTCGGCTATGCGAATACTTTTCTTTCGAATGACTCGCCTGCCACAGCGATCCCGATAGCCGACCAAGAACCTTACAGCCCCCGGGCGTCTGCAACGCGCTTCGGCATCGCGCTTGCGGTCACCAACCCGGATGCGGTGAAGGATCCGGGCTTGCAAGCCATTGCATCGGATGTTCAATCGCTCGAGCTCGCCTTTAATGACTTCGGCACGGTGCTCTATGGCGGAGGGGACTGGCTCTACAACGCCTCGCATTACCTGCATATGGCTGCCCAAGAGAAGGGCATATCGAACGAAGCGCTGGCCTTGTTCGACGCCAATCTCGCTGGGTTTCTCGGTTCACAAATTGATATTGCCGCTGCTGGTGACGAGGCCTTCATCGGTTCTACCCGCGCGCAGTTGGCTGCATTTGTTCGAGAGGATCTCGGCTGGGCGCTGGCTAATGCGAACTCAGATCTCCTTACGCCGTATCAACTTGCGGACAACGGCTTTGCCGCAACAGTTACCGACTTCCAAGACTATTCAAGGATCGACGCCGCGCTGCGGGCGACGCTGGATGATCCGCGCTTCATTGGCATCCGCTCCCTCGTTCAGGAGGCCTTGGCGACGAGCGAGGCGGCCTGGCAGACCGTGGTGGTAGCCCCGGGCCACTCTGCGAATCCATTCGACGATCCAGCTTTCCATCCCGAACAGCGAGCTCTGCCGACGAGGGAGCTTAGGGAAGGTTCGGCGGAAACGTTTACCGCGTACTTGCCTTACGAAGCCCCTGCGGGCGGTCAGCAGGTCCAGTTCACGCTCGGCGGCGCCGCGGCAGCCAAGCTCGCGGTTCTAGCCGACGAGGAAATCGAGATCGGCGCCGAAGGCACCTTCACGCTGACGGTTGCCGAGGGTCAGCGCGAACTGAGCTTCCAGATTACGGCGCTGGAGGATGTGGATATCGATCAGGGACTCACCCTTTCAGTGCAACTCGTAGCGTTGGTCGACGGCGTGGAAGTGGCAACGCACGTCGAGCGCGAGGAGTTGAAGCTTGCGCTTCATGCGGAGGACGAGGCCGCGCCGGCGGGCGGCATGGAGTTGCACGGGGATTGGGGGCTAAAGCTCTACCCGAGCTTGACTGCCGATGGCGTCCCGATACTGGATGAAAACGGTAATCAGGTTTTTCATACCCAAATGGATGCGCGCTATCCGCCGTTCACCAACCTGGAGCGCGACCTGAACGGCGCGTACGAGGGATTCGAGCAAGGCCATGCTCTCACCGGTCTCGACGGGGCCGATCACATCTGGCTGGGCGAATTCGCCGGCTCGGGATGGGCGATCGGTATGGGCGGGGATGATTACTTCGAAGGCCTGGCCAATGTGCCGAACTTCATCATTGGCGATGACGGGCAAAACCTCAAGACCGGCAACGACACGATAGAGGGCGGGGAGAACCTCCGGCCGTACAGCGCTCCCGGCTTCACGCGCGAGGGTGAGCACATCGAAGGGATCGGTGACGACATCCTGTTCGGCGGCCCAGGCGACGATGACATCTACGCCGACCGCATCGCGCTATTGGATGAGACGCTTGATCCCGAGACGCCGGTGCTCGATCAGAAGGGCGACTGGATCACCGGAGAGCAGGGCGACGATCGCATATTCGGCTCGGCGGCGCACGACGCGCTCTTTGGCGGCGGGGGCGCGGACGAGATCCATGCCGGGGCCGGCAATGACGTCCTGGACGGCGACGACAGCTACTACAACTGGGGCGACGCGTGGTGGGAAATCGACCCCGGTTTCTTCGGCGTGACCTTCTTTCCGGTCACCAACGTCAGGTCGCAGTTCAGCTTCGACTATTACAAAGACGTTGGCGGCGATGATGTGCTCGACGGCGGGGCTGGCGATGACCTCCTGCTCGGCATGCTGGGCGACGACACGTTGATCGGCGGTGAGGGCGAGGACCGGCTCGAAGGCTGGGAAGGTGACGACCAGCTCTTTGGCGGCGCCGAGAATGACGTGCTGGCCGGCGACTTCGGGCGCTACGAGGTGCCCTGGTTCAGAACGGCCGGGGCGAACTTGCGCGTCATGCCAGGCGCGGTCGGCCTCTTCATTGGCAATGGGAGCGTGGTCGAGCAAGTCGGGAATGATTTTCTCGACGGTGGTTCGGGCGACGATCAGCTCTTCGGCGAGGCGGGGGACGACACGCTGCTCGGCAGGGATGGCGCCGATATCCTGTTCGGCGATGCGAATTACTTGCCTGAAGAGCTGCACGGCAACGACTTGCTCGATGGCGGCGCGGGCCTGGACCGCCTTGCTGGCAACGCGGGCGATGACCGGCTCTTCGGCGGTGCGGATGACGACTGGCTGAGTGGAGACGCGGGCAATGACCAGGCCGCCGGCGGTCCCGGCGACGACAGCGTTTCCGGTGGCGAGGGCGACGACGTTCTCGAAGGGGGCGAGGGCGCCGACGTTCTCGCGGGTGATGCGGGAGCGGACGTCCTCGAGGGTGGTGAGGGGAACGACGAGCTCTCTGGAGGTGAAGGCGACGACGTTCTGCGCGGCGATGCTGGGGCGGACAGCCTCGACGGCGGCGCAGGCACTGACTCGCTCTACGGCGGCTCGGGCGAGGATGCCTTGTCCGGCGGGGAGGGCAACGACGTCCTCGACGGTGGCGCTGGCATCGACCTAGTGCGTGGCGGGGCTGGCGACGACATGTATGTCCTAGGCCTCGGCTACGGTCAGGACCTGATCGAGGACGGCGAGGGAAGCAACCGCCTGCGCTTCGGTGCGGGCATCGCGCCGGACGATCTCTCGGCGACGCTCGACGGCGCCACGCTGTCGGCGACGATATCTTTCGGCGGCGCGGGCGATTCCGCGACGCTCAACATGGGCGCCTTTCAGGTCGGCGGCGTCGACTTTGCGGGCGGCGCGACCTGGGGACGGAGCGAATTTCTCGGCTTCATGCCGGCAATCGTTTTGGCAGGATCGGACTCCGCCGAGATCCTGGTCGGTAACGAGAACCTTAGGAACGAGCTGCGCGGCCTCGGCGGCGACGACGACCTCACCGGAAGCGCGAACGACGATTTGCTCGACGGCGGCGCGGGCGCGGACAACCTCGACGGGCGCGCGGGGTCGGACGTCTACCTGTTTGCCGCGTCGGATATCGATATCGACGAGTTGGCCGACTCCCAATTGCAGGCGCGTGCGTACCTCGATTGGTACTACGGCAATCTCGGCATTCCCGACTGGATCGAACGCGGTCAGTACGGAGGCAAATACAAGGCCGTGCTCTCCGGCTGGGGCTTCACCGAGTACTACGACAGTTTCGATGACGCCTTCGCCGCAGATCCATTTGCGCAGATTTCGCTCGTCGAGCCGCTGCCGTCGGTCGCGCCGCTGGTACGAAGGGACGATCAGGCGGCTGTCGACGCGCTGGTGAGCGCCGGCGTGCTGTCGCGCGACGTTGTCGAGTTCGGGCCCGGCCTTGCGCTGTCCGATCTCACGCTTTCCATTACGGTCAATGCGGCGGAAGCGGCCGGCCATCCGGACCAACCGTGGCGCAGCGGCGGCACTCTCTCGGTCGCGTGGGGAGGCGGCGGTTTCGATGTTGAGGTGCCGGGCGTCAATTACGGTTTCGTCGGCTCGAATCTACTCACCGATGGTTCGGGTCCCGAATCGGAGATGCTCGGCGCATGGCGCGGTTACCGGTTAGGCGAGGGTATCGAGGCCTTCCGCTTTGACGACGGCACAACGTATTCGCTGGAAGAAGTTCTCCGGCAAGCAGCGGTCATCGAGGTCGTCAGCGACTATCAGTTTTCGCGTGGTGCCGGTGCGCAGCTGATCAGCCGCAATTACGCGAGCATCGTGTTCGATCCGGACATCCGATCAGAGGAGATCTCGGTATCGCGCGACGGAACTGATTTGCTCATCACGGTCAGTGCAGGCGGTGGGCAGGGCCGCATCGCGGGCTGGTACGACGACCCGGATGTGATGCCGTCGCTCAGCCTCAAGTTCTCTTCGGACCCGCAGATCGACGCGGCTGCACTCACCGAGATGGGCTTGGCGATGGTCGGCTCGGATGGTGACGAGGTGCTTGCGGGGTTGGACGGTTTCGACGACGTTCTTTCCGGCGGAGCCGGAAGCGACATTCTGGACGGTGGGACGGGACGAGATACCTACGTCTTCAACGTCGGCGACGGCGTCGATACCGTAGTCGACGCGCCCGCGGGCACGGGCGACGCGAGCGTCATTCGGTTCGGGCCCGGCATCTTCCCCTGCATCCCTGGAGCTCGGCCTCGGCTCGCTGGTTCTGGGATATGGCGAAGGCGACGCGATCCGCTTCAGCGCGTTCGACGTCGAGGATCCTTATGCGACGCCGGTCTTCGAACGCCTGGACTTCGATGACGGCAGCTCGATGTCTTATCACGAAGTGCTCGCGCTCGGACTCCAGCTCTCCGGCAGCGAGGCCGACGATGTCATCCTCGGTACCAGCCTTGACGATTCCATCCAAGGCGAAGACGGCGACGACACGCTCGCCGGCGGTCCGGGCGACGATTTCCTGGAGGGTGGAGAGGGCAACGACACCTATATCTTCGCGCACGGTGATGGCTACGACTGGGTATCCGAATGGGACGACACGCCCGGAGAGTCGGACACGGTGCGGCTTTCGGGCGGGATATTGCCGACCGATGTACAGGTAACTCGCGACCTGTCGAACTACTACCTCGTCCTGGACGAAGACGATTTGCTCGTGCTGGACAGCATGGCGCGGGAGAGCGCAGCCGAGATCGAGCGAATCGAGTTCGACGATGGCACGGTGTGGACTGACCTGGCGGCGCGTGTGGAGCTTCTGCCAGGTACGCAGCGCAACGACGTGCTGTGGGGTACGCCCCAAGGCGATGTCATTCACGGCCTCGGTGGAGAAGACGAGTTGTTCGGTAACGGCGGGGACGATTTCCTGGCCGGCGGCGAAGGAATCGACATCTATGTCTTCGCGCCGGGCGACGGCACCGACGTGGTGGACAACTACGACGAGGACGGCTCTCCCGACCAGATTGCCTTCATTTCTGCCGCCTCGGCAGAGGCGACCGTGACGCGCCGCGGAAATGACCTGGTGCTGACGGTCGAGAGCGGCGGCAATGAAATCTCCCTGAGAGCCTGGTACAGCGACGCCAACCGCAAGATCGACAGCGTGTTCTTCGGCGGCGATTTCGTGAGCTGGGACGCCGCCATGTTGGAGGAGCTTGCGCCGGCGGGCGGTGCAAACAATGCGCCCGAAGTGGTGAATCCGCTGGCGGATCAGGCTGCGCTCGAAGACGAGGTGTTCAGCTTTTCGATTCCGCAAAGCAGCTTCGCCGATGCCGACGCGGATGAGCTCGCCTACAGCGCGAACCTGCTCGACGGCGCTAACCTGCCGGCCTGGCTGTCGTTCGATCCCGAACTGCAGCGGTTTTCCGGTACGCCAGCCAACGGCGATGTGGGAGTGCTCGAGATCACGGTGACGGCAACCGACGCTGCCGGCGAGGCGACGAGCGACAGCTTTACGCTCGAAGTCGTGAACGCCAACGACGCGCCGGTCGTGGCCGGCGTCATTGCCGACGTGCAAGGGCGCGAAGGCGAGGCGCTCGCTTTCCACGTATCGCCTCAGATCTTCACCGACCCCGATGCGAATGATCATCTCTCGCTGTCCGCCGCCATGGCCAGCGGGTCCGCATTACCTGGGTGGCTGTCGTTCGACGGAACGTCGTTCCGCGGCGCCCCGGGTCCGTCGGACGCTGGTGAATATGTCATCGAGGTCACGGCAAGCGATGATGCCGGCGCCACCGCCGAAACGAGCTTCCGCCTGATGGTGGAAGACACCCCGGCGCCGAATCTGCTGCTCGGCACGCGGCATAAGGATGTGCTGAAAGGTACCGCCGCCGAAGAACTGCTTGTGGGCCTTGGCGGCAATGACGAGCTGCGCGGCGGCATGGGTAACGACGTCTATGTGCACGGCCGCCGCGACGGCCATGACGAGATCGTCGAGGCCGGCGGCGATTTCGATTTGATCCGCTTCGATGAAGGCATCACGCGCGACATGGTCCGCGCGCGCCGCCATCGTGACGATCTGGTGCTCGATGTCGCCGGCCCGCACGGCAGCGTGACGGTCACGGGGTGGTTTGGCTTCGCAGGCGCGGCGTGTCGAGTTCGTCCAGTTCGCCGGCGGCGCCGTATGGGACGAGGAAACCATTCGCCGGCTGGTGCGCAAAGGCGATGGCGCCGACGGCACGGTTCATTGCGGCGATTTACACGCCGGGCGCGAAACCACGCCAGTGTCCAGCGCCAAAGACGATCGTCAGGCCCTGGTCGATTGGTATCAGAGCCGCGACCCGAGTGCCGCGGCGATCTGGCAGCGGCTGTCGGCGCACACCCGTTTCGACTTCGACACGCTGCTGCGCGAGCCGGACTCCAGGCAGGCGGCGCCCGATGCGCTGGAAATCGCGCGCCAGTGGGCTCGCGCGCACAGTTACGCGAGCGCGCTCGCGTTCGAAGGCGACGAGAGCGAAACCCCCGCGTGGCAGGGGGCCGCCGCAAAGCTTGCCGGCATCTCCGCCGCGGGATTCGGCTTCGAAGCATCGATCGGCGCTGCACGTGCACACGAAAGCTTGCGTGCGCTCGAGGGCCTTACCGAAGGCTTCCGCAAGCTCTGAAGTCGAGGGCTTTCCGCACGCAGTCCGCAGGCAGCGAACCTCTGCGATCGCCATGGCTCTCGTTCTTGCGCTCTAACGTTCGCGTTAACGGCGCGGGCCGATACGCGCGACGGCGATATAGCGCGGCGCGCGCGGGCCGTCCGTTCCATCTTGAGTTGACGGAACCTCATCGCTTGTAGGCCTTGAGAACAGCGTTGATGCGGAGTCTGGATATCCAGGTCCTTGGCGCCTTGAAGTCCAGGTCAACGACTTCGAGCATCCATCTGTAGCGATATGGTATGTCTTACCTGCAACCGGCTTACGGCCTTGGCGCGTGATACCTCGGATAATGTGCGTAACGTCCGCCTCGAGGATGCACGGGGGTCCGTTTGATGTCCCTGTCTTTCATTCCTCGCTACCCGCGCCGAATCAGTCTTAGACGTTCTCGATGAGGATCGCCGTTTCACGCTTGGTCGCCTTTCGCAACTGAGATGCATGCGTGGATGCGATCCTTCGTTGCGGTGTGGACGATCGACATCAGGATGCCCGCAAGAGTCCTAGGGTCAGGAACCGTTGCTCGCCGTACGAGCGATCGTCTTCGTAGGTAAACGTGGCGCTCACGAACACGCCTTTGCATCCGCAAAGTCGAACCCGTGCTTCTTCAGGTTTCGCTTGCGCTTACCTCGTCGCACGTGACCGCATTGCGCCAGTATATGCATCGTGCATATACGTCAAGGCGCGTCGGCGTTGGCTGCGCGTCTAACGTTAAGTCGACGACAAATGTCGGTTTGTAAGCTACCAAGTCGTAACCGGCAGTCGGAAGAGAAGGGGGTACCACCCCGGACATTAGCAAATTTGTTCGCGTGGACCTCTTGTGCGCCGAACATGCACGGCAAGGCTTGCGTGGGCGGGGGTGCTACGAACGCTTCCGCTCTGAAAGAACTGAGATCCTCGCAGCCCCGGGGTGCCCGGACAGCTAGACTTCGGCGACGATGAGCGAGCGCCGAAGGTACGCTGCCCTCGGCGTGATCGCGCTGTCGCTCGCGATCGCCTACGGCATCTGGTACTCGTACAGCGTCATCCTGGTGGCGCTGCTCGCGGAGTTCGGCTGGAGCCGCTCGGTGCTGGCCGGCGCCTTCTCGGTGTTCACGCTGGTGCACGGCGGCGTGAACCCGCTGGTCGGCGCGCTGTGCGCGCGCTTCCGCCCGCTGCGCGTGATGGCGTTCGGCGGCGCGGCAATGGGGCTCGCGCTACTAGCCGACAGCTTCATCGCCACGCCGCTTCACCTCTATCTCGGCTTCGGCGTGCTCACCGCGGTCGCCGTGTCGGCGGGCGGCTGGATTCCGGCGCTGGTGCATGTGCAGCGCGAATACCAGGATCGGCTCGGACTCTCGATCGGCATCGTCAGCGCCGGGGTCGGTGTCGGCATGGTGCTGGTGGTGCCGCTGGCGCAGGTGCTGATCGATGCGTACGGGTGGCGGACGGCGTTTCGGGCGCTGGGGTTATTGGCGGTGGTCTGGATCGTGCCGTCGTCGATTTGGTTGATGCGGCAACCGCGAAGTCGCAATTCGGGGTCAGGGTCGCAATTCGTTTTCGCGTACGCAAAAACAGAATTGCGACCCTGACCCCGAATTGCGCGAAGCGGCGCGCACGCAGCCGTTCTGGCTGCTGGTGGCCGCGTTCTTCTTCGGCAACGCGTGCTCGCAGACGCTGCATGTGCACCAGGTGGCGTACCTCGTCGACCACGGCCTGAGCGCCATCGTGGCGGCGTCGGTGGTGAGCGTGGTCGGCCTCGCGAGCATCTTCGGCAAGACCGGCGGCGGGTGGCTGTCGGATCGCGTGGAGCGGGAGTTGGTGTATGTCGCCGGGATCATGATCATGGTGGCGAGCGCGTTCGTACTGCTCGCGCTCGGCGCTTCGCCGACGCGCTGGGGCGCGTACGGCTACGCGGTGCTGCTGGGCGTTGGCTACTCCGTCACCGCTTCGCTCACGCCGGCGATGGTGAGCGATCGTTTCAGCGGGCGGCACTTCGGCGCGATCGTCGGCATCGGCCTCTTGGGAGCGGCGGTCGGCAGCGCGCTCGGACCGTGGATTGCCGGGCGGCTTTACGACACCACTGGAAGTTACACGGTGGCCTTCATGCTGGCCGCGGGCTGCGGCGCAATCTCTGCGGCGGCGGGATGGCGCGTGCGCACGTTGCGGCGCATGGCTGCCAGGACTTAAGACTTGGCGGTGTTAATTGCCAATTGAGCGTCAAAGGCACGCTTGTAGGCGGGCCGCGCTTCGCCGCGGGCGACATAGGCGGCAATGTTGGGATATTCGTTCAACAGACCTGACGCTTTCACCCTGAGCAGCACCGAGACCATCATCAGGTCGCCGGCGCTGAACGCGCCATCGAGCCAGTCGGCCTTGCCAAGCCGACGGGAGAGTTGGCCCAGCCGATCACGCACGCGATCCTCGACCAGCGGTATGCGTTGCGCGGACCAGGACTTATCGCGCTCAAGGAGCTTGGCGTTTGCGAGCTCAAGGATCGGCGGCTCGACCGTGCTGAGCGCGGCGAACATCCACGTAATCGCGCGCGCCCGGGCATTGGCATCCTCTGGCAGCAGGCCCGCATAGCGCTCCGCGATATGGAACACGATCGCCCCCGTCTCGAACAGCGCGAGATCGCCTTCTTCGTAGGTCGGAATCTGCCCGAAAGGATGAAGCGCCAGATGCGCGGGTTCCTTCAGCGCCCTGAACGAAACGAGCCGAACCTCGTAAGGTTGGCGCACTTCTTCCAGCGCCCAGCGAACGCGCGTATCGCGCGCCAGTCCCTTGCCGCCATCGGGTGACCGTTCAAAGGCGGTAATGGTGATGGTCACTGGAAGCCGCTTACTTTTTCTCGAAGCCGCGAATCAGTCCGGCACGCGTAGTCGCGGCCTGCATCAGCAGCGAGAAGTCCGAGCCGCTCAGGATGAGCTGCACGCCCATGCCGATGTGCCGCTCGAGCAGCTCCGGCGTGTACATGCCGCCCATGCCGGGGAACTTGCCGTGCTTGCGGCAGGCGGCGATCACCTTGGTGTAGGCGTCCTTCACCTTCGGGTCGTTGAACTGGCCGGGGATGCCCATCTCGAAGCACAGGTCGTTGGTGCCGATGAGGAGGGCGTCGACGCCTTTGGTCGACGCGATCTCGTCGGCGTTGGCCACGCCCTGCGGCGATTCGATCATCACCACCACCAGCGTCTCGTCGTTGACGAGGCGCGCGGCCTCGCCCACCGGCATGGAGGCGAAGCCGAGCTGCGCCAGCGCGCCGCCCATCGAGCGCTTGCCGACCGGCGGATAGCGGCAGGCGTTGGCGACTCGTTGCGCTTCTTCTTTCGTATCGACGTGCGGAAAAATGATTCCCTGCGCGCCGTTGTCGAGCATGCGCGAGGCGTGCCAGTGCTCGAAGCCGGCGACGCGCACGATCGGTGTCACGCCGGCGCCGAGCGCGGCGGTGGAGAGCTGCGCGGCGTCGTCGCCGTCCATCGAGCTGTGCTCGCCGTCGATGAACAGCCAGTCGAAGCCGGCGGTCTTCGCCATGGTGGCGATGCCGACGGTGCGCGCCTGGTTGACGCCCAGGCCGATGGCGAGCTTGCCGGCGCGCAGCTGTCGCAGCGCGTGATTGGGGACCGTGGCCATGCGTTCTCTCCTGTGATGTCGCGTTGTGGCCGCAGCGTAGAACAATTCGTTACAGAGCTGCGAGGCGTTTCAGGAAACTCGCGGCGATTCGCGCGGTCTGTCGGGTACCCGTAGAGGAGCAATTCCATGAAAGCAAGAGTGGTTTACATCGCTTTGCTGGCCGTCGCGGTCATCGGTACCGGCGTCGGCATTTCGCAAATCCCGGCCGTCACCCAGGCAACGGCCGCGGCGTCTGCAACCGCCGCGCCCCCGGCCGCGGCTGCGGTCCAGACGCTTCCCGACTTTGCCGCCATCGCCGAGGCGAACAAGGGAGCGGTCGTCAACATCACCTCTTCCTCGGCGCCGAAGCCCGGCGCCAGCGCGCCGGAGGGCCTGGAGAACCTGCCCGAGGAGCTGCGCCGCCTGATCCCGCAATTGCCGCAGCAGCCGCGCCAAGGCATGGGCTCAGGCTTTATCGTCGACGCCGACGGCACCGTCCTCACCAATGCGCACGTGGTCGAAGGCGCAGACGAGGTGCGCGTGCGCCTCATCGACCGGCGCGAGTTCAAGGGCAAGGTGGTCGGCGCCGACAAGGCGACCGACATCGCCGTGGTGAAGATCGAGGCCAAGGGCCTGCCTGTCGTGAAGCTCGGCGACCCGTCGCAGATCAAGGTCGGCGAATGGGTGCTCGCCATCGGCTCGCCGTTCGGTTTCGAGAACACGGTGACGGCCGGCATCGTCAGCGCGACCTCGCGCTCGCTGCCCGACGGCACCTACGTGCCCTTCATCCAGACCGACGCCGCTGTCAACCCGGGCAATTCGGGCGGGCCGCTGTTCAACCTGAAGGGCGAGGTGATCGGCATCAACTCGCAGATCTACTCGCGCACCGGCGGCTTCCAGGGCATCGCTTTCGCGGTGCCGATCGACGTCGCGAGCAACGTGAAGCAGCAGCTCGTCGCGAATGGCAGCGTGCAACGAGGGCGCCTCGGCGTCTCGATCCAGGAAGTGTCGCAGTCGCTCGCGCAATCCTTCGGCCTCGACCGCCCGCGCGGCGCGCTGGTCGCGCAGGTCGAGAAGGACAGTCCCGCCGAGAAGGCCGGCATCAAGCCGGGGGACGTGCTGCTCGGCGTGAACGGCAAGACGGTCGAGCGCTCGGCCGAGATCCCGCCGCTCGTCGCCGCGGTGAAGCCCGGCACCAAGGCGACGCTCGATGTATGGCGCGACGGAAAGAAGCAGGCGCTGGCCGTCACGGTGGGCGAGCTGGAGGCCGATAAGACGGCCGCGGCCAAGCCGAAAGGCGAATCCGCCGAGACCGGCAAGCTCGGCCTGGCGGTACGACCGTCGGCCGAGGGCCTGGTCGTGGAAAACGCCAGCGGCGCGGCGGCGCGCGCGGGAATTCGCACCGGCGACGTGGTCACCGCGGTCAACGGACGTCCGGTGAAGAGCGTCGACGAGCTGCGCAGCGCGGCCGAAAAGTCCAAAGGAAGCGTGGCCTTACTGGTCCGGCGAGGTGAAGCCAGCATTTTTGTGCCGGTCGACGTGGGTTAGGGTGTAGCGTCCCGATTACAGGAATTGGCGGTCTGGGCGACAGACAAGGCGCCGCGCCGGCAGTACGATGGGTTTCCCCCCGAGCCATTCGTCCTCCCTCCCTTGGACATGGCTCTTTCCCCTAGAGGCCGTCTTCGGACGGCTTCTTTTTTGGCCCCTATACTGGATATACGTACAGCTTCGGTCTATAGTCCCCGGCCGTGGGGGCGATCGATGCATTCGACAAGCTGAACCCGCGGCAGCGCGAGGCCGCGTGCGCGGGTGCCGCGCCGCTCCTCATCGTTGCCGGGGCCGGTACCGGCAAGACCAACACCCTGGCGCACCGCGTTGCCCACCTCGTGCTGCAGGGCTGCGCGCCGGAGCGGCTCCTCCTTCTCACCTTCACGCGCCGCGCCGCGCTCGAGATGACGCGCCGCGCGAGCCGCATCGTCGCCGAAGTGAAGAAGGAAGTGCGGCTGCCGTGGTCCGGGACATTTCACTCGGTTGCAAACCGATTGATAAGACTCAACTGCAAAAGACTCGGCCTGACCGAATCCTTCAGCGTGCTCGACCGCGGTGACGCGGCGGACCTGATGGACGTGGTGCGCCACGAACGGGGTTTATCCAAGGCGGAGAAGCGCTTCCCGCGCAAGGACACCTGCCTCGCCATCTACTCGCACCGCGTGAACACCCAGCGGCCGCTCGCCGACACGCTCGCGCTCATGTTTCCCTGGTGCGCGGAATGGCAGGAGGAACTGACCGCACTTTTCCGCGATTACGTCGAGCGGAAGATCAACAACCAAAGCCTGGACTACGACGATCTGCTGCTCTACTGGCACGCGATGATGCAGGACGAAGCGCTCGCGGCGGAAATCGGCGCGCGCTTCGACCACGTGCTGGTCGACGAGTACCAGGACACCAACGTGCTGCAGGCGGAGATCCTGCAGCGGCTCAAGCCCGCGGGGCAGGGCCTGACCGTGGTCGGCGACGACGCGCAGGCGATCTATTCGTTCCGCGCCGCGACGGTGGAGAACATCCGCGGGTTTGCGCAGCAATACCAAAATCAGGGACAGACCACGATTTCCCTGGAGGAAAACTATCGGTCCACCCAGCAGGTGCTCGATGCGGCGAACGCGCTCATCGGCAAAAGCCTCTACTCGAAGAAAAAGGTCGGCGCGAAGCCGCGCTATGTGACGGTGGCCGACGACGAGGGGCAGGCGCAGTACGTGGTGACGCGCGTGCTCGAAGCGCGCGAGCGCGGCGTGCTGCTGCGCAACCAGGCGGTGCTGTTCCGTGCCTCCAGCCACTCCGACCTGCTGGAGCTCGAGCTGGTGAGGCGCAACATCCCCTACGTGAAATACGGCGGCCTCAAGTTCCTCGAGGCGGCGCACGTCAAGGACCTGCTCGCGGTGCTGCGCTGGGCGGACAACCCGAAGAATCGCGTTGCCGCGTTCCGCGCGCTGCAGCTCCTGCCCGGCGTCGGACCGGCCGGCGCGGCGCGCGTCTTCACCGCCTTCGAGGCTGCTGGCTCCTGGCAGGCGCTGAAGACCGGGTCGGCAGAGCTCGACGAGCTCATGCAGTTCCTCGCGCAAGCGCCTTGGCCAGGCCAGGTGCAGCGCGTGCGCGAGTGGTACGCGCCGCACCTCGAGCGCCTTTACGACTCGGCGCAGGTACGAGCAGGGGATCTGGTGCAACTGGAGAAGCATCGCCCAGATTTTCCGCGAACGCCATAGCTTCCTCACCGAAATGGCGCTCGATCCGCCGAGCGCGACCGGCGACCTGTCGGGCGAGCCGTACCTCGACGAGGACTACCTCGTGCTCTCCACCGTGCATTCCGCGAAAGGCCAGGAATGGGAGGCGGTGCACATCCTCAACGTCGCCGACGGCAACTTCCCCTCCGAATTCGCCACCGGCCGCGCCGACCTGGTGGAGGAGGAGCGCCGGCTGCTGTATGTGGCGATGACGCGCGCGAAAACCGACCTGCACCTCATCGCGCCGCTCAAGTACTACGTCGCCAGCCAGTCGCGCATGGGCGACCGCCATGTCTACGGCGCGAAGAGCCGCTTCATGACGCAGGCGGTGCTGAAGTGCATGGAACCCGTGTCGTATGGCGATCCCATCCAGGCCGACGAAATCCTTTCTGCGAAAAGCCAGGTAGACGTCGCCGGCGCTTTGCGGAAAATGTGGATGTGAGCTACCGCGACCAGGCCCTCAAGCTCTTCCCGCACATCTGCGCGCGCTGCGCGCGCGAGTTCCAGGGCAAGCGCCTCCAGGAGCTCACGGTGCACCACAAGGACATGAACCACGACAACAACCCGCCCGACGGCTCCAATTGGGAGCTGCTGTGCGTGTATTGCCACGAGAACGAGCACGCGCGCTACGAGGATTCCAGGGCGGGGTCAGGCCCCGGCCTCCCCGGCGGGCCGAAGCCTGACCCCATCGCCACACATCGCCCCCTTGCCGCTCTCGACTCCCTGCTGAAGAAAAAACGTCCGAAGTGAGCTTGCGCGCGATCGCGCGCCGCGTGTTGTGACATATTCAGCTTCGGATCTATGCGGGAGTGCAGGATTTGGACATCGCGATAACGCCGAGCGGCGCGCAGTTCTCGCGCTGCCGCCGCTGGCGCTACCTGCTGTGGCGGCGCTGGGACGAGAGCAATCCCGTCGCCAACTTCCTGATGCTGAACCCCAGCACGGCGGATGAGCTCAAGCTCGATCCGTCGTGCACGCGCGCGCGCAACTACGCCGAGCGCTGGGGTTACGGCGGCTTGATCGTCACCAACATCTTCGGCTGGCGCGCGACGGATCCGAAGGTGATGAAGTCAGTGAAGGACCCGGTCGGCCGCGGCAACGATGCCGCCATCCTGCGTGCGGCGCGCGAGGCGAAGCTGGTGGTGTGCGCGTGGGGGAACCATGGCGAGCACCTGGGGCGGGGCCACGAGGTATTGAAAATGCTGAGAGCGCAGAAGATTTCTCTCCACCTCTTACGGCAGAACGGCGAGGGCCAGCCCTGCCACCCGCTCTACCTGCCGCAGACCCTCACTCCAACGGAATTCCGGCTTCCTTCACCAGTTTCCGCCACAGCTCCAGGTCGGCGCGGTTGACCTCGACCAGCCGCTCGGGCGTCGAGCCTTCGGGCGAGTAGCCGTAGCTCTGCAGCTTCGCGATCACGTCGGGACGCTGGAGCGCGGCGTTCACTTCCTTGTTGAGGCGCGCGACGATGTCCTTCGGCAGGTTCGGCGGCCCGAAGATGCCGGCCCACTGGCGCACGGTGACTTCCGGCACGCCGGCTTCGCTGATGGTCGGCACCTCGGGCAACAGCGGGCTGCGCCGCTCCAGCAGCACGGCGAGCGGACGCAAGCGGCCGTCTTTCGCGTTCGACACCGCGCTGCCGGTGCTGAGGAACGAGGAGTGCACGCGCCCGGCGAGGATGTCCGGGTTGAGCGGGCCCTCGCCCTTGTACGGCACATGCAGCATTTGCATCCCGGTCGCGCTCATCAGCTGCTGCCCGTAGAGGATCGATAGCGGGTTGCCGGTGCCGTAGACGAGCTTGCCGGGATTCGCTCTTGCGTGCGCGATGAATTCCTTCAGCGTTTTCGCGGGCACGTCGGGATGCACGTAGAAGAACACCGTGGCACGCCCGACCATCGAGATCGGCGTGAAGTCCTTGAGCGGATCGTAGGTCGGGTTCTTGCGCAGCGCGACCGCTGCGGTCATCGCGCTGTTCGAGGCGAACATCAAGGTGTAGCCGTCCGCGGCCATCTTCGACACCTGCTCGGCGGCGATCGCGCTGTCCGCGCCGGGACGGTTCTCCACCACAAACGGCTGGCCGAGCTGCTCCTGCAGCGCGGCGGCCATGATGCGCGTGGTCGGGTCGGCCGAGCCGCCCGGCGGGAAGCCGACGATGAAGCGCACCGGCTTGTTGGGATACTGGGCGAGTGCGAGCGTGGATGCGCTCAGCAGCAGCAGAAAGACGATTCTTTTCATTGGCTCCTGCCTCCGGCGTCTTTATAGCCGAGAAAGTCTTCCAGCGGCTGCGTGTCGCTCGCAAGCTTGCCGTCAGCTAGCGCGCGCTGCAGCGCGGCGAACTGGTGGGTGATGGAGAAGGCATAGTAAAGGACGACCGCCGCGCCCTCGTGCTGCTCGCCGGGATTGTCGACGATCATCAGGGGCCTGGCGTTGCGCCGGCGCACTTCGGCGAGCTCGGCGCCGCCGACCATCGTAGGGAACACCATGTCGGCGCCGGCCTCGGCGTAGAGCTGCAGGCGCGCGATGCAGTCTTCCAGGTCGCGGTGCACCCAGAAGGCATCGGAGCGCGCGACGATCAGGAAGTCAGGATCCTTGCGCGCCGCTACCGCGGCGCGGATGCGCTCGGCGGCCTCCTTCACCGGCCGCAGCTGTTGCGGGCCATCGGTGTGCTTGCCCGCGCCCATGTGGTCCTCGATGTGGATCGCGGCCACGCCGGCGTCTTCAAAGGCAGACACCGCCTTGTGCGGTTCGAAGCCTCCTTCCGCATCCGCAATCACGGGGATGCGCACCGCCCGAGCGATGGTGCGCGCCTGCTCCACTAGCAATTCCAGTGACAAAAGCCCGGTATCGGTGATCCCCAGGCGGCTTGCCGCGGTGGCATAGCTGCCGATGTAGACGCATTCGTAACCGTGCGCCTCGATCAGGCGTGCGCTTAGCGCGTCGCTGGCGCCAGGAACCGCAAGCGGTTTGCCGCGCGCGAGAATTTTTCGTAAATCCGCTGTCGCTGCTCGTGCCATGTGTCGCGGCCGCCCGACGTTTCTGCGCGTAGTCTTTCACTCTACACAACGACTACAAATTTCTCCTACACAACGCCGGTTTTCGTGGGCTACACTGCGTAGTCGAAATAACCAGTGCGGGGAGAGCGACAGTGAGCAAGGGGGAGGCAGTAATCAGGCTGTGCTTGTGCCTATACCTCTGGCTCGGCATCTCCGCCGGCGTTGCCGCCCAGGAAAGTCTCCTCGGGCCGCGCCTGGTGCAGGAAGAAGTCCGCATCCCCGCCGCGAATGGCCGCTATGCCCTCGCCGCGACGGTCCTCCGGCCCGATGGCGCAGGTCCCTTCGGCGCCATCGTCCTAAACCATGGCACGCCCGGCTCGGCCAGCGGCCGCGCGCGTGAGTCCGCCGAGCTGCTGCTCCAGTCCGCCGCGGTGTTCGCGCGCCGCGGCTACGTCGTGGTGCTGCCGCTGCGCCGCGGCTTCGGCGCCACCGGCGGCGACTTCGCCGAGGACCCGGGCACCTGCGCCAATCCCGATTACCGCAAGGGCGAGCAGAACGCTGCTGACGACGTGATGGCGGCCTACGAATACACGCGTGGCCTGCCTTACGTCGACGGCAAGCGCATGATCCTCGCCGGCCAATCCGCGGGCGGCATGGTCTCCATGGTGACTGCCGGCACGCGCAACCCCGAAGGCCTGGTCGCGGTGCTCACCTTCGCCGCGGGCCGCGGCGGCAATCCCGACTTCCGGCCCGGCGTGCCGTGCGCCATCGAGCCGGTGGCCAAGCTGCTCGAGTCCGTCGGCAAGAATGTGCGCGTTCCGGTGCTGCTGCATTACGCCGAGAACGACCTTTACTTCAACGCGCAGACCTCGCGCCTCTGGTACGAGCGCTTCGCCGGCGCCGGCGCGCGCGCCGAGTACGTGCTGCAGCCGGCGTTCGGCCGCGACGGCCACTACATCTTCAGCGAGACCTTGGGCGTGCGCTATTGGCTGCCGGCGGTCGAGCAGTTCCTCGGCAAGCACGGCATCCCGTTCGAGCGCATCGACGCCAAGCAGCCGATCGTCTCGGTCGAGCTCGTGCCGCACGTGCGCTCCGACACGTGCCGCAACCTCTACCGCGCCTTCCTCGAGTCGCCCGCGCCCCGCGCCTACGCCGTCAGCGGCGATGGCCGCTGCGGCTTCGCGAGCGGCCTGCCCGACGCCGCGGACATCGCGGTGCGCGAGTGCCGCACCAACGCGAAGGAAGCGTGTTCGCTCTACGCGGTGGGCAGCGAAGTGGTGTGGACGCCGGACGGCAAGGGCACGGCTTACGCCGGCGGCGCCGACGCCAAGTAATACGTAATTCGGGGTCAGGTCTGCAATTCGTTTGAAAGCGAATTGCAGACCTGACCCCGAATTATTCCTCTAACGCCTCCGCCCGAAGCAACTCCGGGTTGAGGTACCGCTGGCGGTAAGTCTCGAAGTCGACCCGGTCCGCAAGCTCGATCTTCCTCTGCTTCTCGAGCGACTCCCTGGCCAGGATACCGAAGCGCTCTTCCACCGCCGCCTGGAGAGGAATACCCACCAGCGTGCCGCGGTGGGCCAACGACTCGGCCAGCGTGAAGCGCACGTGCGAATTGCCGTGGTTGCGCGCCATGGCGTGAAGAACACGCGCTGACGGCACGGATTCAGGATCTTTCAACGAGACCGAAGGCCGCACCTAGCGCATCCCGGTAGGCGGCACCGCCGCGCGTCGCGTCGAGCTCGACGGCGATCGGCTCGCACGCGCTGAGCACTTCGTTGCCCCAGTCGGTGAGCGGCACGGCTTCGCCGCGGCGCTCGAGGCGCAGCCCTGGCTTGCGGCCTTCCTGCGCGCCGCGCAGCTTGTTGCGCGCGATGGCGAGCAGCTCCTGCGGCGTGTCAGGCGGGCTGTCCTCGAGCAGGCAATGCAGCAGCAGGATGTCGAGGAAGCGCATGGTGTGCGCCGTGATGCCGACGGGAAAGAACGGGTCGAGGTCCATCAAGCGCACCTCGACGTACTCGACGCCGCGCTCGCGCAGCGCGTGCAGCGGGCGCTCGCCCGGCTTGATGCGCCGCTTGGGGCGGATCGGGCTGTAGAACTCGTTCTCGATCTGCAGCAGGCTGGTCGAGAGCTGCTTGTACGATTCACCGTCCGCGGCGGGACGCCGAGCTTTTCGTAGGCCGGATAGGGCCGGGTCAGCGCCTCGTGCAGCGAAGCCGAATAGCTCTTCAGGTTGTTGTAGCTGACGATGAGGTTGGACTGCGCATCGCTCTGGTAGCCGAGGCGTCCCATGCGCAGCGAGGTCGCGTAGGGCAGATACAGCGTGCCGGGCGCGAGCTCCTCCAGCTGGTGGTTGCGGCCTTCGACAAACGTGGTGCACACCGCGGGCGAGGCACCGAAGAGATAGAGCGGCAGCCACGACAGCCGGCGGAAATTGCGGATCAGCGCGAAGTAGCCGTCGCTGCCGACGCCGGGCAGCGAGAAGTTGTAGTGAATGCCCGAGATGGTCTGCATGCGGCGGCCGTAGCGATACGACAGGCCCATGCGGTACACGGTCTTGGCGCGCCCGACGTTCGAAGTGCCGTAGCGCCCGATGGGAATCGCCTCGTCGGCCGGCAGGTTGCACGGCATGCTCGACGCCCACAGCAGCTCCTCGCCGATCGAGCGCATCACCACCTGGTGGATCTCGGTGAGCTCCTGCAGGCAGCTGTCGGCGTCGGAATGCACGCCGGTGATCAGCTCGAGCTGGCTCTCGCTGAAATCGGTGGTGATGTTCGGGTGGGTGAGCGCCGAGCCGAGCGCCACGGGATGCGGCGTGAGCGCGAGCGAGCCATCGGCGCGCACGCGCAGGCTCTCCTTCTCGATGCCGCGGCGCAGATTGGCGAGCGCTCCAGCGGGCAGCGAACGCAGACGGTCCTGGATATTCACGGAATGCGGATGATACGCTCCCATCGATCATGCCGGCCACGCATGGCTCGCCCGAGGAAAAGGAATCCCTGCTGCGCGAGGACCGGCGCCTGCTCGGGCGCCTGCTCGGCGAGGTGATCCGCAGCCAGGCGGGCGAGGCCGCGCTCGAGCGCATCGAGCGCATCCGCCAGACCGCGGTCCGTTTCCGAAGGGACAACAATGGTTCCGACGGCCGCGCCGAGCTCGAGCGCGAGCTGAATGCCCTCGACCTGAACGAGACCCTGCAGCTGGTGCGCGCCTTCAGCTATTTCTCGCACCTTCTCAACATCGCCGAGGACGAGCAGCAGCACCGCCGCCGCCGCGCGCATGCGGATGCCGGCTCGCCACGCCGGCCGGGCAGCTTCTCCTATGCGCTCGACCGCGCGCGCGAAGCCGGCGTCGATGCGCCGGCGCTGCTGCAATGGTTCGAGCGCGCGCGCGTCTCGCCGGTGCTCACCGCGCATCCGACGGAGGTGCAGCGCCAGAGCATCCTCGACTGCGAGCGGGAAATCGCAAGGCTGTTGTCTCAGTCCGGGCCCGGACGAGAAGAACTTCTTCACGCTGAAATTCTCCGCCTATGGCTCACGGCGATGCTGCGCGGCACGCGGCTGGCCGTGTCCGACGAGGTCGCGAACGGCCTCGCCTACTTCCGACTCACGTTTCTGCACGAGCTGCCGCGGCTCTACGCGGAGTTCGAGCACGCGCTGAAGGAGCGCTTCGACCTCGACGCCGAGCCGCGCCTGCCGCCGTTTCTCGCCGTGGGCACGTGGATCGGCGGCGATCGCGACGGCAATCCTTATGTGACGGCGGCGGTGCTGAGCGGTGCGCTCGCGCAGCAGGCGCGGCTCATCCTCGCGCACTACCTGGAGGAGGTGAGCCAGCTCTACAAGGAGCTGGCGCTGTCGGCGCGCATCCGTCCGGCGCCGCCCGGCATCGAGGCGCTCGCCGCGGCGTCCGGCGAAAGCTCGGCTTACCGGCGCGACGAGCCCTATCGCCGGGCAATTTCAGGCATCCAGGCGCGCCTCGCCGGCGCGGCGGAGGCGCTGGCCGAGCTGAAGGTGAATCCGCCGCCGGTGGTGCAGCGGCCGCCGTATACGAGCGCCGATGAATTCCTTTCTGACCTGGCCGTCGTTTCCGAGTCACTGGAAAAACAAGGCGCCGGGCTCCTCGCCCGCGGGCGCCTGGCGGCGCTGCAGCGCAAGGTAAGCCTGTTCGGTTTCCACCTGGCGCCGATCGACCTGCGGCAAAGCTCGGGCGAGCACGAAGCCGCGGTGAGCGAGCTGCTTGAGCGCGCGGCGGTTTGTTCCAATTACAGGGATCTGGACGAGAAGGCGCGCACGGAGCTGCTGGTGAAGGAGCTCTCCGGCCCACGTCCCCTGCGCGTGCCGCACGTCGAGTACTCCGAGTTCCTGCAGAAAGAGCTCGCCATCCTGGCCGCCGCGGCTGACGGCCGGCGGCGCTTCGGCGCACGCGCGGTTCCCCACTATGTGATCTCGCACTGCTCCGCGCTGTCCGATCTGCTCGAGGTCGGCGTGCTGCTGCGCGAGGTGGGCCTGCTCGGGCAGGTGGAGATCATTCCGCTGTTCGAGTCGATCGCCGACCTGGGCAACTGCGGCAAGGTGATCGGCGAGGCGCTCGACCTGCCCTTGTACCGGGAATGGATAAATCGGGGTGAGGCAGGGAGAGAAGCGGCGCAGGAAGTCATGCTCGGCTATTCCGACAGCAACAAGGACGGCGGCTACTTCACTTCGAACTGGGCGCTCTACAAGGCGGAGGCGACGCTGGCGGCGGTGTGCAAGGCGCGCGGCGTGCGCCTGCGCCTGTTCCATGGCCGCGGCGGCACCATCGGCCGCGGCGGCGGCCCGAGCTACGAAGCGGTGCTGGCGCAGCCGCCGGGAAGCGTCGACGGCGCGCTGCGCCTCACGGAGCAGGGCGAGGTGATCGCCAGCAAGTACGCGGATCCGGAGAGCGGCCGCAGAAACCTGGAGACGCTGGCTGCGGCGACGCTGGAGGCGAGTTTCGCAATGCCGGGGAAAGACCATCGACGCCACGAAGCCATCGCCGAAGCGCTATCCGTCAGGGCGTTCGACGCCTATCGCTCCCTGGTCACGAGTCCCGGCTTCGTCGACTACTTCCGTGCCTCGACGCCGATCGCGGAGATCGCCGACCTGAACATCGGCAGCCGGCCGGCATCGCGCCAAGCCAGCGGGCGCATCCAGGACCTGCGGGCGATTCCATGGGTGTTCAGCTGGACCCAGTGCCGCTTGATGCTGCCCGGCTGGTTTGGCTTTGGCACCGCGGTGGAAAGCTGGCTCGGGGAGAAAAATTCCCTCGAAAAACTCAAAGAGATGTACCGCGACTGGCCGTTCTTCCGCAGCGTGCTTTCCAACATGGACATGGTGCTCGCCAAGAGCGACCTCGCCATCGCATCGCGCTACGCCGAGCTGGTGGCGGACGCCAAGCTTCGGCAGCACATCTTCGGCCGCCTGTCGGACGAATGGCAGCGCACGCGCAAGTGGCTCGCGGCGATCACCGGCAACGAGGAGCTGCTTGCCGACAACCCGACGCTCGCGCGCTCGATCCGTGCGCGCTTTCCCTATCTCGACCCGCTGAACCATGTGCAGGTGGAGCTGCTGCGCCGCTACCGCTCCGGCGACCGCGATCCGCGGCTACTTCGGGGGATTCATCTGACGATCAATGGATTGGCGGCCGGCTTGCGGAACAGCGGCTAGAGAAGCTAACAATGGTCGTTCCCGCGAAGGCGGGAACCCATGTTGTTAAAGCCGCGATACGACTACTTCTTGTCCGCTTCGACTACGGGGTCCGCGGGCCGCACGGTCGTCGCCTTGCGCTGGGTGCCTTTTACGGCGTCCATGCTGCTGTCGACCGCGGTGTTGAACCACTGGGCGATCCATCCCTTGTTCCATGCAAACACCACCGCGCCGACGATCGCGATCACGACGATGAGCTTTCCCATGGCGGCTCCTTAAGCGACGCCGAGCAACTCGACCTCGAACACCAGCGTGGCGTTCGGCGGAATCACCCCGCCGGCGCCGCGCGCGCCGTAGCCCATTTCCGGCGGAATGGTGAGCTTGCGCTTGCCGCCGACCTTCATGCCCTGCACGCCCTGGTCCCAGCCCTTGATCACCTGGCCCTTGCCGAGCGAGAACACGAACGGGTCGCGCCGGTCCTTGCTGGAATCGAACTTGGTTCCATTGGTTAGCCAGCCGGTGTAATGCACCGTGACTTTCTGGCCCGACGCCGCCGTGGCGCCGGTCCCGACGACGAGGTCTTCCGAAATCAGTTTGTCCATGACGTCTCCTTAGCTGGTGATGGTTTTTTTCGCCCACTCGAGCACGACGGCGAGCCGCGGCGGCAGCAGGTCTTCTGCTTCGTCGAAGCTGATCCAGCGATACTCGTGGTGTTCCGGACGACCGAGCTCGGGCGAAACCGGCAGCTCGATTTTCTCGGCGTCGGTCTCCGCGAGGTAGTAGCGCGCGACCTTGTTGCCGGCGTAGGGAAGGGTTTCCTTGAACTCGTCGCCGAAGGGATAGGCAAGGTCGGCGAGGCCGGTCTCCTCCAGCACCTCGCGCCGCGCCGCAGCGAGCGCATCCTCGCCCGGCTCGATCAGGCCCTTCGGGAAATCCCAGTTCTTGTAGGCGCGCAGCACGAGCAGGCGGATGCCGCGCTCGCTGCGCCGGAAGACGACCGCGCCGGCGGCGCGGTGGGGGGCGTTCATGCCCCGATTCTAGATGCTCGCCGCCCGAGCTGGCCCTAGGCCAGAGGAGGAGGAGGAGGCTTCGGAGCTCGGACGGCGAGGCAAGCAGTAGGGCGGTGATGCCGCCCTAAAATCGTATTACGTACTACTCAATGCGCTCGCGAGGGCGTCTGGAACAGCTTGGAGATCGCATTCTTCGCGCGCGAAGCGAGTTCGATAATCGCCTGCAGCGAAAGTTCCCAGCTTTCCGCGGCCTTCATTTGCGTGAGGTATTGCGCACGCACGCCGGTCGGAAGCGACTCGTAAGCACGCTGCCAGAACTTGGTTGCAAATTCGTTACGCATGACGCAGTCCTTTCGCAGTTCTCGGAGCCCACAAAGCTTTCCAGCCGCTCACGGCGACGTGAAACAGTCGGGCGATCTCCGCGGCGCGCAACCGGCGGGCTTCTTGCTCCAGCGCGTACAATTCCGCGGCACTTGGGTAGCGGTACAAAGGCAGGTTTCTCATGCAGCGAATATAAGGTCGCCGCATGCCAGGGACAAACGATGAAATTTCACCCCTTCGATAAGAAAAACTCACCGGTTCCGTGATTTATCGCCTGCCACCGCTGAATGCGTTACGCGTGTTCGAGGCCGCCGCGCGCCACTTGTCGTTCAAGGACGCGGCGGTTGAATTGCACATCACGCAAGCGGCGGTGAGCCACCAGGTCAAGGCGCTCGAGGAGTACCTCGGTGTGGAATTGTTCCGCCGCGCCGGGCGCGGGGTGCAGCTGACCGACGCGGCGCGCGCCTGCCTGCCGAAGCTGCGCGAGGGCTTCGATGCGCTCGCGAGCGCGGTCGAGATGATCCGCGAAAAAGGCAACGAGGCGGAGCTGGTGATCACCGCGCCGCCGGTGTTCACCGCGCGCTGGCTGATGCCGCGCCTCGCCGATTTCGCCAAGCGCGAGCCGAAGGTCGAGCTGCGCGTGTTCGCCTCGAGCAAGATGGTCGACGCCGGCGCGCTGGATTCGACTTCACTCGTCGGCGACCTCGACCTGCGCACCGAGTCCTCGGCGGTGCAGATCCATCTTGGCCAGGGCGAATACGCCGGCCATCGCGCCGACCGCCTGTTCGGCGTGCGCATGGCGGCGGTGGCGAATCCGGCGCTGGTGAAGGGCGAGCCCGGCCTCAGGACGCCGGCCGACCTCGCGCACCACACGCTGCTGCACGACGACGCGATGGAAATCGTCGCCGGCGGCAACGCCTGGCAGAAATGGCTGCAGACCGCGGGCGTCGGCGACGAGGTCGACGCCAGCCGCGGCCCGCGTTTTTCCTCGAACATCCTTTCGCTCGAGGCCGCTTCGCAGAACCTCGGCGTGGCGCTCGCGCTGCGGCCCCTGGTCGACGCCGACATCGCCTCCGGGCGCCTTTGCGAGCCCTTCGAGGCGTTCGAAGTCAAGCCGCAATCGGCCTATTACCTCGTCTGTCCGGAGGTCATCGCCGACCGCCCGGCGGTCGCGGCCTTCCGGAAGTGGCTCCTCGCACAGGTATAATGGCGGCTGCAGTTTCCCGCCTGCAGTAGTCATCACCCGTACCGAACACCGCGCCGACGGGCGCACGAAAGGCTTTTGTCATGCCCAAGGAAGAAATGTTGGAGATGGACGGCACCGTGCTCGAGGTGCTGCCGAACACGAATTTCCGCGTCACGCTCGAGAACGGCGCCAGCGTGCTCGCGTATGCCGGCGGCCGTGTGCGCCAGAACCGCATCCGCATCCTCGCCGGCGACCGCGTACGGCTCGAGATTTCGCCCTACGACGTGACGCGTGGCCGCATCAACTACCGACACAAGGACGAGAAGCCAGTGGCGATGCCCGCGCGCCGTCCGACCTACCGCAAGCGATAAAGCCCTTAAAAACCGGGGCTTCAACCCTACTTGAACCCCGGAGTAACGCCGCCATCTAACGGCGGTGAGAAGCCGCGATTTTTCCAGCTGGATGTTAGGCGAGGCCCTGTCGATGCTCGACCGGGCACAGCGCCTGCAGCGCCAGTTCTTCACCCACGACGTCGTTTCCTGGGAACCGCCGGTCGACATCGTCGAGGCGGACAACGCGCTGCAGGTGCACGTGGCGCTGCCGGGGGTCACCGCTGATGCCATCACGGTGGCGCTGGACCCCGCCGGCATCACGATTTCCGCGCTGCGCGCCTTTCCCTGCAGAAGCGAGGGCGGCCAGATCCACCGCCTCGAGATCCCCTACGGCCGCTTCGAGCGCCATATCGGCCTGCCGCTCGGCGACCCTTACACGCCGCTCGAGCTCGCCGGCAAGGTGCTTGCCGAGGGCGTGCTGACGCTCACTTTTCGCCGCAAGGAAGGCGCATGAACCAGAAAGTCCTGTCCGAGAAAGGCAAGGAGCCGCCGGCCGAGAACGCGGCGCCGCCGAAGCAGCCTGCCGCCCGGCCGCTGCCGGACGACGCGCTCATCATCATCCCGATGCGCAACACGGTGCTGTTCCCGGGCGTGATCACGCCGATCACCGTCGGGCGCATCCAGTCGGTCACCGCCGCGCAGGAAGCGGTGCGCAGCGAGAAGAAGATCGGCTTCCTCCTGCAGCGCGATCCGCAGACCAATGACGTGCAGCCCTCGGACCTCTACTGGGTCGGCACCCTCGGTCCGGTCGTGCGCTACATCACCGGCGCCGAAGGCACGCACCACCTGGTGGTGCAGGGACAAAGCCGCTTCCGCGTGCTCGAGTTCCTCCCCGGCTGGCCGTACCTCGTCGCGCGCGTGCAGATGGTTTCTCCAAAAGAGGATTTGAATTCCGAGATCGAGGCGCGCTTCCTGCAGCTGAAGGCGCAGGCGATCGAGGCGATCGGCCTGCTGCCGAGCGCGCCTGAAGAGCTAAGCGTGGTGGTGCAGGGCATGACCTCGCCCGCGCTGCTCGCCGACATGGTCGCCAACCTGCTCGACATCAAGAACGAGGACAAGCAGGACCTGCTCGAGACCTTCGACCTCAAGCGCCGCCTCGACAAGGTGCTGGAGCACCTGGGCGAGCGCGTCGGCGTGCTGCGCATCTCGAAGGAAATCGGCGACAAGACCAAGAAGGAGTTCGACGAGCGCCAGCGCGAGCACGTGCTGCGCGAGCAGATGCGCCAGATCCAGAAGGAGCTGGGCGAGGGCGACGACACCGCCGCCGAGCTCGAGGAGCTGAAGAAGGCGATCGAGGACGCGGGCATGCCCGAGGACGTGCACAAGCACGCGGTCAAGGAGCTCAAGCGCCTGCAGCGCATGGGCGAGGGCAGCGCCGAGGGCTCGATGCTGCGCACTTACCTGGAGTGGCTCGCCGAGCTGCCGTGGAAGGAAGGCGCGGTCCCGGAAATCGACATTGCGAAAGCAAGGCAGATCCTGGACGAGGACCACTACGGCCTGGACAAGATCAAGCGCCGCATCCTCGAGCACCTGGCGGTGCGCAAGCTCAATCCGCAGGGCAAGAGCCCGATCCTGTGCTTCGTCGGCCCTCCCGGCGTGGGCAAGACCTCGCTCGGCCAGTCGATCGCGCGCTCGACCGGGCGCAAGTTCCAGCGCATCGCGCTGGGCGGCGTGCACGACGAGGCCGAGATCCGCGGCCACCGCCGCACCTACATCGGCGCGCTGCCGGGCAACGTGATCCAGGCGATCCGCCGCGCGGAGTCGCGCACCTGCGTGCTGATGTTCGACGAGATCGACAAGCTCGGCCAGGGCGGCTTCCACGGCGACCCGTCGAGCGCGCTGCTCGAGGTGCTCGACCCGGAGCAGAACTCGAAATTCCGCGACAACTACCTGGCGGTGGACTTCGACCTGTCGAAGATCATGTTCATCACCACCGCGAACATGCTGGACACCATCCCCGGCCCGCTGCGCGACCGCATGGAGATCATCCAGCTGCCCGGCTACACGGAGGAAGAGAAGCTGGAGATCGCCAAGCGCTACCTGGTGAAGCGCCAGCTCGAGGCGAACGGCCTGGATTCTTCAAAAGCCGCAATTACTGAAGAAGCCATTCGCGCAATCATCGCCGACTACACGCGCGAGGCCGGCGTGCGCACGCTCGAGCGCGAGATCGGCGCGGTGCTGCGGAACGTGGCGATGCGCATCGCGGAAGGCGCGAAGGAAAAGATCGTGGTCGAGCCGAAAGACCTGCACGCGATCCTCGGCGCCAAGCGCTTCGAGAGCGAGCTCGCCGAGCGCACCTCGGTGCCCGGCGTCGCCACCGGCCTCGCCTGGACCTCGGTGGGCGGCGACATTCTGTTCATCGAGGCCTCGCGTACGCCCGGCAGCGGCAAGCTCATCCTCACCGGACAGCTGGGCGAGGTGATGAAGGAATCCGCGCAGGCGGCGCTGACGCTGGCGAAGGTCTTCACCTCACAGACGCTGGAGAAGACCGACATCCACATCCACGTGCCGGCGGGCGCCACGCCCAAGGACGGGCCGAGCGCAGGGGTGGCCATGTTCCTCAGCCTGGTTTCGCTGCTGTCAGCGAAGCCGGTGCGCTCCGACGTGGCGATGACGGGCGAGATCTCGCTTCGCGGGCTGGTGCTGCCGATCGGCGGGGTGAAGGAAAAGACCCTGGCCGCGCTGCGCGCGGGCATCCGCACGGTGATGCTGCCCAAGCGCAACGAGAAGGACCTCGAGGACGTCCCCGCCGAAGCGCGTCAGAAGCTGGAGTTCGTGTTCCTCGACCGCGTCGAGGACGCGATCAGGACGGCGATCGGCGAGTTGCCGTCCGGCGAGCGGAAGGCGGCGTAGCAGTCTTCTTGGTTCCGGGCCACAACGGCAGGCGATCCAGCAGCTTGAGGACCGCACGCCTCCTCGAATCGCGCCGCGAGAGCACCACCGCCGCCACCTCGTGGATCCACAGCGGGGTCTCCTCGAACGTCGGATCCTGGGGAAGCTTGTCGCCGGGGCGGAGGGGCAGCATGGGCTTGCGCGCTAAATTCTAGGCCGGCGGCGCCCGGGAATCCATCTCGCGCCGCCGCAAGCCCGTGGCCGCGTAAAATCGCGGTTCGAATCAGGGACATCCCAACATGCGCCGTTTGGCGTTTGCCTTCTTTTTCCTGCTGGCCGGCTGCACGGCGAGCCCGTTGACGGGCCGCACTCAGTACATGGTGGTTTCCGACCAGATGGCGGTGTCGCAGTCCGCCGCCGCGTACACGCAGATGATGGGCGAGCTCGACAAGAAGAAGCAGATCGAAGCCGGCACGCCGCGCGCGCAGAAAGTGCGCGAAATCACCGACCGGCTGGTCGCGCAGGCCGTGCGCGTGCGGCCCGATGCGAAGCACTGGGCGTGGGAAGTGAAGGTGATCGACGACCCGAAGACGGTGAACGCCTTCTGCATGGCCGGCGGGAAGATGGCGATCTACTCCGGCATGTGGGAGAAGCTCAAGGCCACCGACGACGAGATCGCGCAAGTGATGGGGCACGAGATCGCGCACGCGCTTGCCGACCACACGCGCGAGCGCATGTCGATCGCCATGACATCGGCGGCGGCGACGACCGCGGCCGCGGTCGCGATTACCGTTGCCGGGGGAGACGACCGCGCGGCGCTCGCGCTCACCGGGGTGCAGCTCGCCTCGGTGGTTGCCATCCAGCTCCCCAACAGCCGCGAGGGCGAGGCCGAAGCCGACCAGATCGGTATCGAGCTAGCCGCGCGTGCCGGCTACGATCCGAAGGCCGCGGTGACGCTGTGGCAGAAAATGGGCAAGGAGGGCGGCGGGCCGCCGGAATTCCTTTCCACCCACCCCTCGCCGCAGAACCGCGCGGCGCGGCTCGCCGAGCTCGGGGCACAGGTCGCGCCCTTGTACGAGGCGGCCAAGGCCGGCAAGGCGATCGAGGGCGAGCGCCTCATCACCTTTCCGCGCAAGTGATGTGATGCGGCCCGGCTGGCGCCGCGCACTGCTTGTCGCGGGCATGGCGCTCCTGCTCTCCAGCTGCGCCGCGTTCCGCAGCTACGACGCCGAGCTCTACCCGGCGCTCGAACAGGCCTCCAGCGGCAACGTGGAGGGCGCCATCCGCCTCCTCGAAGCCAACAACCGCCTGCCCGACAAGGACCTGCTCTATTTCATGGAGCTCGGCATGCTGCAGCGGCTCGGCAGCCGCTACGACGAGAGCCAGAAGGCCTGGATGGCTGCCGAGGCGCGCATCGCCGCTTCGGACGGCTTCGCCGAGATCGCCAACCTGGTGAGCGGCATGTCGAGCTACGTGCTCAACGACAAGCTGCGCGCCTACCAGGGGCACGACTATGAGCGCGTCATGCTGCTGACCTACATGGCGCTCAATCACCTGGCGCGCGGCGACTACGAGCGCGCGCGAGTGGCGATCCGGCAGACGCACGAGTTCGAGGCGCAAGTCGCCGAGCTGCGCGGCAAGCAGTATGCGGAGGTCGAGGAGGAGGCGAAGAAGCGCGGCGCGCGCACCAGCGTGCGCGACCTGAACGGCTACCCGGTCGAGACCATCGATAACGCCGAGGTGAACGCGTTGCGCAACAGCTACCAGAGCGCGCTCTCGCACTACCTGGCCGGCTTCGTCTACGAGGCGCTCGGCGAGGCGAGCCTTGCGGCGCCGGGCTACCGCCTCGCGAACGAGCTGCAGCCCGGCCGGCCGCTGCTCGAGGAGGCGCTGCGCGGGCTCGACGAGCGCATGGCTGCTGCGGACGACGGCATGACCGACGTGCTGTTCATCATCGGCACCGGCACGGCGCCCGCCCTGCAGTCGCGCCAGTTCGTGCTGCCGGTCTGGGTCCAGGGCCGCTTTCTCGTGCTGCCGCACGCCTTCCCGATCATCACGACGACCTCCACCCCAGCCGCGCCCCGGCAGCTGACGATCGAGGACAGGGTGTTTCCGGCCGAGGCCATTACCAGCATCGACGCGATGGCGCGCCGCCGGCTGAAGGACGACATGCCGGCGATCATGCTGCGGGCGACGATCCGCACCGCCACCGCCGCTGTGCTGCAGTACCAAACGCAGAAGCTGGGCGACCGGCAGAGCGTCGCCACCGCGCTCGCCTCCGCCGCGATCACCGTCGGCAGCGCGGCCTTCGCCTCGGCCGATGACCGCACCTGGCGCGCGCTGCCGTCCGACATCTTCGTCGCCCGCGGCCGCCTGCCGCGCGGCGTGCACAGCGTTACGCTGGAGACGTCGGCCGGCCCGCGTAGCGCCCGCGTCGAGCTCTTCGGGCGCTATGCGGTGGTAGACTTTCGCCTGTTGCGCCAGCAGGTTTTCGTGAATGCACCCAAGGCGCCCGTCGTCTCGGGGGGAGGTCCAAGACCATGAACCGGAATCGAAACATCGCCGCGCTTGCCGCCGTCCTGCTGCTCGCCGCCGGCTGCGCCACCAAAAAGGGCTTCGAGCAGCCGGGGTTCGCATTCGGCTGCCCGATCGGCGAGACCAAGGTGGGCTCGATGGACGACCTGGTGCGCACCAAGGTGGTGAGCGAGGGCCGGCGCACCACCATCCAGGCGACCGAGATGCGCTGCTCCAAGGCGGGCGACCTGCTGAAGATCGACGCCAACCTCAACAACGACAGCCGCAGCGTGAAACGCCTGGCCTACAAGTTCCGCTGGATCGACCGCGAGGGCATGCGCGCCTGGGACGAAGAGCCGTGGAAGCCCTTGATGCTGTACGAGAACTCCAACCTGGTGATCAATACCGTCTCGCCGACCAACAAGGCGGTCGACTTCCGCCTGATCCTGAGGAGCGAGGAATGAGCCGCGCCATGCGCCGCCTGGTCGTCGTCGCCAGCCTGGCGGCCGCCGCGCTCGCCGCCGGCTGCGCGAAGGAACAGACGCGCTACGGCGATGCCCGCGCAGTCGAGACCCTGAACAACCAGTTCGGCTCGACCGACCTGCAGATGATGGCCGAGTCCATGGCGCGCTCCATGCTGGGCGCGCCGGTGATCGCCAGCTCCAACCTGCCGATCGTCACCGTGCAGGAAGTGCGCAACAAGACCAGCGAGTACATCGACACCCGCGCCATCACCGACAGCATCCGCGCCGAGCTGCAGAAAGGCGGCCGCGTGCGTTTCGCGGTCGACGCCGCCGGCATGAGCCAGCAGACGGAGGAGCTCAAGCGCCAGCAGAGCGACCTGTACGCGAAGGAGCAGGCCGCCGAAATGGGCCGCATGGTCGGCGCGCAGTACCGCCTCGAGGGCAACATCGTCTCCATCGTCAAGCAGGTGAAGGAAACGAAGGACGTGTATTACAAGCTCAACCTGCAGCTCTGGAACATCCGCAACGGCCTGCTCGAGTGGTCGGACGAAAAAGAGATCCGCAAGACCACCACCCGGGGCTAGTCACCGCATTTTCAAAGGAAGGCTATGAAACGCAAGCACGGAACCGCGCGCGCGCGCGAAACCCTCGCCGAGCAGCGCATGCGCGAGCGCGCGGCCGAGATGAAGGACAACAGCAAGAATTACGGCACCAAGGCCAACAAGGGCTCGCCGGTGCGCGGCAAGCGGCGCGGGCGGGCTTTCAAGCCCTCTTACATGAGGTAGCGAATCTGGGGGCTCCGTCCCCGAATTCTCAGCGCTCCAGGCGGAAGAAGTTGCGGTTGAACCACCCGGCCAGCGCGTCCAGCTCCTGGCTGGAGAGCTTGCCGAAGTGGCGGGACACTTCCTCCCTCAGGGCAGCGACGGTCTTGATCTGCGGCAGCCGCGGCATTTCGCCGCCGGCGAAGGCGCTCGGCGCCATCGTGAGGAGCGCCGTCAGGTTGGAGGATTGCGGTGCCATACATCCAGCCTAACGGCCGATCGTGACCGCCGGTTGACCGCGAGCAATCTTTAACCGTAGACCGGCGTGCTGCAGGGCGGCAATCGCCCGCGAAGGTCAACTCTTGAAAACCTTCACTCTTTCGCAGGCACTCGCGCCAGGTCCTTGAGCCAGGCGTTGGCGCTGGCGTCGGACGGCGCGCGCCAGTCGCCGCGCGGCGAAAGCGAGCCGCCCGAGCCCACCTTGGGCGCGTTCGGCACGGCGCTGCGCTTGAACTGGTTGCGGAAGAAGCGCTCGACGAACACCCCGAGCCACTTGCGGATCTCGCGTAGCTTGTATTTTCCGCGCCAGGCGTGCCAGGCCAGGAACGCGACCTTGGCCGGCGAGTAGCCGAAGCGCAGGATGTAATACAGGTTGAAGTCCTGCAGCTCGTAGGGGCCGACCGTGGCCTCGCTCTTCTGGCTGCCCGGCACCAGCTCGGGGCTGATCTCGGTCTCGAGCACCCGCTTCAGCGCGCGCTTCACGTCGGCGCTGAACTCGTCGGACTCGGCCACCCAGCCGATCAGGAACTGGATCAGGGTCTTCGGCACGCTGGCATTCACGTTGTAGTGCGACATGTGGTCGCCCACGCCGTAGGTCGCCCAGCCAAGGGCGAGCTCGGAGAGGTCGCCGGTGCCGACCACCATGCCGCCGTGGAAGTTGGCCAGGCGGAAGAGGTGGCTGGTGCGCTCGCCCGCCTGCACGTTCTCGAACGTGACGTCGTAGACCTTCTTCCCTTTGGCGAACGGGTGTCCGAGGTCCTTCAGCATCTGCAGGCACGAGGGCTTGATGTCGATTTCCTCGGCCGTGGCCCCCACGGCGCGCATCAGCTGCCAGGCCTGGCTCTTGGTCCGGGTCGAGGTGGCGAAGCCGGGCATGGTGTAGGCGAGGATGTTCGCGCGCGGCAGCTTGAGCTGGTCCATGGTGCGCGCGCAGACGATGAGTGCCTGGGTCGAGTCGAGGCCGCCGGAAACCCCGATCACCAGCCTTTTCGAGCCGGTGGCGAGCATGCGCGTGGCCAGCCCCTGCACCTGGATGCGGTACACCTCCTCGCAGCGCGCGTCGCGCGTGCGCGGGTCGCTGGGAGCGTAGGGACGCGGCTCTATTTTTCTTTGCAGAACCAGTTTGCCCTTCGGGACCGGCAAAGCGAACTCCACGGTCCGAAACACTTCGTCCGCATGCCTGCGCACCGCCGCACCAAAGGTGTTCTGCCGCATGCGGTCGGCGAGCAGCCGGTCGAGGTCGACATCGGCAAAGGCGAGCTGCGGGGCGTCGGCGAAGCGCCGCGACTCGGAGACCAGGCTGCCGTTCTCGTAGATGAGCGCATGCCCGTCCCATGCCAGGTCGGTGGTCGATTCGCCCTGGCCGGAGGCGCTGTACAGGTACGCCGCGATGCAGCGCGCCGACTGGTTGCCGACGAGCTGGTGGCGATAGCCTTCCTTGCCGACCACCACGTTGGACGCCGACAGGTTGGCGATCACCGTCGCCCCGGCGAGCGCGGCGAAGGACGAGGGCGGCGTGGGCACCCAGAGGTCCTCGCAGATTTCCACGTGCAGGACCAGGTTGCGGAACTCGGCCGCTTGAAAGATCAAATCGGTGCCGAACGGGGCCGCCTGCCCCGCCAGCCGTATCTCGCGCTGCCGTGCAGTCCGGCCGGGCGTGAACTGGCGGCCTTCGTAGAACTCCCGGTAGTTCGGCAGGTAGGTCTTCGGCACCACGCCGACTAGGCGACCCTGGCAGACGAGCGCGGCGCAGTTGTAGAGCAGGCCTTGCACCGCCACCGGCAGGCCGACGAGCGCGGCCAGCGGAAGAGTGCGCGTCTGCTTCAGCAGCTCGGCGAGCGCCGCCTCGGCGCCGTCGATGAGTGCCTGCTGGTGGAAAAGATCGTCGCAGGTGTAGGCCGAGAGCCCGAGCTCGGGGAAAACGGCGACGACCGCCTTCTCGCGCGCGGCTTCGCGCATCAGCTTTAGCGTTGCGTCGAGGTTGTATTGCGGATCGCCGACGCGCACCGCCGGCGTGGCCACCGCCATGCGGGCAAATCCGTGGCGGTACAGGTTGAAGAAGTCCTTCACCTCGCGATTCTAGCGCACCGCCTATATGGTACGATAAGCCATATGTTGCTGCTGCGGGAAGCCGTGGTCACGCCCGAGGGCATCCTCGAGATCGAGCTGCATGACGACCTGCGCTATCGCTTGAGCTGGCGCGGCGTCGTGTATGAGCCGAATGCGCGCTACCGCTTCCGCTCGGTGGAGCAGCTGCGCTACGACTTCGAGCGCGATGCCCAGGCAGCTTGAGATCCGCCTCGGCGCCGCGGGCGACGCGCTCGACCGCTTCGAGGCGGCGTGGCATCGCGTCGAGGAAGGCCGGGCCATGCGGCCGCTGGAGATTTTGAGCTTCGACGGGCTGCCTTCACTGCTCCGGACGCTTTCTGTTGCGCGCTGGGCACTACTGCAGAAATTGAGCGAGGACGGGCCGCTTTCGATCTACGAGCTGGCGAAGCGCCTCGGACGGGACTATAAGAACGTTCACACTGATGTAACGCAACTGGCCGCCATTCGCCTGATCGAGCGGAAGGCGGACGGAAGGATCACAGTTCAGTGGGAATTGTTACGGGCCGAACTCAAGCTGTAGATAGCCTGTCAAACTGAGGCTATGCATCCCAAGGATCTCGCGACCGACAGTGCTCTGAACCTCGAGCACTACTGGATGCCGTTTACCGACAACCGCCGCTTCAAGGCGAAGCCGAAGCTGGTGGTGTCGGCGAAAGACATGTACTACACCACCGCCGAGGGCAAGCAGGTGCTGGACGGCCTGGCGACGCTCTGGTGCGTGAACGCGGGCCACGGGCGGCCGCGCATCGTCGAGGCGATCCGCAAGCAGGCGGGCGAGCTCGACTTTGCGGCTTCGTTCTCGCTCGGGCATCCGCTCGCGTTTCGCCTGGCGGAGCGGATTGCCGAGATTGCGCCCGCCGGCATGGGCCATGTGTTCTTCACCAACTCGGGATCGGAAGCGGTCGACACCGCGCTCAAGATGGCGATCGCCTATCACCGCCTGCGCGGCCAGGCGACGCGCACGCGCTTCGTCGGCCGCGAGCGCTCCTATCATGGCGTCAACATCGCGGGCATCTCGGTGGGCGGCGTGGCGGCGAACCGCAAGGCGTACAGCGGTGCTTTGCTACCGGGCGTGGATCACCTGCGGCATACCCATGGGTTTTCCGAAAATCTGTTCTCACGCGGCGAACCGCCGCGCGGCGCGGAGCTGGCCGATGAGCTTGAAGAGCGCATCGTCGCGCTGCACGACGGGTCGAACATCGCCGCGCTGATCGTCGATCCGGTCTCGGCTTCGGGCGGCGTGCTGATGCCGCCCAAGGGCTACCTGCAGCGCCTGCGCGAAATCTGCACGCGCCACGGCATCCTGCTCATCTTCGACGAGGTCATTACCGGCTGGGGACGGCTCGGCAAGCCCTTCGCCGCCCAGCAGTTCGGCATCGAGCCCGACCTCATCACCTTCGCCAAGGGCATCACCTCGGGCGCGGTCCCGCTAGGCGGGGTGATCGTCAAGGACTCGATCTACGAGACGTTCACCGGCGCGCCGGGCGCGGGCATCGAGTTCTTCCATGGCTATACGTATTCGGGCCATCCGCTCGCGTGTGCGGCCGGCATCGCGACTCTGGATACGTACGCAGATGAAAAGCTTCTCACCAGGGGAAGCAGCGACATCGCCAAGGCGTTTGCGGACGGCATCCATTCGTTCAAGGGCCTGCCGAACGTGGTCGATTGCCGCAACCTCGGTCTGATCGGCGCCGTGGAGCTCGCGCCGCGCCAAGGCGCTCCGAACGCGCGCGCCGCCGAAGCGTTCGAGAAATGCTGGGAGAAGGGCGTCTTCGTACGGCCGGTCGGTGATGCGCTTGCCTTTTGCCCGCCGCTGATCGCGGAGAAGAAGCACCTCGACCAGATGTTCGGCACCGTCGCCGAGGTACTGAAAACCCTGACTTAGATCCAGCCCGCCTTCCGGAAGCGGAAGAAGAGGAACGCGTCGATCCCCACCATCGCCGCGATGGACAGGGGATAGCCAAAGCGCCAGTGCAGCTCCGGCATGTGCTCGAAGTTCATGCCGTAGACGCCGGCGATCATCGTCGGTACGGCGACCAGCGCCGCGTAGGCGGCGAGGCTCTTGGTGATCTCGCCGTGCCCCATGTTGACCATGGCGAGCGCCACCTGGATCGCGGTGTTCGTGGTCTCGCGCGCGGCATCGATCGCTTGGTTGATGCGCGCGAGATGGTCGTAGACGTCGCGAAAGTACTCGGTCAGGCCGTGGCACGCGAACGGCACGCGGCCGCCGAACAGCTTGCCGGAATGCTCCTGCGCCGGCCCGGTGGCGTGCCGCAGCGTGGTGAGCTGCTGCTTCACGTAGTAAAGGGCCTCGATGTTCTCGCGCGGGGAAGCCCCTTCCTGGAAGAGGTGCTCCTCGACCCGCTCGAGCTCGCTTTCGATGGCATCGAGCACCGGGAAATAGCGGTCGACCACGGCATCCATCAGGGCGTAGAGCACGTAGCCCGAGCCGTACTTCAGCAGCTCCGGGTCGCGCTCGGCACGCGCACGCACTTCCTTGAAGCCGCGCTCGGTGCGGCTGCGCACCGAGAGCACGTAGTTGCGGCCGACGAAGATGTCGACTTCGCCGATCTTGATCTCGTCGATGGGCGTGAACTCGACGGTATGCAGCACCACGAACAGCGAGTCGCCGTATTCCTCGATCTTCGGGCGCTGGTGCCCGTGGCGCGCGTCCTCCACCGCCAGCTCGTGCAGGTCGAACTCCTCCTGCATCTCGGCCAGCTCCTCCTGTGTCGGATCGGCCAGCGCCACCCAGACGAAGCAGCCCGGCTTCTTCAGGTAATCGCTGATCTGCCGCTTGTCGATATCCGCGAGCTTTTGGCCGTCCTGGTAGGCGACGCAGTTGATCAGCATGGGACGGCATAATAATGGGTATGCCTGAGATCAGCCGCCGGGCCAACAGCCTGGGAACCGAAAACGCCTTCGTCGTGCTCGCCGAGGTCAATGCACTCGCGCGCCAAGGCAAGGACATCATCAGCTTCTGCATCGGCCAGCCCGACTTTCCGGCGCCGGACAACGTGCAGGAGGCCGCGATCCGCGCCATCAAGGGCGGCAAGCACGGCTATACGCCCTCCGCGGGCATCGATGAGCTGCGCCAGGCGGCGGCGCAATACATGGCCAAGCTGCGCGGCGGCCTGCCCATCCGCCCGGAGGACGTGGTCGTGGGCGCCGGCGCGAAGCCCTTCATCGCCTACACCATCCTCTCCACCACCGACCACGGCGCCGGCGACGAGGTCATCTATCCCAACCCCGGGTTCCCGATCTACGAGTCGCAGATCATCGCCAACGGCGCCAAGCCGGTGCCCATCCACCTGCACGAGAGCCGCAACTTCTCGTTCGATCCCGCGGAGCTCGAGCGGCTGATCACGCCCAAGACCCGGCTGCTGATCCTCAACTACCCGCACAACCCGACCGGCGGCTGCCTCAGCCGCAAAGACCTGGAAACCATCGCCCAGGTCCTGAAGAAGCATCCCCAGGTCTGGGTCTATGCCGATGAAATCTATTCGCGCCTGGTGTTCGGCAGCGAATTCTTCTCCATCGCCCAGGTGCCGGGAATGTACGAGCGCACCATCATCTCCGACGGCGCCTCCAAGACCTGGGCGATGACCGGCTGGCGCATCGGCTTCACCTCGAACCCGCAGCTCGCGCCGGTCTTCACGCGCTGGATCACCAACACCGAGTCCTGCGCCTCGCAGATCAGCCAGTGGGCGGCGGTGGAGGCGATCAACGGGCCGCAGGATGCCGCTTCTTCGATGAAAGATTCTTTCCTCAAGAGAAGAGATTTGATCGTCGGTCTTCTCAACGACGTGCCTGGCGTGAAGTGCCAGGTTCCCGGCGGCGCGTTCTACGTCTGGCCGAACGTCACCGAGGCCTGCCGCCGCATCGGCGCCGCCGATTCCGAGGAGTTCAGGAAGCGCCTGCTGCACGAAGCGGGCGTCGCGGTGCTCGCCGACATCCATTTCGGCATGCGCGTGCCCGGCGAAGGCCAGCATGTGCGCTTCTCGTACGCAGCTTCCAACAAGGCGATCGAAGCCGGCGTGCAGCGCATGGCCGACTTCATCAAGAAAAACACGAAAAAAGCCGCATGAGTGTCTGGAAGCCGTCGGTGACGGTGGCAGCCGTCATCGAGCGCGGCGGGAAGTTCCTGCTCATCCAGGAGCGCATTTCCGGGCGCCTGGTCCTGAACCAGCCGGCGGGCCATCTTGACCCGGGCGAATCGTTGGCGGCCGCCTGCCGCCGCGAAGCAATGGAAGAGACCGCCCATCATTTCGAGCCCACCGCGCTGGTCGGCATCTACCGCTGGCGCGATCCCAGGAAAGACTTCACCTTCCTGCGCTTCGCCTTCCGCGGCAACGTCGGCGCAGCGGAAAACCGCCCGCTCGACAAGGAGATCGTCGCCGTGCACTGGCTTACGCCGGACGAGATCCGGGAGCGCAAAGCCGAGCACCGCTCCCCGCTGGTGCAGAAGTGCGTCGATGATTTTCTCGCCGGCAACAGCTTCCCGCTCGACGTGTTCTCGCCGGAGTTCTCATGAAGGTGGTGGTCGGGATGTCGGGCGGCGTGGACTCATCCGTCGCCGCGCTGCTCGCCAAGCGCGCCGGGCACGAGGTGGTGGGCCTGTTCATGAAGAACTGGGAGGACGACGATGACGACGAGTACTGCTCGACGCGCGAAGACCTGATCGACGCCGCGGCGGCGGCCGATCGCATCGGCATCGACCTCGAGGCGGTCAACTTCTCCGGCGAGTACAAGGAGCGCGTATTCGCCGAGTTCCTGCGCGAATACGCCGCCGGCCGCACCCCCAATCCCGACGTGCTGTGCAACGCCGAGATCAAGTTCCGAGCTTTCCTCGACCATGCCATGCGGTTGGGCGCCGAGAAGATCGCCACGGGGCATTACGCGCGGGTCTTGCCCTCCGAAGGCGGCCACCAGTTGCTGAGGGGCATCGATGCTTCGAAGGATCAGAGCTACTTCCTGCACCGGTTGACGCAGGAACAGCTTTCGCGCGTCATGTTTCCGGTCGGCGAGCTGAAAAAGTCCGAGGTGCGCCGCATCGCGCTCGAAGCGGGGCTGCCGAACCACGCGAAGAAGGACTCGACCGGCATCTGCTTCATCGGCGAGCGGCCGTTCCGTGAGTTCCTGAACCGTTACCTGCCGAAGGTTCCCGGGAGGATCGTCGATGAGAAGGGCGCTACCGTGGGAGAGCACATCGGGCTTGCCTTCTATACGATCGGCCAGCGCAAAGGCATTGGCATCGGCGGCGCGGGGGAAGCGTGGTACGTGGCGGACAAGCGCATCGACGCGAACGAGCTTGTCGTGGTGCAAGGGCACGACCATCCGCTGCTGATGAAAAAGGCCTTGTCCGCTTCCGACGCGGCGTGGGTGGCTGGCAGGCCGCCGCTAGCGCCGTCGACCCATACCGCGAAAACGCGCTATCGCCAGGCCGATGCGCCGTGCACGCTATCGAACGCGGAACAGGACGAGATCAGGGTCGAGTTCTCCGCGCCGCAATGGGCGGTAACGCCAGGTCAATCCGTCGTGCTTTACGACGGTGAGGTCTGTATCGGCGGCGGGGTGATCACCAACTGAAAATCAGGGACAGACCACGTTTTTCTCAGCTTCGCGCTACAAAAACGTGGTCTGTCCCTGATTTTCGGTGTTACTTCGGAGCTTGAGGCACGGTGTCGGCGAACGCCGGCCGCGCCATCAGCTTCTCGTAGTGCTTTCCGAGGGCCGGGATACTCGGCGAGCCAGTCGATGCCGCCGGGCTTGCGGAAGTTGAGCCAGCCGAGGCAGCAGCCCACCGCGATGTCGGCAAGCGAATAGCGCTCGGCGTGGCACCAGGGCCGCTCGCCGAGATCGGCCGCCATGAGCGCCATGCCGCGCTTGATGCGACCGAGCTGCTTGTCGCTCCAGGCCTTGCTCTGCTCTTTCGCGTCGCGCATCCCCTCGTAGCGCACCAGCAGGCCGGCGTCGAGCACGCCGTCGGCGAGCGCTTCCCAGCGCCGCACGGCGACGCGGTCGCGCAGCTCCTCGGGAATCAGCCGGCTGCCCGGCGACTTGCCGTCGAGGAACTCGACGATGACGCGCGAATCGTAGAGCGCGGTGCCGTCGTCCAGCAGCAGCGTCGGGATCTTGCCGAGCGGATTGTGCCGGTTGACGCGGTTCTCGGCGGGCGCGACGTCGACCGTCTCGAGCTCGCACTCGATCTTCTTCTCGGTAAGGACGATGCGCACCTTGCGCGTGTAGGGGCTGGCGGGCGAGGAGAGTAGCTTCATGCGGGCGCGGATTATACCCGTGCGGACTCGGTCCTCATCAACGCCCTGACGCGCTTTTGCAGTGCGGGGATCACCTGCTTTTCGAACCAGGGGTTGCGCTTGAGCCACGCGAGGTTGCGCCAGCTCGGATGCGGCAGTGGGAAGAATGCGGGCAGATACTGGCGATACGCGCGCACCGTTTCGCCCAGCGTCTTCTTTCGGGAGTTACCGAGGTAATACGCCTGTGCATAGCTGCCGACGAGCAGCGTAAGCGCGATGTCAGGCAGAGCGGCGCGGAAGCGTGGTTGCCATAGCGGCGCGCACTCCTTGCAGGGCGGTAGATCCGCCCCGTTTACCGTGCCGGGGTAGCACAGGCCGGCCGGCACGATGGCGATGCGCGAGGTGTCGTAGAACGCTTCGCGCTCCAGCGCGAGCCACGCGCGCAGCACGTTGCCCGACGGGTCGTTCCACGGGATGCCGGTCTCGTGCACCAGGCGCCCGGGCGCCTGGCCGACGATCAGCAATCGTGCGCTGCGGCCGACGCGGAACACCGGTCTTGGCTTGAACGGCAAAACCTCGGCGCAGGTGTCGCACGCCTTGGCTTCGCGGCTGAGCGCGGAAAGCGAAATTCGCATCCCCCTTATAATAAAGTCCCATGCCCTCGCCGCTCGCCGCGCTGTCGCCTCTCGACGGCCGGTACGCCAAAAGCGCAGACCCGCTGCGCGGCTACTTCAGCGAGCAGGCCCTCATCCGCTATCGCGTGCGCATCGAGCTGGAATGGCTCCAGGCGCTGGCCGCGGACAGGTCGATCAAGGAGCTGAAAAATTTCTCTCCCGCGACCCTGCGCAATTTCGCGTCACTGGTAAAGACGTTCTCCGAGGCCGACGCCGAGCACATCAAGAACATCGAGGCCGAGACCAACCACGACGTCAAGGCGATCGAGCTTTGGCTCAAGTCCCGCCTGGCGAAGAACGCCGAGGCGCAGAAGGCGCTGGAATTCATCCATTTCGCCTGTACGTCCGAGGACATCAACAACCTGTCCTATGCGCTGATGGTCGCCGAGTCGCGCGACCGGGTGATGCTGCCGAAGCTCGATGAAGTTGTTGATGCACTCAAGAAATTGGCTCACCGACATGCCGCGCTGCCCATGCTCTCGCGCACCCACGGCCAGCCCGCGTCTCCCACCAGCCTCGGCAAGGAAATGGCGAACTTCGCGCACCGCCTTGCGCGGGCGCGCGAGCGCATCGCCAAGGTCGCGGTGCTCGGCAAGATCAACGGCGCAGTCGGCAACTACAACGCGCACGCCATCGCCTACCCGGGATTCAACTGGGAGCGCTTCGCGCAGCGCTTCGTCGAGCGCCTCGGCCTGGAGTTCAATCCGTACACCACGCAGATCGAGCCGCACGACGGGCTCGCGGAGCTGCTCGACGCCTACGCGCGCGCCAACAGCGTGCTGCTCGACCTCGACCGCGACCTTTGGGGCTACATCTCGCTCGGCTACTTCCGACAGAAGACCAAGGCCGGCGAGGTCGGTTCGTCCACCATGCCGCACAAAGTCAACCCCATCGACTTCGAGAATTCCGAGGGCAACATCGGCATCGCCAACGCATTGCTGCGCCACCTCGCGGACAAGCTGCCGGTCTCGCGCTGGCAGCGCGACCTTTCGGACTCGACCGCGCAGCGCAACGTCGGCACCGCGCTCGGCCACACGCTGCTCGCCTACAACTCCTGCCTGCGCGGGCTCGCCAAGCTGGAGGCCGACCCGGCGCGGCTCGCCGCCGATCTCGAGTCCAACTGGGAAGTGCTCACCGAGGCGGTGCAGCAGGTCATGCGCCGCCATGGGGTGGCCGACGCGTACGACAAGCTGAAGGCGATCAGCCGCGGCAAGCGTCTTGAGCGCAGCCAGCTCGTCGCCTTCGTCAAGGCGCTGCCGATTCCGCCGGAGGCGAAGAAGCGCCTGCTCGCACTTACGCCCGCCAAGTACACCGGCCTCGCCGCCGAGCTCGCGAAACGCGTTTGAAGGTTCTTGCTTTCCTGGTCGTGGCGGTTGCGACGGCTGCCCAGGCGCAGGAAATCGTCGCGCTGCAAACCCGCCCCGGCGTGACGCAGTCCTTCTTCATCGCCGGCATGGGCGATCGCAAGGCCGAGGCCGCGGCGATGCTGCTGATCGGCGGCGGCGGCGACATCCGCCTGCGCATGGAAGAGGGGCGGGTCAAGTTCGCCCAGGGCAATTTCCTGCCACGCGCGCGGGGCGAGTTCATCCGCAACGGCATCCTGCCCGTGATTCTCGACAACCCGAGCGACCAGAACGACGGGATGAGCGACGCCTTTCGCGAAAGCCGCGAGCATTACACCGACATCCGTGCGGTGCGCGGCGAGCTGTACAAGCGCTATCCGGAGCTGCCGGTATTCCTGGTGGGCACAAGCCGCAGCACCTTGTCGGTGGCTTACCTCGCGCGCTGGCTGCAGACCGACATTCAGGGCGCGGTGCTCACCTCGTCGCTGTTCTATTCCGGCAGCGGGCAGCGCGCCCGCCCGATGCTCGCCGGGTTCAACTGGGCGCAGATCAAGCCGCGGCTGCTCTTCGTGCACCACGAGGACGACGGCTGCGGCGCCACGCCCTACCGCGAGGCAACGCGGGTCACGCGCTATCCCCTCGTCGCGTTGATCACCGTGCAGGGCGGCAAGCCGCCCGAGAGCGGGCCGTGCGAACCGCGCAGCAACCATGGCTTCTTCGGGCGCGAAGCCGAGACGGTCGACGCGATCGCGGCGTGGATGCTGGGAAAACCGTTTCCGAGAACTATCCAGTAAGTGTTCTACGCCGGCACCATCTTCCTGTCGTCGTTCCTGCTGTTCCTGGTGCAGCCGCTGATCGCGCGCCTGATCCTGCCCTGGTTCGGCGGCAGCGCCGCCGTATGGACGACGTGCATGTTGTTCTTCCAGGCGCTGCTGCTGGCCGGCTACGCCTACGCGCACTTCCTGACCCGGCTGTCCAGCAAGCGAGCCGAGACCGTGATCCACACCGTGCTGCTCGTCGCTGCGGTGGCCACGCTGCCGATCGCGCCAGGCGAGGGTTGGAAGCCGCTCGGCACCGAGGAACCCGTCACGCGCATCCTGCTCCTCCTCGGCGCGAGCGTCGGCTTGCCCTATTTCCTGCTGGCGTCCACCAGCCCCTTGCTGCAGGCCTGGTTCGCGCGCGCGCGGCCCGGGGAGAACCCCTACCGCCTGTTCGCGATCTCGAACCTCGCTTCGCTCATTGCGCTTATCGGCTACCCCTTCCTGGTCGAGCCTTTTTTCGGCGGGGTGCAGCAGGTGGCGATCTGGTCCTGGCTGTTCGCCGCATTCGCAATCCTCTGCGCGATCATGGCCTGGCGCACGCCGCGGCAGGCAATCGACGTCAGGACGGAGGACGCCGTGCCCGGGGCGGGGTCCGCGTACGTGCAGTGGATTGCCCTCTCGGCGACGGGCTCGGTGCTGCTGCTCGCGGTGACCAATCACCTTACGCAGAACGTCGCTGCGGTGCCGCTGCTGTGGCTGGTTCCGCTCACGCTTTACCTCGCCAGCTTCATCATCACCTTCGAGGGCAAGGGCTGGTACCAGCTGGAATGGCTGTGGGGAATCCTGCTCGCCCTGATCGTTGCCATGGCATGGCTGCTCGTCGACGCGGAGTTCGACTTCGACCTGGTGGTCCAGCTCGCCGTGTTCCTGCCGGGGCTGTTCATCGCCTGCCTGTTCTGCCACGGCGAGCTCTACAAGCTGCGGCCGGCGCCGAGCCGGCTCACCGGCTTCTACCTCGCGGTGTCGGCGGGCGGCGCGCTCGGCGGCCTGCTGGTGGCGGTGGTGGCGCCGCTGGTCTTCAACGGCTACTACGAGCTCGGCATCGGGTTGGTGGTGCTCGCCACGCTGGTGGCGCTGCGCTTGGCCTCGCTCAACGTGGTGGCACGCTTCGGCGCCCTCGCGGTGCTGCTTGGCGTCGCCGCCAGCGCCGCGTACGACGGCTTTCGCTACCAGCGCGACGTGCTCGTCGCCACGCGCAGCTTCTACGGCGTGCTGCGCGTCAAGGAGTACGGGCGACCCGGCGAGGAGTCGCACCTGCGCCGCCTGGTGCACGGCGCGATCATGCACGGCGAGCAATACCTGCACGACAAGTTCCGCGGCGAGCTCAGCACCTACTACCACGAAGATTCCGGCATCGGCGCCGCGATCCGCTCGCTGCCCGAGGACCGCCCGGCGCGCGTCGGGGTGATCGGCCTGGGGACCGGCACCATCGCGGCCTACGGGCGCAAGGGCGACGTCTACCGCTTCTACGACATCGATTCGCGCGTGATGAGCATCGCGCAAAGCGAGTTCACTTACCTCGGCGACAGCGCGGCGAAGATCGAGCTCGCCCTCGGCGACGCGCGCCTGACCCTCGAGCGCGAGCCGCCCCAGGGCTTCGACGTGCTCGCGGTCGACGCATTCTCGAGCGACGCGATCCCGGTGCACCTCATCACGCGCGAGGCGCTCGGCACGTACCTGCGCCACGTCAAGCCCGACGGCATCGTCGCGTTCCACGTCTCCAACCGCTTCCTCGACCTCATCCCGGTGGTCGCGCGGCTGGCGAAGGAGCACGGCGCGCACGCGGTGCTGGTGCGCGACGATCCCGACGAGGACGAGGACCACAAGCGCTCGCGCAGCGACTGGGTGCTGGTGTCGCGCGATGCCGCGGCGCTCAAGCGCGAGGCGATGGTGGAGCGCGAAGCGACCGAGGCCGAGGATCGGCCGGAGTGGCGCACCTGGACCGACGACTACTCCAACCTGATCCAGATCCTGAAGTGAATTCGGGGTCAGGGTCGCAATTCGTTTCCACGTACGTAAAAACGAATTGCGACCCTGACCCCGAATTCAGACGACGGCGCCCTCGTGCTCGTCGCGCCGGTCGCGCCGCGCGGGCTTGACGAACTGGTCGCGCCGCGCGCCGAGCCACATGAGCAGCGGGCTCGCCACCAGCACCGACGAGTAGATGCCGAACAGGATGCCGATGGTCAGCGCCATCGCGAAGTAGTGCAGCGCCGGCCCGCCGAAGAGCAGCATGCTGGTGGCCATCATCTGCGTGCACAGGTGGGTGATGATGGTGCGCGAGATCACGCCGGTGATCGCGCTGTCGATCACTTCCGCGGTGGCGGCCTTGCGCATCTTGCGGAAGTTCTCGCGCACGCGGTCGAACACCACCACCGACTCGTTCACCGAGTAGCCGAGCACCGCCAGCACCGCGGCGAGCACCGGCAGCGAGAATTCCCACTGGAAGAAGGCGAAGAACCCCAGGATGATCACCACGTCGTGCAGGTTGGCGATGATCGCCGACAGGCCGAAGCGCCACTCGAAGCGGATCCACAGGTAGAGCACGATGCCCACCGCGGTCACCAGCAGGGCGAGCGCGCCGTACTCGAACAGCTCGCTGCCGATCTGCGGCCCGACGAACTCGACGCGCCGCAGCTCCGCCGATTTGTCCTGTTCCTTCAGTATTTGAATGACCTTCTGGGACAGGTCGGCGCTGCTCTGGTTCTTCTCCAGATGCATGCGGATCAGCACCTCGCGCGAGGAGCCGAAGTTCTGCACCTCGGCCTTGTAGCCGGCGCGCTCGAGCGAGCCGCGGATGGCGTCGACGTCGGCGCTCTGCTGGTAGCCGACCTCGATCAGCGTGCCGCCGGTGAACTCGATCGAGAGGTTGAGCCCGCGGAAGGCGAGGAAGCCGACGGCGGCGAGGAAGGTGATGAGCGAGATGATGTTGAAGACCAGCGCATGCCGCATGAACGGGATGGTTCGCCGGATCTTGAAGAATTCCATTGCGCTATTTCCAGGCCGTGTTGCCGATGAACAGGCGCCCGACGCGGCGCCGGTGGCCGTAAACCAGGTTGACGACGGCGCGCGACACCACGACCGCCGAGAACATCGAGGTGAGGATACCCAGGCAGTGCACCACCGCGAAGCCGCGCACCGCGCCCGGCACCATCAGCAGCGAGACGCCGACGATGAAGGTGGTGACGTTCGAGTCGAGGATCGTCGCCCAGGCGCGGTCATAGCCGGCCGAGATCGCCGCCTGGGGCGTGGCGCCGCCGCGCAGCTCCTCGCGGATGCGCTCGTTGATCAGGACGTTGGCGTCGATCGCCATGCCCAGCGTCAGGGCAATGGCGGCGATGCCGGGCAACGTGAGCGTCGCCTGCAGGAGCGAGAGCAGCGCGACCAGCAGCAAGAGGTTGACGGCCAGGGCGAGCGAGCTGATGACCCCGAACAGCGAGTAGTAGAGCGACATGAAGGCGACGATGGCGATGAAGCCCCACATCGTCGACTTGAAGCCCTTCTCGATGTTGTCGCGCCCGAGGCTCGGGCCGACGGTGCGCTCCTCGATGATCTCCATCGGCGCGGCGAGCGAGCCGGCGCGCAGCAGCAGGGCGGTGTCATTGGCTTCCTGCGTCGTCATGCGTCCGGAGATCTGCACCCGCCCGCCCGGAATCTCGCTGCGGATCACCGGCGCGGTGATCACCTCGCCCTTGCCCTTCTCGATCAGCAGGATGGCCATGCGCTTGTTGACGTTTTCGCGCGTGACTTCCTGGAACACGCGCGCGCCCTGGCCGTCGAGCCGCAGGTGCACCGCGGGCTCGTTGGTCTGGTTGTCGAACCCGGGCTGGGCGTCGGTGAGGCGATCGCCGGTGAGCACGACCTGGCGCCGCACCAGCAGCGGCTGGCCGTTGCGCTCGACGTAGTACTCGGTGCCGAAGGGCGGCTGACCGCGCGCCGCGGCCTCCAGCGCGCCGGGATTCATATGCTCCTCCGCCACCATGCGGATCTCCAGGCTCGCGGTGCGGCCGAGGATGTCTTTCGCCTTCGCCGTGTCCTGCACGCCGGGCAGCTGCACCACGACACGGTCGACGCCCTGCTGCTGGATCACCGGCTCGGCGACGCCGAGCTCGTTGATGCGGTTGTGCAGCGTGGTGATGTTCTGGCGCAACGCGTATTCCTGGGTGCGCCTCACCGCCTCGGGCTTCATCGAGCTCACGAGAAGCAGGTCCTGGCCATCCCCGCGCTCGGTGACGGCGAGGTCGGGGAACGCGTCCAGCATCACCGCGCGCGCCGCGTCGCGCGTCGCCGGGTCGCGGAACCGCACGCGCACGGTCTGGCCCTCGCGCGTAATGCCGCCATGGCGGATGTTCTTCTCGCGCAGCTGCGTGCGCAGGTCGGCGGCGAGGCTCTCGAGGCGCTTGGTGATCGCGGCCTGCATGTCGACCTGCAGCAGAAAGTGCACCCCGCCGCGCAGGTCGAGGCCGAGATACATCGGCAGCGCACGCATCGCGGTCAGCCAGTTGGGCGAGGCCGGCAGCAGGTTGAGCGCGACGATGTAAGTGGGGTTACTCGGATCCGGGTTGAGCGCGCGGTCGATGATGTCGCGCGCCTTCAGCTGCGTATCGGTGTCGGGCAGGCGCACGCGCACGCTGGTCTGGTCGAGCACTGCGCCGGTGTAGTCGATGCTGGCTTTCTTCAGCGTCTCCTCGACGCGCGACATCACCGCGGCGTCGAGCTTCACGGTCGCCTTGCCGCTCGAGACCTGCACCGCCGGCGACTCGCCGAAGAAGTTCGGCAGCGTGTAAAGGAACGCGGCGATGACCGCCAGCGCGATCAGCGCGTAGCCCCAGGTGGGATACCGGTTCACTGAATGCTTTTGATCGTGCCTTTGGGCAGCAGGACGTTCACGGCGGACTTCTGCACCGCGATTTCCGTGTTGGGCGCGATCTCGAGACTCACGTAACCGTCGGAAAGCTTGGTGATGCGCCCGAGGACGCCGCCGGCGGTGATGACTTCATCGCCCTTCTGCAGCGCCTCGATCATCGCCTTCGCCTCCTTGGCGCGCTTCATCTGCGGGCGGATCATGAGGAAGTACAGCAACACGAACATCAGGACGATCGGCAGCAGGCCGATGTAGCCCGGGTCGCCGCTCGGGGCGGCTTGCGCGAACGCTGAGGAGATGATCACTGCGGACTCCGCACGGAAAAAACGCGCGAATTATAACAGCCGCTTGCGCTCGGCCAGCAGTTGTTTGCTCTTTGAAACCAGGTTCTTGCTTTCGATGGCGGCGCGCAGTTCCTGCATCAGTTCCTGATAGTAGTGCAGGTTGTGCAGCGTATTGAGCCGTGCGCCGAGGATCTCGTTGGCCTTTTGCAGGTGGTAGAGGTAGGCGCGGGTGAAGTTCCTGCAGGTGTAGCAGGCGCAGCGCTCGTCCAGCGGCGCCATTTCGTCGCGGTAGCGCGCGTTGCGGATGCGGACGTCCCCGTAGCGCGTGAAGAGCCAGCCATTCCTTGCATTGCGCGTGGGCAGCACGCAATCGAACATATCGACACCGGCCGCGACCGCGCCGATGATGTCCTCCGGCGTGCCCATGCCCATCAGATAGCGCGGCTGGTCCGCCGGCAGGCGCGGTGCGACGTGGACCATGATGCGCGTGCGGTCTTCTTCGGGCTCCCCCACCGCCAGGCCGCCGATGGCGTAGCCGTCGAAGCCGATGGCTTTCAGCTCGGCAAGGGACTCGTCGCGCAGGTTCTCGTAGATGCCGCCCTGGACGATTCCAAACAACACACCATTGAAAGAACCTCGGGAGCGCTTCGCCCAGCGCATCGACAGGCGCATTGAATCCGCCGCCTGCTGCTCGGTCGCCGGGTACGCCGTGCATTCGTCGAAAGCCATGGCGATGTCGGAATTCAGCACCTGCTGGATGCGCATCGCTTCCTCGGGCGTGAGGAACAGGCGATCGCCGTTGATCGGGGAGGCGAATTTGACGCCCTCTTCACTGATTTTTCTTAAAGTCCCTAAACTGAATACTTGAAAGCCACCGGAGTCGGTGAGAATGGGCTTGTCCCAGCCCATGAAGCGGTGCAGCCCGCCGTGCTTGCCGATCACCTCGAGGCCCGGCCGCAGCCACAGGTGGAAGGTATTGCCGAGGACGATTTGCGCGCCGAGCGCCGTGAGCTCGTCCGGCGACATCGCCTTCACCGTGCCGTAGGTGCCGACCGGCATGAAGGCCGGCGTGTCGACGCGGCCGTGCGCGAGCTCGAGCACGCCGCGGCGCGCCTCGCCATCGCTGTTCAGGACCTGGAACTTCATCGCTCGATGAGCATCGCGTCGCCGTAGGAGAAGAAGCGGTAGCGCTCGGCGATGGCGTGCGCGTACGCCTTGCGGGTGTTCTCCATGCCGGCGAATGCCGACACCAGCATCAGCAGGGTCGAGCGCGGCAGATGGAAATTCGTCAGCAGGCGCCTGACCACGCGGAACTCGAAGCCCGGCGTGATGAAGAGGTCGGTCTCGCCTTCGAGCTGGCCGCTGAGTGCCGCCGCCTCCAGGGCGCGGAGCGATGTCGTGCCCACGGCGAGCACCTTTTTCCCTGGGAACAGCCTGATGACTTCGGGAGAGACGCGATAACGCTCTCGATGCATGCGGTGAGCTTCGGTCTGGTCGACACGAACCGGCTGGAAGGTGCCGAAGCCGACATGCAGCGTGACTTTGGCGATCGTCGCGCCCTTGCGCTCGAGCTTCCTCAGCATGCCCTCGTCGAAGTGCAGGCCGGCCGTGGGCGCGGCGACGGCGCCGGGAACTTTCGCGTACACGGTCTGGTAGCGCTCGGCGTCTTCCGCCTGCGGCGCGTGGCGGATGTACGGCGGCAACGGCACAGCGCCAAAGCGCTCGAGCACGCCGTGGATGTCTTGCGCAAAGCGCACGCGGTAGAGCTCGCCCTCCCGCGCTTCGACTTTCACCGCCACCTTGCCGATGAAAACCTCCGATCCCGGCGCCGGCGGATGACTTGCCTTGATGAGCGCAAGCGCCTCGCGGTCGTCGAGCACGCGCTCGATGAACAGCTCGATCTTGCCGCCGCTCGATTTGCGGCCCGCGAGACGCGCCTTCACCACGCGCGTGTCGTTCACGACCAGGACGTCCTCCTGATCGATGAGCAGCGGCAGATCGCTGAACTTCAGGTCCTGGAGCGTGCCGGTGGCCGCGTCCAGGTGGAGCAGCCGGCTCGCACTGCGCTGCGGCACGGGGTGCTGGGCGATGAGTTCTGGCGGCAGGTCGTAGTCGAACTCGGAAACCAGCATTCGGCCCCAAGTATACTTTTGCCTCTTCCTGGGCCGGAATGGCGGAACCGGTAGACGCAGCGGACTCAAAATCCGCCGGCCGCAAGGCCATGAGAGTTCGAGTCTCTCTTCCGGCACCCCAGCTGACGTGTTTGTCGATGCGCCGTTCGGTCCTTGGTCAAATGCCAAGAAGGGGCGTAGTTATCTGGGGCTGCATCTTCCTTTTCGGGCCACAGTCATGCGCCAATTGGACGTTCGTAAAATACTTCTTGCAGCCGCCGCTTTGCTGCTGATCCACGGTTGCGGTTCCGTTCCACGCCACGCGGCCGTACCGGCCGAGCTGACGGCCAAAGCAGAGATTCCGGGAATGCCCGGCGTGCGCTTCGTCGCGGGCGGCGACATGACGGAATTCAGAACAATCGCGCTCGACGGGCTGCGGCGGGAACTCGAATACCGCGCGCAGCATGCCCTCACCGGACCTCTCCCGCCCTCCGTGTTTTTGGCCATCTCCGGCGGTGGCGACAATGGCGCGTACTCCGCGGGACTGCTCAATGGGTGGACGGCGGCGGGGACGCGGCCCGAGTTCAAGCTCGTCACCGGGATCAGCACTGGCGCGTTGATTGCGCCGTTCGCGTTCCTCGGGCCGAAGTACGATGCGACGCTCAAGCGGGTCTACACCACCATTTCGCCCAAAGACGTCCTGGTGGCGCGCGGCTTCATCAAGGGCTTCTTCAGCGACGCGATGGCGGACAATGCGCCGCTGTGGGCCCTGACGCGCAAGACCGTGACGGCGGAGCTGCTGAAGGAGATCGCCGGCGAATATGCCAAGGGCCGTTTCCTGCTGGTGGCGACCGCCGACCTGGATGCGCGCCGCGGCATCATCTGGGACATGGGAAAAATCGCAAGCTACGGGACGCCCCAGGCGTTGAATCTGTTCGTGAGCGTCATGATCGCTTCCGCTTCCATACCCGGAGGCCTCCCGCCGACGATGATCGACGTGGAGGCCGACGGCAAGCGCTACCAGGAAATGCACGTGGACGGCGGCACCATGGCCCAGGTGTTCGTGTATCCGGCGTCGGTCCAGATTCGCGATGAGGCAGCGGCAGTCGGCGTCACCCGGGAGCGAAGGCTTTACGTGATGCGTAACGCCAGGCTCGACCCGGACTGGGCGAGCGTCGAGCGCAGCACGATGAGCATCGCCGGGCGCTCGATTGCCTCGCTGATCCACTCGCAGGGCATCGGCGACACGTATCGCATCTATGCCATCGCCGAGCGTGACGGCGTCGATTTCAACCTGACGTTCATCCCGTCGAGCTTCAACTTCCCTCACAAAGAGGAGTTCGACAACCAGTACATGCGCAAGCTCTATGAGGTCGGCTACGACCAGGCTGCAAAGGGCGTTCCCTGGGTGAAGACGCCGCCCGGTTTCACGGGGCCCATGCCGGTGGAAACAGCCGGGCGCCCGGTGTCCCCGGCGAGTGGTGGAACGGCCGCACCCGAACGGCACCACAGCCAGTAGGGAAATCGCCCAAACCGGCCTTGTTTGCTGGACAGGGCAGGGGGGTGGGGGTACGCTTTTCCCCAGTAGTTTCACGTCTTTGGGGAGGGGTCATGGCCAAGGCGCAAGTAAGGGTGCTGCCTTCGGCACGCAACACCGTCATGGTGGTCGACGACCAGTCGACCGGCCGTGCCATTCTCGAGCAGGTGGTGCGCAGCCTCGACGAGCGCGTGGTGGTGGAAGGGTTCGCGCGCCCGGTCGACGCCGTGGTCTGGGCCACGCGCAACGTCAGCGACCTGGTGCTGGTCGATTACATGATGCCGGACATGGACGGCATCGAGCTGGTGCGCCGCCTGCGCGCGCTGCCCGGCTACGAGCACGTGCCGATGGTGATGGTCACGGTGCACGACGACCGCAAGGTGCGCTACGCGGCGCTCGACGCGGGCATCACGGACTTCCTTACCAAGCCGGTCGATGCGCGCGAGTGTCTCGCGCGCTGCCGCAACCTGCTGACGCTGCGCCGCCAGCAGCTCGCGCTCGAGGACCGGCGGCGGCTGCTCGAGCACATGGTCGAGGACGCGACGCGCGAAGTGAAGGAGCGCGAGAAGGAGACGCTGCTGCGCCTCGCGCGCGCGGGCGAATTCCGCGACGAGGAGACCGGCTACCACCTGATCCGCATGTCGCGCTATTCCCGCCTCATCGCCAATGCCCTCGGCCTGGAGCGCGACGAGGCGGAGACCATCGAGCTCGCCGCGCCGCTGCACGACATCGGCAAGATCGGCATTCCGGACCAGATCCTGCTGAAGCCCAGCCGGCTGGAGGACGCCGAGTGGCAGGTGATGCGCCGCCATCCCGGTCATCGGCCACGAGATCCTGAAGGGCAGCGCCTCCAAGTACGTGCGCATGGGCGCGCTGGTCGCGCTCGGCCACCATGAAAAGTACGACGGCTCGGGCTATCCGAACGGCCTGGTCGGCGACCATGTGCCGCTTTGCGCGCGCATCGTCGCGGTGGCGGACGTGTACGACGCGTTGACTTCGGTGCGGCCGTACAAGCCGGCATGGCCGGGCGAGCAGGCCTTCGACTACCTGCGCTCGCAGTCGGGCCGGCACTTCGATCCGCGCATGGTCGATGCGTTCCTCGGCATGCACAAGGAAGTCACCGAGATCCAGAACCAGTGGAGCGATCCGCTGGCGGCAGCCCGCTGATGGAGAAGGCGGCCGCCGCGCCGACCGGATTCATCGCGCAGCTGCGCGCGCGGCTTGCCGCGCGGCCGGACACCGAGCACGAGCAGGGCATCCTGCGGCTGGTCATCAGCTCGCTGGTGTTCCTCTACCTGCTGCCCGACGCGCTGCTCCAGCGGGACACGCTGCCGCTCTACGTGATGGGCATCTACCTGGTGCTCGCGCTCATCATCTTCTTCCGCATCGCCTACTCCACCACCATCTCGCCGGCGCGGCGCGTGTTCGCGCAGCTCGCCGACGTCGCCGCCATCAGCTTTTTCATGGCGGTGTTCGGCGAGCCCGCGGGCTGGATGCTGCTGCTCTACATCTGGGTCACGCTCGGCTCGGGCTTCCGCTTCGGCGCGCGCTACCTGCTCTCCGAGCTCGGCATGAGCGTGGTCGGCTTCGGCGTGGTGCTCTACGTGAACGACTTCTGGCGCGCGCACACCGCGCTCGGCATCGGCCTCTTGATCGGCATGAGCGCGGTCAGCCTGTACGTGCTGTCGCTGGTGCGCCGGATGTTCGATGCGATCGCGCGTGCCGAAGCCGCCAACCTGGCCAAGCGGCGCTTCGTCTCCGTGGTGAGCCACGAGCTGCGCACGCCGCTCAACGCCATCAGCGGCATGGCGGACCTGTTGCGCGACACGCAGCTCAACCGCGAGCAGGCGGACATGCTGCAGACGCTGCGCGGCTCTTCGCGCGTGATGCTCGGCCTGATCGAGGACGTGCTCGACTTCTCGAAGATCGAGGCCGGCAAGGTGGTGCTCGAGCGCACCGACTTCGACCTGCACGCGCTGGTGAACAGCACCTGCCGCATCGTCGCGGCGCAGGCGGCGGCGAAAGGCGTGGAGTTCGTGGTCTCGCTCATGCCGGAGGTGCCGCCGGCGGTACGCGGCGATCCGCACCATCTGCGCCAGGTATTGATCAATCTCGCCGGCAACGCGGTCAAGTTCACCGACGCCGGCAGCGTGACGGTGCACGTTTCGGTGCAGGCCGAGACCGAGTCGAATGTGCGGCTCAAGTTCTCGATTCGCGACACCGGCATCGGCATCGCGCCCGAGGCGCAATCCAAGATCTTCGACAGCTTTACCCAGGCCGACCAGTCCACCACGCGGCGCTTCGGCGGCAGCGGGTTGGGCACCACCATCGCCAAGCAGCTGGTGCAGCTGATGGGCGGGCGCATCGGCCTGGAGAGCGCCATCGGCCTGGGCAGCACGTTCTGGGTCGAGATCGACCTGGAGAAGCAGCCGGAGCACGCCGAGGCCGCAAGCGGCGACCTGGCGGGCGCCCGCATCCTGCTGGTCGGCTTCCCGCCGCAGGAGCGCGCGGCGATGGAGGAGGCGCTCGGCGGCTGGGGCGCCGCGGCCACGGCCGTGGCTTCGGTGGAGGACGGCGTAGCGCGCCTCGTCTCCGAGATCAGTCTCGCCAAGCCCTATCACAGCGCACTGCTCTACGCGTCGGGCGAGGACCTGCAGCTCGCGCAGCGCTTCCGGCGCGCGGCGCCCAACCCCGCCCCGCCTACGGTGCTCGCCGTGCCGCGCGATGCCGACGTGCGCCGCTTCGAGGTGCTGTCTTCGGGCTTCGCCTCCGTGCTCGAGCTGCCCTTTGACAAGCGGCGCCTGTTCAACGTGCTGCATTCGGTGGCGGCCGGCGAAGAAGTCCACGAAGGCGTGGTGCGGCTGCAGGATTACGCGCGGCGCGGCGCCGCGGCCGTCAAGCTGCGCGTGCTGGTCGCCGACGACAACCCGACCAACCGCGAAGTCATCGGCAAGATCCTCGAGCGCAGCGGGCACGCGGTCACGCTGGTCAATGACGGCGAGCAGACGCTCGACGCCGTCGAGGCCGACGCGCACGACCTCGTGATCCTCGACCGCAACATGCCCGGCATGGGCGGGATGCAGGCGCTCCAGGCGCTGCGGCTGATGACGCGCGGGCGCGAACGGCTGCCGGTGATCATGCTTTCGGCCGACGCCACGCCGGAGGCGAAGCGCGAAGCGCTCGCAGCCGGGGCCGACGTGTTCCTGCCCAAGCCGATCGAGGCGCTGCGGCTGCTGGATGAGATCCAGCGGCTGGCGGCGCCGAAGGCCGCGCCGGTGCCATTCCCGGTGCAGCAGATCGGGCTGCCGCGAGCGACGCCCGCGGCGGCGCCGGCCGTGGTCAACGCCGAGACCCTCGGACACCTCGAGGAGCTCGGTTCTTCGCTCGCCTTCGTCGAAAAGCTGATCCGCGTGTTCCTCGACGACTCGAGCGCGCTACTCGAGCGCATCGAGAAAGTGCTCGCCGGACGCGACTATCATGAGTTCCGCTCGCTGGTGCATGCGATGAAGGGCTCCTCGGCGAGCATGGGCACCGACCGCCTGACCGGCACCTGCAGCAGCCTTGGCAGCCTGTCGGATGCCGAGCTGCGGCTGCAGACGCCGACGCTGCTGCGCACGCTGAGCGACGAGCTCGGCGCGGCCAGCTCGCAGCTCGAGCGCTACCTGCTGGAAAGGCGCAAGTCGGCGGGTTAGTCTCCCGCAGGTGAACAGCCGCGCTCCAACGACCGCCTCGCAAAGCCAAGGCGCGCCCTTGCGCCTGCGGGCGCTCGACGGCTACGAGCTCGGCGGCTACTTTTACGACGCCAGCGTGCGCTCGCCGACGCAAGTGGCCGTGCTCCACTGCGGCGCCGGCGTCCGGGCGCTGCGCTACCGGCGCTTCGCAGAATTCCTCGCCGAGTCCGGCATTCCAACGCTGTCCTACGACTATCGGGGTATCGGCGTCTCGCGCCCGCGTGCATTGCGCGGCTTTCGCGCCTCGATCGAGGACTGGGCGGAGTACGACTGCGGCGGCGCGATCGCGTGGGCCCGCGAGCGCTATCCGCGCGCGCGCATCATCGGCATTGCGCATTCGATCGGCGCGTTGCTGGTCGGCGGCGCGCCCAACTCCGCCGAGCAGTCGCGGCTCGTGCTGGTCGGCGGACACACGGGGTACTACGGCGACTATCACCCGCGCTATCGGCTGCCGATGACCGCGGTATGGCATGCGCTGATGCCGGCGATCACGCTCGCGCTGGGTTATTTCCCGGCGCGCCGCCTCGGGCTGGGGGAGGACCTGCCGGCCCGCGTGGCGCTGCAGTGGGCCGGGCGGCGTACCGGGGACCTGCGGCCGACCGGGTCAGGACCGAGGTACGACCGCGTGCAGACGCTTCTCGACCGATGCGCAGCCTTGCAGCGCCCGGCCCTGCTGGTTTCAGTCAGCGATGACGCGTTTGCGACGACCTCGGGAACGAAGCGCCTGCTGTCCTTCTACCCGAGGCTTTTTCCGCTCACGCATATTGAGTACAACCCGGCCGATGCGGGTACCCGCCGCATCGGCCACTTCGGCTTCTTCGGGCGCAGCGCAGGAGCGGCGCTATGGCCGCGCCTGCTGGCGCACCTCGGCACGGGTCGGGAACCCGGCCGTTAACGCGCCGTCAGGCGATTGCTGCCATCGGCAGCCGGATGCCGACCGCCGCCAGAGGCTCGGCCAGCGGCATCTCCATCACATTGCTGCCACCGCCGACCGGGCGCGCTTCCATGCGTCGCATCTGGGCGCGAACCAGCCGATTCATCATGCGCAGATCGCGCTCGCCCAGGCGCAGCGCCGCGTCGACCCACAGCCCGACGATGCCGTCGAGCTCCTGGCGCGTCACCGGGTGGATGAACTGGCGCGCACGGTGCACGGCCTGCAGGCCATTGCGCCGCTTGGCGTTCTTCGCGATCCAGTTGCGCACCGCGGTCTCGCCCTGGCCGTCGGTCGCGAGCACGTCGACGATGCCCATCTTGTGCAGCTCGGTCGCCGGCAGCACCTTGCCGGCGAGGATGAACTCCTCGGCGGCGCGCATGCCGATGCGGCGCGCGAGCAGGCTGTACGCCCCCATGCCCGGGAACAGGTTGAACAGGATCTCCGGCAGGCCCATCTGTGCGCTTTCCTCCGCCACGATCACGTCCGCAGCGAGCGCGCATTCGAAGCCGCCGCCGAGCGCGTCGCCCTGAACCAGCGAGATCTTGGTGAGGGTCGGGCTGAAGAACGCCTGGGTGCGCGGGAAAATATTGTCGATGCAGAGCTTCGCGTACTGCGCCAGCGCTTCGCGGTCGCCGGCCTTGATCAGCATCGCGAACAGCGCGAGGTCGCCGCCGACGTTGAAGATGCCGTTGATGCGCGACGCGGTGACGTAGTAGTTCACGTCGTGCAGGGCGCCCTCGACCTCGACCTTGCCGCCGTTCCTCACCAGCGCCTGGTCATGCTCGAGGATGTCCTTCAGCAGCGCGAGGCTGTAGCAGGGCACGCCGTTCTTCGGGTTGAAATAGCCCCAGAGCGCGTTGGTCGCGGGCTCGAACTCGGTTTCGTACTGGGAGTTGGTCTTTCCGTAGGGCAGGCAAAGTCCCACGGCGTCTCTCATATTGCTCATTGTTGATCCTCCATCCCTGAAAGTGCCCCCCGGGTCGGGGGCTCGCCGGGAGCCTCCGGACCGTCGCCCCGAGGCGACAATCAAGACTCCCGACACAATTTAACGCTTGCCATCGCGGCCCGCGCAATCAGGGTTTCCCTTAGTACACCGCCTTGTTGGCCGGCGGATACATCGGGTAAATTCGGGCCAGAGGGGTTCCAAGCTGCCGCATGTACGCCATCGTCTACAAGACCGACGGATTTCCGATCTGCCGCCAAGTCGCCGGGGTGACGCCCGACCCGGTGGTGACCTGGATGACAGAGGACGCTGCCAAGGCCTTCATCTCTTCCAAGGGGGGCGATGGCGACTTCCAGCCCTTGCAACTCACTGACGAAGCGATGGATAAGCTCGCCAGGACCATGGGCTGCGGCGTCGAGGTGATGACCTTCGAGCCCTACCCGTCGTAACGCCGCCGCCGGCGCTAGAACCGCAGGTCTAGAACTCCAGGTTGTCGATCAGGCGGGTCTGCCCAAGCCGGGCGGCCGCCAGTACCACCAGCTCGCGGTCACCGGCATGCGGCGGCGCAAGATCGGCCCGGCGCCGCACCTCGACGTAGTCCGGCTTCCAGCCTGACCCGACGAGAGTCTGGGCTGCTTGAGCGGTGCCCAATCGGCCGGCTGCGACTTCCCGCAGAGTCCGATAAAGCAGCGGCGCCTCGACGCGCTCGGTGGCCGACAGGTAGCCGTTGCGGGAGCTCATTGCCAGTCCATCGGCCTCGCGCACGGTCTCGGCAGCCACGATCTCGACTGGCAGGTTCAGCTGCCGCACCATGTTCCTCACCACCAGCAGCTGTTGATAGTCCTTCTTGCCGAACACGGCACTGCTCGGCTGAACACTGTTCAGGAGCTTGAGCACCACGGTGGCGACGCCGTCGAAGAAGCCGGGGCGGAAGCGCCCCTCGAGCTCGGCCCCCAGCGGCCCGGGGTGCACCTTGACCACCTGCGGCTCGGGATAAAGGACCTGCTCGTCCGGCGCGAACAGGAAGTCCACGCCTTGGGCCTCGAGCAGCGCGCAGTCGCGCTCGAAAGTGCGCGGGTAGCGCTCGAAGTCCTCGCCCGGCAGGAATTGAAGTCGGTTTACGAATATCGATGCCGCCACTTTCGCGCCCGTCTTGCGGGCGAGCTGCATCAGCGACGCATGCCCTGCGTGCAGGTTGCCCATGGTCGGAACCAATGCCACCGGCCCCGCGTTCGAAAGGGCGCGGCGCAGGGCCGGCGTGTCGCGCAGGATCTGCATCAGCCGAGGTTGAAGAACTCGCGCCGGCTGCGCATGGCGCGCAGCCGCGACACCAGCAGCTCGAAGTCCGGGTCGCGCTCGACGAAATTCAGGTTCTCCGAGTTGACGATCAGCAGCGGAGCGGCGTCGTAGTGGTAGAAGAAGCGCGAGTAGCCTTCGGCGAGACGCGCGAGGTAGTCCTCGCTGATCTCGCGCTCGTAGCGCACCGCGCGGCGGCGCACGCGCTCGACCAGCACCGCGGGCTGGGCCTGCAGGTAAATGACGAGGTCCGGCGCCGGCGTGCGCAGGCGCAGCACCTGGTAGATCTTCTCGTAGAGCGCCAGCTCGTCGGGCGAGAGCGTGAGGCGGGCGAACAGCGGGTCCTTGTCGAGCAGGAAATCCGCGATCACCGGGCGGGCGAACATGTCCGGCTGCGCCAGCGGCTCGAGCAGCCGCGCGCGCTGGAACAGGAAAAAGAGCTGCACCGGCAGCGCGTAGCGCGGCATGTCGTCGTAGAAGCGCGCGAGGAACGGATTCTCGTCCGGCTGCTCGAGCACCAGGTCCGCGCCCAGGCGAGAGGCGAGGCGGCGCGCGAGGCTGGTCTTGCCCGCGCCGATCGGCCCCTCCACCACCAGGTGCCTGAATTTATCCACGGAACACGAAGTACACGGCGCCCATGATGCACAGCGCCGCCCACAAATAGTCGAGCTTCACCGGCTGGTTCATATAGAGAATGGCGAACGGCACGAACACCGCCAGGGTGATCGCCTCCTGCAGGATCTTCAGCTGCGGCAGCGACAGCTCGGCGAAGCCGATGCGGTTGGCCGGCACCATCAGCAGATATTCGAACAGCGCGATCCCCCAGCTCACCAGCGCCGCGATCCACCACGGGCGCTCGGCGAGGTTCTTGAGGTGCGCGTACCAGGCGAAGGTCATGAAGACGTTCGAGGCGACGAGGAGCAGGCCGCAGGTCACTGCGGGAGAGATCTGCATCAGTCGATCCTTTCGACTTCTTGGTCGGCGCAGGCATCGAGTTGCGCGGTGAATGGCAACTGCGGAGCGATCTCCAGCAACGGCTTCAGCACGAACGCTCGTTCATGCATACGCGGATGGGGGACCGTCAGCGCCGGGGAAGCGATCCGGGCAGCGCCGTACAACAACAAATCCAGGTCCAGAGTGCGGGGCGCGTTCGGAAAGCTGCGCTCGCGGCCGTGACGCGCTTCCACCGCCTGCAGCTCGGCGAGCAGACGCTCGGCCGGCAGGCCAGTCTCGACCTGCGCGACGGCGTTGACGAAGTCGGGCTGGGCGGCATGACCCATCGGCGCGCTCCGGTACAGCGAGGATCTCCTGACCACTCGCGTGTTCGGCAGGCCATCGAGCTCGGTGAAGGCTTGCAGCACCTGCGCGCGAGGATCGTTCAAATTGGACCCAACGCCGACGTAGGCGGTCGTCACGCAGTTTCGGGGGCGGGCGCGCCGTCGGACGGCGGCTTCTTGCGCCGCCGGCGGCGGCGCTTGCGCGGCCCGGTCTCGGGCAGGAGCATTGCCTTGCGCGCCTCGGGGTCGGCGCTCTGGAAGCCGCGCCACCAGGCTTCGAGCTCGGCCGGCATCTCGCCGCTCGCCGCGCGCAGCGCGAGGAAGTCGTAGGCCATGCGGAAGCGCGGCGACTCGAGCAGGCGGTAGGCGCGGTTGCCCGAGCGGTTCTCGAAGCGCGGCTGCATCGCCCACACCTCGCGCATCGTCGCGGTGAGGCGGCGCGTGATGGCGAGCTTGGCGCACTGCGTGTCGAGCACCTCGTCCATCGCCGCCTCGAGCGCCGGCACCGGACGCTCGCCGCGCGCCTGGCGCGCCTTGGAGGCCGCCAGCACCTCGTGCCAGAGCAGCGCGGCGAAGAGGAACGCGGGCGACACCGGCCGGCCGGTGAGAACGCGCTCGTCGGTTTGCGCGAGGGCGAGGGTCACGAAGCGCTCGCCGAGCGGCTGCTCGAGGATCACGTCGAGCAGCGGCAGCACGCCCTTGTGCAGACCGACCTCGCGCAGCTGGCGCAGGCAGGCGCTCGCATGCCCGGAGAGCAGTAGCTTGAGCATCTCGTCGAACAGGCGCGCCGGCGGAACGCGCTCCATGAGCGGCGCCATTTCGCGGATCGGCTCGCGCGTCGCCGGGTCGAGCGTCAGGCCGAGCTTGGCCCCCAGCCTGACCGCGCGCAGCATGCGGATCGGATCCTCGCGAAAGCGCGTTGCCGGGTCACCGATCATGCGCATCACGCGCTTCTTGAGGTCGGCGAGCCCGCCGTGAAAATCGACCACTTCCTCGGTCGCGGGGTCGTAGTACAGCGCGTTGACGGTGAAGTCGCGGCGCCGGGCGTCGCCTTCCTGCGTGCCGAACACGTTGTCGCGCAGCACGCGGCCGTGCTCGTCCTTCTCCGAAGTGTCGGCGTCGGCGGAGCGGAAGGTCGAAACCTCGACCGTCTCCGGACCGAGCATCACATGCACCAGCCGGAAGCGCCGCCCGATGATGATCGAGCGGCGGAAGAGCGGCTTTACCTGCTCCGGGCGCGCGTCGGTGGCGACGTCGAAATCCTTCGGCTCGATGCCGAGCAGGAGATCCCTCACCGCGCCGCCGACCACGTAGCTCGCAAAACCGCCTTCGCGCAGCACGGCGCAGACCTTGGCGGCCGCCGGGCTCAGGCGATCGCGGGCGAGCCCGTGCTTCTCGCGCGGGACCCGCAGGGTCGTTTCGGAGGCCAGGCCGAACACCCTCCGGATGAACCTCTTGATCATTAAGGGGGCGGATTCTACCGGAGGGAGATGCGCTCCCAGCCGCGGCGCGCTGCTTCGCGGGCGAGGGTCTCGTCGGGGTCCACGGCCACCGGCCGCGACACGCGCTCGAGGAGCGGAAGGTCGTTGTGGGAATCGCTATAGCAGGCGCTCTCGCGGAAGTCGGCGAAACGGCGGCCCAGGCCGGCGAGCCAGTCGTCCAGGCGGCGCACCTTGCCCTCGCGGAACGACGGCACCCCGGCAACCCGCCCCGTAAAGCGCCCATCCCGCTTCTCCGGCTCGGTGGCGATGAGGTGCTCGATGCCGAAGGCGAGCGCGATCGGGCGCGTGACGAAGCTATTGGTCGAGGTGATGACGGCGCACAAGTCCCCTTCGTCCAGATGGCGGCGGACCAGCGCGCGCGCTGCCGGCAACATCATCGGCGCGATGCGCTCGCTCATGAACTCGCGGTGCCAGCCGTGGAGCTCCTCGGGCGCATGTTCGGCGAGCGGGCGCAGCGCGAAGGCGAGAAACTCGTGGATGTCCAGCGTACCGGCCTTGTACTGCTCGTAGAACGCGCGGTTCTGCGCTTCGTACGCTTCGCGCACGAGCACGCCGCGGTCGACCAGGAACTGGCCCCACTCATAATCGCTGTCGCCGGCGAGCAGGGTATTGTCGAGGTCGAACAGGGCCAGGCGCATGCGCGCCGGAGTGTACCTTCGAAAGAAAGGACCGCTTAGAAGCGGCGCTGCACGCCGATGCGGAAGTCGCGCAGGAGGAACAGGCCCGACGGATCGCGCGACAGCGTCTCGGCGCTGAGCGCCCAGTCCTGCGTGAGCGAGTAGCGCCCATAGAGGGAGAGCTGGCGCTGGTCCTCGAGCTCCCGGCTGTTCGCCATTCCCATGCCGAGGCTGCTGCGGTCGTTCAGCGTGTAGCTCCACTGCATGCGCTGGCCGGGCGCAAAGCCCACGGCTTCGCGCCAGTTGTGCAGCGCGGTGCCGAAACGGTCGTAATCCGGGCCGAGCCAGCCGCGGGCGAAGGCCGGGTCGAGGCCGGGTTCGCCTTGCGCCGGCAGCCGCAATCCGGACTGGGCGAGCACCGGCCCGGCGAGCAGCAAAATCATCAACAGGGCCGAACGGGCTTTCATGGGATGAGCCCAATCTACTCGGCGCCCGTCAACCTTGTCGAGGCAGTGATGCACGACGCCGCCGGTGAGGATTCACCTTGTGGCGGCCGAGCCACGGTTTAACGTTTTTTTTCCAATGCTTCCCGGACCAGCGGCACCGTGACGGGCCGCTTGGCGGCCAGGGAATACCGATCGAGGGCGTCGAGCACGCCATTCAGACTCGGCAAGTCGCGCGGCAGGCGCGTCAGGAGATACCCGACGACCTCGTCCGAAAGCCGCAGGCCGCGGCGCGCCGCCCCGGCGCGCAGGTGTTCGGCCTTATCGGCGTCGCCGAGCGGCCGCAGCTGGTAAACCAGGCCCCAGGCGAGGCGCGTGCGCAAGTCCTCGCGCAGCGCAAGGCCGGCCGGAGACACCTTGCCGGCGGCGAGCACCGGCGCCGCGCCGTCGCGCGCCGCATTGATGGCGGCAAAAAGCTGCTGCTGCGCCGCCGGGTCGAGGGCTTCGACGTCGTCGACGATGATCAGCTGCGGATTCACGCGCGCGGCGGCGCGCAGGAGATGCGTGCGTCCGCTGCCGGGCTCGCCCCAGAGATAGACGATCGCCTCGCGCAACGCGCCCGCGGCAAGTCCGCGCACGCGCGCGAGCGCCTCGGCGTTCGGCCCGGGGATGTAATTGTCGAAATCCGGCTCGGCGGCCGGCCTGATATCGAGGACGAGCTGCTGCATCGGGCTAGAATCCCAATCTAGCATGTCGAAAGCCCTCTCCTACCGCGACGCCGGCGTGGATATCGATGCGGGCGACGCGCTGGTCGACGCGATCAAGCCGTTCGCCCGACGCACCATGCGCCCGGAAGTGCTGGGCGGCATCGGCGGCTTCGGCGCGCTGTGCGAGCTGCCGAAGAAGTACAAGCAGCCGGTACTGGTCTCCGGCACCGACGGCGTCGGCACCAAGCTGAAGCTCGCCTTCGAGCTCGACAAGCACGATACCGTCGGCATCGACCTGGTGGCGATGAGCGTCAACGATGTCCTCGTCCAGGGCGCGGAGCCGCTGTTCTTTCTCGACTATTTCGCGTGCGGCAAGCTTGATCTGGAAGTCAGCAAGAACGTGATCAAGGGCATTGCGGCCGGATGCGAGCTGGCCGGCTGCGCACTCATCGGCGGCGAGACCGCCGAGATGCCCGGCATGTACCCGGAAGGCGAATACGACCTCGCCGGCTTTTGCGTCGGCGTGGTGGAGAAGGAGCGGATTCTCGACGGCCGATCGATCAGGCCGGGCGATGTCGTTCTCGGCCTCGCCTCGAGCGGGCCGCACTCCAACGGCTTTTCGCTGATCCGCAAGATCCTGGCGCGAAGCAAGCCGCCTTCCATGAACGCGGTCTTCGAGCCCACCCGTATCTATGTGAAGCCGGTGCTCAAGCTGCTCGAAAGCGTTCCGGTCAAGGGTCTGGCGCACATCACCGGTGGCGGCCTGACCGGCAACGTGCCCCGAATCCTGCAGGATGGGTTGCGCGCCGTACTGCGCAAGTCGGCTTGGCCAAGGCCCGAGATCTTCCAGTGGCTGCAGCGCGCGGGGAACGTCGCCGAGGACGAGATGCACGGCGTGTTCAACTGCGGTATCGGCATGGTGGCCGTGCTTGACCCCGCCGATGCGCCGCGGGCAGCCGACCACCTGCGGCAATCGGGCGAGACCGTGTACGAGATCGGCGTCATCGACAAAGGCCCGGGCGGCGAGGCGGACTGCGTCGTGCTCTAGGACGAGCCGCGGCGCGCGAGGTAGATGCCGGCGAGCACGATCAGCCCACCGGCGAGCTGCAGCGGAACCAGCGCCTCGGACAGAAGCACCCAGGCGAAAAGTGCAGCCATCACCGGCTGGGACAGCAGGCTCACTGAAGAGAACGCCGCCGGCAGGTGCGCGAGCGCGTACGCGATGAGGCCCTGGCCGGCGGCGTGCGAGACCAGCGCGAGGCCGATCAGGATCCACCAGCCGAATGCCGTCGCCGGCAGCAAGGTTTCGCCGGAGGCGAGCGCGGCCGGCAGCAGAAAGAGCGCCGTGATGGTGCTCGTGACTGCCATCAGGTGCAGGGTGGTTTCGCCGCGATCGCGCAGCGCCTTCACCGCGAGGATGTAGCCGGCATAGAACATCGCCGTCACCACGCCGAGCGCGTCCCCGACCAGGCCGGTGGATGAGAACGCGAGGCTGGCATTCACCAGCAGCAGCACGCCGAGCAGCGCGGCGCCGAGCCCCGCGAGGAACAGTCGGGTCGGCTTCTGCCCCAGGAGGATCCACGCCGCCAGCGTGACGAAGATCGAGGCCAGGTTGGCGAGCAGCGTGGAATTCGCCACCGACGTGAGCTGGACCGAGGCATGCCAGAACCCCAGATCGCCGGCGAACGCGAAACCGGCGGCGAGCAGTAGCGGCCATTTACCGGAGTACCGCCTCGTTGCTGTTCCCTTCCTGAGAAAATACAACAGCCAAAGCGCTGGCACGGCAAGCGCTACCCGCCAGAACGCCGTCGCGGTCGGGCCGGCCTCGGAGAGGCGAACGAAGATTGGCGAGAGGGCGATGCAGGCGGCGCCGACGAGCAGCGCGCCGAGCGCGGGATTCATTCCCCGCGCATGCTAACGGGTTTCGGCTTTCTACTTCAGATCGTTCCAGCGCTTTTGCGCGGCTTCGTAGCGCCGGCGTGCGAGCTCCACTTCATGCTCGAGCAGCGCCTGGCGGCCGACGTACTGGTCGTTCGGCCGGCTGCCGCCGGCCGCGCTGCCGGTGCGCTCGCCGGCCTGCGATTCCACCCCGGCGTCGCGGCGCTTCTCCGCCTCCTGCAGCGCGAGATAGGCGCTGCGCGCCTCCTCCACGGCTTTGTCAAGCTCGGCGCCGCGGTTGGCTGTTTGTGCCATCGCGGTCGAGGAAACCGCGATCAGGAGGGCAAGGGCAAGGCGTCTCATGGTGACCTTTCCGGTTAAAATTTTTGACATGGGAGCGCCGCGTTTCGTTCACCTGAGGCTGCACAGCGAATACTCGGTGAGCGATGGGGCGGTGCGCATCGACGACGCGGTCGAGCGCGCCCGGGACGACGGCATGCCGGCGCTCGCCCTGACTGACGCCGCCAACGTGTTCGGCATGGTCAAGTTCTACCGCGCGGCTCGCGCCGCCGGGGTCAAGCCCGTCATCGGTGTCGACGCCTGGCTACAGAACGAGACCGATCGCGACAAGCCCTTCCGCATCCTGCTTCTTTGCGCGTCGCGCGCCGGCTATCAGCGCCTGTGCGACCTGCTCTCGCGCGCCTGGCTGCGCAACCAGCATCGGGGCAGGGGCGAGATTGCGCGTGCGTGGCTTGAGGAAAAAGGCGCGACCGAAGGATTGATCGCGCTCTCGGGCGCGGCGGGCGGCGATGTCGGCCAGGCCCTGCTCGGCGACCACGCCGAGGCGGCGGAGCGGCTTGCCGAGGGCTGGGCGCGCCATTTCCCGGGCCGCTACTACCTCGAGCTGCAGCGCGCCGGCCATCCGCAAGCGGAAGCGCTGGTGGCGCGGACGGTGTCGCTCGCCTCGCGGCTGAACCTGGCGGTGGTGGCCACGCACCCGGTGCAGTTCCTGGATGCGAGCGACTTCCAGGCGCACGAAGCGCGCGTCTGCATCGCCACCGGCCACGTGCTCGGCGACCAGCGGCGGCCGAAGCGCTTCACGCCCGAGCAGTATTTCAAGCGGCAGGAGGAGATGGCGAAGCTGTTCGCCGACATCCCGCACGCGCTGCAGAACTCGATCGAGATCGCGCGGCGCTGCAACCTGTCGATCGAGCTCGGCAAGAGCCGGCTGCCTGCCTTCCCGACGCCGGCGGGCGTGTCGGTGGACGAGCACCTGCAGACCGAGGCGCAGGCGGGCCTGGAGAAGCGCGGCCTGCATGAAAACCCGCGTTATCGCGAGCGGCTCGCGTTCGAGATCCGCACCATTATCCAGATGGGCTACGCCGGTTACTTCCTGATCGTCGCCGACTTCATCAACTGGGCGAAGTCGAACGGCGTGCCGGTGGGGCCGGGGCGCGGCTCGGGCGCGGGCTCGCTGGTCGCCTACTCGCTCGGCATCACCGACCTCGACCCGCTCAAGTACGACCTGCTGTTCGAGCGCTTCCTCAACCCGGAGCGCGTGTCGATGCCCGACTTCGACATCGACTTCTGCCAGGACGGGCGCGACCGGGTCATCGACTACGTGCGGCGCAAGTACGGCGAGGACAGCGTGTCGCAGATCGCGACCTTCGGCACGATGGCGGCGCGCGCCGTGGTGCGCGATTGCGGGCGCGTGCTCGATCTCGGCTACAACTTCTGCGACCAGGTGGCGAAGCTGATCCCGGTGCAGCCGGGCAAGCTCATCACGCTCGAGGACGCGCGCAAGATGGAGCCGCTGCTCGCCGAGCGCGAGAAGAACGAGGAGGAGGTGCGCGAGCTGCTCGAGTTCGGCACCAAGCTCGAGGGCATGGTGCGCAACGTCGGCATGCACGCCGGCGGCGTGCTGATCGCGCCGGGCCGGCTCACCGATTTCTGCCCGCTGTATTCCGCCGAAGGCGCGGTCAACGTCATCTCGCAGCTGGACAAGGACGACGTCGAGGCGATCGGCCTGGTGAAGTTCGACTTCCTCGGCCTCACCACCCTCACCATCCTCGACTGGGCCGAGCGCTACGTGCGCCGCATGGGCGACAGTGCTTTTGCCCTCGAAAAAATCCCCTTGGATGATGCGAGCGCCTACAAGCTCCTGTCCTCGGGCAATACCACCGCGGTGTTCCAGCTGGAATCGCGCGGCATGCGCGACCTCATCAAGCGCGCGCGGCCGGACCGCTTCGAGGACGTGATCGCGCTGGTCGCGCTCTACCGCCCGGGCCCGATGGACCTGATTCCGGAATACATCGAGCGCAAGCACGGCAAGCGCGTTGAGTACCTCGACCCGCGCCTGGTGCCGATCCTCGGGCCGACCTACGGCATCATGGTCTACCAGGAGCAGGTGATGCAGATCGCGCAGGTGATCGGCGGCTACACGCTCGGCGGCGCCGACCTGCTGCGGCGCGCGATGGGCAAGAAAAAGCCCGAGGAGATGGCGCAGCAGCGCGACATCTTCGTCGCCGGTGCGGAGAAAAACGGCCTGTCGCAGGCCAAGGCGACGCAGCTCTTCGACCTGATGGAGAAATTCGCCGGCTACGGCTTCAACAAATCGCATGCGGCCGCCTATGCGCTGCTCGCCTACCAGACGGCGTACATGAAGGCGCACCATGCCGCCGCCTTCGCCGCGGCCAACCTTTCCGCGGTGATGGACGATACCGACAAGGTGCGCCAGTTCCACGAGGACGCGGTGGCGAACGGCCTCAAGGTGCTGCCGCCGGACGTCAACGCCTCGGAATACCGCTTCGTGCCCGTCGATCGCGGCACGGTTCGCTACGGCCTCGGCGCGGTGCGCGGCACCGGGCAGGGCGCCATCGAGAGCATCCTCGCTGCGCGCAAGCAGGCTCCTTTCACCGATTTGTTCGACTTCTGTGCGCGCGTCGACAAGCGGCTGGTGAACCGGCGCGTGGTCGAAGCGCTGGTGCGCGCCGGCGCCTTCGACTCGGTGGAAGGCGAATCGCGCGCGCCTGCTCGCCTCCGCGGGGCGGGCGCTGGAAGCAGCCGAGCAGGCCGAAGCGCAGGCGTCGCAGAACAGCCTGTTCGGCGAGGCGGAGGCGCCGCGCGGCGGCGCGCATGCCTACATCGATGCACCGCCCTGGGACGCGCGGCAGAAGCTGCTCGAGGAGAAGGCCGCGCTCGGCTTCTATCTCTCGGGACACCTGTTCTCGATCTACGCGCGCGAGCTGTCGAAGTTCCCGCGCACGCCGCTCGCCAAGCTGAGCCCGAACGACAAGGTCTGGATGGCGGGCGTGGTGGTTTCGGCGCGCACGCAAATGACGCGGCGCGGCCGCATGATGGTGGTGATGCTCGACGACGCGACGGCGCAGGTCGAGATCTCGGTCTTCAACGAGCTGTACGAGCGCCACCGCGACAAGCTGAAGGAGGACGCGCTGCTCATCGTCTCGGGCAAGGTGCAGGACGATCAGTTCTCCGGCGGCCTGCGGGTGCTCGCCGAAGATCTGCTCGACCTCGAAGCCCTACGCGGGCGCTACGGCGCGCGGCTCAAGATCTCGATGAACGGCGGTGCCGATGCCAGGCGCCTGCAGCAGGTGCTCGCGCCTTACCGCACCACCGGCAACGGCGCCTGCCAGGTCGTCGTGTCTTACGGCAACGGCAAAGGCGCGTGCGAGGTGGTGCTCGGCGAGAGCTGGCGCGTGCGACCCGACAACAAGCTGATCGCCGATCTCGGCGCCTGGCTTACGCCGGACAACGTCGAGATTCTCATCGGCGCCTAGCTGGCCCAGCGCACCGGGCAAGGGTTTTCATTCAGCAAGTTCCGGTAGTGGCGATACCAGGTGTTCGTCAGCTTTTCGGCTGGGTCCACCCGCCGCTTCTCCGCGAGGAACGCGCGCAGTTGGGGATAGCAGGCCTCGACTTGCGCGCGCGTCGCCTCGTGCGTGCACGATAGCGGGAAGCTGCCGCCGTGCTCCATCGCCGCGTCGATCAGGCCCTGGCGCAGCTGCCGCGTGCGCACCGCGACACCGAGCACCGGCGGCTCGGCGAGGCGCAGCGTGATCGCGGCATATTCGCGCCGCGCCCAGCGCAGGAAGCTGTCGTGCTCCTCCACCGTGCGCCGCACTTTGATGCCGGCGAGCGCCAGGCGCCATTCGGCGCAGCGGTGGCGCGCCTCGACGACGAAGTCGTCGACCTTGTCCGGCGGCAGCAGCAGGCGCAAGGGCCGCGACGGCATTCCGGCTTCGGGCTTGGCGATGACCTCGGCGGCGGCGGCTTCGTTCACCGCGCGCTGCAGCGAGCCGATGTTCAGCGTCACGCTGTAGAGCGCGCCGAACAGATCCTGCCCGCCCGCGGCGAGCGCGAAGAGATCGGGGTGCGCGGTGCGGCTTGCGCGGCGCAGCTCGCCGCCGGGCGTCACCAGGGCGATCGACTCGACGTGGGCTACCGCCGGACGACCGTCCGGCCCGGCGCCGTTCTGCGCGAGGCTTTCCCCCACCGTCGGAAGCGTGGTGCGGTGCGATGCCGCTGCGATGCGCGCATCGCCGGGGCGCAGGGCGGCGGCGAGCGCTGTCCAGGGCGTGGCTGCCTGCACCTCGACCACACCATGGTCCTCGTCCAGGCGCAGCACGCGGTCGAGGCGCTTCGCATCGTAAGGAAGCGACGCGCGCATCGCGGCGCTGAGCTCGACGGCGGACAACGGGATAGAACTCGGTGTGGTCATGGCCTCCTCCTGGCGACGATTTTTCCGCCGCGCCGCGCCGCGCCGCAACAGCCGCGTTGAAGGTGGCCGAATCTGATACCGTAAGTCGCATGCGGACCGCCAGCCGCTTCGTGGAAGCGCTCAAGAAAAGCGTGCGCGCGCGGGGACTGACCTACGCGGAGCTGGCGCGACGACTGCGCCTCTCCGAGGCGAGCGTGAAGCGCATGTTCTCGCGCGGCACGTTCACGCTGGCGCGCATCGAGGAAGTGCTCGCCGCGGTCGACCTCGACCTTTACGAGGTGGCGCGCCTGAGCCGCGGCGCTGCGGCCGGCGCCGGCGAACTCACGCATGAGCAGGAGGTCGGCCTGGCGAAGGACGAGCGCCTGCTCGCTGCGTTCTGGCTGGTGCTGAACGGCTGGAGCTTTGACGAGATCGTTGCGACATTCACCATTACGCGCACCGAGCTCACGGTTGCGTTTGCGCGCCTGGAGAAGCTCAAGCTGGTCGAATGGGGACCGCGCGACCGCGTGCGTCTGCTGGTGCCGCGCGACTTCGTCTGGCGCGCCGGCGGCCCGGCGAAGAAAGCCTATGCGCGCCGCGCGATGGCGGAGTTTCTGCACGCGCGTTTTGACGAGCCGCTCGAGCTCATCCGCTTCGAGCCGCGCGAGATTTCCGCGGAGTCCGCCGCGCTGCTGAGAAGCAAGCTCGAGCGGGTGCTGACGGAATTCAACGAGGCCGCGGAAGCCGATTCCGCGCTGCCGGGCGCGAAGCGCGTGGGTGTGGCGCTGCTGCTCGCGTGTCGCCCGTGGGAATTCTCGCCGGTGAAGGCGCTCAAGCGCCGGCGCGCCTCCTAGGTCGTCGGCCGCTGCTCGAAGCCGGCGAGCAAGGCGTCGGCCTTGGCGCTGGCCACGCGCAGCTCCACCACGTGCGCACCGGCGGGTCCGCGCCGCGCCCACTCGGTGAGCGTCGCCACCGCCGCTTCATCCCCTTGCACCAACGCTTCCACGCTGCCGTCGCGGCGATTACGCACCCACCCGGTCAAGCCAAGGCGCGCCGCCTCCCGTTGCATCGAGTAGCGAAAGCCGACGCCCTGCACGCGCCCGCTGATCTGAAGATGCCGGGTGACCATGTGAAATGGTAAGCTGGTCCTGGAGGACGTAGGGATAACAAAAATTCGGGGGAACAAATGCGCGGAGCGTTGCTGGTCATCGCCGGCCTTGCCTTGATCGGTTTCCTGGCGGTGGCCGTGGTCCTGCCGCGGATGGCGGGGTCGGAGGCCAAGGAAGCCGGCCAGGCACTGGTGGCGGGAGCCGAAGCCGCCAAGCAGCAGGTCGGCGCCGCCGCGGAGAAGAACGGCAAGCTCGAAGGCGCAGGCGCCGGCATCAAGCTCGCCTCGAAGAGCGACCCGAAGCATGGCGAGCTGAAGTGGATCGTGTCGGAAAACGGCGCGATCCGCGGCTGGAACGAGAAGAACGCGCTCGAAATCACGCTCATTCCCACCCTGCAGTCGGGCAAGACGACCTGGAGTTGCAAGGGCTATCCGGTCGACGCCATGCCGCCCAGCTGCGGCGGAAGGAGCTGACGGATGCGACGCTTCCTTGCATTGCTCGCGCTGCTCGGCGGTTGCGCCGGCAGCGTCCCGCAGCACGATAAGGTCGTTTACCACCTGAGCGAAGGTCTGCCGCAGGCGTCGAACGGCCTGCGCAACATCGGCAACCACCTCGAGGTCAATCCCAACGCCCGCATCGTGGTCGTATCTCATGCGCGCGGCGTCGACTTCCTGATGAAGGACGCCAAGGACGCCAACGGCAACCGCTACGAGGATCTGGTCGAGCAGCTGAAGATGCGCGGGGTGCGCTTCGAGGTGTGCGAGATCACGCTGCGTAGCCGCAAGCTCGCCAAGGAACAGTTCATCGCCGACACGACCTACGTGCCTTCGGGGGTCGCCGAAGTCACCCGCCTCCAGCAGCGCGAGGGCTACGCTTACCTGAAGCCCTAGGTCAGGGCTCTTTGCTTCGCTTCAGCACGGCGCCGGCGACCAGCACGCCGGCGAGCGCCGCTCCTCCCACCAGCAGCCAGTCGCGCCGCCGCCAGCCGGCGCGCGGCGGGCGCGGGATCGCGCCCAACGCCTGTGTCGCGGTCTGCGGCGCGGTCGCGGTGCCGGTGAGGACCGCCAGGCGCTGCGTCGCTTCGATCGAGTCGAAGGAGTTGGAAACACCGCGGGCCGGCGGCCCGCTGCTCGGTTCCGTAGCGGCGTCCAGCTCGCGCGTGCGGTTGACCGGCTGCACCAGCACCACGGTCTTCGATTGCGTGTCGACGATCTGCGGATGGGTGCCGGTGGCCAGGCCGGCGGGATGGCCGGGCGCCGTCGCGCCCGGCGGCGCGGCGAGGCTGCGCTCGCATTCGCGCAGGTCGCGCGCCAGCTCGCGCGCGTCCTGGTAGCGTTCCTCGAGCAGCTTGGCGAGCATCTTGGCGACGATGAAGTCGAGCATCTCCGGCACCGCGCGGTTCACCGCGCTGGGCGCCGGCGGCGCGAAGTTGACGATCTGGTACATGAGCGCGGTGACGTTCTCGCCGCTGAACGGCGCCGTGCCGCTAACCATTTCGTAGAGGATCACCCCGAGCGAAAAGATGTCGGAGCGGTGGTCGGCGCGCTTGCCGATGACCTGTTCGGGCGACATGTATTTCGGCGAGCCGAGCATCACGCCGGTCTGGGTGAGGTCGGCGGAGGCGCGCATGCGCGCGATGCCGAAGTCGGTGATCTTCACCGGGCCGTCGGCAACCACCATGATGTTCGCCGGCTTGATATCCCGGTGCACCACCCCGGCCTGGTGCGCGTAGGCCAGCCCCTCGGCGACCTGCGCGGCGATCGACAGCGCCTGGCTCACCCCCATCGGCTGGCCCTCGGTCAACAGGGTGCGCAGCTCGACGCCCTGGATGTACTCCATCGCCATGTACACCACGTCGCCGGCCTTGCCGGCGTCGTACACCGTGACGATGTTCGGGTGGTTCAGGCCGCCTGCGGCGCGCGCCTCCTGGTAGAACCGCGCCTCGTACTTGTCCGCGTGCTCGCGCTCGAGCGCCATGTTGACGGTCTTGACCGCGACCACGCGCTGCAGGACGGAGTCGGTGGCCTTGAACACCACGCCCATCGCGCCGCGCCCGATCTCGCTCTCGATCACGTAGCGGCCGAGTTGGGGTTGCTCCATCGACGGAGTTATACCTTACCTGCGGACCGAGCCTAGCGAGCCGGTTTGAGCGACTGGAAGATCGGTCCCCACACCGGGTGCCCGGCCTCGGCCGGCTCGAGCTCGAGCGCCGGATCGACGGCCAGCGCCTTGCGGAATTCGTCGCGGCACTGCCGCTCGCGGTTCGACGCGCAGTGAATGAAGGCGAGATGCTTGTGCGCGTCCGCGCGCTGCTTGTCCGGCAGCCCGAGGGCGAGGGCGCCCTGCAGGTTTTTCGCCGACTCGGTGTATTCGCCGGCCTCGTATTGCTTCAAGCCGATGGTGAACGCAGAGCCGCTGGAAAGGGAGAGGAAGATCGGGCCCCACACCGGGTGCCCGACCTCTTCCGGCTCGAGACGCAGCGTCGGCACGGCGACCAGCGCCTTGCGGAAATCGTCGCGGCATTCGCGTTCGCGCCCCGCGGCGCAATGCATGAACGCGAGGTGCTTGTAGGCGATGGCCTGGTCGCTCTCCCACATGCCCAGCGTGAGCGCCGCGGTGAGCGATTTCGCTGCGGCCTCGTGGTTGCCGGCGTCGTACTGCCGCAGCCCTTCGACCAACGTGATGTGCCCCCGGGTGTTCTGGACCAGGCCGTCCACCGCCGCGCAACCGGCGAGCATGAGGAGCAGGGCGGCGGCGATGGTCAGGCGGCGCATCAGCGGAATCGGTGCTGGATCCTGATCGTCTCGCCAGGCTTCACCTCGACGCGCGCGGTGTGCGCCGGAGAGGTCGCGTTGCGGATTTCGATGGTGTGCGCCCCGGCCGGTACGTCGATCACCAGCAGCGGCGGCGTGCGGCCGCGATTCTTGCCGTCGACGAGAACGTCGCCCCACGGCGCAACCGCAATCTCCAGGCGGCCTGGGCCCTTCGGCCCCGCGGCGGCCGGCTTTTCCACCGCCGGGCTCTCGGGGTTCTTTTCGAGCCGCGCGACGAGCTTTTTCTGACGCTGCTCTTCCGGCGCCGCGGCGCCGCCGCCAGCGGGTGCGGCCACCGACGGCTCCACCGGAGCCGCCAGGGGCTTCACTACGGGTTTGGCCGGTGCGGGCTTCGCGACGACCGGCTCCGGCATTACGGCGCGTGCGCCAACCCCGCCGGCGATGATGAGGAGGAAGAGGAGCGGGGCGGCGAGCAGCGCGGAGTGCCGCAGGCCGAATGGCCCCGTGCCCTTGAGCCAGCCGACCGCGCCGGGCGCGTTGGTTTCCGCGCTCGCCTCGACCTGATCGAGGCGCTTGGGCGCGGGGGTCGCACCGACAACCGCGTAGACTTCGTGCGCACGCACGTGCTTGTCGGTGCGCGAGCCTTCGTGCCGGAACAGGCTAGCGTAGTCGCGCGACAGGCAGGACACCACTTCGTAGAACGAGCGCGAGACCAGCAGCTGTCCCGGGCGCGAGAAGCTCATCACCCGCTGCGCGACGTTTATGCCGTCGCCGATGATGTTCATCTGGCTGTTCAGGTCCTTCACCAGGCGCACCGGGCCGAGGTTGACGCCCAGGCGCACCGGCACGCTGGCCGCCAAGTCGCGCATCGCCATGGCGGCGAATAGCGCGTCCTCGGGATCGCCCATGAAGGTGATGGCCGCGCCGTCGCCGGTGTCGAGGATGATGCGGTCGCGCGCCGCCACCTGCTCGAGCGCCGCGGCCAGCGCCTGATTGAACGCCTGCTTGAGCTGGAGCTGCTCCGCGACCGGCCGCTGCGAATAGTCGGCGATGTCGAGGAACAGAACGCTGCAGACTAGCGTGCGGCCTGCGCTCTCCAAGCGGAAATCCCCCTATGCGGCTTTGACGCCGCGATGCCGTTCATTTTACGCGCATGCCGGGCTGGGCTCCGCTGTCGGGCGAAATGAGAAAAATCCCCGGTCCGTCGCCGGATTCGGTCCCCGAATTGGTCCCCGAGGCCGCCAGCACCATGCCCTCCGAAACGCCGAACTTCATCTTGCGCGGGGCGAGGTTCGCTACCAGAACGGCGAAGCGGCCCTCCAGCTTTTCGGGCGCATAGGCCGACTTGATGCCCGCGAACACGGTGCGGCTTTGTCCACCGAGCTCGAGGGTGAGCTTGAGCAGCTTGTCGGCGCCCTCGACCGCCTCCGCGCGCGCGATGCGCGCCACCCGCAGGTCAAGCTTGTTGAAGTCGTCGATCGAGATCGTCGTTGCGTCCACGGTCTGTTTTTCGTCCACGGTGTTTTTTTCCTCGGGCAGGGCGAACAGCGCGTCGAGCTGCTTTTCCTCCACGCGGCTGAGCAGGTGCTTGTATTCGTTGATACGGTGATCTTCCTGTAGCTGCCGAGCGACATCGCCCCAGGCAAGCGCGGGAAGGTTGAGGAAGCGCTCCGCGTTCTCGGCCAGCTTCGGCAGCACCGGCTTGAGGTACACCGTGAGCACGCGGAACAGCTCGAGCGCGCTCGAGCATACTTCGTGCAGCTCGCGCTCCTTTCCGGCCTGCTTGGCCAGATCCCAGGGCTTGCGCTCGTCCACGAACTGGTTCGCGAGGTCGGCCAGCGCCATGATTTCGCGCAGCGCCTTGCCGAACTCGCGCGCCTCGTACAGCGCCGCGATTGCGCTCGCCTTCGAAGCGAAATTGAACCGGTCGCCGGCGGCGAGCAGCTTTCCGCCGAACTTCCGGTTGATGAACACGGCGCAGCGGCTGGCGATGTTGACGTACTTGCCGACCAGGTCGCTGTTCACCCGGGCGGCGAAGTCCTCGGGGTTGAAGTCGATGTCCTCGACGTTGGCGTTCAGCTTGGCGGCGATGTAGTAGCGCAGCCACTCGGGGTTCATGCCCAGGCGCAGGTAGCGCAGCGGGTCGATGCCGGTGCCGCGCGACTTGGACATCTTGTCGCCCGACACCGTGATGAAGCCGTGGACGTAGACGTGGTCGGGCACCTTGTAGGGCGCGCCGGCGAATTTCAGCATCGCCGGCCAGAACAGGGTGTGGAAGTAGATGATGTCCTTGCCGATGAAGTGGATCTGCTCGCTTTCGGCGAGGGTTTTTTCAAAATCCAACCCCTTCCTGGCGCAATAGTTCTTCAGCGACGCCAGATAGCCGATCGGCGCGTCGAGCCAGACGTACAGGTACTTTTCTTCCGCGATGTCGGGGACGCGGATGCCGAAATACGGCGGATCGCGCGAGATGTCCCAGTCGGAGAGGGCTTTGTCGCCGGTCCCTTCCAGCCATTCCTTGGCCTTGTTGACCACCTGGGATTGCAGCCGGCCGGACGTCTCCAGCCAATGCTGGATGAACCTGCGGCACTTCGGATCGGAGAGCTTGAAGAAGAAGTGCTGCGAGGACTTGAGCAGCGGCTTCGCGCCCGACAGCGTCGAGTACGGGTTCTTCAGCTCGGTCGCCGAGTAGACCGTGCTGCAGTTCTCGCAAGCATCGCCGTACTGGTCCTTGGCGCCGCAATTCGGGCATTCGCCCTTGAGATAGCGGTCGGCGAGAAACATGCCCTTCACCGGGTCGAAAAACTGCTCGACCGGCTTGCTATAGACCAGTCCCGCGGCTTTCAGCCGGCGGAAGATATCCTGCGAGAGCGCGGTGTTTTCGGGCGAGTGCGTCGAGTGCCAGTTGTCATGGCTGATGTGGAACCCGTCCAGATACGGCCTGCGCGCTTTCTGGATCGCGTCGATGAATTCCTCCGGCGACTTCCCGGCTTTCTCGGCCGCGAGCATGATCGGCGCGCCGTGCGCGTCGTCGGCGCCCATGAAATGCACTTCGTGCCCTTGCAGGCGCTGGAAGCGCACCCAGATATCGGCCTGGATGTATTCCATGATGTGGCCGATGTGGAACGGGCCGTTCGCGTACGGCAGTGCAGTGGTGACGAATAGCTTGCGGGAACTCATGAGGGACGGCGATTTTAGCTTAGACTTCAAGCATGTCCGTGAATGAAGCGAGCGTGCAAAGCGCGCTCAGCAAAGTGGTCGATGCCAACACCGGCAAGGACCTGACGAAGGTCGCGCGCAACATCAAGCTATCCGGCAACGACGTCGCGCTCGAGGTCGAGCTCGGCTATCCGGGGAAGAGCCAGCACGAGCCGATCCGCCGGCAGGTGGTCGAAGCGCTGAAGGGCGCGGGCGCCGGCAATGTTTCGGTCAAGGTGACGTCGAAGGTCGTGTCGCATGCCGTGCAGCGCGGCGTGAAGCTGGTGCCGGGAATCAAGAACATCATCGCCGTCGCGTCGGGCAAAGGCGGCGTCGGCAAGTCCACCACCGCCGTGAACCTCGCCCTGGCGCTCGCCGCCGAAGGCGCGTCGGTCGGCGTGCTCGACGCCGACATCTACGGGCCTTCGCAGCCGATGATGCTCGGCATCGCCGGGCGCCCGGAATCGAAGGACGGCAAGCGCATCGAGCCGATGGAAGGCCACGGCCTGCAGGCGAGCTCGATCGGCTTCCTGATCGATATCGATACGCCGATGGTGTGGCGCGGCCCGATGGTGACCCAGGCGCTCGAGCAGCTCCTGAAGGACACCAACTGGCGCGACCTCGACTACCTGGTGGTCGACCTGCCGCCGGGCACCGGCGACATCCAGCTCACGCTGGCGCAGAAAGTTCCGGTCACCGGCGCGGTCATCGTCACCACGCCGCAGGACATCGCGCTCATCGATGCGCGCAAGGGTCTCAAGATGTTCGAGAAGGTCGGCATCCCGATCCTCGGCGTGGTGGAGAACATGTCGTTCCACACCTGCCCCAAGTGCGGCCACGAAAGCCACATCTTCGGCTCCGGCGGCGCGCAGCGCATGGCGAAGGACTACAGCACCGAGCTCCTCGGCCAGCTGCCGCTCGACGAGTCGATCCGCAGCCAGGCCGATTCGGGCAAGCCTACGGTGGTGTCGGAGCCGGACGGCCCGATCGCCGAGATCTACCGCAAGATCGCGCGCCGCTGCGCGGTGAAGATCGCCGAGCTGCAGCGCGACATGACGTCCAAGTTCCCGAACATCGTGGTCCAGAACACCTGAATTCGGGGTCAGGTTCGTAACTAAGTGCGCGCGTACGCGGCGCCTTTAATTACGAACCTGACCCCGAATTCAGGCCGGTACTTCCCCGAGCACCGTGCAGCGCCGGATTACGCGGCCCTGCGTCGCGGCGTCATAGGGCGTCGCGCGGTGCATCACACAGCGGTTGTCCCAAACCAGCAGCTCGCGGGTCTTCCAGCGATGCTCGTAAGTGAGATCCGCATGCACGGCGAGCGCGTTCAACTCCTCGATCAGCGCGCGCCCCTCGTCGTACGGCATGCCGAGGATGTATTCCGCGTGATCGCCGAGATAGAGGCATTTGCGCCCGGTCTCGGGATGCGTGCGCACCACCGGGTGATCGACCGGCGGCTTGGCGCGGCGTTGCGCCTCGGTGAGCGGATCCTCGCCGTGGCGCCGTGTGCGCGAGAAGTCGAGGTTATGCACGGCACGAAGGCCGGCGATGCGCGCCTTCCATGAGGCGTCGAGCCGCTCGTAGGCGCCGTACATGTCGCAGAAGTGGGTCTCGCCGCCGCTCGCCGGCATGACTTCGCCGTAGATGATGGTGGCTTGCCCGGTGACGCGCTGCCACGACCCGTCCGTATGCCACGCGAGCGTGCCCTTGTCCGGGTGGCGGCCATGCGGCTTGCCGTTTTCGTCGAGGTTCGAGAGCCGGTAGAGCTCCGGGTAGCCGTCGGCGTGATACTGGTTCATCACGTGGATCTGCACTTCGCCGAAGCGCCGGGCAAAGGCGACCTGGCGCGCCGGCGGCACATCCTGCGGCGGGAACAGCAGCACCTGGTAGCGCAGAAAGGCCTGGTAGATGGAGCGAAAAACGCCGTCATCCATCTCGGCGGAGAAGTCGACGCCTGAAATTTCCGCACCAAGGTGGCGCGTGAGCGGGCGGGCGGAAACGAGATCAGTGACAGCGGCCATGGTCTTCCGGACGCCATGGATTGCTCAGCGTGCTGACCGACTCCAGGAATACGACGAGGTCGGTCTGCTCCGCCGACGCTGAGCTTGAGCGGCGGCAAGGCCTTCGAGCCGCGCTCGGAGTAGTGCCGTACCACCTCGGCCAGCGTATCGCGCTTGCCATCGTGCCCGTAAGGCGCGGTCAGCATGAGATGGCGCAGCGTCGGCACTTTGAACGCGCCCGCCTCGGGTTCCTGGAACGGGTTGGTGCGCTTCTGCGGGTCATCGTTGTAGCCGCTCGCGAGATTGAAGCGGCTGGCACGGACTGCCTTGAACCCTTCCACCCTGCCGGCGTCGGTCGAAAAGCCGTTGTTGCGGAACTCGCCGTTGGTGAAATTCGGCCCGCTATGGCAGCTGCTGCAATTGGTGACGAAGGTGCGCAGCCCGCGCCGTGCCGCATCGGGATAAGTGCTGGCTTCTCCGCGCGCGAGCGCGTTACGGAACTTGTCGAACGGTGTCGGCGGCGTCTCGAACGTTTCCTGGAACGCGGCCAGGATCTTGCCGACGTTCACCAGCACCTCTTCATCGTCGGTGGCGGAGGGCGGAGCGCCGAAGGTGCGGCGATAGCGGCAGGAGAGCTCGTCGTCCGTGCGCATGAGCTCGGCGACGTGCTTGGGCGTGGCGCCGAGCTCGCGGCGGTCGAGGATCGGGCGGATGCTCTGCGACCACAGGCTGTCGGCGCCGCCGTCCCATCCGTACCAGCGGCCGAGGCGCGCGTTCATCAACGTGGGCGTGTTGCGATCGACTTCCGCGGCGGCGACGCCGCGCACGCGATTGTCGGTCCAGTTGCGCTCGGGGATGTGGCAGGTGCCGCAGGAGAAGCTGCCGTTCGCCGACAGGCGAGTGTCGAAGAACAGGCGCTCGCCAAGTTCCACCGCGGCGCGGCGGCCGGAGGCGCGGTTGGTCGGATCGCTGGTGATCGGCGCCGGCCAGGGGCCGTGCGCGAGGATCGCCCGAATTTCGCTTTCGCTGAACTGTATTTCGTCGGCGGCAAAGGCGGGCGCCGCCAACAGGCAAAGGGCCACCGCCACGTCTCTTGTTCGCATCTTGAGCGGCTATCATAGACCCGTGACCATCAAAGCCGACAAGTGGATCCGCCGCATGGCGGCCGAGCAACGCATGATCGAGCCCTTCGAGCCCGGCCAGGTCAAGGATTTTGAAGGCAAAAGGATCGTGTCCTACGGCACCTCGAGCTACGGCTACGACGTGCGCTGCTCGACCGAATTCAAGATCTTCACCAACATCAACTCGACCATCGTCGACCCCAAGGCCTTCGATGAGAAGAACTTCGTCGACTACCGGGGCGCGGTCTGCATCATCCCGCCCAATTCCTTCGCCCTGGCGCGCACCGTGGAGTACTTCCGCATCCCGCGCAACGTGCTGACCATCTGCCTGGGCAAGTCCACCTACGCGCGCTGCGGGATCATCGTCAACGTCACGCCGCTCGAGCCGGAGTGGGAAGGGCACGTGACGCTCGAGTTCTCCAATACCACGCCGCTGCCGGCGCGCGTCTACGCCAACGAAGGCGTGGCGCAGATGATCTTCCTCGAGTCGGACGAGGTGTGCGAGACCTCGTACCGCGACCGCGGCGGAAAGTACCAGGGACAGAAGGGCGTCACGCTGCCCCGCATCTAGTAGTAGTTTCTGTTCGTAAACTACATCTAGTACTTTTCCGCAGCATGCGGCGCGCGTCGCGGCGCCGAAAAAAATTCTAAAAAAGTTCGTCGCAGGTCTTGACACGCGGGGTCATGTCCCTATACTTCGCTCAAGTTTTTTTGCTTTTGGATTCAACGACGAGCAGGAGGTCATGATGACAAGCAACAGGAACTCGCGTCCCGCGGACGAAGTTTGCGTCCGGGACATTCCCGAAACTTAGGTTTTGACTCGCGAGGAGAATTTTGATGGGGGAACGCAGTAGCAACATCGCACGCACCAGACAAGCCGAACTCAAGCAGTCGCCGCAGCAGCGTCACACTTCAGCGCCCTCTTTGATACGCACCCCGAAGTCAGTTTCGACTTCGAGACCGTGCGCCAGGCGGCCCGCCAGAAGTACACCCGGCCCTTCCTGATCCTCGATACCGCGATCGTTCGCGGCAAGATCCGGCGCTTCCGCGCGGCCATGCCGCGCGTGCGGCCGCACTACGCGGTCAAGGCGAATCCCGACCGGCGCGTGCTGAAGGTCCTGGTGCAGGAGGGCGCGGGCTTCGAGATCGCTTCGACCGCCGAGCTGGACCTGCTAATCGGCCTGGGCGTGCCCCCGGCGGAGGTGTTCTTCTCCAACCCGATGAAGTCGCGCGAGTCGATCGGCTACGCCGCGGCCAAGGGCGTGGAGTGGTACGTCACCGACAGCGTCGATGAGCTGCGGCGCATCCATGAAGTGAAGCCGGATGCGAAGCAGTACCTGCGCATCGCGACCCCCAACATCGGCAGCGACTGGCCGCTCTCGGGCAAGTTCGGCGCCGGCGCCGCCGACGCGCGCGAGATCGTCGCCGTGGCGGCGAAGCTCGGCGTCGACCTCGCCGGCGTGACCTTCCACGTCGGCTCGCAGTGCCGCAACCCGGAGAACTGGCGCGTCGCGCTCGAAAAAGCGCGCACCCTGTTCGACCTGATGACCAAGGCCGGCCTGCGGCCGCGGCTGCTGAACATCGGCGGCGGCTACCCGGTGCGCCACGTGCGGCCGATCCCGTCGATCGAGGTGATCGGCGCGGTGGTCAACGAGGGCCTGAAGGCCTTTCCCGATGACGTGCAGGTCATCGCCGAGCCGGGGCGCTACCTCGTGTCCGATGCCGGCTACTTCGTGTGCCGCGTGCTCGGCACGGCGACGCGCGCCGGCAAGCGCTGGATGCACTGGGACGCGGGCCTGTTCGGCGGCGTGATCGAGTCGAGCGAGGGGCTGCGCTACCGCATCCGCACCGACCGCTCCGGGCCCGATACCGCCTGGACCGTGGGCGGGCCGACCTGCGACTCGGTGGACGTCGTCATGCGCGACGAGCCGTTGCCTTCGGACCTGCAGGAAGGCGACTTCGTCTACATCCGCAACGCCGGCGCCTATACCACGGCTTACGCGAGCCAGTTCAACGGCTTCCCGCTGCCCGAGGTGCGGGTGTTCGAATCTAAGGGCTAGTTCTTGTCGTAGAACACGAAGTCGAAGCGCGTACCGTCCTGCGCGGTATGCGCTTCGCGCCTGGTTTCCTTCCACTGCGCGCGCTCCCAGGCCGGAAACCAGGTGTCGCCCTCGTAGTTGCGCTGGATCTCGGTGAGCACCATGCCGGCGGCGATCGGCAGGGACTCCTTGAAGAGCTGGGTGCCGCCGATCACGAAAGCCACCGCCTCGCCCATGCACAGTGCTAGCGCCGCTTCCAGCGACGCCGCCACCGCCGCGCCCGGGGCCTGGTAGCCCGGGGTCCGGGTCACGACGATGTTCTCCCGCTGGGGCAGCGGGCCCTTGAGCGATTCCCAGGTGCGCCGCCCCATGATCACCGGGTGGCCGAGCGTAAGCTTCTTGAAGTGCTTCAACTCTTCCGGAATGTGCCAGGGTAGCCGGCCATTCGCGCCTATGATTCCATTGGCGGCCACCGCGGCGACCAGAACCACCGCGGATGGGCCGGGGGGGTGTGACATTGATCCTCGCTGCCGAAAGGCGGGGTTGAAAGTATAAGGACATGGTGTATCCGCGCTCGTTCCTGGGGTTGTGCCTGGTGAGCTTCGTGCTGGTGGCGACGCCGCTGGTGGGCGCGCTCGCCTATTCCGCCTGGCACAGCGAGCAGCTCGCCGAGCATGCGCGCACCGCAGTGGTCAACGCCTCGCAAGCGGCGCGGGCAAGCCGCACGCTCGTCAACCGCATCGGCTCGCTCGAGCGCCTGGCGCTGCTCGACTACCCCGGCCTCGCCTCCGACTTGGGCCGCGTGCACGCGAGCTTTCGCCAGGTAGCCGACGAGCTGCTGCAGCTGCCGCTCGAGCAGGATCAGCTCGCCGCGCTCAAAAGGACCATGGCGCAGGAGGAGCGGCTGTACGCCGTGCTGGTGACGCCCAAGCGCGCGAACCGGCGCGCGGTGGCGCCGCTCGCCGCCGAGCTCGCCGAGAACGCCTCCGAGGTGCTGGCGATCAGCACGCGCGTCGCCGACCGCGAAGTCCAGCGACTACGCGCGGATGCCGAGGCCGTGCAGCGCCAGCTCGTGATCCTGGTGCTTCTCAGCACCGCGCTAGCCCTGGCGATCGCGCTTGGCCTGACACGCCACGTGGTGCGGCCGATCGCCGAGCTCGATGCCGCCATCCGCCAGCTTGGCGGCGCGGATTTCTCGCGGCCGATCGCGGTGCGCGGCCCCGACGACCTGAAGACGCTCGGCGAGCGCCTCGACTGGCTGCGGCGGCGCCTGGCCGAGCTCGAGGCGCAGAAAAACCGCTTCCTGCGGCACCTGTCCCATGAGCTGAAGACCCCGCTCACCGCGCTGCGCGAGGGCGCCGAGCTGCTGCACGACGAGATCGGCGGCCCGCTGCTCGCGCCGCAGCGTCGGGTGGTGGAAATCATGAAGGACAACAGCATCAAGCTCCAGCGCCTGATCGAGGACCTGCTCGACTACCAGCGCGCGTTGCACGCGGCGGCATCGCTCGAGGTTCGGCTGGTTTCCCTGAACGCCGTCATTCGCGAAGCGGCACTGCCGCACGAGCTCGCCGCGCAGGCGAAGGGTCTGCGCGTGGCAATCGATGCCGAATCGTCGACCCTGGAAGCCGACCCGGTGAAGCTGCGCTCCATCGTCGACAACCTGATCGGCAACGCGGTGAAGTTCACCCCGGCAGGCGGCAGCGTGTCGGTGCTGGCGCGGGCGAGCGGCGATCAGGCGCTGATCGACGTCATCGACTCCGGGCCCGGCGTACCCGCCGAGGAGCGCGAGTCGATCTTCGATTCCTTCTTCCGCGGCCGCGCGCGCTCCAGCGCGCGCGTGGAAGGCAGCGGCTTGGGCCTCGCAATCGCGCGCGAGTTCGTCGAGGCGCACGGCGGCCGCATCAGCGTGCTCGCCGAGGCGCGCGGCGGGCATTTCCGGGTCGCGCTGCCGCGGCGCGTCGCTGCATGAAGATTCTTGCCGTCGCCCTGGTCCTCCTTCTGTCCGCATGCGAGACCTTGCAGCCGGCCCCGGCCCCGGCGCCCCCCGGCCCCGGCGCCGGCCCCGGCCCCGGCGCCGGTCGATGCCATCGTCGCCGAGGCGGTCGTCGCCTCGCGTGCGCCGTTCGCCGAGCAGCAGGCCACGCTGGCGCGGGCGCAGAAGGCCTTGGGCAGCGGCGCGAGCGCCGATCGCCTGCGGCTCGCCACGCTCCTCGCCACGCTGCCGCCGCCGCTGCGCGACGATTCGCGGGCGGCGGAGCTGCTCGAGCCGATCTCGGACGCCGGCGCCCCGGGCGTCGGCCGCTTCGCGGCGCTGCTTGCCGCGCAGGTGTCCGAACGCCGGCGTCTCCTGCACGAGGTCGAAAAGCTGCGCGCCGAGGCCGAGCGCGCCGGCCGGGAGCGCGCGCTCTCCGACAAGGAGCGAGACAAGCGCGAAGAGGCGCTAAAGCAGCAGCTCGAAGCGCTGCGGGCCATCGAACGTGGAATACTCGAGCGCGAGGAAACGCTGCGGCGGCGAAAATGAGCACCGGAAAATGAACGACACGAGAATGAGGCCCATGACCCCCCGCGAGCGCGGACCCGTCCTGCTGGTCGACGACGACAAGGACCTCCTGCAGCTGATCGCGATGCGGCTGAGCGCCGCCGGCTACGCCGTCACCGCGGTCGCCTCGGGCGAGGCCGCGCTCGCGGCGCTTGCGGTGTCGCGCCCGCAGGTCGTCGTCACCGACCTTCGCATGCAAGGCATGGACGGCATGGCGCTGTTCGATGCCATTCACCGCGATTCGCCTTCGCTCCCGGTGTTGATCTTGACCGCGCACGGCACCATCCCGGAAGCCGTCAGCGCGACTCGCCGTGGGGTATTCAGCTTTTTGACCAAGCCGTTTGAACCCAAGGTGCTGCTCGACACCGTGGCCGAGGCGATGCGTCTGTCCAGCCCGCCGCCTTCCGGCGAGCTCGAGTCGTGGCGCGCGGAGCTCATGACCCGCTCCTCCGCGATGGAGGATTTGCTGTCGCAAGCGCGGCGGGTGGCCGCCTCCGACGCCTCGGTGTGCATTTTTGGCGCGAGCGGCACCGGCAAGGAATTGCTCGCGCGGGCGATCCACCGGGCGAGTCCGCGCGCCGACGCGCCGTTCATCGCCGTCAATTGCGGGGCGATTCCCGAAGGCCTGCTCGAGTCGGAGCTTTTCGGTCACAAGAAGGGCTCGTTCACCGGCGCGGTGTCCGACCGCACCGGGCTTTTCCAGGCGGCACAGGGCGGCACGTTGTTCCTCGACGAGATCGGGGACATGCCTTTGCCGCTCCAGGTCAAATTGTTGAGAACCCTGGAAGAACGGAAGATAAGGCCGGTCGGCTCGTCGCAGACCTTCGACGTCGACGTGCGCGTGATCGCCGCCACGCACCGCAAGCTGGAGGATCGGATCGCCTCGGGCGAATTCCGCGAGGACCTTTACTACCGGTTGAACGTGGTCAAGCTCTACATTCCGGCGCTCGCCGAGCGCAGGGAAGACATTCCGCTGCTCGCCAATGCGTTTCTTACCCGTCTTGGCACGCGCTACCAGCGCGGGCGGCTCTCGCTCTCGCCCGAGGCGATCGAGCTCCTCGTTTCCGCGCCCTGGCCGGGCAACGTGCGCCAGCTGCTGAACGTCATCGAGCAGGCGGTTGCGCTCTCCGCGACCGACGTGATTCCGGACTCGCTGGTGAGGAAGGCGCTCGACGCGAAGGACACCGAGCTCACGCCGCTGGACGAGGCGCGCCGCGCCTTCGAGCGCGATTACCTGGTGCGCATCCTGAAGATCACCGGCGGCAATGTCAGCAAGGCGGCACGCCTCGCGGGGCGGAACCGGACCGAGTTCTACCGCTTGCTGGAGCGCCACTCCCTCGAGCCAAGCATATTCAAGGTCGCCTGAATGCCCAGTGCCGCAGGTAGGCAATAGCGAGCGCGCACACCAGTGCAAAGCACGCCAGCACGTAGAACCCGGTGACGATTCCGTAGCGGTCGGCGAGGAAGCCCATGATGAGCGGCGTGCTGAGGTGCGACACGCTCCACCCCAGCCCGCCCAGCGCCAGCGCCGAGCCGCGCTCTTCGGGCTTGCTCGCCTCGGAGATGGTGACCTGGAAATACAGCGTCATCGCGGCCGTGCCGGCGCCGACCACCAGCATCCAGAAACCGATCGGCACCACATGGTTCACCGTCGGCAGCAATCCCACGGCGGCGGCCACGGCCACGCCGCAGACCACCGGCCACAGGGTCTGCGGCCCGGTGCGCACGAAGCGCGCGACCAGCAGGCTCGCGCCGATGGAGCCGAGCGCGCGCAACGAGAGCAGGATGCCGGAGGCTTCCTCGCTGTGTCCGTAGTTCGCCAGCAGAACGGGGTAGAAAGACATGGTGAGCGAAAACGGCAGCGCCGAGAGATAGGCGCACATGACGGTGTAGGCGATGATCCGCTCGCGCAGCAGCGGCAGGTAGGCGGCGAGCACATGGCGCGGCGGCGCGGGCTTGGGCGGCGGCGCCGACGTGCCCAGGCCGGCGGCAAGGGCGATGGCGCCGGTGGCGGCGAGCACGGCGAAGGTCGGTGGGAACCCCGCGGCGGCGAGCAGGAATCCGCACAGCGTGGTGCCGACGATCTGGCCGAAGTTGGTGACCGCGTTCAGGCGGCCGAGCTGCACGCCGCGCGCGCCGGGCAGCTCGCTCGCCATCGCCCAGGTCGCCGGCCAGAACGCGGCGCGTGAGACGACGAGGACCAGCTGTCCGACCAGGAGCATCCAGAACCCCTCGGCGGCCATCAGCCACAGGCCGGCGGCTATCGTCGCCACCGAAGAGCCGAGCAGGATGCGCCGGCCGCCGATGCGGTCGGTATAGGCGCCGCCGACGAGGTTGAGCGGCGCCTGGGCAAAGACCGGGGCGGCGAACAGCACGCCGATCTGGGCGTTCGACAGCCCCTGGGAGTAGGCGTACAGCGGGACCGCGAGCCAGGTCATTCCGAGGCCGAGGTTCCACGCGAGCGAGGCGAGGAAAAAGAACGCGTGCGACACCCCCGATTATGGTTTGCCGCCGTAAGCCGGCGACGGGCGTTTCGACCAATCGCCATGCGCCTGCTGCTGCTCATCTTGCTTATCGTTCCGGCGGCGGCCGTAGCCGCCCAATGCACCGCCAGCTCGGGCGCGGGTACCGCCGCGCTGGTCGAGCTGTATACGTCCGAGGGTTGCTCGAGCTGCCCGCCCGCCGACCGCTGGCTCGCCTCCCTGGGCAGCCGATACCCCGCGGGCAACGTCGTGCCGCTCGCCTTGCACGTCGACTACTGGGATTACATCGGCTGGAAGGATCCGTACGCCAAGCGCGAGTTTTCGCTGCGCCAGCGCAAGTTGAGCCAGCTGCAGCGCATGGCGCTGGTCTATACGCCACAGGTCCTGCTGCAGGGCCGCGATTTCCGCGCGTGGGGCGGCAAGGCCTTCGACGAGGCGCTGGCCAAGATCAATGCGCAGCCCGCCCGGGCAAAGCTGCGCCTCGCTGTCGTAACTGCGGAGCGGGACGCTCTGGAGGTCGAAGCGGTCGCCGAGCTGGTCCAGGCTTCCGCGGACGCCGGCCTGTACCTGGCGGCGTACCAGAGCCGCCTCGAGAGCCGGGTGCAGGCAGGCGAAAACCGGGGCCGGCTGCTTACCCATGACTATGTGGTGCTGGAGTGGCAGGGGCCCTTTGCTTTCGCTGGAAGGGTGCTGACCGAGCGCCGCAAAGTGCCTTTACTGCCCGGCGCGGCCCCGGCAAATTCGGGGGTGGCGGCTTTCGTGCAGGACCGGCGCACCGGCGAGGTCCTGCAGGCCCTGCTTCGCTCATCTTGCTGACGGGGTTCCCATATGCCTGCTAAGGCCGCGATTTTCCTTTAGTATTCGCGCCTCAGCCTGCCCGCCCAGGGGGGTCGGGCACACGGAGAGACGGCTATGCAAGCGACGCAGATCCGGCAAAAGGACGGCGTCTTCTACTTCGTCAGCTACCGCGCCAAGGATCTCCTGGCGAAGGTGCGTTTCATCAGCCGCTTCTACGGCGAGAACGAGGAAATCGCGCCCAGCCGCATCTCCGAAGACGACGACATCGCGCAGTTCATCTCCAAGATCGAGCGCAACGACCACGCCTTCCAGCGCTCGCTGTCGCGCGCGAAGGTGCGCCAGCTGAAGAACTTCTACGAGACCGCGATCTCGCAGCCGCCGATTCCCGGCACGGTGCTGCTCTTCACCTCCGAGCGCCTGAATTTCCGCGCCGATGGCGACGGCCCGGCGGGAAGCTTGAGCGAGCCTTCGTCCAAGTACCTGATCATCGACGGCCAGCACCGCCTCGCGGCGCTGCGCTTCTACCTGAACGAGCGTCCCGACGACGCGAGCACCATCAACGTGCCGTGCATCCTGTTCGACGGGCGCAGCGAGGATTTCGCCACCGAGATGTTCGTCATCATCAACTCCACGCCGACGCGCATCAACAAGAGCCACCTCGTCGACCTGTACGAGCACGTCTCGTTCGCCGCGCCCGACCGCAAGTTCGCCGCGCGGCTGGTCGAGCGGCTCTACGGCGAGGGCGACAGCCCGCTGCGCTACCGCATCAACCGCCTCGGCGGCCGCAGCCAGCGCGACAAGTGGGTGCTGCAGGCGGAGCTCTTCAACGAGCTGCACCGCTGGGTGCGCGGTCGCTGGCGCTCGATCCAGCTCGCCGGCGGCAGCTCGAAGGAAGTGCCGCGCTACTACGCGGTGATCCGCGACTTCTTCAAGGCGGCGCGCAACGTCTTCGGCGACGGCGTGTGGGGCAAGGACAATTTCATGGTCACCAAGCCGGTGACCATCAAGGCCATGGTTCGGGTATGCGCGGATCTCGCGCGCGACGACGCCGAGCCCGAAGCCGACCGCGTGAAGCGCTGGGAAAACCGCCTTGGCCCGTGGTCCGAAATGGCGCGCCAGTTCCGCGAGGAGGGCTTTTACGAGCGCTTCCCCGCCAAGGGCGAGGTGGAGCGCGTCGCCCGGATCCACCGCGATCTCGCGCGCGCCGCGGGCATCGAGACCAAGAAGTCCTGAGCCGGAATACCGGGCGCCGCGCCCGTGTTCGCGGACCTATGAGGTGCTGGCTGGTGGCGACGGTCTTCCTCGGCGCTTGCGCCGGCCTCGATGACGCCGGTTGCCGCCAGGCCGACTGGTACGACCTCGGCTTCCGCGACGCCATCTTCGGCATGCAACGCCAGGACGACGTTTACGCCTCCCAGTGCGAGCCGCGCGGCACCAAAGTCGATGTCGCGCGCTACGCGCAAGGCTGGAAAGAAGGTAAATGGGAAGCGGACAGCCGCCGAAGTGAATCGGCCGACTAGGGGTCTGCTGATCGTCTGCGCGCTTCTCAGCGGCTGCGCGCAGATGAGCGAGCCGGAGTGCCGCACCACCGACTGGTACCAGCGCGGCGAGCTCGACGGGCTGGTCTATGGCACGCGGCCGAGGATCGACCAGTACGCCTACCAGTGCGAAAAATTCGGCGTGCAGCCCGATGAAAAGCGCTACCTCGCAGGCTGGATCGACGGCGACCGCGAGCGCCAGGCGCGCATGTCCCGCAGTTCTGGATCAGACTGAGGCCCACGTGAATCGACGGACCGGATCCCTGCTGATCGGGTGCACGCTCCTGCTGTGGGGATGTGCCGGCTTTACCGAGCACGATTGTCAGACCGCCAACTGGCACTACCTGGGCGAGCAGGACGCGCGGATCCACGGCCTGCAGCCGCAAATCAACCAGATCGTCCACCAGTGCGCGAAGTTCGGCGTGCAGGTGCCCGAGACGGAGTACATGCGCGGCTGGTACGACGGCAACCAGCAGCGCGCCTTGGGCCGCGGCTAGATCACCTTCGCAGCGGCCAGCGCATCCACTTCGCGCTCGCCATAGCCGAGCTCGGAAAGGATCGCGTGGCTGTGCGCGCCCAGCGCCGGAACCGGATCCAGCCGCGGCTCGAAGCCCGAAAGGTTGAACGGCGGCTTGAGCATGTCGAGCTCGCCGGCAGGCGAGCCCACCTTCGCCCATCGCCCGCGCGCCGCCAGCTGCGGGTGCTGCCAGAACTGCGTCATGTCGTTGAGCCGCGCGTTCGCGATGTCTGCCGCTTCCAAGCGCTCGATCACCTCCTCGGTCTTCAGCGTCGAGAACACCTTGTCGATCTCGGCATGCATGGCCGGGCCGTTTTTCAGCCGGGCGGGACTGGATGAAAATCGCGCATCTTTCGCCAGATCGGGTTCATGCAACACGGTCTGGCAGAAGCGCGCGAACTCGCGCTCGTTCTGCACGCTGAGGAACACCGTGCCGCCGTCCCCGGCCTTGAAAGGTCCGTACGGCACGATGGTGGCGTGATACGCCCCGGACCGCGGCGGCGCGCTGCCGCCATAGGCGCTGAACAACGCCGGGAAGCCCATCCACTCGCCCAGCGCTTCGAACATCGTGATGTCGAGCGTTGCCCCTTCGCCGGTGCGCCCGCGCCGGAACAGCGCGGCGAGGATGGAGGAAAACGCGTACATACCGGCGGCGATGTCGGCGACCGGGATCCCGGCCTTGGACGGCGCGTCCGGCGTTCCGGTGACCGACAGCAGACCCGCTTCGCACTGCACCAGCAGGTCGTACGCTTTCTTGTCCGCATAAGGGCCGGCGGGTCCGTACCCGGAGATCCCGCACCAGATGAGGCGAGGATTCCTGGCGCGCAGCTCTGCCGCGCCGAGCCCGAGCCGCTCGGCGGCACCCGGGGCCAGGTTCTGGAGAAACACGTCGGCTTTCCCGAGCAGCCGGTCGAGCACGTCCTTGGCCGCGTCCTGCTTGACGTCGAGCGTGAGGCTCTCCTTCGAGCGATTGGTCCACACGAAATGAGACGACAGGCCCTTCACCGTCCGGTCGTAGCCGCGTGCGGCGTCGCCGCCGCCCGGGCGTTCGACCTTGATCACGCGCGCGCCGAGCTCGGCCAGCTGGCGCGTGGCGAACGGCCCGGCAATGACCTGCTCGAGCGCGACAACGGTGATGCCGTCGAGCGGCCTCACCGGAATGAAATTTTCAAGCCGGCCAGGGGCAGTCCGCGGATCTCCGTGTGCCATTCGTCGCCGGCCGCGACGGCGTGGGCGTCGGTGAGCACGCCCGTGGTGACGATCTCGCCGGCGGCCAGCGGCGGCGCGTCAGGCTGCCGCTTTAGCAGGTCCACCACGTGAGCGAGCGCTAACAACGGGCTGCCCAGCACGTTGGCACCGCAGCCCGTATCTACCAGCCGCCCGCCCTTATAGAGGCGCGCTTCCGCCAGCGGCAGCTTGTCGTCCAAGCCGGTCACTTGCGACACCGCAACCGGGGTCCCGACAACGAGGCGTCCATGCAGTCCGTTGTCCGTGGTGCAGTCGGCAATGGTGAATTTCCAGTTCGGGTGATGGCATTGCACGATTTCGACCGAATGCGCCATCCACTCGATGCACGCCAACAGCGCTTCCGGGTCGGAGCTTGTCGGCGCCGTCCTGAGCTCTGAACGCAATTTCCGGCTCGACCCGTGGCTGCACCAGCCCCTCGAGCGGCACCGTCGCGCGGTCGTCGGCGGCCTGGATCAAGGTCCGGTCGTACACCGTCCCCCACATCGGCTCATGCACACCGTAGCGGTCCCACAGCGTGCGATTGGTGAAGCCGATCTTGCGGCCAATCGCCCTCCAGCCTTTTTTCAGCCGGTAATCGTGCAGCGCGCGCGCTGCGATGTATCCGGTCGCGGCAGTAAGTTGCGGGTGCCGTTCGGTGAAGGGGCGGACGGTAAGAGCCTTCTCGTGAACACCAATCAGTTCTTCGGCCAGCATGCGCTAGGGAGCCGGATTGCGGGGCCGCCAGTCCCACGGCGGTACCGGCGCGGGGTCAGACCAGAGCCCGATTCCTCTTACCCGCGCATACGCCTCGAGCTCGTAAAGCGGTGAGCCGGGTTGGGTGGACTTGGGAGACACCCAGGCCATTCCGCGGCGCACTTGCGCGGCGTTGGCGTCGACGCCCTCGCAAGTGACCTGTCCGATATGGCGGTTGTGCTGGTCCTTCGCTTGCCATTCGACTTGAGCCGTCTTGCGGAAGCAAAGGCTGTAGAGCGAGCGGGCCGACTTGATGCCGAACGCCTGTTTGCTCTCCGGCGCATCGACCTGTCCGAGCCGTACCCGGTAGCGCCGTTTCTGCGCATCGACGATCGTCAGCGTGTCGCCGTCGACGACGCCAATCACGGTGCCGGAAAGCGTTTCCGCGTGAACGCGGGGCGCGGGAAGAAGAAAGACGATCAGTAGCCAACGCATCGGCGAGGAGCTTATCCTACTGGCGTGTACGCACCCGTCAACGCGATCGCTGCCTGCTTCTTGCTTTTGCTCGCTGCCTGCGCATCCAGCGGACCGACCAGCGACTGGGAGCGCGTGAATGAAGAGAAACTGCCAGCCGCGCAGCAGCCGCGCGAGGTGCTGCCGACGCTGCCGCCGCAGCGCGGCGAGCTGATCGAGTTTTTCGTCGCGGCGACGAGCGAGTTCCGCTTCTTTGTCGACGCCGCCTCGCTCAGCGTAGGCAGCGACGGGATCGTGCGCTATGTCCTCGTCGCGCGCAGCTCCGCCGGGACGGAAAACGTATCCTTCGAAGGCATGCGCTGCGCGACGCGGGAGGTGCGCATCTATGCGCTCGGCCGCGATGGCGCCTGGGTCGGACGCGAGACCGATTGGCGAGCGATCCAGCCGCGCAGCGTGCAGCGCTGGCATAACGAGCTCTATCGCGAATATTTCTGTCCGCAACGCGAGCCGATCGCGAGCGCGGCGGAAGGGGTGCAGGCGCTGCGCGCAGGGGGAAACCGGCTCAGGGTTCAGAACCGCGACCCGCGTTACGACGAACGCTAGAGCACGACCAGGTTGTCGCGGTGGATGAGCTCCGGCTGGTCGACGTAGCCGAGGATGGACTCGATCTCGCCTGACGGCTTGCGGATGATCTGGCGCGCTTCGCTCGACGAGTAGTTGGCGAGGCCGCGGGCGATTTCGCGGCCCGCGGGATCGAGGCAGGCGACCACTTCCCCCCGCTGGAATTCGCCCGAGACCTCCGTGACGCCGATCGGCAGCAGGCTCTTGCCGTCGCGCGTCAGGGCCTTGACCGCGCCGGCGTCGAGGCGCACGCGACCGGTGACCGTGAGGTGGTCGGCGAGCCATTGCTTGCGCGCGGCGAGCGGCACGGTGCGGGCAGTGAGAAGCGTGCCGATGGGCTCGCCCTTCGCGAGGCGCACGAGCACGTCGGGCTCGCTACCCGAGGCGATCACGGTATGGGCGCCGCTGCGCGCCGCCCGGCGGGCGGCCAGCACTTTGGTGAGCATGCCGCCCTTGGCGAGCGCGCTCCCGGTGCCGCCTGCCAGTCCTTCGAGTTTGGGATCCAAGGCATCCGCGTTTGCCAGCAACTTCGCATCCTTGCTCTTGCGCGGGTCGGCGTCGAACAGGCCAGCCTGGTCAGTGAGGATGATGAGGGCGTCGGCTTCCACCAGGTTCGCGACCATCGCGCCGAGCGTGTCGTTATCGCCCAGCTTGATCTCGTCGGTGACCACGGTGTCGTTTTCGTTGATCACCGGCACCACGCTCAAGGCGAGCAGGGTGCGAAGCGTGGAGCGCGCATTGAGGTAGCGCTGCCGGTCGGCCATGTCGGCGTGGGTGAGCAGCACCTGCGCGCTGCGCAGGCCGTGGCCGCGAAAGCAGCTTTCGTAGCACTGCGCGAGCCCCATCTGGCCGACGGCGGCCGCCGCCTGCAGCTCGTGCATGGCGTGCGGGCGCTTCGACCAGCCCAGGCGCTGCATGCCTTCGGCGATCGCACCGCTCGACACCACGATGGTCTGCTTTCCCATGCGGCCGAGCTCGGCCACCTGGGCGGCGAGACGGGCGATGGCGGCGGCGTCCAGGCCGCGCCCCTCGTTGGTGACGAGCGACGAGCCGACCTTCACGACTAGCGTGGTCGCCTTATCGATCATTTTCTTGCCACTTCCTTGGCGACGGCCTTCATCAGCGCGTCGCAGCCTTGCCCGTTGATCGCGGAGACTTTGAACCACGGGCGCTTCCAGCGCAACGCGCGCACGGCCTTGGCGATGCGCTGATCCGCGTCGTTCACCGCGTCGATCTTGTTGAACACCAGCCAGCGCGGCTTGCGGTCGAGGCCGCCGCCGTGCTTCTTCAGCTCGGCCGCGATGACCCGCACGTCCCTCGCCAGGTCTTGCTCGCTGATATCGACGATATGCAGCAGGATGCTGGTGCGGGCCAGGTGGCGCAGGAACTGGACACCGAGGCCCGCCCCCTCGGCGGCGCCTTCGATCAGGCCGGGGATGTCGGCGATCACGAAGCTATGGTCGCCGCCGGCGCGCACCACGCCGAGCGACGGATTGAGCGTGGTGAACGGATAGTCGGCGACTTTGGGCCGCGCGCTCGACACCGCGCGGATCAGGCTCGACTTGCCGGCATTCGGCAGGCCGAGCAGGCCGACGTCGGCGAGCACGCGCAGCTCGAGCGCGAGGCGGCGGCTCTCGCCTTCCTCGCCGCGCGTGAACTGGCGCGGCGCCCGGTTGACGCTCGATTTGAAATGCACGTTGCCGAGGCCCCCCTTGCCGCCGCGGGCGAGCAGGGCACGCTCGCCGTCCCTGGCGAGGTCGGCCACCAGCGCCTGCGACTCCTCGTCGCGGATCAGTGTGCCCACCGGCACGCGCAGCTCGACGTCCTTGCCGGCGCGGCCGTTGCAGTCCTGGCTGCCGCCGCGCACGCCGTTCTCGGCGCGGTGCATGCGCGCGAAGCGGTAGTCGACCAGCGTATTGACGTTGCGGTCGGCGCGCACCCACACGCTGCCGCCGTGCCCGCCGTCACCGCCGTTCGGCCCGCCGTAGCGGATGTACTTCTCGCGGCGAAAAGTCGCAGCGCCGTCGCCGCCCTTGCCGGCGTGCACCTCGATCTTCGCTTCGTCGATGAATTTCATGGGCTGGAAATGAAAAAGCCCTATCGGACTGCGATAGGGCTTTCCGTTGAGTGAAGGCCGGCTACGCCGGAATCTTTTCCTCTTGGATGCTGACCGTGTTCTTGTTGCCCGCGCCGCGCACCGAGTACTGCACCTGCCCGCCGACCCGCGCATAGAGCGTATGGTCGCGGCCGATGCCGACGTTGACGCCTGGATGCACGCGCGTGCCGCGCTGGCGCACCAGGATCTGCCCGGCGTTGACGCGCTCGCCGCCGTAGACCTTTACGCCGAGGCGCTTGGACTGCGAATCGCGGCCGTTGCGCGAGCTGCCGCCTGCCTTTTTGTGTGCCATGAAGCGTTTCTCCTGCTATCCCTGGACGATGTCGTCGATGCGGACCTCGGTGTAGTTCTGCCGATGGCCCTGGTTTTTCTGGTAGTGCTTGCGCCGGCGCATCTTGAAGATCTTCACCTTGTCGCCGCGGCCGTGCGACACCACGGTGGCCTTCACCTTCGCGCCCGACACCAGCGGGGCGCCGACCTTCACGCTCTCGCCCGTGCCGACGAGGAGCACTTCCTCGAATGCGACCGCGCTGCCGACATCGGCCACCAGCGATTCGATGCGCACCTGCGCGCCGGACTCGACGCGATACTGCTTGCCGCCTGACTTGATCACTGCGTACATTGGATGTTTTTCCGTACCGGCTTGCTTAACCGAAGGGCCGGAATTATAAGGTAATCATGAGTTTGCTGTCCACGCTGGCGCCGGTCGCGGGGGACTTGGCGCGCGTCGACGCCCTGATTCGCGGCCGGCTGGACTCCGACGTGGCCCTGGTGCGGCAGGTCGCGGAGTACCTGGTGTCGGCCGGCGGCAAGCGGCTGCGCCCGGCGCTGCTGCTGCTGTCGAGTGGCGCCCTGGGCTACCGCGGCGAGAGCCGCTTCGAGCTTGCCGCGGTGATCGAGTTCATCCACACCGCTACCCTGCTGCACGATGACGTGGTCGACGCCTCCGACCTGCGGCGCGGCCGCCAGACGGCAAATGCCGCGTTCGGCAACGCCGCCTCGGTGCTGGTCGGTGACTTCCTGTACTCGCGCGCCTTCCAGATGATGGTGCGCATCGGCGACATGCGCGTCATGGAGGTGCTGGCCGAGGCGACCAACACCATCGCCGGCGGCGAGGTCATGCAGCTCATGGGCACGCGCGACCCGGACGTCGACGAGGCGCGCTACCTGGACGTGATCCGGCGCAAGACCGCGAAGCTGTTCGAGGCAGCGGCGCGGCTCGGGGCGGTGCTGGCAAATCGCCCGGAGCTGGAAGAGGGGCTCGCCGCGTACGGCCGGCACGTGGGAACCGCGTTCCAGCTGATCGACGACGTGCTCGATTACAGCGGCGACCTGGGCAAGAACCTGGGCGACGATCTCGCCGAAGGCAAGGCCACCCTGCCGCTGATCTACACCATGCGCTGCGGCTCGCCGGCGCAGTCGATCATGGTGAGGAAGGCGGTGGAGGCCGGCGGCCGCGCCGACTTCGCGCGCGTGCTGGAAGCCATCCGCGCCTGCGGCGCGCTCGACTACGCCCGGGCCGCCGCGCAGCGGGAAGCGGAGGTTGCGGTGCGCGCGATCATGCCCTTGGCGTCCTCGGAGTACAAACAATCCTTGCTAGAATTGGCATCCTTCGCGGTGACCCGCGAGGTCGCATCTAGGACTCCCACCCTCGGGGCGTAGCTCAGCCTGGTAGAGTACTGCGTTCGGGACGCAGGTGTCGCTGGTTCAAATCCAGTCGCCCCGACCAAAAATTCAATAAGTTACGGACTCCCGAAGACGAAAGTTCGTAACAAGTACAAGTACGCAATTCGCTGGGCGCCGTATGCCGGCTCGTCACCCAGTGGCTGCGCAGCGGCCAGCCTCACTCCCGCGACAGAAGGCGCGGCACCTCGCCATGCAAGCTCTCGTATTCGCGCCGGATGAACCGATAGCACTCGCACGATTTCTTCTCCAGCGCCCGCCGGTCGAGAATGGTGATGCGGCCGCGGCGGTAGTCCACCAGCGAGGCTTTCCGCAACTTGTTTGCAGCTTCCGTGATACCGACGCGACGCACCCCGAGCATGGCGGCAATCGATTCATGGTCCATCAGAAACTCGCGCGCGCCGGCGTAGTCGTCCATGGTGAGCAGCCAGCGCGCGACGCGCTGCTCTACGCTGTGGTGCTGGCTGCATGCCACCGACTGGCTGATGACGGCAAGAAACGTCCGCGTGTAGTTCAGGAGCAGCCGTTGAAGCGGGCTGCCGAAGCGCACTTCCCGCCGCAGATCCTTCGACTTCATCCTGAAGGCGCCACCCGGGAGCTGCACGATCGCAGCTTGTCCAGCAGCTCTCCTGGCGTGAAGGGCTTGCGCAAGATGGCGTCTGCGCCTGCATGCAGCGCCACGGCGAGGTGATCGGCTCTCTGTGCTCTCTGTGCGCGCTGCCAGCCGGAGATGACCACGATTAGCATGCCCGGGTTGCGTGCGCGGAAGTGCTTAACCGTCTCGAACCCATCGCATTCCGGCATGAAGAGGTCCGTGATCAGCACGTCGGCAGGTCGTCTCTCGTGCGCTTGCATGGCACGTGCGCCGTTCGGCACGGCTTCCACTTCGTAACCTTCAACCTCAAGCGCGCCGCGAAGGGCGACTCGCAGGTCTTCGTCGTCTTCTGCAACAAGAATGCGCGTCATGGGAGCTCGCCCCCTCTCTGCGCCTTTATACCGAAAGAGCGGATTTAATTCTGTTCGGGACCGTACATTGCAACGCCAGCGGATGTCGCCGCCGCACGACTCATCGAATCCGGGGGCGATGCGAGAAGGCGGTCCGTTTCGTTTTTGACCACGGCGTAGCACTCGCAGGCGTGGGCTGCCAGCTTCTCGCGGTCAGGAACCGTGATGACACCGCGCCTGTACTCAATCACCCCCGCCGCTTGCAGCTCGCGGGCAGCTTCGGTAATCCCCGTGCGGCGGACGCCAAGCATGTTGGCGATGAGCTCCTGCGTCATTCTCACCCTGTTGGAAGACAGGCGGTCGAGGCTCAGCAGGAGCCAGCGACAGAGCTGCTGCTCCACCGTGTGGTGGCGGTTGCACACCGCGGTCAGCACTATCTGCGTCATCAGCGCTTGCACGTAGCGCAGAAGTACACGAGTCGCGCCGCCGCCGTTATGGAACTCTGCGACGACAGCGCTGGACCGGATCCGATAGGCATACCCTGCAATCTGCACGATGGCCTGGCTGGGCGTCGTTTGCCCTCCCAGCAACAACGCGAGGCCGACGCAACCGTCGTTGCCGACAATGGCAAGCTCCGTGGTGTGGCCGTCCTCGAGGGTTAAATCAAAGACACCACGCCCGAGATCGGGAAATACACGTCGTCCATCTTGGACCCGGGCTCGTACAGCACGGCGCCGAGCGCCAGCCCGGTCAGGGTCATGTGTTGCAGCAACGGCTCGAGTTCCGCCGCCGGGAGAGCGGCGAGTAGATGGTTCTGCCTGGGCGCAAACGACTCAGGGGGCTGCTCATATGTCCGGTGCCGCACACAAGGATTATGTGCCCGCGGGCTCCCGCGCTGTTGAGCTAGCGCAAGCTGAGCCTCCACGACACGACACGCGGATAAGGGGGCAAGCGCAAGACGCATGGATGCTCAAGCACCAGTACGGGAGCACGGTCCCCGGCCGGCGGCCCTGTCTGGGCGCGCCGGGCCCTAGATCGCTTGGCTTCGCACCAGCCACGCAGGTGCGTTGGTCCAAATTCCAGTGCCCCCGACCACTTTCCCGCTTTCCTAGATAATCGCGGGATGGGCAAGCTCCTCGTGCTGATCCTTCTCGTGGTACTCGCGGTCTGGGTCATCCGCCGCGCGTTCCGCGCGTCGCGCCCGGCACGCGAGCCGGAAAAGCAGCCGCTCGAGCAACAGGACCTGGTGCGCTGCGCGCGCTGCGGCGTACACCTGCCGCGTTCGGAAGCGCGCCAGGCCGAGGGCCGGCTCTACTGCGGCGAGGAGCACGCCCGTCTCGGCGCGGGCGGCGCCTGATGGAAGCCTCGGTGCGCACGCCGCTGCCTTACACGGAGCTCTCGCTCGCTCCGGAAGAGCGCATCCCGGAGTCGTTCTGGACCTCGCTGCGCTATTTCAATCTGTACCGCATGGTGCTCGCCGGCATCTTCCTCGGCACCACGCTGCTCTACGGCGACGCCTTCAACCTCGGCCTGCACAGCCTGGAGATTTTCCGCTACGTCGCCGCGGCCTACCTCTTGTGCAGCGTCGTCCTCCAGGGCGTGCTGCGCGACCTGCGCGACAAGTTCGAGCTGCAGCTCAGCGTGCAGGCTGGCCTCGACCTCCTCGCGATCACGCTTCTCATGTGGGCGAGCGGCGGCATGCGCAGCGGCCTCGGCGTGATGCTGCTGATCTCGCTGACGGCGGCCTCCATCGTCGCACCGCGCCGGCTCGCCTTCCTCTACGCCGCGCTCGGCACCATCGCGCTGCTGCTCGAGCAGTCCTACTGGGTGCTCCAGTTGGACGCCCCAACGGCGAGCTTCCTGCAGCCCGGACTGCTCGCGATCGCGTTCTTCGCCACCGCCGGCGTGACGAGCTGGCTCGCCGCGCGCGTCGCCGCCAACGAGCGGCTCGCGCGCCTGCGCGGCCGCCAGCTCGCCACCCAGACGCGCGTGAACCAGCTGGTGATTGAGGACATGCAGGACGGGGTGCTGGTGCTCGATCGCACCGGCCGCGTGGTGCAACACAATCCACAGGCGCAGCAGCTTCTCGGCGGCGGCAAGCTGATCGGCGCTGCGCTTTCCAGCCTGGTCCCCGCTCAGGGCAGCACCGATGGCACGGGAGACGTGCAGGCGGGCGGGCGCGATTTGCGCCTGCGGCCGCTCGACAGCCACGTCGGCGAGGAGCTCTCGGTGATGCTGGTGGAGGACACCACCCGCGCGCGCGAGCAGGCGCAGCAGCTCAAGCTGGCGGCGCTCGGGCGCCTGACCGCCAACATCGCGCACGAGATCCGCAATCCGCTCGCGGCGATCAGCCATGCCGCGGAGCTGCTGCGCGAGGAGAAGCGCAGCGAGGACCGCGAGCGGCTCACCCGCATCATCCACGACAATTCCCGCCGCCTCGACCGCCTGGTGTCCGACGTCCTGCAGATCAACCGCCGCGACCGCGTCAGCGCGGCGCCGCTGCGGCTGCAGCCCTGGCTGCGGGGTTTCATCGGCGAGTTCGTCGCCAATGAGGCGCTGCCGGCCGAGCGCTTCGAGCTCGACTCGCGGCGCGAGTCCTGGATCGAGTTCGACCGCGAGCACCTGCACCAGGTGATGTGGAACCTGCTGAAGAACGCGACGCGCTACGCCCGCGCGGAGCCGAAGAGCGTGCGCGTGGTGCTCGACGGTTACGCCGACCGGGTCGAGCTCTCGGTGATCGACAACGGCCCGGGCGTGCCGGGCCCGATCCAGGGGCAGCTGTTCGAGCCATTCTTCACCACCGATTCCAAGGGCACCGGGCTCGGCCTCTATCTGGCGCGCGAGCTGTGCGCGGCGAACGGCGCTACCCTGGACTATGTCAACGACGTGCCGGGGGCCCATTTTCGCATCCGCTGCCGACAGGCGAAGGCCAGATGAAAAGACCCGAACGCCGCGGCCAGGCAAAGGGGGCGCAGGTCCTCGTGGTGGACGACGAGCCCGATATCCGCGAGCTGCTCGAGCTCACCCTGATGAAGATGGGGCTGGCCGTAGACAGCGTCGGTTCGATCGCCGAAGCGAAAGAGCGCCTGAAGCAGGAGCGCTACGACCTTTGCCTCACCGACATGCGCCTGGGCGACGGCGAGGGCCTCGAGCTCGTGCGCCACATCGCGGCAATGGCCGCCGACCTGCCGGTGGCGGTAATCACCGCCCACGGCAGCGCCGAAAACGCCGTGGCGGCGCTGAAGGCGGGCGCGTTCGACTACGTCTCGAAGCCGGTCGGCCTCGAGCAGCTGCGCGCGCTGGTGAAGTCGGCGCTGTCGCTGCCGGACCGCACCGAGTCCCCCGACGGGCGCGAGCTGCTGGGCGCGAGTCTGCCGCTCGCGCAGGTGAGGGAGCTCATCGTCAAGCTGGCGCGCACCCAGGCGCCGGTCCATATCTCCGGCGAGTCCGGCAGCGGCAAGGAGCTCGCCGCGCGCCTGATCCACGAGTACGGCGCGCGCCGCGACCAGCCGTTTGTCCCGGTGAATTGCGGCGCGATCCCGGAGACCCTGGTGGAAAGCGAGCTCTTCGGTTATCGAAAGGGCGCCTTTACCGGCGCCAACGAGGATCGCGACGGTTTCTTTCAGGCCTCGCATGGCGGCACGCTGTTCCTCGACGAGGTGGCCGAGCTGCCGCTGCACACGCAGGTGCTCCTGCTGCGCGCCATCCAGGAGCGGCGCGTGCGCAAGGTCGGCTCGACCCAGGAGGAGCCGGCCGACGCCCGCATCATCTGCGCCACCAACCAGAGCCTGGCCGGGATGGTGGAGGCGGGCCGCTTCCGCCGCGACCTCTACTACCGCCTGAATGTGGTCGAGCTCACCATGCCGCCGCTGCGCGAGTGCCGCGAGGACATCCCGCTCATCGCTGGGCAAATCCTGCAACGGCTCGCGGCGCAAAACGGGGTGCCGGCGCCCCGGCTGTCGGACGCGGCGCTTGCCGATTTGATGGCCTATGACTTTCCCGGCAACGTGCGCGAGCTGGAGAACATCATGGAGCGCGCGCTCGCGTTGTCCTCGCAGGCCGCCGAGCTGGGGCGCGAAGAGCTCGCCCTGCATCGCATTTCCCCCGAGGAGGAGCCCGGAGAACCCGAGGCCGGGTCGCCGGCCCCGCCGCAGGCAAGCGGCGAGGCGCTGCCGACGTACCTCGATCGCCTGGAGCGCGAGTCCATCCTGCACGCGCTCGGCAAGACCGGCTTCAATCGCACGGCCGCCGCGCGGCTGCTGGGCATCACTTTCCGGCAGCTGCGCTACCGAATGCAGCGCCTCAGCATCAAAGATGAGAATCGTTGATTCTCCAAACCAGGACGAGCGGCCACCCGGCACCGAGATCTCGCTAGTCGTCCTGCACTCGATCAGCCTGCCGCCCGGCGAATACGCCGGCGACGCGATCGAGCGTCTCTTCACCAACTGTCTCGACCCTGAAGCGCATCCGTATTTTCGGGAGATCTGCCGCCTGCAAGTGTCGGCGCACTTCCTGGTCCGGCGCGACGGCTCGGTGGTGCAGTTCGTGCCGCCGGAGCGTCGCGCCTGGCACGCCGGCGCGTCGTCCTGGCGCGGCCGCAGCCGCTGCAACGACTTTTCCATCGGCATCGAGCTCGAGGGCTCGGAAGACGACGCCTTCGAGTCGGCGCAATACGCTGCGCTGGTTTCGCTCCTCAAGAAACTTCAGCAGACCTTTCCCATCCGCGATGTAGCGGCGCACAGCGACGTCGCGCCCGGGCGCAAGACCGATCCGGGCGCGCACTTCGACTGGCCTTGCCTGCTAAAGGGATTGTCAACACAGTAAGTGCGCCCGAGTTCATAGACTCGGACGCACTGTTGCGAAACCGCTACATCCCGAGACCGTCCCAGAGATGGTCGGGGGCCATAACCGAGATCTGGGTTTTCTTTGCCTGCGCGCAGTTCTCCGCGCGACTTCATCTTGTGCCGACCCAATTTTAATTTTTCCCGTGGCGACCTACTAAATAGCGGAAAAATGGTCCGACTCTTTGCTAGATGTAGTACTGCAGCACGGTGGCACTATATCTAGTGTCGAAGGCGCGCTACAAAACCTAGATATTGCGCATTCGTTGCACCGCACAACGAAATAATTGCCTTGCTTCTACAAAAACGTGTGGTGTAGATTGCAAAGCGTCTAGTCCAAAACGACTAGATGTAGGCCAGTCAGGCCGTCAGAACACTAAAAGTAGTGGCAGTGGGTGGGCGTCAGAGGGACGGCCCGGTTCAGAAATACGACAGGCGGGAGGCGGTAATGCAGATCGCTCAGGACAACGCAACGGCACGCTCGTCTTTGGGCGCCACCCTTTCCGAGGCAGATACCGGCAGCGCGCAGTCCGTACGCGGATTACAAAATCATCCGCCGCAATGGCGCGGTGGTGGGTTTCGAGCCGGGCAAGATCGCCGTGGCCATGACCAAGGCGTTCCTCGCGGTGAACGGCGCGCAGGGCGCCGCTTCCGCCCGCATCCGCACCATGGTCGCCGACCTGACCGACAACGTGGTCAATGCGCTGCTGCGCCGGCAGCCCCAGGGCGGCACCTTCCATATAGAAGACATCCAGGACCAGGTCGAGCTCGCGCTCATGCGCTCCGGCGAGCACGACGTCGCCCGCGCCTACGTGCTGTATCGCGAAGAGCGCGCCAAAGCCCGCGCCCAGGAGAAGATTTCAAGGAAAGACGAGATTTATGTGGTCGAGAGCGGCAGCCGCAAGCCGCTCGACCGCGCCCGCCTGCAGCGCCTGGTCGAGTCGGCGTGCGAAGGGCTGGCCGACGCGGCGCCGCAGGCGATCCTCGAAGCCACGCTGCGCGACCTTTACGACGGCGTGCCCATGCAGGAGGTGCGCAAGTCGTCGGTGCTCGCGGCGCGCGCGCTGATCGAGAAGGACCCGGCCTACAGCTTCGTCACCGCGCGGCTGCTGCTCGACACCATCCGCCTGGAGGTGCTGGGCGAAGAGGCGAGCCAGGCCGACATGGAAACGCGCTACGCCGCGTACTTCCCGCAGTTCATCGCGCGCGGCGTCGAGGCGGAGCTGCTGGATCCCGAGTTGGCCAAATTCGATTTGAATCGGCTAGGAAAAGCGTTGAAGGCAAGACGGGATCTGCAATTCGGCTACCTGGGCCTGCAGACCCTCTATGACCGCTACTTCCTGCACAGCGACGGCCAGCGCATCGAGCTGCCGCAAGCGTTCTTCATGCGCGTGGCGATGGGCCTCGCGCTTCAGGAAAAAAACCGGGAAGCGAGGGCCATCGAGTTCTACGACGTGCTTTCGAGCTTCGACTTCATGAGCTCGACGCCGACGCTGTTCAACTCCGGCACGCTGCGCTCGCAGCTCTCGAGCTGCTACCTCACCACGGTGTCGGACGACCTCACCGGCATCTACGACGCCATCAAGGAAAACGCGCTGCTGGCCAAGTACGCCGGCGGCCTCGGCAACGACTGGACGCCGGTGCGCGCCCTCGGCTCGCACATCAAGGGCACCAACGGCAAGTCGCAGGGCGTGGTGCCGTTCCTCAAGGTGGTCAACGACACCGCGGTGGCGGTGAACCAGGGCGGCAAGCGCAAGGGCGCGGTGTGCTCCTATCTCGAGGTCTGGCACCTCGACATCGAGGAATTCCTCGAGCTGCGCAAGAACACCGGCGACGACCGGCGCCGCACGCACGACATGAACACCGCGAACTGGATCCCCGATCTCTTCATGAAGCGGGTGATGCAGGGCGCGGACTGGACGCTGTTCAGCCCTTCGGACGTGCGCGACCTGCACGACAAGTTCGGCAAGAGCTTCGAGGAAGCCTACCTGCGCTACGAGGACAAGGCGGCGCGCGGCGAGCTCAAGCTGCACAAGAAGATTCCCGCGCTGCAGCTGTGGCGCAAGATGCTTTCGATGTTGTTCGAGACCGGGCACCCGTGGATCACCTTCAAGGACCCGTGCAACCTCAGGAGCCCGCAGCAGCACGCGGGGGTGGTGCATTCCTCCAACCTGTGCACCGAGATCACCCTCAACACCTCGGCGGACGAAATCGCGGTGTGCAACCTGGGCTCGATCAACCTGGTCGCGCACCTCACCGAAACAGGTTTGGATTTTGCAAAGATAAAGCGGACCGTTTCCACCGCGATGCGGATGCTCGACAACGTCATCGACATCAACTACTACGCGGTCGACAAGGCGAGGAACAGCAACCTGCGTCATCGTCCGGTGGGGCTGGGCATCATGGGATTCCAGGACTGCCTGCACAAGCTGCGCCTCGCCTACGCCTCGCCGGAAGCGGTGGAGTTCGCCGACCGCTCGATGGAGATGGTGGCGTACGCCGCCTACTCCGCCTCCAACGCCCTCGCCGAGGAGCGCGGGCGCTACGCCTCGTTCCACGGCTCGCTGTGGGAGCGCGGTATCCTGCCCCAGGACACGCTCGACATCCTGTCCGCGGAGCGCGGCGGCTACGTCGAGCTCGACCGCTCGGCCACCCTCGACTGGGACGCTCTGCGCGCGCGCATTAAGCAGCACGGCATGCGCAACTCCAACTGCCTGGCGATCGCGCCCACGGCGACGATCGCGAATATCGTCGGCGTCTCGGCGTCGATCGAGCCCACCTACCAGAACCTGTTCGTCAAGTCGAACCTGTCGGGCGAGTTCACGGTGGTTAACGACTACCTGGTGGCCGACCTCAAGCGCGCCGGCCTCTGGGACGAGGTGATGATCGCCGACCTCAAATACTTCGACGGCAACCTCGCGCGCATCGACCGCGCGCCCGCCGAGCTGCGCCGGCTCTATGCCACGGCGTTCGAGGTCGAACCGAAGTGGCTGGTCGAATGCGCGGCGCGCCGGCAGAAGTGGATCGACCAGTCGCAGTCGCTCAACATCTACATGGCCGGCGCCTCGGGCAAGAAGCTGGACGAGACCTACAAGCTCGCCTGGATCCGCGGCCTGAAGACCACCTACTACCTTCGCGCCCTCGGCGCCACGCATGCCGAGAAGTCGACCTCGAAAGCCGGGGAGCTGAATGCGGTTTCGTTGGAAACCCCCGAGCCGGCCAAGATGTGCGCGATCGACAAGCCCGACTGCGAGGCATGCCAGTGATTACCCTCGGTAGCCGCAGCTTCGCCGGGCCGTTCATGGCCCCGCTGTGGTCGGCGCCGAAGAGCGCGGGCGTGTTCGCCGTGATGGCCCCGGGCTGGCGGCTCCTGACCTTCCGCGCCCTGGAGTTTTGCGAGGCGGCGGACCTGGCCGAGCCGCAGCTCCTCAAGCAGCACCCCAAATACCGCGAGTGGCTGACCATCGTCGGCACGGAGTGGAACCTGTACATCGCGACCCACGAGCTTTCGCTCTCCACCGCGGCGGAGCGTACCGCGGTGGTGCGGGAGCTGGCGCGCGAGTACCGGCCGGAATTCACCGCGCTAGCGGTCCCCCAGGAACCGAGCCTGCGCACCTTGCTGCTTGCCCAGGCCATGCGAACCAACAAGGACGCCTAGACGTCATGCTGAACTTCGAGAACCTCGCGCCCGAGGTGGCCCCGCCGGCCGGCCGGCCGGCGCGTCCCGCCGTCGCCGACAACCCCTTCCGCCGCGTCACGGTCGAAGACAAGAAGATCATCAACTCCAAGGCCGACGTCAACCAGCTGGTTCCCTTCAAGTACAAATGGGCCTGGGAGAAGTACATCGCGGCCTGCGCCAACCACTGGATGCCGCAGGAAATCAACATGAGCCGCGACATCCAGCTGTGGAAGGACCCGAACGGTCTTTCCGAGGACGAGCGCCGCATCATCAAGCGCAACCTCGGCTTTTTCGTCACCGCCGACTCGCTCGCCGCCAACAACATCGTCCTCGGCACCTATCGCCACATCACCGCCCCGGAATGCCGCCAGTACCTGCTGCGCCAGGCGTTCGAGGAGGCGATCCATACCCACGCCTACCAGTACATCGTCGAGAGCCTGGACCTGGACGAGTCCGAGATCTTCAACGCCTACCACGAGGTGGCGACGATCCGGGAAAAGGACGAGTTCCTGGTGCCGTTCATCGACACCCTGACCGACCCGCACTTCAGGACCGGCACCCCGGAGTCCGACCAGCAGCTCCTGAAGAGCCTGATCGTGTTTTCCTGCCTGATGGAGGGCCTGTTCTTCTACGTCGGCTTCGCCCAGATCCTGGCGCTCGGCCGGCAGAACAAGATGACGGGCGCCGCCGAGCAGTACATGTACATCTTGCGCGACGAGTCGATGCACTGCAATTTCGGCATCGATCTGGTGAACCAGATTAAGCTGGAGAACCCCCACCTGTGGACCGGCGCGTTCCGCGAGGAGCTGGCCGGCATCTTCCGGCGCGCGGTCGAGCTCGAGTACCGCTATGCCGAGGACACGATGCCGCGCGGCGTGCTGGGCCTGAACGCGCCGATGTTCAAGGAATACCTGCGCTTCATCGCCAACCGCCGTTGCCAGCAGATCGGCCTCGACGTGCTCTACCCCGGCGCCAGCAACCCGTTCCCGTGGATGAGCGAGATGATCGATCTCAAGAAGGAGCGCAATTTCTTCGAGACCCGGGTGATCGAGTACCAAACCGGCGGCGCATTGAGTTGGGAATAAGCAACAAGTACTAACGAGGGGGAGCAACATGCTTGAGGAGTTCGATACGATGAGGATCACGGCGTGCAAAGCGGAAGAGGATTACAAGCTGTGGCTTCGCTTCGAGGACGGACTGGAAGGCCGGGTGTTCCTCGGCAACTTGCTGGAGATCGGCGCGTTCCAGCTATGGCGCGACGTGCGCGAGTTCGAGAAGGTGGCGGTTGACCCGGAGACCGCGACCGTGACCTGGGAGGGCGGCATCCGCCTCGACGCGGATATTCTTTATCATGATGTGAAAGCGAACCAGATTCAGCATGCCGATGGCGTTGAGCCGCCGGCGGTTGGATAGCCCGGAGCAGCTGGCCGGGTTCGTTTGTTCAATAACCTTCAAGGAGATTGAGAATGGCGAAGAAAAAAGCGAAAAAAGGCGGCAAGAAAAAGAAGAAGAAGAAATCATCAAAAAAAAAGAAGGTAGCTAAGAGGACGACAGGCAAAAAGAAGGCCGCCAAGAAAAAGACAAAGGCGGCGAACAAGAAAAAGGCGAGACCTGTCGCTCGAACGGCCAGCCCCGCAGAACCGACGACGGAAGCAGCATCTCCGTCGCCCGCTCCCAGCGCGAGACCCGCGCTGAACCCAGCGGCTGCGTGGCCATTCCCCACGGGCTCCCGGCCGTAACCGGGACCCGAAGGAACGGGCGGCAGCGAAAGCTGCCGCCAGGCCCAGAAGCTCAGCGGACCGGCTTGGTCATTCGGCCCAAGAACGGAGACTTAGGCCGGTCCGCGAGGCTTCCCCCGCGATCAGATTTTAACCTCCGGCCCCGGGCGCCAGAGTCCCCGGCAGGCATGGCGAAACGACCGTTTCGCCCGGATCGGCGAAAAAACCTGTCAGGTGGAAGTAATGCTCAATAGCTCTGTAAGATCCGTCTAAGTAAACTCGCCGCTGCACTGCAACATCCCAGCCGTACGTTGGACATGGAGGTTGAGATGAACAGCCTGCTGCTGAATGCATCACGTGCTTTCGAGGCCCTCAAAAGCCTCCTCGCCCTGGTCGGCGTTACCGCCCTGGCGCTATTCCTCATCCTGCCGCTGAATACCCCTCTGCCTGAGGCGGCGGTGCAGGCGTTGGTGCCGCCGGCCGAGGCCAGCGCTGCCGGAGGCGCGTCGCTCCCCGTTCTGGCGGTGGAGACCCCGCTCGAGCGCGAGCAGCGGCTGATCGCCGAACACATCGCCAAGCGCTATCGCATCGCCGATGCGGCAGCGACCCACTTCGTGTCGGTTGCCTACCGCGCCGCCGAGCTCCATCGCGTCGACGCGCTTCTGGTCCTCGCGGTGATGGCGATCGAGTCGCGCTACAACCCGGTGGCCGAAAGCGTCATGGGCGCCAAAGGCCTGATGCAGGTGATCGCTAAGTACCACCCGGAAAAGCTCTCCGACCACGGCGGCGAGCAGGCCCTGCTCGAGCCCGAGGTCAACATCATGGTCGGCGCCCAGATCCTGCGGGAGTACTACCGCCGTTTCCGCGACGTCGAGACCACCCTGCAGATGTATGCCGGCGCGCTGGACGAGCCGACTTCGCAGTACTCCAACAAGGTGCTGGCGGAGAAAGCGCGCCTCGAGGCCCTACGGTTCAAGGCGCACGGAATCGAGCAAGCCGTCTAACGGCCTCTTCCAAGTCCTCCATGCTTCGCGTATAGGCGAAGCGCACATAGTTCGCGGTGGCGTTGGCGCCGAAGTCGACGCCCGGGGTCGTCGCCACCGCCTCCTTCTCCAGCAGCTCGCGTGCGAACGCGCGCGCGTCCCGGCCGACGTCGGCGTATACGTAAAACGCCCCGTGCGGCTCGGCCGGGATCTTCAGCCCGGCCTTCTTGAGCGCCGGCACCAGGAAGTCCCGCCGCCGGGCAAACTCACGCCTGCGGTCTTCCAGCACCGAAATGCTTTCGGAGGAAAACGCGGAAACGGCCGCGTATTGCGCGGCGGCCGGGGCACTGATGAACAGATGCTGCGCCAGCTTCTCGAACCCCCGCAGCGCGGCTTGCGGCAGCACCACCCAGCCCAGGCGCCAGCCGGTCATGCAGAAGTACTTCGAGAAACTGTTGATCAGCACCACTTCACCCGGCAGCCCGTGCGCGGTCCACGGCTCCATGCCGTAGACCAGGCCCTGGTAGATCTCGTCGACCATCAGGACGCCGCCCCGGTCCGCGATGAACGCAGCAATGTCCTTCAGTTCATTTCTTGAAATGAGAGTACCGGTGGGGTTGGACGGGGATCCGAGAAGAAGCCCCTTGGTGCGCGGGCCCCATGCTGCGCGCACCATCTGCAGCGTCGGTTGAAAGTCGGTCGCCGCCGAAACCGGCAGCGTCTTTGCCGTGCCTTCGAAGGCACGCACGAAATGCCGGTAGCCGGGATAGCCGGGATCGGGCACCAGGATCTCGTCGCCGGCGTCGACATAGAGTGCGGTTACCGTGAGCAGGCCGCCGGAGGCGCCCGCCGTGATGGCAATGCGCGCGGGGTCGACTTTCTGTGAAAACCGCTCCGCATAATGCCCTGCAATCGACTCACGCAGCGAATCAAGGCCAAGCGCCGCGGTATATGCGGTGCGGCCCTCGCGCAGCGCGCGCACGCCGGCCTCGACCACCGGCGCGGGCGCGGTGAAGTCCGGCTCGCCGATCTCCATGTGCACCACGCGGCGACCGGCGCGCTCGAGCGCCTGCGCGCGCGCCAGCACGTCCATCACCTCGAAAGGCTCGATTTCGGCGGCGCGCCGCGCCGTTCGCATGGATCATTATAGAATCGTCGCGTGGACGAGCAGCTGCGAAGAAACGCACTCGACTATCACCGGCGCAACCCGCCGGGCAAAGTCTCGGTGCAGCCGACCAAGCAGCTCACCAACCAGCGCGACCTCGCGCTCGCTTACTCGCCCGGCGTGGCCGCGGCGTGCGACGAGATCAAGCGCGATCCCTCGAGCGCGGTGCTCTATACCGCGCGCGCCAACCTGATCGCGGTGATCACCAACGGCACCGCGGTGCTCGGCCTGGGCGCGATCGGCCCGCTCGCCGCCAAGCCGGTGATGGAAGGCAAGGCGGTGCTGTTCAAGAAGTTCGCCGGCATCGACTGCTTCGACCTCGAGTTGGAGGAGCGCGACCCGCAGAAGCTGATCGATATCATCGCCGCCCTCGAGCCCACCTTCGGCGCCATCAACCTCGAGGACATCAAGGCGCCCGAGTGCTTCACCATCGAGCGCGCGCTGCGCAAGCGCATGAAGATCCCGGTGTTCCACGACGACCAGCACGGCACGGCGATCACCGTCGGCGCCGCGGTCTTCAATGGATTGAAAGTCGTCGGAAAAAAAATCGGCGAAACCAAGCTGGTGGCCTCGGGCGCCGGCGCGGCGGCGCTCGCCTGCCTCGAGCTCCTCGTGAACATGGGCCTGCCGCGCCAGAACATCACGGTGACCGACATCAAGGGCGTGGTGTACAAGGGCCGGCGCGAGGAGATGGACCCGGACAAGGAGCGCTTCGCGATCGAGACACGCGCGCGCACCCTGGACGAGGTGATCGCGGGCGCGGATATCTTTCTCGGCCTGTCGGCGGGCGGGGTGCTCAAGCCTTCGATGGTGAAGAAGATGGCCGCGCGCCCCCTGATCCTGGCGTTGGCGAATCCGGACCCCGAGATCTCCCCGGAAGAGGCCAAGGCGGCGCGGCCCGACTGCGTGGTGGCGACCGGGCGCTCCGACTATCCGAACCAGGTGAACAACGTCCTTTGCTTCCCGTTCATCTTTCGCGGCGCGCTGGACGTGGGCGCGACCACCATCAACAGCGAAATGGAGCTCGCCGCGGCGCGCGCCATCGCCGAGCTCGCCCAAGCCGAGACCTCGGAGCAGGTGGCGCTCGCCTACGGCATCGAGTCGATCAGCTTCGGCCCGGAGTACATCATCCCGAAGCCGTTCGACCCGCGCCTCATCGCCCGCGTCGCGCCGGCCGTGGCGCAAGCGGCGATGGAATCCGGCGTTGCCGCGCGCCCGCTCGCCGACATCGAAGCCTACCGCCAGTCGCTCAGCCGGTTCGTCTACCACTCCGGCGTCCTGATGCAGCCCCTGTTCACCGCGGCCAAGAAGGCGCCGCGGCGCATCGTCTACGCCGAGGGCGAGGACGAGCGCGTGCTGCGCGCGGCGCAGATCGTGGTCGACGAAGGCCTGGCGCGCCCGGTGCTGGTCGGGCGCCCGCAGGTCATCGAGCAGCGCCTCGAGCGCCTGGGCCTGCGCGTGCGCCCGGGCAAGGACTTCGAGCTGGTGAATCCGGAATCCGACCCGCGCTATCGCGATTACTGGATGACCTACCAGCAGCTGAGCGAGCGCAAGGGCGTCACGCCCGAGTTCGCCCGGGTCGAGATGCGCCGCCACACCACGCTGATCGGCGCCATGATGATGTTCAAGGGCGAGGCCGACGGCATGCTGTGCGGCACCTTCGGCATGCACGCCGAGCACCTGCGCTACATCGACCAGGTCATCGGCCTGCGCCCCGGCGCGCGCTATTACGCGGCCATGAACGCGCTCATGCTGCCCGAGCGCAATGTCTTCATCTGCGACACCCATGTCGCCGAGGACCCGGACGCCGAGCGCATCGCCGAGATCACGCTCGCCGCGGCCGAGGAGGTGAGGCGCTTCGGCATCACGCCGAAGGTGGCGCTGCTCTCGGCGTCGAACTTCGGCTCGGCGCAGATCGCGTCCTCGCGCAAGATGCAGCGCGCCCTCGAGCTGATTCGCGGCCTTGCGCCGGAGCTGGAGATCGACGGCGAGATGCACGGCGACGCCGCGCTTTCCGAGGAAATCCGTTTGCGGGTCTGCCCCAGCACGCGCCTGCGCGGCGAGGCCAACCTGTTCGTGATGCCGACGCTCGACGCGGCGAATATCGCGTTCAATCTTCTCAAGACCGCCGCTGGCGGCGGCGTCACCATCGGGCCGATGCTCCTTGGCGCGGCGCGCCCGGTGCACATCCTCACCCCGTCGGCGAGCGTGCGGCGGCTGGTGAACATGACGGCGCTGGCGGTGGCCGACGCCAATGCCCCCCGGGGCCAGGAGAAGGGGCTCTTCTAGTGGAGCCCAGCACCGCCACCATCGCGCCGTTTCCCGCCGGCCGGGCGCGGCCGCGCGCCGGCCTGGTGCTCACCGGTGGCGGCGCGCGCGCCGCCTACCAGGTCGGCGTGGTCAAAGCGGTGCGCGACATCCTCGGCAACCCGGTGAAGAATCCGTTCCCCATCGTCTGCGGCACCTCGGCCGGCGCGATCAACGCCGCGACGCTCGCGGTGTTCGCCGACGATTTCTCGCGCGGCGTCGCCAACCTGCTCGAGGTGTGGGAGAACATGAAGTGCGAGCATGTCTATCGCACCGATCCCTGGCACATCATGCGCGCCGGGGCGCGCTGGCTCGGCTCCATGATGCTGCTCTACCGCCGCAACCCGGTCTCGCTGCTCGACAACTCGCCGCTGCGCGACATGCTCGAGCGCAACCTGGACTTCGGGCGCATCCAGGGCCACATCGACTCGGGCGCGCTGTACGCGGTGTGCGTGACGGCGTCGGGATACACCACCGGGCAGAGCGTGTCGTTTTTCCAGGGCGGCAGCGGGCTCGAGGGCTGGGAGCGCAACCAGCGTATTGGCGCCGCGGTCAGCCTGAAGCTCGACTACCTGCTCGCCTCGGCGGCGCTGCCGTTCATCTTTCCCGCGGTGAAGGTGCATCGCGAGTACTTCGGCGACGGCTCCATGCGCCAGATCGCGCCCGTCAGCCCGGCGCTGCACCTGGGCGCCGACCGCGTGCTGATCGTCGGCACCGGCCGCCAGACCGTGGACGACGCCCGCGCGCGCTCGAACACCTACCCGTCGCTCGCGCAGATCGCCGGCCACGCCCTGAACAGCATCTTCCTCGACAGCCTGTCGGTCGACATCGAGCGCCTCGAGCGCATCAATCGCACGGTGAAGCTGATCCCGCCGGAGAAGCTCGCCGAGTCCAGCGTGCACCTGCGCGCGGTCAAGGTCCTGTTCATCTCGCCGTCGCAGCCGCTCGAGCGCATCGCCTCGCGCTTCCTCCATGAGCTGCCCGGGACGGTGCGCTTCGTGCTGCGGCCCACCGGCGCCCTCAACCGCTCGGGCTCGAACCTGGCCAGCTACCTGCTGTTCGAGGAATCGTTCTGCCGCGCGCTTATCGATCTGGGTTACAAGGACACCGTCGCCCGGGAAGCCGAAGTGCGAGAATTCTTCGGCTTGGAAGAGAACCGCGCCCATGGCTGACCCGACCCCGCCGCAGGACCCGTTCGAGATGTTCCGCCGCCTGTGGGGGCCGCTCGGCATCCCGCTGCCCGGCATGGCGGTGCCGACCTTCGACCCGCAGGAAGTCGAGAAGCGCATCGCCGAGCTGAAATCGGTCGAGGCGTGGCTCAGCATGAACCTCAACATGCTCAAGCTTTCCATCAACGGCCTGGAGATGCAGCGCGCCGCCCTCCAGGCCATGAAATCCGCTTCAGAACCTCCCAAGAATCAATCCAAGGAGTAGTCATGGCAAAGGCAGTCCGCTACCACAAGCAAGGTGGTCCCGAAGTACTCCAGGTCGACGAAGTCCAGGTCGGCGAGCCTGGGCCCGGCCAGGTGCGCGTGCGCCACACGGCGATCGGCGTCAACTTCGTCGACACCTACCAGCGCTCGGGCCTCTACCCGATGCAGTTACCCGCGGTTGCCGGCAACGAGGCCGCCGGCGTGATCGAAGCCGTGGGTTCCGGCGTCAAGGACCTGAAGAAGGGCGACCGCGTCGCCTATACCGGGCTCCCCGGCTCGTACTGCGAGGTCCGCCTGGTGCCTGCCGACCGCATGGTGAAGATTCCGAAAGGCATCAGCGACGAGCAAGCTGCTTCGATGATGCTGAAGGGGATGACGGTGCACTACCTCATCCATTCCACCTACAAGGTGAAGAAGGGCGACACCGTGCTATGGCATGCCGCGGCCGGCGGCGTCGGCCTGATCGCCGGCCAGTGGCTGAAGAAGCTCGGCGCCACCGCCATCGGCACGGTCAGCTCGGAGGAGAAGGCGAAGCTCGCCAAGGCGCATGGCTACAAGCACGTCATCAACTACAGCACCGAGAACTGGGTGGAAAAGGTGAAGGAGATCACCAAGGGCAAAAAGCTGCCGGTAATCTACGACGCGGTCGGCAAGACCACCTGGGACGGGTCGCTCGACAGCCTGCAGCCGCGCGGCCTGCTGGTGTCCTTCGGTAACGCGTCCGGTCCGGTGCCGCCGCAGAACCTCGGCATCCTCGCGAGCAAGGGCTCGCTCTACGTCACGCGCCCGACGCTGGCTACTTACATCGCGGCGCGCGCCGACCTGGTCAAGCGCTCGAACGATCTCTTCAACGCCGTCAAGTCGAAGAAAGTGAAGATCGAGACCACGGCGCGCTACAAGCTCGCCGACGCGGCGCAGGCGCACCGCGACCTGGAAGGAAGAAAGACGACCGGCTCGGTCGTCCTCGATTCCCTAGATCTTGAGGATCTTCTTCGCCTTGCCGAGGGTCGCCATCGACTCGGAGTGCTTGCCGTCCTTGTGAAGCTTCTCGCCCTCGGCGCGCAGCTTCTTCACTTCGGCCATCTGCTTGTCGTCGAGCTTGGCCTTCGGTAGCGCGGCGTCGATCGCCTTCCATTCGTTCGGGCAGTTGTTGGCGGCCGCGGTCGTGGCCATGGCGGCGAGGGCCGCGGTAAGTGCGACGGTGAGGGCAAGGCGTTTCATGGGGTTCGTTCTCCCTGATGGATGTTGTTGAGCTGCGGGCGCGCCTCAAGCGGGCCCCGCCCGACGTTTGCAGTATACGGCGACGACGGCACCGAAGGCCGCGCGGCCGCGAGCACTGCCGCAGCGGTGCTCATACCCGTCGTCGCCCATGCCCAGGCGCTGAGCGTGCTCTTTACGCAGCGCACCACGCACCTGCGCAGCCATTCCGGCCAGGTCGCCTTCCCCGGCGGCCGTGCCGAGCCAGGCGACGCGAGCGCCGAGTTCACCGCCTTGCGCGAGGTTGAAGAGGAGATCGGGCTGCGCCCGGAAAGCGTTGAAGTGCTGGCGCGGCTGCCGGATTACCGCACCCGGACCGGCTATGTGGTGACGCCGGTGATCGGCTTGCTCACCCCGCCGCTCGCGCTGACGCCCGATCCGCATGAGGTGGCGGAGATCTTCGAGGTTCCGCTCGCTTTCCTGCTGGACGAGCGCAACCGCCAGCGCCGCACGCGCGAGTTCCAGGGGCAGACCGTGGGCTACTACGTATTCGAGTACCAGGACCGCGTGATCTGGGGCGCGACCGCGGGCATGCTGGTGAATCTCCATAGAATGCTCGCATGAGCGTCCTCGCGATCATCGCCGCGCTGCTGATCGAGCAATGGCGCCCGCTGGGCGAGCGCAAAAGCGTCTCCGGCGCGCTTGCTGCCTGGGCCGCGTCGCTCGAGCGGGCGTTCAACGGCGGCGAACGCCGCCACGGCCTGGTGGCGTGGATGGTGGCGGTGCTGCCGCCGGTCGCGCTCGCCGTCCTCCTGTATGCGCTGCTTTCGGCCGCGAGCGGCGTGCTGGCGCTCGCCTTCGACATAGCGGTGCTCTACCTCACGCTCGGTTTCCGCCAGTTCAGCCACTACTTCACCGGCATCCAGCTTGCGGTGAAGGCGGGCGACATCGAGCGCGCCCGCGTGCTGCTCGACCAGTGGCGCGGCGCCTCGGGCGTGGTGCGCTCGCGCGAGGAGGTGATCCGCCTCTCGATCGAGGAAGCGCTGCTCGCCGCCCACCGCCATGTGTTCGGCGTGCTGCTCTGGTACCTCATCCTGCCCGGCCCGAGCGGCGCGATCCTGTACCGCCTGGCGGCCTATCTCGCGGTGCGCTGGAAGCCGATCGGCGCGTTCGGCGCCTTCGCGCAGAAGGCTTTCCACCTGCTCGAATGGCCGGCGGTGCGCCTCACGGCGGCGTCGTTCGCCCTGGTCGGCGACTTCGAGAACGCGATTTACGGCTGGCGCACGCAGGCGCGCACCTGGCCCGATGCCGATGCCGGCCTGGTGCTCGCCGCCGGCGCGGGCGCGATGGGCGTGCGCCTGGGCATGCCGGTGCAGGAAGTCGACGGCATGCACGCGCGTCCCGAGCTCGGCGCGGGCGAGGAGGCGGACGGGCCGTTCCTCGACACCACCGTGGGCATGCTGTGGCGCGCGCTGGTGCTCTGGGTGGCGGTGCTCGCCGGCGCGACCCTGGTCGGCGCCTTCGCGCAGATGCTGGCTTGAAGGCCGCCGCGCTTGGCGCGGTGCTGGCCGCGCTGATCGTCTCCGGAATCCAGCCCTACGACCGCGCCACCTGGTGGATGGAAGTCGCCCCCGTGCTGATCGCCGCGCCGCTCCTCGTCATTACGCACCGCCGCTACCCGCTCACGCCGCTGCTCTATGCGCTGATCTTCGTCCACGCGCTGGTGCTGATCCTCGGCGGCACCCACACCTACGCGCGGGTGCCGCTCGGCTTCTGGCTGCAGGACCTGCTCGCGCTCGAGCGCAACCCCTACGACCGCATCGGCCACTTCATGCAGGGCTTCGTCCCGGCGATGGTGGCGCGCGAGATCCTGCTCCGGGGTAGATTCGTCGCGGGCGCGAGGATGGTGGGATTCTTGTCGGTTTGCGTGGCGCTCGCCGTCAGCGCGGTCTACGAGCTGATCGAGTGGGGCGCGGCGCTCGCGCTGGGGCAGGGGGCCGACGAGTTCCTCGGCACGCAGGGCGATGCGTGGGACACTCAGGCGGACATGTTCATGGCGCTCGTTGGCGCGGTGAGCGCGCTGCTTCTGTTATCGCGGCTGCACGACCGTCAGCTTTCGCGCCGATAGGCGCCGCAGCGCCAGCATTGCGTGAATTGCGGCCCGAGCTTCTCGCCGCATGCGCAGGTCCATTCGGGTCCCGGAGATGGTTCTTTCAAGTATCGTCGTGGGCACGGCCGCATCCGCATCGTCGACCACCCACAGCTCCATCTGGCATTCCGCGGGCGGCAGCTCGCCCATGGCGGATGACAGCATGGCGTTTCTAACCATGACCTCGATGCCCTCAGCCTGAAGCAGGTTCCTGGCGTGGTAGACAGCCGTCTGGTTGAACGAGCTGTAGACCCGTTTCAAATCTCGAACAGCGCCTCGCACTTCGCGGCGCAGATGAAGTCGTTCTCGGACAGGCCGCCGATGGCGTGGGTCCAGTACTCGACGCGGCACTTGTTGTAGTGCACGCCGAGGTCGGGGTGATGGTCTTCGCGATGCGAGATCCAGGCGAGCGCGTTCACGAAAGCCATGGTCTGGTAGTAGTTCTCGAACGGGTAGGTCTTGGTTAGCCGCCCGTTCTCGACCGTCCAACCCTTCAGGTCCTTGAGGAGCGTTCTGGTTTCCTCGGCGCTGAATGGCTTGGTGCCGCCTTCGCACGGCTTGCATTTCCTGCTGGAGAGGTTGCTCATGCGGTCCTCTAAGACGTGCAATGCGCATCGCGGCCGGCGGATGCGAATCGTAGTACGCGGAGTGCAGCGGGTCCGGCGTCAGGGTGGCGGAGTTGTCGTGGTAGAGCTTGACCAGCGCGTGCGCCAGCTCGGAGGGGTTCGCGTACTGAGCGGCGTAATGGTCGGCTTCATACTCGTTCTTGCGCGAAAACAGGCTCAGCAGCGGCTGGACGAAGAAAGTGAACTCGCCGATGACGAGCATGAAAAGCAGCAGCGCCATCGCGGGCGTGGCGGTAGTCACGCCCAGACCCAGGTAGAACCACGGCTGTGCCGTGAGCACGCCGAGGGCGAATAGCAAAGCAAAGCTGAACGCCCAGCTGAGCGCCATGCCCTTCACCACGTGGTGCAGCTTGTAGTGCCCGAGCTCGTGGGCGAGCACCGCCTCGACCTCGGCCGGCTGCAGGCGCGACACCAGCGTGTCGAACAGCACGATGCGTTTCGCCGCACCGAACCCGGTGAAGAAGGCGTTGCCGTGCGACGAGCGCTTCGAGCCGTCCATCACGTAGAGTCCGCGCGAGCGGAAGCCGGTGCGGCGCAGCAGCTCTTCGACGCGCGCGGCGAGCACCGGGTCGCTGAGCGGCGAGAACTTGTTGAAGAGCGGCATCACCACCGCGGGGTAGATCATCTGCAGGAAGAGCGAATAGCCAACCAGCACCGCCCACGCGTACAGCCACCATAGGCTGCCGGCGGCCTGCATCAGCCACAGGATGACCAGGAGCAGCGGGATGCCGAGCACCGCGCCCACCAGCAGGTGCTTCAGCATGTCGGTGAAGTAAAGCCGCGGCGTCATGCGGTTGAAGCCGAACCGCTCCTCGACCACGAACACGCGATAGAGGTCGAGCGGCAGCCCGAGGATTCCCTTCAGCACGAAGACGGTCAGGATCAGCGCGGTACCGTGCCACAGCGACTCGACCGCGAACGCGCGCGCCCACAGGTCGGCGAGCCACTGCAGCGCGCCGCCGAGCGTGAGCGCGAGCAGGATGGCGGCGTCGAGCACCGTGTCGATGATGCCGAGGCGCGCCTTCGCCACCGTATAGTCCGCGGCCTTCTGGTGCGCGGCGAGCGGGATCGCCTCGGCGAACATTCCCGGCACCGCGCCGCGATGCGCGCGCACGTGGCGGATCTGCCGCAGCGAGAGCCAGAGGCGCGTGGCTGCGGCGACGGCGAGCGCGGCGAGGAAGACCCAGGTAAAGGCGTTCGGCATGCCCGTGAGAGAATAATCCATGGCCGGCGATCCCAACAACCTGATCTGGATCGACATGGAGATGACCGGCTTGCAGCCGGACGCAGATCGCGTGATCGAGATCGCGATGCTGGTCACCGATCCCCAGCTCAACGTCCTCGCCACCGGCCCGGTGCTGGTCATCCACCAGCCCGATGAAGTGCTCGACGGCATGGACTCCTGGAACAAGAGCACGCACGCGAAGAGCGGCCTGATCGAGAAGGTGCGCGGCTCGCGGCTGTCCGAGGCCGAGGCCGAGCGCCAGGCGATCGAGTTCCTTGCGCCGCTGGTGCCGGCGTCGAGCTCGCCGATGTGCGGCAACTCGATCTGCCAGGACCGCCGCTTCCTCGCGCGCTGGCTGCCGCGGCTGGAGTCGTACTTCCACTACCGCAACCTCGACGTCTCCACGCTGAAGGAGCTGGTGAAGCGCTGGAAGCCCGAGCTCAAGGCCTTCGCCAAGGAAGGCAAGCACGAGGCGCTCGCCGACATCCTCGAGTCGATCGAGGAGCTGAAGTTCTACCGCAAGTCGGTAATGACTATCTAGTCTTTTTCTTTTTTTTCGCCGGCTTCTTCGCTGCCGGCGCGGCGCCGCCGACCTCGACGATCACCTCGATCTCCACCGGGATGTTGTTCGGCAGCGAGCCCATGCCGACCGCCGAGCGCGCGTGTTTGCCGCGCTCGCCGAACACCTCGACGAAGAGGTCCGAGCAGCCGTTGATCACTTTGGGCTGGTCGGTAAAGCCGGGCACCGCGTTCACCATGCCGAGCACCTTGACGATGCGCTTCACGCGATCGAGGCTGCCGAGCTCGTCCTTCATCACCGCCATCAGGTTGAGCCCGGTGGTCCGCGCATGGCCGTAGGCCTGCTCGACGGTGATGTCCTTGCCGACGATGCCGGAGACGTTGCCCGCCGGACCCTTGCCGGCGAGGTAAAGCAGGTTGCCGGTGCGCACCGCGTTCACGTAGTTCGCCACCGGCGGCGTGACCGCGCCGAGCTGGATTCCGAGTTCTTTAAGTTTCTTTTCGGCGCTCATGCTATCTCCGATCTGTCGAATCGCTCGGGTAGGAGAACGTGCTGTCCCCCCGCGAGGGGGCCGGGCGCTCCATCGGCTTCGCGCTGTCGCCGAGCGAAGGCAGCTTGTCCGTCGGATGGCTTTTTTTCGTCCGGCGTCTCGCTGGTGTAGAAGCGTGCCGGCTGGTCGAGCTTAAGGTTGAGGCGCGGAGGCTCTTCCTTCGGCAGCGGGCTTCGGCGCCTGCACCTGAGCCGCGACGGGACTGGCGGCGACTGCCAGCGCCAAGGCGAGGAGTAGCGGCGAGCGTCTCACGAGGGGACGACCTTGCCGGGATTCATCAGGTTGTCGGGGTCGAACACCCTCTTGATGTCGCGCATCACATCGACCACGTCGTCGCCGAGCTCGAGGCGCATCGAGCCGATCTTGCCCAGGCCGACGCCGTGCTCGCCGGTACAGGTGCCTTCCATCTTCAGCGCGCGCTCCACCAGCCGCTGGTTGAAGGCCTTGGCGATCTCGGTCTCTTCCGGCTTGGCCGGATCGACCAGCAGCATGAGGTGGAAATTGCCGTCGCCGATGTGGCCGAGGAGCGGCACCGGGGCGATGTAATTCTTCACGTCTTCCATGGTCTCGGCGACGCATTCGGCGAGGCGCGAGATCGGCACGCAGACATCGGTCGACACGGCGCGCGAGCCGGGGCGGATCTGCAGGCAGGCGAAGTAGGCATCGTGGCGCGCCTGCCACAGCTGCGTGCGCTCCTCGGGCTTGGTGGCCCAGATGAAGTCCTTGCCGCCGTGCTCCTTCGCGATCGCCTGCACCGCCTCGGCCTGCTCGACGACCGAATTGGCCGAGCCATGAAATTCGAAGAACACCGTCGGTGCGACGCGGTAATTCGTCTTCTTGAACTTGTTGATCGCGCCGACCGTCTTCTCGCACACGATGTCGCAGCGCGCGATCGGGATGCCGGATTGGATGGTCTGGATCACGGTGTTGGTGCAGCCGTCGACCGAGTCGAAGGCGCATACCGCGGCCGACATCGCTTCCTGCACCGGGTAGAGGCGCACCGTGACCTCGGTGATGATGCCGAGCGTGCCCTCGGAGCCGACGAAAAGGCGGGTGAGGTCGTAGCCCGCGGCGGATTTTTTTGCTCTTCTAGACGTTTGAATAATCCGTCCGTCGGCGAGGACAACTTTGAGCGACAGCACGTTCTCGCGCATGGTGCCGTAACGCACCGCATTGGTACCCGAAGCGCGCGTCGCCGCCATGCCGCCGAGCGTGGCATCGGCGCCCGGGTCGACCGGGAAGAAAAGGCCGGTGTGCTTGATGAATTCGTTCAGCTGCTTCCTCGTTACGCCGGCCTGCACCACGGCATCGAGGTCGGCTTCGTGCACCGCGAGCACCTGGTTCATCTGCGACAAGTCGATGCACACGCCACCCTGGACCGCCAGGATGTGCCCTTCGAGCGAGGTGCCCACGCCGTAGGGGATCATCGGCACGCGGTGCTGGCGGCAGATGTTGACGATGTCGCGCACTTCCTCCGTCGTCTTCGCGAAGACCACGACATCCGGAAGGGCGTAGGGGAAATAGGACTCGTCCTTGCCATGGTGCTCGCGCACGGCCGCCGAGGTGCTGACCCGGTCGCCGAGCAGCGCCTTGAGCTCCGTGACGACAGACTGGTCGAACTCGCGGGCCTTGTTCATAGGGTCATTTTAGGCGTATCTCGCCGTCGAATGGCACGTTCACCCCGAGCTGCGGGATCTCGAGCGTCACCTTCACCGGGATGGTTTCCTCGCCCTTGAGCTTCCCCGACTGCATCGCTTTCTGCACCGCCTGCTCGATCTCGCGCTGCGAGTTCACCCCCACCATCTTGAGGAACTTGCGGATGCTGAGGTTGAAGGTTTCCTGGTCCATTAGCTGCCTCCTGAAAGGATTTTCTTCGCCATTTCCTTGCCGAGCTCCACGCCCCACTGGTCGAAGCTGTTGATATTCCACAGCACGCCCTGGGTGAAGACCTTGTGCTCGTACAGCGCGAGCAGCCGCCCCAGGTTCCTCGCGTTCACTCCCTCGAGAGACAGCATGCTGGAGGGCCGGTTGCCCGGATATTGGCGATAGGCCGCAAGCGCAGGGTCGTCGGTGCCCGACGCAAGGGCGTCGGCCTGCGCGCGGCAGTTGGCCGACAGGTTCTTCTCCAGGGCGAGGTCGATGAAATCCGCCGGCACCACCTGCGTCCCCTGGTGCAGGAGCTGGTGGAAGGAATGCTGGCTCACCGTGCCTTCGGCGCCCCACAACACCGGCGCGGTGGCGTACTCGACCACGCGGCCCTCGCGGTCGATGCGCTTGCCGTTCGATTCCATTTCGAGCTGCTGCAGGTACGCGGGTAGCAAACGAAGCGCGTTCGAGTAGGGCAGCACTGCGTGCGTCGGCGTGCCGAGGAAGTTCGTGTTCCACACCCCGATCAGCGCCATCAGCGCCGGCACGTTCTTCTCGAGCGGCGTTTCGGCGAAATGGCGGTCTACATCATTCCCCCCGAGGAGGAAGCTTTCGAACCCCTGCCAGCCGATGGCACAAGCCGCCGAAAAGCCCACTGCCGACCACACCGAGAAGCGCCCGCCGACCCAGTCCCACATCGGCAGGACGTCGCTCGCGCCGAACGCCTTGGCGGCTTCGGTGTTCGCGGTGATCGCAACGATGGCCTTGGCGCCCCACCGGCGCGCGCGCTCGGCATTCGCCATGGTTTCCTGCGTAGTAAAGGTCTTCGAGACCACCACGATCAGCGTCCTGTCCGGCTCGGCGCCGTCCAGCGCGCGCTCCAGGTCGCGGGGATCGACGTTCGCGGCGAAGCGGACGTCCAGAACGCCGTCGCTCGAGCGCATCAGCGAGCAGCCGCGGGCCGAGGTCGGAGCCGCCGGTGCCGAGATTGACGACGCGAGTGAATTTTTTTTGTTCACGGATCGTTCGAAACGAGCTGCCTCATCCGCCCGAGGGTGTCTTTCACTTCCTGAGGGGCGCCATCCCCAGCTCGCAGCGCGGTATGCCAGGCGGCGCGATTTTCCGTGGTGTTGATCGCGCTGCCGGCAAAGAGCGCCTCGCGCCACTCGGCGAAGCCTCGCTCGCCGGCGAGGTGGCTGAGCAGGCGCACGGTTATCGCCCCGAGGCGCTGGCGCGAGTAGTCGTAGCGCACGCCGGGGCCTTCGGCCGCGAAGACGCGGCCGCGCGCAGGGTCGGCGGCGAAGAGCTCGCGCAGGTGCACCGTGCGCCAGCTCTCGGCGTGCTGCACGAGCTTGGCCCACGACGGGCATTCGAAGGGCGAGCGGGTGTTCATCGCGAGTCCATTTTTATTTTCCGCGCCGGTAGAGGCGGTAGCGCTCCGAGCGGTCGCCCGGCCGGCCGACGTCGGCGAGCTTCACCCAGCCGGCGCCCGGGCCGTCGTACTCGTGCTGCGGGCTGCCTTGCACCAGCATCAGCGGGCAGGCGTTCGGGCGCACGATGTCGAAGGGGCGCGCACGGATGCCGGCATGGTAGTCGAGCGCCGCGGCCTGCGACACGCCGAGCGATTTCTGCACCATGCAGCCGGCGCCCACCGGGATCTTCGAGCGCAGCTGCAGCGCCACGCTGCGATAGCTCTTCTGGTAATCGGCCCACGGCATCCACAGGGTGGCGAACATTCCCCATAGCAGCACGATGCCGGAGGCCCAGCGCAGCACGCTGCGCATCGGCGAGCGCGTGGTGAAGAACACGAGGTACAGCCAGCCGAGCGTCAACGCCAGTGCGAGCAGCACGGAAAGCAGCTTGAACTCCAGGGCGAACGCCGGCGCCGTCTTGGAGAAATTGTTCGCCACGCGCTCCGGAAATCCCGTGAGCATGGCGAACCAGCCCAGCCAGACCAGCGCGGCGAAGAAGCCGAAGCCGAGCACGCCGAACCAGTCGAGCGCCCCGGCGGCGCCGCGCCGCAGGCCGAGCGCGCCCTGGTAGGCGAGCAGCGCGAGCGGCGCGAGCAGCGGGATCAGGTTCACGTCCTGCGGCGGTCCCCAGTAGACGATCCCGGCGAGCATGAGCAGGCTGGCGAGCGCCGGCACGAAGAGCCGCGGCTCGCGCCAGCGCCGGCGCAGGCTCCATGCCGCCCAGGCGGCGAGCAGCCAGCCCGGGAAGGCGAACCAGCTTCCGGTGGCGAGGAAGTAGCGCAGGTTGCCGAGCGGATCGCCGATCGGCTGCCACGCGGCGATGCGCCAGAGCGCGTAGGCGTCGGGCGCGCGCCAGGCGAGCGCCAGCGGCCAGCTGGCGGCGAGAAGAAATGCCATGACGAGCGACGAGCCAGCAAAAACCAGCCCGCTGCGCGTGCGCCATTCCGGCGCGACGAGATGGGCGAGGAGCACGGCAGCGAGGAGCGATGCCGCGGCGATCCAGATCGCCGAGAGCGAGGCCGCGCCGATAGCAGCGCCGAACAGCAGTCCCGCCGGCAGCGGGCGTCGCGTGGCGTGCGGCAGCACGGCGAGCCCGCCGCACAGGGCGGCGAGGCAGGCGAGCTCCGGCAGCGCCTCGTGCGCGTGCACGATCAGGCCGAACGAGCCGAGCAGCACCAGCATCGCGGCGGCGCCGCTGGTGCGGCGGTCTTCGTGCGCCGCCGCCCCGTCGCGCGCCGCCAGGTAAATCAGCCAGAACGCCCCGAGCACCAGCACGCCGCTCACCAGGCGTGCGGCGGAATGGAACTCGGTGAAGGACTGCAGCGCGCTGCCGAAGCCGGCGGCCAGCCAGTGATAGAGCGGCGGGTCGAACAGCCAGGGCGTGCCGGCGATGCGCGGCACCAGCGGCGCGCCGCTCGTCGCCATGTCGTGCACGATGCCCAAGCCGATGGCATCGTGCGTCTTCCAGAGATCGTGCCCGGCGAGGCCGGGAAGCGCGAACGTCAGCGCAATCAGCGCCAGCGTCGCGGGGGAGGGTGGGAGTGTGAGGCGGGGAAGCATGCCCCACGAAGACCGACTGGTCTTCTTCTCCCTCCGGTTAGGCCTTGGTCTCCGGAGCCTTCTTCGTGTAGCGCCGCTTGAATTTCTCGACGCGGCCGGCGGTGTCGACGATCTTCTGCTTGCCGGTGTAGTACGGATGCGATTCCGACGACACCTCGATCTTCACCACGGGGTATTCCTTGCCGTCTTCCCACTTCATCGTTTCGCGGCCCTTGGTATCGATGGCGGAGCGCGTGAGGACGCCGTGGTTGGCGCTGGTGTCGAGGAAGATCACCGGCCGGTATTCGGGATGGATGCCTGATTTCATAGGGCGCGAATTATAAAGGGTATTTTGCGTTTATAGGCGACCTTCTCGCTTCAATTCCAAGTAGCGATTGACGAGGGAGATCGCCAGGCGCTCGGGCTCCACATCCAGGCACACCGCCCCGGCCGCCCCGATCCGCCGGAAAGCCCGCTCGCGCTGGGCGAGGTAGTCGGCGGCGGCGGCGTGGGTCACCGCCCGGTCGAAGCTGTCGACGCGCGCCGAGAGCGCACGAGAGATGATGGCTTCTCTTAAAGACGCCAAAACAACCAGATGGCGAGTGCGCAGCAGCTTGAGGGCGGGCAGCAGGGTCTCGTCGTCCTCGTCGCGCAGGTTGGTGAGCAGGATGACGAGCGAGCGGCGCCGCAGGTTCTTCATCACGTCGCGCGCCGCGAGGTGGTAATCCGGCACGGCCAGGGTCGGCTCGATGTCGTAGACGCGGTTGAGGATGGCGTGCACCGCGGCCACCGACTTGCGCGGCTCGCTGTAGCGGCTGATGCCGCCCATGGTCATCATGCCGACCGCGTCGCCCTGGCGCAGCGCCACATGCGAAAGCAGCAGGGCGGCGTTCAGCGCGTGGTCGAAATGGGAGAGCACGTCGTCCGGGGCGTCATCCTTCGCGGCCATGCGCCGCCCGCAGTCGATCACCAGCAGCACGCGCTGGTCCTTCTCTTCCTCGTACTCGCGCGAGATCAGGCGCTGGGTGCGCGCGGTGGCCTTCCAGTCGATGGCGCGCTGCGCGTCGCCCTGGCGGTACTCGCGCAGCTGGTGGAACTCCATGCCCTCGCCGCGCTTTCGCACCTGCAGCACGCCGATCTGCGACAGGCGGTTGTCGGTGGCGAGCAGCGTGTACTTCACCAGCGCTCGGAAGTTGGGATAGATGCGGACCGGGCTCTGCGGCCCAGCCCGGCGGCTGATTTGCCACAACCCTAACGGTGAAAAGAGGCGCGCCTCGGCCGCCTCGAACTGCGCCTCGCCGCGCGCCACCGGCCGTACCTGGTAGGCAATCTCGCTCCATTCGCCGCGCTTGAGGTTCAGCCGGCGCGGCAGGCCTTCAGCCTCGACGCTCGGCGGATGGTGGTCGTGCAGGTCCAGGCGCATGCCCAACGGACCGGCATTCGCCACGCGCAGCGTCACCTCGGAGCGCACGCCGAGCGCGAGCGATCCGGGCACGCGGCGCACGAGGGCGGGGGCCGGAAGCTTCACGCCCGCGTAGAGGTCGAGCAGCGCGAGCAGCGCGAAGCCCGCGGCGATGGCCGCCCACGGCGGCTGGTAGTCCGGGAACATCGATACCCCGACGGCGAGCGCCGCCAGCACCAGCGCGGCCCAGAGTAGGCGGGACGATGGAACGATCACTTACGCGGGGCTTCGATCTTGTCCAGCAGACCTTTCAAAATCGCATCGGTATCGCGTCCCTCGAGCTCCAACTCTGGGGACGGCATGATGCGATGGCGAAGCGCCGGCAGCGCCATGCGCTTCACGTCGTCCGGGGTGACGAAATCGCGGCCCTCGATCAGCGCCGCGGCGCGCGCGGCGCGCACGATCGAGATCGCGCCGCGCGGCCCGGCGCCGGCGACCACCCCGGCCCACGAGCGCGTGGCGCGCACCAGGCGGATCGCGTAGTCGAGCACCGCATCGTCGGCGCGCAGGGAAGCGGCGATGGCCTGCAGCGAGACTACGGTGGTCGGCTTCACCAGGCTCTGCACCTGCTCGACTTCCAGCCGGTCGCCGACCTTGCCCTCGGTGACGTGGCGCACCAGCGCCACCTCGTCGGCCTGCGACGGATAGTCGATCTTCACCTTCAGCAGGAAGCGGTCGAGCTGCGCCTCGGGCAGCGCATAGGTGCCTTCCTGCTCGATCGGGTTCTGCGTGGCGAGCACCATGAACGGCGGCTCCACTTTGTGCGCCTCGCCTTCGATCGTGACCTGCGCCTCCTGCATCACCTCGAGCAGCGCCGCCTGGGTCTTCGCCGGCGCGCGGTTGATCTCGTCAGCAAGCAGCAGGTTGACGAACACCGGCCCGCGCCGCGTGGTGAATACCTGGTTCTTCGGGTCGTAGAGCGTGTGGCCGGTGACGTCGGCGGGCATGAGATCGGGCGTGAACTGGATGCGCCCGAAGGTTCCGGAGATGGTGCGCGCCAGCGCCTTGACGAGCAGCGTCTTGCCCAGGCCGGGCACGCCCTCGACCAGCACGTGGCCGCCGGCGAGCAGCGCGCAGAGCACCGCGTCGATCACGTCGGGTTGACCGATGAGCGCCTTGGAGATCTCGGCGCGCATCGCCGCCGCAACCTTGGCCGCCTGGGCAAATTGCTCTGGAGTGGGTCTAGTCATTGTTTACTTCCTTTTTCTAGCGCCTTGTGGATGCGCTGAGCATCTTGTGTGATACGGATGAAGTCGGCTCCGCGCATCGCGCCGGCGGCGGACATGAAGCGGCTTGCCTCTTCCTTTGAAATACCCGCCAGTCTTGCCAGGCGTGCGGCGCGCTCCGCCTGTGGCGCGCCAGCGAAATCGGGCTGCGCGCGCACAATGCGCCGCAGGGCGGCGTCGCGCGCCGCCACCACCAGGCGGGAGCGCAGTCCTTTGGTCCAGTGATAGCGGCCGCTCGCGCGCAGGTGGTCGAGAAGCCGCCGGCGCCCCGGCGGCGCGTCGGGCGCGACCGGGCCGAAGCGCGGCACGATGCTCCAGATCCAGAGCGCGAGCAGCAGGCCGCCGGCGAGCATCGCCGGCGCGGCGTTTTCGCGCAGGAAGCCAGAGAGGGAGAGCCGCTCGGGGCGGTAATACAGCCTCAGCTCGACACGCGGCGCGAGCGAGCGCTCGCGCCCGGAGGTCAGCGACAGCACGTTCCAGAACAGCTCCGCATGGTCGAGCGCGCCGATCGACACCGCGGGGCGCTTCGCCATCTTGAAGAAATGGTCGTCGTATGAAGGATTGCGCGCGAAGCGCAGGGTCGAGGCGACCGTCACCAGGCCGTGGCCGCGCGCGAACGAGACCAGGCTCGAGCGGGCGCGCAGCCGAACCTCGGCCTCGGGCGTCTCCAGCTTCATGGCGCTCTGGAAGTGCACGGTGAGCTTGCGATCGGACTGCGGCAGCTCGAGGACGAAGGGCTTGGGCGTCGCCTCCCCGGCCCGCGAGCGCTTGACGCCAAGCCGGTCGAGCAACGGGTCGGCCACGCCGAGCGACTCCGCCTCGACGATCAAGTGCCCGCCGTTATCCACCCAGCTCAGGATCTCCGCGATGCGCGGCGGCGGCAGCTGCTGGCGGTGATGCGGTACGAGGAGCACCGCCTGCGCCGGCAGCGTGTCGAGCTCCGGCAGCGAGCGCATGTCGGTCACCTTCCATCCCATGCGCTCGGCGAAGCGCTGCGCGGCGAGGAACTCGCGCAGGCGGGCCTCGCCCGACGGCCCGACCCACTCCTGCACCACCACGCGGTCATGCGCGGTCAGGAACCACGCCACGCTGAGCACGATCAGGATGCCGACCACGGCGAGCGCGATGACCTTGCCCTTCATGCGAACGCGCCCTTGTAGTCGTTCGCGAGACGCTCGACGTCGGCGGCTTGCGGCATGCGGCGCGCGTACGCGCATTGCTGCCAGGCGTCGACCAGCGCGCCGAAATACGCAAGCTTCGCCAGCCGCACGGCTTCTCCCTCGGTATGACTCGCCAGCAGCTGCACGCCGCGTTTATGCACCAGCTCGGAAAGCGAGCCGCGATAGAGCAGGCCGAGCGCCTCGCGCAGCTTGCCCTCGCGCGCGAGCGCGGCGGCGGCCGCGCCGACGTCGGGCGGCAGGTTTTCGGGCGCGAGGTCCATGCCGAACAGCGCGGCGGGCGGCCGGTAAGGCTCGGGCGCGGCGGCACGCCAGCGCGGCAGCATGCGCGATGCCCACCACAGCGCATACGCCAGCAGCGCGCCGGCGGCGATCCACATCAGGACTTCGCCCGCCTTGGCGAGCGCATAACCCACGCCGCGCAGCCAGCTGAGATCCCGAGCCCTTGCCCTGGCTCTCAGGCTCGCGCGACTGCCAGCGCTTCACGTCGCGGTAGTAGCCGAACTCCTTCGCCTCCAGCACCTTGGCTGATTTCCTGCTTCGGGTCTTTTTCCTGGGCATAGCTTTGAAAGGGCATCAGCGCTGCGGCGATGCCGACTACGAAAACCAGTACCGCCGCATGCCGCGCGGCGATGCTGCGCAGCGCAACCTCGATGTCCCAGCCTTCCAGCAGCGTGCGGCGGTTGAGGTAGAGGCCGAAGCCGGCGGCGACGTAGAACGGCTCGAGCACGAGCACCGCCGCGGCGTAGGCGAAGGCATCGTCGAAGCCGAATACGGTGTCGGTGTCCTCGCTGTTGCCGAACATGAGCTCGAGCAGGCCACCGCCTTCGCTTGCCTTCGCCGGGAGAAAGAGTTCGGTGATCAGGCCGAACGACCCCGTAAGGACCAGGATCTCGATCGCCAGGCACGTGAGCGTGAGCCAGGTCGCATAGCTGCCGATGCGGCGTCCGAGCACGGCGCGGCGCTCGCGGCCGGAGCGGCCCGACTGGCCTTCGAGCTGGCGCACCGGGAGCGTGAACGAGCGCGACGTGTCCGGCCACAGGCGCAAGAGCAGGGCGGTCGACAAGCCGGTGCGCAGCCACTCCTTTGCCGCGCCGAACACCGCGCGCGTGGTCGGCAGCTCGCCGAACACCGCGCGCGACAGCACATGCAGCACGACCCGGTCGTAAGCGGGCTTCATCCACCAGATGGCGAGCAGCGCGACCCATGCGCGCTCGAACCACCATCCGGCGGCGAGCGCCGCGGCCATCAGCGGGATCGCGAACAGCAGATGCGGCAGGTAAACCTGGCGCCCCCAGCGCTGCAGCATGGTGAGGCCGAGGTCCATCGCCTCCCACGGCGAACGCCGGCGCAGGCCGATGGCGATGTCAGCGGGTTGCACGCGAGCGCCCGGCTAACAGGAAGTAGGCGAGCAGGAGCACCCAGCCGGCAACCCCTACTCCGATCTTGATGTTGAACGGAACTTCGGTAATCGGCGACCAGAAGGCCTCGACGAAGGCGGCGGCGAAAAACATGATTGCCGCGCCGTACATGATGCGCACCGCCGGGCGCGCCGCCGCCATCAGCGCGGCTTTTCGGCTTCGGTTGCCGGGCGCGATCACCGCCATGCCGAGCTTGAAGCCGGCCGCGCCCGACAGCACGATGGCGAGCAGCTCGAGCGAAGAGTGGCCGGCGACGAACGACCAGAAGGTCTCGCTGTAGCCGGCCTGCGTGAGGTATCCCGCGACCGCGCCGATGATCACGCCGTTCGAGGCGAGGAACCACGCCGAGCCGACGCCGGCGAGCAGGCCGCCGGCGAAGGTCTGGAAGCCGATGCGCACGTTGTTCCAGATGTAGAAGCCGAACATCATCATGTTGGTGTCGGCCTCGCGCATGCCGACACGCCGGTTGGCCGGGTCGTACATTTCGTGGAAGCTCGAGATCTGCCGCGGATCGAGCAGGTAGTGCACGAAGTCCGGGTACGCCTGCAGCACCACGATCATGGCGAGTACCGGCCCGAAGAAGAGCAGCGTCGCTGCGAGCACCAGGCGCCACTCGTCACGCACCAGGCGCGGAAAGCCGGCGATCATGAAATCGAGGATCTGCTGCGACTCGCGCCGCCGGTTGGCGTACAGCGCGTGGTGGCCGCGCAGCGCCAGCCGGTTCAGCCGGTCGACGAGGTCGGCGCTGTAGTGCCGCTCGGCGGCGAGCGCGAGGCTCTGGCACAGGCGGCGGAAGCGCGTGGGCATCTCCGCCGGATCGAATGGAGCTTGTTGTGGTTTGTCGAGAAATTTCTCGAAAGCCTCCCATTCCGCGGCATGGCTGGCCTCGAATGGAGCCTGCTTCATTTGCCCGCCAGGTAATTCGCGATGCCGAGCATGCGCGTGGCCGCGGCATCGCGCACCGCGCGGCCGACGAGCGGCGTGGGGATCTCGGCGAGCTCCTCGAAGCGCTCGCGGGTAAACGTTGCCGAGCGCTCGGCGAGGTCGAGTACCGCGCGCTGCTCCTCCGGCGAGAGCGAGAGCGGCGGCGGCTGCGGCGGCGCCTGCGGGATCGCGCGCGCGGCGGCGACCTTCTCCGCCTGGTACACCACCACCGTGCCGGCGGCGAGGTCGCCGAGGCGCTTGAAGTCGCGGTTCATCAGCATGGTGAGGAGGCCGACGCCGTAGAGGAACGGCAGGAAGTCCGCCGCCCGCAGAAGGTTGCGCGTCAGCGCGCCAGGCCAGCGCACCGGCGTGCCGTCATCGTTGAGCACCGCGAGGCGGAAGAGGCGCTTGCCCGGGGTCTGGCCGCCCCACATGGCCTCGAACCAGGCCGGCAGCAGCCATTCGACGAAAAAGGCGGCAATCAGCACCACGCCCATGCCGGCGCGGCCGAAGCGGCTGGCGATCATCGACACCACCAGCACCACCGCCGCGCGCAGCAGGAAGTCGACCGACCAGGCAAGCGCTCGCGGCACGGGGCCGGCGAGCCGCAGCGTCAGTTCGATGCCTTCCGGTGTCGCGACCCGACGGGTCGTGTCGAGCATGCCTTCCCCCTCGGAGCCGATTCTAATTGACCCCCTGACAAGGGGGTCGCGAGCCCGATCTCACGGTTCGAGCGGGGGGTTTTAAGTCAGCCGATAGGCGTCAGCTCTCGTTAAAGCATTGGTGACGCCGCCGCTTCATTCCTTATCGCCGCGACCTGAAACCGCGCTCGCAAGCGCTAAGGCGTGATCCCAGCCCCGCCGAGCGCAAGCTCTGGTACGAGTTCCTGCGCACGCTTCCGATCAAGTTCACACGTCAGAAGCCGTTGGGGCATTACGTCGCGGACTTTTACTGCGCGAGCGAGCGGCTCGTGATCGAGGTTGACGGGGATAGTCACTTTACCGAACGGGGACAGCAATACGATGAGACGCGGATGGCGCAACTTTTAGGCTATGGGCGTTCGTGTGGTGCGTGTGACGAACGTCGAGGTGATGCAGGACTTTGAGGGAGCGTGCGCGACGGTCCTGCGGAGCCTCGAAAAACCCTAAACCCCCCGCTCGCGTTGCTCGCTTCCCCCCTTGTCAGGGGGGCGAAACAGACCTAACCCCGACGCATCGAGTCGAAGAACTCGGCGTTCGATTTGGTGGCTTTGAGCTTGTCGATGAGGAATTCGGCGGCCTCGAGCTCGTCCATCGGGAACAGCAGCTTCCTCAGCACCCAGACCTTCTGCAGGATGGGCTGCTCGATGAGGAGCTCCTCGCGGCGCGTGCCGGAGCGGTTGACGTTGATCGCCGGGTAGATGCGCTTCTCGTGCATGCGGCGGTCGAGGTGGACCTCGAGGTTGCCGGTGCCCTTGAATTCTTCGTAGATCACGTCGTCCATGCGGCTGCCGGTGTCGATCAGCGCGGTGGCGATGATGGTGAGCGAGCCGCCTTCCTCGACGTTGCGCGCGGCGCCGAAGAAGCGCTTGGGCTTCTGCAGCGCGTTGGCGTCGACACCGCCGGTGAGGACCTTGCCCGAGGCGGGGACCACGGTGTTGTAGGCGCGCGCGAGGCGGGTGATGGAGTCCAGCAGGATGACCACGTCCTTCTTGTGCTCGACCAGGCGCTTGGCCTTCTCGATCACCATCTCGGCGACCTGCACGTGGCGGCTGGCCGGCTCGTCGAAGGTGGAGGCGACGACCTCGCCGCGCACCGAGCGCGACATCTCCGTCACTTCCTCGGGGCGCTCGTCGATCAGCAGCACGATGAGCGAGATTTCGGGGTGGTTCGACACCAGGGCATGCGCGATGTGCTGCAGCATGACCGTCTTGCCGGCCTTCGGCGGCGAGACGATCAACCCTCGTTGACCTTTTCCGATCGGCGCGACGATGTCCAGCACGCGCCCGGTGATGTTCTCCTCGGCCTTGATCTCGCGCTCGAGCTTGAATGCCTGGTCCGGGTGCAGCGGCGTCAGGTTCTCGAACAGGATCTTGTTCTTCGCGGCCTCGGGGGCCTCGCCGTTGACCTTGTCGACCTTGACCAGGGCGAAGTAGCGCTCGCCGTCCTTCGGCGTGCGGATCTCGCCTTCGATCGAGTCGCCGGTGTGCAGGTTGAAGCGGCGGATCTGCGAGGGCGAGACGTAGATGTCGTCGGTGCTCGCGAGGTACGACGTGTCGGGCGAGCGCAGGAAGCCGAAGCCGTCGGGCAGCACTTCCAGCGTGCCGTCGCCGAAGATCGAGACCCCTTTCTTCGCCTGGCTCTTGAGCATGGCGAAGATCAGGTCCTGCTTGCGCATCCGGCTCGCGTTCTCGATGCCGTTGGCCGTCGCCATCTCCACCAGCTGGGTGACGTGGTGCGTCTTCAGCTCGGAAAGATGCGTAGGGATCGCCACCGCGCCTGCAGTCGGCGCGGGCGTCGACTCGGCACTCGGTGAACGAACTGCTTCCGGCGGAACTGCCTGGGGCCTGCTCATTCTCGGGATGTGCGCCCTGAAGTGCCGGGCGCCGGACTACCTTAGTTGGAAATCAGCTTGGCAGAGCCTAAAAGCTTCAGATGTTGCTGTCAAGAAACGCCGTGAGCTGGGATTTGGACAGCGCGCCGACGCGGGTGGCCTCGACGTTGCCGTTCTTGAACAGCATCAGGGTCGGGATGCCGCGGATGCCGAACTTGGCCGGCGTGAGCTGGTTCTCGTCGACATTGATCTTCGCGATCTTCAGCCGCCCTTCGTATTCCTTCGCCACTTCGTCGAGCATGGGCGCGATCGACTTGCACGGGCCGCACCATTCGGCCCAGTAGTCCACCAGCACCGGAGTGTCGGATTTCAGGACCTCGGGCTCGAAGGTGTCGTCGGTGACGCGGCGGATGGAGGAAGTGGAACTGCCGGTAGTGGTGGTGCTCGACATGGACTCCTCGGGGGATGTTGCGGACAGGTCTCTATTATGGGGGCGCTCGGTTGCGTTCCCAAGTCTCCACCTGGCGCAGTGCTAAACTATTGATTCTTATGACCTACGTCGTCACCGAAAGCTGTATCAAGTGCAAGTACACCGATTGCGTGGACGTCTGCCCGGTGGACTGCTTCCGCGAGGGGCCGAACATGCTGGTCATCGACCCCGACGAATGCATCGACTGCACCTTGTGCGTTCCGGAGTGTCCGGTGGAGGCGATCTTCGCCGAGGACGACGTGCCCGACGCGCAGAAGGAATTCACCGCGCGCAACGCCGAGCTCTCGAAAGTGTGGAAGCCGATCATCGAGCGCAAGCCCGCGCCATCCGACGCTGATGAGTGGGCGAAGGTGAAGGAAAAAAAACATCTGCTGGAAAAATAGAATCGAGTGAGCAGCGCAGCATGAGTGAGTAGTGCAGCATGAGTGAGCAGTGCAGCAATTTTGCGCGCTGCAAAATTTCTTGTCGTCGTTCTGACCACATTCGTTTTGAAGTATGAGTTCCGCGAATTTTTTTTCCGGGAAGTCATACTTCTGCAAGCTTGGGCGCGTAACCTTGTCATTCACCAGGAGGGACGAAATGGAACAGGGACGGCTCGCGTTCACGGCGGTATACCTCAAATCGAATCACGGCTACATCGGCTTCATCGAGGAATTGCCCGGAGTGAACTCGCACGGCCGAACCCTGGACGAAGCGCGCGAGACGCTGCAGAAGCTCGCCGCCGTCGTGTTCGACGAAGAGCGCCGCGAAGCCGAGGAGATGATCGCCGGCAAGGACGTGGTGCGCGAGAACTTCGTCGTGCCGATCCCGCGCACGCTCTAGTCGTCGCCCCCGCGAAGGCGGGGGTCCCGTTCCTTTATTTCTGCTGCAGTACCCAGCTAGCGAGCTTCTGCGCGTCGCTCTCCGCTAGCCCCGGGTTCGGCGGCATCGGCACATTTCCCCAGCTTCCCTGGCCGCCGGCGCGCATTTTCGTCGCGAGGCGCACCGCCGCGCCGGCGTCATTTGCGTATTTCACCGCCACCTCCCTGAACGACGGCCCGACCACGCGCTTGTCCAGCGCGTGGCACGCGGTGCAGGCGTTCGCGCCGAGCAGCTTCTCGATCGGATCGCCGCTCGCGCCGGCGAGCGTGTCCGGCGAAGGCGCCGGCGCCGGCTTCTCGCGGTTGTAGTACACCGCGAGGTAATCGAGGATCACCGCCATCTCGGCGTCGGTCATCGGCGTGCCGCGCTCTTTCATGTTCTTCAGGTTGTCCGCCCATTCGCCGCGCGAGAGCGGTGCGCGCCGGATGTGCTGCAGCTCGTGGCAGATCTTGCACTTGGTCTCGGTGAGCGTGGAGCCGGGACCTTCTATGAGTTTGTCCGGCTTCTGGGCATGGACGGGCGCGGCTATGGCCGCCGCCGCGACGGCGATCAACAACTCACGCTTCAACCAGAACTCCGACGCGATGCCATCCATTCCAGAAATACCCGAGAGGATTCCACGTCGAAACCGCGGGCTGCGCATTGCCGGCTGAATCCCACGCGCGCGCGAGGAAGGTGACGTAGCCCGGGCCGCTCGGCTTGTGCTCGTAGGTGAAGGTGCGCCAGGCATACGGATGCAGCGATTGCGCCGGCGCGAGCTGCGCGCGCTGCCAGGTCTTGCCTTCGTCGCTGGAGATTTCCACGCGCTCGACCGCGCCTTCGCCGACCCACGCGCGGCCGCGCACGGTCACCGGACCTTTCACTTTTGCGTTCGGCGAGGGCGAGGTGATCATCGACTTGATCGGCCAGGCCTCCGCCGAGACGGAATCCGGCGGCATCTTGGTGCCGGGCTCGATCGGGCGCGGCGGCACGCGGTAGCTCGAATCCATGTAGGTGCCCTTGAACGGCGCGTCCAGCACGGTGAGCGTATGCAGCCACTTGGTCGAGGCCGAGCCCACCCACCCCGGCACCACCAGGCGCAGCGGATAGCCGTGAATCCACGGCAGCGGCTGGCCGTTGATCGCCCAGGCGACGAGCGTGCTGTCGTCCATCGCTTTTTTCATCGGAATCGAGCGGATCACCGGCGCAGCGGTCGGCACCATGCCCGGGTCGCCGCCCTGGCCGGCGACATGCACCGCGTTCGGTTTCACCCCCGCGGCCTTCAGCAGGTCGCCGAGCCGCACGCCGCCCCAGCTCGGGCAGCCCATGCCGCCGGTCTCGAGCCACGGCGTGCCGCTGGCATTGGGCTTGTACGCAGAGCGGCCGGAGCCGGCGCACTCGATCATGCCCTGCATCGACACAGTCCTGAAGTTTTTCGCCAGATCAAAAACAGAAAAGCTCAATTCCTTGTCCACCAGTCCCTTGATGGTCAGGGTGTGCTTGTTGATGTCGATCACCGGCGTGAGCAGGTTGTTGCGCACGAACATGCGCTCGTTGGGCGTCACGTCGAAGTCGTGCTCGTGCGCCGGCACGCTGCCGGTGAGCGGGCGCTCCGAGTGCCACTGCATTTCCTTGGCCTTGTCCTGCTTGACCATCTCGCTCGAAATGGTGCCGGGCGGCTCGGTCTGCGCGAACGATTGCTGGTGGAGGCCGAGCGCAGCGAGCGCGCTCGAGCCCGCGGCGGCGCCGAGGAAATGGCGGCGCGATTCCGATTGTTTGCTCATAAGTAGGGATCTCCTCCGGTCACTTTGCCGCGGAACACGCGGTAGGCGTAGAAAGTGTAGCCGATGATAAATGGCAGCACGATGGCGGTTCCCACCAGCATGAAGACGAGCGCGCTCGGATGCGCGGCCGCATCCCAGATCGTCAGGCGATCCATCACCACGAACGGGAACAGGCTGTAGGCGAGCCCGAGGAACGCGAGCACATAAATGGCCACGGCGCCGGCGAACGGCTTCCAGTCGGAGCGGCCGAGGCTGAACCAGACCCACGCGCCCATGAACAAGGTTCCCAAGGGCAGAACCATCAACCCGAGCGTGCGCGGAAAGTCGAACCACTTCTCGCGCACCGTTTCGCTCGCGAGCGGAGTGGCGAGGCTCACCAGTCCGATGCCGAGCGCCACCCAAAGCAGGCCCCATCGCGCCCAGACCATCGCCTTCGCCTGCAGGGGACCATCGGTGCGATGCACGAGCCAGGTGGCGCCGAGCAGCACGTAGCCGCCGCACACGCCGCCGGCGACGACCAGCGCGAAAAACCAGTAGCCGAAGCCGGGCGCGAACCCGGTGATGTAGCGCCCGAGCATGAAGCCCTGCGCCAGGCTGGCGAGCGTCGAGCCCGCCCAGAACAGCCAGTTCCACAGCTCGCGGTGCCAGCCTTCGGCCTTGATGCGGAATTCGAACGCCACGCCGCGCACCATCAACCCGACGAGCATCGCCGCCACTGGCAGGTAGAGCGCGCCGAGAATTTCGCCATGCGCCACGGGGAACGCGACCAGCAGCAGGCCGATGCCGAGCACCAGCCAGGTCTCGTTCGCGTCCCAGAACGGCCCGATCGACGCCACCATGCGGTTCTGCTCGTCGCGGCTTGCCGCCGGCATCAGCATGCCGACGCCGAGGTCGTAGCCGTCGAGCACGACGTAGGCCAGGATCGCCGCGCCCATCAGCACCGTAAAAATGATCGGCAGATCGATCGTCATGTTCTGACCCCCTGACAAGGGGGTCGTGACCCCCGCGTAGGCGGGGGGAGCGGGGGGTTTCGCTTTTTTTTCGAAAACATCATTGAGCCCCTTTGCCGCTCAGGTGCGTGATCACCACCATGTACGAAAGGAGCAGCGCGGCGTAGGTCAGGATGTAGCCGGTCAGGCTCGCGCCGATCTCGGCGCCGCTCGCGTCGCCGACCGCGTCCGCGGTCCTCAGTATTCCCTGCACGAGCCACGGCTGGCGGCCGATCTCGGTGACCATCCAGCCGGCGAGCGTCGCCACCCAGCCCGAGAAGGTGAAGGCGGCGAACGTCCACAGCAGCCATCGCGGCGTTCGTTTTCTCAAGATGAATGTACCGCCCCACGCCAGGAGCAACATCAGCACGCCCACGCCGACCATGATGCGGAAGGCGAAGAACACCGGCGCGACCGGCGGATGGTCCTTGAACGCGTCCAGCCCCTTGAGCTCGGCGTCGGCATCGTGCGCGAGGATGAGCGCCGCGCCTTTCGGGATCATCACCGCGTAGTCGGTGCGCTTCTCCTTCTCGTTGGGAATGCCGAACAAGGTGAGCGCGGCGCCGCGCTCGGTCTTCCACAGCGCCTCGAGCGCGGCGACCTTCGCCGGCTGGTGCTTGAGCGTGTTCAGGCCGTGCAGGTCGCCGACGAAGATCTGCAGCGGCACCAGCACCGCGGCGATGTGCACGCCGAAGCGCAGCGTCTTCGCCGCCGACGGATCGTTGGGTGCCTTGAGCAAGCGCCATGCCGAAAGTCCGGCGACCAGGAACGACGCGGTGATGCCGCAGGCGAGCAGCATATGCGTCAGGCGATAAGGGAACGACGGATTGAAGATCACCGCGAGCCAGCTGCCCGCGATCAGCACGCCGTTCTCGATTACGTGGCCCGTCGGCGTCTGCATCCAGGAGTTGAGCGCCAGGATCCAGAACGCGGACAGCGTGGTGCCGGCGGCGACGATGATGGTGGAGGCGACATGCACCCGGCCGGAAACCTTGTTCATGCCGAACAGCATCACGCCGAGGAACGTCGCCTCGAGGAAGAAAGCGGTCAGCACTTCGTAGGCGAGCAGGGGACCTGCGACGTTGCCCACCTTGTTCATGTAGCCCGGCCAGTTGGTGCCGAACTGGAAGCTCATGGTGATGCCCGACACCACGCCCATCGCAAAAGTGAGGGCGAATACCTTCACCCACAGCTTGTAGGTGCCGAGCCAGGCCGGATCGCGCGTGCGCTCGTAGCGCAGGCGGAACACCACCAGCAGCCAGGCAAGGCCGATGGTGATGGTCGGGAACAGGATGTGGAAGGCGATGTTCAGCCCGAACTGGACGCGGGCGAGGAGCAGCGCTTCTTCCATACGGCCTACTATACTGGCGCGGTGAAAACCCAGGAACAGAAAGCGGCGGCATTCCGCGCGCTTCACGAACGCGCCGGCGCTTTTATCATTCCCAATCCCTGGGACGCCGGCACCGCGAAGCTTCTTGCCGCGCTCGGCTTCGAAGCCCTGGCGACGACCAGCCTCGGGGTCGCGAGTTCCCTCGGGCGACGCGACGGAGCGATAAGTCTTCGCCAGGTCCTCGACAACTGCGCGGTGATCGCCGCCGCGACCGAGCTGCCGGTGAGCGCGGACCTGGAGAATTGCTACGCGCGCGATCCGCGCGAGGCCGCGCAGACCATCCGCCTCGCCGCCGAGGCGGGCGTGGTGGGCGGCTCGATCGAGGACTCGAGCGGCGACGAGCGCTCGCCGATCTACGATTTCCAGCTGGCGGTGGAGCGGGTGCAGGCCGCGGCGGAAATGGCGCGCTCGCTCGGCTTCCCGTTCGTGCTGACCGCGCGCGCCGAAAACTACTTCCTCGGCAAGCCGGATCTGGACGACACCATCCGCCGCCTGCAGGCATTCGAGAAGGCAGGGGCGGATGTGCTCTACGCGCCGGGACTGCGCGACCTGGCGACGATCCGCACCGTGGCAGCTTCGGTCACGCGGCCGCTCAACGTAGTGGTCGGCATGCTGGAGCCCGGCATTACCGCGCAGGACCTGGCGCAGGCCGGCGTCAAGCGCATCAGCATCGGCGGCGCACTCTCCCGTCTGGCGCTCGCGCACGTGATGAAGGCGGCGCGCGAGATGAAGGAGCAGGGCAGCTTCACCTGGCTCTCGGAAATGATGTCGGTCCAGGAACTGAAACGGATCTTCTGACGATGGATAAGAAATTGCGCCGCGTGGCCGTCCTCGGCAGGCACGCGCATTCCGTTTGCGCGCGCGAATGGTGCGTACAACGAGATCGGCAATCAGCAGATGCTCACGGCGGCCATGAGCGTCCTGGTAGACCGATTTCACTTAAAAAATCAAAAAGTGGGCGAGGTTGCCGCCGGGGCCGTCATCAAGCACTCGCGCGACTGGAACCTGGCGCGCGAATCCACCCTCGGCAGCGGCCTGCATCCCGAAACGCCGGCCTACGATTTGCAGCGCGCGTGCGGCACCAGCCTGTCGGCGGTGGCGCAGCTCGCCAACCGCATTGCCCTCGGCGAGATTGACTGCGCGATCGCCGGCGGCGCCGACAGCGCGAGCGACATTCCTCTCGGCTACAGCCCCAAGCTGCAGCGCACCGTGCTCAGCCTGGTGCGCGGCAAGTCGTGGGGCGACAAGCTCTCCACCATCGGCAGCCTGCGCCCCGGCGACCTCGCGCCCGCCGCGCCCGGCATCGCCGAGCCGCGCACCGGCCTGTCGATGGGCCAGCACTGCGAGGAGATGGCGAAGGAATGGCAGATCGGCCGCCGCGAGCAGGACGAGCTCGCGCTCGCCAGCCACAAGAACGCCGCGGCGGCGTGGCAGGCGCGTTTTTTCGACGACCTCGTGATCCCGTTCGGTGATTTGCAGCGCGACAACAACGTGCGCGGCGACACCTCGCTCGAGAAGCTCTCAACCCTCAGGACCGCCTTCGACTCGAGCCCGGCCGGCACGCTCACCGCCGGCAACAGCTCGCCGCTTACGGATGGCGCCGCGGCCGTGCTGCTCGCGTCAGAAGACTGGGCTCGTTCCAGAAACATTCCGGTGCAGGCGTACGTCACGTTCACAGGAAACCTCCGCCGTCGATTTCGTCGGCATGAGCGGACCCAAGGAAGGCATGCTGATGGCGCCGGCGTATGCGGTGCCGCGCATGCTCGACCGCGCCGGCATCAGGCTGCAGGACTTCGATATCTACGAGATCCACGAAGCCTTCGCCGCGCAGGTGCTGTGCACGCTGAAGGCCTGGGAGTCGGAGCGCTTTTGCAAGGAAAAGCTCAATCGCGCGGCGTTGGGGCCCATCGATCGCGCCAAGATGAATCCCAAGGGCTCGAGCGTCGCGCTCGGCCATCCCTTCGCCGCCACCGGCGCGCGCATCGTCGCCACGCTCGCCAAGCAGCTCGCCGAGCGCGGCTCCGGCCGCGGCCTGATCTCGATCTGCGCCGCGGGCGGGATGGGCGTGACGGCAATTCTGGAGCGGTAAAGCGGCTTCTATTCGGCCTTGGCGCCGGAGTCCTTCACCACCTTCATCCAGCGTTCGTGCTCGGTGCGGATGAAGCGGCCGAAATCTTCGGGCCCTTGGGGCGAGAGCGTCTGGCCGAGCGCCTGGATACGCGACACGACATCGGGTGCCTGCAGTGCCTGCAGCACCGACTTGCTGAGGAAATCCAGCCGCTCGCGCGGCGTGGCGGCGGGCGCGATCACGCCGTACCACTCGATGATGTTGGAAAGGTCGGGGTAGCCGGACTCGAGCGCGCTCGGCACGTCGGGGATCGCCGGGTTGCGCTTGGTGTCCATGACACCGAGCGCGCGCAGCTTCCCCGCCTTGACGTGCGGCACGGCAGCGGTGGGATTCGCGAACATGATGCTCACATGCCCGGCGAGAAGATCGGCGGTCGCCGGCCCGCCGCCCTTGTAAGGCACGTGCAGCATCTGGGTCTGCGTCACGAGCCGGAAGAGCTCGCCCGCCATCTGCGGCCCGGAAGAGGTCGAGGCGAAGGCGAGCTTGCCTGGATTTTTCTTCGCGAGCTCCGCGAGCTCCTTCATGCTGTTCGCCGGCACGGAAGGATGCACCACGAGAATGAACGCCATCTCGGTGGCCCGGGCGAGCGGGGCGAAGTCCTTCACCGCGTCGTAGCCGATGTTCCCGCCGTAAAGGTGCGGATTGATGACCAGTGCGCCCTGATGCGCGAGGGTGATGGTGTAGCCGTCGGCCGCCGCCTTTGCGCCCGCGGCGGTGCCGATGTTGCCCTGTGCTCCGGCGCGGTTCTCGATCAGCACCTGCTGCTCCCACATCGCGGCGAGCTTCGCGCCGAGGATGCGGGCGAGCGAATCGGTGCCGCCACCAGGGGGGAAGGGCACGATGAAGCGCACCGGCTTGTCCGGAAAGCGTTCCTGCGCGCCGGCCGGCAGCGCAAGCGCGAGCAGGACAAGGACGATGAATCGGGTCATGGCTTCTCCTAAGTAGCGGGTGCGGCTAAAAAGCTAGCGTCCAGGCCCAGCGACAGGCCCGAGAGGCCGGCGCGGAGGCGCCGCTGAAGCTCTGGGTGTCTTCCCCGGACCCACCCGACAGCCCGATCTCGATGCCGTGTCCGCTGTGGGGCACCGCGGGGCCTTGCCAGCTGGGCTCACCGGCGATGTTGAAGCTCAACCGCAGCGAGCCGATGCCCGTGGTGCGGTCGATGGCCTCGATGTCTTCCTGGGCGAACGCGCTGCTGGCAGGCGAACGCAGCAAGCAAAGCGACTAGCAGTCTCACGGCGACCTTCCTTGGTCTTGAAGTCCTGACCGGGAGATTACCTCAGGGCTTGAGCGGCTTCATGGGCTCAATGCACACGACGTTGGGCTGCGTGCGCTCGCCGACTACGGCTTTTACCATCCCGCTCGGCGGCCCGGCGTGGCAGGCGGCGTGGCGGAACGGGAAGCGCCCGGCGACCTCGCTGGCGCGCTCGCCGATCCACTTCGCCGAGCGCCGCGACAGGAACCAGCCGAGCGCCGGCTCCTGTCCCGCGGCCAGGGCCTGGGCGCGGTTGGCCTGGTCGCCGAACAGGTTCCAGTCCACCAGACGCCCGTCGGCGCAGCTGAAGTCGATCGACAGGCGCCGCACCTCGAGCTGGCCGCGCGCCTCGCGCACGTGCAGCAGCGCCTCGATCGGCGCGGTCAGGCCCGACATCGGTGGCACGCCCGGCGGCACTTCCTCGTTGCCGTCGCCGCCCAGCAGCGAAGGCGCCGTCGCCGCGCTCGCTTCGCCCGCCGTCTTGCGGCGCTCGCGGCAGGCAAGCTGGCTCTCGTTGCTGTTGTCGATCACGATGACGAACATCTGGTCCTTGCGCGGCGCGGCGGCCTTCTTGCCCTCTGCGGCCGCGCGCTCGCGCGCCACGGCGAAGGCGCGGATCACGTCGCTCAGCGTGGCGACGCCGGAATTCTCGAAGTAGCCGCCGTCGACCAGCAGGTCCCACACCTTCGTGCCCGCGGGGCAGGTTCCGTCGGCATTCGGCTTGGCGCAGCCGTGCACCGTCGCGGCCGGGCTCACGTAAGTGAAGCGCGCGGAATTGAGCACCGCCTCGCGCACCGTGAGGCCGCTCGTCTTGAGCGCCATCTGCCGCACCGGCCGGAAGAGATCGATGCCGTCGGGCACGCGCACCTGGATGTTGGACGCGATCGCGCGCCGCCCTGACTCGACCGCGGTCGCATTGAGGAACACGGCACTGTTTGCTTTTGCGGCAAACACGTCGAGGAATGGTTGGTCGAAGCGTCCCTGATGTCCAGGGAAGACGTCGTTCCACGCGCCGCTCCACGCCTTCGCCAGCACCGAGCCGCGGTCATCCTCGAGGTAGTCGACGAACGGCACGAAGCGCTGCGTCAGCTCGGCGAACAGCAGCGAACCCGCCACCGGCGCGAGGAAGTCGCGCCCGAGGAGCGCGGCAATCTCCGCGCGCCGGCCCGGCTGGCAGCGCTCGGCGGGCGTCTTCGCTTCCCAGACCTGGCGCTGCGCGAGATACGCGCTGATGCCGAGCGAGCCGCCCGAAACGCCCGAGTAGGCGTACACGTGGCGCCCGAACTCGCCGCAGGTTTGATCGTCGGCAGCCGCTAGCATGGTGGCGGTCCAGTACGCCGCGCGCAGCCCGCCACCCGCGGAGGCGACGAAGAACACCGGCGCGTCGTCGCGCTTGGGCAGCGTCGCGCGCCACTGTTCGTAGTGGTCGACCAGGCGCGGCCGCTCCGCAGCGACCGGCGCGAAGCGGGTTTCACGCAGCGTGTGGTCGGGCGTGTTGCCGAGCGCGAGATACCAGAACACCGGCACCAGCGCGAGCGACGGCCAGGTCACGTACTTCGGCAGGAACACCCAGACGATGCCGAAGAACGCGAGCAGCGCGAGCGCCAGGAAGAAAATCGCCAAGGTGCCCAGGCGCATGCCGATGCCGATGGGCGAGACCGTGAGCGCGACGACCAGCGCGACCTGCAACGCGAACGCCACGCCGAGGGTGATGAACGTCCAGCGCTGAACCTCGAGCTGCGGCTGGCCGGCATCCTGCGACGATCGACAGCAGCTCGCGCCGACGCCGCGTGAACCACAGCCCGAAGCCGGCGAGCAGCAGGATCGAGAACGGCAGCGTCGAGCCGCCGGGATGGCTGAGCGCGGTGCGATAGACCACCCACAGCCACACCGCCAGCGCGCCGGCCATCGCCCATTGCGCCAGCGCGCCGCGCCGGCGCACCAGCACCGGCACGAGCGTCAGCGCGACGGTGAGGCCGAGCAGCCAGTCCTCGAGATGCAGCGGCTCCGGGTCGCTGCGCAGCTGCTGCGGCACGGTCGACCAGGTGTACCAGGCAATCATTCCGGCGCCGAGCGCGACCGCGAGCGTGCTCCAGCGGTAGACCGGCTGCTCCGCAAGATCGATCAGCAGGCCGGCGATGCGGTTCGCCAGCCAGGCGACGCCCCAGGCGAGCGGCACTACGCCGGCGGCGAGCGGCGCGATCCAGTTCGGGCTGGGGTCGCCTTCGGTGAGGAAGATCGAGCTCGCGCAGGCGATCACCACCAGGCCGCCGAACGCCGCGAGGCGCGGCGATTCCGCGATCAGCCAGCCAATGCAGGCCTTCGCCGCCGGGTGCGGATCCGCGTCGCCGGGAAAGTCCGTGCTGGAGAGCACGCGCATCGAGTACCAGATCGATGCCGCCCAGATCCCGAGCACGCCGAGCACCAGCCAGTACTGCTCCAGATTGCCGAGGATCTCGCGCGTCTGCCTGACGTAGAACACGAACACCATGCCGGCAAGCAGCGCGAGCAGCGGATAGATATTGAGCCAGGCGTGGCGCAGCACCTCGACCGCGCACCAGATCAGCCGCTGCGCAAACGAGTAGTGCCTTGCCGCCGGCGCGGCGGCCTGGGCGGCGGCGCGGCGCTCGACCACCTTCGCGCGGCGCAGCGATTCGACCTGCTTGAATTCCATCGCTCCCTCCCTGCTCAATTCGGGGTCAGGGTCACAATTCTGTTTTTACGTACGTGTGAACGAATTGTGACCCTGACCCCGAATTGAGCCCTTATCCGCGCGTACTGAAGTGCTGGGTACTATTGCCCTAAACTCGCCGCATGCCGGCGGCGCTCGTTGCATCCCCGCTTCTCACCCGCCCCGATCTCTTCGCACGCCTCGAGAAAGGCCACGCCGAGCAGGTCACCGTCGTCACGCCGAACCGGCGGCTTGCGCAGGATTTACAGCGCGAATTCGACGCGCACCAGATCGCGAAGGGCCTCACGGTCTGGGAAGCGCCCGACATCCTGCCGTTCGGCGCCTTCGTCGAGCGGCTGTGGGAGGACGCGCTCTACTCGGACCTTGGCGAGAAGCTGCCGCTTCTCCTCACCCCGGCGCAGGAGCAGCACCTCTGGGAGCAGATCCTCAAGGATGCGAGCTTCCTGCTGAAGGAAGGCGCGGCGCGCCAGTGCCGCGAAGCGTGGCGCCTGGTTCACCAGTGGCGCGTCCGGATCGGCACCGGAACGGAAGATGCGCTGGCGTTCTCGCGCTGGGCAGCGGAGTACGAGAAGCGAACGGCCGGCGAGATCGATGGCGCGCGCCTGCCGGACCTGATGGCGCAGCATCTGCAGAGCCTGAAGACGCCGAAGCTCGTGGTCGCCTACGCCTTCGACGTATTACCGCCGCAGACCGAAGAATTTCTGCAGAAGCTCGAATTCGTCCGGTCTGCCCCCGAAGGCGTCACCGGTTCATCCGCCCGCATCTCCTACCCGTCGGCCACCCAGGAGATCGAAGCCGCGGCGAAGTGGGCGCGCGCGCGGCTGGAAGAGGGCAAGAAGCGCATCGGGGTGGTTTTTCCAGATCTTTCCACACAAAGATCCGTTGTCGCCCGCATCTTCTCGCGCGTGATGCAGCCGGGCTACAACCTCCCCGGCGCCGCGAAGAACGCGATGCCGTTCAACATTTCCCTCGGCCGCGCGCTTTCTTCCTATCCATTGGTGGATTTCGCGCTCGGGCTCATCGAGCTGGCTTTCCACGCGGTGGAGTTCGACCAGGCGAGCCACCTGATCCGCTCGCCGTTCCTCGGCGGCGCCGACACCGAGCTCGGCCGGCGAGCATCGCTCGACGTCAAGCTGCGCCGCGATGCCGAGGCGACCATCACGCTGCCCAAGCTCATCGCCGGCGCCGAGCCCGCGCCCCAGCTCAGACAACTCTTGGAAATGAATTCTGGTGTTGAGCAGAGAGGCCGAACCTGCTTCTCCCGCCGAATGGGCCCGCCACTTCTCCGCGCTGCTCGAAGCCGCCGGCTTCCCCGGCGAGCGTGCGCTCGACTCCGAAGAATTCCAGACCCGCGCCAAGTGGCACGAGATGCTCGGCGAGCTTTCCAAGCTGGAACGCATCGCTGTTCAGTTCTCATTTCAGCAAGCATTTGGCTTCCTCGAGCGGCTTTGCGAGGCCACGCTGTTCCAGCCCGAATCGCCCGACGCGCCGATCCAGGTGCTCGGCGTGCTCGAGTCCGCGGGGCTGCGCTTCGACTGCCTGTGGGTGAGCGGGCTCACCGACGAAGCCTGGCCGCTCACCGCGCGGCCCAATCCCTTCATCCCGATCGCCGCGCAGAAGAAGGCCGGCATCCCGCAGGCGAGCGCCGAAGCCTCGGCCGCGCTCGACAAGCGCCTCACCGACGAATGGAAGCGCGCCGCCGCCGAAGTGGTGTTCTCCTGGCCGGCGAAAGACAAGGACAAGGACCTCGCCCCCAGCCCGCTGATCACGGACATACAAATGGTCGTCCCCGCGCAGGCGGGGATCCAGTTTGATTTCCCCCGCTACCGCGACCTGATTTTCTCTGCCCGCAAACTCGAGACCTTCGAGGACCGCAAAGCGCCCCCCGTTTCCCCCGGCAAGGTGCGCGGCGGCACGCGTGTGCTCGCCGACCAGGCGGCGTGCCCGTTCCGCGCCTTCGCCAAGTGGCGCCTGTCCGCGGTGGAACTGGAAGAGCCCGAGTCCGGCCTCGACCCGCGCGATCGCGGCAAGCTGCTGCACGCCCTGATGCGCGAGATCTGGACGCGGCTAAAGGATTCCAATTCCCTGAACAACGACACCGCGGTCGCGATCTCCCAATCGGCCGACGCCGCCGTCAAGGAAATGGGCCTCGAAGGCCGCTTCGCCGAGCTCGAGCGCGAGCGCCTGGCGAAGCTCGCGCGCGAATGGCTCGACATCGAGCGGCGCCGCGCGCCGTTCCGGGTCGCCGCCGTGGAGGAGAAGCGCGAGATCAATGTCGCCGGCCTGAAGTTCGAGTCGCGCATCGATCGCATGGACGAGCTTGGCCGATGGCGGGCACGTGCTCATCGACTACAAGAGCTCGCGCATGCTCACGCCGAAGCAGTGGGACGGACCGCGGCCCGACGACCCGCAGCTGCCGCTGTACGCAGTCGCCGCGCCCGAGGACCTCGCCGCCGTGGTGTTCGCCAAGATGCGCCCGGGCGAGATGCGCTTCATGGGCTATTCGAAAGCCGAGCGCGCGCTGCCCCGAGTCGAGGTCTACCGCGACTGGCAGAAGCTGCTCGACACCTGGAAGCGCGACGCCGATGCGCTCGGCAAGTCCTTCGCCACCGGCGAGGCGCCGGTCGATCCCAAGGAAGGCCTGAAGACCTGCCGCATGTGCGAGCTGCACACGCTTTGCCGCGTTTACGAGAAGTTGGGATTGCCGCGGAGGAGGGCACTTGAGAATGGAAGCCTGTCCTCCTAGGGATGTTGCGGCAAACCGGGTAGCCGACTTGAGGTCGCGATTTGCGACCTCAAGTTCGCAACCTGTTGATTCAACAAGACAGATGTGGTCGCAATTTGCGACCACATTCCACACGGACGACTAGTGGCCGCCGCCATCCCCGACCAGGCTGCCCGCACCGCCGCGCTCGACCCGCGGCGCTCGTTCATCGTCCAGGCGCCCGCCGGCTCGGGCAAGACCGAGCTCTGGTGCGCCGCTACATCGAGCTGCTGAAGACGGTGGAGAAGCCCGAGGAGATCGTCGCCATCACCTTCACCATCAAGGCGGCGGCGGAGATGCGCGCGCGGGTGCTCAAGGGAATCGATTCCCCCGGGATCGCGCACCGCCTTCGCATCCAGACCATCGACGCCTTCTGCGCCGGCCTTACGCGCCAGATGCCGGTGGTGTCGGGCTTCGGCGCGCAGCCCGGCGTGGTCGAAGACGCGCGCGATCACTACCGCGAGGCCGCGCTAAGAACGATCAACGAGCTCTCGCCCGCGGCCTGCCGGCTGCTCGTGCACCTCGACAACAACGTCCACACCGCGGTCTCGATGATCGCCGGCATGCTCGCGAAGCGCGACCAGTGGCTGCGCAAGACAGGTTTGGTTCCTACCAGAAAAGATTTGGAATCCGCCCTGCGCGCCGAACGCGCCCGCATCCTCGCCCACGCCCGCTCCCTGCATCCAAAAGCTTCGATCGAATTCGCCACCGCCGCGCTCACGCAGAACTACACCTGGCGCGTACGCGGCAACCCGATCCCGCCCGAGAAGCAGACCGAGCCCATCCGCCAGGCGCTCGAAACCCTGCTGCGCATGCCGGAGGAGCGCTACACCGACGAGCAGTGGCAGACGCTCGGCGCGATCCTCGAGCTCCTGCCGCTCGCCGCCGCGCACCTCAAAGTGGTGTTCGCCGAGCACGGCGAGACCGACTTCACCGAAGTGGCGCAGGCCGCGGTGCGCGCGCTCGGCACGCCCGAGGAGCCGACCGACCTCCTGCTCGCGCTCGACACGCGCATCAAGCACATCCTGGTCGACGAGTTCCAGGACACCTCGTACTCGCAGTTCGAATTGATCGAACGACTGACCTCCGGCTGGCAGCCCGATGACGGCCGCACCCTGTTCCTGGTCGGCGACCCGATGCAGTCGATCTACCGCTTCCGCGAAGCGAAGGTCGCGCTCTTCCTCCAGGCCTGGGAGCACGCGAATGTCATCCCCGCGAAGGCGGGGACCCCGTTACCGGCGTTAGAACGCCTCACCCTCACCACCAACTTCCGCTCCCAGGCCGGCCTCGTCGACTGGTTCAACGCCGCCTTCCCGCACATCCTGCCGCGCGAGGCCGACCCCGCCTCCGGCGCCGTTCCCTATTCACCCGCCGCGCCGAAGCCCGACGCGCCGCGCGGCGACGCAGCGGTTTGGCACCAGGTTTCTTCCCGAAAAAATGAAGCCGAAAAGATCGTGGATCTCGTCCGCCACGCCGAAGGCACCAAAGCCATCCTCGTGCGCAACCGCCTCGCGCTCGCCGAAATCGTCCCCGCGCTGAAAGCCGCCGGCATCCGCTACCGCGCGATCGAGATCGAGCAGCTCGGCGAGAAGCAGGTGGTGCAGGACCTCTACGCGATCACGCGAGCGCTCCTGCACCTCGGCGACCGCATCGCCTGGCTCTCCCTCCTGCGCGCGCCGTGGCTCGCCCTTCCGCTCGACAAGCTCCTGGAGATCGGCGAGGACAAGAACCGCTTCAAGACCATCTGGGAGCTGATCAAGGACGACCTCTTCCTCGCCGACTTCACCCGCATCCTCGCCCCCGCGATCGCCAACCGCGCGCGCGGCAGCCTGCGCGATCGCGTCGAAGGCGTCTGGCTCGCCCTCGGCGGCCCCGCCTGCGTCGCCGACAAGACCGAGCTCGAAGACGCCGAGCGCTACCTCGACGAGCTGGAAAAGCTCGAAGAGCACGGCCCCCTCACCGACCCCGCCGTCCTGCGCGACACCCTCGAGCGCCTCTACGCGCTCCCCGACGTCGACGCCACCGACGACGACCTGCAGATCATGACCATCCACAAGGCCAAGGGCCTCGAGTTCGGCACCGTGATCGTGCCGGGACTGGATTCTGGCCCTGGCGGTGGCGACCCGGATCTCTTGCTCTTCAACGAATTGGTTCGCCCCCCTGACAAGGGGGGAAGCGAGCCTCCGGCGAGCGGGGGGTTGCTCCTCGCCCCCATCAAAGCCACCGGCGAAGAAACCCACCCCACCTATAGATACCTCCGCGACCTCGACGCCGACGCCGAGGACGTCGAGTCCTCGCGCCTCCTATATGTAGCCGCCACCCGCGCCGAGAACCGCCTGCACCTCATGGCGTGCCTGGGCTGCGACAAGGACGGCGAGCTCAAGAAGCCGATCGCGCGGTCGTTGCTATCTCGCGCGTGGCCGGTGGCGGAGGAGTCGTTCAGCGCGGAAAGAGCGGCCGCGGCCGGAAGAGGAGCGGGCCGCGTCGAGGAGATCTATTCAGTGAATCGGCTAGCGCGCGGATTCCGAGTGCCGTCATTACCCGAGGCTGTGCGATGGACTGCGCCACGCAAGGGCGGGAGGAAGCGGAGATCGAGTTTTCTTGGGCGGAGGAAACCGCGCGGCAAGTGGGATCGTGGTGCACCACTGGCTGCAAGCGCATCGCCGAAGACGAACTGCGCGGGTGGGACGCAAGACGCGTGGACGCTCTGCGTCCGACGTTCGCCGCGAGCTGGAGCGCCGTGGAATCCAACGCGCGCACACGAAGGCCGCGGCGGCGCTGGTGGCGAGCGCTGTAGAAATTCCCTGACCGATGAGAGAGGGTCGTGGCTGCTTGGTCCTCATCCAGAAGCGCGCAGCGAGCATCGATTGCGCATGCGGAGCGCGGACGGATTCCGGACTTATGTCATCGACCGTCTTTTCCGCGAAGTCAGCGGTCAGCGATGGATTGTCGATTTCAAGACCAGCCGACACGAGGGCGCAGGTCTGGAGGGATTCCTGGACGAGCAGCAGAGTCGGTATGAACCACAGCTCTTGGCGTATGCGACTGCATTCGACCAGGCGCGACTAGGACTTTATTTCCCGCTGTTACTCGCGTGGCGGGAATCGACCGGTTAGCATGCGAGCACGATTTTGCGCAAAGGTCGTTGCGAAGTTGAATCGGCCGTTCTTTCCCCATCTGGGCGTCACCTGGCGGCTTCGGTCCAGGTGCGGACGATGCTGGGATTCAAGGTTCGCCAGGCTGGTGTGGTGTTCAGCATGTCTGAGAACTCGGTGATCGGTCGGGTTGCGCAAGGACAAAGGAAGCCGGCTGGCTGGGCTAGGGCTGACGCGTAAAGCACCCACTGCTTACGTAATTCCTGCTTCCGTGTGCTGGCTCCACGTGCAGGTGATGTTCTCGAGCGTGGTTATTCGGCGACTTTCCCGCCGCAAGCGCCCTGCGGCGGCGCGTAGGCCAGCCCAAGGCCAATGACGCATCAGGCGATGAAGAAGCTGTGCAGCTCGCGGTACGTATCCTCCGGCGCCTGCTCGGAAGGATAGTGCCCGCACGGCAGGGCCTCCATGCGCACGATGTGCGAGCAATAGCGCGGCCATACCTCCTGCGGGCGGTAGTGCTTGCCGGTGTGGCTGAGCTCGCCCCAGAGTACGAGCGCCGGGCAGGCGATTTTTCGCCCGGCATCGAAATCGGCGCTGTCCATCGCGAAATCGATGCTCGCGGCGGCACGGTAGTCTTCGCACACGCCGTGGATGTTCTCCGGCGTGCACACGCGCACGTATTCCCGGATCTCCTCTTCCGTGAAGCCGCCTTTGCCCAGGCCCTGCTTCGTGAGCTTGTTGCGGATGTAGTACTCCTCGTTGCCGCGCAGCAGCCGCTCGGGAAAGTCGTACGGCTGCGCCATGAACATCCAGTGGTACGAGTTGATCGCCCAGGCCATGCTCACGTCGGTCCACACGTGGTAGGTGGGCAGGATGTCGAGGAACGCCGCCTTGAGCACCCGGTCCGGGTGATCGAGCGCCATGCGGAACGCGGTGCGCGCGCCGCGGTCGTGGCCGGCGACGAAGAACTGCTCGAAGCCGAGGCTGCGCATGACCTCGACCTGGTCCTGCGCCATGCGCCGGAACGAGTAGTTGGAATGGTCGGGCCTGCCGCGTGGCTTCGAGCTGTCGCCGTAGCCGCGCAGGTCGGTCGCCACCACGGTGAAGTCCTGCGCGAGCCGCGGCGCGATGCGCTGCCAGCTCAGATGCGTGAGCGGGTTGCCGTGCAGGAGGAGCAGCGGCGGTCCGTCGCCCGCGCGCTGGCCGACGATGGTGACCTCCGCATCGGAGGTCTGGACCTTAATGGGCGAGAACGGCGGCGCGATCAATGAGACCCCTCGCGGCTATTATGGCTCGACAAGGACATTACGCATGGCGCTGAAACGCCCCAAAGGCCCCACCGGCACGCTCGTCGTGCTCGAGCACACGTCGCAGATCCTCAAGGAAAACCCGCTCGGCGATCCGCACGTGCGCAAGGTCGCGGTCTGGCTGCCGCCGCAGTACGACGGGTTCCGCGGCAGGCGGCGCTTTCCGGTGCTCTACGACCTGGTCGGCTTCACCGGCTCGGGCCTCGCGCATGCGAACTGGAAGCCCTTCGGCGACAACGTGCCGGAGCGCGCGGCGAGGCTGATCCACGAGCAGAAGATGGGGCCGGCGATCATCGTGTTTCCGGACTGCTTTACCGCGCTCGGCGGGAACCAGTACGTGAACTCCTCGGCGATCGGCGACTACGCGGACTACCTCACGCGCGAGATCATTCCGTTCGTCGACCGCGAGTTCCGCACGCTCGCGGGGAGGGAGCATCGCGGCTGCTTTGGGAAGTCCTCGGGCGGCTACGGCGCGATCATCCATGGGATGAAGTACGCGAAGTACTGGGGCGCGGTCGCCAGCCATTCGGGCGACGCGTACTTCGACTTCGTCTACTGGCACGACTGGCCGAACACGCTCGACGAGCTCGCCAAGCACCGCGTGCCCAAGCGCAAGGCCGGCGCCTACGACGCGCGGCGCGAGGCGAGCCGCAAGGGCCTCGCCCAGGGCCTCGACGACGGGCGCATCAAGCGCTTCCTCGACCACGTGTGGAAGAAGGAGAAGCTGTCGGGGAAGGAGGGCCACGCGATCATGAATCTCTGCATGGCCGCGACCTACGATCCCGACCCGCGCGCGCCGCTCGGCTTCCGCATCCCGTTCAACGCCGAGTCGGGCGAGGTGATCGAGGAGCGCTGGCGCAAGTGGCGGCGCCACGACCCCATCAATCTTGTTTCACAACACAAAAATAATTTGAGGTCGCTGCGCGGCATCTACGTCGACTGCGGCTGGCGCGACCAGTACCAGATCCACTACGGCTCGCGAATCCTGTCCAGGCGCCTCGCCGAGGCCGGCATCCGGCACCGCTACGAGGAATTCGACGACGACCACTCCGACATCGACTACCGGATGGACGTCAGCCTGCCGTTTCTCTATAAGGCGCTGCGTTAACCGGCTTCACCGCTCGACCTTGCCGCGCAGCTCCTGAAGGATCTCCTGCGTATGCTCGCCAAGACGCGGCGGACGCCGCGCGGCGCCAGCGTGCGGGTGGTCCGACAGCTTGATCGGATTGCCAAGGACGCGGAAACCGGCGAGGCCGGGATCGTCCAGGTCGAGGAGCATCTGGCGCGGTTCGATCTGAGGATCGGCGAGCGCCTCGGCGACCGAGCGCACGCGGCCGCACGGCACGGCCGCCGCCTCGAGCCGGCGCGCGAGGTCTTCGACGTTGAACGGCGCGAACGCGCGCTCGAGCTCCACTTTCAGCTCGGGGCGGTTCTTTACGCGATCGGTGTTGGTGCGGAAGCGCGGGTCGTCGACCAGGTGGCCGAGACCGACGGCGTCGCAGAGCTGCTTCCATAAACGCGGATTGGCGCAAGCGATCATCACCATGCCGTCCTTCGCGCGCAGGGTTTCGTACGGCGCGAGCGCGGGGTGGTCGTTGCCGACGCGCCGCGGCGTGCGGCCGGTGGCCTGGAGGATGCCGGCGGGCATCGAGAGCGTGGAGAGCACCGAGTCGAAGAGCGCGATGTCGACGTGCTGGCCGCGGCCGGTTTGGTCGCGCTCGCGCAGGGCGAGGAGGATGCCGCCGAAGGCGTAGAGGCCGGCGAGGTAATCGGTCATCGCGATGCCGGTGCGCATCGGCGGGCCGTCGGCCTGGCCGGTGATGTCCATGAATCCGGACTCGGCCTGCGCCACCGGGTCGTATCCCGAGAGATGGCGCTTCGGGCCGTTCTTGCCGTAGCCGCTGATCGAGCAGTGCACCAGGCGCGGATTTAGTCGGCGCGTCTGCTCGATGCCGAAGCCGAGCTTGTCGAGGCTGCCCGGCCTGAAGTTCTCGATGAACACGTCGGCGCCTTCTAGAAGGCGCTTCAGTACGTCGGCCCCTTCCGCGCTCTTCAGGTCGACAGCGAGGCCGCGCTTGTTGCGGTTGACGCCGAGGAAGTAAGCGCTCCAGCCGTCGCCGACGAACGGGCCCCACGCGCGCGCATCGTCGCCGGCTTTGGGTTCCTCGACCTTGATCACGTCGGCGCCCATGTCGCCGAGGAGCATCGAGCAGAACGGTCCGGCGAGGACGCGGGTGAGGTCGACGACCTTGAGGCCGGAGAGCGGAAGGGGGGAGGGCATGCGCAGAATTATGCGCGGAGATCAACAACAAAATGGGGCCCCGCCTGCGCGGGGGCGACGAGGCTGAGACAACTTCGATGGTCTCGAAATCCCCCGGTGAGCAGATCTCGAGGATTTCGCAGTCGGGCGAGCACTCGAGGAAGTTGTGCTTGATCGCGGGCGGCTGGAGCCAGGTGTCGCCTTCCTCGAAGCGCTGGACGCCCTGGCCTTCGATCTCGACGCGGCACCAGCCCTTGATCATGTAGTTGAACTGGAAGTCGATGTGGTGCAGGTGCATGCCGCCGCCGCCCTTCGGCACCGGGCCGGACGCCTTGTGCACCTCGGCCATGAAGGCGCCGCCGGTGGCCTGGCGCAGGCCGAGGTCGCGGTCGACGAAGTAGCTGCGGAAGCCGGGCTTGAACGGGCTTTCCTTCTTCCGGCTGACGACGAATTTCTGCTTGGGCTTTTGCGTCTGCATCCTTGTCCTCGCGCGGTTCGTCAGTCATCATACAAGTGAGGAGGAGGACCTCGCAATGATTGCCGCTGCGCGCGCGCTGCGCGCGCCGTTCGCACGCGTGCCCGAGCTGCCGGGCGCTGCCTATCTGTTGGCGCTGCTCGCGGCGGGCTTCGCGCTGGCGAGTCCGGAATTCCTTTCGGCGCGCAATCTCTCGAACATCGCGCTGCAGTGCGCGGCGCTGATCATCGTTTCGCTCGGCATGACGCTCGTCATCCTGACCGAGGGCATCGACTTGAGCCTGGGGGCGGTGCTTGGGCTGTGCGGCGTGGTGATGGGCATGATTTTGGTTACCCACGGTTCCCTCCCAATGGCGCTGGGCGCGGCGCTCGGCATAGGGATAGTTGCCGGATCTGTAACGGCGCGCTGGTCGCCTATGCCGGCATGCCGCCGTTCATCGTCACGCTCGGCGTCTACGGCATCGCGCAGAGCCTGGCGATGGTGCTCACGCAGGGCAACTCGGTGACCGGGCTGCCGCCGGCGGTGCGCTGGTTCAACGAGGGCGAGCTGCTCGGCGTGCCGGTGCCGATCCTCGCGATGGTGGCGGTGTTCGCGCTCACCTGGGTGCTGCTCTATCGCACGCGCTTCGGGCGCTACGTGTTCGCCATCGGCGGCAACCGCCGCGCGCTGGAGCTCGCCGGCGTGCGGGTGCGCGCGTGGCTGGTCGCGGTGTACGCGTTTGCCGGCCTGCTGGCCGCGCTCGCCTCGTTCATCATGACCGCGCGCATGAATGCCGCGCACCCGACGATCGCGATCGGCCTGGAGTTCGACGCGATCGCGGCGGTAATCCTCGGCGGCACCTCGTTCGAGAAAGGCTACGGCGGCATCTGGGGCACGCTGGTCGGCGCGCTCGCGGTGGCGGTGCTGCGCAACGGGCTCAACCTGGTCGGCCTCTCCACCGAGTGGCAGGTCGCGGTGGTCGGCCTTGTGATCGTGTCCGCGGTCGCGGTGGATGCACTGAGGAACCGCACATGATCGCGGTCATGCAGCGCATGCCGGCGGAGGTGGCGTTTGTCATCTTCACCCGCACGGCATTCCTCGCGGCCCTGGTCGTGCTGCTCGCGGTCGTCAGCCCGCACTTCCTCACCACCGACAACATGGTGATCGTGCTGCGGCAGGCGGCGCTGCAGTTTCTGATGGCCGCCGGGCTGACGATGGTGGTCCTCACCGGCGGCATCGATCTTTCAGTCGGCGCGGTGCTCGGCCTTGGCGCGTGCCTCGGCGCAGGATTCATTGCCAGCGGCTCGGTGCTCCTCGGCGTGGCTGCGGCGCTCGGCGCGGGCCTCGCCTGCGGCCTGGTGAACGGCGCGCTCGTGGCCTATGTCGGTATCCCGGCGTTCATCGCCACCTACGGCATGCTGTGGGTGGCGCACGGCCTGGGCTATGTGTTCATGAAGGGCGAGGTGATCCACGGTTTCCCCGCCGCCTTCCGCACACTGGGCGCCGGTTTCGTCGGCGGCATTCCGGTGCCGGTGCTGATCGGCGTGGCGATCCTGCTCGCGCTGCACGTCGTTCTGCACCTCACCCGCTTCGGGCGCGCGCTCTATGCCATCGGCGGCAATGCCGTGGCCGCCAAGCTTTCCGGCATGCCGACCAAGCGCTACCTGGTCGGCGTGTACGCGCTCTCCGGCGTGCTCGCGGCTTTCGCCGGCCTGGTGGTGATCGCGCGCGTGAACGCGGCCGATTCCGGCACCGGCGAGGAGCTGCTGCTCACCGCGATCGCCGCGGTGTGCCTCGGCGGCACTTCGCTGTTCGGCGGCGCCGGCGGCGTGGTCGGCACCGCGATCGGCTCGCTGATCCTCGCGCTGGTGGTCAACGGCATGAACATGCTCAGCATCGCCACGTTCTGGCAGGCCTTCGCCATGGGCGTGATCGTCATACTCGCAGTATTCGCGGACGTTACATTCAAGAGGAGGATGCAATGAAGAGAGTCGCTGTCGTGGTAGCTGCACTGATTGCCTCATTTTCCATCATGCCTGCAACAGCATTAGCCCAGGGGAAGCCGAAGATCGTTGTGTTTACGAAGAACGTCACCAATCCGTTCTGGAAAGCGGTGCGCATCGGCGCCGACAAGGCGGGCAAGGAGCTCGGCGCCGACATCGAGCACGCGGCGCCGACCAAGCCCGACAACATCGAGGAGCAGACGCGCCTGGTCGAGGACTGGATCGTGCGCAAGCCGGCGGCGATGGTGTTCGTGCCGGTCGACTTCAAGGCGCTGGTGCCCAGCATCCAGAAAGTGAACAAGGCCGGGATCCCGGTCGTGGTGCTCAACAACCGCATGACCGACGTCGAGTTCGTCACCTACGTCGGCTCGGATGACGAGACCATCGGCTACGAGATCACCAAGTACCTGATCAAGCAGATCGGCGGCAAGGGCAAGATCGTGCACATCGACGGCGTGCCGGCGGCGATCACCGCGCAGAACCGCAAGAAGGGCCTGGAGCGCGCGCTCAAGGAGCATCCGCAGGTCGAGCTGCTCGCCTCGCAGCCGGGCAACTACCGCCGCCTGCCGGCGGTGCAGGTGTTCGAGAACCTGATGCAGCGCTTCCCGGTGATCGACGGCGTGGTGTGCGCCAACGACGACATGGCGGTGGGCGTGGCCGAGGCGCTCGCCTCCGCGGGCCGCGGCGCCAAGACCAAGGTGGTGGGCATCGACGCCATTCCCGACGGCGCGGCCGCGATCCTCGCCGGCAAGATGCAGGCGAGCGCGGACTTCAGCGGCCACGACCAGGGCTACCTCGCCACCGTGGCGGCGATCCGCCACCTGCGCGGCGAGAAGATGCCCAAGGACATCCAGCTGCCGGTGATGATCGTCGAGAAGGCCAATGCCAAGCCCTGGACGATGCCGGTGGAAGAAAAGCCGGTGCCGGACTGGAACAAGGTGGTGGCGGCGCAGAAGAAGCTCTGATGAGCGCGCCGCTCATCGAGCTTCGCGGCCTGCGCAAGCACTACGGCGGCGTGCAGGCGCTCGCGGGGGCGGACTTCGACGTCTACCCCCGCGAGATCCACGCCCTGGTCGGCGACAACGCCGCCGGCAAGTCGAGCCTGATCAAGGCGCTCTCCGGCGCGGCGCCGGCGGATGAAGGCGAGATCCGCATCGATGGCAGGCTGGTGGCGATCAAGGAACCCCGGCAGGCCAAGGCGCTCGGCATCGAGACCGTCTACCAGGACCTCGCGCTCGCCGACAACCTCGACATCCCGGCCAACATCTTTCTCGGCCGGGAGCTCTTGTGCAAAGGCCTGCTCGCGCCGTTCATGGACCTGCGGCGCATGAACGAGGAAGCGGGCCGGCTGCTCGGCCGCCTCAAGATCCGCATCCCCGACCTGCGCCAGAAGGTGCGCACGCTCTCCGGCGGCCAGCGCCAGTGCGTCGGCATCGCGCGCGCCGTCTACTTCAATGCGCGCGTCATCATCCTCGACGAGCCGACCGCGGCGCTCGGCGTGGAGGAAACGCGCAAGGTGCTCGAGCTGGTGCGGGAAATGCGCGACCAGGGCCTGACCGTGGTGATGATCAGCCACAACCTGGCGCACGTGTTCGACCTGTGCGATCGCATCTCGGTCATGAAGACGGGATGCGTGGTCGGCAGCCGGCCGGTTGCGCAGACGTCGCGCGAGGAAATCCTGCGCCTCATCGTGATGGGGCGCGAAGCCGCGGCCTGACGGCCTCCGGTACGGCACTTGCACCGCGTAGCGGCGTGAACTTCCTCCAAATCCCGCCGCGAGACCCGGAGAGTGGGCTGATCAATGTGATCATCGACACGCCGCGCGGCAGCCGCAACAAGTACAAGATCGACGAGAAGCTCGGCGTGTTCAAGCTGAGCCGCATCCTGCCGGAAGGACATTCCTTCCCGTTCGACTTCGGCTCGATTCCCGGCACGCGCGAAGAAGACGGCGACGCGCTCGACGCGATGGTACTTATGGAGGCGCCGACCTTCCCGGGCTGCCTGCTCCAGGTGCGGCTGATCGGCGTGCTCACCGGCCGGCAGACCGAGAAGGCCAAGACGATCCGCAACGATCGGCTGCTCGCGGTGCCGCAGACCGAGGTCAACAAGCCTGCGGTGCGTGACATCGCGGACGTGGATCGGGAGCGCATCGCGCAGATCGAGCACTTCTTCGTCTCCTACAACCTCGCGCAGGGACGCCGCTTCAAGCCCGGCCGGCCGCAGGGGCCGGGCGCGGCCGAGCGGCGGCTGCGCCAGTCGATCGCGCGCTTCGAAAAGGGGCGCGGGGCCTAGGGAGCTTCGGCGGCGCGGCGCAGGAGGCGCAGCGTCTTCTTGCGGAACAGCTTGTCCGCCGCCGCGAGCGCTTTCTTCTGCAGCCGCGCGCGCTGCGTTTCGAGCCGGGCGCGCAGCTTCTTCTTCACTTTCGCGTCGCCTGCCGGCCGGGCGAGGAGCCGCGCCTCGACCACCGCGAAGTCGTGGTCGTCGCCGAGCAGGTCGCCGACATCGTCCGCGCGCTTGAGAACTTTCTTCGCCTTCTTCGGCGCTGCCTTTCCCCCCAGGATCTCGAGCGCCTGCCCGAGGTGCTTGGCCTTCTTGCGCGCTTCGTGCAGCCGCTCGTCGGTCGGGTCCTTGCGCGAGCGCGCGAGCGCCTTGCGGCCCTGGCGATACAGGCGGCGCACCGCGAGCTTCGGCGCGGCGTCGGCGTCCGGCGGCGTGCGCCATTTCCGCACGCGCCGCGCCGCGGTGCCGAGCACCTCTTCGATGTAATCCTTGGGCTCGGCCGAGCGCAGCGCGCGCCAGTGGCGGCGCCGCTCGTTGCGCAATTCCTTGCGCAGCGCGAGGAGGAGCTGCCGGCGTGCGGGTTTCTTCTCCGCTGCAAGCAGCTCCGCCAGGCGCGCGAGCAGAATCTTGTCGTCGCGCACGGCCGAGAGCCGGCGCGCGGCATTGCGCAGCCGCATGTTCTCCCGCTGGTAGCCCGCCTCGTCTAGCGGCCGCAGCAGGCGAAGGCCGCTGCGCGCGCGCTTCAGGTCCTTGCGCGCGTCGTGCACGGCGTCGTCGTCGAACGACGGCTGGCGCAGCGCCTTGCGGGCGCGCGAGATGTGGCGGATGACCGCCCGGCGGACATGCTCTACGGCAGAGTTGTTCGCGCTCTGCATCAACAACGCGAGGTGAATGTCTCGCCAGTGCGAACATAGCTCGCGAACCCCGTTTTTCTAAGATCGCACGCCGGACAAGTACCACATCCGTAGCCCCACTCATGGCGCGCCGAGCGTTCTCCCAGATAGCAGGTATGGGTGTCCTCGATGATCAAGCTCGAGCAGCGCTTCGCCGCCGAGCGCTTTGGCGAGCGCCCAGGTCTGCGACTTGTCGATCCACATCAGCGGCGTTTCCAGGGTGAAGCGGTGATCCATCGCCAGTCCGAGCGTCGCCTGCAGGGCGCTGATGGTGTCGTGGCGGCAATCCGGGTAGCCGGAAAAATCGGTCTCGCACATGCCGCCGACGAGGACGCGGATGTTGCGGCGGTACGCGATGGCGGCCGCGAGGGTGAAGAACAGGACGTTGCGGCCGGGGACGAAAGTATTGGGCAGCCCCGACTGCTCCATCTTGATCTGCACGTCGTCCGTCATCGCGGTCGCGCCGAGCTCCTTCAGGACGCCGAGGCTCAGCACGTGGTCGTCGTGCAGGCGCTCGCCCCACCACGGAAACCGCTCTCGCAAGCCCGCCAGCACTTTCTGGCGGCATTCCAGCTCGACCCGATGGCGCTGGCCGTAGTCGAAGCCGACGGTTTCCACCGCTTCGAATCTCTCGAGAGCCCACGCGAGGCAGGTGGTCGAGTCCTGCCCGCCGGAAAAAAGAACCAGCGCGGTGCCCGGGCGGCGAGGTTCGTCCATAGGCCTCTAATTTACTTGTAAGCTGAACAACGATGAAAGCATGCTTCTTTCGCAAGTACGGCGGCCCCGAGGTATTGGAATACGGTGACTGGCCGGATCCGACGCCTGCCCCCGGCGAAGTGCTCGTAGACATCCATGCAGCGAGCGTCAACGCGGCCGACTGGAAGATGCGCGCCGGGCAATACGGAGCGCAGATCAAGCTGCCGCACGTGCCGGGCAGCGACTTCTCGGGCGTGGTCAGCGCCCTGGGCAAGGGCGCGAATGATTTCAAGGTGGGCGACGCGGTGTTCGCGGTGTGCGAGGTGCCGCGCGAAGGCGCGTACGCGGAGAAGATCGCCATCCGCCAGGAGATCGTGGCGCGCAAGCCGGAAGGCCTGAGCCACGTGCAGGCGGCGGCGATCGCGCTCGCCGGCCTGACGGCGCTGATCTCGCTCGAGGAAACGCTCAAGCTGAAGGCGGGCGAGACCATCCTGATCCAGGGCGGCGCCGGCGGGGTGGCGGGCTTCGCCATCGCGCTCGCCAAGCACCTCGGCGCGCGCGTCATCACCACGGCGAGCGAGGCGAACCATGCCTACGTGCGCTCGCTGGGGGCGGACGAGGTGATCGACTACCGCACGCAGGACTTCACCAAGCTGGTTTCCAACTGCGACGCGGTGTTCGATACCGCGGGCGGCGACGTGACCGAAAGGAGCTTCTCGGTGCTGCGGCCGGGCGGGCGCCTGGCGACGGTGGCCGCGGGCGCCGCGGCGCCGGTGTCGCCGCGCTCCGATGTGACCTCGCTGCGACCCAAGGTCAACCGCGACCGGCCGCACCTCGATCGCGTCGGCAAGCTTGCCGCGCAGAAAATCGTGCCGCTGCCGCCGATGGTCGAGTATCCGCTGGCCGAGGCCGCCGCCGCGCACCGGGTGAGCGAGGCGCGCCATTTGCGCGGCAAGCTGGTGCTCCGGGTGCGCTAACGCCTGGCAGGCGTCTCGCAGGGGAGCCGAGGCATGCATATCATTTTCGTCCATGGATGGAGCGTCACGCACACGGATACGTATGGCGAGCTCCCGCGCTGGCTGTCGCAACAGTCGCGCGATTACAAGATCCAGAACGTGTACCTGGGCAAGTACATCAGCTTCGTCGATTCGGTCACGCTCGACGATATCGCGCGTGCGTTCCAGCAGGCGCTGTATGACGCGCTCGGCAAGAAGATGGAAGACGGGTTCGCTTGCATCACGCATTCCACAGGGGGTCCGGTCGTTCGGCTGTGGATGAAGCTTTACTACGGCGCGCAGCTGACTGCTTGCCCGATGAAGCACCTCATCATGCTTGCGCCGGCGAACCATGGCTCGGCGCTTGCGCAGCTCGGCAAGGGCACCTTCTCGCGGTTCAAGAGCCTGCTTGAGGGTGAGCAGCCTGGAGTGCGCGTCCTGGACTGGCTAGAGCTCGGCAGCGAGCAGGCGTGGAACCTGAACGAGTCCTGGATCGCCTATGACTGCCCCAAGGCCGGAATCTATCCGTTTGTTCTTACCGGCCAATCGATCGACCGCGCCTTCTACGATCATCTCAATTCGTACACGGGCGAGGCGGGATCAGACGGTGTGGTCAGGGCGGCGGCCGCGAATATGAACTACACGCTGATGCGCCTGCATCAGGAAGGAGATACGCCCGTACTGGACCTTTCGAGCCGGCGGCCGCGCACCGCTTTCGGCATCCTGCCCGGTCGATCGCATTCAGGGGAGCGGATGGGCATCATCCGCAGCATCACGCGAAGCGAATGCGCCGCGGCACCCCACCGCGAAATGGGTGCTGCGCTGCCTGGAGGTCGCCTCCGAGCGAGACTATTTCCTGCTCTGCGACGAGTTGGACGACCTGACTGCCGCAACGCAGAGGGACGAGAGAGTCGAGAAGCAAAAGAAATTCTTTGGCACAAGAACGTTTCGCACCAGTCGTTACAGCATGATCCTGTTCAAGTTCGTTGACGATCGCGGCGACGTGCTGACCGACTACGATCTCTATCTGACCGCCGGGCCGAATTATTCGCCGGACGACTTGCCACAGGGATTTTTCGTGGACCGGCAGCGTAACAAGAAGAACCCGGGCATGCTGACCTATTACGTTGATCATGACGTGCTGCGCCGGGGTCTCAACAAACAAAAGCTGGAGGGGCGCATAGGTTTTCGCGTCGAGGCTCGTCCCGTGTCCGGCGAGGACGCACTTGCGTTCTACCGCAGGCTCGAGTTCAGGTCCGACGAAGACGGTGCGCTGGAAATCCTCAGGCCGAACGAGACGCTGATGCTCGAGTTCAAGCTGCAGCGTTGGGTGGACAGCACAGTGTTCCGGATCGAATCCAGCTTGAAGCCCAGTCCTATCGACAAGAAGCCGAGCGGGACAACGGTGCCCTAGCAGGTGTTAAAAGTCTCGCGGCGCCCGAAGTTCCCGCGGCACGCGGCAACAACGTCACACCGCGCAACAAAAAGCACCGCAGCAAAGCGCGACTTCTTCATGGCCGCGCAGCCGCGGCGCGGGCAACATTTGCTGACAATGTCTGACATCGCGACTCGGCTCGGTACCACCACTACCGGGCAGCTCCTGGTCCGCTCCGGCATCGAAATCGAGCGGCTTCTCAATGCGATGGTGCGCGACAGCGCGCCGGTGACGGGCAAGCTGCCCGACCTGATGTTCCTCTCCCGCGTGCTGCATTTCGACCCTGGGGCGCAGCACGTGGTGATGGCCTTCACCGACCACAAGCCGGCCAACTCGGCGGTGCTGGCGTCGAGATCGGTGACCTTCATGTGCAACTATCGCGGCGCCCAGTTTGCCTTCGCCTGCACCAAGCCGCATCAGAGCATGCACCTCGGGCATCCCGCGATCCGCATGGGCGCGCCGAAGATCATGCTGGCGATGCAGCACCACCGCAACCAGACGCGCGCCCAGCACCTGCCGAGCGAGCCGGATGTTCGCTGCGAGCTGTCGATGGGCGTGATCTCCTTCGAGGGCCGGCTGGTCGACATGAGCCTCGACGGCAGGGCCTACCTCCTGGTCGACTCCGGGGTGCCGGTGTGCGCCGGGACGCGCCTGCCGAAAAGCCGCATCCGTTGCGAGGAGCGCGAGCCGGTCGTGGTCGACATCGAAGTCGACCAGGTCAACCTCGGCGTACAGCACAACGGCGCGCGCGCGACGCGCATCGGCGGCCGCATCGTCGCCGACCGCGAACGGCTCGACAAGATCAGCAAGCTCTTCGTCATCGACCTGCAGTAGGCGAATTCGGGGTCAGGGTCGTAACTCGTATTTGCGTACGTGAATACGAATTGCGACCCTGACCCCGAATTCGTTCCGTTTCTCCGACAACCCGCCTCCCCGGGTGCAGAATATCAACCCCCACCACCCGGAGAACCGCAATGCTGACGCTTTTCTATGCCCCCGGCGCCTGTTCCATGGCCCCCCACATCGTGATGGAGGAGGGCGGCGAGAAATACGAACCGAAGCGCATGGACCTGTCGAAGGGCGAGCAGAAGACCTCCGAGTACCTGAGGATCCATCCGCTGGGCCGCGTGCCCGCGCTCAAGCTCGACGACGGCTCGCCGCTCACCGAGAACACCGCCATCCTGCCGTTCCTCGGCAAGCGCTTCGGCCTTTGGCCCACCGACCCGGTGAAGGAGGCGCAGGCGCTTTCGCTCATCGGCTTCTTCGCCGCCACCGTGCACCCGGCGAACGCGCATGTCGGCCGGCCCGAGCGCTACACCGAGGACAAGTCCGCCTTCCCCGGCATCCAGGCCATGGGCCGCAAAAGCTACTTCGACTACATGAAGCAGATCGACGCCATGTACGCGAAGCGCGAATGGCTCTCCGACAAGTACTCGGTGCTCGACCCCTATGCCTTCGTGTTCTACGTCTGGGGCGTGAAGCGCGAGTATCCGATGGGCGAGCTCAAGAGCTTCGGCGCGTTCAAGGACCGCATGGTGAAGCGCCAGGCGGTGCAGCGCGTGATGGCCGACGAGGGGATCAAGCTATGAGCTTCCACGATCGCCGGCGCTTCGTCGCCGGAATGGGTGCGGCATTCGCGTTGGGCCCGATCAGTGGCGCGGTGCGCGCGCAGATGAAACCGGACGACAAGTTCGACCTGGTGATCAAGGGCGGCGAGCTGCTCGACCCGGCGCAGAAGCTGCGCGGCAAGCGCGACATCGGCTTCCGCTTCGGCAAGATCGCGGCGATCGAGGCCGACATCGCGCTCGCGCGCGCGAACCGCGTGCTCGACGCCGCCGGCAAGCTGGTGCTGCCGGGGCTCATCGACCTGCATTCGCACGTCTATCCGTATGGCTCGGCGATCGGCATCCCGGCCGACGAGCTGATTCCGTTCCAGGGCACCACCACGCTGGTGTCGGCGGGCGACGCCGGCGCGAACAACTTCGCCGCCTTCCGCCGCTACGTGATGGCCGCGACGCGCAGCCGGCTGTATGCGTTCGTCAACATCGCCAACATCGGCCTGTCCGGCTTTCCCGAGCCCGAGCTCTACCACCTCGGATTCGCGCACGCCGACGCCGCGGGCCGCGCGGTCGCGGAGAACGCCGACATCGCGCTCGGCGTCAAGGTGCGCACTTCCGAGAACGTGGTCGCCAAGGCCGGCGCCGAGCCGCTCAAGCGCGCGATCCGCGGCTGCGAGATCGCGGGCGGCGGCGCGAAAGTGATGTGCCACATCGGCGGCGTGGCGACGCCCGAGCTCATGTCGGAAATCCTGGATCTGCTGCGCCCCGGCGACATCCTCACGCATTGCTACTCGGGCGCGCCGAACCTCGGCGGCGCGTTCACCAACATCGTGCAGAACGGCAAGCTGCTGCCGGCGGCGCTGGCGGCGAAGAAGCGCGGCGTGATCTTCGACATCGGCCACGGCGGCGGCAGCTTCGACTTCACCGTCGCCGAGCCGGCGATCCAGCAGGGCGCCGGGCCGGACACGATCTCCTCCGACATCCACGTGTTCTCGGGCAACTCGCCCGGCATGCCGTACCTCACGTGGGTGATGAGCAAGTTCATGGCGCTCGGCTTCACGCTCGAGCAGGTGGTGCAGATGGCGACCGCGGCGCCGGCGCGCGTCATCAACCGCCTGCCGATGCTGGGCTCGCTGCAGGTCGGCGCGCCGGGCGACGCGACGCTGGTCGAGCTGGTTCAGGGCCCCGTGGAGTTCGTCGACACGCGCAACAACAAGCGCTCCGGCAAGGCCTACATCAAGCCGCTCACCGCGGTGCTCGCCGGCGTGCCGTTCGGCCGGCCCTACCAATCCCCATTCTCGGTGCGCTGATGAAAATTCGGTTGCTGATCGCGTTATTGGTCTTCTCGTGCACGGTTCACGCCGCGTATCCCGAGAAGCCGATCCGCTTCATCCTGCCCTCGGCCGCCGGCGGATCGGTGGACATCCTGATGCGCGTCCTCGCGCAGCAGCTCTCCGCGCAGATGGGTGTGGGATTCGTGGTGGAGAACAAGCCCGGCGGCGCATTCGTGCCGGGCACCATGGACATCGTGCGCGCCGCGCCCGACGGCTATACGCTCGGCTACGGCAACATCGTGTCGCTCGCGATCAACCGCTCGCTGCTGCCCAAGCTGTCCTACGACGTGGAGAAGGACCTGACGCTCATTTCGAACTGCGTGCAGGTGTTCAACATGCTCGCGGTCAGCAACGACCTGCCGGTGCGCTCGGTGCAGGAGCTGGTCGCCTACGCCAAGAAGCATCCCGGCAAGCTCTCCAACGGCTCATCCGGCAACGGCACCACCGGGCACCTCGGCGGCGAGCTCTTCAAATTCATGACCGGAACCGACATCGTCCACGTGCCCTACAAAGGCAGCCCGCAGGCGATCAACGACCTGATGGCGGGCAACATCCAGGTGATGTTCGACAACGTTCCCTCGATCGGCCCGCATGCGAAGGCCGGCCGCGTGCGCGGTCTGGGCGTATCGGCGCCGAAGCGCGCCGCGCAATTCCCCGACCTGCCGACCATCGCCGAAGCGGTGCCGGGCTACGAGACCAATTCCTGGGGCGGGGTGATCGGACCCGCGAAGCTTCCCAAAGAGATTGTTTCCAGGCTGACCGACGAAATCCGCAAAGCGCTCGCCGCCCCTGCCGTCGTGGAGCGCTACCGCCAGCTCGACACCGAGCCCGACGGCGCCGGCCCCGAGGCATTCCTCGAGCTCGTGCGCAAGGAAACGCCGAAATGGGCGGACGTGGTGAAGAAGTCGGGTGCGAAGGTCGACTAGATGGCGTTTGATCTCGTCATCCGCAACGCGACCGTGATCGACGGTACGCGGGCGCCGCGCTTCCAGGCGGACGTAGCCGTTTCCGCCGGAAAAATCTCCCGCATTGGGAGCGTGACCGAGAAAGGCAAAACGGAGCTCGACGCCACCGGCAGGATCGTTTCCCCCGGTTTCATCGACGCTCATACGCACGACGACCGGCTGATGCTTTCGTCGCCCGACATGGCGCCGAAGGTGAGCCAGGGCGTTACGACCGTGGTGGCGGGCAACTGCGGCATCTCGCTCGCGCCGGCGCCGAACGGCATGAAGGCACCGGTCGCGGTGCCGCTCGATCTGCTGGATGACGCAGGCGGTTGGTTTCGCTTCCGGACGTTCAAAGAGTATGTCGCGGCGCTGAAGGCGAAACCCGCGGCCACCAACTGCGCGCTGCTCGTCGGTCATTCCATGTTGCGTGTCCAGACCATGGACGCGGTGGACCGCCCCGCCAGCCAGAAGGAAATCGGCCAGATGCGCGCGATGGTGGACGAGGCCATGGCGGCAGGCGCGATCGGGGTGTCGACCGGGCTCTATTACGAGCCCGCAAATGCCGCGCCCTGCGAGGAGGTGATCGAGATCTGCCGGCCGCTGTCGCAGCGCAACGGCATCTATTGCACGCACATGCGCGACGAAGGCGAGCACGTCCTGGATTCGCTCGAGGAGAGCTTTCGCGTCGGGCGCGAGCTCGGCATTCCGGTGGTGATCTCGCACCACAAGGTCGCGGGCAAAGCGAACCACGGGCGCTCGGTAGAGACGCTGCCCTTCATCGAGAAGGCGATGCGCTCGCAGGAAATCGGTCTCGACTGCTACCCGTACCACGCCTCTTCCACCATCCTCTCGGCGAGCCGGGTGGCGAATGCAAGCAAGGTGATGGTCACGTGGTCGAAGCCGCATCCCGAGGTCGCAGGCATGGAGCTGTCCGAAATCCGCGACCGGTTCAATCTGGCTGTCGAAGACCTGCTGCCCGCCGGCGCCATCTACTTCTCCATGGACGAGAAGGACGTGCAGCGCATCCTCGGCTTCGAGCACACCATGATCGGCTCGGACGGCCTGCCGCACGACGCGGCGCCCCATCCGCGGCTCTGGGGCAGCTTCCCGAGGGTGCTGGGGCATTACTCCAGGAGCCTGAAGCTCTTCCCGCTGGAGACGGCGGTGCACAAGATGACCGGCCTCACCGCGAAGACCTTCGGCCTCGCCGGGCGCGGCGTGCTGAAGGAGGGCTTCGCCGCCGACCTCGCCATCTTCGACGGCAGCGAAGTCGATGAAGCGGCCACTTTCGCTAAGCCGATCCAGCCCGCGAAAGGCATCGATACGGTGGTGGTCAACGGCGAGGTGGTGTGGCGCGGCGGCAAGCCCACCGGCGCGCGCCCCGGAATGGTGCTGTCGCGCCGCTAGTGCATCCCGCTACAAACGTGGTACAGTCCGGTCCGCAGGATTTCAAGTCAGCGAATGAATACTTCCTACCGCCGCCAAAAGCGGCTCCTAGTGGCAGTCAATTCCTCTTGATCATCGTGCCCGCAGCGCAGCTCGGAAAGCCGCGCGCTTGCAGTAAATTTTCAGGAAGTGAATAGACATGGCTACAGGTACCGTGAAGTGGTTCAACGACTCCAAGGGCTTCGGATTCATCACGCCGGATGACGGCGGCAAGGATCTGTTCGCCCATCACAGCTCGATCCAGGGCTCCGGCTTCAAGTCGCTGAAGGACGGCCAGAAGGTCTCCTTTGACGTGACGCAGGGCCAGAAGGGTCCGGCCGCGGCGAACATCAAGCCGCTGTAAGGGTCGTATTGCTTCGGAAAGCCGGCTTCGGCCGGCTTTTTCTTTTCTGGAAAGCTTCCATTGATCGTCGCCTCCGGCATCGCCATGCAGTTCGGGGCCAAGCCCCTGTTTCAGAACGTCGCCGTGAAATTCGGCGGCGGCAACCGCTATGGCCTGATCGGCGCCAACGGCTGCGGCAAGTCGACGTTCATGAAGATCCTGGGCGGCGAGCTCGAGCCGAGCGCGGGCAGCGTGGCGATCGATGCGCACGAGCGCGTCGGGCGCCTGCGCCAGGACCAGTTCGCCTACGAGAACGAGCGGGTGCTGGACGTGGTGCTGATGGGCCACGCCGAGATGTGGGCGGCGATGCGCGAGCGCGACGCGATCTACGCCAACCCCGACGCCGGCGAGAAGGAGTTCCTGCACGCGGCGGAGCTCGAGGCGAAGTACGCCGAGTACGGCGGCTACACCTCGGAAGCGCGCGCGGGCGAGCTGCTGCTCGGCCTGGGCGTGCCCACCGAGCAGCACCAGGGGCCGATGAGCGCGGTGGCGCCGGGCTGGAAGCTGCGCGTGCTGCTGGCGCAGGCGCTGTTCGGCGACCCGGACATCCTGCTGCTGGACGAGCCGACCAACAACCTCGACATCAACAGCATCCGCTGGCTGGAGGACGTGCTCAACCGGCGCACCAGCACCATGGTGATCATTTCCCACGACCGGCATTTCCTGTCGAGCGTGTGCACGCACATGGCGGACGTGGACTACGGCGAGATCCGCGTCTACGCCGGCAATTACGACGACTACATGGAAGCGTCCACCCTCGCGAAGCAGCAGCTGCAGAAAGACAACGCGAAGGCCAAGGACCGCATCGCCGACCTCGAGGAATTCGTGCGGCGCTTCCGCGCCCACAAGGCCAAGGCGCGCCAGGCGACCTCGCGCATGAAGCAGATCGAGAAGCTCAAGGTGGAGGACGTGAAGCCCTCCAGCCGCCAGTACCCGTTCATCCGCTTCCTCGTCGACCCGAAGGAAAAGCTCTACCGCCTCGCGGTCGAAGCCAAGGGCCTGTTCTACGGCAAGCTCGACCTCTCGATCGAAGCGGGCGAGAAGGTGGCGATCATCGGACCGAACGGCGCCGGCAAGACCACGCTGCTGCAGAACCTGCTCAAGGCAAAATGGGCGGAGAAGGCGCGGCTGGGGTATTGGCCGCAAGATGCTTCACCTGAATTTGTTCGTTGAAGAAACCTTGGCCGAGTGGCTGAGCCGCTGGCGGCGCAAGGACCTGAACCAGGACGACCAGATCGTGCGCGCGACGCTCGGGCAGCTGCTGTTCTCGGGCGACGACCAGAAGAAGTCGCTCAAGGTGATCTCCGGCGGCGAGGGCCAGCGCATGATGATCGGGCGCCTGGTGCTTGGCATGCCGAACGTCATGCTGCTCGACGAGCCCACCAACCACCTCGACATGGAATCGATCGAGTCGCTCAACACCGCGCTCGACAAGTACACCGGCACGCTGGTGTTCGTCTCGCACGACCGCGAGTTCGTTTCGTCGCTCGCCACGCGAGTCATCGAGCTCAAGTCCGACAAGACCTTCGTCGACTATCGCGGCGGCTACGAGGAATACCTCGCCGCGCAAAAGCCGCGGAGGACTCGCGGCCGCGTAGCGCGCCGATCTCTGCAAGAAATTGGGCCCCGCCTGCGCGGGCGACGTCATCAGCCCGGCCAGTTCCCGTACGGCCGGGTGATGATCTCGAGCAGGTGGCCGCTCGGGTCCTCGAAGTAAACCCCGCGCCCGCCGAAGTGGGTGTTGGTCTTGCCCTCCTGCTTCTGCCCGGGATCGGCCCAGTACTTCAGCTTGCGCTCCTTGATGCGGCCGAAGATCTGGTCGAACTCCGCATCGCTCACCAGGAACGCGTAGTGCTGCATCTGGATTTCCATGCCGTCGGCCGGGAGGAACGCGAGCGTCACCTCGTTAGCGACTTCGACGTCGAGGAACGGGCCGAAGGGCTTCGGCGCTGGCAGGCCGAAGAGCTGGCTCAGGAATTCCGCGGAGGCGCGCGGATCCTTGGAGTGGACGATGGTGTGATTGAGCTTGATGGTCATCGCTTGCGGAATTCCGGTGCAACCACCGTGCCGGGGATGTGCTTCTTGCCCCAGCGCGCGAGCGCGCTGAGCACTTCACCGAGGCCGCGGCCTTTCTCGGTCAGCGCGTAGGCGTAGCGCACCGGGCGCTCCTGGTACGGCTTGGCTTCGATGAGGCCCGCGTCCTCCATGCGCTTCAGGCGGTCGGCGAGGATGTTGGTGGGGATGCCTTCGTCCGACGCGGCCAGCTTGCCGTAGGTGTCGCGCCCGCGCAGCAGGTCGCGCACGATGAGCAGGGTCCAGCGGTCGCCCGCGATGTCGAGCGCGCAGGCCGCCGGGCAGCTCGAACGGCGCTTGCCAGTGACTTGCATTGTGCAAGTATATCCGACTACCGTGCGCTGCGTGCAATCCCGAAGCGCCCTTGCCGTCGCGCTCGCCGCCGGCGCGATCTTCGCCCTCGGCCTCGGTGTGCGCCAGTCGCAGGCGCTCTTCATCGGCCCGATCAACACTTCCACCGGCATCGGCTACGCCTCCATCAGCCTCGCCTTCGCGGTCGGGCAGCTGATGTGGGGCCTCGCAATGCCGCTCGCCGGCGCGCTTGCCGACCGCCACGGGCCGCGCCCGGTGATGCTGGGCGGCGCGCTCCTCGTCGCCGTGGCGACCGCACTTACGCCGCTTGCGAATTCGACCGGCACGCTCATCGTCCTCATCGGCCTCTTCGCCGCCTGCGGCGCGGGCGCCATGGGGCCGGGCCTGCTGATGTCGGCGATCGCGCGCTGGGTGCCGGAGGCGAAGCGCAACATCGCCACCGGCATCGTCAACGCCGGCGGCTCCTTCGGCCAGTTCACCATCATCCCGCTCGCGCAGCTCTTCATCGGCCTCGCCGGCTGGCAGCCGGCGATGGTGATCATGGGCGCGCTCGGCCTGGCGGCGATCCCGGCGATCCTGTGGATTACGCAGGGCGCACGCGCCCACGCTGCCGCCAGCGCGGCGGCTGCCCCCGCGGGCTCGCTCAAGCAGGCGCTCGCAAAGGCGTCACGCGACCCCAGCTTCCTCCTGCTCACCGCGGGCTTCTTCACCTGCGGCTTCCACGTCGCCTTCATCGCCACCCACCTGCCTGGCGTGGTGGCGAGCTGCGGCCTGCCGCCGGAGGTGAGCGCGTGGTCGCTCGCGCTCATCGGCCTGTTCAACATCCTCGGCAGCCTGTGGATCGGCCGCGTGATCACCGGCCGGCGCATGAAGGTGGCGCTGGCCTGGATCTACTTCGCGCGCGCGGCGATGATCGTCGCCTTCTTTTTCGCGCCGAAGACCACGCTCACCTTCCTCCTCTTCGCCGCCGGGATCGGCTTCAGCTACCTCTCCACCGTGCCGCCGACCATCGGCCTGGTGATCAAGTTCTACGGCGTGCGCTACGTGGCGACCCTCTTCGGCGTGGTGATGCTCTCGCACCAGGTCGGCGGCTTCCTCGGCGCCTGGCTCGGCGGCAAGGCATTCGAGGCCACCGGCAGCTACGACTGGATGTGGTTTGCCGACGCCGCGCTCTGCCTGCTCGCCGCCGCGCTGCATCTGCCGATCCGCGAGCCCAAGGCCGCCACCCCGGCGGCGGCGCACGGCGCACCGGCGTAGATCGCCACAAAGCCATCGCCGCGCCCGCGGCCTGCCATTTTGTCGCGCTACCGTGCAGTCTCCGGGCCAAGGGGGCGCGACGAACCGATGCTGTGATCGCAGCTCCCCCGTCTCGCCGCCCTTGTCCTGGGCCACCCTCAGCGCAGCGCGCGGTAGACCTCGGCAAGCGAACGCCGGCGGCCGTCCTCGACCTGGCGACTGCGAGGCGCGGCTGAGCTTGCCGGTCTCCAGCGGCGATCTCCTCCGCGAGCGCCTTCGCTTCCGCGCCAGTGAGGGTGCGCACGTGGATGCGCGCGAAGCAGCGCCCCGGACGGATCAGCGCCTCGTCCAGGTCGCCGACGTTCGGCAGATTGGTCGAGAAGATGATCTTGCGGCCCTGCGAGCGCACCACGCCGTCCGCGATGGTGAGGAAGCGGTGCAGGTGCTCATTGCCGTCCGCGCGCGGCTTCAGCAGGTGGTCGGCGTCCTCGATGAGGAAGGCGTCGTGCGAGCCGGTGATGAACTTGACGAACACCTCGTCGGACGCCACCGCCTTCATGTCGCCGGTGTACAGCGCCACGGCTCCTCGTCGCCGGTCTTGCGGCGCGACATCTCGCCGAGGATGGCGCGGATCAGGCGGGTCTTGCCGGTGCCCGGCGGCCCCTGCAGCACCAGCACGGTTTCCGGCGCGTCGAGGATAGCGCGCGATGAAGCCGCGCACGCCGCCCTTGATCTCCGGGTAGGCGCGGTCGAGCAGCACGTCGTTCGCCATCTCCTCGATCGCCGCGCTCTGCAGCCCGCTCGCGCCGTGAGGAAGTGCCAGTCGATCGAGAACATCGGCTCGGTGATGCGGGTCGAGCCGGCCTTGGCGAGCATGCGCTCCTTGGCCTGCTTCGGCGCGTGCCACGTCCGCCGCCCAGATGTAGAACGAGCACGAGCAGTAGTCCGCCTTGCGGCTGCCGTAGGCCATCACGAACACCCCGTCCGCCGTCCAGCAGGATCGATTCGGCGTGAATGCGCTCCGCGCGCCAAGTGGTGTCGAGCGCGATGGCGTCGAGCAGCACGTCGAGCTCGACGCGGGCGGCAAAGCGCAGCACGCGATAGATCGGATAGCGCGCGACGCCCGTCTTCCAGCGCGCGCGCCATGCGGCTGACTCGCGTCACCATCGCGCCGACGGAGTGCTCCTCGCGGGTGAAGCCGATGAATTGCTTTTGTCGTTCTTGCTCATCTAAGGTCTCTCGAGTCTTCATCTTCAAAAAATCCGTAGCTCCACGGCGCGCATCACCGCCGCCGCCGCCGAGTGAACATCGAGCTTGCGGTACGCGTTCTTGATGTGCGAGCCGACCGTATGCGCAGAGATGCCGAGCGCGACGGCGGCCTGCACATAGGTGCAGCCGCGCGCGATCAGGCGCAGCACTTCCGCCTCGCGTCCGGTCAGACGCACGACAACCTGAACGACCTCCTTCACCACCACCCGTTCGCTCACTTCGCTGTCCTCGTTTCGTTCGAAAAACAAAAAGCCCGGAGCGCTCGCGCGGTCCGGGCTTGGAAGGATCAGCGAGCCTTACGGGCTAGCAGCCTCCCTGGTCCGAACGCGCACGGTCCTCGCCGCTGAGTCGGCGAATTCGCGCAAAGTGCGTCGCGTTCAATTTCGGTCGTGCTTTCATTGCTGCCTCAAAGTAAGAGGGCGCGCATTCTGATGAGTCCACATTCCAAAGTCAACCATTTTCTGATCAGCGGCCGGCCTTGCGCAGCGCTTCGTTGAGGCTGGTGCCGCTAAGGCGCACGACGCGGCCGTCGTTGGTGATTTCGACGAACTCGCCGGCCATGAAGTGGCTGCGGTCGACGTCGACGGATTGCGTTCCCGCGGGCGGGTCCATGCGCAGGTAGAGCCGATAAAGGTTCCGGTCCTTGGAGCCGTCATCCGGGCGTGCGTTGCGCAGCACGCCCACCTGCGTGATTTCCCCCGAGCCCGCCTTGAAATTGCCGGGCGAGATGATGTTGGCTTCGTGTCGCTCGGACTCGAAGGAGGTGCTGCACGCGACGAGGCCGATCAGTGCCCCGGCCGCAAGATGATGCGCTTTCGATTTCATCGGGTTAGGATACCGCCATAGACAAGAGCAGGCAACTTAAGCTGGGTCTGTAACAAAGAAAACAGTAGGATCGCCTCGGGAGAAGCGATGAACATTTCTCGGTATTTTTCGGGTACCGCGGCGGCGCTTCTGCTCGGGACGCTGGCCGCATGCGGCGGTGGCGGGGCGGCGGGGATGGACCCGGCGGTGGCGGCGGCTCGACTCCGCTGCAGTACAGCGGCAATACCAGCGCCGCCGTCGTGACAACGACCAATGCCGGCACGCTGACGGCCAACGCATTGGGCGGCAGCGAAGTCGCCGGGGCGACCTCCAGTATTGCAGGCGCAAGCGAGGCTGGCGAGGGTCAGGGGCAGATCGACATCGGCCGGCGCCTGGTTCGCAGCGTGCGCGCTACCGCCGGGAAGCCGAGGACGGAAGCGCGGCTTACCGCGGTTCCGGTTGACGAGACAGAGCGCGTGCCAGAACGGCGGCACGGTGCGCACCTTCGGCGATGTAAGCCCCGGCGGTACCGGCACCGTCAATGTGACGTACAGCAACTGCACCGTGGACGGCGAGTCGCTTTACCGGCAACGCGACGATGCGCATCGACTCGGTGACGACCATACCTTGCTAATCCCGCTTGATTACACCATTAGTTTCGGTCGACTTGCTGTGCGCGGCACAAGCAACGTCGATATGACCGGGTCGTTGCGTGTCCTGGTAAACCTGGGTGCGCAATCAGAGACGATCACCGAGAACGTCATCGCGCTGTACAACACTACCGGGCGGATGACGAAATCCGAAAACCTCGTTTTCATCGACGCCTACAACAACCTGCTGTCCCCATCGTCGTATTCCGAGAGCATCAACGGCCGGCTGTACGACAGCGTCCATGGCTTCGTCGACATCATCACCGTCACGGCGCTCGTGTTCTCCGACCCTGTCGCAGCCATTTCCCGGCAGCGGCCAGCTGCTCCTCACCGGGGCGGCAAATGCGCGCATCCGCGCGACGGCGAACTCCGCCACGCTGCTGGTGCTCGCACTCGATCTCGATAACAACGGCGCTTTCGAAACGCAGGCACGCCTGAACTGGGCGGACTTGGCGGGCGCGGTGGGCGCGAATCTCGCCGACAGCGACGGCGACGGCATGCACGACAGCTGGGAAAGCGCGTTTGGGCTGAACCCGAACGCTCAACGATAGCAGCCTGGACCCGGATGCCGACGGCTTCAACAACCTGGCCGAGTACCAGGCCGGCACGCGTCCGAACGTTGCGGATGCGACGCTCCCGCCGCCGCCCAACCCCGGGCCGCTACCGCCCGGGACCGGTGAGCGGGCGAACAGTCGTTGTTGGCGAACATCAGCGATCTCGTCTACGACTCGGTCACGCAGAGGATCTACGCAGCCGTGCGTAGGCAACCCGGGCAGCGTGGTCCCCATCAACCCGGCTGACGGCGCGGTCGGCACCCCGTCCCATCTACGTGGGGCATCGATCCTGTCAAGCTCGCGCGCTCGCACGACGGCCAGTACCTTTATGTCGGGTCTCGACGGCCACGCTGCGCGTGAGTACAGCGAATCAATCTCGACTACGCGAATGGTCGATCTGACCATCACGCTGAGCGGCGATCCGGTCTTTCCCTCTTTCGGACCTCGGTATCGCCGAGGACATCGAAGTACTGCCGGGCAGCCCGAGTTCCATCGCCGTCTCGCTCAAGAATTTAAAATGGTGTCAGCCCGCGGCACGAGGGCGTAGCGATCTACGATGGGGCGATCACGTCGATCGACCAAGACGCCGGGGCACGAACCGGAAGCCTAACGTCATCGAGTTCTCCGCCTCGGCGGGCACGCTCTATGGCTACAACAACGAGACCACGGAGTTTGGGTTCAGCCGCATGGCGGTCGACTGCGAATGGCGTGACCGTCACCGACGTCCACACTTCCTTCCCGCCCGGCGGAGCTCTCATCAACGGATTCAACGCGGACATGCGGTTCGGCGGGGGCTTATCTTCAGCACCGAAGGCGGATGATCGATCCGATCGCGCGCACCGTGGTCCGGACGTTTGCCTTGCCATCGCCGTTCGGCAATCTCGTCGTCCCGGAGCCCACGCTGAACCGCGTGTTCTATCAGACGAGCAACACTATCCGCGCTTTCGACATCGGAAGCGGAACCGAGGTCGGAAGCGCGACTCCGCGGCGGGGATCACCGGCAACCCGGGCAGCCTGATCCGCTGGGGAGCGAAGGGGCTTGCGTTCCGCACGATGACTGGCCAGATCTTCATGGTCGAGTCGACGAGCTGGATACCGTAGGAATGTCCGGCGCGTCGGGAAGTACCCGACGGCAAGTCGATGGAGGCGATGAGTTAACATGGGCTATCGGCACAGCCCTGCGCGCCTATCTTCCGGAAGCTCTGAGGATGGCTGCCATCGTGACAACCATGCTGTATGTCCCCGCCGCGGCGCTGCTCGCCGGGGCGTGCCTGCTCGCGGGCGTTACGCTTTCCGCGTTCTTCACCTTCGGCGGCGCGCTCCACCCGGTGGCGGGCCTGTTCGCGTGGTGGGCGATCTTCTATGTGCCGGTCGCCGTCTACAGCGGCTTCATCGTCTGGGGCAGCAGGGACCTTTAGCGGTTCAGCCTTAGGAAGTCGCGCCGCGTCTTCGGCCCGTACGTCAGGAAGTGCGGTTCGGGGTTGTTGCGAGTATTGGCCACCTTCTGCGTCGACACCGTGTCGCTGGCGACATACTTCTTCATTTCCGCGGCGCTTAGTCCGTAGACCTTCGCCCCATTCAGTCCGAACACTTTCGCGCGCAGCGCCGGCGTGATTTCCGCGTAGCCGAAGCGCTCGCGAAGCTCCTTCGAGATCTGGAAGGTGCGGAACGCCACGATCTGGTCCTGCGGCGAGCCATACCAGATGGAGTCGGTGCCCCACAGCACGTTGTCCTCGCCGCAATGCTTGATCAGCTTGCCCAGCGCGTGCGCCGCCTGCTCGGGATCGCGCATCAGGTGGCGCCAGGTCGAGCCGAGCTCGGCGTAGACGTTTGAATTCGGCTTGACGTCGTTCTGCATCAGCGACGTGATCAGGGTGTCGATGCCGTCGTTCTTGCCGTAAGGTCCTTCGCGTACGCTGGTGACGTAGCCCGAGTGGTAGATCAGGAACTTCACGTCCGGGAAGCGCTTCGCCACCACGCCGATGTCGCTGCACTGGCTGTGCTCGTAGGATTGACGGCCGAACGGCAGGCCCTTGTGGATGCAGATCACTTTCACGCCGAGGGCGCGCGCCTTCTCGATGAAGCGGATGCCGACGTCGTCGGAAAGGAAGTAGCCCTTGCCGCCGGGGCCGTACTGCGTATAGGTCTTCCACGCGCTCACGCCCCACTTCTGCGCGAGCTCGTCCATGCCCTCGAGGTCGCCGGGCTGGTTCGGGATTCACGCGCCCGTGCAGCAGCAGCCGGTGCGTGCCCTCCAGCTTGTCGACGATGCGCCGCACCGCGTCGGCCGCCTGGATGGTCACCGGCTCGGCCTCGCGCGTCGAGGGCACGAAGGACAGCACCATCAGATCGGTGTCGCTATCCATGAAGACGTCCTTGATGAAGACGTCCGGGCCTTTTGAATTTCCCTTCGGGGTGTCGATGAAGTGACCCTGCACGTCGAACACCAGCTCGTTCTTCGCCGCGCCGGTCTGCGCCCGCGCGAGCTGCTCATCCAGGGCAGCTTCTTTGTCGATCTCGAAAAATCCGCCCGCCATGCCGGCACGGCCATGGGCCTGGTTGAAGGCGAGAAGAGTGCTCGCGGCGCCGCAGGATGAGACCAGAAAGCGGCGACGGGAGATGCCGAGCTTCTTCGAGTTGAGGGACGCGAACTCGTGCGCGAGGCGATTGGCCGCCACGTTCGCCGGCGCGAGCGGCACCGGCAGGTATTCGCCGTTGGAGGTGCTATCGAGCTTGATCGGAAGGCGAGTGCCTTCAGGATCAATGACCATGGGACGTCAGTAGCGCTGGTTCTTAATGGTCCAGGGGATGCGCGGGGCTTCCTCGCCGTTCTCGTCGAGCCGGCGGGTGCCTTTCTTCGGCCGGCCGGGGCGGAACGTGACCTGGAAGATCTTGAGCGGCGGGACTTTCGGCGGGCTCTCGAGGAAGCGGCAGTCGGATTCGGCCGGCATGCTGAGCAGGGCGCCGAGGCGCTTGCCGTTGAGCATCACGGTGTAGCGCAGCATGTGCGCCGAGCCCACGGCAGGCTGCGCACGAATGTCGTACTTGCCGACCTTGAATTGCTTCAGGCGCGCTTTCTTCCCCACACCGCCCAGTATTCTTCGCCGGCGCGCTCGACCTTGAGCGACACCACGGTCTCCGGGTCGACGCCGTGCACGCTGCGCGTGCGGTCCTCGGGGATATACCCTTCCATGGTCTCGCCGTACACGAGCAGCGCTTCCACCACGCTCGCCTCCAGCGCCAGCTTGCAGTGCTCGAGGCGCTCCTTGCCGCCGGCCTTGTCGGACCAGGGACGCGCGCCGCCGGCGTTGGGGGCCCACAGCAGGTAGCGGCAGCTGCCGTCGCCGGACTCGATGCCTTCGGCCCAGATGCCGAGCACCACCGCGCCGTCGGACTTGCGTACGCCGCCCCAGCTCACGCGCGGGTCCTGCAGCCAGACGCCGCGCGCTTCGAACGCGCGAATGCGCGACACCAGGCGCCGCGGGCGCTTGGGCTGCCGCGTGCCGCGCGGGCCGCGCGCGCCGCCCTTGGGCAACGTGCGCAGCGCTTCATCGCACAGCACCACGACTTCGCTCGCGCCGAGCTTGCCGGCGTTGTCGCGCAGCTGCTCGATCTCGGGCTTGCGCAAACGCTCGACGCGCTCGCGCGTCCATTCATAGCTTTGACTGCTGCGGAACACCTGCTTGGGACGCTGCATGGGTTAGGCTAGTTGTACGCTATCTTGCCCCTGCTGGCGAGCGTTTTCTCGAGCTAGGCGCGCGCATGCAGACGTCGATCGAGCGCAAGAAGCAGCGCGTTGATGCCCGCGGCAAACACCACGAGGAGCAGCGTGAGCGCGAGGATGCGCTCGATGTTGTGCAGGCTCATCGCCTGCATCAGCAGATGCCCGAGGCCGCGCTGCGAGCCGAACATCTCGCCGAGCAGCGTGCCGATGAGCGCGAGCGAGAAGCCGACGCGGATGCCGGTGACGATCTCCGGCAAGGCGGCGGGCACCAGGATCGTTCGTATCAAATCAAAAGTCGACAGCCGCATGGCGCGTGCGGTTCTCAGATGCGTGGGGTTGATGTTGCGGATCGCGTTCATCGCGAAGATCGAGATCGGCACGATGCCGTGGATCGCGCCGAACGCCACTTTCGCCGGCATGCCGATGCCGAAGATCAGCAGGATCACCGGATAGAGCGTCACCTTCGGGATCGAGTAGAGCGCCACCAGGATCGGCTCGGCCACTTCGCCGGCGAAGCGCGCTGCGCCAAGCGGCACGCCGATCAGCAGTCCCACCACCACCGCGATGGCGAAACCCTGCGCGAAGGCGAGCGCCGTCTCGCGCACGTGCGGCAGGAAGCGCGCATCCTCAAGCAGGGTTTTGAGGTTCTGGACGGTCGAGAAAGGGGACCGCAGGGCCACATCGCCGACGACCAGGTAAAGGACTTGCCAGCCGATGAGCAGCAAGACCACGAGGATGAGGGAATCTTTCAACTTCATGTCATGCGCGGCGGCGGCGGGCGAGCAGCCGCTTTTCCCAGGCGTGCAGCGACATGTTGACGGTGATCACCAGCAGCAGGATGAACAGGATCATCGCGTACATCACCGCGTTGTCGAAATTGTTGTACGCGAACGAGATCTCGTAGCCGATGCCGCGGCTCGAGGTGATGAACTCGGCGCCGACCACGCCGATGAAGGAGTACGCCACCGCGAGCTTGAAGCCGGTGAAGACGTACGGCGCGGCATAGGGCAGGCGCACGCGCAGCGCCGCCGACACCAGGCCGAGGCGGTGCACGCGCGCGGTCTTCAGCAGCACCGGCGGCACGCGGTCGAGGCCGTTGAGCGTGTTGATGATCACGGCCATCACCGCGAGCAGGAAGCCGATCGCGATCTGCGGAAAGTCGCCCAGGCCGAAGATCACCAGCAGCAGCGGGTAGAACGCGTACATCGGCACCGCGTAGTAGGTCGCGAACAGCGGATCGAAGGTGCGGCGCGCGGCCGGCCAGCTCTGCAGCAGCGTGCCGAGGGCGACGCCCACCACCATCGCCGCGGCGATGGCGATGCCGACGTTGGTCAGCGTCGCCGCGATGTCCTCGCTGAACTTGCCGGAGGCGAGGATGTTCCAGAGCGACTGCGCCATGGCCGAGGGCGGGATGACGGTGAAGTTGGGGATGACGCCCAGGCGACAGAGGATTTCGAGCAGCGCAACCGCGCCGACGATGAGGAGGGTGCGTGCAAGCAGCACCTTCATCCATGCCCCATCGCGCGCAGCGACTCGCCGCGCAGCAGCTTCCAGATCCGGCTGGTCATCCGGCCGAACGATTCGTTGGCGACGATGGTGGAGTCGCGCTCGCGCGGCCAGCCGGTGGCGATGATCTCGAGAAAGCGCCCGGGACGCGCGGACATCACGCCGACCCGGTCGGCCAGCATCGTCGCTTCGTCCAGCGCGTGGGTGATCAGCAGCACCGTGGCGCCGGTCTCCCGCCACAAGCGCAACAGCTCGTCGCCCATCAGCAGGCGCGTCTGCTGGTCGAGCGCGCCGAACGGCTCGTCGAGCAGGATGAGCCGCGGCTTGAGCACCAGCGTGCGCGCGATGCAGACGCGCTGGCGCATGCCGCCGGAGAGCTGGGCCGGGTAGGCACGCGCGAATTCTTTGAGGCCCATGAACTCGATGGCGTAGCCGACTTGCGCGGCGACTTCGGCCTCGGCAGCGCCGGCGCGGCGCAGGCCGAAGGCGATGTTGTCGTACACGGTGAGCCACGGAAAGCTGGCGTCTTCCTGGAACACGACGCCAACGCCGTCGGGAACCTCGCCGTTCACCGGTTTCCCTTCAAATGAAATTTGTCCAGCAGAGGCGGGGGCGAGGCCGGCCATCACATCCAGGAGGGTCGACTTGCCGCAGCCCGAGGGACCGACGACGGCGAAGAATTCTCCCTGCGCGAGCTCGAGGTCGATCGGGCCGAGCGCGTGTACCGCGCTCTTGCCCGGATAGACGCGCGTGACGCCGCGCAGCGAGCAGATCACCTTCGCGGCGTTATTTCTTTTTCGTTTTCAGATCGTCGGGAAGGAACGACTCGTCGATCAGCTTGGACCAGTCCGCATCGCCCTGCATGGCGCCGACGATTTTCTGCGCGCGGATCATGTTGTCCATGGTATCGATGCGGATGTCGCCCGGGCCCCAGTAGGGGACGCCGCCCTTCTTCTCCGAGGCGAGCAGGTTCTTCACCGTGAGCTCGGCGACCGCGGGCTCGAGGTCGTAGGCCTTGGCGATGATGGCCGAGGCCTCCTTGGTGTTGGCGTACATGAATTCCACCGCCTTGCGCCGTGCGCGGATCACGCCGCGGATGAAGTCGCCGTTCGACTTCGCCGCTGCGCCGGTGGTGACGCCCACCACGTTCGACAGCGCGGGCAGGATATCGGGCGCGGACGCGATCAGCTTGTACTTGCCCTGGTTCTTCGACCACAAAGGCTCGGCCACCGGCACCACGTCGACCCCGCCGATCTCGAGCATGGTGAGGCCGGCGCCGAAGCCGCCGGTGCGCACGAGCTCGACCTCGTTCTGCTTCAGCCCCTGGTTCTCCATCAGTAGGTGCGCGAGGGCCTGGCTGGTCGAGCGCGGATTGGTAAAGCCGAGCTTGCGGCCCTTCAGATCCTTGAGCGAGTTGACCGGCGACTTGGGCATCGCCACCCAGACGAACTCGGCGACGGTGTGCACGTTGCCGCTGATGATCTTCAGGTCGGCGCCGCCCTGTACCGCGGAAACGACCGCCGATACCGCGGCTTCGCCGTACGACAGCTTGCCGCCGAGCAGGTTGCGAATCGTGGTGCCGCCGCCATCCGAGGTCAGGATGCCGTCGACGTTGACCTTGAACTCCTTGAAGTAGCCCTTCTCCATCGCCACGGCGAACGGCATGCCGTTGGTGGTCACGGCATAGTTGGAGACGACCACCTGCTCGGCCTGGGCACTGAAAACGAGCCCGAACGCCAGGGCCGCTAGTGTTCTTTTCATGAACTATTCCTCCTCGGGACCAGTATAGCCGCCCGGAACTGGGCGTAATCCACTGTCACATCCGGTATTTCTCCCTCGCGCAGGTCCACTCCCAAGCGCATGTTTGCGTTGTAGGAACAGAAAGAACAACACGGGGGTGCCCTATGAACGCTGTTTACGCAGAAGTGAGCAATGTGGTCCAGGCGCTGTTCCGGCGCCAGCCCGCGCTGTGCGGGTTCTCGGTGCGCGACGACTTGTCGCTCTCGAACGTCGCCTGCCATCCTGCGCTGCACGGCGCGCGCGCCAGCGAGCTGCTGGATGAGATCTCCGACGCGCTCTACGAGCTGCTCGAGGAGAACCCCGAGGCGGCGGAAGTGCTGCGCGGCCGCACGCTCGCGAGGGTGTTCCACTAGCCGGCACGGTGATTGCTCCTTTCTACGGGTTCGCAGCAGAAACCACGTCCGAAAGGGGCAACCATGGAACCGATGCAGGCCGAAAAAATTCCGAGCAACGTGCAGGAAATTCCCGGGCAGGAAGAAACGCTCGAAACCCTCACCGCCGCGCGTGAGCGGCTGAACGAGACGCTCGACGCGGTCAGGCAGCGCGCCGGCGAGGCCTGCGAGTACACCGACCAGGTCGTGCGCGCCAATCCGTGGACCTCGATCGGCGTCGGCTTCGGCGTCGGCGTTCTCATCGGGGTGCTGGCGACGCTGGCGAGCACCTCCTCGTCGAGGCGCTGGAGCGTCTAGCCGTAGAATTCGCCTTCCCACCATCGAAGGGAAGGCGAATGAAGATCTCCATGCATCAGGCGAGCGCGCCGCGCTTTGCGAACGCGCTGCGCAACCTCTCGGGCATCCTCGACAAGACCCAGGCCTGGGCTGAGGCGAAGAAGATCGACGCGGCGGTGCCCGGCGGGCTGCGTCTGATCGCCGACATGTTCCCGCTCTCGCGCCAGGTGCAGATCGCCTGCGATACCGCGAAAGGCGCGGTGGCGCGGCTGGGCGGGGTCGAAATCCCGAAGCACGAAGACACCGAGAAGACCATCCCGGAGCTGAAGGCGCGCATCGCCCGCACCCTGGACTTCATCGAGTCGGTGCCGGCGGCGAAGATCGACGGCTCCGAAGAGCGCGAGGTGGTGCTCAAGATGCGCGCCGGGGAAATGAAGTTCACCGGCCTGCAATACCTCATGGGGCATGCCATCCCGAACTTCTACTTCCACTGCACGACCGCCTACAACATCCTGCGCGCGAACGGGGTCGAGCTCGGCAAGAAGGACTTCATCGGCACGCCCTAGTTCTTGAACGGCGCGCCGAGCTGCTCGCACTGGCTGCGCGCGTATTGCGCGCCCACCCCGAAGTCGTCCGGCCCGCTGTTTACCTGCACGATCTTTCTCGTGGCGGAAGAAGAACGTCATCGGGTAGAAGCCCTGGTACGCACCCGCGCTGTTCTTGTCGTTCACCCAGACGCACGTCGCCCAGCCGTAATGCATGTCGCGAAACGCCACCTTGCGCTGGTACATCTGCGCGGGCTCGGTGCGGAACTCGATGATGGCGTTCTTCGGATCGTTGAGCCGCACCGCGAGGTAGCTCTTGACCTCTTCCTGCCAGCGCGTGGGCTTCGGACCATAGTCGAGCCCCGCGGTTTCATCCTTGGTCACCGGCTGCGCGCAGGCGGCCAGCATGAAGGCCAGCACGAGCGCGAGGAACGTCACGGCAAAGCGCATCAGAGTCTCCCTTCTGATAGAACCCGAATTATGCAACGCTGGATCGAACGCCCCGAAGCCGGTTGGGCGCTGTGGGCCGGCATCGCGGGTGCGCTCGCCATGGCGGCTGTGTCGACCGCGATGATTTTGTCACAGCCCGAGCCGATGGCCGCCTTCGGTTTCATCTTCGTGCCGCTCATCGCCGCCGCCGCCGCGGTGCCCCTCGCCCTATGGGGCGCGGCGCTGGGCCATGTCGTGTTGCACCTGCGCGGCCGCGCAGCGGAACCGAAGGCGGTGTTCTGGGCCGCGCTCGTCGCCGCGGTCGCGATGCCGGCGGTGCTCGCCTACGAGCTCTGGAGCCGCTTCGCGCCGCGGTAGAGCAGCACCAGCGCCGCGATCTGGATCACATGGTAGAGATCGTTGTGGTTGAAATGCTCATGCAGCGTGAACCCGCTCGCCTGCACCAGCGCGCCGACGATCGACACCGCCACGCCGGCGAGGATCGCCCCGTTCCATTTCCACAGATGCAGCGCCGCGACCACGAGGAAGGCGATGCCCGTATCGATCACCACGTAGAGGAACGCGTCGTGGCTGAGCATCCAGGCCGAGTAAACCACCAGCTTGGCCAACGCGGCCGTAAGGACGAAAGCCCTGAGCTGTCCGGAAAAAACCGCCCACGACGATCCCGCCACCATGCCGAAGCTCGCCACGCCGGCGCTGAGCGTCGTCGCTTTCCACAAGAGATTGCTCTGCAGGAAGCCGTGCCAGGTGCCGCCGAGGAAGGCTGCCGCGGCTAGCGCGGCGAAGGCGACCGCCCACAGCCGCCTGGAAATTGGCGCATTTCGGAAAAGCAGAAGCGAAAGCCAGGCGGCTACGGCGCCGAGGGCATAGTCGGTGACGACGGTCATCGGCTCGTTCATGCGGATCGCCGGCGGCGATGCGACAGCCCGACGATGATGACGAACGCGGCGAGCACCCAGTGGAAGACGATCGGGATCGGGTGGTCCCAGAGGAACACCGCGCGCGCAATCATGGCTGCGAGGTAGACATAGCCGAACCAGAGCCAGGCGCTTGCGAAAAATCGGTTCTTCTCGAAGAAAAATCCGGCGCGGCGGCTGAAGTCGGCGCAAATTTTCGCCATCACCCCGATGATCGCGATCTGCGATGGCAGCAGGTATTCATACGGCATCAGCCCGGAGTACCAGGCTTCCATCGGCGGCAGAAAACGCACATCGGCGAAGGCGACGAGGGCCTGGCCGAGGACCCTCAGGATGAAAAGCACGAGCAGCGCCCATAGCAGGGACGCGGCTAGCTCTTTTCGAACATCCTCTTGTAGTGGCGGTACCACTCGCTCTGGAACAGCTCCTGCGGGTCGTACTTGAGCTTGAGCTTGAGAAATTCCTGCAGCTGCGGGTAGCAGGCGTCGACCTGGCGGCGCAGGCCGTAGCGGTTGTAGGTCGGGTAGTAGCTGCCGCCGTACTTCAAGCCGAGGTCGATCAGGCGGCGCATCACGTCGCCCGCCTTGATCAGGCCGCTGGTGGTGTGCTCGACGTGCACGTTGAAGATTACGCAGGCGTAGGACTTGCGCGCCCACGGCAGGAAGCTTTCGCGGTCCTGCTCGATCAGGCGCACCGTGCCGTAGATGATGTCGACCTTGTCGCGCCGCGCATAGTCGCGTACCTCCGCCATGAAGCGCTCGAGCTGCTCGCGTTCGCAGTAGATCTCCGTGATCGCCTCGGTCGCCTTCACCTGGGACCCCAGGCGCTGGTCGAGGGCGCGGTGGTAGTTCTCCGGGTAGACGCTCATCTGCGCTTCGTCCGCCCAGTAGACCTGGCCGTTGGTCTGCAGGTAGAAGCCGGCATAGCGCCGGAAGGCTTCGCCCTTGGCGTGGTGCGCGAGGTGCAGCAGCTCGGTCCAGTCGCTCTCGCGCAGGTCGCGCTGGTTGGCTGGGATCGGGGTTTCCGGGTCGACCGGCTTGTAGCAGGAAAACACGCCGCGGTTCAGGAAGTCGCCGGAGGTGTCGTCGATCGCATACTGGAAGTCGCCGTACAGGTAGCCGTCGCGGATGCGCTCGGCGAACGCCTTGGGCAGGCCGTCGATCGAGCGCACCTCCACCACGCGCTCGACCTTGCGCCGCTCGACCAGGCGCAGCGTCGCCGACGTAATCATGCCGAACAGGCCGTAGCCGCCGATCGCCAGGCGGAAGAGCTCGCTGTTGTCCGTGCGGCTGCATTCCACCACGTCGCCCTTGGCGGTGAGCAGCTTGAACGATTCCACGTCGCCGATGAAGGGCGGCATCTTCAGGCCGCGGCCGTGGATGTTGGCGGCGAGGCAGCCGCCGATGGTGAGCTTGTCGGCCCCGGTCTGCTTTTGCGCGAAGGTCCACTGCTGCTCGCGGCCTTTTTGGCTGGAGGTCAGGGCTTGCAGCAGCTGCGGCCACTGCATGCCGGCCTCGACCTCGATATGGCCTTTCTCCGCGTCGAAGGCGAGCACCTTCGACAGGCGCCGGGTATCGATCATCAGGCCGTCGGCGAGGAACTGCTGGCCGCCCATGGCGTGGCGCGCGCCGGAGAGGCAAACCTGCTTCTGCTCCTTCTGCGCCGCGCGGATGGCGCTGCGCACGCCCTCGAGCGTGTCGGGCTGCACGATGCGCCACACGCGCGTCGAGTTGAGCTGCGAGTGGACGTCGTTGACCAGAATGCCCGGCGGCGGCTTGTCCTTCTTTGCGGCTTGGGGAAGTACGGACGAGGGCCATGCCGCCCCCGCTAGCGAAATCCCTAGAAAATCCCTGCGGAACAGGCCTAAAGCTCCTCGGAGCGGGAAATGGGCGTGGTGCCCTTCTTCGGCCGGCCCGGCCGGTTGGTGAGGGCGAAGATGCGCAGCGGCGGCACCGGCGGCGGCGCCTCCATGAAGCGGCAGTCGGACTCGCTGGGCACGCTCATCAGCGCGCCGATGCGCTTGCCGTTCAGCATCACCGTGTAGCGCAGCATGTGCGCCGAGCCGAGCAGCGGCTGGGCCACGATGTCGTATTTGCCGAGCTTGTACTGCTTGCGTTCCAGCGAGGGCAAGGCCATGCCGCGGTCCTTATTTTTTCGTCGCCTGAAAGACGCTCGACAGGTCGACATCGTCGAGCTTGACCGCCGCCTTGTTGGCCGCCTCGATCGAGGCCTTCATGCGGTCGGTTTCCTTGGTCGCCTGCTCGAAGGCCTCCGCGAGCTTGAAGCTGAACGCGGCGAGCGCCTTGGGATCGGGCTTCTTCTGCTCCGAGCCCGCGAGCGTGCCGTAGACCCGGCTCGAGAGCATCACGAAGATGCGCTCGGCGAGATCGATGTAGGCCTTCTGGGGATCGTGTGCCGACGCTTTCGCCGGCGCATTGGTGGAGGCGGGTGCGCTCATGGTCGTCCTGGTTTGATTTCTGCAATCCTACGCTCATCCTCGCTCAGCGTGCGCGCGAGCTGATCGCGCAGCTCGTTGGACACGATGATGCGCGCATCGGGGCTCTCGCGGTGCACGGCGTAGAGCTTGGCCACCACGTCGACGTCGTGCTCGGCGAAGGTCTCGGCGGTGCGCCGGGCTTTCTCCGGGTCGGCGCCCGCCTGCGCCACCGCGATCTCGCCCAGCTTCAGCGCCGAGAGCCAGGTCTCGCGCTCGATGAATTCCACGCCCGCGTCGCGCAGCGCGAACATGTGGCGCATGTCGCGCGCGCGCGCGATCACGCGCAGCTTGGGAAAATGCGCACGCGCGATCTTGGCGAGGCGCGTGATGGCGTCCGGATCGTCGAGCGTGATGATGAGGAAGTCGGCGCTGTCGGCGCCGGCCGCGTGCAGCAGGTCGAGGCGTGTGGCGTCGCCGTAGAACACGCGGAAGCCGAATTTGCGCGACTGCTCGACGTGGTCCGGGTCGTCGTCCAGCACCGTCGGCTGGTGCCCGCTCGCATGCAGCATGCGCGCGACCACCTGGCCGACGCGCCCGAGGCCGGCGACGATTACCCTGCTCGCCTGCGGCACGTCGGGTGCGCGCTCTTCGCCGGGCGCGGCGAAGAAGCGCGGCGCGAGGTGATCGTGCAGCGCGAGCAGGAACGGCGTGAGCAGCATCGAGATCGCCACCGCCAGGGTGATCGCCGGCGCGGCGTCGGTGCCCAGGCCGCCGTGGCCGGTGGCGACGCCGAGGAGCACAAAGGCAAATTCGCCGCCCTGCGCCAGCAGCAGGATGAAGAGCGGGCGCTCGGCGCGCGGAAAGCCGGCGTGGCGTGCGATCAGCCAGAGCACGATGCCTTTCACCAGGAACAGGCCGGCGATCAGGCCGAACACCACCCAGGGCCGCGCCGCCAGCACCGCGAAATCCGCGCTCATGCCGACCGCGATGAAGAACAGGCCGAGCAGCAGTCCCTTGAACGGCTCGATCGCGGCCTCGATTTCGTGGCGGTACTCCGACTCGGCGAGCAGCACCCCGCCGAGGAACGCGCCGAGCGCCATCGACAGCCCGGCGTGCTCGAAGGCGAGCGCGATCACCAGCACGAGGAGCAGGGCGAAGGCGGTGAAGATCTCGCGCAGGCGCGTGCGCGCGATGTGGCGGAACACCGGCCGCGCGAGCAGGCGGCCGCCGCCGAGCGTGACGATCACCACCGCGGCCGCGAGCGCGAGCTTCTGCCAGGAGAATGCGCTCGCGCCGCTCGCCGTGCCGAGCAGCGGGATCACCGCGAGCATCGGGATCACCGCGATGTCCTGGAACAGCAGCACCGCGAAGGTACCCTGGCCGCCCTTGGTGGCGAGCGCGCCGCGCTCGGTCAGCGGCGCGAGCGCGAGCGCGGTGGAGGAAAGCGACAGCGCCATCCCGGCGATGAAGGCGACGCGCAGCTCGAAGCCGAGCGCCCAGCCGATGAGCGTGATCGCCGCCACCGAGCCCACGACCTGCGACAGTCCGAGCCCGAGCAGCTGCGCGCGCATGTTCCACAGCCGTTTCGGCTCGAGCTCCAGGCCGATGACGAAGAGCAGGAACACCACGCCGAGCTCGGCGAACGCCCGGATATGGTCCACCGTGTCCACCAGCTGGAAGCCCCAGGGGCCGATGGCGATGCCGGCCAGCAGGTAGCCCGCCACCGAACCCAGGCCCAGGCGGTGCGAGACCATGACCGCCGCGACCGCGGCTGCGAAATAAAGGCTGGCCTGAAACAGAAAATCGTTGCCGTGCTCCACGGCCCAAGTATATTTGCAGCGGGGGGATTTATAAGAATGGACTCTGTGGAAGCGGAGCTGGAAGGGCACGTCGCGCGCCTGTTCGTCCAGCGCCCGGAATTGTGGCGCTTCACGGTGCGCGACCGCTCCGGGCTACCCGACAACCTCAATCCGACGGTGCTCGCCGGCGAATTCTTCATCTTCGAGATCGGCCTGTCGCCGCGCTGGGGCAAGCGGCAGTACGACGAGGTCTACGACGACATCGTGCGCACCATCAGCGGCGCGGTCGCCGCCCGGCCCGAGGCAAAGCGGCTGCTCCCGGGACGCACTTTCATGAGGGCCTTGCACTAGAGAGCATTGCACTAAACTTCAGGGGATGCAGGCAGGCATCCCGTATACCGCCGCCACCGGCGAGAAGCTGGTCAACGAGACGTTCGGTCCGAACAACATCCACCGCAAGACCAGCGGCACGCAGGAATGGCACGCGATGGAGGTGCGCGACGGCCGCCAGGGCCGGTTCTCGCTGGATGAGAACGGCTTCGTCTTCGTCGAGCACAAGACCGCGGTGCGCGATTTCCTCAGCGAAAACCTGGAGCAGGCCTACTACCCCGAGGTCGCCGCCCTGATCCAGCGCCTCTCGGGGGCGAAGCGCGTCCATGTCTTCGACCACACGCTGCGCTCGGGCAACGAAGCCGAGCGCGAAGCGCGGCTGCTGCGCGAGCCGGTGCTCTCGGCGCACAACGATTACACCGACTGGTCGGGTCCAAACAGGGTTCGTGAATTACTGCCGGACCAAAGTGAAGATCTGCTCAAGAAGCGGTTTGCCATCATTCAAGTCTGGCGCGCGATCAACCAGCCGATCCAGTCCAACCCGCTCGCCATCGCCGACGCCAAGAGCGTCGAGCCCGACGATCTGCTGATCGCCGAGCGCCGCTACCCGCACCGGGTCGGGCAGACCTACCGGCTGAAGTACAGCCCGCGCCACCGCTGGTTCTACTTCCCGCAGATGCGCCGCGACGAGGCGCTGGTGTTCAAGGTGTACGACTCGGAGAAGGACGGGCGCGCGCGCTTCACGCCGCACACTGCGTTCGAGGATCCGACCACCCCGCCGGGCGCGCCGCCGCGCCAGAGCATCGAAGCCCGCGCGCTGGTGTTTTTCTAGGCGAGCGGCGCCTTCGGCTTTTTCGCCAGCACGAAGAACATCGAGCCCAGGCCGGCGAGCAGCGCGATGATGGTGAAGCCCAGGCGGTAGTCGCCGGTGATGTCGGCAAAGATGCCCGGGATGATCGGTCCGCCGACCTGGCCCACCACGATGATCATGAACGACAGGCCGAGGATCATGCCGATGGCGCTGCGCCCGAAGTAGTCGGCGCGGATCGCCTGCATGAACGGCCCGCGCAGCCCCCAGGCGGCGCCATGCAGCACGGCAAAGGCCACCACCATGGTGAGCGAGGTGGCGTAGGTGAGCAGCAGCAGGCCCACCGCGTGCGCGAGCATGCACCCGGCCGCGATGTAGCGCTTCTCCCAGCGCTCGCCGATCAGCCAGCCCAGACCCACGCCGCCCATCTGCGACAGCGTCACCAGGCTGATGACGAGCGAGGCTTCGGCGATCGAGTAGCCCAGGCCCTCCTTGAGGTGCGTGATGGCGTGCACCGCCACCGCGTGCACCACGAAGAGGGCGAAGCCGTGGCCGAGCGAGATCAGCCAGAAGGCCGAAGTGCGCAGCGCCTCGCGGGCGGTGAAGTCTCGCGTTTGTTGTTCATTGGAATGAACAATCTCGGCTTCACGAGAAGCAACCTCGGCAATCCCATCGGGAACTTCCCCGTGCTCGTGGGGGCTATTGCGGATGACGAAGGCGAGCGGCAGGCCGACGCAGATGGCGAAGATGCCGCTCGCGAGCGCGGTGGCGCGCCAGCCGTAAGTCGTCAGCGACTGCGCTACCAGCGGCACCATCACGCCGCCGAGCGCGAGGCCGATCGACATCGCGGAGAGCGCGCGCGCGCGTTTGCGCTCGAACCAGTGGATGAGGGAAACGTTGAGCGGAAAAAAGCCGCACAGGCTGGTGCCGAGCGCGATGACGATGAAGGCGCCGTAGAACTGCGGCAGCGTCTGCACCTGGGACAGCAGGCACAGCCCGGCGCCGAACACCACCACGCCGGCGCGCACGAAGATCTTGGGGCCGAAGCGGTCGAGCAGCCAGCCGAGCACCGGCCCGAGCAGCGCCACTTCCATCTGCTGGAGCGCGGCGGCGCCGGAGAGCGCGGTCTTGCTCCAGTTCTGCTCCTCGGAGAGCACGGCGAGGTAGGCGCCGAACGCCTGCGAGACCAGGCCGGCCTGCAGGAACTGCAGCCCGACCGCGGCGCCCACCATGTACCAGCCGTAGAAGATGCCCGGCCGTCGGCGCGGCGTTTCGCTGTCGCTCACGGCCGACAGCATAACGGCGGGTCCGTTCCTTGCGGTACTCGGGGGCATGAAACCCGCCCAGCTCGGAAGCCTCAACGTGGACCTCGCCCCGATCGAGGAAGACCTCGCGATGCGGGTCGGCGCGATTTTCGACCGCTGTCCGCAGCTTTTCGGCTTCACCGTGCAGGACTCCTCGGCTTTGCCGGAGGAGCTGCGCGCGATCGCCCTGGAGCGCGAGCTGGTGGTGAGCGATATCGGCGTCTACCCGTACCTCAACGCCGACCAGTGCGAGCAGATCTACAACGAGATCGCGGTCGCGCTGCTGGACTTCATGTTCGAGCGGCCGGCTGCAAAAGACGTGCTGCGCGGCCGCACGTTTGTCCGCACCCTACACTAGGGAAACACAGGCCTCTTCGTAGCGCCCGGCGCCCATCTTGGCGGGGTCGAAGATTTCGCGCTCGGCGATCCACTGGAAGGATTGCTCGAACACCTCGCGCGTGTAGGGCTCGAACACGATGCGCTCGCCGGGTCCCCAGCGCCGCGTATCGATCTCACCGTGGAACCGAGCCGGGAATTCCTTGCGGTAATAGTGCGTGTAGAGCTCGGGCCGCAGATCGATGTCGCGCTGCGCGCGGCGCAGGGCGCGGAAATATTTGCGCACGTCCTCGGGATCGGGCTCGCCCGTCAGCATCGAGGCGATCATGAAGGTGGTGTCGATCACCTTGCGAAAGCCCAGCTGCTCGAGGAAATAGTAGGGGCCGCTGAACACCGCCGCGGCCGGCACCTGGCGGTCGATGAGCTTTTCCATGCGGCCGAACAGGATGCCGTCGGCGAAGGAAAGCTTGATGTCCTCGCGCGGCATGTACTGCTCGAGCGCCTGCATCGTGGAATAGTGGCTGCCCGACTGGTGCCCGACCGAGATCGGCACACCCTTCAAGTCGCCCGGCTCCCGGATCGACGACTCCGGCGGCACGAACACGCCGCTCGGCGAGACGGAATAAGCGTCGGTATACCATTTTTCCCGAGCCCCTGCGAGGCGGCCACGTTGACCGTCCAGTGGCAGGCGCAGCTCACGTTGGTATCGCGGCCCTTTTCGAAGCTGGTGTAGGCGCCGACCTTGTTCGGCGTGGCATGGGTGTCGAACACCTCGCGAAACTCGTACTCGAGCCCTTCGGCCCGGAAATAGCCCTTCTCTTCGGCAACCCACTCGTGCAGCCGGAAATGGGGGGAAATCACAAACTTTGGCATGGGATTGGCTCCTGGAACCTGCATGATGCCAAGAATCGGCTGCCGCTGGCGAGTGTAGTGAAAAGCCCTAGGCCGGCCGGCACCGGGGAAAGGTGTCGCAGTGCAACGTCAGGGGACTAGCGTGAGGGTCATGAAAACCCATCGCCACGTGCAAGCGCAACTGGAATCGCTGTTCGCGCGGTGCCCGGATCTGTGCGGATTTGCCATCCGCGCCGAGGCCGAGGAGCTCTTCGTCAGCGATATCGGCATTTCGCCACGGGTTTCGGCCGAGCAGTACGGCGAGATTTACCAGGAAATCGCCGAAACGCTGGGGGATTTGCTGGAGCAGGAACCCCGCGCCGGCGAGTGGCTCCGCGACCGCACTTTCGCGAGGACCCTGCACTAAGGGTTCGCCTGTAGTTGTTTCAGGGACTCCCCGATTGGCCGTTTTACGACAGGCCACTACGCTGGGAGCCCATGAAGACCACCCAGCAATTCGACAGTCTCCTCGGCCGGCTCGAAGCCGACGTCGAGGCCCGCATCCGCTCGCTTTTCGTGCGCTGCCCCTATCTCCACGGCTTTGCGGTGCAGGATCGGGCCATGCTGCCGAAGGACGTCGACCCGAACCGCATTCCGGACGCCGATCTCTTCGTCACCGACATCGGCATTTTTCCGAAGATCGACTCCCAGTACGACGAAATCCACGACGAGATCACCCACGCCATCTCCGATCTCGTGCAGGACCAGCCGCACGCCTTCGATTACCTGCGCGGGCGCACGTTCGCGCGCTCGCTGCACTGACCGGAATTTCCTCACAGTAAAAAGGGGCCGCAGGGGGGAGCCATGACGCCCGCGCCACAGCCACGGCATGCTGTGGCGCGCGGCGCCAGGCAGCCGGTAATCTGCCCTTATCTAACAAAGCCTTACCCCAATCTTGGCGGCTCGGCGGTAACTTCGGCGCAATGGGTTACCGGCTCGATTACAGCGTGAGCGGCGGGGTGCTGATGGTCACGATTTCGGGCAGCTGTCCCACGCCCGGCGCCATCGCGCGCGACATCGGCCGCGAGGCGCGCGAAAACGCATTGCGCAACGTACTGGTCGATGTGCGCCGCCTAGAGGACCGCATTGGCAAGATCCGCGACCTGCTCGCGGACCAGGACGGCCCCAAGCGCATCGCGATTCTCGACAACGTGCTGAACGAGCGCCTTTACGTCTTCGCCGAGATCGACGCGCGGGCGCGCGGTTGCGCATTGCGGCGCTTCGACACGCAGTCGGAAGCGATGCGGTGGCTCGAAGCCGCCTTAGGGAAGGCCTGAAAGGTTAGCTCGCGGGAACGACGGCGCGACGGTGCCTAATTCATCGGTAGCGGTAAACCACGATCTTGTCGGCGCCTGACTCGGGCGTCCAAACCTCGCCTTTGCGGCCATGGATCTGGCGCACGTTCGGCCGGCTGCTCGAGGACTTGAAGCTTTCGAACTTCTCGCTTGCCGGATCGAAGCGCAGCATGACCTGCGCGCTCCATTCCGCGGCCCAGACCTTGTCGGTCTCGTCGACGTAGACCGCGTAGACGCGCGGATCCGCGCCGGGCGCTTTCCAGCTTTTCCACGCGCCGGTTTTCGGCTGATAGCGGCTCAAGTTGCCGGAGTTCCACTCCGCCACCCATAGGTCGCCTTTCGAGTCGGACCACACGCGGCGCGCGCCCTGGCGCGAGGTGGGCGGCTCGATCACCGTGGTGCTGCCGTCCGCATTTATTTTTCCGAGAAACGACCCGGCGAGCGATACGTAGTACACCGTGCCGTCGGGCGTGGCGTGGATTCCGTACGGGCCGCGGCCTTTCGGCGCGTCGAACACTTCCACCTTGCCCTCGCGCGGATCGAGCCGCCCGTATACACCGCTCTGGCCGGTAAACCAGTGCACGCCCTTGCCATCGAAGATCGCGGTGTTGAGATTGGCGTAGGCGCTGCCCTCGGGCAGCGGCCAGACCTTCACCGCGCGCGTTTTCGGATCGACGCGCACGATTGCGTTCTGCCCGCCATCGGTGAGCCAGGGCGCACCATCGGCGCCGGCGATCACGCCGTGCGGCGCGGAGCCGCGGCCGAGCGGCACGAACTCGATCTTGCCGCTCTTCGGCTCGAGGATGCCGAGGTTGCCGCTGCCTTGCGCCGAGATCCATACCGGCCCGCCCGGCGTCGCGTCGGCCCAGACGTCGTGCACGCGGTGGCCGCTGGGCACCGGGTATTCCTGCACGGTCACTTGTCCGAAGGCAGGCGCGGCAAGCAGCCAGCAAAAAAGGACCTTCAGGCTGGATCGCATATCATTCACCTCCTATGGGCGTACCGCAGAATTTCGATTGATGGATCTTAGCCTTCAAGTCGGCAAGTACGATATCCAGCGGGCGCTCGGCAAGGGCGCGACCGGAACGGTCTACCTCGCCAAGGACACCTTCACCGGCAAGGAGGTCGCGCTCAAGACCATCGAGCCCGAGGTGTTCCGCGACCCCGAGTTCGGCACCGTGTACCGCTCGCAATTCCTGAACGAGGCTTCGCTCGCCGGCAAGCTGCGCCATCCGCACATCGTCAGCATCCTCGACGCGGTGGTGGGCGAGGACTCGGGCCACATCGCGATGGAGCTGGTCATGGGCGGCGACCTTTCGCAGCACGCCAAGCCCGGCACGCTGCTGCCGGTGCCCGACGTGCTGCAGATCGCCTTCAAGTGCTGCGGCGCCCTCGACTACGCGGCGAAGGAGGGCATCGTCCATCGCGACATCAAGCCGGCCAACATCATGATCGCGGGCGGCACCGAGATAAAGATCGCCGACTTCGGCGCGGCGGTGCTGAAGAAGAGCCAGGTGATGCAAACCGCCGCGCTCGGCTCGCCGTATTACATGTCGCCCGAGCAGGTGCAGGGCAAGCCGCTGACTTTCCACAGCGACATCTACTCGCTTGGCGTGGTGATCTACGAGCTGCTGACCGGCACGCGGCCGTTCCTCGCCGAGAACATCGACGCGCTGATCGCCAAGATCCTGAAGAGCGACGCGGTGCCGCCGAGCGAGCTGCGCCCGGGGCTGCCCAAGGCGCTCGATCTGGTGGTGCTGCGCGCGCTCAAGAAGGACCCGGTGCAGCGCTACCGCACCTGGCCCGAGTTCGCGGTCGAGCTCTCCAAGGTCGGCGAGCTGGTGCTGCCGGCGGACTCGATCCCGGATAGCGAGAAGTACGTGACGCTGAAGAAGGTCGCGATGCTCGCGCCGCTCGCCGATTCGGAGCTGTGGGAGCTTGCGCGCGCCGGAAAATGGAGCCGCATCCCCAAGGGCAAGTCGGTGGTGCAGGAAGAGCAAAGGGGCCGCAGCTTCTTTTTCCTCGCCAAGGGCGAGGCCAAGGTGATCAAGAACAAGAAGCTGCTCAACATGGTGAACGGCGGCGAATGCTTCGGCGAGATGGCCTATATCGGCGGCGGCGAGCAGCCGCGCCACGCCACGGTCGAGGCGATGAGCGAGCTGCTGCTCGCCGAGTTCGAGCCCGCCGCGCTGGAGAAAATGAGCCTCGGCGCGCAGCTTCACCTCACGCGCGCGCTGGTGCGCAACGTCACCGACCGGCTTGCGCTCGCTAACGTCCGCCTCGTTCGCTGAGAGCGCAACATCGGTAGAAAAGCCGGTCTCGGCCTGGGTGCTGCTCGCCGCCAACCTGATTCCGGTGGCGGGCGTCCTGCTGTGGGGCTGGAGCGTGTTCGCGCTGCTCGCGCTGTTCTGGATGGAGAACGTGATCATTGGCGCGTTCTTCGCCCTGCGCATGCTGTGCGCCGACCCACGCGACGCCGCGCTATGGGCGGGCAAGCTGTTCATGGTGCCGTTCTTCTGCTTTCACTACGGCATGTTCACCGCCATCCACGGCGTATTCGTGTTCTCGATATTCGGCGGCAAGTCCTACAGCGCCTCGGGCCTGCAGGTGCTGGAGCCGGCGGCACGCGCGGCGAGCGAGCTTGGCCTGTGGCTGCCGCTCGCCGCGCTGCTCGCGAGCCATGCGTTCTCGTTCGTGTGGAATTACCTGGTTCGCGGCGAATTCCGCCGCGCCTCGCTTCCCGCGCTGATGGCCAAGCCGTACGGCCGCGTGGTGGTGCTGCACCTCGCCATCATCCTCGGCGGCATCGGCGCGATGGCGCTCGGCTCGCCGGTATGGGCGTTGCTGGTGCTGCTCGCGCTCAAGATCGGCCTTGACTTGAAGGCGCATGTGAAAGAACACTCGGTGCCGCGCGCATGAAAGCGAAGCACATCGCCATCCTCGAGAGCCGCCTGGGCGAGCAGCTCTCCGACCTCGTGAAGAAGCGCGGCGGCGTGCCGTTCCACGCGCCCGCGCTCGCCGAGCTCCCCGACCTCGACCCCGAGAAGATCCGCGCGCTGGTGCAGTCGCTGGAGCAGCAGCCGGCGAAGCTCTTCATCTTCCAGACCGGGGTCGGCACGCGGGCGCTTTTTGCCGTTCTCGACACTCTTCGGCTTGTCCGGGAATTTCATGCATTTCTTGGAAACGGCCATCGTCGCGGCGCGCGGCCCGAAGCCCACCGGCGCGTTGCGCGCGCGCGGCGTGCGCATCGACCGCTCGGCGGCGGATCCGTTCACGACCCACGAGATTCTGGAATCATCCGGGACGTGGACCTGAACGGCGCCCGCGTCATCATCCAGCGCTTCGGCAGCGCCAACGTCGAGCTCGATGGCGCGCTCGAGGCGCGCGGAGCGCAGGTGGCGGAGATTCCGACGTACCGCTGGTCGCTGCCGGCGGACACCAGGCCGCTCGAGAGCCTGGTCGGCGCGCTCGAGCGCGGCGAGATCCACGCCGCGGTGTTCACCAACGCCGAGCAAGCGCGCAACCTGTTTGCCGTGGCCGCGAAGCTCGACCGGGAGGCGTCGCTGAAAACCGCGCTGAATCGCACGCTCGTCGCTTCGATCGGCCCGGTAGCCTCCGCGGCGCTACGCGAGCTGTCGGTGAACGTCGGCCTCGAATCGAAACCACCCAAGCTGGGAGCCCTGATGTCCGCACTGGAGTCGGCATTGTCATGAGAATTTTCCTGATCGCCATGCTGTTCGCGACCCACGCGGTTGCGCAGACCTATCCCGCCAAGCCGGTGCGCATGGTCGTCGGCTTCGCGCCCGGCGGCGCGGCGGACACGGTGGCGCGCGCCTTCCAGGAGCCGCTGTCGCGCGCGCTCGGCCAGCCGATCGTGATCGACAACCGGCCGGGCGCCGGCTCGAGCATCGCGGCGGAGCACGTCGCGAAGAGCGCGCCCGACGGCTACACGGTGCTGATCGCCAGCCCCTCCAGCATCCTGGTGAATCCGCTGATCTCGCCGAAGGCGGGCTTCCAGCCGCTCAAGGACCTGGTGCCGATCAGCAAGGTGAGCTCTTCGCCGCTCATCCTCACCGTCAACCCGAGCGTGGGCGTCGGCACGGTGAAGGAGCTGATCGCGCACGCGAAGAAGAACCCGAACAAGCTCAATTTCGCCTCGTCCGGCAATGGCTCCGCGCCGCACCTGGCGGCGGTGCTGTTCCAGCGCCTGGCGGGCGTGGAGATGGTGCATGTCCCGTACAAGGGCGGCGCGCCGGCCGTGCAGTCGGTGCTGGCGGGTGACACGCAGGTTTCGTTTGCCACGCCGCCCTCCGTGCTGCCGCTGGTGCAGGCCGGCCGGCTGCGCGCGCTCGCCGTCACCAGCCGCGCGGCATCGCCGCTCGTGGCGGGCGTGCCGGGCATGACCGAAGCCGGGCTGCCCGACTACGAGATTTCGTTCTGGTACGGCTTCTTCGTCCCCGCCGGGACGCCGCCGGAGGTCGTGCGCAAGCTGTTCGAGGCCACCAGCCAGGCGCTCAAGCTGCCGCAGGTCGCGGAGATGCTCGCGCGCGAGGGTACGGAGACTTCGGGTTCGGCTTCGCCCGCCGACTATGCCGCGTTCGTCGCGGCCGACGCGAAGCTCTGGACGCGCATCGTCAAGGACGCGAACGTCAAGGCCGACTGAGAAAAGCTACAGGCGCCGGCCGAGGACGGTATCCATGTTGCCGCCGCTCTTGATGCAGGCGTTGAACAGCTCCTCGGCGAAGCGCTGGCTGGTGATCGCTTCCTTGCCGTAGGCCGCGTCGAGGATGTCCTTCATGAGCTCCTTGCCGCGGTCGGATTCCGACACATCGTAGATGCGCGCCATGATGGCGCTTGCCTTCGGGGGCTGCACCTGCTCTTCCGCGAGCGAGCGCGCGACCATCGCCATGTCGGCGGCGATGCCGCATTCCACCGCGCTCTCGGCCTTCGGCGCCGCCGAGGCGCTGCCGACGGCGACTGCGCCCAAAAGCCCTGCTAACAACCGTTTCATGAGTTCTCCGTGAGCGGGCGCCCGCTCGCGCGGGCGCCCGGGGACAGCGCTACTTACTGCTTGGGAGTGCTGGGTTTGCGATCGGGAGCGTTGGTGCCGCTGGTGAGCGGCGCGCCGCCCGAGCTGGTCGCGCCCGGCGCCACGGTGGCGCCGGCGCCGGCCTGCATCGCGTTGAATTCGCTCTGCGACAGGCGGCCGTCGTTGTCCTTGTCCAGCTCGGTGAAGCGGTTGGACCAGGTCGCGTCCTTCGCCTCGTCGCGCGAGATATGGCCGTCGTTGTTCTTGTCCAGTGCGCTGAAGCCGCCACGGGAAGTCGCGCCGGCTGCAGGCGCGGCCGGGGCGGTGCTGCTGCCGGCGGCGGCGCCGCTCGCGGGGCGGTCGCTCGTCGTGTCGGCGGACCTTGGCGTGCCGGTTGTCGCCGGCGGGGCCGCGGGGTTGCTGTCCTTCGGGTCGGTGGTGATCTTCCCCGACGTCTGGGCAAGAATGATCCTGTCGGCCTCTGCCGACGCTTGCGCCGCGAGCGGCGCGGCGAAGGCGGCGGCCACCGCGATGGCAATGGCTGTGTTGAGTTTCATATCGTGGTCTCCATGAGAGTGATGAGGTGAATCTGGCTGAGCCAGTGGGAGACCCCCGACGCAATCTCCGTGCCGTAATCCGGTAGGATTGCGCTCCTTCCATGGACCTCGGCATTCGCGGAAAAACAGCGCTGGTCACCGGCGCGAGCATGGGAATCGGCAGGGGAATCGCCACCGCGCTCGCGCGCGAGGGCGTGCGGCTTGCCGTGGTCGCGCGCCGGCGTAATCTGCTCGAGGAGCTGGAGAAAGAGCTCGGGCAGCAGTTGGCGATCATCGAGCAGGACTTCATGGAGCCCGGAGCACCCGAATCCATTGCAGAAAAGGCGTTGGCGGGCCTCGGCTCGGTCGAGATCCTGATCAACAACGCTGGCGGTAGCCGTAAGTTCACGCTCGAGTCGAGCGAAGAGCAGTGGGAAGAGGCGCTCACCCTCAACTTCACGCGCCAGCGCCAGCTCGCGCACCGCCTGCTGCCGCAGATGATGGCGAAGAATTGGGGCCGGATCGTCAACATCACCGGCAAGTCCGAGCCCGAAGGCCTGAATGGCGCGTTCGCGGCCAAGGCGGCGATGCACTCGTGGGCCAAGGGCCTGTCGCGCGAAGTCGGCAAGCACGGCATCACCGTGAACTGCATCCCGCCGGGGCGCATCATCAGCGAGCAGATCCTGCGCAACTACCCGCCGGAGTACCGCAAGAAGCAGAGCGACGAGGAGATTCCGGTGGGCGAATACGGGCAGCCCGCCGACATTGCCAACCTGGTCTGCTTCCTGGTCTCGCCGCTCGCGCGCTACATCACCGGCGCCGTGATCCCCGTCGATGGCGGATTGAGGAGATACCAGTTCTAGTCACGAGAAAGATGCTGCTCCTCGGGATGCTGGTATTCGCCACGGTTCCCATGCGCAGACTTATCCCAACAAGCCGGTCCGCCTGGTGGTGCCGTTCGCGCCCGGCGGCTCGAGCACCATCGTGGCGCGCAGCGTGGCGTCCGAAATGGAGAAGGCGCTCGGCCAGTCCATCGTCATCGAGAACAAAGGCGGCGGCGGCGGCAATCCGGCGATGCAGGACGTGGCGCGCGCCGACCCGGACGGCTACACGCTGCTCATCACGCACATCGGCAGCCTCGCGCTGAACCCGTACCTCTATTCGAGCCTGCCGTTCGACGTGAACCGCGATTTCGTCCACATCTCGCTGCTCGCGAAGGTGCCCAACATCTTCGTGGTGCACGAGAGCGTGCCGGCGAAGGACGCGCGCGAGTTCGTGGCGCTCGCCAAGAAGGAGCCGGGCAAGTACTACTACGGCTCGGCCGGCAACGGCAGCGCCGGGCATCTGGCCATGGAGTACTTCAAGCTGGTGTCCGGCATCGAGCTGCAGCACGTGCCCTACAAGGGCACCGGCCCGAACCTGGTCGACCTCGTCGCCGGCCGCACCCACGCCACCTCGGCGGGCACACCGCCGCTCATGCCGCACGTCAAGGCCGGCAAGCTGCGCGTGATCGGCGTCGGCGCGCCCAAGCGACTGGCCACGATTCCGGAGGCGCCGACCATCGCCGAGCAGGGCTTCGCCGGCTTCGAGACTTCGCAGTGGTACGGCCTGTCCGCGCCCGCCAAGACGCCCGACGCCGTTGTCAAAAGATTGGCACTCGAAGCAGCAAAAGCGGCGAAGAGTCCCGCGGTGGTGGAGCGCTACAAGGCCGACGATGCCGAGGCGATCGGCTCCACGCCGCAGGAATATGCCGAGTTCGTCGCCAGGGAACAGGCGCGCTGGAAAGACGTGATCCAGCGCGCCAACATCAAGATCGACTAAATGGACTTCGACGTCATTATTGTCGGCGGCGGCAACGCCGCGTTGTGTGCGGCCCTGTCTGCCAAGGAAAACGCTCAACGGGTATTGGTTCTGGAAAGGGCCCCCGAAGAAGAGTCCGGCGGCAATTCCCGCTTCACCGCCGGCCTGATGCGCATCGTTTACAACGGACCGGATGACCTGCGTCAGCTGATCGACCTATCCGAGGACGAGCTCGCGCGCACCGACTTCGGCACGTACACCGAAGAGCAGTTCTTCGACGACATGGGACGCATCACCGAGTACCGCTGTGATCCCGACCTGACTGAGCTTCTGATTAGAAATAGCTTCCCCACAGTGAAATGGATGCGGGAGAAAGGCGTGCGCTTCACTGCGGCCTGGGGCCGGCAGGCGTTCAACATCGGCGGCAGGTTCAAGTTCTGGGGCGGCCTCACGCTCGAGGCGGTCGGCGGCGGGCCGGGCCTGGTCGAGTCGCTGACGCAGATCGCGAAGAAGAACGGCATCGAGCTCTGGTACCAGGCGCGCGCCGTTTCGCTCGTCGCGGACGATGACGGGGTTCATGGAGTTGTCGTGAAGCACCAGGGAAAGACCAAGAAGCTCTCCTCCCGCTCAGTGGTGCTGGCCGCCGGCGGCTTCCAGGCCAACACCGAATGGCGCACGCGCTACATGGGGCCGGGCTGGGAGCTCGCCAAGGTGCGCGGCACGCGCTTCAACACCGGCGACGCGATCGAGATGGCGCTCGAGATCGGCGCCGCGGCGCACGGCAACTGGTCGGGCTGCCACGCGGTGGCGTGGGACCGCAATGCGCCCGAGACCGGCGACCTCGCCGTGGGCGACGGCTTCCAGAAGCACTCGTATCCATGGGGCGTGTACATCAATGCCGAAGGCAAGCGCTTCGTCGACGAGGGCGCGGACTTCCGCAACTACACCTACGCGAAGTACGGGCGCGTGATCCTGCAGCAGCCCAAGCAGTTCGCCTGGCAGATCTTCGACGGCAAGGTCAAGGCGCAGCTGCGCGACGAGTACCGCATCAAGCAGGTGACGAAGATCGCCGGCAATACGCTCGAAGAGCTCGTGTCCCGCATGGAGGACACCGACCAGAAGGCCGCGCTCGAGACGCTGAAGAAATACAACGCGGCCGTGCGCACCGACATCCCCTTCAATCCCAATGTGAAGGATGGGCGTTGCACGGAGAATCTACAGACAAATAAATCGAATTGGGCGAACACGTTGGACACTCCGCCGTTCGAGGCCTACGCTGTCACTTGTGGCATCACGTTCAGCTTCGGCGGCCTGAAGATCAACACGCACGCGCAGGTGATCAACTCCGACGGCGAGCCGATCAAGGGCCTGTACGCCGCGGGTGAGCTGGTGGGCGGGATCTTCTGGTTCAACTATCCCGGCGGCTCGGGCCTCACCAACGGCTCGGTGTTCGGCAAGATCGCAGGTGCGAGCGCGGCGAAGTCCGGATGAAGCCCGTCGCCTCCAAGGGCATCAAATTCGTCGGTCACTCCGACATGGGCGGCCATGGCGACGGCGTGCAGGTGATGGTGCATCGCGGCCATGCCTACGTCGGCCACGGCTACAGCAACGGCATTACCACGCTCGACGTGCGCGACCCGAAGAACCCCAAGGTCACCGACTTCATCGCCTGCGCACCGGGCACGCGCGCGTTTCACCTGCAGACCCACGAGGACCTGTTGCTGGCGGTGAACGCGCCCAGCGTCTGGACCATGCAGCAGTTCCAGACCGAGAAGGACTACTTCGGCGGCTCGCCCGCCGACCGGCTGAAGGGCACCGGGGTCCAGTTCAGCGCCGGCATCCGCGTCTACGACATCTCCAAGCCGGAGAAGCCGCGCGAGATCGGGTTCATGCCGACCGACGGTATGGGTCCGCACCGCATCTGGTACGTGGGCGGGCGCTACGCGTACGCCTCGATCCACTTCGCCGATTTCACCGACCACGTTCTCGCCGTCATCGACATGTCGCAGCCGGCCAAGCCGCAGGTCGTGGGGCGCTGCTGGTTGCCGGGCATGTGGCGCGCTGGCGGCGAGACGCCGACCTCGCCCGCCAGGCAGGCGTTTCGCTCTCCATCATGCGCTGCCCGACGCCGACATCCTCTACGCCGCGTGGCGCGACGGCGGCATGACCGTGATCAACGTCGCCGATCCGGCCAAGCCGAGAATCCTCGTGCACCGCCTTCCCCAGCCGGGCGGCGGCGGCACGCATTCGCCCCTGCCGCTGCCCGACCGCAAGCTGCTGGTCCTCGCCGACGAGCCGACGTTCGCCAACTGCAAGGAGGGTCGGCGCCACATCTGGACCTACGATGTGCGCGAGCCCTCCAATCCGGCGGTGATCGCGTCGTTCCCGGAGCCGGGGGAAGCCGACTACTGCGCGAAGGGCGGATTTTTCGGCCCGCACAACCTGCACGAGAACCGTCCGGGCGCATTCCAGAGCTCACGGCTCATCTTCGCCACCTACTACAACGCGGGCGTACGGGTCTACGACATCGCCGACCAGGCGCGGCCGAAAGAAATCGCCTTCTACGTGCCGCCCAACCCGGCGAAGATGGCGGATCCGCGGCCGAACCGGCCGCAGGTGCTGCAGACCGCGGACTGCTATGTCGAGCGCAACGGGCTCATGTACCTGACGGACCAGAACGCCGGGCTTAATATTCTGCAGTTCGAGGGACTCTAAGAGGAGGGGGACGTGAAGGCTACTTTGCTAGGAGCTGTATTGATACTGGGTGCTGCGACGGTGCACGCCCAGCAGACGGTGTTCATGCCGATCGTGATCGAGGTGTCGGGCAACGGCGCGGTGTCGGGCACCAACTTCCGCGACGGCGCGCTGATGGCGATCGACGAGATCAATGCCAAGGGCGGCATCCTGAAGCGCAAGATCAACGCGCCGGTGAGCGACACGCAGAGCAACGCGGGCGTCTCGCGCGCCCAGGTGCAGAAGGCGATCGACGGTAACCCGTACGTGATCCTCGGCCCGGTGTTCTCGGGCTCGGTGAAGGTGAACATGCTGCTCGCGCAGCAGGCCGAGATCCCGCAGTTCACCGGCGCGGAGGCCGCCGAGATCACGCAGATGGGCAACGACTACATCTTCCGCACCTCCTTCGGGCAGCAGATGAGCATGCCGAAGATGGCGGTGTTCGTCGCGGAGGGCATCAAGGCGAAGTCGGTGGCCTTCCTGTGGGTGAACAACGACTACGGCAAAGGCGGGCGCGACGTGTTCTTCAAGGAGATGGCGAAGCGCAACATCAAGATCGTCGCCGACGTCTCGACCGAGTCGGGGCAGGTGGACTTCGCCGCCGACATCGTCAAGCTCAAGTCGGCGAACGCGGACGCGATCTTCGTCTACACCAACGAGGAGGAGTGCGCGCGCGTGCTGCGCGAGGCGCGCAAGCAGGGGGTGAAGACGCCGATCATCGGCGAGACCAACGTCATCAGCCAGAAGGTCATCGACCTCGCCGGCGAGACGGCCGAGGGCGTGAAGGGTCACGTGGGGCTCACCGCCGATGCGCCGATCCCGGCGGTGCAGGCGTTCACCGACAAGTTCCAGAAGCGCTACAAGTACGTGCCGGACCACAACGGCATCAAGGGCTACACCGCGGTCTACGCGGTCAAGCACGCCACCGAGAAGCTGGGCAAGTTCGACAGCAAGGCGCTCGGCAAGCTGATGAAGGGGCTGACCATCAAGCCGGAGCAGGAGCCGGGCATCCTGATGGAGACGACCTGGGACGCGAAGGGCGACATCGACCGCATCAGCTTCCTGGTCGAGGTGGTCAACGGTAGACAGAAGGTCGTGCAGATACTGCCCAAGCTGGGCAAGTAAACCTGGCCGACTTACTGCAGCTCCTGATCGCGGGATCGCGACGGGCGGCATCTATGCGCTCGTCGCGGTCGGCTTCGTGCTGCTGTGGCAGACCTCGCAGACCATCAATTTCGCGCAGGGCGAGTTCGTCATGCTGCCGGCGTTCTTCGTGCTGGCGGCGATGAAGTTCGCCGGCCTTTCCTTTGCGGCGGCGCTGCTCGTCGGCCTGCTGGCCGCATTGGTCGTGCTCGGGCTGCTGTTCAAGCGCATGGTGGTCGACCCGATCCTGCGCCACGGCGTGCTGCCGCTCGTGATCTCGACCCTCGGCCTCGCCATCTTCTTCAAGGAGGGGGTGAAGGAGTTCTACGGCGCCGAGGCGCAGGGCTTCCCCGGCGTCTGGCCGACCACCAACGTCACCATCTTCGGCGCGGTGATCTCGGCGCAGAGCCTGGTGATCATCGCCGTGGCGGTCGTGGCCGTGGGCGTGCTGCAGTGGTTCCTCGGCGGCACGCGCACCGGCCGGCAGATGCAGGCCACGGCGCAGAACCCGATGCTCGCGCGCGTGCTCGGCATCCCGGTCGAGCGCATGATCCTCTATACGTTCCTGGTGAACGCCGCGCTGGTCGCGCTGGCTTCGTTCCTGGTGAGCCCGATCTACCTCGCCAAATTCACCAATGGCGAGCTGCTCGGCCTCGCTGCCTTTGTCGCCGCCATTGTCGGCGGCTTCAACCAGGTGCGCGGCGCGATCGTCGGCGGCGTGCTGCTCGGCATCGCCGACAACCTGGTGGCGGCGTACTGGTCGTCGCAGTACCGCGCCGCATTTCCGCTGTTCCTGCTGATCGCGGTGATCCTGTGGCGGCCGCAGGGGCTGCTCGGCCGCGCCGAGGAGCGCACGGTGTGAGGAAGATTGTTCTTCTTCTTTTGCTGATTGTCTTGGTTGCAGCCCCGTTCGCTCTCAAGCCCTACGGCATCTACCTGCTCAGCCTCTGGGTGGTGATGACGATCGCCGCGATCGGCCTGAACCTCACGCTCGGCTACGCCGGCCAGATCTCGCTCGCGCAGGGCTCGTTCGTCGGCATCGGCGCCTACGCCGCGGCGCTGCTCACGACCTCCGGTTGGCCGCTGTGGTCGGCCTTCCTGCTGGCGATCGCGCTCAGCCTGGTGATCGGCTGGGTGCTCGGCTATCCGGCGTTGCGCGTGCAGCATCACTACCTGGCCTTCGTCACGCTCGCCTTTGCCACGCTCGTGTTTCTCGTGCTGCGCAACGAGGAATGGCTCACCAAGGGCGTGTACGGCATTACCGGCATCCCGCGCCCGGCGTTGTTCGGCTGGTCGGCCAAGGGGCCGGTTCCGTTCTACTTCTTCTGCCTGGGCGTGCTCGCGCTGGTTTCGGCCGGCACCTGGTGGCTGGTGCGCTCGCCCTGGGGCCGCGCCTTTACCGCGCTGCGCGAGAACGCGATCCGCGCCGACTCGCTCGGTGTCGACACGCGGCGCTACACGCTGATGGCCTTCGCCATCGGCTCGGCGCTCGGCGGCATCGCGGGCGTGCTGTATGCACCGCTGCTCCAGTTCATCGAGCCGAACGCGTTCAACCTCAATTTATCGCTGAGTCTCTTGCTGATGGTGATGGTCGGCGGCTCGGGCTACTTTCTCGGCCCGTTTCTCGGCGCGGCGGTCTCGGTGCTGCTGCCCGAGTGGATGCGCTTCGGCAGCGAGGGGCTGTACCTCATCTTCTACGGCGCGGCGGTGATGGTGCTGATGGCGTTCTGTCCGTCGGGGTTGCTCGGGCTCGCCGAGAGGGTTTTGAAGAGATGAATCCCGTCCTCGAAGTGCACGGGCTGGAGAAGGCGTTCGGCGGCATCCGCGCCGTGGACGGCGTTTCCTTCGAGGTGCGTGAAGGCGAGATCCTCGGCCTGATCGGGCCGAACGGCTCGGGAAAGTCGACGCTGTTCAACTGCATCCTCGGCCAGCTCGCGCCCTCGGCGGGCGAGGTGCGCATCGACGGCCGCGCCATCACCGGCAAGCGGCCCTGCCAGCTCAACCGCCTCGGCGTGGGCCGCACCTTCCAGATCCTGCAGGTGTTCCCGCAGCTCACGGTGCGCGAGAACCTGATCCTCGCCGGGCAGGAGCACCGCGGGTCGATGTGGTCGCGCCTCGTCGGGCGGCGCGACGCGGGCCTCGGCGCCGCAGCGGACCGCATGGTCGAATTCTTCCGGCTGACGCAGCTGGCGCAGGAGAACGCCGGGAGCTTGAGCTACGGCCAGCAGAAGCTGCTCGACGTGGCGATGGCGTTCATGGCCGGGCCGCGCCTGGTGCTGCTCGACGAGCCCGCCGGCGGCGTCAACCCGACCATGCTCGCCGGGCTGCGCGAGCGCCTGCGCGAGATCAACGCTACACGGCGCGCCACCTTCGTGGTGATCGAGCACAACATGGAATTCGTCATGTCGCTGTGCACGCGCGTCCTGGTGCTGGCCGAGGGCCGCATCATCGCGGAAGGCACGCCGGAGGAGATCCGCGCCAACCGCGCCGTGATCGAGGCATATCTTGGAAACTGAGTTGGCGGCTAGTCTCTTGATTCTTGAAGATGTCGTGGCCGGCTACGGCGGGCTCACGGTTCTGAACGGGACCAGCCTGCAGGCCGAGCGCGGCGCCATCACCACCATCATCGGGCCGAACGGCGCGGGCAAGTCCACCGTGTTCAAGACCGTGTTCGGGCTGCTGCCGGCGCGCGCGGGACGCGTGGTGTTCGAGGGACGCGACATCACGAACCTGAACCCGCGCCAGCTGCTCGAGATGGGCATTTCCTATGTGCCGCAGGGGCGCAACATCTTTCCCGAGCTGAGCGTGCGCCACAACCTCGAGCTCGGCGCGACCGCGGCGCCAAGCGGCATCGACATCGCCGCGCGCATCGAGTCGGTCATGGACCGCTTTCCGGTGTTGCGCGAGCGCGCGGCGGCGCAGGCGTCCACGCTCTCCGGCGGCCAGCAGAAGCTGCTCGAGATCGCGCGGAGCCTGCTGCTCGACCCGAAGCTGATGTTGATCGACGAGCCGTCGATCGGGCTCTCGCCGCGGCTGGTGCAGGAAACCTTCGCCATCCTGCATGAGCTGCGCTCCAAGGGCATGTCGATCCTCATGGTCGAGCAGAACGCCAAGCGCGCGCTCGAGATCTCAGATTTCGGCGTGGTGCTCGAGCTCGGGCGCACGCGCATGGCGGGCGAGGCGCGCGCGATCCTCGCCGATCCCAAGGTGGGGCAGCTGTTTCTCGGCGGTGGGCTGGCCGCGGACGCGGCCTAGTCGGCCGTTACTCGATCACGCGGTCGGCGCGGACGATCAGCGCCGGCGGCACCCGGATTCCGAGTGCTTTCGCGGCCGACATGTTGAGCGTCAGGCTTATGCTGCGCGGCTGCTCGATCGGAATGGTGCTCGCATTTCCGCCCTTGAGGATCTTGTCGGTAAAGACCGCAAGCGCGCGGAAGCCCTCAGTGAGGGTCGGTCCGTAGCTCACCAGCCCGCCGGCGTCGACGAACTCAGTCCAGCCGTACATGCACGGCATCTTCGCCGCGGCCGCAAGCCCGGCGATTTCCTTGCGTCGGTTGAGCGTGAGCGAGTCTGGAAACACCAGGGTGGCATCGGCCTTCGCCGATTGGATCGCCTTGAACGCGGGCGCGAGGTCCTCGGCCGTATGCACGAGATAGCGCGTGACTTCGGCGCCGAGCCGGCGCGCCGATTCCTCGGTCACGCGGTACTCGATCAGCTCGCCGGCATGCTCGGGATTGGACAGCAGCGCAATGCGCTTCGCGCCCGGCAGCATCTCCTTCAGCACTTCCACGCGCTTGGCACACAGTTGCGTTGCCATGAACGTCATGCCGGTCATGTTGCGCCCTGGCTTTGCCAGGCTGTCGGCAAAGCCGGCGGCGAGGGGGTCGCCGCTGTAGACGAAGACCACGGGAACCTGGTCACGCACGCGCTTGGTGAAATCCACCGAAGGACCGCGGGAGACAAGCACGTCGATGCGCTCGGCCACCAGCTGGTCGACCAGCGCGGGCAGCCGCGTGAAGTCGCTGTCCGCGTAGCGCGCGGTGGTGATGAAGGACTTGCCCTCGATATGGCCAAGCGCGCTCAACCCCTCGCGAAGCAAGCCGAGCGCCGGATCGGGCGCGGGAAGGTACGAGAGCCAGCCGACCCTGGCCGGACGCGCGGCTTGCCCTAGCGCCGCACCTGGCCCGAGAACGAGCGATCCGGCGAGACAGCCGAGCAGCGCGCGACGGTTCACGCCGCCAGTCTATCGCTTCGGACCGACCTGGATGCGCAGCGCCATGCCACTCGCGTCGTGTGTCAGATTCACCGGCGCGCCGACCACCAGCTGGTCGCGCTTGCCGGCAACCAGCGTCGACACCGAAGCCGATTCCGGCACCACGATCTTCGCCGAGCCGCCGGCGTAGGTCATGGTCAGCTCGCGGCCGCTCGCCGATTGCATCATCGCCTCGACGGTGGCGTTGGTCATGGTCTGGTCGTCGCGGCCGTCGAACGGACGGTGGCCCGGATTGACCGGCTTCGGGAAACGCCGCACCTCGTAGGCAATCAGCTTGCCCGCCGCCTTGGCTGCCCGAGGTCACGCCGAGGAAGTCGCCCGGCTTGAGATCGGCAAGCGCGATCGGCTGCGCGAACACGATCTCGGTCTTCTCATTCAGGCGGATTTGCGTCTTCCCATCCACGGTCAACACATTTCCGTCGGCAGTGGTAATCGTCCCGCGCACCCGTTGCGGCGCCTGCGCGAGCGCCGCGCAGGCAACCAGCAACAGTAGAACGCTACTGAGGCGGCTTAACGCCATCTTTGCTCACCGTGACGCGTTGCGCGACGAGCTTGCCGTCCTTTTGCGCGGCGCCAGTGAAGATCGTTTCGCCCGGTTTGAGATCGGCACGCGTGCCCGGCGCGAACGTGTAGTACTCGGTTTGCGGCGTCACCAAAATCTTCTGTTCGCCGTCCTTGTTCTTCAGCACGAGCTCCGTGCCGGCGCCGACCTGCGCGGTGGCGTCCAGCGTGGCATTCGTCATCATTGAATCGGGAATCGAATCCCATGTCCCATGCATCTGCGGCACCTGCGGCCCCAAAGCATGAACGCGCCGCGCAACGAGCCGGCCGTCGGGTCCCTTCACCGAGGTGACGCCGACGTAGGCGCCGGGCTTGAAATCCGCCGCCGATGCCTTCGTTGTCAGGGCCACCTGCGCGTCCGGGGCGAGCTGGATCTTGACCTCCTTGCCTTCGCGCGACTTGACCGAGAGCACGTCGCCCTCAAGCGAGGTAATGGTTCCGCGCACGCGCGTCGGGGCCTGGGCGAACGCAGCGGTGGTGACGAGAAGCAGGAGCAACAGGGCGAAACGCTTCATGGGACCTCCTTGTACAGGCCAGCTAACAACCCTATCCTCTGGCGCATTCCATGCACAACCCCTTCCAGGCAATAAAAAAAATCGAGGTCGAGCGGTTCACCTCGCTGCCGGCCAAGTTCCGCAAAAAGCAGCGAACCGCGTGGTCCGATCCCAACCGCCAGCTCGCGCCGGTCGACAGCTTTCTCGAAGGGCCGTCGTTCGACCGCAAGGGGAATCTATGGTGCGTCGACATTCCCTTTGGAAGAATTTTCAAAGTCGATCCAGCAGGCGATTGGACGCTGGTTACCCAGTACGACGGCTGGCCGAACGGGCTGAAATTTCACCAGGACGGGCGCGCCTACATCACCGATTACAAGCGCGGCCTGCTGGCGCTCGATGCCGGGACGGGGAAGATCGAGCCGGTGCTCGAGACCGCTTTCAGCGAGAGCTTCAAGGGCCTGAACGATCTGCACTTCGCAGACAACGGCGACCTGTACTTCACCGACCAGGGCCAGAGCGGCATCGCCGACCCGAGCGGCCGGGTGTACCGCTTGCGGGCGAACGGCGAATTGCAGCGCCTGGTCGCCAACGCCCCTTCGCCGAACGGAATTACCATCAACGGCAAGAACACGCAGGTCTACGTCGCGATCACGCGCGCCCAGCAGATCTGGCGCCTGCCGCTGATGGCGGGCGGTACGCCGTCGAAAACCGGCGTCGCAATCCAGCTCTCCGGCGGACACGCCGGCCCGGACGGCATCGAGATGGACGCGGAAGACGGACTTGTCGTTTGCCATCTCGGCGTCGGTATCTGGCGTTTTGATTCCAATTGCCTGCCGACGCACCTGGTGCACGCTGGAGACGAGCATCGGCTGATGACGAACGTCGCCTTCCAGGGCAAGACGCTGTTCATCACCGATTCCATGAACGGCGAGGTCCTTCGCGCGGAGATGCCCGTCGCCGGCAAGAAATTATTTTCCATGAGGTGATATGAGATTCCTCCTGCTCTTGGGGCTGCTGGTTGCCACGGCCTCCCAGGCTCAATATCCGAACAAGCCCGTCCGCGTGCTGGTCGGCTATGCCGCCGGCAGCTCGACCGACATCGTCGGCCGCGTGATGGCCGATCGCCTCACGGCATACTGGAAGCAGAACGTGTACGTCGAGACGCGCGCCGGCGCCGCGGGCAACCTCGCGGCGGACGCCGCCGCCAAGGCGCCCGGCGACGGCTACACGCTGCTCTTCGCGCAGAACGGCCTCGCGATCAGCGCCGCCGCGCTGCCGAACCTGCCGTTCCGCGCCGAAACCGACCTGGTGCCGCTCGCGCCGGTGGCGGCGACGCCGCACATCCTGATCGTCGCGCCGGACTTCGCCGCGAAGAACGTCGCCGAGCTGATCGCGAAGGCCAAAGCAGAGCCCGGCCGCCTGTCGTTCGCTTCCTCGGGCGTCGGCAACTCCGACCACCTTTGCGGCGAGCTCTTCAACCTCATGGCCGGCCTGCAGGCGATCCACGTTCCATACAAGGGCGGCGCGCCGGCCGCGCTCGACGTGATGGGCGGGCGCATCGGTTACTACTTCGCCGGCATGCCGGTCGGCCTGCCGCTTGCCAAATCCGGCAAGGCCCGCGCGCTCGCCGTCACCAGCAAGACGCGCTTCGCCGGCGCACCGGACATCCCGACTGTCGCGGAGCAGGGACTGCCGGACTACGAGGCGACGCTGTGGCAGGGCTTCTTCGCGCCCGCTTCGGTGCCGGCCGATCTCGCCGCGCGCATCGCCGGAGACATCCAGAAAGTGCTTGCGCTTCCGGACACGCAAGAAAAGCTGCAGGGTGCCGGGGTGGCGCTGTTCACCTCGGGCCACAATGAGTTCAAACGTTTCTTCCCCGCCGAAATCGAGAAGTGGCGCGGCGTAGTGAAGAAGGCGAACCTGAAGCTGGAGTAAGAGCTTCTAGTCGATCTTAGCGCCGGAGCGTTTGATCACGTCCGCCCACTTCGCCGAGTCGCGGCGGATCAGCGCGGCGAAGTCTTCCGGAGTGCCGCCGCCGCCTTCGCTGCCGAGCTGCGCCAGGCGCTCTTTCGTGTCCGGCTGAGCGATGGCGCGATTCACCGCGGCGTTGAGCTTGTCGAGCACCGGGCGCGGCACGCCGGCGGTGGTGATGATGCCGCTCCACGCGTTGACTTCGTAGCCCGGCACGCCGGCTTCGATCAGCGTCGGCACCTCCGGCAGGCTGAGCGCGCGGCGCTCGCCGGTGACGGCCAGCGCCCGCACGCGGCCGGCCTTGACGTGCGGCGCGATGGAGTTGGTGCTCTCGAACATGAGCTGCACCTGGCCCGAGATGAGGTCGCCGATCGCCGCCGCGCCGCCCTTGTACGGGATGTGCACGATGTCGGTGCCGGTCATGAATTTGAACAGCTCGCCGCTGACGTGTCCCGGAGAGCCGTTGCTGGAAGAAGCATTCGACAGCTTGCCGGGATTCTTCCTGGCGTAATCGATCAGCTCGGCCACTGTCTGGAACGGTGCCTTGGGTGAGGCGGCGAGAAGCATGTACCCCGTGGTCACCAGGGCGACGGGCTGGATGTCGCGCTCGATGTCGTAGGGCAGCTTGGCCACCATGTGGCGCGTGATGGCGAGCGCGCCGACCGGTCCCTGGCCGAGGGTGTAGCCATCGGGCGCCGCCTTGGCCACCGCGTCGATGCCAATGGTGAGCGCGCCGCCGGGGCGGTTATCGACGACCACCGCCTGGCCGAGCTCCTTGGCGAGCGCCGGCGCGACGATGCGCGCGATGTTGTCGGTGGCGCTGCCCGCGGCTTGCGGCACCACCAGACGAAGCGGTCGCTCCGGGAACTGCGCGGCCACCGGCCACGCGGCCCCGAGAGCGAGAACTAGAACGAAATGCTTCAGGCTAGGCAGGTTAGGGCTTAGCTGGCCGCGCACTTCACCGCCCTTGTTGCGGTTGGTGTGCACGTTCACGTACAGGTTGCCCGCCTTGAGATCCTTCAGCTGTTCCGCCGTGAGCTTGCGGCCGGCGGGAACGCTGTAGGTATCGCCCTTCTTCTCGAGCGGCACGATCACCGGGCCGTTGGTGCCCTTGGCGCCGCGATGGATGTGCGCCATGGTGCCCTCGACGTCCTTGGTCGTGACCTCGCCGGTGATGGTGCCGTCCTCCGCCACGCGCAGGGTGCCCGACCCCGAGCCGGGGACGTTCAGCGGCGGTACCTCCTCGCTGCCGCTGAGGTTGACCTTGATCGCGCCGCTGCCGGGCATCCACGCGGGCGCATTGTCCCGATACGTGGAGCAGGCCGCGAGGGTGAAAGCCGCGGCGATGGCAACGACCAGTTTCACTATCAGTTTGCTCATGGACTCCTCCTAGATAGAACCGAACACACGGACGGCTAGAATATTCCCATGCCCCGCATCTCCGCATCCACCGCTCTTTCGCGCCTGCGTATCCTCGACTTCTCCCGCGTCCGCGCCGGCCCCACCTGCGTACGCCAGTTCGCCGACTTCGGCGCCGACGTGATCAAGGTCGAGTCGCCCCCGGGCGTCGACCCGAACGAGGCCATGGGCGGGCCGCGCCACGGCCCGGACATGCAGAACCTGCACCGCAACAAGCGGGCGATGACTCTTAACCTCAAGCTGCCCGAGTCGAAGGGCGTGCTCGAGCGGCTGGTGAAGACGGCCGACGTGGTGGTCGAGAACTACCGGCCCGACGTCAAGTTTCGCCTGGGTATTGATTATGCTTCTCTGGAAAAAATAAACCCGCGGATCATCCTCGCGAGCATCTCGGGCTTTGGGCAGGACGGCCCGTACGTTAAGCGGCCCGGCTTCGACCAGATCGCACAGGGCATGAGCGGCCTCATGTCGGTGACCGGCTTTCCCGGCCAGGGACCGGTGCGCACCGGCGCGGCGATCGCCGACCTCACCGGCGGCCTCTACGCGGCGATCGGCGTCATGGTTGCGTTGCTCGAGCGCGAGCACTCGGGCAAAGGACAGTGGGTGCAGAGCTCGCTCCTGCAGGCCGGCATCTCGCTGCTCGACTTCCAGGCCGCGCGCTACCTTATGGAGGGCGATGTGCCGCCGCAGGTCGGCAACGACCACCCGACGAGCATGCCGACTTCGGCCTACAAGACCAAGGATGGTCACATCAACGTCGCCGCATCGGGTGAAGGCATGTGGGCCGGCCTGTGCAAGGCCATCGGCCGCGAGGACATGCTCAACTCGCCCGACTTCAAGGGCGGGAAAAAGAGAGCCGAGAATCGCGCCAAGCTGAATGTCGATTTTGAATGAAAGTCTTTCCAAGAAAACCGGCGACGAATGGATCGAAATCCTGAACCAGGCCGGCATTCCGTGCGGGCCGATCTACACCATCGACCAGGTGTTCGCCGACCCGCAGGTGAAGCACCTCGGCATCGCCGCCACGGTCGAGCACCCGAAGCTCGGCCGCAAGCAGATCCTCGCCAACGCCGCCACGCTGTCACGCACGCCGGCGCGCGTCGCGACGCCGACGCCCGAAATCGGCGAGCATACCGATGAAGTGCTGCGCGAGCTCGAGTACAGCGCGGAAGAGATCGAGAAATTACGCAAAGGAGGAGTGGTGTGATGATGAAAGTACTTCTGGCGGGGCTGGCGCTGGTCGCCACCTCGGCGATTGCTCAATACCCCAACAAGGCCATTACCACGGTCGTCGGGTTCGCACCCGGCGGCGGCACCGATACCGTCTCGCGCATCATCGCGAAGACGCTGGGCGACCAGCTCGGCCAGCAGGTGCTCACCGACAACCGGGCCGGCGCCGGCGGCAACATCGCCACTGACTTCGTGGTGCGCTCCGCACCGGACGGCTACACCGTCTACCTCGCCAACGTCGGCGCGATCGCGGTCAACCCGCACCTGCTGCCGCTGCAGTACGACCCGCTCAAGGACCTGGCGCCGATCACCATGGCGGTGGTGTTCCCGAACCTGGTGGTGGTGCAGCCGACGGTGCCGGCCAACACGCTCGCCGAATTCATCAAGCTCGCGCGCGAGAACCCCGGCAAGTACACCTACGGCTCCTCCGGCATCGGCGGCGCGGGGCATCTCGCGGGCGAGCTGCTGAAGATGATGGCGAAGGTCGACATCACCCACGTGCCGTTCAAGGGCGGCGGTCCGGCGATGACGGCGATGCTGGGCGGCCAGATCGATTCCTATTTCGCCACGCCGGTCGCCGCGGGTCCGCACGTGAAGGCAGGCAAGGTCAAGGCGCTTGCCACCACCGGTCCAAAGCGCGACCCGTTCATGGCCGACGTGCCGACCGTCGCCGAGTCCGGCTATCCGGGCTACCAGGCGACCAACTGGTACGGCTACTACGCGCCGGCAAAGACGCCGAAGGACATCGTCGAGCGCCTGAACAAGGAGATCGTCAAGGCGCTGAACTCTGCCGAGGTGAAGGAGCTGCTCGCCAAGCAGGGCCTGGAGGCCGCGCCCGGCACGCCGGAAGACCTCGCCAAGTTCAGCAAGGCGGAGTGGGATACCTGGGGCAAGGTGGTCAAGGAAGCGGGCATCAAGGCCCAGTAAGCGCAATTCGGGGTCAGGGTCGCAACTCGTTATCGCGTACGCGTTAGCGAGTTGCGACCCTGACCCCGAATTGCTAGATGCGTACGACGATCTTGCCCAGGTGGGCGTCGGCCTGCATGCGCTCCTTGGCCGCCGGCAGGTCCTTGAAGTCGTAGATCTTGTCGATCACCGGCTTCAACTTGCCGCTGGCGAAGAGCGGCAGGAAGTCGCGCTTGAAGCCCTCGACGGTGACGCCGCGCTGGGCGCCGTTGCGCATCTTGTTGGAGACGCCGAAGAGCTTGAGCCGCTTCGAGTGCAGCGCCTCGATGTCGATCTCGCTTTTCATCACGCCGTCCAGGTAGCCGACGGTGGCGAGGCGCCCCTCGTAGGCCAGGCACTTCACGCATTCGGCGAACACCGAGCCGCCGACGTTGTTGACCACCAGATTGACGCCTTTGCCGCCCGTGGCTTTCATGACCTGGTCATGGAAATCCGGCTTTCGCGTGCGGATGGCGACGTCGAGGCCCATGGCCGAAAGGCGCTTCAGCTTGTCCTCCGAACCCGAAGTGCCGATGACTTTACCGCCGAGCGCCTTGCCGGCGAGCAGGGCCGCGACGCCGACGCCGGACGACACGCCGGTGACCAGCAGCCATTCGTCCTTCTTCAGCGTGCCCTGCTGCACCAGCATGTCGTAGACCACGAGGAAGGTGAGCGGGGTGGCAGCGGCTTCTTCCCAGGAGAGGTTGGCCGGCACGGGAATGAGGTCCGCCTTGTCCATCAGCGCGTATTCCGCGAAGGACGAGGGCAACCTTCCCATCACGCGTTGGCCCGTGCCGTCGACTTCACCCGCGCCTTCGGTGCCGCCGATCTTGGCTGCGCCGGGCGCGGTAAGCCCGTGTTTCAACAGCTCGCCGCGGTTCAGCCCGGCCGCGCGCACGCGCACCAAAAGCTGGTCCGGGCCGGGCTTGGGTGGCGGGACCTCGCGCAGCTCGAGGCTCATGTCGGAGGCTTGCAGGAAATATGCACGCATGAGAGAAGTGTAACCGCCACGTGTAGCAATTCGTCGACGGCAAGCTGCCGGGGCGGCGCGACATCCAAGCGCCTGCGCCTTGGCTAATATTTTGGCCACAAAGGAGTGAACATGATCCAGCGACTACGCAATCTGTTCATCGACTTCTGGGTGGTGCTGGCCTTCGGCCTCGCCGCCGTGCTGCTCATGCCCTCGGCGCATGCCGGCCTGATCGGCACCGATGCGGCGGCTGCGCAGGACGAGCGCATGCGTGTCAAGGCCATGCTCGAGCGCCCGGAGCTGACGAAGGGCCTGGCAAAGCTGGGATTGACGCCGACCGAGGCGGCGGCCCGCGTCGACGCGCTGGGCGACGGCGAGGTGCTTCAGCTCGCCGGCAAGCTCGACGCCGCCATCGCGGCCGGGCAGATCAGCAACGAGACGCTGCTGCTGATCATCATCCTGGTCCTGGTCCTGGTTATTCTTCTTTAAGCAGCAAGTTCGACCGGCTCGGCGCGCTCGTTCACCGTATGTAGGCGAACGGGGCGCCGCCACACGCGGCGCGTGTACTCCAGCACCTTGCGGGCGCGCGCGGCGTCCAGGCCGCGGCCGTCGCTCGAGTGCTCGTGGGCGAGGACCAGGCCGCCGTCGGACTTGAGCTCCACCGCGGCGACGCGCGGCGCGCCGAAGTTGAACTTGGGCGCGAGGATCGCCTCGCGCACCGCCTCGACGTCGCGGTTGGCGACGCGGATCTCGTCGCCCGGGCGCGTCTCGTAGACGAAGAGGTCGAGCTTCTCCGCGAGCTCGCGGTCGAGCCAGTTGCGGATGAAGCCGAAATCGTCCTCCTCCTTCATCACCTGGCGCGCGTAGTCCAGACCGCGCTTTTCGACGATGTGCTCCCAGAGGGTGAAGCCGAGGTGGTAGGGATTGATGGCGAGCGCGGTCTGTTCGCCCGAGGCGAACGGCCGCACCACGTCGGAATGCGCCTTGATCGCCGCGAGGTAAGTCTGCTGGGGCAGGAAGTCGGCTTCGCGCAGCAGGCGCGCGTGCCAGTACGAAGCCCAGCCCTCGTTCATGATCTGGCAGGCGAACACCGGGTAGAAGTAGAGCGACTCCGCGCGCACCGCGAGGAAGATGTCGCGCTCCCATTGCTCGAGCTCGGGCGCGTAGTTGGCGATGAACCAGAGCAGGTCGTATTCCGGATGCGGCGGCACGCGCGCGCGCAGCGGGCCGATCGGCGGCATTTGCGGCTCGGTTTCACCGGGGAGGTCACGGAAGCGTTTCTGGAATTCGCTGACTTTGGACTTGGGCTTGTCGGCGACCAGCTCGGGGTAGCGAGCCCGATGCAGCTCGCCGCTGACGTCGACGTGCGACTCGAGGGCGAGCGCGGCGTCCAGCACCGCCTCGACCTTTTCCAGGCCGACGGCTTCGATCGCCTGGTGGATGCGGTGGGCGTGCGCCGCGGCCTTCTCGACGATATTGCCGCCGGCCATCTCGTGGAAGCGGGAAAAGAGCTGGTTGTTCTTGGAGAAGTCGGCGTGGCCCAGGACGTGCGCGGTGACCAGCGTGTTCTCGGCCAGCGAGTTGCCGTCCATCAGGAAGGCGCGGCACGGGTCGCCGGGGAACATGACCTCGAAGATCTTGGAGTGGCCCATGCTCTGGCGCACCAGCTGGTGGATGTAGCGCACGCCGAAGGACCAGTGCGGCATGCGCACCGGCAGTCCGTAGACCGCGATCTCGGTCATCAGGCTGGCCGGCGCGACCTCGAAGTCGACCGGGTAATAGTCCAGGCCAAGCCGGTGGGCGAGCGCCTCGATGCGGGCGGCGTACTCTTCGAGCTCAGTCATCTTTGGATTGGTCGGTGAAGAATTCGCGGATCGCGCGCCAGATATCTTCCTGCGAGCTGAGATGGCTCACGCCGACCGGGGCGCCGCGCGCCTTGAGCTCGTTGAAGAGCTCGGCGAGCTGTGTCTCGCGCGGACGGAAAGTGGCGACGCCGCCGGTCTCGACGTAGCCGGCGTAGTTGACGCTCTGCGCCAGCTCGGCGAGCAGGCGCGGGCCGGCTCCCGGTCCTCCGCGGCGTTCTCGCCGTCCGAGGCGTAGAAGAAGTAGGTGTTGTAGCGGCCGGGGTCGAAGCGCTGCTGCACCTTGTCCAGCGCGAGGCGCGCGACGCAAGAGGTGACCGTGCCGCCGCTCGAGGAGGCCTGGAAGAACTGGCTTTCGTCGAATTCCCACGCCTCGCCGGCGTGCGCGAGAAACAGCGTTTCGACCTTGCTGTACTGCCGGCGGATGCCCTGCAGCGCGAAGAAGAAGAACTGCTTGGCCAGCCGCCGTTGCGCCTCGTCCATGCTGCCCGAGACGTCGAGCGCGAAGATCACCGCAGCGTTGGTCGCTGGCGTGGCGCGCTTCACGAGCTGACGGAAGCGCAAGTCCTCGTTGACGATCGCCACCGGATCCTGCTGGATCGAACGTCGTTTGACCGCTTCCTTCATCGTCTTGCGCCGATCCAGGCGCGAGCGCGCGCCGCGCTTGTCCCAGCCTTCGCGTATGTAGTCGGGCTCGTCCATGGTCGCCGAGCGCTTCGGCTTCAGCTCGGGAAGCTTGAGCTCTTCCCACAGCCAGTCGACGATCTCGTCGACCTTGAGCTCCACCACGAAGCGGATCTCGCCGTTGCCGGTGCCGCCGCCTTCGCCCGGCTCGCTGCCTTCTTCCTTGCCCGGCTGCAGCACGTCGCCCGGCTGGCCGCGGCCCTGGCCCGCGCCCTGGCCGGTCTGCGCGTCGAGCAGCCGGAAGCGCGAGTGCTCGAGAAACTTGACCGGCACCGCCACGGTGCGGTTCGGCCGCGTGATCAGGTCCGAGCCGGCGAGGAGGTCGGGCAGGCTCTCCTTGACCGCCGAGCGCACCTTCTGGTTGTGCCGCAGCCAATCCCTGGCACCTCTCGAGAAGAGCTCGTACCAGGGGGTTTCGGCGGCGATGCGGATGGTCATGGCTGTGAGTCGGACTTTAGGAAAAGGGTCCTTGACCCCTTTTCATGAGTTCATTCCTGTGCCAGGAGAGTCGTTACGTAGTTCAGCGCCTCGCGGGCGCTGTGGTTGTCGTAGCCGTACTCGTCCACCAGGCGCTTCTCGACCACGGAGATCTTCTGGCGGGTCTCGTCGTCGGGGCGCGAGGAGGAGCTCACCAGGCGCAGCACGTCGCGGCGCTGCTCGAAGAGGTACTGCTCGACCGCGTCGTGCAGCGGCGCGTGGCTGTCGAGGGTGAACTTGTCGCCGCGCTTGAACGAGCCCATGGCCTTACGCACCACTTCCTGGCGGAACGACAGCTTGCCGGACTCGGAGATGCGGATCTTCTCCTCGACGTTGCGCAGGAAGCGCTCGTCGGGCTTGCGCTCCTCGTTGGTGATCGGATCCTTGAGGGTGCGGTTGTCGAGCGTGGCCTCGACCTCGTCGAGGTATTTCTCGAGCAGCTGCTGCGCCTCGGCCTCGAAGGAGACGAAGAGGGCCTTGTGCACGTCTTCCTTCACCCAGCGGTTGTAGAAGTCCTTGCGCACGCTCACCAGGAAATCGACCCACTTCCTCTTTTTCTTGCCGTCGATGCGCACGTCGGATTCGATCGCGTCCTTGATCGCGATCAGCACGTCCATGGTGGTGAGGCTCTTCGCGCTCGACTGGATGATGGCGTTGGACAGCGCGTTGATGATGAAGCGCGGCGACACGCCGGCCAGGCCCTCGTCGGGGTTGCGGGCGCGCATCTTCTCGACCTCGGACTGCGACACGCCCTCCACGTCCTCGCCGGCGTACAGGCGCACTTTCTTGATGTTGTCGGCGTCGCGCTCCTCGCCTTCGGTGAGGCGGGTGAGCACGCCGAACACCGCGGCGACGTGCAGCGCGTGCGGGTCGAGGTGCACCTCGCGGAACGCCTGCGTCGAGGAGGTGAGCTTGCGGTAGATCCTCGCCTCTTCCTTGTAGGACAGGGTGTAGGGAACCTGGATGATGACCATGCGGTCGAGCAGCGCCTCGTTCTCCGGCTCCTGCAGGAACTTGCGAAACTCGGCGAGGTTGGTGTGCGCGAGGATCGTTTCATCGAGGTGGATGAGCGGGAAGCGCGAGACCTTGACGTTCTTCTCCTGCGTGAGGGTGAGCAGCAGATACAGGAACTCGCGCTTCACCTTCAGGATCTCGATCATCTCGAGCAGGCCGCGGCTGGCGGCGAACACCGCGCCCGACCAGGACCAGGCGCGCGGGTCGCCCTCGTCACCGAATTCCGACACCTTGGAGAGGTCGACCGACCCGACCAGGTCGGCGATGTCGGCGGTGCTCGGGTCGTGCGGCGCGTAGGTGCCGACGCCGATGCGGCCGGCTTCCGAGATAAAAATGCGCTGCACCGGCATCTGCATGAAGTCGCCGGCGAATTCGTGCTGCAGGCGCGAGACGCAGTGCGGGCAGAGCTCGCCCTTGATTTCCACGCCGTAGGTGGCGCGGAACTGGCCGCGCATGGTGTGCGGCACGAGGTGCAGCGGCGACTCGTGCACCGGGCAGCCGTGGATGCCGTAGAGCGCGCCGGCGTCGGTGTGGCTATAGGTCTCGAGCGCGCGCTTGAGCAGGATCACCATGCTCGACTTGCCGCCCGACGGCGGCCCGAGCAGCAGGAGCAGGCGCCGGCCGACCTCGGAGCCCGAGGCCGCGGCCTTGAAATAGCCGCTGACCCGCTCGATGGTATCGTCGATGCCGTAGAGCTCGTCCTGGAACAGTGCCGGCTCGGCGCGCATCATGTCCCAGATGTACTGGTGGCTGGTGCGCGCGATGGCGCGCGCGTCGGCCGGGAAAACGCTTTCGAGGAAGCTGGCGAAGGTGCCGGCCCAGTGCGCGGCGCGATGCTGCTTGGTGAAATCGCTCAGCGCGCGGATCAGGTCGTTGCTGCGCCGCTCGTCGCGTTCGTTGCTCACAGCTCGTACCGGCATGCTCATGTGTGTGGTCTCCTATTCCCTCTGATGCAGTAAGACACGAACAAGTGCCCCGTTTCTAGCGTTCAACAACAAGCAACGAACGGTCCATCGGGTCTATGAAAACAAAGCCGATGTCATAAAGAGGAAATCGTGCCGGAGTCTTCCCGACAATCGTGACCACGCACGCGTCGTGGGCACCCTGCGGCGCTACGTCCGGTCGCGTTCCATCGACAGCGTTTGCCTCCTTTCTTCTTCCGACGCAAAATACGCGTCGCTAACAAGCCGTCCAACGGCTGTGGAGAAAACAGGTTGACGTACCGGTCATGATTCGATGACAGAACCCGCGAGGCCAACTGTGGTCCAATCGTTGACGTGCTGAAAGAAATCCTCGGGGTTGCGGACGACCCGCCGGCCAAGCGCCGCTGGTTCCACGACGAGTACTTCGATCTCTTCGTGTGGCAGGCGGAGGGCGAGCTCACGCTGTTCCAGCTGTGCTACGGCGGCAACGCCAGCGAGCGCGCGCTGGTGTGGGACCGCGAGCGCGGCTTCTTCCACGATGGTCCCGCATCGCGGGACGTCGTTGCGCTATTTGAGGATGCGGCAGCCGCGCTGCCGCCGGACGTGCGCACTCCGATCCGCGAAAAGGTGCACGAGTTCGCCGGGCGCAGCGTTGTGTCGCGCCGCAAGGCGTTTCGCCGCGCTCCCTGGCAACGCAGCAGCGCTTAGCGCCGCTGTAGCGTCCCCCGCTGTAGCGTCCCCTCTACGCTAAGGGGGCTGATGCTTATTTTCGTGGAGCTCGCTTAACGACGGCGGGAACCCCGATGGCAACCGGGCGCACCGCCGACCCGGCCGCACCTTTTTCGCGCAGCGGCAGCACCAGGGTGCACGAGGTCCACACCCGGTCCGCCGCCAGCTCATCGAGCTTGGCGTTCTCGATCAGGTGGATGCCCGCCTGCGCGAGCATGTGATGGTGCACCGCGAAAGGCAGCCCCGGCGGCGTGCCCGGGGCCGGGCCGCCCTTGCCCGCCAGCATCCCCTCGGCCACCGTATCGACGAACGGCGTATCGAGCGCGATGGCGACCACGCGCCGCGCCGCGAGCCACTGCGCGGCGTCGTAGGAAAGGCCCGGCGCCTTCGTGTAATAGAACTTCTCCGTGTCCGGATCGCGCCAGTGGTCTCCCCAGCCGGTACGTACATACACCACGTCGCCCGGCAGCACGCCGCGCTGCGCCAAGCCCTGCGCCTTCAGCATGGCTTCCAGGTCGGCGGCCGACACGAGCTCGCCGGCCTCCATCGACTTCTTCTTATAGGCCTTGGCGTCCAGCAGCACGGCACTGGTAATGATCGGCGGGATCTTGTCCATGCCGAGCTTGAGGAGCGGGGAGTCGGGCGTCGGCTTGACGTCCTTCTGCGTTAGGCCGCCGTAATAGAGCACCGCCTCGAGGGGGAAAGGCGACTTCCCGTCCCACGGCTCGCGCAGGTAGCCGAAATGGCCCAGCGCATCCATCTGCGTGCCCTGCTGCGCCGGTTCCGCGTTCTCGTTCATCTGCTCTGAATTGAACGCATGCGCGGTGCCGGGGATGGGGGAGGTCGGCTTCGCCTTGGGAGCGTAAGGCCCGGCGAACGGCGAAAGCGGCATCGTCGCGCTGCGCAGCTGCGACAGCTCGTAGGGCCGGGCGTCGGGTTGCGCCATGTGCCAGGAGCAGCGCTGGTAGGTGGCGGGCCCGATCTGGTTCGCCATGCCGCGCTCGTCGCCCTGCGCCCAGGGCGGCGAGGGCACTTTGGCGCGCTGCATTTTTTCGGGTTCAACGGCGTAGAGGGGGGCCGCCACCAGCAGCAGGCCCAGCAAAGTCTTTCTCATCCGGACGCTCCTTTGTCCCCTAGCTGTGCAAGTGTCTGCCGGCCTTTCAGCATGTCGTCGAGGCTGCCAAAGGCCTGCATGTAATGCCCCCGGTATCCGCTCTTTTCGATCGCGGCGAACATCGCGGGAAAATCGATCGTACCTTCGCCGGGCTTCAGGTGCTCTTCATGCGTGCCGCGGCAGTCGGCGAGGCGCACCTCGCCGCAGCGCTTCATGTCCAAACCCTTCATGAAGGCGTCGATGCGGTTGGGCTGGATGTGGGCGTGGTTGACGGTGAAGCTCCAGCCGAGCGCCGGCGAGTCCAGCCGGTCGAAGTAGTAGCGGCATTCCTCGAGGTCGTTGGCGAGGTAATGCACCTCGGCGTCCTTCGGCTCCGGGTTGAGGTTCTCCAGCAGCAGTCTGCGCCTTTTTCTTTTCGGCGAGCTTGGCCGCCCGCCCGATGCGTTGCCACCGCCGCATCCATGCGCGGCTTCTTGTCGGAGCCGAAGTGGTAGCCGCCGTGCACCACGATCCACCCCGCCCCCAGGCGAGCGGCGGCGTCGATGTAAGCCGCGAGGTATTCGTCGGCCGCCGTGCTGACGAAGGGCGAGGTCTCGGCGATGTTGACTGCGGAGAGCGTATGCAGGCCGAGCCTGACGCCGGCCTTGTCCAGTTGGGCTCTGGCTCTTTTCATCCTTGGTGAGTCTTTTTGCAGCAACTCCGGCGTCTGGTCGAGGCACAAATCGATGTACGGGACCTTGTGCTCGAGCGTCCACTCCACCGCGGCCTCGAGGGGAAGCTTCTGGTTGATGTCGACGCCGATGCGGTCAAACAGTTTTGGCACGGAAGAAAATCCTCGTCCAGATGGGGGCGGTCACGGCGATGAGGGCGAGCGCGAGCAGCACGGCCGCGATCGGCCGGGTCACGAAGATCGTGAAGCTGCCATGCGAGAGCGTGAGCGACTGGCGCAGCGAGTTCTCGAAAATCGGCCCGAGCACCAGGCCGAGGATCATCGGCGCCGCCGACCAGTCGTAGCGCTTCATCAGCCAGCCGATCACGCCGAAGCCGAGCATCAGCCAGGCATCCTCGACGTTGTTCGCGCGCGAGACCACGCCGGTGATGCAGATCGCCAGGATCGGCGGGTAGATCCAGGAATAGCGGATCTGCAGCAGGCGCGCGAACAGGCCGGCGAGCGGCAGGTTCATCAGCAGCAGGATCAGGTTGCCGATGAACATGCTGGCGATCACCGCCCAGACCAGCGCCGCGTTGGTGGTGAACATGTCCGGGCCGGGGCGCAGGCCGAACATGATCAGCGCCGCGAGCATCACCGCGGTGGTGTTCGACCCCGGCACGCCGAGCGCGAACATCGGCACCATCGCGCCGGCCGAGGCGGCGTTGTTGGCGGACTCGGGACCCGCGACGCCCTCGATCGCGCCCTTGCCGAAGCGCGACGGGTCGTTGGCCAGCTTCTTCTCGGCGATGTAGCCGACGAAGGACGCGATGGTGGCGCCGGCGCCGGGCAGCACGCCGATGAGGAAGCCGATGCCGCTGCCGCGCAGGATCGCCATGCGTGCCTGGCGCCATTCCTCGCGATTCGGCAGCACGCGGCCGACGTTCAGGATGGGATCCACCGCTCCCATCCGGCAGCTGGCGAGCACTTCGCCCAGGCCGAAAAGCGCGACGGCCAGGATGATGAAGTCCACGCCATCGAGCAGCCAGAGCTGGCCGAAGTCGAAGCGTGGCGCGCCGACCTGCGGATCGATGCCGATGGTGCCGAGCAGCATCCCGGCGGTGCCGGTAGCGAGGCCTTTGAGGACGGAGCCGCCGACCGCGGCCAGCGCCGTCAGCCCGAGGAGCACCAGCATGCAGTACTCGGGCGGACCGAACGCCAGCGCGACCTGGGCCAAGGGCGGCGCGAGCAGCATGAGGCCGAGGGTGCCGAGGACGCCGGCGACGAACGAGCCGATGGCGGCGATGCCCAGGGCCACGCCGCCGCGGCCCTGGAGGGCCATCTGGTAGCCGTCGAGGGTGGTCATCACCGAGGTCGACTCGCCCGGCACGTTGATCAGCACCGAGGTAAGCGTGCCGCCGTATTGCGCGCCGTAATAGAGGCCGGCGAACATGATGATGGCGGCGGTGGGGCTCGCGCCGTAGGTGAGCGGCAGGAGCAGCGCGATCGCCGCCGAGGGGCCGATGCCGGGCAGCACGCCGATGATCTGCCCCAGCACCACGCCGAGGAGGCACATCAGCAGGTTCATCGGCGTCGCCGCCGCGATGAACCCCTGCGCCAGGTGGCCGAAGAGCTCCACTAGATGCCCAGCGGTCCCACCGGCAAAGGGACGCGCAGCCAGGTGCGGAAGATGAGGAACAGCGCCGCGGTGACCGCGGTGGCGACGGCGAGCGAGCGCGGAAAAGGCAGGCGCTCCACCGCCGCGAACAGCACCAGCAGCAGCAGAAAGATCGACGGCGCGAAGCCGATCAGGTCAAGGCCGAGGATCGCCGCCGCCAGCGCGGCGAGCACCACCAGCGGCTTGCCGATCGGCTCTTCCTTCGCGCCGGGCTCGCGCCGCAGGAGCAGATTGGCCACGATCGCCGCGGACAGCCCGGTCAGGGTTATGCCGTACCAAAGCGGGATGAACCCCGATTGCGGTATGAACCCCGACCACAGCGGCATGCGCGCCGCGGCGACGATCCACAGCAGCCCGAGCGGCCGCGAAAAAGAGGGCGAGCAAGAGCTCGCCCGGTGCGATGCGGTGCCGCATCTCACGCTCGCCTACTTGCCGAGCAGGTCGCGGTACAGCCGTTCCTGGTTGGCCAGGAACTTCTCGAACTCGGCGCCGGCGATGGTCGCCTCGGAGGCGGCGTTGTCCTTGAGGTAGGCCTTGAACTGCGGCGAGGCTACGACCTTCGTCATCACGCCTTCCCAGTACCTGCGCCGCGTCGGCCGGCGCGCCCTTCGGCACGCCGACGCCGCGCCACATCTGGAAGTTGGGCGCGCTGATGCCCTGCTCCTTCATGGTGGGCACGTTCGGCAGCAGAGCGAAACGGTTGTCGCGGAACACGCCGATGGCGCGCACCGCGCCCTTCTGGAGGTGGCCCATGAATTCCAGCGGGTTGCCGAGGGTGGCGTGCACATGGCCGCCGAGCAGCGCGGTGAGCGCCTCGCCGCCGCTGTTGAAGTTGATCATGTTGAGCTGGGTGCCGGTCGACTTCGACAGCACGGTTACCGCCATCACGTCCGTGGTGCCGCCGGTGGAGAAGTTGTAGGTCTTCGCCGGCTTGGATTTCGCGTCCTTGACGAATTCCGCGGCGGTTTTCCACGGCGCGTCGCCCTTCACGAAAAAGACGAAGTCGTCGAGCATCACGTTCATCACCGGCTGCACTTCGGTCAGCGTCTTGGCCGCGGGGGTGATGAGCGGCGTGATCTGGGTGCTGCCGTTGATCAGCACCAGCGTGTGCGGATCCGCCTTGCGCGCCGCGCTCATGTAGCCGATGCCCGCCGCGCCGCCGCCGCCGGGCTTGTTGACCAGCGCGACCGGCACCGGCACCAGCTTCTCCTCGGTGATCACCTTGTGGATCACGCGCGCCATCAGGTCGGCGCCGCCGCCGACCGCGAACGGGATCACGAACTCGACGTCCTTGGTCGGCTTCCAGCCTTGGGCCGACACCGCCGAAGAAATACCGCGGCAGTGCGGCAAGCAGTAACAAGCGTACGAAAAAGCGCATCGTCTCCTCCTCAGAAAACGTTTAGTTGAGGCGAACTATACTCGGGGCCATGGGGATGCTGGTAGAGGGTGTCTGGCGCGACGTGCCGCGCGATACGAAGTCGACCGGCGGCGCGTTCGTCCGGACTGAAAGCGCGTTTCGCGATCAGGTGCAGGAGGTCGAGCCGGGCCGCTACCGGCTCTACGTTGCGAAAAGCTGTCCCGTGGGCGCACCGCACGCTGGTCGTGCGGGCACTGAAAGGCCTGGAAAAGGCGATCCCGGTGTATTACGCGCGGCCGGGCATGTTCGAGAACGGCTGGGAATTCGAGGAAGGCGGCATCCGGTTCTTGTATGAGTTGTACGCCAAGGGGAAGCCGGGCTATACCGGCCGCGTCACCGTGCCGGTGCTGTGGGACGAAAAAGACACCCGCATCGTCAACAACGAGTCCGCCGAGATCATCCGCATGCTCAACCGCGATTTCGACGCGCTGGCGCGGCGCGAGCTCGATGACCTGTATCCGGAAAAACTCAAAAGGGAAATTGATTGGCTCAACGAACGTATCTACCGCACGGTCAACAATGGTGTTTACCGCGCGGGATTCGCCACCGCCCAGGACAAGTACGAGGAAGCGGTGACCGAGCTGTTCAAGACGCTCGACTGGCTGGAGAAGCGCCTGGCAAAACGCAAATGGCTTTGCGGCAAGCAATTCACCGAGGCGGACGTGCGCTTGTTCACTACGCTGGTGCGCTTCGACGCGGTGTACTACTCGCACTTCAAGTGCAACCTGCGACGCCTCGTCGACTATCCGAACCTGTGGCGCTGGACGCGGCGCGTGTACGCGCTGCCGGGCGTGGCGAAGACCGTCGACATGAAGCAGATCAAGGACCATTACTACCGCAGCATGAAGCACATCAATCCAACGCAGATCGTGCCAAAAGGACCGCTGCTGGACTTTCGCTTGCCTTAGTTTGTCTTCTCTTCCGGTGTTCAAGCCACCAGTGATCTGCTCGATGGCGTAACCGCGCCCGGCGAGTCGGCGATCGGCTTCACCTACCGCTTCTCGCCCATCTCCCCCTACGAAGGCTCGGAACGCAAGACCGACCTGCTGCCGTACTTCCTGTACGACAGCACGTACTTCTATCTGCAGTCCGACCGCATCGGACTGAAGCTCGAGAACGAGCGCGGCCGCGCCGAGCTGTTCGTGCGCCGACGCCTGGAAGGCTTCGCCTCCGATCGCGTGCCCGAGAGCATGGTCGGGACAGACCCAACGCTTCGGCGGCGACGATCTCGGCATCGCCGGGCGCTACAAGCTCGGCGCCGGGGTGGTGTACGGCGAGCTGATGACGAACGTGAGCGAGGAGTCCGACGGCACCGAGCTGCGCCTGGGCTATCGCTACGAACGCTGGTGGAGCGAAACCAGCCGCTTCCGCTGGCGGCCGTATGCCACGCTCGCCTGGCGCGACGCCAAGCTCAACAACTATTACTACGGCGTTCCCGGCTACGAACCCGGCGCCGGCGTCAACCTCGAGCTCGGCGCGCTCGCCAGTTATCGCCTGAGCCCGCGCTGGCAAGTGCTCGGCAGCATCGGCGCCACGCAGTGGGCGAGCGGCGTGCGCAACAGCCCGGTGGTGGAGGATGGGCTGCAGCCCGAGGCCATGCTGGGCCTGCTCTACACCTTCAAGCCCGATCAGCCGAGCGAGTGGGACCGCAAGCCGCTGATCGTGCGCCTGGGCTACGGACAGTCCACCGACTGCGATCTGATGCCGATCCTCGCCGGATGCACCGATGTGAATACGCAGGACGACACCAGCATCGTCCAGATCGATGTCGGCCAAATCCTGGTGCGGCGGCTCAACAACTGGCCGCTGGACCTTGCCGGCTTCATCGGCTTCGTCAAGCACGAGGAGCGCGGCCTGCAGGAAGACTTCTGGCAGGTCAACGGCTACTTCAAGGCCTATTACTACTTCGGCCCGTGGTGGCGCGATACCCTGCGCACGCGCTTCGGCTTCGGCGTCGGCATCTCTTACGCGAGCCGCATCCCGTTCAGCGAGCAGCGCGACCAGGAGATCCGCGGGCGCGACACCTCGAAGCTGCTGCTCTACCTGGATCCGACGATCGACATCAACATCGGGGACGTCTTCAAGGCGAAAGAGCTGCGCGAGACCTACGTCGGCATCGGCGTGTCACACCGCTCGGGCGTGTTCGGCTCCTCGCGCCTGTTCAACAGCGTCAACGGCGGCTCGAACTACCTCTACCTCTTCGTCGAGACCGGCTTCTAGCCCTGCACCGAATAGCCGCCGTCCACCGGGATCGCGGTGCCGGTGATGAAGTCCGACGCTGACGAGCTGAGAAACACCGCGATGCCCGAGAGATCCTTCGGCTCGCCCCAGCGCCCGCTGGGCGTGCGCGCGAGCACGCGCTCGTGCAGGCCCTTCACATCGGTGCGCGCGCGCTGCGTCATCGCCGTATCGATCCAGCCGGGGAGAACGGCGTTGACCTGGATGTTGTCGCGCGCCCAGGCGCAGGCCAGGGCGCGCGTCAGCTGCACGATGCCGCCCTTGCTCGCGCCGTAGGGCGCGACGAACGAGGCGCCGAAGATCGACATCATCGAGCCGATGTTCACGATCTTGCCGGCGCCCGCGCGCTTGAGGTGCGGATAGGCCGCCTGCGCGGCGACGAACGCGCTGGTGAGGTTGGTGTCCATCACCAGCTTCCACTCGTCCAGCGTGTAGTCCTGCGGCTGCTTGCGCACGTTCATGCCGGCGTTGTTCACCAGGATGTCGAGCCGGCCGAGGCGCTTGGCGGCCTCGTCGACCATCGCGCGGCACGACTTCTCGTCCTTGAGGTCGGCCTGGAGGGCGATCGCGCCGCTCAAGCTTTTCAGCGCTTGAGAATTCTTCGTCCGGGTCGCGGCCGGCAATCGCCACCTTGGCGCCGGCGGCTGCCAGCCCCTGCGCCATGCCCAGCCCGATGCCGCCGTTGCCGCCGGTCACGAGCGCCGTTTTTCCCTTGAGGTCGAAGAGGTTCATTGGCGCATTATCCAATACTTGACAAAAGCAAGTATCCGGAAGGACTATCATCGCGATGATTGCCAGGCTGTGGCGAGGGCGCGCGGGCAGCGCGGGAACGCGGATGCCTACCAGCGACATGTGATCGGACAAGTATTGCCCGGGCTGCGCGAAGTCCCCGGCCACCGCGGCGCGCACGTGCTGCGGCGCAATGACGAGTTTCTCGTGATCACGTTTTGGGACTCGATGGACGCGATCCGCCGCTTTGCGGGCGAGGATTCCGAGCGGGCGGTGGTGGAGCCCGAGGCGCGCGCGGTGCTCGCGGAGTTCGACGATTTCGTGCGCCACTACGAGGTGCAGGAATGAAGAACCGTGTCGATGCGGTGCGGCGCTTCAATCGCTTCTATACCCGACGGGTCGGCGCGCTGCAGCCGCAGTACCTCGGCGGACCTTATTCGCTACCCCAGGCGCGCGTGCTTTACGAGCTCGGCCAGCGCGCGGAGTGCACCGCTAGCGAGCTTGGCGCCGACCTCGACCTCGATCTGGGCTACCTCAGCCGGCTGGTGCAGGACCTTAAGCGCCGTGGGCTGGTGCAGGGCGAGGCGGCGAAGGAGGACGCGCGCCGCGTGCGGCTGACGCTGACCCCCAAGGGGCGCAAGGCCTACCAGCAGCTCGACGCGCGCTCACGCGACGAAGTCGGCGCCATGCTCTCCAAGCTCGCAGCGCCGGAGCAGGTTCGGCTGGTCGGCGCGCTGCAGGCGGTGGAAGGGGTTCTGGAGAAAAAGAAAAACGACAAACCAACTCTGCGCCCGCATCGCCCGGGCGACATCGGCTGGGTGATCGGCGCGCATGGCCGGCTCTATGCGCAGGAGTACGGCTGGGACGAGCGCTTCGAGGCGCTGGTGGCGGGGATCGCCGCCGCGTTCATCAACGAGCTCGACAGGAAGCGCGAGCGCTGCTGGATCGCGGAGATGGGCGGCGAGCCGGTCGGCTGTGTGTTCGTTGTCAAGCAGACGAAAACGGTGGCGAAGCTGCGGCTGCTGATCGTCGAGCCGCGGGCGCGCGGCATCGGCCTGGGACGGCGGCTGGTGGAGGAGTGCATCGCATTCGCGCGCGCCAGGCGCTATCAGAAGCTGGTGCTCTGGACGCAGTCCAATCTCACAGCGGCGCGCCACATCTACAAGTCCACCGGGTTCAAGCTGGTGAGCACGCAGCGCCACCAGGACTTCGGCATCAAGCTGACGGGCGAGTATTGGGAGCTAGCGCTCTAGCGGGCTCCTCCGGGCTGTAGCGCACGATTCGGTTACGGCCTTGCTGTTTCGCCAGATACAGCGCGCGGTCGGCGCGCGCCGCCAGCGCGTCGAGGGTGCGGCCATCCTCCGGATAGGAGGCGAAGCCGATGCTCACCGAGGCCGCCACGTTCTCGCCGTTGATGGCCAGCGGCTGCGCGCCGATCGCCAGGCGGATGCGCTCGGCGACGTCGGCCGCGCCCTTCGGCGGCGTCTCCGGCAAGAGCACGATGAACTCGTCGCCGCCGTATCTCGCCGGCACGTCGGTCGCGCGCAGCTCGGTCTGGACGGCATTCGCCACCTGCCGCAGCAAGCGGCTGCCGGCTTCATGGCCGTGGGTGTCGTTCACCGTCTTCAGGTTGTCGCAGTCGATCATCAGGATGCTGGCCTGGCGGCCATAGCGCTGCGCCTGGCCGAACAGGCGGTTGGCGGCGATGGCGAAGCCGCGCGTGTTGAACAGGCCGGTGAGCTCGTCGGTCTCGGACAGCAGCTTCGCGTGCTGCAGGCCGTAGCGGATGTCGGCCGAGAACATGGTGGTGATGTAGGCGACGAGCAGCACCGGGGCGAGCTGCGCGGCGAACCCGGCGACGAAGCTGAGCGTCGCGATCTCCGCCAGGGAATGGCTGCCGAGGAAGATGTAGCACGCGGCGATCAGGCCGACGTTGGCGAGCGTGGCGACTTTGCCCAGGGTGAGCGCCGAGGTGATCACCGGCAGCAGGTAGGCGTTGATCAGCGGGCTCGCCAGGCCGTCGGTGTGCCACAGCACCCAGGTGACGAAGGCGATCATGCCGAGGGTCTCCAAGGCGATCTTCCAGCGCGTCTCGGTCTTGTAGAAGTTCGCGTAGCGGAAGCTCATCACGAGCGCCGCGTAGAAGAACAGGCCCGCCGACACCGCGGCGTTGGCTTCCGGGTCGCCGCGCTCGCCGGCGAACACGAGGAAGACGAGCACCAGGATCAGCAGCAGCCAATGGATCTCGGCCACGGTGCGCGAGATGCCTCGCAGCTCCTCGTGCTCGATCGACAGCCCGGACCTGACGCGGTCTTCTCCTTTCGCCATGCTTTCTCCCTTGCCCCTGCATGTATTATGCGGCGTCATGGAATTCTCCGCCAAAGGCCTGCGCGTTCTGGTCACCGCCGGCGCCGCCGGCATCGGTCGCGTAATGGCGCGCACTTTTTCCGACCACGGTGCGAAAGTGCACATCTGCGACGTGGATGAAAAAGCGCTGGCGAGCACCAAGAAGCAGCTTCCCGCGGTCACGCAGACCGTCGCCGATGTCTCGCGGCTCGACGATGTCGACCGGTTGTTCGCGGACGTGAAGAAATTCCTCGGCGGGCTGGACGTGCTGATCAACAACGCCGGCATCGCCGGGCCGACGGCCAAGGTCGAGGACATCCGCCCCGAGGACTGGGACCGCTGCATCGCGATCGATTTGAACGGCATGTTCTATTGCACGCGCAAGGCGATGCCGCTCATCAAGGCCGCGGGCGGCGGCAGCATCATCAACCTGTCGTCGATCGCCGGCCGCTTCGGCTTTCCGATGCGCACGCCCTACGCGGCGGCGAAGTGGGCGGTGGTCGGCTTCACCGAAAGCCTCGCCGCCGAGGCCGGCCCCGACAAGGTGCGCGTGAACTGCATCCAGCCCGGCATCGTCGAGGGCGAGCGCGTCGACCGCATCATCGAGGCCAAGGCCAAGGGCCTCGGCGTTTCCGCCGAGGAAGTCAGGTCCAGAATGGTCGAAGGGGTCAGCCTGCACACCACCGTCACGCCGCAGGACATCGCCAACATGGCGCTCTTCCTCGCCACCGCGCCCGGGCGGCACATTTCCGGCCAGGCGCTTTCCGTCTGCGGGGGCGCGCGCTACCTCGTTTAATTCGGGGTCAGGTCTGCAATTCGAATTGCAGACCTGACCCCGAATTGTCGAATTAGAATTTCCCGTCTTCGGAGGAGGACATGGCAGCAGCGCAAGGCAAGGTCATCATCACGTGCGCGGTCACAGGCTCGATCCACACGCCGAGCATGTCGCCGCACCTGCCGGTCACGCCGGCAGAGATCGCGCGCGGCGCGATCGGCGCCGCGCAGGCGGGCGCGGCGATCGTGCACCTGCACGCGCGCAATCCCAAGGACGGCAGCCCCTCGCAGGACCCCGCGCTGTTCCACGAGTTCCTGCCGCAGATCGCGGTGGCGTGCGACGCGGTGATCAACCTCACGACCGGCGGCGCGGCCACCATGACGACCGAGGAGCGCCTGCAGCCGGCGCTGCAGCTCAAGCCCGAGGTGGCCTCGCTCAACATGGGCTCGATGAACTTCGGCCTCTACGAGATGCTGGGGCGCTACAAGGACTTCAAGCACGACTGGGAGAAGCCCTACCTAGCCGGCTCGGACGACCGCATTTTCAAGAACACCTTCAAGGACATCGCCTACATCCTGCAGTCGTGCAGCGAGAACGACACGCGCTTCGAGATCGAGTGCTACGACATCGGCCACCTGTACACCGCGGCGCACTTCGTCGACCGCGGGCTGATCAAGCCGCCGTTCCTGATCCAGTCGGTGTTCGGCATCCGCGGCGGCATCGGCAATCATCCCGAGGACGTGATCCACATGAAGCGCACCGCCGACCGCCTGTTCGGCGACGCGTACTACTGGTCGGTGCTCGGCGCCGGGCGCGCCCAGATGCAAGTCGCCGCGCAGGCCGCGGTCATGGGCGGCAACGTGCGCGTGGGACTCGAAGACAGCCTTTGGATCGGCCGTGGCCAGCTCGCCAAGTCCAACGCCGAGCAGGTGGCCAAAGCCAAGCGCATGCTGGAGGAGCTCGGCCTGAGCGTCGCCAGCGCCAACGACGCGCGCGAAATGCTGAAACTCAAAGGAGCACGCAATGTCGCTTTTTAGATTCGTCCTTCTCCTCGCGTTCTCGCTGCCGGTGCTCGCCCAGGACTGGCCCAACAAGCCGGTCAGGTTCGTTTCGCCCTATCCGCCCGGCGGCTCGGTCGACCCGCTCGCGCGCATGTTCGCGGCCAAGCTCGGCGACTCGTTGAAGCAGAACTTCATCGTCGAGAACCGCACCGGCGCCTCCGGCATCATCGGCACGGACCACGTCGCGAAAAGCGCGCCGGACGGCTATACGTTCGTGTTCATCTTCGACACGCACGCGGTGCACCAGGCGCTGAACCCCAAGCTGCCGTTCGATCCGGTGAAGGACTTCGAACCGGTGATGATCGTGGGCTACGCGCCGATGGCCATCACCACCGGCGCGATGAAGCCGTACAAGAATTTCCAGGACGCGCTGGCGGCGGCCAAGTCCGGTGCCGGCGTCACGCTCGGCAACGTCGGCAACGGCTCGCTCGCGCACCTCACCACCATCGTGCTCAACCAGGCCGCGGGCGCGAAGTTCCTGCCGGTGGCCTACAAGGGCGGCGGCCCGATGTCGACCGACGTCATCGGCGGCCACGTGGAGCTCGCCATGGCGTCGACGGCGGCGCAGGCGCAGCACGTGCGCGGCGGCAAGATGCGAGCGCTCGTCCTCACCGGCGACAAGCGCTCGCACACCATGCCGGACGTTCCCACGCTCAAGGAGCTCGGCATCGACGTGGTGGCGCATGCGTGGTGGGGCATCCTCGCGCCGGCCGGGACGCCGCGCCCGATCATCGACAAGCTGGTGCTCGAGCTGCGCAAGGCGATCGCGCTGCCCGACGTGAGCAAGATGCTGCAGGAGACCCAGGGCATGGAGGTGATCGCGCTCGGCCCCGACGCCACGCAGAAGTGGATCAACGACAACATCGCGCGCTGGGGCAAGGTGGTGAAGGACAACAACATCCGCGCTGAATGAAAGTCGCGGTGCTCGACGACTACCAGCGCGTCGCGCTGGAGTACGCCGACTGGAAGTCGCTGAAGGGCGTCGAAGTCACGGTTTTCAACCAGCCGTTGAAGGATGCGGCAACGCAGCTGGCGCCCTTCGACGCCGTCTGCCTGATGCGCGAGCGCACGCCGTTCGGGCGCGCGCTGATCGACAAGCTTCCGAACCTCAAATTCGTCAGCCTGACCGGCGCGCGCTCGCCGAGCCTCGACACGCAGGCCCTGAAGGAGCGCGGCATTGCGGTGAGCAATACCCGCTCGGCTGGCGGCGGGCTCTCCACCGTCGAGCTGACCTGGGGCCTGATCATTTCCGCGGCACGCGGCCTCGCGAAAGGCGAGCGCAACATGCGCTCGGGGCGATGGCACGAGGGGCTGGCGCCAGGCTTTTCGCTGGCGGGAAAAACGCTCGGCTTGCTGGGCCTGGGCAACATCGGCGCTCGCGTCGCGGCGATCGGCAAGGCGTTCGGCATGGAATGCGTGGCCTGGAGCCAGAACTTGACCGCGGAGAAGGCTCAAGCGGCGGGCGCGTCGCAGGTCTCCAAAGAAGAATTATTCGAGAAGAGCGATGTGGTCACTATCCATCTCGTGCTTGGCGAGCGCACGCGCGGGCTGGTGCGCGCGGAAGAGCTGGCACGGATGAAGCCGGGCGCGATCCTGGTCAACACCTCCCGCGGCCCGATCGTGGTGGAGAGCGACCTAATCGCTGCCCTGAAGAAGCAACGGCTGCACGCGGCGCTCGACGTCTATGAGCGCGAGCCACTGCCGGCCGGGCATCCGCTGCGCACGCTGGAGAACGTGACGCTTTCGCCGCACCTGGGCTACGTGCACGAGGAGAACTACCGCATCTTCTACCGCGACACGGTGGAGAACATCGCCGCCTGGTTGGCCGGAAAGCCCATCCGGGTGATCAACTCCTGATTCGTCTTTCGTATCTTCCGCCGCTGATGGTGTATGCGGCGTACGGCGTGTCGGGCCTGACGGGCATCGTCGGCACCTTCTTCGTCAAGGACTACCTCGATCTCTCGCCCGCGTTCCTCGCCGCGCTGCTCTTCTGGGCCGGCATCCCGTGGGCGCTGAAAATGCCGGTCGGCCACCTCGTCGACCTGATCTGGCGCTGGAAGGCGCTACTCGTGTGGCTGGGCGCCTCGATGATCGCCGCCAGCCTGCTGATCATGGTCGGGCTCATCCGCTATACGCAGGAGATGGCGGCGGTGATGACGCTCGGCCAGTGGTACGTGGTTGCCGCGCTGCTCGCGCCGACGGGCTACATGATCCAGGATTCCGTGGCCGACGCGATGACGGTGGAGGCGGTGCCGCGCGTGGACGAAAACGGCAAGCCGTACGACGAGGCCACGCGCAAGGTCATGCATACGACGATGCAGACCCTGGGGCGCGTGGCGCTGATCGGCGGGCTGGCGCTGGTCGCCGCCGCCAACATCTATATTTTTCACGGGACGGAAAACCTCAGCCGCGAAGCCAAGTCGGCGCTTTATGCGAACGTCTACACCGCGGCGCTCGTGATCCCGGTGATCTCCGTGCTCGGCGTGATCCTGCACCGCTTCCTCAAGCACGAGCGCGAGGTGGTGGAGAAGACCCGGCCCAATTGGGCGGTGCTCGGCGGCAGCCTGGTCTTCGTCGCCATCACGCTCGCGGTCGGTGTGGGCGGCGTGCCGTACGCCCAGGAGATCATCTTCTGCGGCTCGCTGACGATCATCCTGTTCCTCCTCTGGCGCCTGGCACGCGAGCTCGAGCCGGCGGCGCGCAATGCGCTGGTCGCGACGGCGATCGTGCTGTTCCTCTACCGGGCGGTGCCGCTCACCGGCGAGGGCGCCACCTGGTGGATGATCGATGTGCTCAAGTTCGACGAGAGCTTCCTCGCCCAGCTCTCGCTGCTGACCTACGTGCTCACGCTCATCGGCATGTTCGCGCTGCGCGGATTCATGGCCAGGAACTCCATCGCCACCATCGTGGTGGTGCTGAGCGTTGCCGCGGCGCTGCTCGCGCTGCCGAGCATCGGCATGTTCTACGGCCTGCACGAATGGACCGCGGCGCGCACCGGCGGCGTGGTCGATGCGCGCGTCATCACCCTGTTCAACACCGCGCTCGAGTCGCCGCTCGGGCAGATCGCGATGATCCCGATGCTCGCCTGGATCGCCAATTCGGCGCCGGCCCACCTCAAGGCGACCTATTTCGCGGTGATGGCGTCTTTCTCCAACCTGGCGCTCGCCGCGCTCCCAGCTCGGCACCGTCTACCTGAACCGCGCGTTCGAGGTCAAGCGCGGCGACTACAGCGAGCTCGGGGAGCTGATGATCGTCGTCGCGGTCCTCACTTTGCTTGTGCCGCTGGTGACGGTGGCCGGCGTGCGACTGTTACGCCTGCGAACCGCCTGAACCTCGGCGACCGAAGTCGCTCCAACCGAAAAGGAGACCGTAAACATGCAGGCTGATGCCGTCCGCAAGCAGGTCCACGCCGCGCTGGAGCGCGAAAGTCGAGTCAACCTTCATCGCCATCCAGTCCGGATCGCGAGTGCGGACGGCACCGTCACCCTGGAAGGGGAGGTGGCCGACGTGGCGGCCAAGCAGCTTGCCCTCCAGCTCGCCCGCGCGGTGCAGGGCGTGCGCAGCGTGGTCGACCGCCTGCGCGTCGCCCCCGGCGAGCGGCGCGGCGACGGCGCGGTGCGCGACTCGGCGGCGCGCCTGCTCCTGCAGCAGCCCGAGCTGCGCGGCTGCAGCCTGAACGTGCGCACCAACGAAAAGATCGAAGTCCTGCATCGCGTGGCCGACGATCCGGCCGGCGAGATCGAGCTCCGCGTGACCGACGGCGTCGTCGTGCTCGAGGGACACGTCATCAGCCAGTCGCACCGGCGCTTCGCCGGCGCGGTGGCATGGTGGACCCCCGGGCGGCGCGACGTGATCAATGCGCTCGAGGTGCGGCCGGCCTACGAGGACCGGGACGACGAAGTCGCGGAGGTGATGCGCCTCGTGCTGGAAGCCGATCCGGAGCTGGACGCCGACCAGATCCGCACCAATTGCAACGGCAAGGTCGTGTTCCTCGACGGCACCGTGCCGAACGACCAGCAAAAGCGCCGCGCCGAGCAGGACGCCTGGTCGCTGGCGGCGATCCGGGGCGTAGTCAACCGGCTGGAGATTGCAGTAACGTAGGCCCTCCATCCGGGAGGGACCATGCTCAGACTGTTCGTTTTCGCCGCCGTGCTCGCCGTGGCGGCGCCGGCGTTTCCGCAAACCGCGCCGAAGGTCAAGGACGCCGGGCAGGTTCGCACGCTGCTCTACATCGGCAACAGCTTCTTCTACTTCAACGACAGCATGCACAGCATCGTGCTGCGCCTGGTGGCGGCGGGCGACCCGCAGAACCGCCCGCAGTACCGCTCCACCTCGGTGACGATCAGCGGCGCGGGACTCAACTGGCACGACCTCGAGTCGCACTTCAAGCCCGGCACCGGCATGGCGTCGTACTCCTTCACCGCCGACAACAAGGTGGTGTTCAACAAGTTCGACAAGCCCTTCGACGGGGTGCTGATGAACGATTGCAGCCAGTGCCCGGTGCACCCGCAGCTGAAGGACCTGTTCCACGAGTATGCGCGCAAGCACAGCCAGACCGTGGTCAAGTACGGCGCCAAGCCGATGCTCTTCATGACCTGGGCCTACCAGGACGCGCCCGAGATGACGCGCGAGCTCGCCGAGCAATACACCATCGCGGGCAACGCCAACGACGCGCTCGTCGTGCCGGCGGGCCTCGCTTTTGCGAAGTCAGTCGCGCGCGATCCGAAGATCAACCTCTACAACGCGGACAAGCGCCATCCCAGCCTCGCCGGCTCGTACCTCGCCGCATGCGTCATCTACGCCGCGGTCCACGGCAAGAACCCGGTCGGCAACTCGCACAAAGGCGGCCTGGACCCGAAAGTCGCGGACTTCCTGCAGCAGGTCGCCGCCGACACGGTGAAGGAATACTTCGGCAAGGACCTTTAGAGTTACCGGCTGTAACCCTTCGCCCGCATGCAGGCGGCGATGTGCTCGTCGTCCTTGCGCATGCGCTCGAAGCTGCGCTCGGATGCCGAATCGAAGTCGATGACATTGCTGCCGGGCTTGCTTCGCGGCCCCGGGGCGGCGCGCGGCGCAAGCGGTGCCGCGGCTTCGCACTGCTTGAGATCGAGCGCGACGTCATCCGGCGCGGCGCCCGCCTTCTCCCATTGCGGAGTCGAGCACGCGCTCAGCAGGGCGACAATCCAGAATTTCCTCATCAGCTCATCCTTCAAGGGGTAAGGCTCGCATTCGAGCGCCGGTGGGCGTAAGGTACTCGCGGCTGGTCAATCCGGGAGAGCCATGAACGTTGCTCAACGCGAAATCCGTCGCCTACGCGAAGGATGGCAGGGATGCATTTCAATGGCGTGCTGCAGCGCCTGGGAATCAGCAAGGAGATGGAGCCGAAGCTCAGCACACGCTCGCCGCCGACCCCGCGAATGGCGTCGTGCCGCTCCTCAGGCGTGGCGAGGCCGAGATCGGCGTCGCCTCGATCGCAACGCTTTTCGCATCGGGCGTGGACTTCGCCGGCCCGCTGCCAGCCGAGCTGCAGGCTTACATCCATTTTGCTGCCGCGGTTGGCGCCGCCGCGAAGGAGCCGCAGGCCGGCGCGGCGTTGATTCAAATTCATCGGCGCGCCCGCGGCCGCTGCGGCTTACAAGGCGAAAGGCATGGAGCCTGCGCCGCAGCGATAGCCGCTAGCCCGCCAGCGCGACGCTCGCTTCCCTTCGCTTCATCTCGACGTATTCGTCCGCTCCTACCTGCTCGCGCAGTTGCGGGTAGCGCGTGATGCCCGCGTACCAGCGGCGCAGGCGCGCGTCGAGGCGTTGCGCGGGAGGAATGGCGAGCGCGTCGATGGTGGCTTCGATCGCCAGGTAGTAGCGCATCGAGCTGCGCTCGACCACGCCGCGCACGCCATCGACGTAGACCGGGCGCCCATCGGGCAGGCGCTCGGCCACGCTGAAGCCGACCTTGTCGCGTCCCGCGCCGGCAAGATAGGCGTCCATCGCCAGTCGCGCCATGGTGCCGAGCGTGTAGGCGTACGACATGCGGATGAAGGTGCGCCGCGCGTCGAGCGGCGCGGCCTCGAGACGAATCTCGTAGTCGCGCGTGCCGACGGGGCCGGACGCCGAGTTGAGCGCAACCTGCAGGTACTCGGCGCTGCTGGCGGCGACTTGGAAGCGGAAATCGATGCGGTGCGCGCTGTCCACCGCGTCACGCGGCTTGCGCGTAATAAAGGCCGCGAGCGTTTCGCCGGCGGTCCCGGAAGGCTGGCAGCCCTTGACGTTGACCTGCAGCGTGAGGATGTGGCACCAGTCCGCGGGACGCGCGAGCGCCGGGGCCACCACCCGGAAGGGCTGGTCGATGACCGCGTGGATTTCGCCCTTCTGCCGGCCGCCGGCGGTGGTCGAGGCCACGTGCAAGGCGCGGCCGAAAGGGTTGTCGGCGAGCTCTTTCTCCAACGCGGCGTGGCGCGCGAGTAACGCACGGGCGTCCTGCGCCTGCGCGGCAGCGCAGACTAGGGCAAGGCACAACGATATCGCTCGCAGCATGGGCTTCTGACAGCGGGCAGCCTGAAACGATCCCTAGTCGACGACCAGCGGCTCTTCCTGCATCAGCGCGATCTGCTCGCGCAGCTCGAGAATCCGGTCCTGCCAGTAGCGCTGGGTGTTGAACCAGGGGAAGGCGGCGGGAAACGCCGGGTCGTCCCAGCGCCGCGCGATCCACGCGGAGTAGTGGATCAACCGCAAGGTGCGCAATGCCTCGAGCAGGTTCAGTTCTTTTCGATCGAACTTCATGAATTGCTCGTAGCCGTCGAGCACCGCGCGCAGTTGCAGCGACATCGCCGCGCGGTCGCCGGACAGCAACATCCACAAGTCCTGCATCGCCGGTCCCATGCGCGAGTCGTCCAGGTCGACGAAGTGCGGGCCGTCCTCGGTCCACAGGATGTTGCCGGGATGGCAGTCGCCATGCAGGCGGATGGCTTTCACGCCGCTGGCACGTTCGGAGCATGCGTCCACCAGCTGCAGGGCTTGCTGCGTAACCGCTTTCCAGGCGTCGAGCAGGTCGGCAGGGATGAACGGGGTCGTCAGCAGGTAGGCGCGTGGGACGTGGCCGAAACTCTGCGGCGTGAGCGCCTCGCGGTGCTGGAAGCGTCGCGTGGCGCCCACGGCATGAATCCGCCCCATGAAGCGGCCGATCCATTCCAGCGTTTTCGGATCGCCGAGCTCGGGGGTGCGGCCGCCGCGGCGGGGATAGACCGCAAGACGAAAGCCGCCGAATGAAGACGAGCTTTGCGGAGCGACCACGGGGATCTCGCGCTCGGCGAGCTCGTGCGCGAAGGCGTGCTCCTCGTCGATCTGCGCCTCGGTCCAGCGCTCCGGGCGGTAGAACTTGACCACAATGCTGGATCCCGCGGCAGGCGAATCCTCCTCCAGCCAGATCTGGTAGACGCGGTTCTCGTAGCTGGACAGCGCGAGCATCCGGCCGTCGGGGCGCAGCCCGAGCGCGGAAAGCGCATCGAGAACCACCTCGGGCGTGAGTGCGGCGTACGGATGCATTGGCGTATAGTAGTTCCATGCCCCAGAGGCGCGTTACGCAGAACGCGGTCGAGATCAAGGGCCTGCATTTTTCCTATGGCGACCTGCGGGTGCTGCGCGGTCTCTCGCTCGACATCCCGCGCGGCCAGGTGGTCGCGATCCTCGGTGGTAGCGGCTCGGGAAAGTCGACGCTGCTCAAGCTCATCGGCGGCCAGCTGCGGCCCAGCCAGGGCACGGTGAAGGTCGAGGCCAAGGATGTACACCAGCTCACCTCCGACGAGCTGTACAAGCTGCGCCTCGAGATCGGCATGATGTTTCAGACCTCCGGCCTGTTCACCGACCTTTCGGTGTACGACAACGTCGCATTCCCGATCCGCGAAAATTTCGAGGTGCCCGAGGAGCTGGTGCAGCGCCTGGTGCTGATGAAGCTGCACGCCGTGGGCCTGCGCGGCGCGCGCGCGATGATGCCGGGCGACCTGTCGGGCGGCATGATGCGGCGCGTGGCGCTCGCGCGCGCGATCGCCACCGACCCGAAGCTGATGATCTACGACGAGCCTTTCGCCGGCCTCGATCCGATCTCGCTCACCCAGATCGTCGAGCTGATCCGCAGCCTGAACCAGGCGCTCGGCCTGACCTCGATCGTCGTGACTTACGACGTGCACGAGGCGCTCAAGGTCGCCGACTACGTCTACGTGATCGGCGACGGCGTGATCCTCGGCAAGGGAACTTCCCGGGAGGTCGCCACCTCCGAAGATCCGTACCTGCACCAGTTCGTCAATTCGCTGCCCGACGGGCCGGTGCGTTTCCATTTCCCCGGGCCGCCACTGGAAGAGGACCTTCGCATCCATGGCTGAAGAAGACTCTCTTAGAAAAGCTGCTAGCGACGCGATGAAGGCCGGCGAAGACGTGACCCGCCGCGTGCGCGAGCTCACGCTGGCCGCGTTGCGCAACCGCAGCTTCGACCGCGAAGGCATCCGCGAAGTGGTGCGCGCCGTAACCGAAGGCATGGCCGCTGCCGCACCGGCGAGCGGCGGCAGCCTGCGCCAGGCGATGGGGCAGGCGTTCCGCGGCATGGACGAGGCGCTCACCAAATCGGTCGAGGCCGGCGAATCCGCCGTGCGCCAGATGGTGGCCACCGGCCGCGGCGTCGCCGACAACGAGGTCAAGCAGGCGCTCGCCGGGCTGAAGAAAATCGAAGAGGACTTCGTCGACACCGTGAGCAAGGTGGCAGCATCCGCCAACGAGCGCGCTCGCCCCGAGCTGCGCGCGCTGGTCGAGCGCGCGACCCACGCTGGCACCGAAACCGGCAAGCAGACCGCCAAGCTGATGGCCGAGTTCGCGTTCTCCGGCATGGAGCTCGCCGGGCAGTTCAGCGTGCGCTTCGCGCAGATGGCGAGCGGGGTGCTGGCGGGCATGGCCGAGGCGCTGGAAAAGTCCGCAGCCGAAAAAAAACGTAAAACCCCCTAGCCGGGCCCATGCTGCGGCATACCGTCGGCATGATGCGCGAGCTGCCGCGCCTGCAGGAAATCGCCTCGGTCTTCATCCGCCACGGCCTGGGCGAGTTCGTGCAGCGCATCGGCATCGCCGGCGTGCTGGAGCGCGCCGGGCAAATCCTGCACCGCAATCCCGTCGCCGAGCAGGTCACGCTCGATCCCGCGCAGCGCATGCGCATGGCGCTCGAGGAGCTCGGCCCGACCTTCGTCAAGCTCGGCCAGGTGATGGCCACGCGCGTCGATCTCTTCCCGCCGCGCTGGATTGCCGAGTTCGAGAAGCTGCACGCCGACGTGCCTGCGGTCCCGTTCGAGGAGCTGATTCCCGAATTGACGCGCTCGCTGGGGCGCTCGCCGTTCGAGGTATTCCGCGACATCGAGACGCACGCCCAAGGTGCGGCCTCCATTGCCCAGGTGCATCGCGCGAAGCTGCAGGACGGCACGCCGATCGTGCTCAAAGTCAGGCGGCCCGGCGTGCGCGAGAAGATCGATGCCGACCTGCGCCTGCTGCGGCGCGTGTCCGAGCTGATCGAGTCGGAGATCCCGGAGGCGCGGCGCTATCACCCGGCGGAAGTCGCGGCGCAATTCGCGCGCACGCTGGAGCGCGAGGCCGACTTCGCCACCGAAACGCGCAACATCGAGCGCTTCGCCAAGAACTTTGCCGGCGACCCGCACATCGTCATCCCGCGCATCTATCCCGAGTACACCAGCGACGTGCTGCTCGTGCAGGAGCACGTCGAAGGTATCCCGGCGACGAATCCGGCCGCGGTGGCGGCGGCCGGCCTGGATCGAAAGGTGCTGGCGGCGCGCGGCGTCGACGCCTTCCTGAAGATGATCCTGCTCGACGGCTTCTTCCACGCCGATCCGCATCCCGGCAACGTGTTCTACGTGCCGGGCAACCGCATCGTGATCATCGACTTCGGCATGGTCGGACGGCTCTCGCCGCAACGGCGCGCGCAGGTCATCGACCTGCTCGGCGGCCTCGCGCGCATGGCGGAGGAGCCGATGCTCGAGGTGCTGATGGACTGGGCGGGCGATGCCTACGTCGACGAGATCAAGCTCGCCGCCGACGTGAACGAGATGGTGTTCGACTACGAGGGCGTGCCGCTGAAGGACATCCGCGTCGGCACCGTGATCCGCCAGTTCGCCGGCATTGTGCGCGAGCACTCGATCGTGCTGCCCTCGGACCTGTCGCTCATGTTCAAGGCGCTGATCACCCTGGAAGGGCTCGGCCGGCAATACGATCCGGACTTCCACATCACCGATCACCTCACGCCGCTGGTGAAGAGCGCGCTCGCCGAGCGCTACCAGCCGAACGAGCTCATGCGCCGCGGGCGAAGCGCGGTGAGCGAGTTCATGAGCGTGGTGGGCGGCGTGCCGAGGGACCTCGCGCGCTTCCTGCGCGAGGCGCGCCGCGGCAAGACGCGCATCGATCTGGATCTGAAGCGCCTGGACAGCTTCGGTCGCCAGCTCGACCGCACCCTCGACCGCGTCACCGTCGGCATCATGACGGCCTCGCTGGTGATCGGCTCCGCGATCGTCCTCACTGTGCAGGACGGCCCCACCTTCCTCGGCATCCCCGTCCTGCCCGCGGTCGGGCTATTTGGCTACCTTCTGGCTTTTCTGAACAGCATCTGGATCGTCTACGGCATCTGGCGTGCCGGGCGGGAATGATTTGACCCCCTGACAAGGGGGTCGTGAGCCGGAGGCGAGCGGGGGGTTGCTTTTAGTTTCGTGGCGTTTCTTTGAGCGCTTCAGCTATCGCGGCGCATACCGCCTCAAAGTTTTCCAAGACGTCCGTATTCGTGAACCGTATTACGCGAACGCCGCGGGTCTCCAATGCCGCGGTTCGCAGCTGGTCATAGCGTTGCGCACGGTCGGTGTAATGACTATCGCCGTCGAGCTCGATGGCCAGCCGCTGGCGAGAGCAGTAGAAGTCGGCGACGTACTGGCCGAGCGGTTTCTGCCGGGTGAACTTCTGCGGAAGATCGCGCAGGAACTCAAACCACAGTTTCTTTTCCGCCGGCGTCGGATCGCGGCGCAGAGCTTGGGCGCGCGAAGTAAGGTTGGTGCGGTAAGCGATCCATCGGGGGCCGGCCATACGTGCGCTTAACGCGCCTCTCGTGATTCAGTGCACGAAAATAATCCGGCACGAAAAACAACCCCCCGCTCGACGAAGGCCGTAGTTCGGGCTCCCTTCCCCCTTGTCAGGGGGTCCAACCCCTTACGCCGAGCTGCCGTCCTTGGCGATGAACTTCAGCGCGGCGCCGTTGTTGCACCAGCGCTGGTTGGTCGGCGGCGGGCCGTCGTCGAACACGTGGCCGTGGTGGCCGCCGCAGCGCTTGCAGTGGTACTCGGTGCGCGGGTAGATGAGGTAGAAGTCCTTCTTCATGTCGAACACGCCCGGGATGGTGGTGAAGAAGCTCGGCCAGCCGGTGCCGGACTCGAATTTCATCTCGGAGGTGAACACCGGCAGGCCGCAGCCGGCGCAGGCATAGATGCCGTCGCGCTTCTCGGCGTTGAGCGGGCTGGTGCCGGCGCGCTCGGTGCCTTCCTCGCGCAGCACGTTGTAGGACTGGGGCGGCAGGCGCTTCTTCCATTCGTCCTTCGACAGCTTGAGCGGCTCGGCGGCCGCGGGCACGGTGGCGCCGGTCGGCAAGAAGGTTTTCCAGTTTTTCTGCAGCGCCTCTATGTCCTTCATCGTCCTGCCTTTCGTCTGAGCGTGGGCGCAAAAGGGAACAGAGGCAAGGGGCGCTGCGGCGAGTGCGAGTACGAAAGTGCGTCGGTCCATGGTCTCCTCATCATCGTGTACCCTTGGTCGGGCTGCGGGTCGATTCCTGACGCGCCGATTCCTGATCGTGCCGAAAACAACTCCATTCGGAATGGTACCGCTACCCGCGGCGCGCAGCGCCAAGCCGCGGCGCTCGGGCCTCACCATGATCGTCGACGCCGGGCTGCCGGCCGCCGCGCAGGCCGACCTGATGACGCTCGCCGGCGACTACGTGGACCTGGCGAAGATCAAGACCGGCAGCGCGCGGCTGTATCCGGAGAAGATCCTGCGGCAAAAGCTGAAAAACTACCGCCAGTGCCGCGTGCAGCCCTTCCTCGGCGGCCAGTTCCACGAATACGTCTACGCCACCCAGGGCGAACGCGCGCTCGCCGGGTTCTATTCCGAGTCCCGGCGCCTGGGCTTCGAGGCGATCGAGATCTCCGATAACGTGGTGCCGCTCACCCCGGCGCAGCGGAAAAGGCAGATCCGCGCGGCGCGCGACACCGGGCTGGTGGTCTATGGCGAGGTCGGCTCGAAGGAAACGCTGAGCAACCCGGCGCTGCTCGTTTCGCAGGCCGAGGACTGTTTCGCCGCCGGCGCCGCGCTGGTGCTGGTCGAGGCCGCCGAGCTGGTGCGTGCGGGCAAGCCGAACCGGCGCACGCTGGACTTGATCTTGAAGGAATTGGATCCGGTGAAGATCATGATCGAGCTTCCCGGCCCCTGGATCCCCGAGGTGCGCAAGTGCGACGTCGAGGCGCTGAAGAAGCTGCTGATCGAGGAGCTCGGCCCGGATGTGAACCTCGCCAACGTCGCGCCCGAGGACCTGATCGACCTCGAGACCACGCGGGTCGGCCTCGGGGTCGCGGGGCCGCCGAAATCCGCTAGCATCCGGACAGGAGGATAACCATGAAGCGTTTACTATGGGCGGCGCTCGCGCTGCCGCTTGTCGCACAGGCGCAAACCTTTCCGGCGAGGGCGATCCACCTGGTGGCGCCGTACGCCGCGGGCGGCGCGATGGACCTGACCGCGCGCTCGCTCGCCGCGGTGATGTCCGAGAGCATCGGCCAGCAGGTGGTGGTCGAGAACCGCACCGGCGCCGGCGGCCTGGTCGGCACCGACTACGTCGCGCGCGCGGCGCCCGACGGGCACACGCTGCTGATGTACGCCGACGCCAACGCCATCGCGCCCGCGATCTACAAGAAGCTCAATCACGATCCGGTGAAGGACTTCGCCCCGATCACCAACACGATCCTCGGCACGCACCTCATCGTCGGCCATCCGTCGGTGGCGGCAAACACCCTGAAGGAGCTGATCGACCTCGCGAAGAAAGGCGGCTCGAACCTTACCTTCGGCTCCCCCGGAACCGGCACGCCGCAGCACCTCGCCGGCGAGCTCTTCAAGCAGCAGGCCGGCAAGCTCGATATCACGCACGTTCCTTACCGCGGCGGCGGCCAGCTCATTACCGACCTGGTCGGGGGGCAGGTGCCGCTCGGCCTGATCGGCCTGCCGCCGACGCTGCCGCACATCCGCGCGGGCAAGCTCAAGGTCTTCGCGGTCACCGCACGCAAGCGCTCGCCTTCCTTGCCGGACGTGCCGACGGTGGAGGAAGCCGGCCTCGCGGGATACGAGACCATCCAATGGTTCGGGCCGGTCGCGCCCGCCGGCACGCCGAAGCCGGTGATCGACAAGCTGTTCGAGCATTTCGTGAAGGCGCTGCGGCACCCGAGCGTGGGCGAGCGCCTGAGCAAAGCCGGCCTCGAGGTGGCGCCCAGCGCATCGCCCGAGGCCTATGGCGAGTTCATCCGCGCCGAGGTGGCGCGCTGGCCGGCGATCGTGAAGGCCGCCGGCATCGAGCCACAGTAGAGATGTCGAGCCAACCGAACATCCTTTTCATCACCTCGGACCAGCAGCGCGGCGACTGCTACGGCTTCGAGGGCCGCAAGGTCAAGACCCCGCACCTCGACGCGATGGCGCGCGCCGGCACGCGCTTCTCCGCCTGCATCACGCCGAACCTCGTCTGCCAGCCGTCGCGCGCTTCCATCCTGACGGGCTTGCTGCCCTACACGCACGGCGTTTCCGACAACGGCATCGACCTCGATCCGAAGCTCGGCGAGGCTGGATTCGCCGGCGCGTTCGCCAAGGCCGGGTATCGCACCGGCTATGTCGGCAAGGCGCACTTCGCCACCTCGCACACCTTCAAGGCCACCGGTACGCCGGAGTGCCGCAACAGCGACCAGGATCCGGACTGGACCGGCCCTTACATGGGCTTCGAGCACGTCGAGCTGATGGTGGAGGGCCACAACCATTGGCCGCCGATGAAGCCGCCGCGCGGCCAGCACTACGAGCGCTGGTTCCACAAGGACGGCCGCGGCGAGGAGCTGCAGCGCCTGTACGAGATGCAGCTGCCGCCACGCTCGACCGCGATGCAGACCTTCCACTCCGCGCTTCCAGTCGCGTTCCACAACTCGACGTGGATCGGCGATCGCACCATCGATTTCCTGAAGAAGAATCAGAAGCAGAAGTTCTGCGTGTGGGCCTCGTTCCCCGACCCGCATCATCCGTTCGATGCGCCCGAGCCATGGAGCCGCCTTCACCACCCGGATGAGGTCGACCTGCCGCCCGAGCGCACGCTGGACCTGGAGCGCCGGCCGTGGTGGCACCGCCAGAGCCTCGAGGGCAAGCCGCAGATCGTCGAGCACCTGCGCCAGATTCGCGAGCGCTACTCGCGCATCCCGGTGCACACCGACCAGCAGCTGCGCGAGCTGATCGCGAACTACTACGGGATGATTTCGCTGATCGATCACAATGTCGGGCGCATCCTGCTGGAACTCGAACAGCTGGGCTTGAGCGAGAACACGTTGGTCGTGTACTCCACCGACCACGGGGACTGGCTCGGCGACCACGGGCTCATTTTGAAAGGCCCGATGGCGTACGAAGGACTGCTGCGCGTCGGCCTGCTGCTCCAGGGCCCCGGCGTGCCGAAGGGCAAGATCGTCGACGACCCGGTTTCGACCTTGGACCTGCCGGCGACCTTTGCCGACTTCGCCGGAGTGAGCTTCTCGCCGAAGCACAGCCGCAGTCTGCGGAAATTGATTAGTGGGAAGGAAAACCGGGATTTCAGCTACAGCGAATGGGACCTGCGCGCCTCGCGCTCGGGCGTCGACCTCGACCTGCGCACGGTGCGCACCAAGCGCCACAAGCTCACGCTCGACCTGCGCTCAGGGGCCGGCGAGCTGTACGACCTGTACGACGATCCTCATGAAATGCAGAACCTGTTTGGCAAGAGCAACGCCGCAGAAAAACAGCTCACCGACATGATCCGCAGCCGCCCCGCGGACGCGGCGCCGCGGCAGGCGCAGGTCGGCATGGCATGAAGATCACGCAGGTCCGGGCGCACGTGCTGCGCTCGGCGCTGGAGCAGCCGTTCGCTTTCTCGCAGGGCTGGGTCTCCAGCCGCGGCGCTACGCTGGTCGAGGTGCAGACCGACGAAGGCGTGACCGGCTGGGGCGAGGCGCTCTGCCAGGGGCTGCAGCCGCCCGAGATCGCCGCGGCGGCGATCCAGCACAGCCTGAAGCATCTTCTCGTCGGAGAAGATCCGCTGCAGCCCGAGGTGCTGTGGCATCGCATGTATCACTACACGCGCGACTACGGCCAGAAAGGCGCGGTGGTCGGCGCCATCAGCGGCGTCGACATCGCGCTCTGGGACATCTGCGGCAAGGTGCGAAAGGAGCCGGTGGCCAAGCTTCTGGGCGGCATGTTCCGCACCGAGGTCGAGGCCTATGCCACCGGCTTTTATCGCCTGAAGGGACCTGGGGAGGCCGCGCGCCTCGCGCAGGAAGCCGAGGGCCATGTGGCCAGAGGCTTCCGAGCACTGAAGATCAAGCTCGGTTTCGGCCTCGACGACGATCTCGAGGTGATGCGCGCGATCAAGCGCGTCGCGGGGAAGCAGGAAGTCATGATCGACACCAACCACGCCTATGGCGTCGCCGAGGCCATCCGCCTCGGGCGCGAGCTGGAAGATATGGGCTGGCGCTTGCGCTGGTACGAGGAGCCGGTGGTGCAGGAGGACCTCGACGGCTACGCCGAGGTGCGCCGCGCCCTGGCCACGCCGATTGCCGGCGGCGAGAATGAGTACACGGCTTTTGGTTTTCGAGAACTATTTTCCCGACGTGCGGTTGATGTGGCTCAACCCGACATCTGCATCGCCGGCGGCTTCACCGGCTGCCGCCACATCGTCGCGCTGGCACACGCGCACGGCGTGCAGGTGAACCCGCACGTCTGGGCTTCGGCGGTGGGGCAGGCGGCCTCGCTGCAGCTCATCGCCGCGATCCCGGTGGCGAACCACTCGCTCTACCCGAAGGACATCCTGCTCGAGTTCGACACCTCTTCGCATCCGTTCCGCAACGAGCTCACCAGCGATCCGCTCAAACAGAAAGGCGGCTGGGTGCAGATCCCGCAGAAGCCCGGATTAGGAATCGAAGTTTCCCGCGACATCATCGAGCGCTATTCCACTCAAAAATGAAACCTGCAAACCTGGTGATCATCATGTCGGACGAGCACGACCCGCGCTGGATGGGCTGCTCGGGCAACGAGATGATGCATACGCCCAACCTCGACCGCCTTGCGGCGCGCGGCCTGCGCTTCACCGACGCGTATACGACCTGCCCGATCTGCGTGCCGGCGCGCGCCGCGTTCGCGATCGGCAAGTACATCCACCAGATCGGCTACTGGGACAACGCCGATCCCTACGACGGCAAGATCAAGAGCTGGCACCACCGCCTGAGGGAGGAGGGCCACCGCGTGGTATCGGTCGGCAAGCTGCATTTCCGCTCGACCGACGACGACAACGGCTTTTCCGAATCGATCGTGCCGATGAACGTGTTCGAGCGCACCGGCGACCTCTATGGCCTGCTGCGCGGCAACGACATGCCGGCGCGCGCCGACGGCAAGAAGCTCGCCGGGCTCGCCGGGCCGGGCGAGTCCGAATACACCTGGTACGACCGCGAGATCGCCTCGCGCGCGCAGATCTGGCTGCGCGAGCAGGCGCCGAAGGAGCGCAGCAAGCCGTGGGTGCTGTTCGTGTCGTTCGTCGCGCCGCACTTCCCGCTGACCGCGCCGCCGCACTGGTACTACAAGTACCCGTTCGACAAGATCCCGATGCCGAAACTGTATCGCGCGAAGAATCTGCATCCCTACGTGCGCGACCAGGACGACAACACCGGCTACGACAAGTATTTCGAGGACGAGGCGGCGGTGAAGCGCGCGCGCGCCGGCTACTTCGGCCTGATCAGCTCGCTGGACGAGAACATCGGCCATATTCTGGAAACGTTGGACGATAGCAGACTCAGCTCGGAAACACCCGCGTCCTCTATACCTCCGATCACGGCGACAACATGGGCGCGCGCGGCCTGTGGGGCAAGCAGGTGCTCTACGAAGAGGCCGCCAAGGTACCGATGATCCTGGCCGGCCCCGAGGTCCCGGTCGGCGTGCGCTCCTCGCCGGTGAGCCACGTGGATGTCTATCCCACGGTGATGCAATGCATGGGCGCCGATGCGCCGGAAGCCTCGGGATTTTCCTTATTGAATGAACCACCACAACGCACGGTGGTGTCGGAATACCACGCCTCCTCCTCGCGCGCCGGCGAGTACATGATCCGCAACGGCAAGTGGAAGTACGTGTACTTCGTCCAGTATCCGGACCGGCCGGAGCTGTTCGATCTCGAGAGCGATCCCGAAGAGTTGAATGATCTGGGGACGAATAAAGCGTTCTCGAAAGAGCGGGAAAACTGCCACCGCAAGCTGCTCGCCATGCTCAACCCCGAAGAAGTCGACCGCAAAGCAAAGCGGCGACAAGCTGAGCTTGTCGCCGCGCATGGCGGCCGGGAGGCGGTGATTCGGCGCGGGAGTTTCGCCTACTCACCGCCCCCCGGCTTCAAAGCGGAGTTTGATCAATGAGCGATCAGTAACCTCCAGTTACGACGCTGTGCACGATGGCGCCGCCGAGGATGGCGCCGACCAGCAACGCGGCGCCGGCGTTCGAATGCGACTGGTGGTACACCACCGCGGGCGGCGGCGGCGCGTGCCGCACCACGTAGACCGGGCGCGGTGCCGGGCGGTAGTGGTAGACCGGCGCGTGGTACACCCGCGCCGGCCTGTGCTGGACATAGTGGTGCTTGTGGACGACGACGTGGCGGTCGTGGCCGTATCCGTGCCCGCGGTTGTTTCGATGCCCTTGGTCGGCAAGGACCGGGGCGGACAGCGCGAGGCCAGCGGCGGCGAGGATCAGTTTCTTCATCATGGCAACCTCCTGTTTGTTTGGTGCCTCTGCATTTCACGCGCCGGCGGCCGGTTAGTGAACCGATAAAGTGCAACATCTGTAACATCGTGTAAGTCCCGTTCCGCAGGAGGCAATGCCATGAGAACTATTCCCGCCGGGGTCGCGCTGTTGCTCACGCTGGGCACGGCGATGGCCCAGGATTCCTATCCCTCGAAACCGGTGACGATGGTCGTGCCGTTCCCGCCGGGCGGGGTGGCCGACATCGTCGGCCGGCCGCTCGCCTCGCAGATGGAGAAGGCGCTCAAGCAGCCGGTGGTGGTGGTGAACCGCACCGGCGCCGGCGGCGCGGTGGGCATGGCGTCGGTGGCGAAGGCCGCGCCCGACGGCTACACCATCCTGATGGGCCTGTCGTCGATCTCCATCTTCCCGGTCTCGGACCGCATCAACGGCAAGACCCCGTCGTACGAGATGAAGGACTTCGCGCCGATCGCGCTGATCACGGCGGACCCCACCGTGCTGGTGGTGTCGGCCGACAGCCCGTGGAAGAACCTCAAGGAGTTCGTCGAGTCGGCCAAGGCCTATCCGGGCAAGATCAACTATTCCTCGTCCGGCGTGTACGGCACGCTGCACGTGGCGATGGAGATATTCGCCAACGCCGCCGGCATCAAGCTGTTCCACGTGCCCTACCAGGGCGGCGGGCCGGCGCTCACCGCGCTGCTCGGCGGCCAGGTGCACGCGCTGGCCTCGGGGCCGGCGCCCGCGGTCGGGCAGATCAAGGCGGGCAAGATGCGCGCGCTCGCGAGCTGGAGCTCCGAGCGCCTGCCGCTGATGCCCGAGGTGCCGACCTTCAAGGAGCTCGGCTACGACGCCGAGTTCTACATCTGGTCCGGCGTGTTCGCGCCGGCCGCGATCCCGACGCCGGTGCTCGACCGCCTGCGCGCGGCGGTGCGCGAGGCGGCGAACAGCCCGGAGTTCAAGGGCGCGATGGAAAAGGTGCAGACGCCGGTGAGCTACCTGGACGCGCCGGCGTTCCGCACCTACTGGGAGCGCGACGCGGCGCGGCTCAAGGTCGCGCTGGAAAAGATCGGCAAGGTCGAAGAGAAATAGCTACAGAGCCAGAGAACCCGTTACTTTTTTCGTTTTTTCTTCAGCCGCGCGAGCTTCTCGAGCAGGGCGCGCGGCCGCCGGTGCTGCAGCAGGTTGCCGGCCTGGCGCTCGAACGGGTCGCGACGCGTCACCGCGCGCAGGTGGCGGCCGTCGAGCAGCTTGAAGTGGCGCAGGTCGTCGAGCGCCTCGCACACCGCCCAGGCGTTCTTGCGGCCGCTGACCCAGACTTCCGGCGCCATGCGCCGCAGGTCGAAGGGGATGGAATACTCGCGCAGCGTCTTGTGGTCGCGGCCGTTGGCGTACTCGTGGAAGTAGGACATGGCGAGCTCGCGCAGGCTGCCGTAAACCGGGTCGCGCGAGCGCAGGCCGATGCCGTTGGTCTTCGAAATCGCGCCCCAGCGGCCGTGGCGGCGGAAGAGCGCGACCACGTGGTCGAAGTCGCGCACCGCGCGCATGTCGAGGAGCAGCGGCGGCTCGCCGTGCACCCACAACGCGCAGGCGGCGAGCATCGCGCCTTCGATGCAGTGGGCGCTGCGCGTTTCCAGCACGCCGCGCACCGTGCGGCAGGTGTCGCCGTCGAGCTCGAAGTTCTGCCCCAGGCCGAAGACGAAGGCCTGGATTTTTTCCAGGGTGTCCAGACGCTGGAGGACGGCAAATTCGGCCTGGGTCAGGCCGAGGTCCTGGCGGCGGGCGGTGCGCTTGGTCGGCATGCCCGATTTTTCCAAAAAAAAACCTCCCGGGCCATCAGGGTCGCTCCAAAGGGGAGGAGGGAGGAGGAGGGAAGACCCTGAACTTCGGCCGGGAGGTGTCGTCGTTTAGACGCAAATCAGTGTAGGGGGTGCCTGTATCTCCCGTATTGCGTGTCCGGCGGGCTGTGTTACAGCAGTAACGCGCCGTCGGCGTCGATCAGGACGCGGACCCGCTCCCCAGGGGCGTAGCGCCGCCCGCCGGTGTGCAGGGTGCTCACCTGCGAGCCGTCGTCGAGCTGCACCTCCACCTGCCAGGCGACCTCGGGCAGGCGCAGGTTGCCGTCGTCGAACTTCAGCAGGTCCTCGGGAAGCGCCTGCTTTGCCTCCTGGACGCTGAGCACGGTGCCGCGAGCGGTCGGCTCCTGGACCTGGCAGGCGCCCAGCGCCAGCAAAACGGACAAAAGGAGGAGGATTCTCAAGGCTAGCCCAATCCCAGCTCGCTCGAGGACTTCGGATAGGGGCGCTGGTCTTCGACGCCAGTCGCGCCGGATTCGGCCCCGTCGCTGTTAAAGGCGTCCTTGAGCTGGGCGCAGCCGGTGAGCGTGCTGCCGGCGAGGGCAAGGGCAATGATCAGGCGTTTCATGTTCGCTCCTTGGTTTCGGGGAGCTTCACTTTGCGGTGCGCCATGTGCCACCCCGTTACCGTGGCGCTGCCGCGCATTACGCCTGCAACCTGAGGCCCAATCGACTGTTAGCGGAACAGCGAGCCGATCTGGCTGCGCGTCAGGCCGATGTCCTTGAGCGTGCGGTCGCTGAGGTCGCGCAGCTCGTCGCGGGCGCGCGCGGCGCGCCAGGCGGCGAGCAGCTCGAGGCATTTGTTCCAGAGGTTTCGCATGGACGCATGCTGCGCCTCGCACGCTCGGCGCTCAAACGGAAATTCTTCAGGCTACGGATGCGCGCTGGGAATGCAGTACGCGCGCGAGGGCGCTGGCGATGTCGCGCGACTGCACCGGCTTCTTCAGGATCTCGGTGATGCCGGCGCCGAGCGCGCGCTCGCTCAGCATCGGCCCGGTGTAGCCGCTCACCAGCAGGATCGGCAGGTCGGCGCGCCTGCGGCGCAGCGCGGTGGCGAGCTCGGTGCCGGAAAGCCCGGGCATCACCTCGTCGGCGATCACCGCGTCGATGCGCCCGGCGTCGAAGGCGGCGAGCGCCGCCGCGCCGTCGGAGCAGCCCACCGGCTCGTAGCCGATGTGCTTCAGGATCTCGGAGGTGACCGCGACCAGCGCCTCCTCGTCGTCGACCACCAGCACGCGCTCGCCGCGGCCGCGCGCCAGCGGGACCGCGACCGCGTCCTCGGCGGGGGGCGCATGCTTTTCCACCTCGATGCGCGGCAGGTAGATCGCAAAGCGGCTGCCTTGGCCGGGCGTACTCGCCACGTCGATCGCGCCGGCCGAGTCGGTCACGATGCCGTACACCAGCGCGAGGCCAAGCCCGGTGCCCTTGCCGACTTCCTTGGTGGTGAAGAAGGGCTCGAAGATGCGCCCGAGCGTGGCTTTGTCCATGCCCGTGCCGGTGTCCTCCACCGTGAGGCGGGCGTAGTCGCCGGCGCGCAACAGCGTGTGCAGCAGCTGGCGGTCGGCGCCGATCTGCTCGGTCTCGAGCCGCACGCGCAGCGTGCCGCCGGCCGCCATCGCGTGGCAGGCATTGGTGCAGAGGTTCATCGTCACCTGATGGAGCTGCGTCGGGTCGCCGACCACGTAGATCTTCGAGGCCGAAAACTCGCTCTCCAGGCGGATGCCGGCGGGCAGCGAACCGCGCACCAGCTCCAGGGTTTCGCTCACCACGCGGCCGAGGTCGACCGGCGCGCGCTTGCCGCGCTGGCTGCGGCTGTAGGACAGGATCTGCTCGACCAGGCCGCTCGCGCGCGTGGCGCCGCTCAGCACGTTCTCCGCGTAGCGCTTGAGCGGCGAGCCCGCCGGCGCCTTCTCGGCGAGCATCTCGGCGTAGCCGAGGATTCCGCCCAGGATGTTGTTGAAGTCGTGCGCGATGCCGCCGGCGAGGCGCCCGACCGCCTCCATCTTCTCCGCCTGGCGCAGGCGCTGCTCGAGCCGCTGGCGCTCGGCCTCCGCCTGCTTTCGCTCGGTGATGTCGCGGAAGTTGAACACCACCGCGCGCACGCTCGGCTCGTGCAGCAGGTTCTTGCGCGTGAGCTCGATCCAGCGCCACGAGCCGTCCTTGTGCAGCACCTTGCATTCGTCGACCGACACCTTGCCCGGCTGGTGCAGAAGCTCCCTGCGCAGCTTGAGCGCCTGCTCCTTGAATTCGGGATGGACGAAATCCATCACCTCGCGGCCGCGCAGGTCCTCGAGCGTGAAGCCGAGCACGCGCTCCATCGCCGGGCTCGCGTAAAGGATGCCGCCCGTGGTGGGACGCGAGAGGATCAGCGCGTCGGCGCTGTGCTCGATCATCGCCTGGTAGCGCTTCCAGCTGCGCCCGAGCGCGCGCTCGCGCCGCGCCAGGCCCCAGGCGGCGAGCACGATCAGGCCGAGCATCGCCGCGGAGGTGAGCAGCGTGCGATCGAACACCAGCCAGGCCTCGTCGCGCCACGGCTCGAACACCGCGCGCTCGTTGGCGCCGCTCATCACGTAGCAGCGGAAAGCCGCGCACCGCCGAAGCGGCGAGCAGCACCCGCTCGTTCAGTGATCGGGCTCGTGCTCCAGCCGCGAAGCTGGCCTTCGCCGCGACCGCGTCGGCCATGATCCGGGCGCCGGGATAACTTGCTGGCCGCGCGCCTTCCCGGCGTCCGGCGCGCGCGCGTGATCGCGTGCCCTCGTTCGAAAGCAGCGTGATGAAGGCGCCGCGCCCAGGTCGATCGCGCCGTAGCGCCGGTCGAAGCCCTCGAGCTCGATCGCCGCCGCCACCGCGCCGGCGAGGCCCGCCGAGGTGGCTCGCCTCGCGAAATCAGGAAGCGCCATTGCCGCCGCGGCTCGTCCGATAGGGCTCGCTCGATGTGCAGCCGGTCGGGCTTGCCGTCGCGGTGCGCGTGAAGCAGCGGAATTCGGCGACCTGGGTCGAAAGCGCCGGGCCTGGCTGCGGGCGCAGCACCAGCTGGCCTTGGCGTCGAGCACGCAGCAGCGCGGCGATCTGCGGCACATGCGTCGAGCTCGGCGCGCAGGCTGCGGCGCCATCGCCACCGTCGGCGGCGCGCCCTTGCGCTTGCCGCTTCGCGCAGAATGAGGTCCACCGCTTCGAGCGAGGCGGCGGTCTGCTCGGCGAGGAGGCGCTCATGTTGGAGAAGTCGCGCTGTCGCGCGCCGTCTCGGTGCGCTCGCGGCCTTGCGCACGTCCCAGATCGCGAGCGCGATGTTGATGCGCGACCAGCATCATGCCGAGCGCGATCAGCGCGCGCCCGAGCGGGAATGCGGGAGAGCCTACTTCTGAGGGGAGCCAATGAGCTCGGCAACGGCGCTCAGCAGCTCGGCGCGCTTGACCGGCTTGGCGAGCGCGCGCGCCGCGCCGGCGCCGACCGCGTCCTCGGGCGTGCAGCCCTGGCCGGAGCCGAAATGGCCGGACACGGCGATAAGCTGTAACCCTGGATGTTTCTCGCGCATCCAGCGGATGGCCTCGGCACCGCAGGGTCCCGGCATCCACATGTCGCTCACCACCAGTGCGGGCGCGCGCTCCAGCGCGGTGCACGCTGCAGCGCAATCGGTCGCCTTGAGGACGCGGTAGCCCGCGCCCTCCAGCCAGTCGGTGATGAGGTCGCGCATCAACGGGTCATCGTCGATGACCAGGATCTCCTGACCGTTGGCCGGGTTTTGCCTTCTATCGTTCAAGTGGCCATTCCACAGGATGCCGATTGCGTGTAATTTACAACCACCACTAGGGGAAGTTACACCTGTAACGGCCGGGTCGGGAGCGCCCCTACACTGCCCCGGTCGTGAATAGCCAGCCCATCATGACTACGCAACTCCAGGCAACCTCCCAGGCGGCCCAGCCGCATGTCCTAGCGGTGGACGACGACGCCACCATCCGCCAACTGATCGTCGATTACCTCGGCCAGAACGAGCTGCGCGTCACCGCGGTGCCCGACGGCCGCTCGATGCAAGCCATCCTTGCCGAGCAGGTGGTCGACCTGATCGTGCTCGATCTGAAGCTCAAGTCCGAGGACGGCATGGCGCTCGCGCGCGCGCTGCGCGACGAGTCCACCATCCCGATCATCATGCTCACCGGCCGCATCGACGAGGCCGACCGCGTGATGGGCCTCGAGCTCGGCGCCGACGACTATCTCACCAAGCCGTTCAGCCCGCGCGAGCTGCTCGCGCGCATCCGCACCGTGCTGCGCCGCCGGCGCGCCGAAGTGCGCCAGGGCAGGCCGGAAGGAATCCGCGCGTTCCGCTTCGACGGCTGGGAGCTCAACCTCAACACCCGCCGGCTGACCGCCGCCGAGGGGCGCACCGTGCCGCTCAGCAACGGCGAGTTCAGCCTGCTGGTGGTGATGCTCGGCGCGCCGCAGCGCATCCTGACGCGCGACCAGCTGCTCGACCTTTCGCGCCTGCACAACGACGAGGTCTACAACCGCTCGGTCGACGTGCAGATCATGCGCCTGCGCCGCAAGATCGAGAAAGACCCGGCGCAGCCGCGCTACATCAAGACCGAGCGCGGCGCGGGCTATCTCTTCGGCGTCCCTGTGGAGACGGTGTACTGATTCGGGGACGGAGCCCTAACTGCGTGCTGGAAGACTTGCGTCCGCGGCTGCCGGGCCTAAGCGGGCGCAACACTACTGCGAAATGGTCCCCGTAAACGTCGGGAGGCTAGGTGGCGAGTCATCCAGGCCACTATGGTCTAGGAGACCGGTAAACGTCAGCGCGACGCTAGTTGGCTGAGTCATTTGGAGCATCAAGATAACGTCGAACGTAGCGTCGTCGTTGGCGGTGAGCTGGCCGCCTACGATCGTTCCCGAAAAGTCCCCTCTTTTTGTCCGAATGATCCATGAGCCACCGGTAACAAGCGTCATCGCGTTGACGTCGGTGTTCAGAGACTCATGCGCGACTTGAACGAAGCTCGGGCCGCTGGTGTGCTTACCACTGACCTTCCCGGTGAAGGTACCGATGAAGATGGCGCCGTTTGTACACAAGCTCTGCGGGCAGACTTCGACGCCGGAGACAGTGCCTTCGAGCAGCGACTTGCTCGGAGGAGCAGCGACCAACGACATTGAGGCAATTAGGTATACCAATCCCACCAACAGGCTTACACGCCGGGTCGTCATATGCGCCTCCTCACAGTTTCCGTTCGCCGCGCGAATTGCACGACTCCAGACCCAGAGCGATATTAGTGCGCCAGCCAGTCGGTGCAAAGGGAAGCGGCCATCCGGCGGGAACGGGCGCCCTTTGCCCTCTTCGCGCTCGAAGGCAGGCAACGCGAAGACTTGGACCACCGCTCGCCGGCTGAAGCGGCGGTCGTCTGGACCTCATGACGACTAGGGATTCCCCTATGGGGCAACCGACGTTTTCGCTCGGGCCAACCACGTCAGCAGGCAGAAAGTCACGCAATCAGGCTGAGTCCAACCAGGGGCAACCTGATCAGGCCATAGGTGCTACCCCGATGGCGGTCGGATTCCCCCGAGCGGCGGCCTTCGCTGCAGGCGCGCTATGGTAACCACGCGGGGTACGTAGCCGCGGTGCGGCAAGCAGCAGACAACGCCGCTTGTCAGGGCTACCTGCTCGCCCGGCGGCCGCGGCGATGGGCGCGAAGTGCACGGGCCCGATTCCCGCCGGCTTTCCGAACGACTGGGCCGTGCTCGTACAGCAGGCGCGCAACAGCAACGTGCTCTGCACGGCGTTCGACGCCTCGTCGCCGCCTAAGTGCATCGACCCGACCCCCGCGCCATGAGTCGAATCGATGCCCGAGCCCCACAAGGGTTCGGGCATCGTTTCCGCACCCTTGGCGGAATAGCGCGCAGCGGCCGTTGTTCGCTGCATTGGGAGGAGAGCAACGGATTGTCCAGATGCAGGCTGAACAGACCCTGCCGTTTTTCCGTCAACCCGAGGAGATCTTATGAAGAAGCTATCGATGGTCGCGTGCGTGGCCCTGGCATTCGCGGCGCCTGCGGCATTCGCGGACGAGGACAAGTTTCGGATCAAGCTCGAGGGGTATCAGGAGGTGCCCTCGGTGTCCACGGCCGCCTCGGGCGAGTTCGAGGCCCAGATCGGGCGCAACGACACCCACATCGACTTCGACCTGAGCTACCGGGACCTGCAAGGTCCGGTGCGCCAGGCCCACATCCACGTCGCCCAGACCAGCGTCAATGGCGCCATCGTGCTATGGCTGTGCCAGACGGCGCTCAATCCGGCGCCCGCCAATGTCGCGCCACGCGTGCAGCAGTGTCCCCAGGCGGGGACGGTGAGCGGACGCCTTACCGCGGAAGACGTGGTGGGACCGCAGCCTCCCGGTACCGCGGCGACGCAGCAGATCACCGATGGCGAGCTCGCCGAAGTCATCGCCGCGATCCGCGCCGGAGTCGCGTATGTCAACGTGCACACCACGCCCTCGCCGGGCGGCGAGGTTCGTGGACAGCTCGGTGGCCCTGGCCGCGGCCACGGCGGACACAACTAGGCGCTGAGGGGAAGGGACGCGCAGCGCGGCGGGTCGTCCCTTTCTTCCCACCTGCCGTCCCACCGAGCGCGCGAAAGCGCGCTTGCGTTTTTTCGTCCCACCCACGTATAGATGCCTGGATCACCAGCATCGGCGGCTTCCATTCCAACCACCTCTACGAGAATCCGGCCAACAACGCCGGAGGCTCGCGCTGCTTCGCGCGCGTGGCGTGGATGCGATCGGCTGCGACCTCAGGCGGCCCGGCCGCAAGAACGCGTTTCACCGTGCTGTAGAGCCCGCATGAGAGCACGAACGGCGCGCGCCGATTGATGGAAGGTGCTTGTCAACCTACTCGGCGAATTCATGAATCGCCGGCGGCGGCGGATTAATCGCGTAGCGCGAAAGTGTACTGGACCAGCACCAGGTCGATGCCGCCGTTCGGCTGCTTGAGGCCGGCGTTCGAAAGGTGCTGCAGCGCGACGCCGACGGCGTGGTTTTTAGCCACCGCAAAGCCGATACCGATGTGCGAGCCGAATTCGAACGCCGAGGGCACGCGCGTGTCCGGGTTGTTGATGGTCTTCGACAGCAGGTAGCCGCCGAACCCGGCCTCGAGATATCCCCACGGCCGCTCGTTGCGCCAGATCGCGGTGGCGTTGAGGTCGAGGCGCCGCGTGCTGCCGCGGATGTCCGGCACCTGCCACACGCTTGCGCCGAGCTGGACGTGGGTCGGCCTCCACCACGCCTCGCTGTTCGGAAGCGGGTGACGATAGGCCAGCCGGACGATGTCGGTCTCCTGCGATTCCGTGGCGCGGCCGAAGGCGGCGATCCATTGCGGGTCGGCGGCCGTACCCAGCGGCGACAGAGCGAGGAGAAGGACAAAGAGCGCTGCACGCATGACCGCCATGCTCGCCATCGCGCGTGACGAAGAAATTTCGCCGCACGCCCGCTTCTGTTACATCTGTGGCAAACGCCGGCGCAGCCGCGGCACCGTCCAGTCGACGAAGGCGCGCACGTTCGGCGACAGCAGCCGGGCGTGGGGATAGATGACATGGATCGGCAGCGGCGCCGGCTCGGACTGCGCCAGTACGCGCTTGAGCTTGCCGGCGTCGAGAAGCGCGCGCACTTGATAGCAGAGGAACTGCCCGATGCCCACGCCCGCCAGGCAGGCGTCGAGCGCCACGTCGATCTGGTTGGTGGAAATCGCGGTATTGGCGTCGTCGCCGCGCGCCAGGCCGCTGAAGCGCACGCTGCGATGCCGCGCCAGGTCCGGCGCGGATCTCGGCGTGCCGTTGCGACGCAGGTAGTCCGGGCTCGCGCAATACACGCGGCGCGTCCCGCCGACCGGCACGGCGACGAGCGAGGAGTCGCGTAACCGCCCGATGCGCACCGCCACGTCGACCGCTTCCTCCAGCAGGTCGACGACCCGGTCGAGGAGCAGAAGGTCGATCTGCATCGCCGGATGCCGGGCGAGGAACTGGGTTGCCGCGGGCGCCACGTAGAGGCGGCCGAACAGGACCGGCGCCGTGATGCGCAGCCGGCCTTTCGGCGCGGCACGGCGGGCCGAGAGCGCCGCTTCCGCCTCCTCCACGCCGGCCAGCAGCCGCTTGCAGCGCTCGAAGTATTCGCGGCCCTCGTCGGTGAGCGCAAGGCGGCGCGTGGTGCGGTTGAGCAGGCGCACGTCGAGCTGCTTCTCGAGCGCGGCGAGCGTGCGCACCACCGAAGGGAGCGAGGTCTGCAGCAGTTCCGCCGCGGCGGTCAGGCTGCCACGCTCGACGATGCGCACGAAAGCCTGCATGGCGCGCAGCTTGTCCATCGCGGGATATTACTCCGCGAAACGCAGCAATCTTGTGCGCAGGACGCCATTTATTGCAGAGCGCAAGTTCACCATACTGCCGCGCATGAGCTATCCCTTTGCCGATATCGCTTTCACCCCGGCGGTGCAGCAGCTGCAGGAGCGCTACGGATCGCGCGCCCGGCTGGCGCAAATGCAGGCCCGCGGCGCGCGTGGCGAGGCGCTCGGGCCGCAGGAAGCGGACTTCCTCGCCCGGGCCGACAGCTTCTACCTGGCGACCGTCGGCGAAACCGGCTGGCCGTACGTGCAGCATCGCGGCGGGCCGCCCGGATTCTTCAAGGTGCTCTCGCCGGTGCAGCTCGCCTTCGCCGACTTCCGCGGCAACCTGCAGTACGTGAGCGCCGGCAACGCCGCGGGCAACGCGCGCGCCTCGATCATCGTGATGGACTATGCCGAGCGCAGCCGGCTCAAGCTGCTCGGCACGCTGCGCTTCATCGAGGTGGCGCAGGCCGATGCGGCGCTCGTCAGCCGCGTGAGCCTGCCGGGCTACGCCGGGCGCGTCGAGCGCGTCGCGCTGCTCGACCTCGCCGCCTTCGACTGGAACTGCTCCCAGCACATCACGCAGCGCTTCACGCTCGAGCAGCTTCGAGAAGCCGCGGGCGCCTAGTCCCAGGACCCGCCCAGCGCCCGGACTAGCGCGACGGTGCTCTGGTAGCGGTCGGAGCGCACTTGCAATTCCTGGCGGCGGTTGCGCAGCTCGCTTCTCTGCGCGTCGAGAAGCTCGAGCTGGCTGACGTAGCCTGCGCGATAGCGCGTGCCGGAAAGCGACGTCGTGCGGCTTGCCGACGACACGGCGCGCGCCTGCGCCTCGGCCTGCTCGGAGAGCAGGCGCAGCGCGGCGAGCTGGTCTTCCACGTCCTTGAACGCGACCAGCACCTGCTCGCGATAGCGGGCGACCGCGCCGTCGAGCTGCGCGCTGGTATTTTCGACGCCAGCCTTGCGCCGTCCGCCGTCGAGTACCGGCAGCGAGAACAGCGCGCCGATCAGCCAGGCGCGCGACGACCACTGGAAAAGATCGTCGATGTCGGAGGACGCGTAGCCGCCGAAGCCGGTGAGCGCGATGTTGGGGAACCAGGCGGCCTTGGCCACGCCGACGCGCGACTGCGCGGCGAGCATCGATTGCTGCGCGGCCGCGACATCCGGGCGGCGCGTGAGCACCGTGCTCGGCACGCCGGCCGGGATGACCGGCAGCGCGGTGTTCCACTCCGCATCCTGCAGCGAGAACTGCGAGGGGTTTTCGCCCAACAGCACGGCGAGCGCGTTCTCCAGCTCGGCGCGCCGCCGGTCGAGCGCCAGCGCCTCCGACTCGGTGGCGGACACCTCGGTGCTCGAGCGCGCCACGTCGAGCTCGGCGACGTCGCCGGCGCGCCAGCGGCGCTCGGTGAGGCTAAGGGTTTCGCGGTACGCACCTAGCGTGCTTTGCACCAGGGCGCGTTCTGCATCCAGGGCTCGCAGCGCGAGATAGGTCTGAGCCACGCTGGCCTGCACCAGCAGCCGCGTACTCTGCAGCAAGCCTTCCTCTGCCTGGGCGTCGCGCCTCGCCGCCTCGGTGTTGTGCGACAGCCGCCCGAACAGGTCCACTTCATAGGAGAGATCGGCGCCGGCGCTGAACACGTTGCGTGCCGCTCCGGAGCCGCCGTTGATCAGGCCTTGCTGCCGCGACCGCGCTCGCGCCCACTCCGACCTGCAGCGAGCGATCCGCATCGGTGATGCGCGCCACGGCGCGCGCCTGCGCCAGGCGCGCCGCGGCAACGCGCACGCTGGAATTGCCCTCGTTCGCCCGCTCGATCAGCCGGTCGAGCACCGGGTCGTTGAACGCCTTCCACCATTCGCCGCGCGGCTGCGCTTCCGCCGGGGCGGCGAGGGTCCATTTCTCCTTGAACTGCGCCGGCGGCTCGGCCGGCAGCTTGTCGGCGTCGACCGTGGGCAGCGACGTCGCGCAGCCGGCGAGCAACACGAAAATCAGGGACAGACCACGTTTTTTCATTCGATGTCCTTCATCGGTTGGGGCTTCAACGAAACCCCTCCGCTTGCAAGCGCCGGCGCCTCACCGTGGTGCTTGAGCGGCCGGTTGCCGGTGAGCGCGCGCAGCAGCACGTAGAACACCGGGGTGAGGAAGATGCCGAAGGCGGTGACGCCGATCATGCCGGCGAACACCGCGATGCCCATCGCCTGGCGCATCTCGGCGCCGGCGCCGACCGAGAAGGCGAGCGGCACCACGCCCATGATGAAGGCGATCGAGGTCATGATGATCGGCCGCAGCCGCAGCCGGCTCGCTTCGATCGCCGCCTGCACCGGCGTGCGCCCGGCGAACTCGAGCTCGCGCGCGAATTCCACGATCAGGATGGCGTTCTTCGCCGCGAGGCCGACCAGCACCATGAAGCCGATCTGCGTGAAGATGTTGTTGTCGCCATTGGTGAGCCACACCCCGGTGAGCGCGGCGCCGAGGCTCAAGGGGACGACGAGGATGATGGCGATCGGCAGCGCCAGGCTCTCGTAGAGCGCGGCCAGCACCAGAAACACCAGGAAGAGGGCGAGCGGGTAGACCCAGGTCGCCGAGTTGCCGGAGAGGATCTCCTGGTAGGTGATCTCGGTCCACTCGTAGCCGATGCCCGGCGGCAGGGTCTCGCGCGGCGATGCGCTCGATCGCGTCCTGCGCCTGTCCGGAGGAATAGCCGGGCGCGGCGCTGCCGCTGATGTCGGCGGCGAGGAAGCCGTTGTAGCGGATCGCACGCTCGGGGCCCGCGGCGTTGCGCACGTTCATCAGCGCGGACAGCGGCACCATCTCGCCGGTGCTGGAGCGCACCTTGAGCAGTCCGACATCCTCGGCGCGCGCGCGATACGCGGCATCCGCCTGCACGCGCACCGAGTAGGTGCGGCCGAACTTGTTGAAGTCGTTGACGTACAGGCTGCCGAGGTAGATCTGCATCGTGTCGAACACCTCGGTCACCGGCACGCCGAGCTGGCGCGCCTTGGTGCGGTCGATGTCGGCGTAGAGCTGCGGCACGTTGACCTGGTAGGTGGTGAACATGCCGGCGAGCTCGGGCGACTGGTAGGCCTTCGCCATGAACGCCTTGGTCGCCTGGTCGAGCGCCTCGTAGCCGAGCGACGCGCGGTCCTCGAGGTACAGCTTGAAGCCCCCGGTGGTCCCCAGCCCGGGCACCGGCGGCGGCGGGAAGATGACGATGAACGCGTCCTGGATGCCGGCGAACTGTCGATTGAGGCTGCCTGCGATGGCGCCGCCGCTCAATTCAGGGCTCTTGCGCTTATCGAAGTCCTGAAGTGCGGCGAAAACAATCCCGGCGTTCGAGCTGTTGGTGAAGCCGTTGATCGACAGGCCGGGGAAGCCGACCGCGTTCTCCACGCCCGGCTGCTTCATCATGATCTCGCCCATGCGCCGCATCACGTCCTCGGTGCGGTCGAGCGTCGCGCCGTCGGGCAGCTGGGCGAAGCCGATCAGGTACTGCTTGTCCTGCTGCGGCACGAAGCCGCTCGGCACGGCCCTGAAGAGGACTCCTGTTACGGCAAGAAGGATCGATATAGAGGCCGATCATCGCGGTCTTGCGCGAAAGCACGCGCGCCGACGCCGCGGCTGTAGCCGTTCGATGCGGCGCTGAAGTATTTGTTGAAGATCCTGAAAAATCGGTTCTTCTCACCGGTCATGCGGCTTGAGGAGGAGCTGCGGCCAGCGCGGGCGACAAGCGTGAGCGAGTTGATCGCCGAGATCACGGTCGAGATGGCGATGGTCATCGCGAACTGCTTGTAGAACTGGCCCGACAGTCCGCTGATGAAGGCGAGCGGCACGAACACCGCGACCAGCACCAGGGCGATGGCGATGATCGGGTTGGTGACCTCCTTCATCGCCTGGTAGGTCGCCTCGCGCGGACTCAAGCCCTGCGCGATGTTGCGCTCCACGTTCTCCACCACCACGATGGCGTCGTCCACCACGATGCCGATGGCGAGCACCAGCCCGAACAGGCTGAGCGCGTTGATCGAGTAGCCGAGCACGTAGAGCAGCGAGAACGTGCCGACGATCGACACCGGCACCGCCACCAGCGGAATGATCGAGGCGCGCCAGGTCTGCAGGAACAGGATCACCACCAGCACGACGAGCGCGGTGGCTTCCAGCAAGGTCCTGACCACCGCCTTGATCGAGGCGCGCACGAACTGCGTGGGGTCGTAGACGATCTCGTAGTCGACGCCTTCGGGCATCGCCTTCTTGATGTCGCCCATGGTGCGGCGCACGTTGTCGGAGATCTGCAGCGCGTTGGCGCCAGGCGCGGCGAATACGCCGATCGCCACCGCCGGCTTGTTGTCGAGCAGCGAGCGCAGCGCGTAATCCGAGGCGCCGAGCTCGATGCGCGCGATGTCGCGCAGCCGGGTGACGGCGCTGCCTTCGCTCTTGACGATGATGTCGCCGAACTCCTCCGCGGACTGCAAACGCCCCTGCGCGTTGATGGACAGCTGCAAATCGACTTTTTCAGCACCAGGCGAGGCGCCGATCGTTCCGGCGGCGGCCTGCACGTTTTCCTGGCGGATGGCGCGCACCACGTCGCCCGCCGACAGGTTGCGCTCCGCCACCTTGCGCGGATCGAGCCACACGCGCATCGAGTAATCGCCGCTGCCCCACATCAGCACCTGGCCGACGCCTTCGATGCGCGCCAGGCGGTCCTTGACGTTGAGCACGCCGTAGTTGCGCAGGTACGTCATGTCGTAGCGCTCGCTCGGCGACACCAGGTGCACCACCATCGTGAGGTCGACTGCGCTCTTCACGGTGGTGACGCCCAGGCGCCGCACTTCCTCCGGCAGGCGCGGCTCGGCCTGGTTGACGCGGTTCTGCACCAGCTGCTGCGCGAGATCCGGGTCGGTGCCGATCTTGAAGGTGACGGTGAGCGTCATGGTGCCGTCGGTGGTCGCCTGGCTGCTCATGTAGAGCATGTTCTCGACGCCGTTGATCTGCTCCTCGATCGGCGTGGCGACGGTCTCCGCGATCACCTTGGGGCTCGCACCCGGGTAGCTCGCGCGCACCACCACCGAAGGCGGCGCGACCTCCGGGATACTCGGAGATCGGCAGCAGCCCGAGCGAGATCGCCCCGCCGAGCAGGATCAGGACCGAGAGCACCCCGGCGAAGATCGGCCGGTCGATGAAGAACTTCGAAAAATTCACTTGGCCTCCTGGGGCGCAAGCAGCGCACCCGGCCGCACGCGCTGCAGGCCGTTGACCACGATGCGCTCGCCGGCGTCGAGGCCGGAGGTGACGATGCGCTGGCCCTCGGCGGTGCCGCCGAGCGTGACCTCGCGCCAGATCGCCTTGTTGTCCGGACCGACCACGATCACGATAGCGCTTGTTCTGGTCGGTGCCGATCGCGCGCTCGCTCACCAGCAGCGCGTTCTCGGACTTCGCCTTGCCCATGCGCAGCTTCACGTACTGGCCCGGGATCAGGCTGCCGTCCTTGTTGTCGAACACCGCGCGCACGCGCACCGTGCCGCTGCGCGTGTTCACCTGGTTGTCGATCAGCTGCAGCCGGCCCTTGAGCTGGCGGCCGCCGTTCGTAACGGTTTCCGCCTCCACAGGAACGTCTTGGCGCCATCATGAAGAACCCGTAGGACCACATGTTCGTCGGCGTCGAAGCTGGCATAGATGGGGTTCACGCTTACCAAAGTAGTAAGAACAGGTGCGCCAGGACCGGCGGCGACCAGGTTGCCCACGGTGATCTCGAGCCGGCCGACGCGGCCGGAAACCGGCGCGCGCACCTGGGTGTACGAAAGATTCAAACGAGAAGAGGTGAGCGCAGCCTGTGCCGCACGCAGGTTGGCATCCGCCTCCTGCTCGGCGTTCACGCGCTCGTCGAGCTCGCGGCGCGCGATCGCGCTTTCTTCCCACAGGCGCTTCGCGCGCTGGTGCTCGCTCTTCGCGTAGCTGAGGCGCGCCTGCGCGGCGACGACCTGCGCCTGCGCGCGGTCGACCTCGGCGGCGTACGGATCGGGATCGATGGTGACCAGGAGGTCGTCGCGCTTGACCAGCGCGCCCTCGGTGAAGTGCACCGCCTTGCACCTGCGCCGGCGACGCGCGAGCGTACGTCCACGCGCTCCACCGCTTCGAGGCGGCCGGAGAACTCGTCCCAGGTGGTGACTTCGCGCTCGTCGATCACGGCGACGGGGACCGGCATGGCCTGCGGAGCTGTGGCGGCCGGCTTGGTCTCCGCGTTCGAGGAGCTCAGGTACAGCGCGCCGCCGGACAGGACTGATAAGGCGGCGATGGTCGCCGCGACGAGTTGGATCCGCTTCATGTCGATACCTCCGTGAAGCGGCAGCATCGGCGCGGCGAGCGGCAGAAGCGTTACCGCTGCGGGGGAGCGCGTTACAGGCGTCATAATCGTCGTCATGACGCAGCACATCGGTATCGCCGCCTGCTCCGCCGAAGGCGCGGCGCTTTGCTACCGCACCATCTGCACCGAAGGCGCGCAGCTTCTCGGCGCGGCGCATGCGCATCCGGAAGTGTCGATGCACACGCCTTCGCTCGCCGACACCATGAGCCTGCATCTACCAAGGCGGATTGGCGCGGCGTGGGCGAAGTGATGCTCGACTCGGCGAGGAAGCTGGCGAGCGATGGGCGCGGACTTCCTCATCTGTCCCGGACAACACCATCCACCAGGCGCTGCCCTACGTATTGCCGCGCTCGCCGCGGCCGTGGCTGCACATTGCCGATGCCGTCATGGCGGAGGCCAAGGCGCGCGGCTTCAGCCGCGTCGGTCTGACCGGCACGAAATGGCTGGTGGAAGGGCCGGTTTACCCGAAGGAGCTCGTGCGTCCGGCCGCGGTGGAGCGCGAAGAGATCAACCGCATCATCATGGACGAGCTGGTGTGCGGCGTGTTCAAGCCGGCCGCGGTGCGGTATTTTCAGGACATCATGGAGAAAATGAAGCGCGCGGGCTGTGACGCGGTGGTGCTGGGCTGCACGGAAATTCCCTTGATCATGAACGACGCCAACTCGCCGCTGCCCACGCTCGATTCCACGCGCCTGCTGGCGCGCGCCGCTCTACGTCGCGCGGTGGGGCGCTAGGCCGATGGAAATCCGCGCCTGCCTGTTCGACGTCTTCGGCACGGTGGTCGATTGGCGCACCAGCGTGAGCCGCGATCTGGCCGCCTTCGCCAAGCAAAAGGGCATCGGCGGCATCGACTGGCTCGAGTTCGCGGTGGAATGGCGCAAGCTCTACCAGCCGTCGATGGATGAAGTGCGCTCCGGCCGTCGCGCGTTCACCATTCTCGACGTGCTGCATCGCGAGAGCCTGGACAAGCTGATCGCGCGCTACGGAATCGAAGGGCTATCGGAGGACGACGTTGATCACGTCAACCGCGTCTGGCACCGGCTCGATCCCTGGCCCGACGTTGTCGAGGGACTGAAGCGGCTGAAGCGCAAATTCATCATCGCGCCGTGCTCCAACGGCAACATCGCGTTGATGGTCAACCTCGCGAAGCGCGCCGGGCTGCCATGGGATTGCATCCTCGGCGCGGAGACGGCGCGCGCCTATAAGCCGATGCCCGAGGCTTATCTCACCTCGTGCCGCCAGCTCGGCCTGGCGCCGGCTTCAGTGCTGATGGTCGCCGCGCATAACAACGACCTGAAGGCCGCCAAGGCCCAAGGCCTCAACACGGCGTTCGTCGCGCGGCCGAAGGAGCACGGTCCGGGTCAGACCACCGACCTCGCGCCGGATCGCGCGTATGTCGACGTCGCGGCCGCGGATTTCGTCGAGCTCGCGACCAGGCTGGCGAAATCCGCGAAGGATTGAAGTGCATTGCGCTAGCGGCTACTTCGCCGCGGGCTTCGGCGCCGCAGGCTTCGGCGCCGCGGCGACCGGGGCGAAGACGAACTGCCATTCGGCGTACTTCGTCTTGCCCTCGAACGACGCGTCGCGCACCGCGAAGCCCGCGGTCTTGAGCGGCGCGGCTTCGGAAAGGCTGTAGACGCCGGCGAAGCCGCCATCGGCCGACTTCACCAGGCCCCATTCCTCCTTGCCGGTGATCGGGTCGGGATAGAGCCGGCGCAGGTAGCGCACAGTGCCGGGCTGGCGCGGATCCTTGATCAGGTGCTCCAGGCTCTTCGGGTACTGACGCTGCGGGCCTGAAAGGTAGTAGCGCTCGATCGCCTTGCGGTACTCGTTGCCGACGAACAGCAGTTCGGCTTCCTTCTCGCGCATCGCCGAGGTGTTCCACACTTCGCCGGCGAGCGCGAGCCCGCCCGTCATGATGGCGAGCGCGAAGAGCAGCGCCATATAGGTAAACCCGCCCTCGCGCCTCACCACGCGGCAAACTCGCTGCCGTCGAGCGCCTTCCCCGGTGCGCCGCTTTTGACGTCGACGACGCCGCCCTTTTGCGGATCTTCGTGAGGCACCGTGACCCAGGTCGTGGTGCTGTCGGTCACCGGGTCGAGCGGCACGCTGCGCAGGTACTTGTCGCTGGCCAGCGCCTGCAGCGACTCCGGGTACTTGCCGCGGTCGGCGTAGTACTTGCCGATGGCATCGCGCATCTGCCAGAGGTTCTCCTTCAGCACCGCTTCCTTCGACTTGTCGATGCTCGCGTAGTAGCGCGGCACCGCGAGCGTGAGCAGCGTGGCGACGATCGCCAGCACCACCAGCAGCTCGATGAGCGTGAAACCCCCCGCTCGCTTCGCTTGCGACCCCCTTGTCAGGGGGTCAAAAAAATCGACCATTACCATTCGCGGTAGAGCCGCCCGTTGATGCCCTTGCCAGGCGCGCGGCTGAAGACGTCGAATACGTCCTCGCCTTCGCGCGGATCGTCGGGCGGGCTGGCATAGGTGCGCTTGCCCCAGGGCTCGCCGAAAGGATCGGGCGGCACGCGGCGCAGGAAATAGATGCGCTCGCGCTTCGGGTTTTTCTGGTCCTCGACGCCCTCGGCCAGGTCCTCCAGGCGCTTCGGATAGCCCGATTCGCCCACCTTCTTCAGGATGCGGCCGTCGTCGGAGGCCTGCTTGTAGGCGTCGAGCCCGGCGCGGATCTCGCGCAGCGCACGCCGCAGGTCCTGCTCCTTCCCGCGCTGCACCACCAGCTCGTTCAACGGCAGAGCGGCCGAGGCCAGGATCGCGACGATGGCCACCGCGATCACCAGCTCGATCAGGGTGAAGCCCTTCATTCCGGCGGCCTCACGCCGCCGAACGGCACCTGGTCGGCGCCGGTCGGCGGTTTGGGCGCCGTCGGCGGTGACGCCGGCTGCGGCGCCGCCGGAGCCGATGGGAAGGGGATCGGCGGCAACGCCACGCCCGGCGCGCCGCTCGAGACCTCGGTGCCGGCGGCGAACTCGGTGGCGCGCGCCTCCGGGCGCGCGAGCGTGCGCACCAGCCGCGGCGTGATGAGCAGCACGATCTCGGTCTTGGCGGTGGAGTCGCGCGTGCTGGAGAACAGGCGCCCGAGATAGGGCAGGTCGCCCAGTCCCGGCACCCGGTCTGCGTTCTTGCGATCCTCGTCGCTGATCAGCCCGGCGAGGATCTGGGTTTCCCCATCGCGCAGCCGCAGCGTGGTGGCGGCGTTGCGTGTGCCGATCTGGTAGGCAAGCGTGCTGCTGCCGACGGTGCGGATCTCGCGTGCGATGTTGCTCACCTCGAGCGCGACCTTGATCCCGACTTCGTCGTCCAGGTAGATGAGCGGCTCGACCTCGAGCTTGAGCCCGACGTCGAGGTAGCTCACCGACTCGGAGACGAAGCCGCCGGTGGCGGCGGCGGTGGTGGTGATGACCGGCACGCGGTCGCCGATGTGCACCCGCGCCTTCTCCTTGTTCCGCACGCGGATGCGCGGGTTGGCGAGCACGCTGGTGGCGCCGTCCTGCTGGCGCAGCTGGAACAGGAACAGCGGGTTGGTGAACGAGAGCTGCACCAGCTCCGAGCTGCGGTTCTGCCATTCGGTCAGGCTGATGGTGCCCGGCACGCCCGCGGCGCCGACCAGGCTGACCGCGAGCGAGTCCGGGAAGCGGATGCCGAGCTCGAGCAGCCGGCTCGAGCCGATCTCCATCACCTCGACTTCCAGCATCACCTCCGGCTCGGCCAGGTCGTGCGCGGCGATCAGCCGCTCGGCCAGGCGCACCGCGTTCGGCGTGTCCTTCATCACCAGCAGGTTCAGCTTCTCGTCGATGAAGAGGTCCCGGGTCTTCACCAGCGCGCGCACCATGTTGGCGGTCTGGCGCACGTCGGCGTTGGCGATGTAGAAGCTCTTCACCACCAGCTCCTGGTACTCGCGCTGCTTCTGGGGCGTGTTCGGATAGACCAGCAGCGTGGTCTCGTTCACCACCTTCTGGTCGAGCTGGTTGGTGGAGAGCACCAGGCGGATCAGCTCCTCGGGCTGGGCGTTGCGCAGCACGATGGTGGTGCGCACGTCGGCGCGCACGTCGCGGTCGAGCATGAAGCTCACCCCGGTGCTGCGCGTGAGGGTGTCGAACACCGCACGCAGCTGCACGTCGCGCAGCTCGAGCGAGATCGGCCCGCCGGCAGTCTTCAGGCGCGGCGTGACGATGGCCGGCGCGGCGGTGCGCTCCTCGATGAGGCGCTGCAGGCGCCGCGCTTCGCGCTGCTGCGGATTCTCCGCCAGTACCGGGCGCAGCGCGTCCTGCGCCTCGAGGTAGCGCTCGTTCTTGATCAGATTCTCCGCCGCGGCGACCTGGCCGCGATGCCGCGCGTCGGTCTCGAGCTGCTGCAGGCCGGCGCGGGCGCGCGTGTGCTCGGCATCATGCTTCTGCACCCGGCGATAGAGCAACGCGGCGGCCTCGGGCTGGCCGCTCGAGCGCAAGGTCTCGGCCTGCGCCAGCCATTGCGCGATCGCGAGGTCGCGCACGCGCACGTACTCAGCGCGGTACGCGAGGCGCTCCGGATGCTCGCGGCTGGCGCGCTCGAGCAGCGCGAGCGCCGGCTCGGTGCGCCCGGCGGCGACGTGGTCGCGCGCCTCGCGCAGCGTCGGATCGATCGCCGTGGCGCAGCCCGCGAGCAGGACGATGAGAAGAAGCGCACGCATTCAGATCCCCTTTCCTTCCACCGGCCGCAGGTAGATGGTGAGGCGCACCTGCGCCTCGAGCTGCGCGTCGCCCGCCTTGCGGCGATCGAAGCGCACCGCGTCGAGCGACGCGGTCGGCATGTCTTTCAGCACGTGGCCGATGAACTGCCGCACCTGCGCGTAGCTGCCGCGCACCGGCAGCGTGACGCGGTAGGCGGCGAGCCCCACGCCTTTCTCCAGGCGGTACTCGCCCTGCGCGAGCTGCAGCTTCGAGGCGCGCGCGTGCGCGTAGATCGCCTCGAGCTCCGATTGCAGCGCATCGAGGGTCGGGAAGCGGCGGTAAAAGCGCTCGAGGTCCGCCGCGCCGTCCGGCGCGGACACCGGCTGCCCCGCCAGGCGCGTGGTCTTCGCTGCGGCCGCGCTGCGCTTGGCCACTTCGCGCTCTGCCGGCGCGACCGAGGCCAGATAAAAGGGCAGGCAGAAAACGAGCACGCCGATGCCGATCACGCCCGGGGCGCCAAGCGCTTCCAGGATGCGGCGCAGGCGCCTCACGGTCCGGCCCTGAACGTCGCCTGCAGCGAGAACTGCACCCGGCGCGGCCCCTCGTCCTCGCGCAGCTGGTGGCTCACCAGGTGCACTTCCGAGAAGCGGCCGGCAGCGCCCACGCGCCGCAGGTACTCGAGCATCTGCGCCTCGCTGCGCGCTTCCGCGGTGAGGCGAAGCAGGCGCTGCTGCGCGTCGGGCTGGATGTTCAGCAGGGAAACTTCGCGCATCGCCGAGCGCTCGAGCGCGTCGATCAGCTGCGCCCACGGCAGGGCGAGCTGCCGCACCGTGGCCTGCGCGCTCTTCAGCTGCTCGTCGAGCCGCTCGCGCGGCACGGCCTTCGCGGGGCGCGCGCTGCTGAGCAGGCTCTCGGCCGCCTGGAGCTGCTGCAGGCGCTGCTGGGCGCTTTGGTGCTTGTGGAGCAGGGTGCCGGCGACGCCGAGCGCCAACGCCATCACCAGCAACCCGGCCAGCCGCGGCCGCCGCGGCGCGGCGACGAAATCGAGCTCGAGCGGCGCGCGCTTCATGCCGCGGTCCCCAGCTTCAGCACCAGCGCAGGCAGTGACTCGCCGCCGGCGCGGCTGCGCTCGCGCTCGATCAAGCTGCTCCCACTCGCCCTCCGCCACGTGGTGCACCGAGGCCCAGCCCTGCGCGGCGAGGCGCGCGAGGCAGGCGCGCCCGGCCTCGACCAGCAGCAGCCAGGCGCCTTCGCGCGGGATGCGGTCGCGCGCGCCGTTATAGGCCGCCATCAGCGCCGGCTGCACCGACACCAGGCGCGCCTTGCCGCCCTTCGGGAAGCAGGCCTTCAGCCGCTCGAGCACGCTCGCGTCGATCGCGCACGCGAGGCGCGCGCCGCCGCCGGCGCGCGACAGGCGCACCTCCCAGGCCTTGGCGCGCTCGCCGTGGATCTTGGTGAACTGGAAGCGGGCGAGGGCCAGCTCTTCCTCCGCCGTCGCGCCGTCCTGCGGCTGCACGATGGTGTAGCGCGCGAAGTGGTCGGACAGCACCACCGTGACGTCGCCGGTCCATTTTTCATGTTCAAAGGCTTCCCAGCCCGTCGGGCGAGAGCCGCACCTCGCGCCGCTTACGCCACGAAAGTGACACGGTTGATCTCCTGTAGCGTGGTGTCGCCGCGGCGCACGGCGTCGAGCGCGGCGTCGCGCAGGAAGCGCGTGCCGTTGCGCGCCGCCGCGTCCTTGAGATGGCGCACCGGCGCGCGCGACACGATGAGCTCGCGGATCTCGTCGGTGAGGATGAGGAGCTCGGCGATGGCGCGCCGGCCGCGGTAGCCGGCGCCGCGGCACTCGCGGCAGCCCTTGCCCTTCACGAACTTATAGCCCTGGGGATCCGCGATGCCGGATTCCCGCAGCAGCTCCGCCGACGGCGAATCCGGCTCCGCGCAATGCGTGCACACCAGGCGCACCAGGCGCTGCGCGACGATCGCGTTCAGCGCCGAGACGAAGCCGTAGAGGTCGAGGTTCATGTGCATCGCGCGCCCGATGACGTCGAACACGTTGTTGGCGTGCACGGTGGTGAACACCAGGTGGCCGGTGAGCGCGGATTGCACCGCGATGTTGGCGGTCTCGGGGTCGCGGATCTCGCCCACCATGATCTTGTCCGGGTCGTGGCGCAGGATCGAGCGCAGGCCCTTGGCGAAGGTGAGGCCCTTCTTCTCGTTCACCGGGATCTGCAGCACGCCGGGCAGCTGGTATTCGACCGGATCCTCGATGGTGACGATCTTGTCCTGGCCGGAGTTGATCTCGGTGATCGCCGCGTACAGCGTGGTGGTCTTGCCGCTGCCGGTCGGGCCGGTGACGAGCAGCATGCCGTACGGCTCGCGCGACAGGCGGCGCAGCGCCTTGATGTCGCGCGCCTCGAAGCCCAGGCTGTCGAGCGAAAGCTGCTGCTGGGTGGCCTCGTAGAGCGATTGCTTGTCGAGGATTCGCAGCACCGCGTCCTCGCCGTGGATGCTCGGCATGATCGAGACGCGAAAGTCGACCGCGCGGCCGCGCTCGGCGGCCTTGAAGCGCCCGTCCTGCGGCACGCGGCGCTCGGTGATGTCGAGCTCGGCCAGCACCTTGACGCGCGCGATCGCCTGCTCGGCCTGCGCGCGGTCCTCGATCAGCTTGATCGGCGAGAGGATGCCGTCGATGCGGAACTTGATCTGCAGCCCCGCGGCCAGGCTCTCGAGGTGGATGTCGCTCGCGCCGAGCTTGAGCGCGTCGCGCAGGGTCGAGCGCACCAGGCGCACCACCTCGCTCGACTCGTCCGAGATGCTCTTGAGCGACAGGTCCTCGACCGCGCGCTCGGCCTCGCCGCCGACCGCGGCTTCCTCGCGCAGCGAATCGAGCGCGCGCATCGTCTCCTCGTGGCTCGCGAGGTAGGCGACCAGGTCGCCGCGGTGCACCAGGCGCCACGCGAACGGCTCGCGCAGCCGCTCGGCGGCCCACGCCTCCTGCTCGGCGGAAAAAGGGTCGTCCGTCGCCAGCAGCAGGCCGTGGTCGCGGATGGCGCAGCACGACGCAGCCCTTCTGCGAGCACTCGGCGAAGGGCACCGTGTCGAACGCCGGGTCGAGCCGGCGCAAATCCTCCATGCGCATCGGCTGGAAGCGGAAAGTCGCCGCGAGGCGCGCGGCGAACTCGTCGGGCTGCAGCGCAAGGCGCTCCTCCAGCACGTCGACCACGCGGCGGCCGGCGGCGCCGGCGCGCGCGGCGGCGATGTCGGTGGCGTCGATCATCGTGTCTCCATCATTGCAGGTTGCCCGCCAGCTCGAAGATCGGCATGTACATGAGCACCACGATCGCGCCGATCACCAGGCCGATCGCCGCCATCAGCAGCGGCTCGAACAGGCGCGTGAACCAGTCGACAAAGCGCGCGAGCTCCTCGTCGTGGAAGCCGGCGATGCGCTCCATCATCTCGCCCATGCTGCCGCTGCGGTCGCCGACCGCGAGCATGCGCAGCGCCACCGGCGTGGCGAGGCCGTTGGCGTCGAGCGAGGTGGAGACACGGAGTGGCCTTCGCTGATCGCGCGGCTCGCGGCGGCGAGCTTCTCGCGCAGCACCGGGTGCAGGAGCTCGGCCGCCATGCCGAGCGCCGTGACCAGCGGCATGCCGCCCTTCAGCAGCATGCCGGTGGTACGGTAGAAGCGCGCGAGCTGGTAGACCTTGAGGTGCTCGCCGATCGCCGGCACGCGCCACAGCGCATTGCCGAGCGCGGCGCGCACGCCCGTCTGGCGCAGCACGAACACCGCGCCCGCGACGATGGCCGCGAGCGCGCCGATCACCACCGCGGCGTGGCCCTGCACCAGCTCGCCCCAGGCGATGAGCAGCTGCGAGAACAGCGGCAGGTCGGCGCTGCGCTCGGCGTAGATCTTGCCGAAGCGCGGCACCACGTAGAGCATGAGGAACAGCGTCACCAGGCCGCCGACGCCAATGCAGCAGCAGCGGATAGATCGAGGCGTTGACCACGCGCCGGCGGATGGTGTCGAGCTGCGCCTGGTAGGCGACGTAGCGCGTAAGCGCGGGCACCAGGTCGCTGGTCTTCTCGGCGGCGCGCACCGTGGCCACGTAGAGCGGCGGGAAGGCGGCCGGCGCCTGCTCGAGCGCGCTGGAGAGCGGCTGGCCCTGGCGCAGCACCCCGAGCAGGCTCGCCAGCACCGCGCGCCATTCCGCGCGCTTTTCCTTCTGCGCCAGGGTCTCGAGCGCTTCGACCAGCGAGAGCCCGGCGGCGAGCAGCACCAGCAGCTCCTGGCTGAAGAGCGGCAGCGGAAAGCGGCCGGATCTGGCAACCAGGCTATTGCGCGAGCGAACTTCGAGGACGGTGTAGCCGCGGCCCTCGGCCTGGCGGCGCGCCGATTGCGCATCGAGCGCCTGGCAATCCACCGATTCCAGCCGGCCGTCCTGCGTGATCGCGCGCAGCTCGAAGCGCATGTCAGCGATTGAGGATGTCGGCGTCTTCGCCGCTACCGCCGGGCTGGCCGTCGCGGCCGTAGGACGCGAGGTCGAAGTCGCCCTTCTTGCCCGGGGACGTATAGAGGTAGGGCTTGCCCCACGGGTCGAGCGGCACGTCCTTCTTGAGGTAGGGTCCGTTCCACTTCGCCTCGCTCGCCGGCCGCTCGACCAGCGCCTTCAGGCCAAGCTCGGTCGCCGGATAGCGCCCGACGTCCAGCCGGTACTGGTCGAGCGCCTTCTCCAGCGCGTCGAGCTGCGCCTTGGCGACATTGACCTCGGATTTCCCGACCTGGCTGAAGTAGCGCGGCGCCACGAAGCCCGCGAGCAGGCCGATGATGACGACCACCACCAGGAGCTCCAGCAGCGTGAATCCCCTGGAGTCCCGCAGGCCCTTCCCTTCCATTTCCGCCTCCGCAGCGACCGCCTATTTCGTCGAACAACCGCAGATTGATATTACTCAGGAATAGGGCGGGTGTGTGACCGCGCGATGACGTTTTGTTGCACCGCAAAGGGTGGCATTTACTTCCCACCGTCGCTGTGTCCACAATGATCCAACAAGCCGCAACGCCAACCCTAGAGGAGGGGGATCCCCCATGTGCATGCTATGCGAGCAGGGCAAGCCGCAGCACCATTCCCGCGTTCCGCAGCTCGGCCGGCGCGATTTCCTGAAAGCTTCCGGCGCCACCGCGGCCGCCGCCGCGGGCGCCAGCCTGTTCGCCGCGCCGCCCGCGCGCGCGCACGACAACGATGACGGCCCGCCGCGGGACCACGGCAAGCCCGGCCGCCGCACCGTGATCCGCAACGGCCACGTGATGTCGATGGACCCGACGGTGGGCGATTTCGTCGATGCCGACGTGTTGATCGAGGGCAAGAAGATCGTCGCCATCGGACCGAACCTGCGCGCGCACGGCGCGGCCGTGATCGACGCGCGCGGCAAGATCGTCATGCCCGGCTTCATCGACACGCACCACCACCAGTTCGAGACCGCGCTGCGCAGCTTCCTCGCCAACGGCATCCTGATCGACGACGGCTCGGGCTCGAAGAGCGCGCAGCCCAATTACTTCCAGTACATCCTGCTCACGTTCGCGCCGGTTTACCGGCCGCAGGACGTATATATAAGCGAGCTGTTCGGCGGCCTGGCCCAACTCGACGCCGGCGTCACTACCGTGCACGACGTCTCGCAGATCCATCACTCCCCGCAGCACTCCGACGCCGCGATCCAGGCGCTGTTCGATACCGGGCGGCGCGCTGCGTTCGGCTTTTTCGAGAGCGCGGGCGCTGCCGTGATCGGCAGCAATCCGGGCAACCTGTATCCCACCGATGCGTACCGCATCAAAAAGCAGTGGTTCTCATCGAGCGAGCAGCTGGTCCACATGATCATGGGCGGTGAGGTCTACCTTGGGGATGCTTCGACGGACCTGTCGTGGACCATCGGCCGAGACCTCGGTCTCCAGGTCGCCGCGCATATCCTCTCGCCGTTCGGCATCCGGCCGATTTTCGACAAGCTCGCCGCTGGCACCGGCGGCAACGGCGGGATCGGCATTGGAGCGGACAATCTGTTCATCCACATGACCGGCATGTCCGATGAAGCGTGGCAGAAAGTCAAGGACGTCGGCGCGCAGGTGTCGATCGCTTTCCCGATCGAGATGAACATGCGGCACGGCATGCCCCCCATCATCCGGATGCAGCAGATGGGGCTGGAGCCCTCGCTCAGCAGCGACGTCGAAGTCACCATGACCGCGGATTTCTTCACCCAGATGCGCGTCGCGATGAACCTGCAGCGCATGATCGTGAACCAGATGACCCTGGACAAGCCCAATGGAAACCAGAACCTCCCGGATCCGCGAAATTGGGAGCTTCCGCAAACGGCGATGACATCGGACGACAACCCTGGTTTTCCGTACTGGCCGAAGCCGCCCGCCGGCATCCCGGAACCGCTCACCGCGCGCGAGGTGCTGCGCTACGCCACCATCAACGGCGCCAAGCACCTGCGGCTCGATCACAAGACCGGCTCGCTCACCCCCGGCAAGGAAGCGGACATCATCATCCTCGATGCCACCGCGATCAACGTCGCGCCGCTCAACAACGTGCCGGGCGCGGTCGTCTCCCTGATGGAGCGCACCAACGTCGAGACGGTGATGGTCGCCGGCAAGGTGCGCAAGTGGAAAGGCAAGCTGCTGGACGTCAACCTGCGGCACCTGCGCGGCCAGCTCGAGGAATCGCGCGACTTCATCTTCGGCAAGGCGGGCGTGTCACAGGACCTGTTCCGCTAGGCCGAGGTAGCGCGCGTCATGAGCCCCGGGCGTAGAATGGGATGATGAAAGCGCAACTGCGCAAGCTGCTGCTGGTCGGTGCGGTCATCGCGGTCGTCGCGATGGTCGCGTACGAGCCTGCGCGCGAGAGCGCGAAGGGGGCGGTAAGCGAGGCGCAGGCGCCGGCGGGCGCCGTGCGCGCCGACGCAGCGCCGGTGCTCGTGGTGCCGGAAAAGCGCAGCTTGGGTAAGGCGAGCGGCGAGCTGTTTGGCGCGCCGCCGGCACCTCCGCCGCCGAAGCCCGTGGTCGCCGCGGCCCCGGCTCCCGTGGTCGCAGTTGCGCCGCCGCTTCCGTATCGCTTTGCCGGGCGCGTGCGCAAAGGCGCGGAAGAGGAATTCCTGGTTTCCAAAGGCGAGCTGATCATCCCGATTAGGCCCGGCGACGTGCTCGACGACACCTACCGCGTGGTGGCGGCGAAGGCCGACGGCATCGAGCTGGTCTATCTGCCGCTCGGTACGTCCGAGCGGGTCGCGGTGAGCTCGGTGCTGGATGTGGACCCGCCGCCGCCAGCCATCGCGGCGCCGGCGCGTGCTCCCGTCGCGGCGTCCGACGGCAAGCCGGCGCAATTGCGCTGGGACGGGCCGAAGCAGGTGCGTGCCGGAGCGGCGTTCGACGTCGCCCTGCGCGTGAGCACGGCGCAGCCGTTGAGTGCGGCACCGCTGCAGCTGCGCTACGCGCCGGCCGTGCTCGAGGCGCTCGCGGTGAAGCCGGGCGCGTTCGTCGGCGAGGGAACCTTCGCCTTTCGCGTGAGCCCCGACGGCGCGATCTTCGTCGGCGCGAGCGCCGCGGCGCCGGCGCCGGGCGCCGATGCCGAGCTGGTGGTGGTGACCTTCCGGCCGCTCAAGGCCGGCACCACCGCCGAAGTGAGCATGAGCGCCCTTAGCCTGCAGGGCGCGGCCGGGCGTGCGATCGCGCACGAGCAGCCGGCCAGCTTCCGCACCGCGATCCAGTAGTTCCGCGTCCCTTCAGGGCATTCCAGCGCGCGCCGCGTCGCACTCGGCGCAGGTCCCGGCGGCGTGGAGGAACACGGTTTCGTCCTCGCGCAGCCGGGCCAGCGCTGCTTCCACGATGTCGCGGGATTGGGCTAATCGGGCTTGTGCGCCGCCAATCTGGCCCAGCCGTTGTTTCTCTCCTAACCAGGTATCCAGGAAAGCGAACCGCTCGCAGCAATGGTCGGTCTCGCCGTATTCAAAGCGCTTCGGGCGGCCATGCTCCAGCACGGTGGCGTACTTCGGCTGCCGGTAGCGCACGCCGGCGATGTTCTCCGCCACGTGGATCGTGGTGTTGGCGTCGTGGCCGACGCCGAGCAACAGGACCGATCCGTTCAGTTGATAAACCCGTCCCGGGGGACTGTCGAGGCCATGCGGGACGTCGACCGGATGCGGCGCGGTGATGCGCGCGGCGAGCGGGCCGTGCGCGGCAAAGGCGTGCGGGCTGTCGCTGCGCAGGACGCCCGGCATGCGCCAGAAGGTGTCGGCGACGAGGCCGACCGCACGGCAGTTGCTGTGCGCGCGGTCGAACGGCACATCGTCATCGTCGGCCATGCTCGGCATGACGAGCGTCCCCGCCGGACCGACTGCCGTGAGGAGCGCCTCGATGAGATTCTGCGCGCTGGAACCTACCTTGGAGAGCGCGCTGTGCACCAGAAGGACGTCGCCACGGCGCACGCCGAGCGCCTGCAGCTGTGCGAGAAGCATTACAACTGCAACATACCGCAAGGCGGCGAGCGGTAAAATTGCCGCCCTTCCGGCCTGTTCAGAATCCGAGCGTTCTCATGCGTTTCAAACAGTTGCCTTTGATTCCGATAGTCCTGATTCTGATCGTTCCCTTCTTGGCGGCGTGCAGTCCTTCGAATGGCAACGAGAAAGGCGGCAAGGGCCACGGCCCGATGGGCGGCATGCCGCCCTCCGAGGTCAACGTCGTCACCGTCGAACAGCGCTCGCTGCCCGTGACCTGGGAATACACCGGCCAGACCGCGGGCTCGCGCGAAGTCGAAGTGCGCGCGCGCGTGACCGGCATCCTGCTCGCGCGCAACTTCAAGGAAGGCGAGCCGGTCAAGAAAGGCCAGTCGCTCTTCACCATCGACCCCAAGCCGTTCGAGGCCGCGCTGGAGCGCGCGGTGGCCGACGTCGCCGCGCGCCGCAGCGCGCGTCGAGCAGGCCAGGCGCAACGCCGCGCGTCTGAAGCCTCTTTATGCCGAGAAGGCGGTGAGCCAGAAGGATTACGACGATGCGGTTTCGGCCGAAGCGATCGGCGAGGCCGACCTGAAGGCGGCGCAGGCACGCGCTCACCGAAGCGAGGCTCAATCTGGCCTACACGCGCGTCGAGGCGCCGGTGTCGGGCGTGACCTCGCGTGCGCTGCCTTCCGAAGGCACGCTGGTTTCCGGGCCGAACGTGCTGCTCACCAGCGTGGTGCAGGTCGACCCGATCTGGGTGAATTTCGGCATCTCCGACAACGAGACGGCGCAATTGCAGAAGGAAGTGCAGGCCGGGCGCCTGCAGATGCCGCGCCAGTTCGAGGTGGAGCTGCGCCTTGCCGACGGCAGCCTGCATCCGCACAAGGGCAAGCTCGAGTTCTCCGACGTGCGCGTGTCCCCGCAGACCAGCACGACGGAGGCGCGCGCCGAGGTGCCGAACCCCAAGGGCTTGCTGCGCCCCGGGCAGTTCGTGCGCGTGATCCTCAAGGGCGCAGTACGCCCGAACGCGGTCACCGTGCCGCAGCGCGCGGTGCTGGAAGGGCCGCAAGGCAAGTTCGTCTACGTGGTCGACGAGAAAGCCACCGCGCAGCCGCGGCCGGTGCAGGTTGGCGCCTGGACCGGCGACCAGTGGCTGGTGACCGACGGCCTGCAGGGCGGCGAGCAGGTGATCGTCGACGGCGTGATGAAGATCGGCCCGGGGGCGCCGGTAAAGGTAGCCGAGAAACCGGCTGAAAAGCAGGTCGCGGAAAAGCCCGCCAAGCCGCCGGTCGAGAAGCAAGCCAAGAAGTAAGCCATGCTCTCGAGCTTCTTCATCGACCGGCCGATCTTCGCGGCCGTGCTTTCCATCTTCATCATCCTCGCGGGCCTGGCGGCGATGCGCGTGCTGCCGATCGCGCAGTATCCGGAGATCTCGCCGCCGGTGGTGACGGTGACCGCGATCTATCCGGGCGCGTCGGCGCCGGTGCTCGAGTCCACGGTGGCCGCGCCGCTCGAGAACGCGATCAACGGCGTCGAGGACATGCAGTACATGAACTCGACCTCGTCGGCCAACGGCATGGTGCAGATCCAGGTCACGTTCAACATCGGCACCGACATCGACAAGGCGACGCTCAACGTCAACAACCGCGCCAAGCAGGTCGAGCCGCGCCTGCCGCTCGAAGTGCGCCGCCAGGGCCTCACGGTGGAGAAGGGCTCCTCCGCGTTCCTGCAGGTGCTCGCCTTCTACTCGCCCGACGCCCGGCACGACGACGTGTTCATCTCGAATTTCGTCACGCTCAACATCCTGGACGAGATCAAGCGCGTGCCGGGCACCACCCTGGTGCAGATCTTCGGTGCCAAGGACTACGCGATGCGCATCTGGCTCAAGCCCGATCGCCTCGCGCAGTTGCGCCTCGCGCCCGGCGACGTGATCCGCGCGCTCAACGAGCAGAACGCGCAGTTCGCCGCCGGCAAGGTGGGCGAGTCGCCGACCAAGGGCCAGCAGGAGCTGGTGTACAGCGTCACCACCAAGGGGCGCCTGTCGGAGCCGGCCGAGTTCGAGAACATCATCCTGCGCGCCAACGGCGACGGCTCGCTCCTGCGCCTGAAGGACGTGGCGCGCGTCGAGCTCGCCGCCAAGGACTACAGCTTCTCCGGCAAGTACAACGGCCGCCCGGCGACGCTGATGGGCATCTTCCTGCAGCCGGGCGCCAACCAGCTGGAGGTCGGCGAGGCGGTGCGCACGCGGCTGAAGGAGCTCGAGGGCCGCTTTCCGCAGGGCTTCACCTACGCCATTCCGTTCGACACCACCATGTTCGTCGAGGTGTCGATCCGCGAGGTGGTGATCACGCTGCTCGAGGCGATGCTCCTGGTGTTCCTGGTGGTGTTCATATTCCTCCAAAGCTGGCGCGCGACGCTGATCCCGTTCGCCGCGGTGCCGGTGTCGCTGATCGGCACCTTCGCGGGTCTGTTCCTGCTCGGCTACTCGATCAACACGCTGACGCTGTTCGGCATGGTGCTCGCCATCGGCATCGTGGTGGACGACGCCATCGTGGTGCTGGAGAACGTCGAGCGCATCATGCACGAGGAGCAGCTCGAGCCGCGCGACGCCGCGGTCAAGGCGATGCGCGAGGTGACCAGCCCGATCATCGCCATCGTGCTGGTGCTGTGCGCGGTGTTCATTCCGATCGCCTTCCTCGGCGGCCTGACCGGCGAGCTCTACCGCCAGTTCGCGGTCACCATCTCGATCGCGGTGGTGATCTCCGGCTTGGTGGCGCTGACGCTCACGCCCGCGCTCTGTGCCATTGTTTTGAAGAAAAAAGAACATTCACAGAATCGTGTGTTCGGCTGGTTCAACCGCGGCTTCGCGCGCGTCACCGACCGCTATGAATCGGGCGTCGCCTGGATGATCCGCCGCGGCGGCGTGGCGCTGCTGCTTTTCGCCGGCATGGTGGCGCTCACCGGCTACCTCTGGCAAATCACGCCCGGCTCGCTGGTGCCCGACGAGGACCAGGGCTGGTATTTCGCGCCGGTGATCCTGCCCGACGGCGCGTCGCTGCAGCGCACCGACCGGATGGTGGAGGAAGTGACCGCCGCGATCCGCTCGAACCCGTTCAACGAGCACGTGATGGCGTTCACCGGCTTCGATTTTGCCGGCGGCTTCGTGTTCCGCGAGAACGCCGCCACCATCTTCGTCACGCAGAAGCACTGGGACGAGCGACCGATGCCGGTGGGCGCGCTGGTGGGCGAGTTCTACGGCAAGACCGGCCACCTGAAGGAAGGCCTGGCGATCGCCTTCCCGCCGCCGGCGATCTTCGGCCTCGGCACCGCGGGCGGCTTCGAGTTCTACATCCAGAACCGCGGCGAGGGCGGGCCCAAACGCCTTTATGAGGTGACGCAGCAGTTCATCGGCGCCGCCTCGCAAAGCCCGAAGCTCGGCATGGTGAACACCTTCTGGCGCGCGAACGTGCCGCAGCTCTACGTCGACGTCGACCGCGAGAAGGCCAAGTCGCTGGGCGTGCCGCTGGACGACATCTTCAGTACGCTCGCCGCCACGCTGGGCAGCTACTACGTCAACGACTTCAACAAGTACGGCCGCACCTGGCAGGTGCTGATGTCGGCCGAGCCGGAACAGCGCGGGCGGCCCGAGGATGCCGGCTCGGTATACGTGAGAAGTACGAAGGGCGACATGATCCCGCTGCGCTCGCTCGCGCGCATCGAGTACACCAGCGGCCCGGGCACCATGACGCGCTTCAACAACCTGCCGGCGGTGCAGGTGCTGGGCGGCGGCAAGCCCGGGGTGAGCTCGGGCGACGCGATCGCCGAGGTGGAGCGCATCGCGCGCGAAGTGCTGCCGCCGGAGTTCAGCCTCGACTGGAGCGGCGCTTCGTACCAGGAGAAGAAGTCGGGCGGCACTTCGGTGCTGGTGCTCGCGCTTGGCGCGCTGATGGTGTTCCTGATCCTCGCCGCGCAGTACGAGAAGTGGTCGCTGCCGCTCTCGGTGCTGCTCGCGCTGCCGTTCGGCACGTTCGGCGCGCTGGCGGCGGTCTGGCTGAGAGGATTGACGAACGACGTCTACTTCCAGATCGGCCTGGTCACGCTTCTGGGCCTGGCGGCCAAGAACGCGATCCTGATCGTCGAGTACGCGGTGCTCAAGTACGAGGAGGGCCTGTCCGCCTCCGCCGCCGCGGTCGAGGCGGCGCGCCTGCGCTTCCGCCCGATCCTGATGACCTCGCTCGCCTTCATCCTCGGCGTGCTGCCGCTCGCGTTCTCGAGCGGCGCCGGCGCGGGCGCGCGCATCTCGGCGGGCACCGGCGTGATGGGCGGCATGCTGGCGGCCACGTTCCTCGCCATTTTCTTCGTGCCGACCTTCTTCAAGCTGCTCACCGACCGCCACCTCACCGAGAAGCGCTCGAGCGACGAGATCAAGCGCGAGGCCGAGACCGCGCGCAACGTGCACCATCGCGGCGTGCCCACGCCGCACCACGCACCGCACGGGGCGGGGGACGAATGAAACGGCTTTGCCTTCTCCTGTTGCTGGGGTTGGCGGGGTGTATCAACCAGCCGAAATACGACCGGCCGGAGATTGAGCTACCCGCGCAGTGGAAGCAGACCGCGCCGCGCTTCGCCGAGGACGGCCGCTGGTGGCGCATCTACCAGGACGCGGAGCTGGAGAAGGTGGTGGACGAGGCCCTCAAGGGCAACGCCGACCTGCTCATCGCCGCGGCGCGCGTGGATGAAGCGCGCGCGCTGCTCGGCGAGGCGAACTCGTTCTTCTGGCCGGGTATCGACGCCCAGGCCGGCGTCAGCCGCCAGCAGGTCTCGACGCGCACCGCGACCTCGTTTCCGGGCATTCCCCGCGAGTACAGCAATCATCGCGCGGTCCTCAACGTGTCGTACGAGCTCGATCTCTTCGGCCGCCTGCGCGCGAACTCGGCCGCGGCGCGGCACGAGCTCGAGGCGAGCGAAGCGTCGCGCGAGGCCGTGCGCCTCGCGCTCGCCGCCCAGGCCGCCAAGTCGTACTTCGCGTTGCGTGCGCTCGACGAACAGGTGTTTTTGACAAGAAAAACCGTTGCCCTGCGGGAGGAGGCGCTCGCGTTGCAGAGGAAGCGCCTGCAGGGCGGCGTGATCTCGGAGTTCGAGCTGCGCCAGCTCGAGGCCGAGAATGCGGTGGTGCGCGCGCAGCTGCCGCCGCTCGAGCGCGAGCGCGAGCGCGAAGAAGTGGCGCTCGCCGTGCTGCTCGGGCGCTCGCCGCGCAGCGTGTTCCAGGATGGGGTGGCGATCAAGGCCGTGTTCGAGGAAACGCCCGGCGCGCCGGTGCTGCCTGCCGGCATGCCTTCCGAGCTGCTGCTGCGCCGTCCCGACCTGGTGGAGGCCGAGCGCGCGCTCGCTTCCGCCAACGCGCGCGTTGCGCAGGCGCGCGCGGATTTCTTCCCCTCGATCAGCCTGACCGCGTTCCTCGGCAGCGAAAGCGCGGCGCTCGCCAACCTGTTCTCCGGCGGCCAGGCCGCCACCTGGCAGATCGCCGCGGGCCTTACGCAGCCCATCTTCCAGGGCGGCCGCCTGCAGGCGCGGCGCGAGGCGGCCGACGCGCGCGAGCGCGCCGCGCTCACGCAATACGAGCAGGCGATCCGCAGCGCCTTCGGCGAAGTGCGCACCGCGCTCGTCGCCCAGGGGCGCGCGCGGGAGAGCTACGAGGCCGAATCGGCGCGCGAGCGGGCGCTCGCCGAGACCCTGCGCCTCGCGCGGCTGCGCTACCAGAACGGCGTCGCGAGCCAGCTCGACGTGATCGACGCCGAGCGCGGCCTGCTGCAAGCGCAGGTCGCGCGCGTCGACGCGCTGCGCGCTTACCGTTTCGCAGTCGCGGACCTGTTCCGCGCGCTGGGCGGCTAAAGCTAGCGCCGCGCGCGCCAGCCGAAGGCGGACGTCCGCCAGTTGAAGCGGATGGCGAGCACCCGCAGCAGCAGGGTGAGCGCGATGGCGGCGTACGCCGCGAGCTCGACATCCATGCCGTAGTGGTGGCTTGCCAGCACGAAGCTGGAGCACCCCACCAGGGTGGCGAGAACATAGAGCTGGCCCGGCTTGAGCAGCAACGGCTCCTCGCGCACCAGCACGTCGCGCAGCAAACCGCCGCCGACCGCGTTGCACAGTCCCACCAGCACCGCCGCCTCCGGCGACGCGCCGCCGACCAGCGACTTGTTCGCGCCATACACGGCGTAGACGCCGATGGCCGCCGCGTCGACGTAGGCGATGAGCAGCTGGAAACGATCGGCGAGGCGCTGCGCCAGCCCGCCGACCACCAGGGCGGCGAGCACCGCCCAGATGAAGCGTCCGTCGCGGATCACCACTGGCACCTCCTGCAGGAAGATGCCGTCGCGTAACAGGCCGCCGCCCACGCCGGTGACGAAGGCGAGAGTGAAGGCGCCAACGATATCGTAGCCGCGCTTGGTGGCGGCCCAGACCCCGGTCAGCGCGAACAGGAATACCGCCGCCAGATCGAATTGGATCGGCAGCAGGAAGGAAACGCCGGGCACGGCGTCAATGGTAGCGCTAGGCGAAGAGGTACGCGTCCATCGCCAGCACGCCGCTATCGATGGCGGCGTACACGCGCTCGGGCCTGGCCTTCTCGGACGCAGCGCCGAGCGCGAAGAAAAGCGGCAGGAAATGCTCGTCGGTCGGATGCGCGCGCACCCCGTGCGGCGAACGCGAGCGATAGTCGACCAGGGTCTCCCAGTCTCTTGCCTTCAGCTTGTCGAACACCCAGGCCTGGAACTCGCGCGCGTAGGGTGCCGGCGCGCCTTGGCCTCGCGCCCAGTCGCGCAGGTTGTGGGTCAGGTGGCCGGAGCCGATGATCAGCACGCCTTCCTCAGAAAGTTTTCTGAGTGAAGTTCCAAGGGCTACGTGATGCCGCGGCCCGAGCTCGGGCTGCACCGAAATCTGCACCACCGGGATGTCCGCGTCCGGATACATATAGAGCAGCGGCGACCAGGCGCCGTGGTCGAGGCCGCGGCAGCCGTCGATGGCGGCGGTGAAGCCCGCGCCCTTGAGGAGCGACTGCGCGCGCTTCGCCACCTCCGGCGCGCCGGGCGCCGGGTAGCGCAGCTTGTAGAGCGGCTCGGGGAAGTTGTAGAAGTCGTGGATCGTCTCCGGCTTGTCGGAGCCGGTCAGCATCGGCAGGTTGGTCTCCCAGTGCGCCGACGAGATCAGGATGGCGCGCGGCTTCGGCAACCGCCGGGCGAGCGCCTTCCACGCCTCTCCAGCCGGTCCGGGCTGGAGGGCGTGCATCGGCGAGCCGTGGGAGATGAATACGGCAGGAAGCAAAATTAGGCTGCCTTTTTCAGCAGACCTTCGGCCTGCAGCGCCTCCTGGACTTTCGGACGCGCGCCGACGCGCTTGTGGAACGCGGCGAGATTGGGCCAGCGCGCGAGGTCGATCTGCGTCGGCCGGGTCCAGCCGAGCAGCACGAAGAGGTACGCGTCGGCCACGGTGAATTGCTTGCCCGTGAGGTAATCCTTGCCGGCGAGCTGCTTGTCGAGCCAGTCGAAGCGTGCGGCGAGGTTTTCCTTCACGATCGGCTTGTAGTCCTCGGGCGTGTTCGGCTTGAACAGCGGCGAGAACTGCTTGTGGATCTCGGAGGTGAGGAAGTTGAGCCACTCCTGCAGGCGATAGCGCTCGATGCTGCCGTTCTTCGGCGCGAGGCCGCTCTCGGGCTTCTGGTCGGCGAGGTACTGCACGATCGCCGGGCCTTCGGTCAGGATCTGGCCGTTGTCGAGCTCGAGCGCCGGCACGTAGCCGCGCGGATTCACTTTCCAGTAGTCGCCGCCGCCTTCGATGGTCTTGTCCTTGGTGTTGACCTTCTTCAGGTCGAAGGACAGGCCGAGCTCGCGGGCGACGATGTGCGGCGACAGCGAGCAGGCGCCGGGGGAATAATAGATTCTCATGCGTAAGCTCCTTGCGGTTTGCGGGGATTGAAGACCTTGGAAAATGCGTAGGCGCCATCGCCGAGCAAGGACTGCACCAGCGAGACGGCGATCAGGAACACAGGATACTCCCAGCCGCCGTTGGCGGCGCTGAACACCCAGCCGTTGCCGATGTGCACCCAGGTCGCGCCGATCAGGATCGGAATCAGCGCGAGGGCGACCCAGCGTGTCGCGAATCCGGCGACGAGCGCGATGCCGCCGAGCAGCTCGGCCCAGAACGTCAGGTAGGCGAGCGCACCGGGCAGGCCGATCGATTCGAAGAACTGCGCGGTGCCCGGCAGCGTATACGTGAAGTGCTTCAGGACGAGCGAATGCGCGATGAACATGACGCCGAGCGTCACGCGCAGGACGAGCGCGGCGTAGGGGGCGGTGCGGTGGTCGATCACGATACTTTCTCCTTGGCTGGAATCGTTCCCAGGCGGCCGGCGTGGAAGTCGGCATACGCCTGCTGGATCTCGCGCGTCGTGTTCATGACGAAGGGCCCGTAGCCGACCACCGGCTCGTCGATCGGCGCGCCGTTCATGACGAACACGATGGCGTCGGTGGTCGCCTTGAGCTCCACGTCGTTGCCTTCGCGGTCGAGCACGACGAGCTCGGTTTCATTCGCGGCCTGGCCGTTCACCTCGATCCGGCCGCTGACGACGTACAGGCCGGCGCTGAACCCGTCACGCAGGTCCAGGCTCAGCTTCTGCCCGGCGCGCAGGCGCGCGTCGAACAGGTTGACCGTGGTGAAGGTCTGCGCCGGGCCTTTGGCGCCGCGGTATTCGCCCGCGAGGACGCGCACGCCGTCGACCACCGGGATGCTCGAAGCCGTCAGCGTCTGATAGCGAGGCGAGGTCATCTTCGTCTTCGCGGGCAGGTTCACCCACAGCTGCAGCGCGTGGAACTTGCCGCCGCGGCGCGTGAACTCCGGGCTGTGCATCTCTTTGTGCAGCAGACCGGCGCCGGCGGTCATCCATTGCACTTCGCCCTGGCCGATGCGGCCGCCGTTGCCGGCGGTGTCCTCGTGGTCGACCTCGCCTTCGAGCACCAGCGTCACGGTCTCGAAGCCGCGATGCGGATGCCAGCCGACGCCGCGCGGCTTTTCGGCCGGCGCGAAATCCGCCGGGCCGGCGTGGTCGAGCAGCAGGAACGGGGAAAGCTCGGGGTGGCGTTGGTAATCGAGCACGGTGTGAACCGGAAAGCCGTCGCCGACCCAGTGCCCCTCGGGCTGGCGGTGGATGCGCAGAACGTTTTTCATGCCGCGAGTATGGATGCGCCTGAATCTGGGATAAAGTAGGCTGATATCAATAAATAGTCCCGGATATTGGGATAATGGACAGGCTCGAAGCAATCCAGGTTTTCGCCCAAGTGGTTGAATCCGGGAGCTTTGCCAAGGCCGCCGAGCGCCTCGGGCTTTCCACCTCGGCAGCTTCGCGGCACGTAGCGGACCTCGAGGCGCACCTGCAGACCCGGCTGCTGAATCGCACCACGCGCCGGGTGTCCCTGACGGAAAGCGGCCAGGCGTTTTACGAGCGCTCGGTCCAGCTCCTTTCCGACCTCGAAGAGGCCGAGCAGGAGGCCGGCCGCGCCGCGGTGGTGCCGCGCGGCACGATCCGGCTGACGACGTCGGTGAACTTCGGTGTGCGCCACCTCGCCCCGGCAATCGCCGAGTTCCTCGCCCAGCATGCCGAGGTGCGCTTCGACGTCTCGCTTTCCGACCGCGTCGTCGACCTGGTGGAGGAAGGCTTCGACCTCGGCGTGCGCATCGGTACTTCCGGGTCGGGAAACCTGGTGGCGCGCAAGCTCGGCGAAACCCGCCTCGTGCCGTGCGCTTCGCCGCAGTACCTTTCGGCGCATCCGGCGCCCAAGACGCCCGAGGATCTCGCCGGCCACAATTGCTTCACGTACGAGTACGTCACGCCGCGCAATGTGTGGCGCTTCCGCGATACCGCGGGGCGCGAGCGCGCGGTGCGGGTGGCCGGCACCCTGCACTCGAACAACGGCGACCTCCTGGCCGAGGCCGCCGTGCGCGGGGCCGGCATTGTGTTCGAGCCGGCTTTCATCGTCGGGCCCGATGTGCGGGCAGGGCGCCTGGTCCCCCTGCTGCAGGAATTTACGCCGCCACCGGTGCCGATCTACGCCGTCTATCCGAGCCGCAAGCACCTTTCCGCCAAGGTGCGGCGCTTCGTCGACTTTCTCATCGCGCGCTTCGCCGAGGCGCAGGACTGGAGCGCGCCGTGACGCGCGTCATCCTCGCGCTCGGCCTGGCAGTCCACGCGTACGCGGCGCTGGCGCAGGACTGGGCGATCGTCTCGAAGGTCTCGCGCGCGGAAGCGGGGGCGCCGTTCGAGCTCACGGTGATCGCGCCGCCCGGTCAAACGCTGCCGCAGGAGCTCGAGGCGCGCATGAAGGTAGATGTGGCCGAGATCACGCTCACGCTCAAGGCCACCGGACCGGCGGTTGAGGGCCGGCGGACGTACGCCGCGCTCATGCCGATTTCCGCCAGCGGACCGGTGAGCATGCAGCTCGGCGATCATCCGTCCAACGTGCTGTTGATCGTGGTGAGCCGGCGCAGCGACGCGGTCCAGGCGCTCACCGGAGTCGCCGCGGGCGAGCGCGAGCCGCCGCTGTCGGAAAACGACCCCATGTACTTCGTGGTGGGCACGCGCGGCGGAGCCTCGGCGCGCTTCCAGCTCTCCTTCAAATACCGGCTGTTCGACTTCGACGCCGGATACGGCCAGGAGCGGCCCTGGCTCTCCGGAATCTATTTTGGCTATACGCAGAATTCGCTCTGGGACCTGGAGTCGGAATCCAAGGCCTTCCGCGACACCAGCTGGCAGCCGTCGCTTTTCTGGAGGTGGGAGCGGACCGACGAGCGCGTACGCGGGCTCTTCGACGGTGCGCGCGTCGGCATCGAGCACGAGTCGAACGGCGGGCAAGGCGAAACTTCGCGCTCCATCAACACCGCATTCGTGCGCCCGGAATGGCGCTGGAAGCTTTCCCAGATCGGCAGCTTCGCCTTCACGCCGAAGATCTACACGTATCTCGAAAAGGACGAGAACCCCGACATCGACGACTACCGCGGCTACGTCGACTGGCGCGCGCGCTACGATTCTCCCGCCGGCACCTGGGTCGCGACGACCGTGGTGCGCTACGGCACCGCGGGGAAGGGCAGCTTCCTGCTCGACGCTTCACGGCGCATCCGCGACGTCAAGTTCGGCCCGGTAAGCACGTACCTGCACGTGCAGTTCTTCGCGGGCTACGGCGAGTCGATCCTGGAGTACAACGTGCGGCGCAAATCCCAGCTTCGCTTCGGATTTGCCATCGTGCCTTAGGTGTCTTCGGTCTTTGGCGGACGCCAGGTGTACGGCACCGGTCCCGGATTCCTGAGCACGCGCAGCATGCGCAGGGCGCCTTCCTTGCGGCCTTCGCCGCTGCGGTAGTAGCCGGGCACCAGCACCGTCTCGTAGAAGCCCATCGCGCGGTAGAAGCGGCGCGCGGCGTCGTTGCCGGCGCGCAGCTCGAGGTGGATGCTCGCCATGCCGGCGACGCGCGCCGACTCGAGCAGCCAGTCGAGCAGCCGCTGGCCGATGCCGAGGCGGCGGTGCGACGGGCGCACGGCGAGCAGCACGAGGTGCGCGCGCTCGTCGCCGAACTCCATGATGGCGAAGCCCGCAACTGCGCCTTTCGTAGTATTTGTCTTTGCCCCTTCACATGCGACCACCGCCAGGGTCTCCCGGTCGCGCATGGCGCGCAGCACGCGCGCCGCGTCGTATTTCCAGCCCAGGCCCGACTCGATGAAGTCGCGCGACATCGCGGCGATGGCCTGCGCGTCGCGCGGCTCGGCGGGGCGGATGGTGATGGCGCGCGGGGGCGTCATGTGGAGCATTGTGCCATGAGAAAATGGCCGTTGTCTGTGGGGGAAAACACGCCGTGAAGCCCAACCTGCTGGTGATTCTGATCGACGACCTGCGTTTCGACGAGACCGCCGCGTCGGGACATCCTTACATGAAGTCGCCGCACATTGACCGCCTGGCGCACGAGGGCGCGATGTTCGCCAACGCCTTCCACACTACGCCGCTGTGCTCGCCGAACCGCGCGTCGATCCTCACCGGCCAGTACGCTTCGCGCCACGGCATCATCGACAACGTCGGGCGCGAGGCGATGAGCCACCGGCTCGCGAACTACCACCTGGCGCTCCAGCGCCTCGGCTACGAGACGGCGCACATCGGCAAATGGCACATGGGCAACGACGCCGGGCCGCGTCCGGGCTACGACCACTGGGTGAGCTTCCGGGGGCAGGGGCTGCTCGCCGACCCAGTTCTATTCGAAAATGGAAAAGAAGCGCGTGTGGAAGGCTACGTCACCGACCTGCTCAACGAGCGCGCGGTGGAGTACGTCGCGCGCCAGCGCGACAAGCCGTTCGCCCTTTTTCTCGCCCATAAGGCGGTGCATCCCGACGTGCAGCAGAAGCAGGACGGCACCATCGATCTCGCGAGCATGCGCGGCTATATGCTGCCCGAGCGCCACGAGAATCTTTACCGGGATTGCGTCTACCCGGCGCGCCCGAACGTGCTGCCGATCGAGAAAGTGCTGCAGCAAAAGCCGGCGTGGAAGGACGTGTTCGACCTGCGCGCGAAACCGGAAAGCCGCCCATTCCTCGAGGGATTGCACACCGGCACGCAGGAGGAGATCCGCCGCCGCGCGGCGATGATGGCCTCGGTGGATGAGGGCGTCGGCATGCTTCTGCATGAGCTCGAACAGAAGCGCATCCTGGAAAAGACCTTCATCCTCTTCCTCGGCGACAACGGCTTTTTCTTCGGCGAGCACGGCCTGGGCGCCGAGCGCCGCTTTGCCTACGAGGAGGGCATTCGCACCGCGTTCTTCGCGCGCTATCCGAAGCTGATCAAGCCGGGCACGCAGCGCAAGGAGATGGTGCTCGCGATCGACATCGCGCCCACCTTGATCGATCTTGCCGGTGGCAAGCCGGGCGCGCAGATCCAGGGTCGATCATTCAAGCCCCTTCTGCGCGGCGGTCGCCCGGCGTGGCGCAAATCCTTCCTGGTCGAGTACTACAACGAGTCGGCCTGGCCGTGGATCGTCGGCATGAGCTACAAGGCGGTGCGCACCGAGCGCGCCAAGCTGATCCACTGGGTGCACAAGGAAGGCGTGGACGAGCTCTACGACCTGCACGCCGATCCCTACGAGATTCGCAATGTGATCAAGCGACCGGCCTACGGTAAAGTGCGCACGCGGCTGTACAGCGAGCTGAGAAGACTGGTGGCCGAAGCCGCGGGGCTGTAGGGGAAAACAAGAAGGGGAAACAAGAAGGGGGAAACGGGGATGGAAAACGCCAGCACCACGCTGGACCTCACCGACGAGTTCAAGGCGCGCAACGCCCCCGCGGCGGCCGCCAAGCTCGTCAACCTGCCGGCCGAGGATCTGGTGCGCGAGCTCATGCACCTCAGCCCCGCGTTCGCCCAGGACGTGCTCGAGGAGCTGCCGAACGACGCGCGCGAGCGCGCGATCTCGGCGGCGCCGTCCGACGTGGCGCGCCAGTGGCAGCGCAACGGCCTCTACGACCGCGAGACCGTCGGCCGCATGATGGAGCCGGTGGTCGCGGCATTCGATCCGCAGCACACGGTGGGCCAGACCATCGAGGAGCTGCGCGAGCTGGTGACGCGCGCGCTCATCACTTACGTCTACGTGGTCGATGACGACGGCCGCATGCTCGGCATCGTCACCATGCGCGACCTGCTGTTCAGCGAGCGCGGCCGCAGCCTCGAGGAGGTCATGCTGCGCGGCGCCTTCGCGCTGCGCGCCGCCATGCCGGCCAAGGACGCGATGCGCCTCGTGCTCGACCGGCACTATCCGGTGTATCCGGTGCTCGACGCCGGGCAGCGCCTGGTCGGATTGGTGCGCGGCCAGACCATGTTCGAGGCGCAGGCGATCGAGATCACGCTGCAGGCCGGCAGCATGGTCGGCGTCGAGAAGGAAGAACGCCTGGCGACGCACTGGGTGCACAGCCTGAAGCTGCGCCACCCGTGGCTGCAGCTCAACCTGCTGACCGCCTTCCTCGCCGCCGCGGTGGTCGGCATGTTCCAGGACACGCTCGACCGGCTGGTGATCCTCGCGCTGTTCCTGCCCGTGCTGGCCGGCCAATCGGGCAACACCGGCTGCCAGGCGCTCGCCGTGACGCTGCGCGGCATGACCCTCGGCGAGCTCAAGCCCGGCAGCGAGCGGCCGCTGGTGATGAAGGAAACCTGGGTCGGCTGCCTGAACGGCATCGGCGTCGGCGTCGCCGCGGCGGTCGGCATGTACATCACCGCCAGCGGGCAGAGCCAGGATCAGCCGGCGATGCTCGCCTTCGTCGTGTTCCTGGCGATGATCGCTTCGTGCATGGCGAGCGGCATCTCCGGCGCGATCATCCCGCTCACGCTCAAGCGCTTCGGTTTCGACCCGGCGACGGCCTCCAGCATCTTCCTCACCACCGCGACCGACGTGGTGAGCATGGGCATGCTGCTGGGACTCGCGACCATCCTGGTCCGCTGAAAACCACGCTGAAAACAGGGACAGACCACGTTTTTCGGCACACGGTATTGAGTCTCGCGTTGCTCGCCGCTGGTTGCGGGAGCCCGCCGCGCGACCAGGTCGCTTGCACCATGGAGGCGAAATCCTGCCCTGACGGCAGCTATGTCGGCCGGGATGCCGAGAAGAATTGCGAGTTCCGTCCCTGCCCGAAGTGAGAAAAGGGTCCTGACCCCTTTTCTCAGACGTAGATCATCTTCTTTGTCATGCCGCCATCGATGACGAAATTCTGCGCGGTGATGAAGCGGGCGGCATCCGACAGTAGATAGGCGACGAAGTCGGCGATGTCCTGGTCGCGGCCGACGCGGCCGACCGGGTGCTGTGCATGGTCCTTCCTGCGCACCGGCGAGTGCGCGATCCAGCCCGGGCTCACGCAATTGACGCGGACCTCGGGCCCCAGGCTCATCGCGAGGGCGTGGGTCAGCGAAACCAGCCCGCCCTTTGCCGCCGCGTAAGCCTCGCTGTCGGGCTCGGATTGCAGGGCACGCGTGGAAGCGATGTTGACCAACGCGCCGCGCGCCCGGCGGAGGTGCGGCGCCGCGTGCTTCGCCATCAGGAACGGCCCGGTGAGGTTGGTGCCGATGCGGCGGTTCCACTCGCGCAGCTCGAGCTTGTCCATCGGGCCGGTGTGGGGGTTGGCGATGCCGGCGTTGTTCACCAGCGCGTCGAGCCGGCCGAAGCGTTTCACCACGGCGCGCACGCAGGCGCGCGCCGCCGCCTCGCGCGATACGTCGGTGCGGACGAAGAAGAAATCGGTTGCGCGGCGCAGGTCGGCAATGGCGACCTGCCAGCCCAGGCCGGCGAGGGCGAGCGCGATGCCGCGGCCGATGCCCTGCGCGCCGCCGGTGATGAGCGCCACTTTTTCCGCGGAGTCCACGCCGACACATCGTAGCCGGTTTGGACTAGACTTGACCCGGGATTGCCCGCGAGGAGCCGCGCCATGCAAGTCAAAGAGATCCTGCGCGTCAAAGGGAACCGGTTGCTCAGCATCGAGCCCGCGGGCCGCGCGGTCGACGCGGTGACCACCATGGCGAAGGAGAACCTCGGCTCGCTGGTGGTGCTGGACCAGGGCCGCATGGTCGGCATCCTCACCTTCCACGAGCTGCTGCGGGCGCTCGCCACTCGGCAGGGCTCGCTCGGCGACGTCAAGGTGTCGGAGATCATGGTGCGCAACCCGGTCACCGCCACGCCCGAGATGGCGGTGAACGATCTGCGCCGCACCATGATCGACACCGGCGCGCGCTACCTGCCGGTGGTGCAGGACGGCAAGCTGATCGGCGTGATCTCGTTCCGCGACGTCGCCAAGGCCGTGCTGGAAGAGCAGGACTTCGAGAACAAGATGCTCAAGGGATACATCAAGAATTGGCCCGCGTAGGAAGCTTGTCCTAGGGACGCTTGGCCTCGGCGCCCTGGCCGCGGGAGCGGCGTGGCGCTACTGGCCGGAGCAAGGCTTCTGGAATCCGTGCCACGCGCGCCTGCCGCGCCGTCTCGCCGATCACGAGCTGGTGCGCGCCGCCTGGGATGGCATCGATTCCGGGCAGGTCTGGGACAGCCACGCGCACCTCATCGGCACCGGCGACGCGGGCAGCGGCATCTACGTCAATCCGCGCACCGACAGCCTGCTGAATCCCGGGCAGTACGCGCGGCGCCTGTTTTTCCTCAACGCGGGCTGCGTGCACGACGCTTCGGGCAGCGTCGACAACGCGTACGTAGACCGGATGCGCAACCTGGTCGACGGCATGAAAAAGGGCGTCAAGGTGCTGCTCTTCGCCTTCGAGCGCGCGCACCACGAGGACGGCACCGCGGACCTCGAGCACAGCATGCTGCACGTGCCGAACGAATATGCGCGCGACGTGGCGAGACGGCATGCCGCCGATTTCGAGTGGGCGGCGTCGATCCATCCCTACCGCAAGGATGCGCTGGAGGCGCTCGAGCAGGCGAAGCGGGATGACGCGCGCGCGGTGAAGTGGCTGCCCTCCGCGATGGGCATCGATCCCGCGTCTGCGCGATGCAGCGCCTTCTATGAGTTTCTCTCCAAGAATCAAATGCCACTCATCGCGCACGCCGGCCTGGAGCGCGCGGTGCTCGGCCGCGAGGCGCACGACTTCGGCAATCCGCTGCGGCTGCGGCGCGCGCTCGACGCCGGCGTGCGCGTGGTGGTCGCGCACTGCGCCTCGCTGGGCGAGGACCGCGATCTCGACAAGGGCGCGAACGGGCCGTACGTCAGCAGCTTCGCCCTCTTCGAGAGGATTTTCGAAAAGTACAGCAATGTTTACGGCGACCTGTCTGCCATGACGCAATCGAATCGCGCCGGGCCGGCGCTGGCGCGCGTGATCGAGCGCGCGCACTGGCACGCGCGCCTGTTGAACGGCTCGGACTATCCGCTCCCCGGCGTGATGCCGGTGTTCTCGGTCGATTACCTGGTGTCGCTCAAGCTGCTCGAGCCTTCGGCGGCGCCGGTGCTGCGCGAAATCCGCGCGCACAACCCGATGCTGTTCGACTTCGTGCTCAAGCGTGTTCTGCGTTCGAATGGCAAGGCGCTGGCGGCGGGCGTATTCGAGACGCGCGGGTTTTTCATGAGATGATTTCTGCATGTCGGGCAACAGCTTCGGCCTTCTCTTTTGCGTGACCTCGTTCGGCGAGTCGCACGGCCCGGCGTATGGCGGCGTGGTGGATGGTTGTCCTCCGGGTCTGCAGCTGAGCAACGAGGACCTGCAGCGCGAGCTCGATCGCCGAAAACCAGGCAGCTCGCGCCACGTGACGCAGCGGCGCGAGTCGGACACGGTCGAGATCCTCTCCGGCGTCTACGAAGGCCGCACCACCGGCACCGCGATCGGCTTTCTCGTGCGCAACGAGGACCAGCGCTCGAAGGACTACGCGGCGATCGCCGAGAAGTTCCGCCCCGGCCACGCCGACTACACCTACTGGCAGAAGTACGGCATGCGCGATGCGCGCGGCGGCGGCCGCGCCTCGGCGCGCGAGACCGTGGTGCGCGTCGCCGCGGGCGCGATCGCGAAGAAATGGCTGAAGGCGCGCTATGGCGTCGAGGTGCGCGGCTATCTTGCGCAGCTCGGACCGATAACGCTGGGGTTCAAGAGTTGGGAGTCGACTGGTGAAAATCCATTCTTCTCACCAGATCCAAAGGCAGTGCCGGCGCTCGAAAGCTTCATGGACCAGCTGCGCGAAAGCGGCGACTCGTGCGGCGCGCGCGTCAACGTGGTCGCCTCCGGGGTGCCGGTCGGCTGGGGCGAGCCGGTGTACGGCCGGCTGGATGCCGACATCGCGGGCGCGATGATGTCGATCAACGCGGTGAAAGGGGTGGAGATCGGCGCCGGCTTTGCCGCGATCGAGCAGAAGGGCAGCGAGCACGGCGACGAAATGACGCCGGCGGGCTTTGTCTCCAACAACAACGGCGGTGTGCTCGGCGGCATCTCGACCGGCCAGGACGTCACCGTGTCGGTCGCGCTCAAGCCGACCTCGAGCATCCGCCTGCCGCGCCGCACGATCGACGTCAGGGGCAACCCGACGACGATCGAGACCACCGGGCGGCACGATCCCTGCGTAGGGATCCGTGCCACCCCGATCGCCGAGGCAATGCTCGCCTGCGTACTCATGGATCATGCACTGCGTCATCGCGCGCAATGCGCCGACGTCGTGCCGCCGACGAAGCTGCCACGACGGTAGTAAACCCTAGGAAAATCAATTAGAGTATGGCTACAAAGCTGGCCACAAAACTCCCAAGAGAGAAGAACATGAGCAACAAAGGGCAGTTGCTACAAGACCCGTTCTTGAACACCCTGCGCAAGGAGCACGTTCCGGTCTCGATCTACCTGGTGAACGGCATCAAGCTGCAGGGCCAGATCGAGTCCTTCGACCAGTACGTCGTGCTGCTGCGCAACTCCGTCACCCAGATGGTCTACAAGCACGCCATCTCCACCGTGGTGCCCTCGCGTCCCATCACTCTCGGCCCCGACAAGGAAGCTGAGTAAACCGGCTGTCGTTTCCCTGCTAGAGCGCCCCACCGCGGCCGCCGATCCCCAGGCGGCGATCATCGTTTCCCTCGATTTCGGCGACGACCACTACGAGGAGAGCACCGAGGAAGTCGTGCGCCTGGTGCAAAGCGCCGGCGTGCTGCGCTTTCGCGTGGTGAAAGGCCGGCGCAGCAAGCCCGATCCGCGGCTCTACGCCGGCAGCGGCAAGGTGGAGGAGATCCTGCGCGCCGCCGAGGAGCTGAACGCGATGTACGTGGTGTTCAACCACGCGCTGTCACCCGCGCAGGAGCGCAACCTCGAGAAAGTGATCGTGCGCCGCGTGATGGACCGCACCGAGCTCATCCTGGAGATCTTCGCGCAGCGCGCGCAGACCAGCGAAGGCAAGCTGCAGGTCGAGCTGGCGCAGCTCCAGCACCTGTCCACGCGCCTGGTGCGCGGCTGGACCCACCTGGAGCGCCAGCGCGGCGGCCTGGGCAAGACCGGCGGACCGGGCGAAACCCAGCTCGAGCTCGATCGGCGGTACATCGGTTCCCGCGTCAAGACCCTGAAGGCGAAGCTTCGCCAGCTGCAAAAGCAAAGAAGCGTGCAAAGGCGCGCGCGTGCGCGGCGCGACGTGCTGTCGATCTCGCTGGTCGGCTACACCAACGCCGGCAAGTCGACGCTATTCAACGCGCTCGCCCGGGCCAAGGCCTACGAGGCCGACCAGCTGTTCGCCACGCTCGATACCACCACGCGGCGGGTATGGATACCCGGGGCCGGCAACGTCGTGCTGTCGGACACGGTGGGCTTTATCCGCGATTTGCCGCACGGCCTGGTGGCCGCCTTCCGCGCCACGCTCGAAGAAACCGTGCACGCCGACTTGCTGCTGCACGTGGTCGACTCCTCGTCCACGGTGAGGGACGAGCAGGCCCAGGCGGTGGACCAGGTGCTGGCCGAGATCCCCGCCGGCGAAGCCCCGCGGCTTCTGGTGTGGAACAAGATCGATGCCGCCGAACTCGAGCCGAGAGTCGAGCGGGATCAATATGGTAGGATTTCGCGCGTCTTTGTGAGCGCGCGCACCGGCAGCGGACTTGAAATGCTGCGCGACGCCATCGCCGAGTTCGCAAAAGCGCGGCACGCTCAGCGAAGCGCCACCGCCCAGCCGGCTCACCATACTCACTAAATAAATGTCCTTGAACGACCCCAACTGGGGACGCGGCTCCCGCGGCCCGCAAGGCCCTGGCGGCGGCAACCAGGGCCCGCCCGATCTCGACGAGCTGTGGCGCAACTTCAACCGCCGGCTCTCGGAGCTGTTCGGCCGCCGGCGCGGCGGCGACGAGCCGCCGCGGCCGCCGAGCGCACGCGGCCTGGGCGGCGGCGCCGGCGTGCTGGTCGCGCTGGTGCTCGCGATCTGGCTGGCGAGCGGCTTCTACATCGTGGTGGAAGGAACGCGCGGCGTGGTGCTCACCTTCGGCCGCTATTCGAATGAAACCGCGTCGGGCCTGCGCTGGCGCATGCCGTGGCCGATCCAGTCGCACGAGATCGTGAACCTCGCGCAGGTGCGCACGCTGGAAGTGGGCTACCGCAACAACGTGCGTACCAAGGTGCTCAAGGAATCGCTGATGCTGACCGACGACGAGAACATCGTCGACCTGCAGTTCGCGGTGCAGTATCTGGTCAAGGATGCGCGCGATTTCGTGTTCAACGTGCGCCGCCCCGACGAGTCGGCGATGCAGATCGCCGAGACCGCGGTGCGCGAGATCATCGGCAAGAACCGCATGGACGCGATCCTCTACGAGACCCAGGTCGACGTCGCCAACCGGGCGCGCGACCTCATGCAGCAGATCCACGACCGCTACGGCACCGGCATCACGGTGAGCACCGTCACCATCCAGAACGCGCAGCCGCCCGAGCAGGTGCAGGCCGCGTTCGACGACGCGGTCAAGGCAGGGCAGGACCGCGAGCGGCAGAAGAACGAAGGCCAGTCCTACGCCAACGACGTCATCCCGCGCGCGCGCGGCACCGCGGCGCGCCTGGGTGAGGAAGCGCAGGGCTATCGCCAGCGGGTGATCGCCAGCGCCGATGGCGACGCCTCGCGCTTCAAGCAGGTGCTCACCGAGTATTCCAAGGCCCCGGCGGTGACGCGCGAGCGCATCTACATCGAGACCATGCAGTCCGTCCTGAGCTCGACCAGCAAGATCATGATGGACTACCGCGGGCAGGGGAACCTGCTCTACCTGCCGCTCGACAAGATCATGCAGAACGCCGGCGCGCCGGGCGCCGAGGCGGCGCCGCCGCGCGCCGCGCCGGAGCCGCCGGCCGACGCGCCGCGCACGCGCGAGTCGCTGCGCAACCGCGAGCGGGGCGAGCGCTGATGAGAGCCCTCGGACCCATCGTCGCCGTCCTCGCGGTCGTCGCGCTGCTGGTGTCGAGCGCGCTATTCACCGTCGACCAGCGCCAGAACGCGATCGTGTTCCAGCTCGGCGAGGTGAAGGAAATCGTCGTCCGCTCCGGACTGCACTTCAAGTGGCCGCTGCTGCAGAACGTGCGCCTGTTCGACATGCGCATCCTCACCTTCGATGACGCCGAGCCGCTGCGCTTCCTTACCCAGGGCAACCGCCCGGTGCTGGTCGACTCGTTCGTGAAGTGGCGCATCGCCGATGTGCGCCAGTACTACGTCAGCGTGCAGGGCGACGAGCTGCGCGCCGCGACGCGCATCAAGCAGACGGTGGCCGGGGTGCTGCGCGACGAGTTTGGCGCGCGCACCGTGCACGAAGTGGTGTCCGGCGAGCGCGAGCAGGTGATGAACCGGGTGCGCGACAAGGTCGACCAGGACCTGAAGCGCATCGGCGTCGAGATCGTCGACGTGCGGCTGAAGCGCGTCGACCTGCCGCAGGACGTGAGCGAATCCGTGTATCGCCGCATGGAGGCCGAGCGCAAGCGCATCGCCAACGAGCTGCGCTCGACCGGCGCGGCGGAAGCCGAGAAGATCCGCGCCGACGCCGACCGCCAGCGCGAGGTGCTGCTCGCCGAGGCCTACCGCGACGCGCAGCGCATCCGCGGCGACGGCGACGCCAAGTCGGCGGCGATCTACGCCGGGGCGTTCAACCAGAACCCCGAGTTCTACTCGTTCTACCGCAGCATGGAGGCCTACCGCTCGACGTTCCGCGGCCGCAACGACCTGATGCTGCTCGAGCCGAACTCCGATTTCCTGCGCTACTTCCGCGACTCGCTAGGCCGCAACCCCGCTTCTCGAAAATAGCGCCATGGGGACGACGACGTTCCTGATGGCGCTCGCCCTGATGCTGGTCTTCGAGGGCGTGCTGCCGTTCATCGCGCCGAACCTGTGGCGCGAGACCTTCCGCAAGATCACGCAGCTGAGCGACGGGCAGATCCGCTTCATCGGCCTGTCCTCGATGCTGGTCGGCCTGCTCCTGCTGCTCTGGGTCAGCTCGTGAAGTGGATCCTCCCGGAGTACATTGAAGACATCCTGCCGGCGGAAGCGATGCGCATCGAAAGCTTGCGCCGCAAGATCCTCGATCTGTTCTTCAAGAAGAAGTACGAGCTGGTGATGCCGCCGCTGCTCGAGTACATGGACTCGCTGCTCACCGGCACCGGGCACGACCTCGAGCTGCGCACGTTCAAGGTGGTCGACCAATTGTCGGGCCGGATGATGGGCGTGCGCGCCGATATCACGCCGCAGGTGGCGCGCATCGACGCGCACCTCCTCAACCGCAAGGGCGTGACGCGCCTGTGCTACTGCGGCAGCGTGCTGCACACGCGCCCCGCCGCGCCGGGCGCGACGCGCGAGCCGATCCAGGTCGGCGCCGAGATGTACGGCGAGGCCGGCGTCGCCGCCGACGTGGAGATGCTCGAGCTCCTTTGCCAGGCCCTGCGCATCGCCCGGGCGCGCAACGTGCGCATCGACATCGGACACGTCGCGGTGTTTCGAGCCATTGCGCACACGGCGAAGCTTGGCGCCGGAGCGCGAGGCGGAGCTGTTCGAGGCCTTGCAGCGCAAAGACGTTCCTGCCTTGAAGGTATTGACCAGGGCGCTCGCCACCGCGACCCGCAACGCGTTACTCCTTCTGCCGAACCTCTACGGCGGCGCCGAGGTGCTCGACGAGGCCGAGAAGCGCCTGCCGCGCGCCCCGCAGGTGAAGAGCGCCCTCGCCACGCTGCGCCGGCTCGCCCGGGCCTGCAAATTCCCCGCCAGCTTCGACCTCGCCGAGCTGCGCGGCTACCACTATCACTCCGGCGTGGTGTTCGACGCCTATTGCGATGGCGTCCCTGGCGCCGTGGCGCGCGGCGGGCGTTATGATGAAGTTGGAAAGGCTTTTGGCCGCGCGAGACCTGCCACTGGTTTCTCGATCGATCTTAGGAGTCTTGCGGGAATGATGAAATGAGCGCGTTCGTTGTTGCCCCCCTGACAAGGGGGGAAGCGAGCGGGTTTTTCGCGAGCGGGGGGGTTGCCTTTGCGGAAAAACCAACCCCCCATTCGCCTTCGGCGCACTCCCCCCTTAACAGGGGGGCAAGGCAAGGGCGATGAGCGCACGCAACGTCGTAGTGATCGGCACGCAGTGGGGCGACGAAGGCAAGGGCAAGATCGTCGACTGGCTCACCGACCGCGCGCAGGGAGTGGTGCGTTTCCAGGGCGGTCACAACGCCGGCCATACGCTGGTGATCGCCGGCAAGAAGACGGTGCTGCACCTCATCCCATCCGGAATCCTGCGCGGCTCGGTGCAGTGCTACATCGGCAACGGCGTGGTGCTCTCGCCGCAGGCGCTGGTGCAGGAGATGGACGAGCTCGAGGCCGCGGGCGTCGAAGTGGCGGGGCGGCTACGGCTCTCCGAAGCCTGCCCGCTCATCCTGCCGTACCACGGCGCGCTCGACCTCGCGCGCGAGGCGGCGAAGGGCGAGCAGAAGATCGGCACCACCGGCCGCGGCATCGGCCCGGCTTACGAGGACAAGGTGGCGCGCCGCGCGATCCGCCTGCAGGACCTCTTCAAGCCGGTGCGCTTCGCCGACAAGCTGCAGGAGCTGCTCGACTTCCACAATTTCGTGCTGGTGAATTTCTACAAGCAGCCGAAAATCGATTTCAAGAAGACGCTGGACGAGACGCTCGCGCTTGCGCCGCGCCTGCTGCCGCTGGTTGCCGACGTGCCGCGCGCGCTGTACGACGCGAACCGCGCCGGCAGGAACCTGCTGTTCGAGGGCGCGCAGGGCTCGCTGCTCGACATCGACCACGGCACCTATCCCTACGTCACCTCGTCGAACTGCGTCGCAGGCGCGGCGGCGGCCGGCGCCGGCATCGGGCCGATGCACCTGCACTACGTGCTGGGCATCACCAAGGCCTACAGCACGCGCGTCGGCAGCGGTCCATTCCCGACCGAGCTCTCGGACGATGTGGGCGAGCGGCTGCGCCAGCGCGGCCAGGAATTCGGCGCCACCACGGGCCGGCCGCGGCGCACCGGCTGGTTCGACGCCGCCGCGCTCAAGCGCTCGATCCAGCTCAACGGCGTCTCCGGCCTTTGCATCACCAAGCTCGACGTGCTCGACGGCGCGGAAGTGCTGAAGATCTGCACCGGCTACGAAGTCGACGGCCGCTTGAGCGACATCCTGCCGGTGGGCGCCGAGGAGCTCGAGCGCTGCGTGCCGGTCTACGACGAGCTCGCCGGCTGGCAGGAGAGCACGGTGGGCGTGAAGACCTACGAAGGCCTGCCCAAGGCGGCGCGCAAATACCTGCGGCGCATCGAGGAATTGTGCGCAGTGCCGGCCGACATCATCTCCACCGGGCCCGACCGGGAGGAGACGATCGTGATGCGCCACCCCTACGACGGATAGAACCCGCTACAACCAGCCGCCGAGGAGCTTGTTGCCGAGGCTGAGCTCCGCCAGGTCGGCGAGGGTGGTCTTGCCCGGGACGATCTGGTCGAAGGCCGCCTGCGCCTCGCGATAGGTGGTCCAGGGGCTGGTCGGGCTGCTTTCCTTCGAGGGTGGCAGCAGCGAGGAGCAGCCGGCGAGAAGCCACACGGTCAGGCACACCGTCAATGCGCCGCTCGGGATGGCTCTCATATGCGGCCAGACTATGGCTTAACAGGGCGACAGCAGCGCGCTCCATTTCCCGCGCAAGCATCGAAACCCGGCTACGCGCTGCGCGCAACGATCGACGCGTCAGTCGAGGTGTGCGCCTCGCCGGCATCCATCGGCACAAACACCTCAACCGCCTGCGACTTGCCTTTGAGCTGCAGGCTCCCGACCGGCAGGAACCGGACTTCACCGTCGAGCAGCGCGACGGTCGAAGCGGCCACCATGATCTGGCAATAGGGATCCAGCAGATGCACCGGAATCTCCTTGCCGTAGGTCTCGAGCCGTGCTGCGGTATTCACCACATCGCCGATCGTGGTGTACTTCATGCGCTGCGCGCTGCCGAGACAGCCCGCAACCACCTGCCCGGTGGCGATGCCCACGCGCACTTTGACTTGCGGCCCGCCCTCGAGGTGCCAAGACGCTACGAGCTCCTGCATCTTGCGCCGCATGGCGAGCGCGCAGCGCATCGCATTCACGGCGTCCTGGCGGATTTCTTTCGCGCTCTTGCGAGGCAAAGGCACGCCGAAGTTCGACTTGATGGCGTCGCCGTAATAGTCGTCCACCACCCCGCCATGCGCGATGACCAATCCCGCCATGGTCTCCATGTAGTTATTGAGCCAGTCCATGAGCTGGTCGGGCGTCAGGCGTTCCGCCATCGGCGTGAAATTCATGAGATCCGAGAACAGCACCGTCACCGTCATTGTCTGCGGTGCGAGGCGCCCGCCTTTGAGGAAGCTCGCGCGCTGCTTCCACATCTCCTCGGCAATCGCAGGCGACACGCTCCTCGAAAAAATGTCCATGAGAAAGCGCTTCTCCTGGCGCTCGTGGCCGGAGAGGAACGCGGTCACGAGCCCGGCGGAGCCGACCCAGGCGATCGCCACAGAAGCGACCGGAAGCCACCAATGCTGAATGAATGCCAGCAGCGTGACGCCGACGAGAGCGACCAGCCCGACCGCGATGGACAGCGTAAACGGTGTGGTCGCACGCGCCAGCCTTCCGACCAGCGCGGCGCCCAGGCCCCACAACAGGATCCACAAGTTCTCCGAGAGATCGCTCAGGAAGCGCAGCGGTGCGTCGCCCTCCAGCGCCCCGCGAATGAGCTGGCTCACCTCGTAGCCGTGCACCGCGATTCCGGCGGTCGCATGGCCGCGGCGCGTAAAGCGGTCGAACGGCGTCAGGAACTCGTCCTTCACGCTCTCGGCATTGACGCCGAAGATCACCACGCGGCCTTGCATCGCGCCGGACTCGACGCGTCCTTCCAGCACGTCGCTCAGCGAATAAGTCCGAAAGCGATCCGCTCCTCCCCGATAGTCGAGGACATATTGATATCCGTCGGCATCCGCTCCGACATAGGAGCCGTCGTTCGCCTCGAACGGCTGCAACGTCACCTTGCCGAGGCGAATGTGGCTCGGATCGGCAGCGTCGGGCTGCGGCGTAATCCCATCGGGGGCGAGATAAAGCAGCGCAAGGCGTAACGCCAGCGACACGTGGGACGTCTTGCCGTCGTCGAGAAAGAGCAGCCCGCGTCGCACCACGCCGTCATCGTCGGGCGTGACATCCGAAAATCCGATCTGCTCGGTTCCTTCCAGCGCGGGCGGCCCGGAAACCCTCTTGCTCGCATCCTTGCCGAATTTTTCAATGACAACGATGCGCTTCTCACGCTGCAATAGGACGTTGAATTCATCCGTTCCCGGCGGCACCGGAATATCGCGGTAAAGATCCACCCCGACCGCGCGCGGATTTCCCGCGAGAATCTTCCGCAGCGCTTCCGCCATGCGGCGATCGGAAAGCGGCCACTCCTTCAGCTTCTGAATGTCCTCCTCGACCGTCTGCACCAGCACCACGCGCGGCTCGCGCACGCTCCGCTGCTCCTTCACGCGCAGATACGCGTCGTAGGTCGCGAGCTCGACGAACTGAAGAAACCCAGCGCTGCGCAGCGCGATCACAAGAAGACTCGCAGCGAATCCAAGCACCAGGCTGACCACCGTCGGCTTGCGTAGCCACTCAAGTCCCTTAGCAATTGCCCGGCGCAAGAGCTGCAACATGCGATCGGATTCTGCACGCCCGTGCGGAAGCTTGCCGGGCGGAGAGGCGCAACGCGTCCGTTAGACATGGGTCCTGAAAACGGCGTCGCGGATGGGGGCTACAAGCTACCAGCGCAGAACTAGGTAATAGTTCGTTGATTCAACAATGATTTTTAACGACTACTGGAAGATTGAACCGCCATCGACGCAGACACAATGAAGGTGAATTTGTCACTACGAGATGTTGTTGACCAAACTGGACTTTCGGAATACCGTGAATTTTCCACATTTTCGTTCGCTTTTGGACTTTCAGGGGGGTGTATGTCGCAAAGCAAGCTTTTTGGGAAACTTCTTCTTGGCTGATTGGCGTCGCTGCGCTCGGGTTTTTCTATGCGGGCGAAGCTCTCGCTGTTTGCTGCAAGTCAAGCACCGGCTGCAGTTGCACGACCGCTTTGACATGCCTCTCGCCTAAGATAAAAGTCAGCAGCTGCAGCACGAGTGGCGGAGGAATCACCCTCAACGGATCTACGATCAGCTGCATTTCCAGCGATCAGACGGGGACGGTCGCTGCGGACCGTGACAGTCCAGAAAGTGGCGTGGGTGCGATCTGGACTGAAACCGGGCGGAATGTGGTTTGTGAGAAATTCGACGACTCCGGAATTCGCTAGGTAACGGGAAGTTTGACCTGTTCCTGGAGTACAAGATGACGACAGCCGCGGTATGCGACAACGCGACCGGGGTGCTTAAGTATGAAGCTTTCTGTGGGTCAAACGTGAACGTGAAGGGGACGCTGAAGCCCAATACCACTGACATGCTCCCTGCGCCCTGGGTCGCTGAGATGTGTACAGACAGCAAGGACCAGCTCGCGACGTGCGGCGACAACGCGGTGCTGGCGCTCGGTGGTTTCCAACTGACCAACAAAGGTACTGTCGATCCGAAAAGATGCCTGACCGATTTCCCGAATCAGAGTCCTACGGGCCTACCAGCGGGGCAGGTTTTGCGTTACACGGAGCAATTCGCGCCGAACACGAACTGTACCGGCCCCCGTATATCCGCAAGCGACGCGAAACGGCGCATGTGCCATGACAACACCTTCTTCAACCCTGACTTCGAGACAACGGGCATTACGACGAATCCGCCTTGCGATCCGCAGCAGGGAGGGAACGTCACCTTCAGAGCTGGCATCGAGGCTACGGATACAGCGGACATCGTGGCAGCCATGCTGGAAGAGAATCAGTGGAGGCCCAATAGCACGCTGAACCTCAGCTGCAACAATCAGGGTACGGTACCGACAACGATTCGAAATTCCGAAAACTTCGCGGCGTCCAGTTTCCAATTTGGTGACGGAGACATCGTGGCCTATGTCAAAGGATTCCCCGGACTCGGAAACGAGGCGTTCGCGACAAGCGCGACGGACATTCTGACCAACGGTGTCCCCACGGGAAAGCGGGTTACCTTTAACGACTGCACCACCGACCCCAACAAGCCCGGGCTCGATGAAGTCATCTGTAAGGCGGTCGTTGCAAATGTCATCCCTCCAAACGCCAAAACTGTTGATTTGACTATCCGCGGCGAACAAGCAGACGAACAGGGACTGGGTTTCATCGGTGACGCGCTTGCCGTCCCCATTAACAACCTCGGAAACTGCCCACAGATCCTTAACCCGTAAGTCTTCTGATCCAATAAGTTGGGCGGGCAGGCTCTTGACTCCGCGCCGGGGTCCGGGAAGCCGGGCGTGCAGCGCCCGGCTTGACCGGCCCGGGGAGGAGGTAGCGGCCATGACCACCCTAAAACTGCGCGGCTGTCGCCGGGCTGCACTCGTTGGACTGGCGCTGTTCGGCGCGAGCAGCATTTTTTGCATTAGTCACGCGCAAGTCACCGCCAATGGCACCTTGGGCACTGCCGTCACGGCGGGTCCGAACTTCGACATCACGGGTGGCACGCGGCCGGGGGGCGGCGCGAATCTCTTCCACGGTTTCCAATCGTTCAGCCTGAACGCCGGCCAAGTTGCCAATTTCATCAACGATAGTGGCCTCCAGACCTCGAACGTGCTCGCGCGGGTCAGCGGCGGAAATCCGTCGAACATCTACGGGACGATTCAGACTACGGGTTTCCCCGGCGCGCATCTGTTCCTGATGAATCCCTCGGGCATTCTCTTCGGATCGACGGCTCAGCTGGCCGTCGAGGGATCGTTCCACGCCACCACCGCCGATTACATCAAGCTCGGTAACGACGGCATCTTCTACGCGGATCCCGCAAAAGGCAGTGTCCTCACCGCGTCGCCACCGTCGGCCTTCGGCTTTCTTGCGGGCAATCCGGCTTCGATCGACGTTCTGGTAGGCGGGCTGAACCTCGATACGCTTGTTGACATCAAGAGCCTCGCCGTGCCCGAGGGCCAAACGCTTTCTCTCGTGGGAGGCACGCTCAATTTGGGCGCAGCGGAGATAAGAGATGGCAGTGGAGCTATCGTGCAAGCAGCCACGCCTGCGTACGTCCTCGCGCCGGGCGGCCGCGTAAATCTCGTCAGCGTCGGGCCGGCAACCACGGAACGCCAAGTGACCTTCGATGGCACCGGGTTCAATTCGGCTGCCGCCGGGGCGCTTGGCGAGATCAACATTAGGGGTGGCCGTATTCCTATCGACCTCGGCGATGGAAACGGGCCCACGGAATTGCTGTTCACGAGCGTCGTCGATGGCAAGGACGTGTTCATTCATGCCGGGAAGCTCGCAATTAGCGACGGCATTATCAGCCCCGCATACTCCTCCTTGCTGGGGCTCGCCAATCCGGCATTCGGCGGTCAAGTGAATATCGCGGCTGGCGACGTGACCATCACCGGAACGGATTTCGATGTGCTGACGGGAATCCCGCCCGGCATCTTTGTTTTTTCCGGAAATCTGTTTGACGTACCGACCGTCGAAGGCAGCGTTCCCAGCGTCAATATTGCGGCGAAATCCTTGTCGATATCAGGGTTCGCAGGCATTCAAGCTTACCGTTTAGGGCCCGACGCACCGGGCGGAGTGCCGGGTGACGTCGTCATCAATGCAGACACGGTTAATATTTCGAGTGGCGGATCCATTGCAATGTTAAACGGCTGGGAGGGTCCGGGCGGCAATCTGACCATCACTGCCAGGGATGTAAACCTGTCGGGTGACGGCAGCTCCAGCCCCGTCAACTTCGAAGGCATTGGCTCGCAGGGCATCTTTCACCCGGTGTACCAATTCATCTTTCTCAACCAGGACGTGGACCTAAACAGAGCCATGACCAGTGGGAACAGCGGAAGCATCAACCTCAACCTCAGCGGTACGCTGAACGTGCAAGGGAAGGCGCAGATCGTCACCGACAGTTTGAATTTCGGGCGCGGCGGTGACATCAATATCAATGCCGCCGACATCGCTCTGGTTGGCGCAGGGGCGGAGACCGGCCTGATCGGCGCGCAGAGCGCGTTCGCGGGCGACGCGGGTAGCATCAATATCAATGCAACAGGGACTATCCAAATACAGAACGGATTTCGGATTAGCTCTTCGACGGTCGGCGCCGGCAATGGCGGGAACGTAACCGTGACTGCAGGCAAATCGATAACGTTCAATGGCGCTGACAGCCGAATACTAGCCTCACTGTTCCGTTAGACGACGCATGCTCAGAACGAACTTTTCCTGAGGAGCTGGGGCGCCAGTTTCGACGAATTCCGGGCCTTTTTCGCCGATTCGGCTATCCGCCTGATGCGGATTTGTTTACCGTGCTCGGCGCCATGAACGATTTTTCCTTCACGCAGATTCCAGGTGAGCTGAGGCCCGGCGCCGGCGGCCGCGTTACAGCGAATACACCGCTGTTGACGCTTAATGGGGGAACGCGCATTGAAACTTCGAGCGGCTGGGATGGCAACGCCGGTTCGATTCAGGCAAACGTCGGGTACCTTATCGCTCAATGGCGGCGGCGCGCTGAAAAGCACGAGCGGTTTTCAACACCTCACGGGCGAAGCGATCATCGGTACGGGGGCTGCCGGCGGGATCGAGGTGAACGCCACCGATAGCATTTCGATTTCGGGGGCAGGCAGCATTGTTTCGACCAGCACTTTCGGCGACGGCAATGGCGGCAACGTGGAGCTCAACGCCGGCAACCGGGTCGCCATCACCAACGGCGGGCGCAGTCGCGGCCGACAGCGGCGGCACGCTCGGCGGCAGCGTGTTGTCGGGCACCGGGCCTCGCGGCAACATCACGATCACGCGCGGGTAACGAGATCGTTCTCGACGAACGGCCAGATCACCACGCAGACGCTCACTGCGGACGGCGGCAACATCACGCTTCTCGCGCCGAACCTCGTGCAGCTCCAGGACAGCATCATCAGCACGAGCGTCCAGGGCGGCGTCGGGCACGGGCGGCAACATCATGATCGACCCGCAGTTCGTGATCGTGAACAACAGCTCGATCATCGCCAATGCGTTCGGCGGCCCGGGCGGGAACATCACGATCATCGCGAATAACTTCCTCGCGAGCACGACGAGTGTGATCGAGGCCTCATCTGCGCTGAGCACGCCGGGGGTGATCGAGGTTCGCTCGCCCGAAAACAATGTCGAGAACAATATTGCGCAGCTGCCGGCGGCATTCATCGACGCGAGCGCGTTGTTGCGCGGGCTGTGCACGGCGCGCCGCACCGGGGCGCCGAGCTCGTTCGTGGTCGCCGGCCGCGGCGGGATTCCGGTCGACGCGGATGGCTATCTGCCGAGTTTCGGGACCGACGTGGCGGCAGGCTTGGCAAGCACGGGCGGCCCGACTCAGGTGGATGCCCAACGCGTCAATCAGCCGGTTCTCGCGGTCGCGCTGCTCTTGCCGAACGAGTTGGATTGCTTGCGCTAGCGCGCGGCGCTAGGCTGTGAGGAGGGGTCGCATTGCAGAGGGTCCGGCATGCGACGAGACAAAGAAACAGGACCAACCACGAAGGTGCTTCGGGATATGCGTCGGGGGAGCGGGAGTCTCGCCGGGTGGACGACCGGCATTGCGGTGTTGCTCGCCTCGGGCGCGGCGAATCTCGGCTGGGCGCAGGCCCCGCCGCTGCCCTCCGGCGTCCTGCCTTCACAGGAGCCGCTGCCGACTCCAGAGTTCCGCAAGCCGCCGCCTGAGACGCTCCAGCTTCCGCCGGTGAAGCCGCCGGAGGCCGAGCGCGCACCCACCATCCTGCGCGTGACGGTGCGCAAGATCCGCATCACGGGGAACACCGTTATCCCCGCCGCCGAGCTCGAGAGTATCGCGGCGCCGTTCGAGAACCGCGAGCTCACGAATACGGACCTCGAGGAGCTGCGCCAGCGTCTCACCCAGCACTACATCAGCCGCGGCTACATCAACTCGGGGGCGGTGATCCCCGACCAGAAGGTCGAGGACGGGGTGGTCGACATGCGCATCGTCGAAGGCCGGCTGACGCGCACGGAGATCGAGGGAACCGTCCACTTCGACAAGGATTATTTCAGCGACCGCATCGCGATTTCCGCCGGGCCGCCGCTCAATCTGCGCGAGCTCGAGCAGGGGCTGCAGGTCCTGCTCAACAACCCGATGGTAAAGAGCATGAATGCGCAGCTCGTCCCCGGTGAGCGGCCCGGAGAAGCGGTTCTGAAGGCGCAGGTAGAGGAGGCACCTCGCTATGACATCAGCGTGGTGGCCGACAACAAGCTCGCGCCGAGCCTGGGCGAAGCGAAGCTCACGTTGCTCGGAGCGGTAAACAACCTGATCGGCCGCGGCGACCAGCTCGGCGCGGAATTTGGCTACGCCGAAGGGATTCCGCACGACCTGAGGCTGCGCTACCGCACGCCGATTACGGCGAGGGATACGGCGCTGGGCGTGCATTACGAGAAGACGAAGGCGGTAGTGCAGGAGGAGCCGTTCGACGTGCTGGACATTACGAGCACGCTCGAGACGATTGGCGTGGAGCTGAGTCACCCGGTCTACCGGACCCAGAACCGGCAGCTCGTTCTATCGAGCGTGCTCGAGCGCCGGGAGACGGAGACCACGCTCCTCGACGTGCCGTTTTCCTTCTCGCCGGGCGTGGAAGACGGTAAGGCGACGGTCTCGGTGCTGCGGCTTGCTGCCGATTACCTGGATCGTGGACGCACCCAAGTGATCGCGGCGCGCTCGACGATCAGCATCGGGCTCGATGCGTTTGACTCGACCATCAATGCCGATGCGCCCGACAGCCGGTTTGTCACCTGGCTCAACCAGTTTCAGTGGGTGCAGGCGCCTAAGCGAGCAACGCGGCGACCAGATCCGTTTACGCGCGGATCTGCAGCTCACGAACGATGCTTTGCTCCCGGTCGAGCAGTACGCCGTCGGCGGCCTCGACAGCGTGCGCGGCTATCGCAGCTTTCAGCTACTGCGCGACTACGGCTACACCGCGTCGCTCGAATACCGGATACCGGTGTTCGCGAATGCGACTGGATGGCGCAACCTGCAATTCGCGGCGTACGTCGACACCGGCAGCGCGAAGTTCAAGGAGAGGGAGAACCCTTCGCCGTCGAGCCTCACCGGCGTCGGGGTCGGCCTGATCTGGAACCCGGGGCGCGAATTTTCCGCCGAGCTTTACTTCGCCAAGGGACTGGACGACGTGCCGGAGCCGCCGAGCAACCACCTACAGGACGAAAGCATCTACTTTCGCCTCGCCTACCGACCGTCCTGGTTTCAGTAGGCGAGCAGCCGGCGACAGCTTAGCTGCCGCCGCGGTCGAAGGCCGCCGCTTCGCGCAGGCCGACCTGCTCGAGCAGCGCCGCACGCCGCTCACGCAGCTGGCGGTTCGACTGGTTGGCGCTGATTTGCCTCGAGAGCTGGTCGATTGCGTCGTACCAGAGGCCCGCTTCGGCATAAATTGCCGGCAGCTGCGCCGGCGAGGCCTGCTTGAGTTGCGCCTGTACCGGACTGTCCGTGACGCGCTTGATCGTGCCTCCGGCGAGCACGTCGTTCGAGCGCTGCGCTGCATTGCGTACCACCGCGACGAACCACTGGTACTCGACTCCGGGCTTAAGCGCGACGCCGTGGTCGGCCAAGCGGAATGCGTGAATACCCTTGCGATCGGCGGCTGAAGCGTGATCTCGAGCAATGGCTTCGCAGCGTCCTGCAGGCTTTCCGTGCTGGTGATCGTCAGCTCGACCGGCTTGTCGATCGGCTGCGAGGCAAACCAATAGATCGTCGGTCTTTCCTGCAATCGTCTATCCGGTGTCGCTCGGTGCGAGCACGTTCACCGCGAGCACATTTTGCCGAAGCTGCGCGTGCCACCACCGACCCGCGTCAGCGGCGCGCCGCGCAGAGGCGGCTTGTACGCCTCGGCTTGCTCGGTCCGCCGGCTGCTTTTGGCTGTCGGCCTGGGCGAGCGCCGTCGAAGAAAGGAGCGCAGCCGCGGTCGCCGCGACGAGCAAAATTGCTCGAGACGTAAGTCTTCATGATTTTCCCCTGGTTCTAGTCATGGACAAGTCCACGGAATATACGCTCACGGGGTCCGCTGTTCAGGGGCACATGCGCTGCCGGGGAGTGACGAATTCACCGTTATAGCCAATTGCCTATGAGCAGAAATGCACTCCAGTAGCTCGGATGACGGTAGCGCGGGTCTTTGAGCAGCTCGAGCTGCGCCTGCTGGAGGGCCTTGGCCTTGGAAAGCGCCGGGTCCTGCAGCTCCCGGTAGAACGCCGAAACCAGCTCCGCCGAGGCCGGATCGTTTACCGTCCACAGGGTGGCCAAGCGCGCTTCGCGCTCCCGCCTTGATGGCCACGCCAGCCAGCCCCAAGGCCGCACGGTCGTCTCCCGCGGCGGTCTCGCAGGCGCTCAGCGTGAGGAGCTCCACCGCATCGGTGCGGAACTTCGAAAGCCCGAGGATCTGCTCGAGCTTGTTCATCCCGAGCTTGCCGTCGTAGGTGAGGAGAAAGGTCTTGTTCACGTCGCTGTGAACTGGCCGTGCGAAGCGATGTGCACGATCTGGTAGGGCCTATCGCCGAGATCCTTCTCCATCGTCGGGAGGGTGAACTGCTGGTTCTGGCGCACCGTGCCGCCGTAGAGCTTCTGCACGTTCTGGAGCTCGTCCGCTACGAACGGCAGCGGCGCGAACCCCTGCACCGACTCGGTGAGCCCGTGCAGCAGCAGGTTGGCGCGCTCGCGCTTGATCGGCTGCGGATCGGTCAGCGTCAGGCCGGGCGTCGTGGCGACCGAATAGCGTTCGACGAGAAACTGCTTGCCGTCGTGCAGCGCGGTCAGCGGAACGGTGCGCAGCGCCCCGTCCGGCACGATGACCAGCGTGTCGATGCCTGCTTTCTCGAGCTCCGCAGCGACCGGTCGGATGAGCCAATCGTAGAGCTTCTGCGCGTGCGGCAGGTACTGGTGCGTCGTCCTTTTCTCCAGGCGCAGGCGGAACGACCGGATCTCGCGCGTGAGCTCCGCGGAGCCGACCGGGCTCGTGAAGCGGCGCAAGCCGTCGGGCATGCTAAGCAAAAGCTCCAGGCGGTTTTCCAGGATGATCGGATAAAGCGCGACGGTATTCGAGGCGAGGCGATCGATCCCGGTGGTCCGCGCGCGCAGCGCGGTCACGCAATCGTCCTGGAAGTAATCCTGCAGCTCGGCGCCCTTCAAGACCTCGACGGCGCTGCGGGCGTCGACGAGATGCTGCGTAACCTGCTTCGGATCGCTGAGCGTTCCCGAGCGCTCGAGGAGCAGGTCGGCAAGCTGGAAATAGACCGGACCGACGGATTCGCGGAACGACGTGCGCGAGCCGCTCGCAATGAAGTCCCTGCGCACAGTGGCAAGCGTGGTGACGGCGTGCTGATAGGCGAGAATCGCGCGGGCGCTATCGCCTTGCGCCTTCAGGATCCGCCCCGTTTGCCATTGCCACCGGTACAGGATTTCCGGCGCGTCGGCTTGTTGCGCGGCGTGCGCGGCCTGCTGCGTGTATTGCATTGCCGTCTCGTAGCGTGCGCCCTGCTCGTAGAGCTCGCCAAGGTAGCCGAGCGCATACGAGCGCGCGCGCGCATCCTGGATCCTCTCGGCGACGACCAGAGCCTCGTTCAGCGCGCCGTAGGCGTGCAGCGCCATCACCGACGCAGGCTCGATGCCCGTCGGCATGAGCTTGGCATTCAGGCGGGCGAGGCCGATGAGGCCGTATGCTTTTTCATGCGAGGCCGGCAGGGCGCGAAGCTCCTCGCCGACCACGGAAAGCAGCGGAATCATCTCGCGGTAGCGCCCCTCGTCAAAGAGCGCGCGCGCCAGGTTTGCCGAGGCGCGTATTCCGACGCTCTTGTTGCCCGCGCGGGCGGCGGCGTCAATGGCCTCTCTGTATGTGCGCCCGGCATCGGCCAACCGGGCCTGCATTGCGTACAGGTTGCCCAGGTTGTTGAGCGCCTGCGCGGCAATTTGCGTATCGCCCGCCTGCTGTGCGCGCTCGATGCTGGCACGCAACACTCGCTCCGCGTCCGCGTCGCGACCGCTCATCACATAGGCGTTGCCGAGGCTGCTTTCCACTGCGAGCGTGAGCGGCGCGTTGCCTGTTCGCTCGGCCAGCGCTTGCGCTTTCTGCAGCGTGGCGATGGCGTCCGGGCCGCGCCCGAGGCTCAGCTCGGCCTCTGCGGCGCGCATAAGCGCCCGCGCCTGGCCCTCGGCATTGCCCGCGACGGCGTAGGCGCTCGCCGCGGCGCTCGAGTGCCTGAGCGCCTGGGTGAAGTCGCCCCTGCGGAATGACTCGGTACCGGCCTGCATGCTTGCTTCCGGCGTCGCAGCGGTCGCTTCGGCTTGCGCCAGCGGCGGACCGAGCACGCAGGCAAGCGAGACGAGCGACGTGAAGAAGATGTGTCTGGAGAATGTCACGCCGATCCTCCCCTTGGCATGGAAACGGCAATGGGCATTCTAGCCCCAGACGTGGGTTGCGGACTGCCGGCGCGCGTGCCAATTAGCGCCCGATGGACCACGCCACCATCTGGGGATCACCGGCCTCGTGCTCGTGATCGTCGAGCCATCGCGACGGGCACGGTTGCTAGCCGCTGATGCTTCGCATCGCGGGCGCACCTCTCGAGCGGGTGCTTGCTACCCCTTCCATTCCTTGCGGGCGATCTCAAGAGTTGTGCCGCAGGTTCCTCTCCCGCCTCACCGAACCCCGCGAACGGCCTCCAAGCGTCGTTTCTGCCCAGCCTGTCGCTACGTAGGGAGCGTCCACGCGTGTCTCAGCGTCCCAGCGCCGCCCCTTGTTCGCGCTTCGATACTTCGACCTTGTAGCGATTTAGCAGCGCGCCGACTGTAAGATTCGGGTCTCTCCCCGATGACCAGCCATGATCTCCGCTTCACGCTGTCCAGCCATGCCACGCAGCGCCTTTGCTGTCGAACGTCTTGAGTCACGCACGCCTCGACGAGTACCTGCGCTCGCAACTTCGCAGGCTTTCACCTATGAAGGAACCGGATGAAGGGCGGTCGGTGTGCCGAGGAAGGGACTCGAACCCCCACAGTGTTGCCACCGCTAGGACCTGAACCTAGTGCGTCTACCAATTCCGCCACCTCGGCAGGGGAGGCGCGATTTTAGAAGCAGGCCTCTGAAGTGTCAAAGAAAAAAGCCAAAAGAACCGCGCTGCGGCGGCGCAATCGAGCCGACCGCGGCCGTTAATAGACTCACGCGCTCCCGACCAGGGCCGCATCCTCGGCGCGCTGAACGCCGCGCGCGCGCCGTTGAGCGCTGACGAGCTTGCCGCGCGCCTGCGCGTCGGGCGCCAGGCGCGGCGCGAATTCGACCGCGCGCTGAGCGCGCTCGAGCGCGCCGGCGAGATCGTGCAGAACCGCGCCGGCGCCCTGCTGGTCGCGAAGCGCATCGCCGTGGTCCCGGGCCGCGTCGAAGGCCATCCCGATGGCCACGGTTTCCTCGTGCCCGACGATGGCAACGCCTCGATTTTCCTTCCGCCGGCCGAAATGCGCCAGCTCATGCATCGCGACCGGGCCGCGGTGCGCGTCACCGGGCGCGACCATCGCGGCCGGCCCACGGGCGAGATCGTCGAAGTGCTCGAGCGCGCCAACCGCCGCATCGTCGGCCGCCTGCACGCGGAGCACGGCGTCCTCTTCCTCGCGCCCGAGGACCGGCGCATCGCGCACGACATCCTGGTGCCGCCGCACGAGGCGGGCAAGGCGAAGGCCGGACAGGTGGTGACCGTCGATCTCATCGCGCAGCCGAGCAAGCATGCGCAGCCGATCGGCCGCATCGCCGAGGTGCTCGGCCACCACGCCGATCCGGGCATGGAGATCGAGATCGCGGTGCGCAAGTTCGACGTGCCGCACGAGTTCTCGAAGAAGGCGATGGCGCAAGCCGGGTCCATTCCTGAAGAGCTCCGCGAAGACGACTTCCGCGGCCGAAAAGATCTGCGCGACCTGCACTTCGTGACCATCGACGGCGAAACGGCTCGCGATTTCGACGACGCCGTGTACGCGCGACGCGAAGAGGAAGGAGAAATGCGGCTGGCGCCTTTGGGTGGCGATTGCCGACGTCAGCCACTACGTGCGCCCCGGCGACGCGCTCGACCAGGACGCGCGCGCGCGCGGCACCTCGGTCTACTTCCCGCGGCGCGTGATCCCGATGCTGCCGGAGAAGCTGTCCAATGGCCTGTGCTCGCTCAATCCGAACGTCGAGCGCCTCGCCATGGTGTGCGAGATGGCGATCACGCCGCAGGGCGAGGTCGAGCGCTACGAGTTCTACGCCGCGGTGTTCCGCTCGCGCGCGCGCCTGACCTACACCGAGGTCTGGGCGAAGCTCTCCGCCGGCAAGGCGCCGCCCGAGTTGCAGACGCTCTACGATCTGTTCCACGCGCTGCATGGCGAGCGCACGCGCCGCGGCGCGATCGACTTCGACACCGTCGAGACGCGCATGGTGTTCGACAGCCAGGGCAAGATCGAGAAGATCGTCCCCGAGCCGCGCAACGACGCGCACCGCATCATCGAGGAATGCATGCTGGCGGCGAACGTTTCCGCGGGTAATTTCCTCGCCAGCCGCAAGCAGCCGGTGCTCTATCGCGTGCACGACGTGCCGGCCGCGGACAAGGTAATGGCGCTGCGCGAGTTCCTGGCCGAGCTCGGCCTCGACCTGCCCGGCGGCGAAGTGCCGCGGCCCAAGGACTACGCCAAGCTGATCGAGCGCATCCGCAAGCGCCCCGACTTCGGCCTGCTGCAGACCATCCTGCTGCGCTCGATGAAGCAGGCGGTGTACAGCCCGAGCAACGTCGGCCACTTCGGCCTCGCGTTCGACGCCTACGTGCATTTCACCTCGCCGATCCGCCGCTACCCGGATCTGCTGGTGCATCGCGCCATCAAATCGGTTCTTTCGAACAAGAACTATGTCGAAGACGACTGGGAGGCGTTGGGCCGCCACTGCTCCGAGACGGAGCGGCGCGCCGACGACGCCAGCCGCGACGTCGAAAACTGGCTCAAGTGCTACTACATGCGCGACCACGTCGGCGGCACGTTCTCCGGCAGCATCACCGGCGTCACGCCTTTCGGCCTGTTCGTCACGCTCGACAACTACTTCGTCGACGGCCTGGTGCACATCTCCGAGCTCGGCCGCGACTACTTTCAGTTCGACGCCGCGCGCCACCAGCTCTTCGGCGAGCGTACCGGTAAGCGCTGGCGACTCGCTGACCGCATGACGGTCAAGCTGGTGCGCGTCGACCTCGAGAGCCGGAAAATCGATTTCGTCCCGGCGGGCTAAGTGGGATGCACGGCCGAGCGTCGTTTCATGTGCCCATGCATCCGAACCGCGTCACGGTGCATGTCCTCGAGCACTTCAAGGATTCTCCGGCCATCAAGACCCCGGCGGCAGGCACGACCATCTTCAAGGCCGGGGACCCCGCCGACTTCGTCTATATCCTCATCGACGGTCAGGCCAACCTCCCTGGTCGGCAAAAAGATTTTCGAGGTGACGGTGCGCCGCGACCTGCTCGGCGAAGTCGCCCTCATCGATGGCAAGCTGCGCAGCGCGATCGTCGTCACGACCCGCACGCGAGGCGCGCGTTGGAGCTCCTCGTCGATCACGTCGAGCGCGGCCGCTCGCTGCCGCCGAGCCAGTGCGTGGCGCGCGGCGGCACGATCGCCGATGCGCCGGCGCAACCCGGACACTGCGCGAGTCTTTTTGTGCCCTAGTCCGCATTAGCGAGCGGCCTATAATTCCGGCTCTTCAATGAGCCGGCAAGCCTCCCGCGAACCGCGCGTCGTGTTCGGCTTCCACGCCGTGCTGGCGCGCCTGCGCGCCGATCCGAAATCCGTGGTCGAAGTGTTCCTCGACGAGACGCGCAACGACGCGCGCGCGAAGGACCTTGCCAGCGTCGCGCAGCGCTCCGGCGTTAGCCTGCACCGCGTGCCGACGAAACGCCTCGACGGCTTCTACGGCGGCGGGCGTCATCAGGGCGTGGTGGCGAGGATCGAGCTCAAGGATCTGGCGCAGGACCTGGACGAGCTGCTGGACCAGGTTGAGAAGCCGCTGCTGCTGGTGCTCGACGGCGTCACCGATCCGCACAACCTCGGCGCCTGCCTGCGCGTCGCCAACGCGGCCGGGGCGCATGCGGTAATCGCGCCACGCGACCGGGCGGCCGGAATTACCCCGGCGGTCTCGAAGGTCGCCAGCGGTGCGGCCGAGGCAACGCCTTACCTGATGGTCACCAACCTCGCGCGAACGCTGGCGGCGATCAAGGAGCGCAACATCTGGGTGATCGGCGCAGACGAGCGCGCCGAGAAAACGCTTTACGAGGCTGACCTGCCGGAATCCATCGCCTGGGTGCTCGGCGCCGAAGGCGAGGGCATGCGGCGCCTGACGCGCGAAAGTTGTGATCTTCTTGTCCGGATCCCGATGCGTGGAGAGGTGGAGAGCCTGAACGTTTCGGTCTCCGCCGGCGTCTGCCTGTTCGAATCGGTGCGCCGCCGAAAATAAAGCGTCAGTGCCCGTGTCAGCTTTCTTCGTCAACTAGTCCCTAGTAAAGAGTTGGCAGGAGTCTTAGATTCAAGGCCGGGCTTGGCGCTCGGGGGAGCGGGGGTGGCGGAAACGGCGCAGCACGCGGGACCATTCGAGAAGCTTCTCGGGGAAAGCCGCGACCTCGTTTGCGCGCAGCTTGGCGCCGCGACCGCCGGAATGCTCGACAAGTCCGACGAGGTGCTGATCGCGTTGATCACCGAGAGCCGCGATCGCGACGCGCAGGCCGCCTATCAGGAAACCCGCAAGATACTCGGTGCCCAGCGCAGCAAGCTCGAGACCGAATTCCAGAAGTTCTATCTGAAAGAGTTCCGCGCCCGCGGCAAGATCGGGGGCGAGGCCGCGCAGAAGTTCTCCGAGGTGGAAGCTTCGCTCTCGCTCGTGGGCAACGACGACCTCGAGGAAACGCTGCGCTTCAGGGAGCTCGCGACCAAGCTGCGGCGCTTCTGCGACGAGGAACTGGTGGCGCTCGACCAGCGCGTCGGCGTGCTGCTCGGTGACGCGAATCTTGCGGCAGAGGCGAACCCGTTCAGCCCGGAGGCGATCTGCGACGCCTACCAGCAGGCCTGCCACGAGATTGCCGCGGATGCGAGAGTGCGCGGCGCGCTGCGCAAACTGTTTGACGACCATGTGATCGACGCGCTGCGTTCGATCTACAAGGCGCTGAACGCGCTGCTGGTGAAGAACGCGATCCTGCCGAAAATCAAATACCGCGCCGCGAAGTCGAAAGACGGCAGGCGGGTCCCGACCGGCATTAAGCGCTCAGCCAAGGACGGCGCGAGCGGCGAACCAGCCCAAGAAGACGAGGCCGATCCGGCCGCCGCCGAAGCGAATCTGTTCTCGATGCTGCAGAACCTCATGACCATGAATGCCGGCGCGGCCGGGCTCGCCATCGGTACCGCTCCGGCGCTCGCGCCCGGCCAGCAGATCCTGCAGGGGGCGGAGCTGCTCGGCTCGCTCACCAGGATCCAGAGGGGTGATGCTGGCGGCGTCGCGGATGGATTGCCGGTGATTGCGATCGGCTCGGAAACGGCCAACGTACTGCGCGAGCTCAAGCGCTCGAGCTTCGGCGCCGGCATAGGGCAGATGGACGCCATGACGCTCGACATCGTGGCGATGCTGTTCGACATGCTGTTCGACGATCCCAAGATCCCGATCGCGCTCAAAGGGCTGGTTGGACGGCTGCAGATCCCCATGCTCAAAGTGGCGATCGCGGACAAGGCCTTCTTCTCGAAAAAGACGCATCCGGCGCGCTTGATGCTCGACGCGTTCGGCGAGATCGCGCTGCGGCTGTCGCCGGATCTCAGCACCGATCACCCGCTTTTCGTGAAGCTCGAGGCGATCGTGCAATACGTGGTCGACGGCTTCCAGGACGATGTCGCGATCTTCGAGGCGGTGCAGCAGCAGCTGCACGGCGTCATCGCCGAGGAAGACGCGCGGGTCGCGGCAGAGACGCGCCAGGTCGCCGAAGTCGCCGAGCAGGCCGAGAATCTCGCCGTCGCCAAGGCCGCCGCCGAGGACGAGGTCCGGCCGCGCGTGCAGACCCACAAGCTGCCCGGCCCGGTGCTCGAGTTCCTGGTGCACCATTGGCTGCGGTATCTGTTGCTGGTGCATGCAAAGTTGGGCGTCGACAGCGCGGAATGGAAAGACGCGCTCGCGGTGATGGACGAGCTCATCTGGAGCCTCCAGGCGCGCAGCACCCCCGAGGACCGCCGCAAGCTCGCCGCGCTGGTACCCGGACTTCTCAAGCGGCTGGCCGCCGGGCTGCAGGCGCTGGGCGCGGAGGAAAGCGTGCGCTCGATCCTGTTCGGCGAGCTCATGAGAATCCACACCGAGATCCTCCACCCCGCCAAGCAGAAAGCAGCGCAGGCGCCCGCGCCGGCCGTCGTTGCGTCGTCGCTCGATTTCACCGCGCCGGTGATGGTGAACAATCCTTACGGCGGCGGCGAGGTGCAGGTGTCGGCGCCGGCAGCAACGGATGCGCCGGCCGACCTCGAGATGGGCGACTGGGTCGAGTTCCGGCCGAAGGCGGACGGCGAGGACAAGCAGCGCGCGGCCAAGCTTCTGTTCCACACGCCGAAGCGCACGCGCTACATCTTTTCCGACCGCAACGGCAAGGACATGCTCGACCTCACGCGCGGCGAGCTGGTGCGGCGGCTACGCACCAGCGAGGCGGTGCGACTCGACGAGCCCCCCGAGCAGCCGCTTTTCGAGCGCATCATGAACAGCCTGGTCAGCAAGCTGCGCGCGCCTGCGCCGAAAGCCGCCTAAGTAATCTTTTTGTCCAACTACGCATGCGCTGTAGAAAAGTAGTTTCTAGGTTCTAGATTTCCGCGAGCCGCGGCCCTAACATGAGGTCGTGCGCGCGCTGGTCATCGACGATCATCCCCTGATCCACGAGATCATGCCCGCCGTGCTGCGCAAAGCGCTCGGCGAAGTCACGGTGGCGACGCAATCCACTTTGGAAGCGGGCCTGGCTCACGCGGCGGGCTCGGTGCCGCCGGATCTCGTGCTGCTCGATCTCGGCCTGCCTGGCTGCGAAGGCATCGATGCGCTCACCCGCTTTCGCATGGAGTTTCCGCAGTTGCCCGTGGTGGTGATTTCGGCAAACTCCGATCGCGAATCCATCCTCGGCGTGCTCGACTCGGGCGCGAACGGCTTCATCCCGAAGACCTCGAAGCCCGAGGTCATCGTCGCGGCGCTCAGGCTGGTGGCGGCGGGCGGCGTCTACGTGCCGCCGGAAGCAATCGAAGATCTGACCGTGCAGATGCCGCTACGCACGGTTCGCGAATCCATGGACTTGACCGAGCGCCAGCGCGATGTGCTGCGCCTCATCCTCAAGGGCTACAACAACGAGCGCATTGCGTCGGAGCTGGCGATCGCGCCGAACACGGTGAAGCAGCACGCGCACGCGATATTCGTGCAGCTTGGCGTATCGAGTCGGGCGGAAGCCGTCGTGGCGGCGGCGAACATGGGGCTGCGGCTGGGATAGCGGTGCCGGTCTAGAACGGCGGTTCTAGAACCTATGGGGGATGTCCACTAGCGGGCTTTGGCGGTAGGGTGGCATTCGAGGGGGAGAAGTATGGAGGTGCCGGCCGCCAAGCCTGTCGCCCGCGATGCGGTGCTGACCGAGGCGTTCGTGTGGGCGCTGGACAGCCTTTGCCGCCTGCATCGAGTGCCGTTCGACGCCGAGCTGGTCCTCAAGCAGTTCCCGCCGCCCTACGACCTGCCGACGCTGCTGCGCGCGGCGCAGGCGTGCGGCCTCAAGGCCGGCCTGGCCGGGACGCAAGGCGACGCGCTCGAGCGCCTGCCGCTGCCTTGCCTCGGTTTCGTTCGGTCCGTCGATTCCGCCAACGACCCCGCGCCGCCGACCCTGGCGCTTCTGGTGCGTGCCGATCGGGAGCGGCTGCTCTATCTCCTCGCCGGCGAGGAAGCGCCGCGCACGATGGCGCGCGGCCAGTTCGCCGAGCGCTTCGAGGACATGGTGCTGCTCGCCGCGCCGGCGATCGCCGCGCCGGACGATGCGGACGGGGCGTCGAAGCGCGCCTTCGGGTTCCGCTGGTTCGTTCCGGAGCTCGCGCGCCACGGCGCCATCTGGCGCGACGTGCTGCTCGCCTCGGCGGCGATCCAGATTGTCGGCCTCGCCACCCCGCTCTTCACCCAAGTGGTGATCGACAAGGTGGTGGTACACCAGACGCAGAGCACGCTCATCGCCATCGCCGCCGGGCTGGGCATCTTCCTCGTCTTCAATGCGGCGATCACCTGGATGCGCCAATACCTCGTTCTGCATACCGGTAACCGGGTGGACGCGGTGCTCGCCACCCAGGTGTTCGCGCATCTTTTCCGCTTGCCGCTGCGGTACTACGAGCACCGCCCGACCGGCACCACGGTGGCGCGCCTGCAGGGCGTGGAAACGATCCGCGAATTCATCACCGGTGCCGCGGTCTCGTTCGTCCTCGACCTGCCATTCCTCCTGATCATCCTCGCGGTGATGTTCATCTACAGCTGGCAGCTTTCGCTCATCGCGTTGGGCATTGTTCTTCTATTAACAATCATGAGTCTGCTGGTCACGCCGCTGCTGCGTGAGAAGCTGAACAAGCAATTCCTGCTCGGCGCGCGCAACCAGGCGTTCGTGACCGAGTACGTGTCGGGCGTGGAGACGGTGAAGTCGCTGCAGTTCGAGCCTCTGCTCGAGCGCCGTTACGGCGACTACCTTTCGACGTACCTGGCGGCGAGCTTCGGCACGCGCAACCTCGCCAATACCTACAACGTGGTCGCCAACGCGCTCGAGCAGCTGATGACGCTCGCCATCCTGGTCGCCGGGGCGCTGCTGGTGATGCGCAACGACGGCTTCACCATCGGCATGCTGGTCGCCTTTCAGATGTTCGCCGCCCGCATGGCCCAACCCATGCTGCGCATCGCCGGTCTCTGGCAGGAGTTCCAGCAGGCGAACATCGCGGTAAAGCGCCTCGGCGACATCATGAACGTGCCGGCCGAGCCGCATTCGCTGGCGCCGTCGCGCGCCCCGGGCGGTGCCGGAGCGCTCGAGCTGCAGGCACTTTCGTTCCGCTATAGCGAGCGCCATCCGTACCTCTTCCGCAACGTCGCCTTCTCGCTCAAGCCCGGCGAGCTGGTGCTCATCAGCGGCGCCTCGGGCAGCGGCAAAAGCACCCTCGCCAAGCTGCTGCTGGGCTTCTACCAGCCGAGCGACGGCCGCATCCTGCTCGACGGCCGCGACGTCGCGCAGCTGGCCGCGAACGAGCTGCGCCAGACTTACGGCGTGGTGCCGCAAGACACGCTGCTCTTTTCGGGAACGGTGTACGAAAACGTCGCCATGGCGAATCCGCACGCCGGATTCGACGACGTCGTCACCGCGTGCCGGGCGGCGGAGATGCACGACGTGATCGAGAAGCTGCCGCAGGGCTACCAGACGCCGCTCGGCGAGCACGGCATCGGACTCTCCGGCGGCCAGAAGCAGCGGCTCGCCATCGCGCGCGCGCTGCTCAAGCGGCCGAAAGTCCTCATCTTCGACGAAGCGACCAGCAACCTCGACCCGGCCACCGCCGAAAGCCTCGCGCGCACCATCAACCGCCTCAAGGGCAAGGCCACCATCGTCTTCATCGCGCACCAGGTGCCGCCCGGCCTGCAGATCGACCGCCACCTGAGCTTCAACCGACCATGAGAATCATGCGCGACGCAGACCCGGCCGACTTCCAGCCGGCGCTGCTCCAGGTGCAGACCCGGCCGCCGACGCCGCTCGGCCGCGGCGTCCTCTACGTGGTACTCGGACTGGTGGCCGCGATGCTGGCCTGGGCCGCGCTCGCAAAGCTCGACATCGTCGCGACCGCCGAAGGCAAGCTGGTGCCGGCGGGCTACCTCAAGATCGTGCAGCCCGCCGAGCAGGGCCTGGTGAAGGAAATCTTCGTGAGCGAAGGCGAGGGGGTGCGCGAAGGCCAGGTGCTGATGCGCATGGACACCGCGCTGCTTGCCGCCGACGGCCGCGCGCTGAGCGCCGAGTATCACAACAAGCGCCTGGCGCTGCGGCGCATCGACGCGCAGCTTGCCGAGCGGCCGCTCAAGCGCGATGCCGACGACCCGCCGGCGCTGTTCGCGCAGGTCGAGGCGCAGTACGGGGCGTACGTCGCCGCGCACCAGAACGCGCTCGCGCAGGAGCACAGCGTGCTCGAGCGCGCGCGCCACGACCTCGCCGCGGCACGCGAGGTACACGCCAAGCTCACGGCGGTGCTGCCCCACTACCGGGAGCAGGAAAAGGCGTTCGAGAAGCTCACCCAGGACGGCTTCGCCGGCCGCCTGATGCACACCGACAAGCAGCGCGAGCGCATCGAGAAGGAGCAGGACCTGAAGAGCCAGGAGCACGCGATCGCCGCCGCGCAAGCCACGATCGCGCAATCGGAGAAGCGCCTGGCGCAGATCGGCGCCGACTATCGCCGCGGCCTGCAGGCCGAGCGCGCCGACGCGGCGCCGCAGGCCGAGCGCCTGCGCGAGGAGCTCGCGAAGCAGCAGCATCGCCACGGCCTGCTCGAGCTGCGCGCGCCGCACGGCGGCACGGTGAAGGACCTCGCCACGCATACGCCAGGCACCGTGGTGGCACCCGGCACCATCCTGATGACGATCGTGCCGGTGGGCGGGAAGCTGCGCGCGGAAGTGTGGGTGTCGAACGACGACATCGGCTGGGTCCATACCGCGCAGCAGGTCAGGATCAAGCTGGCGTCGTTCCAGTTCCAGAAATACGGCATGCTCGAGGGCACCGTGGCGCAGGTCAGCGCGGACTCGACCGAGGCGCCCAATCCCAACACGCGCTCCGGCAGCCTCGCGGGTCGCGATCGCCCGGTCGGCGCGCTCGCCTTCCGCACGCTCATCGACCTCGAGCAGCAGCAGCTGGAGAGCGACGGCCAGCGCTATTCCCTCGCGCCCGGCATGCAGGTGATCGCGGAGATCCATCTAGGGGAGCGCAGCGTGCTCGAGTACCTGCTCTCGCCGGTGCGCAAAGCGTTCCACGAGGCGGCGCGCGAACGCTAGAGGGCGGCGGCGGTCTCACTGCCATGGCCCAATACAACCCCCCTGACCCGGCGAAAATCGACGCCGAAAACCCCGAAGCGCTGCGCTTCTGGGCGCGCACCCTGGAGACGAAGGAAGACAAGATCCGCCAGGCGGTGCGCAAGGTCGGACCGATGCTCGAGCAGGTCAAGCAGGAGCTGGGCATCGGCGGCGTTTAGCGGTTGTTTTTGCTGGTATACTCCGGCCCCTTCCTGGTCTCACCGTTACGCATGACGGTAGGCCTCATCTGTCAAATGAGCCATAGGAATAGGAGCCAACCAGAACATGCGCCATTACGAAATCGTTTTCATCGTCCATCCCGACCAGAGCGAGCAGGTGCCGCAGATGGTCGAGCGCTACAAGGGCGTGATCGCGGGCCGCCAGGGCACCGTGCACCGCCTCGAGGACTGGGGTCGCCGGCAGCTGTCCTACCCGATCGCCAAGGTCCACAAGGCGCACTACGTCCTCATGAACATCGAGTGCGACAACGAAACGCTCACCGAGCTCGAGCACTCGTTCAAGTTCAGCGACGCCGTGCTGCGGCACCTCATCATCAAGATGGACAAGGCGCACACCGCGCCCTCGCCGATGATGCGCGAGGAGAAGTCCAAGTCGATGATGGAACGCGGCGGCGAAGCGCGCCCCGCGGAAGCCGGCGCTGAACCGGGTCGCGCCGCTGAACCGGCTCGAGCTGAGCGGCCGGCTGCTTGAGCTGGGCGCGCTGCGCTACACGCCGGCAGGCGTGGCCGCGGTCGAGTTCAAGCTCGGGCACGAGTCCGAGCAGGACGAAGCCGGCGGCAAGCGCAGCATCCAGGCCGAAGTCGCCGCCATTGCATTTGAGACGCACGCCCGCCTGATCGCGAGCGCCCAGCTGGGGATGAGCCTGAAGGTGCAGGGATTCCTGGCGGCGAAGAGCAAGCGCTCGAAGAGGCTGGTTTTGCACGCAACCAACATCGAATTCATCGAAGGAGAAACGAATGCCACCGCCGCGCAGAGGTAAAGGCAAGGGCAAAGGTAAGTTCGGCAAGGACAAGAAGGACAAAGGGCAGCGGGCGCTATTCCGCCGCCGCAAGTTCTGCCGCTTCACCGCCGAGAAGGTCGAGTGGATCGACTACAAGGACGTCGACGTGCTCAAGGACTTCGTCAACGAGACCGGCAAGATCATCCCGGCGCGCATTACCGGGACCGCGGCCGGCTTCCAACGGCAGCTTTCCGACGCGATCAAGCGCGCGCGCTTCCTCGCCCTGCTGCCCTACACGGATCTGCACTAAGCCATGGAAGTCATCCTGCTGGAAAAGATCTCGAACCTGGGCGAGCTCGGCCAGGTGGTGAAGGTAAAGGACGGCTACGCCCGCAACTTCCTCATCCCGCACGGCAAGGCGCGGCGCGCCACCGAGGAGAACCGCAAGGCGTTCGAGGCCAAGCGCGCCGATCTGGAGAAGGCGCAGGCCGCCACGCTCGCCAAGGCGAAAGAGCGCGGCGAGAAGCTCGCCAGCCTCAAGCTGCAGATCACGCAGAAGGCGGGTCCCGACGGGCGCCTGTTCGGCTCGGTCACCAACTACGACATCGTCGAAGCGCTGCAGAAGCAGGGCCACGAGGTGGAGCGCGCCAACATCCGCATGCCGCAGGGCCCGCTCAAGCAGGTGGGCGAGTTCCCGATCGAGATCGCGCTGCACACCGACGTCGCGGTGACCGTCACGGTGGCCGTGGTGGGCGAGCAGTAAGCGCTTTTCGTCGTCGGATGCAACAAGGGCCCGCAAGGGCCCTTTGTTTTTTGTCAACGGCGCTGAAATCGCTATCCACAAGTTAACCACAGGCCATCCACAGCCTCGCGCCCGACAAGCGCCGAATTCCAAACGGTTTCTACAGGAGCCTGTGGAAAAGAGTATCGTGGCTGAAATTTATTTTTCTGTTGCCGAACGAGTTTGCCTACGATGTGCGCCGGGAGGAAAGCAGAATAAATGGCCGCGGTACAGTCGTCTGCCCGTTCCGAAGTTTCCGATCAGCAAATCGTAGCCCTCAGGCTTCCGCCGCACTCGGTGGAAGCGGAGCAGTCGCTGCTCGGCGCGCTGCTGCTCGACAACCAGGCGTTCGACCGCGTCGCCGACCTGGTGACCGCGGACGACTTCTACCGCGACGATCACCGCCGCATCTGGCGCCACATCTCGCGCCTGATCGAGCAGACGCGGCCGGCCGACGTGGTCACGGTGCTCGAGTCGATCGAGGGCAGCGAGGACAAGGACAAGACCGGCGGCGCGGCCTACCTGGCGGCGCTGGCGCAAAACACTCCCAGCGCGCTCAACGTGCGGCGCTACGCCGAGCTGGTGCGCGAGCGCGCGGTGCAGCGCAAGCTCGCGCAGGTCGCCACCGAGATCGCCGAGGCCGCGCTCAGCCCCACCGGCAAGGAAGTCGGGCAGATGCTCGACGAGGCCGAGTCGAAGATCTTCCAGATCGCCGAGTCGGGCGCGCGCAAGGACCAGGGCCTGATCGAGATCAAGCCGGCGCTCGCGCGCGTGTTCGAGAAGATCGACCACCTCTACCACCGCGACAACGCATCCGACGTGACCGGCGTGCCCACCGGCTACGTCAAGCTCGACCAGATGACCTCCGGCCTGCAGCAGGGCGACCTCATCGTGGTGGCGGGCCGGCCGAGCATGGGAAAGACCGCGCTCGCGCTCAACATGGCCGAGTACGTGGCGGTCGACAACGGCCTGCCGGTGGCGGTGTTCTCGATGGAGATGAGCTCGAGCCAGGTGGCGACGCGGATGCTGGGCTCGATCGCGCGCGTCGACCAGCACAAGATGCGCACCGGCAAGCTGAACGACGAGGAATGGGGGCGGCTCTCGGACGCGATGGGCAAGCTGCACGAGACGCCGATCTACGTCGACGAGGGCGGCGCGCTGACGGCGCTGGAAGTTCGCGCCCGCGCACGGCGCCTGAAGCGCCAGTTCTCCAAGCTCGGCCTGATCGTGATCGACTACCTGCAGCTAATGGCCGCCTCCAACCAGGGCGAGAACCGCGCCACCGAGATCTCCGAGATCTCGCGCTCGCTGAAAGCGATGGCCAAGGAGCTCGACGTGCCGGTGATCGCGCTCTCGCAGCTCAACCGCGCCCTCGAGCAGCGCCCCAACAAGCGTCCGCAGATGGCGGACCTGCGCGAGTCCGGCGCCATCGAGCAGGACGCCGACGTGATCCTCGCCATCTACCGCGACGAGGTCTACAACCCGGACTCTGCCGACAAGGGCAAGGCCGAGGTCAACATCCTCAAGCAGCGGAACGGCCCGATCGGCACCGTGATGCTCACCTTCCTTGGGCAATACACGCGCTTCGAGAATTACATGGATCCCGGCACGTACTGACCAACATCAACTAACTGGATGGTGGTTTGCCTGCTCGCTGTCGCCGGCTTGTCTCTTCAGGATCGGCGGCAAAAACAGCCCGGCCGCGACGGAGCGGAACTTGGACGTTCTAGTCTCCTGTGGTGGGCGATGGGACTCACCCAATACACGCTCCGTCATTCATCCACGGGCAACGCTCGCTTGGGTGGCGCATTAGGCCTCAATATGCGTGCTCAGGAGCGTCAGGAAGCACGCCTTCTTAGCGCACAACTGGTCCCGCAGAAAGGTCGGTCCGCGTAGGGCGTTTTCAACTGGCGCTACGCCGAGCGGGTCTTCACCCAGCCGCCACGGATACGCGGCCGGGATGCCCATACCACCGTCTAGAATTTAATGAGAAGCCCGAGGCTGATCACGTCCACATCGCTCTCGCCAATGTCTCCGCCACCGATATCTGCGTAGCGCTGCCACTGGCCAAAGACGCCTAACTTGCCGAAGTCATAGCGCGCTCCGAATCCGAAGGTGATGTCTGTATTGGTTTCCTTTGCAGAGGGCCCGAAGTTAGTGTTGTCTTCCGTCTCGCCGCGGTAAAGACCGAGTTTCCCGTATGCCGAGAAACGATCGACCACAGGGAACATACCGACGGCAACTATCGACAGCGTTGGCTTTGAGAGTCTCGGTGAGCGCCCCAAGCCTCGCTTTTGCCTCGCCTAGATCGGTGTACCCAAGTTCGGCCGCGAAGTGACGGTTAGATTGGTAACCGCCGAAGATCTTCCAAGCCGTGTCCTTGCTGTCACACGAAATTCCGGTGCCGCCAAGATCGTCGCACGCTTGCTTCGCGTCGGCCTGGCCGAACGAGAAGCCGGCCTAAAACCCCTGGTCCTGGGCAATTGCGGGCGCAGCAATCAACACTGCCGCGATGAGGCCGATTAAGTAACGCATCGTTTTCTTCTCCCTGTAGGTTGGCGCGCGCCCCTATTTGATGAAGCGCGTCATGGAACGATGCGCCGACTATTCCCCAGTAGTCGTAGGGGAAACCTTGAACCCTCGAGGCTTTGGGGTCGCAAACCAGAGACAAGGATATCGAGGCTTGGGGGTGACGGCATAAGTGACTACAAGCGCGCGGTCAAGTTGTTAGACGTCTTGCGTATTCATCGACGTAGATGACTGCTTAACGTGTACTCCACGCAAGGTTCAATGAAACACGCTGTAGCAGCAGTCGCCCTGTCCCTCGCGTCCCTCACGGCGCAAGTCGTGCCCCGTGTCGGCCTCTTCAAGTGGGACCTTAAGCGGCGCGGTGTGGTGAACGGACTGCAGGTCTCCTCGTTGGACGAGGACGGCACCGATCTGTACTTCGGCGTCGGCGCCGACTACTCGATCAGCAAGAACCTGTATCTCGGCGCGCATTGGGCGCGCTTCGATCTCGACGATGTCGATGTGGACGTCATCGAGCTCAGGGTCGGCTGGAAGTTCTAACGACTTCTTGCTAGCGCAGTCGCGTCGGATCGGCTCTCGTTCCGCAGCCGAAGCGAGTGCGCAGTACGCGCTTCGCGCGGCCGCGCTATTCAGACCGCCGTCTCCAGCGGACTCGTCGCGCCGCGGCCGCCCTTGTTCAGCACGTGGGTGTAGATCATGGTGGTGGAGACGTCAGCGTGACCGAGGAGCTCCTGCACGGTGCGGATGTCGTAGCCCGACTCGAGGAGGTGCGTGGCGAAGGAATGGCGCAGCGTGTGGCAGCTCACCGGCTTGACGATGCCGGCCGCGCGCGCCGCCCGCTTCACGCCGCGCGTCAGGTAGTTCTCGTACAGGTGATGCCGGCGCAACGCGCCGCTGCGCGGATCGCGCGACAGCCGGTGCGAAGGAAAGACGAACTGCCAGCCGAGCTCGTACCGGGCGCGGGGATACTTGCGCGACAGGGCGTCGGGCAGCTCGACGGTCCCGTACCCCGCTGCGACATCGCGCTCGTGGACTTCGCGGGCGCTGGCGATCTGGCGCTTCAGCGGCTCGGCGAGCGGCGCGGGCAGCATGGTCACCCGGTCCTTAGCGCCCTTGCCGTCGCGCACCATAATCTGCCGGTAGCCAAAGTCCACGTCCTTCACCCGCAGCTTGAGGCACTCGCGCAAGCGCAGGCCTGGTTCTGGGTCGAGGCGGCGACATTGCGTTCGCGCGCGAGGTGGTTGAGGAAGCCAGTCACCTCCACTGCACCCAGCTCGCGCGGATGGCGCCGCCCGGAGAAATAGATAAACCGTCGGATCCAGTGCACGTAGCTCTGCTCCGTACGAAGGCTGTAGTGCCTGCGCCGGATGGCGTCGCGCACGACGTCCAGTAGTCGCGGCGCTGCGCTCACAACCGTGTCAGGGGTCTGTTTTCCTCCATTGGACGTTATGTGGCATTGGACGCGGTGGCATTCGTCCCGCGATGGCCGGTTTCGGCCGAGGCCGATTGTTCGGCAATTAAACTAGCGTGCGACGGTGATTCGTCGATCGCGAAATACCTCACGCAGCAGGTGCCAACAGGTCACGCGCGTTCCGAAAGCGGATTCGCTCAAGCGTGTCAATGTCCAAGCGTGCGTCGGCTAGCGCCTTCAGAAGGCGAGCGCTATCGAATATCGGGCAGTCAGTCCCGAGCACGATGCGATCGGCACCGAAACACGCTACTGCAAGCTCGATCGCTCGCGCGCCAAACGAGGCCGTATCGACGTAGCAATGCGAGGGCTTCATCGAGGGAAGCGGGACGCCCGGCCGTTCGCGTGTTACTTCATCCATGCGCTCGAGGAGGAACGGAATCGTGCCGCCGAGATTCGCGATCTGCACCGTAACGGCTGGATATGGATTCAGGTAGTCGGAGAAATTCAACGTCATCATTACCTCGGACAACCGCGCCTGAGTCTCAAGCACGATGTGTCGCTGCCAGGCGTCGTCTCCGCGGACGTCGCGAACCTGCACTTCTTGTAGCGGCTCAACTGGACCGGGGTGAACGAAGAAGTGAGCCCTCAGGCGTTCGCCGACTTCGAACAGCGGACTGAAGCGCGCCGCCGTGGCGACGGTGCGAAACCCATCGGCCGGCAGGATCGCCCCGCGCAGACCTCGCATGCAAGCACGTTCCAACTCGGCACATGCGAGCCGGATATCCGCGAGCGGCAACGCGGCCAGGCCGAGGAAAGCATTGGGAAACTCGCGCTGCGCCTCAACGACAGCGTCGTTGAAAATGCGTACGAGTGGGACCGACTCTTCGACTGGGAGACAATCGACACCGAACAGCCCCGCCAGGGAGAGTACCTGTGTCTCAACGCCATAACCGCGCATCAACGCGCGCCGTGCTTCCAGATCGCTCAGCGCGGCGTTGAAAGGACGGTTGCCTTGATACGTAAAAAATCGTTCGCCGTCCTCAGTTGAGACAATGCGGGGAGCCGCGCGGCGCCGGCGAAGTGCCTCGGCCAGGAGGGGTGGGATCCAGTGCGCATGGCAGTCGATCGTCATGCCTTTAGCGTGCCTTACCGAATACCGCTGTACGAAGGCCGTCGACGAGCGCCATCAGCTCACGGATGTAGCTCGCAGTATCGTCCGGGCTGCCCTGCACTGTCTCCACACCGAGCTCGCCAAATCGGGTCTTCACCGCGTCGGCCTGCTCGGCCCGGTTGAGCGCAGCGTTCAGCCGCATAACGACGTCGCGCGGCGTGCCGCCCGGCGCATACAGGCAGATGCCCGCGTTGTAGATGAGATCCGGCATTCCGGCCTCGGCGGAAGTCGGCACGTCCGGAAGCGCCGCCGTGCGTTCGTTCGAAAGCACGGCAAGTCCCTTCAACTTGCCGGACTTGATCAGCGACGCGACAGCGGCGGAGGATGTGACGGTGAACGACGTGCGGCCGGCGATCAGGTCGGGCATGGGGTTGTCCTTGTACGGCACGTGCGTCGCCTCGAAGCCCGCACGCATGCGAAAGCGCTCCGCCTGCAGATGCGGCGAGCTGCCCGCGCCCGACGACGGGAACGTGAGGATGCCGGGCTTTGATTTACCGAGCGCGACCAGCGCGGCTAGCGAATCCACGCCGAGCGTAGGCGATACGGCCACGATCCAATGGTCGCGCATCACGCGGCCGACGGGGGTGAAGTCCTTGAATGGGTCGAGTGGCGGCCGCCCGGTCATCACGAACGCGTACACGATTCCGGCGGCGCTGCAGCCGTCGACGTTGAGCGTGTAGCCGTCGGCGGGCGCGCGAGCAACGGCTTCGGTGGCGATCGTGCCGCCCGCGCCAGGGCGGTTTTCGACCAGCACCGGCTGTAGCAGATCCTGCCCCATCTTGTCCGCTAGGATTCGAGTGACGATGTCCGGAGTGCTGCCCGGCGGGAATCCGAGGACGATCCGTACGGCTTTTGCCGGATATATCTGCGCGCCTACCGCGCCGCAGAAGAAACTCAGCGCACCTAAAGCGATGCACAATCGGGTGAAGTGCAACATACGCGACTCCGTAGCTTAGTTCGTTCGCAGGGCGGGAGTGTGGTGCGAGTCGTGCGAAGCGTCGAGAGTCGTGGCGCCACTTCACTCGTGAACGTGGCTCACGAATAGCCCAAGTCGTTCCAGGAGGCTGATTCATGGATCGATTGCGCCGAATGGAAATACTGGTGCGCGCGGCGGAGGCAGGGAGCTTCGCTCGCGCAGCTCAGCTTTTGCAGATCGATCCATCAGCAGTGAGCCACGCAATCGCAGAGCTCGAAAAGGAGCTGCGGGTGACACTGTTCTATCGCACCACGCGCCAGCTCTCGCTGACCGAGGAGGGGCAGGAGATCTTCCACCGCGCGCGCGAAATCCTGAACCAAACCGCAGAGCTCGATGCAATCGCACACAAACCGCGCGAGGGCTTGCGCGGTACCTTGCGACTCGGCATGACTGTGCCGATCAGCCGGACCGTAATCATGCCGAGGCTTCCGATGTTCATGCGGCGTCATCCCGCCCTGCACGTGGAATGCCTCGTGCTTTCGCAGGTCAAGGAAATGCACGCCGGCGGGCTCGACTTGATGCTGCGCGCCGGCACGCCACCCGAATCAAACTTGATTGCACGCAAAATCGCGGATATCCGCTTTGGCGTCTACGCGGCGCCTGCGTACCTTGAAGTCAATGGCGAGCCGCGAGACCCTGATCAGCTGATGGAACATCGCTGTTTCGTCCACAAGCCTCCCGTGGTGACGCGCGCTTTAGACGAATGGGAATTCGAGCGCGCAGGCGAGCGCCGCCTTATCAAGGTGCCGCGCTCGCTCGTTACCGATGACCGCGAAGGAATGATCGACGCGGTCCTCGCCGGGGGCGGCCTAATGCGCATTGGAATGTTCGACCCGGCGCTCATCACCTCGGGCCGACTGCGCAAAGTGCTCGGCGAGTGGCAATGTGTCGGTGGTCAACCGATCTACGCGCTCTACCGGAAAAGCTCGCCCAAGCCGCCTAAAATCGCGGCGTTCCTCGAGTTCGTCGGCGAGTGTTTCGCTGGATTCGATCGTGACGAGGTTACGCTCATGCACAACCCGATTTTTGGCGAGAGCGTCCGTTCTATCAGTGCCTGATCGGGCGTCTTGGGTGCAATCCGAGCGTCTGCGATGGGTCGAAAGAGGCCGCTCCAACGATGTGCCGCACAACATCCGCATGCACCGGACCGGCTACAGCGGGCGTCGCTCGCTTCCGGCGGCAGGTGATGCGGGGCATTAGGCACTCAGATCGGATCAGTTCACATGAAGACAGGGACATGTTTGTGGAGAGCGTCGCGAAATCCATCCTAGTTGGTCGTGTCTCGATGACTTTAGCGACACTTATCTACGGAGTCCTCCCGCCATTCGTCGATCTGACGGAGACGCACGTGTTTCATGCTGAGTGGACCCCTCACTCGCGTATGCACATGGTGTGGCTCCTCGGGACGAACTCCGCCATCGCTGTTCTGGCCCTTTATTTCCTCTGGCTTCACAAGGCGAATAGCGCGTTCGGCGTACGTCTTGCGGGAATACTGGGACTATGCGTCTTCGGTGGCTTCTGGCTTAGCGCCTCCACAATCTCCCTCTATGGCGGCGCGCTGAGCGACAAGGGCGGAGTTCCACCGGTTCTGGGCATGGATGCGAACATCGTGGTCTTCTCGTTGGCGCTGCTGCTTCTGCTGGTGGGCTGGTTGCTTGCTCGGGAGAAGAGTGCCTAACATGGCCATCAACTCGGACGCGGAACCTCATTCGATAAAGTGGACACCTCGACCTAACGCTCGAGGGGGTACAAGTGGCAGCGCCGGTCGGTCCTAAGAAAGTCAAACGCTACAGCGACGAGTTCAAGATTCAGGCGGTAAAGCTTGCGAGTCATCCGGATATCCAGACGCAGGACGTTGCACACGCTTTGGATATTCATCCGTTTCATGCTCTCGAAATGGAAGAAGGATTTTCGTGAAGGAAGGCTCAAGCCGGCGGCGAATGCTGCCGGCTTGAGCCTTCCCCGGGTGCTACGAACCGACCCGGAGAAAACGCAGCTGAAGCGCCAAGTGAAAGAGCTCGAAGAGAAGGTCGCGGCTCGTGCCGAGGCGCGCGGGCTCGAGCGCAAGCGGGGCGATTCTCGGCTACACCTACTGACGATTACTTCTTAGTCGCGCTCCACTTTCCCTCGCCGCCCTTCTCGTCGCGGAAGTTGCCTTCCATGCGGCTGCCGGCGACGCGGCCGGCGAAGTCGCGACGCAGGCCGGTGGGATCGATGTAGGCGAAGCTGATCGCGGTGCCCCGCAGGCGTGCGTCGCGCAGGCCGGCGTGGATCGCGCCCAGGCTGAGCGTGCCGCTGATGTTCTGGAATTTCTGTTCGAGCACGAGGTCGGTCTTCTGCGCGCCGAGCTCGAGGTTCCAGGTGCCCATCACGTTGGCCGGCACCAGCCAGAAGTAGGCGCGGCGGCCGTCGAGCGTCGAGATCTCGTCGGCTTCCCAGTCCTCCATGCTGAAGGAATGCGACACCACGCGCGTGCCGGGGCGCATCGACAGGATGGTCGGGCGCAGCTTCATGTTGAGCGCCGGCAGCAGGTAAAGCGTAATCACGCTCGCCGAGCTGAAGTCGGTGGCGAAGATGTCGCCGTGGCGGATGGTGGCCTTGCCTTGGCCCGAGCCGGCGACGCCGGCGGACTGCGCGTTGGCGTTGGCGTGCTTCACCATGTCCGGGTTGTACTCGACGCCGGTGGCGCGCGCGCCGAACTTCTTTGCCGCCATGATGGCGATCTTGCCGTCGCCGGCGCCGAGGTCCCACACCGAGTCATTCGGCGTGACCTGCGCCATGGTGAGCATGCGCTCGACCACGTCGTCGGGCGTCGGCACCCAGATCACGTCCTTGCCGGCCTGGCCGACCTGCGGCTGGAACTGCGCGGCGGCAGGCAGGACGAAAGCCAATAGAAGAACGGGGATGAGGCGGACGAAGAGAGTCATTGCGATTTCCGGGGGTGAGGGGGCTGCAAAATGTAGCAGAAAGGGTGCGGCGGATGGCGAAACAGCGCCGCGGGGAATTATTCCTGATGACCCCCTGACAAGGGGGTCGTGAGCCGAAGGCGAACGGGGGGGGGGGTTGAGGTTCGCTAAAATCAACCCCCCGCTCGCAAAAGCCGCTCGCTTCCCCCCTTAACAGGGGGGCGAGAAAAACCCTAAAGAACCTCCGCGGCGTGGTCCGCGAGGCGCGAGCGCTCGCCGCGCGCGAGCGTGACATGCCCCGCGTGCCCCCAGTCCTTCATCCGGTCGACGACGTAGGTGATGCCGGACGAGCCTTCGGTGAGGTACGGGGTGTCGATCTGCGCGACGTTGCCGAGGCACACCACCTTGGTGCCCGGGCCGGCGCGCGTCACCAGGGTCTTCATCTGCTTCGGCGTCAGGTTCTGCGCCTCGTCGATGATCAGCCACTTGTTGACGAAGGTGCGGCCGCGCATGAAGTTGAGCGACTTGATCTTGATCCGCGACCGGACCAGATCGCGCGTCGCCGCGCGTCCCCATTCGCCGCCCGACTCGTCGGAGGTGTTCAATACATCGAGGTTGTCCTCGAGCGCGCCCATCCAGGGCAGCATCTTCTCCTCCTCGGTGCCCGGCAGGAAGCCGATGTCCTCGCCGATCGGCACCGTGACGCGCGTCATGATGATCTCGGAGTAGCGCTTCTCGTCGAGCACCTGGGTGAGGCCCGCGGCGAGCGCGAGCAGGGTCTTGCCGGTGCCGGCCTGCCCGAGCAGGGTGACGAAATCGACCGCCGGGTTCATCAGCAGGTTCAGCGCGAAGTTCTGCTCGCGGTTGCGCGCGGTGATGCCCCACACCGAGTTCTTGGTGTGCGTGTAGTCGCGCAGCGTCTCGAGCACCGCGACGCGGTTGGCCGCCTCCTTGACGAGCGCATACAGCGGGCGCTCGCCCGATTCGTCGTAGACGAACTCGTTGACGTGCAGCTTCGGCACCAGCGGCCCGCGCACGCGGAAGTAGGTATGGCCATCCTTCTTCCACGACTCCATGTCCTTGCCATGCGAATTCCAGAAGTCGCGCGGCAGCGGGCGCACGCCGGTGTAGAGGAGGTCGGCGTCCTCGAGCACCTTGTCGTTGAAGTAGTCCTCGGCCGGCAGCCCCAGCGCGCGCGCCTTGATGCGCATGTTGATGTCTTTCGACACCAGCACCACTTCGCGCTGCGGCTCCTTGTCCTGCAGGTAACGCACCACCGCCAGGATCTGGTTGTCCGTCTTGCCCGAGGCGAGGGTGACCGGCAGCTCGCCGTTGATCGCCTCGGTTTGCAGGAACAACCGCCCCTTCGCCGCCTGGCCGTCCTTGGTCTTGATCGCCAGGCCCTTCTTGATGTCGTCGCCGGTGACGATCTCGTCGAGGAAGCGGCTCGCCTGCCGTGCGTTGCGCGACACATCGGACAGGCCGCGCTTGTGCTGGTCGAGCTCCTCCAGCGTCGCGATCGGCAGGAAGAGGTCGTGCTCGTCGAAGCGGAACAGGCTCGTCGGATCGTGCATCAGGACGTTGGTGTCCAGCACGAACAGCTTTTTCAGCTTGGGTTTTCGGGAACTGCGGGTCTGCTTTGCACTCACGACGGGGTCCATCTCTGCGGCGGCCTGTTCAACATCATAGGGCTTTAACAAAGTTCAATACCTCCTGGACGTGGCCCGGCACTTTCACACCGCGCCATTCGCGCGCCAGCACCCCCTTTTCATCGACGACGAAGGTGCTGCGCTCGATGCCGCGGACCTTTCTACCGTACATGTTCTTGAGCTTCATCACGCCGAACGCGCCGCAGACCGCCTCGTCGGGGTCCGACAGCAGCTCGAACGGAAACCTCATCTTGGCCTTGAAGCTTTCGTGCGACTTGATGGAGTCGCGCGAGATGCCGCAGATGTGCGTCCCGGTCTTGCGGAACGCAGCATGGGAGTCCCTGAAATCGGAACCCTGCTGGGTGCAGCCGGGGGTGTTGTCCTTGGGGTAGAAGTAGAGCACCAGCTTGCTGCCGCGGGCGCCCGAAAGCTTGAACGTCGTGTTGCCGGTCGAGGGCAGGCTGAAGTCAGCGACCGGCTTGCCGAGCATTTCCAGAGGTTCTAAATCCCCTTCTTAGCAATGCAACCTAACGTTTTCATTGAACATGTTTTTTCATGCGGAAGCAAGTTTGGTGTAGACGGCTGAAACGAAACACCTTTCCGCTGTGTCACAGCCTATCTTGGACCAGAAGACGGCATCGCCCCAGCGCCTGATCGAATTGCTCGAGGCGCTGCTGCGCCTGCCGGCCGGCGACATGAAGGCCACGCTGGACCACGTGGGGAACCTCGTCGCGGGCGCCACCGGCGCGGACAAGATCGATGCCTTCCTCTACGACGCGGCACGCGATTCGCTCGTCGCCGTCGGCACCAGTACCCAGCCGCTCTCCGCTTTGCAGCGCCAGCTCGGCCTCGACGTGCTGCAGATTTCCAACGGCGGGCGCGTGGTCCACGTCTTCAAGACCGGGCAGACGTACATGACCGGACGGCTCGACGAGGACGATACCGAGCTCACCGGGGTCAAGCACGCACTCAAGATCAAGTCGAAGCTCGGTGTGCCGCTCGACATCGGCGGCAAGCGCCGCGGCATGATGATGATCGCGTCGCTCAAGCACGACTACTTCACCGCCGAGGATGCGCGGTTTGCAGAATCGGTCGCGCATTGGGCCGGCATCGTCGCCCACCGGGCGGAGCTTGCCGAGGAGATCGGCCGCAATGCCGCCGCCCAGGCGCGCCAGGCCGCCGCCGAGGAGCTGGTCACCATCCTCGCGCACGACCTGCGCAACTTCCTCGGCCCGCTCGGCCTGCGCCTGGAAGTGCTGCGGGCCAGGGCACAGGGGCCGCAGCGCGAAGAGGACCGCCGCGACCTCGACGGGGCGTCGCGCACACTCGAGCGGCTCGCGGCACTCGTCTCCGACCTGCTCGACGTCGCGCGCATCGACCAGGGCGTGTTCCAGGTCCAGCCGCAGCTGGTCGACGTCGGCGCGCTGGTGTCCGAGGTCGCCGCCGTTTTCGATACCGCGCAGCACCCGGTGCTGGTGCGCGTTCAGGACGGCGATCCGGTGCAGGTGCCCGCCGACGCCTCGCGCCTGCGCCAATGCCTCGAGAACCTCATCGCCAATGCCACGCAGCAATCGCCGGCGTCCGCCGCGGTCAGCATCTTCGTCAAGCGCGGCAAGCAAAACCGCATCGGCGACGTGGCGGTGGTCGAGGTGATCGACGAGGGCCCCGGCATCCCGCGCGAAATCCTGCCACGCGTGTTCGATCGGTTCACGAAAACGGACGGCCGCGGCGGGCTCGGACTCGGCCTTTATCTCGCCAAGCGCATCACCGCCGTGCACGGCGGTGATCTCACGGTGGATTCGCAGCCTGGCAAGGGCACGCGCTTTACCCTGACCTTGCCGACCTCGGTCGAATGAATCCCAACCGTGTGCTGGTAGTGGACGACGATCCGGACATGAGGGAGTCGGTGGCGCGTGTGCTGGCCGCCGCCGGCTACGTGGTGGAGGTGGCCGAGGACGGGCAGCAGGCGATCGACGTGCAGCGCGCACGGCCGGCGCAAATCCTGATCACCGACGTCTTCATGCCGGCGCGCGACGGCCTGGAAACCATCCAGTTCTTCCGGCAGGAATGGCCGTCGATGCCGATCATCGCCATGACCGGCGGCTCGCCGACCGGGGAGGTCGAGGATTACCTCAAGGTCGCCAAAGTGGCCGGCGCCAACGTAACGCTGCGCAAGCCCTTTCCCGCGCGCGAGCTGCTGGAAAGCCTCAGCGCGCTTTAGCGGAACAAGCGGCGAGGAAGCGCCGCAGCTCCGCGAGCAGTTCCTTCGGTTTTTCCTCCGGGATGAAATGCCCGCACTGCAGTGCGCGTCCGCGCACGTCGGCGGCGACCTCGCGCCAGTCGGCGAGACAGTCGAACAGCGCCGCGATGACCCCTTGCCGGCCCCAAAGCGCGAGCACCGGCATCTGCAACTTCTTTTTCAGATCCTTGCGGTCGTGCACAAGATCGATGGTCGCCGCCGCTCGGTAGTCTTCGCACGTCGAGTGCGGATCGAAGCAGCGCGTGTATTCGGCGAGCGCGCGCCGGTCGAAGACCTTGATGCCGCTTTTTCCCCTGCCCAGGCGGGTGAGGATGTAGCGCGGCCCCAGGCCATCGAGCATCTGCTCCGGCAGCGGCGCCTCCTGGATGAGGAAGAACCAGTGGTAGTACGCCTTGGCGAACTGCATGTTGGTGCTCTGGTACATCTTCAGCGTGGGCGAGATGTCGAGCACGGTAAGCGTCTGCACCCGGCGCCCGTGGTCGCGCGCCAGGCGATGGGCGACGCGGCCGCCGCGGTCGTGGCCCACGACGTGGAACCTGGCGAAGCCGAGCTTTTCCATCGCCTCGGCCATGTCGAGCGCCATGGCGCGCTTGGAGTAGTTGGCGTGCCCGGGGACGCCGCGCGGCTTGGACGAATCGCCGTAGCCCCGCAGGTCGGCACAGATCACGGTGTAATCGCGCGCCAACTGCGGCGCGACCTTGTGCCACATCGCGTGGGTTTGGGGGTAGCCGTGCAGCAACAAGACCGGAGGGCCTTCCCCGCCGATGACGAGGTTGATGCTTGCGCCGCTGGTGCGGATTTTTCTTTGCGTAAAACCGGGAAACAGGCTCATTCGAACACTCATTCGAACAGCAATGCGGCGGCCACCTTGCGCTCCTCGGCGACGAGAATGTTGTAGGTGCGGCAGGCTGCCTGCAGGTCCATGACCTCCAGTCCGATCCCGGCCTGCGCAAGTTCAGCGCTGAGTCGCGGATGCGGGAAGCGCTGGCGCGCGCCGGTGCCAAGGAGCACGATCTCGGCGCCGAGCGTTTTCAGAAAGCCGAAGTCCGCCGCGCTCAGCTGGTCGAAGCCCTTCGCGCTCCAGGGCTCCAGCCGGTCCGGAAGCACGACGAGGTTGGCGGAGCGCCGCTCGCCGTTCACCATCACGTAGCCTTCGCCGTACCCGGTAATGGTGTTGATGCCGCTCGGCCGGGAGGCGTGGAGTTTCACGCTAGAATTCTACAAGGCCAATCGCAGAGTGAAGACGAAGAATGGGAGAGCTATTTAGCTAGATTTATTTAGCTAATCAAGCTCCAACGATGTCCAACCAACTACACCCAAATCCAACTTCTGGTGTTTACACCTGCGTTTATATCGCCCTAAAGAGGGGATCCGTCATGGCCGAAGAAGTAGAAAAGCTCACAGTCCTTGAAGTGGCGAATGCTAAATACGTGGAGAAGCGCAGCCTGAGCGGGAGGCTACTCGGCAACCTGCGGGGCGTCGGGCGCTCGCTGTTCCTCTAGATCACCCCGAAGGGTTCCAAGTCGTGGCGCTTCTATTGCAGGTTCGGCGGGAAATTCTGCTGCTTGTTGGTCGGTAGTTATCCCACCCCTTACGCTCGCCCAGGCAAGGAAGGACCACAACAGGCGCGGCTAGAGGTATCGAACGGCAACGATCCGGCGAAGCTCAAGCAGACCGCGAAGGCCGCGAGGGCAAGCCTTACTCTGATAGCTGGCATGGAAATATCAATCGGTGGATTGGTTGGGCTAATGAGGAATTCGGCAATCGCCCAATAAGAGAGATCGGCCTCAGGGACTTCCGGCCGTTCTGAAGCGCATCAGCAAGACCGCCAGAGGTTGGGCGCGAGCCTGCAGGACGATTCTTGCGTCCATCTGGGAGCACGCCATTGATAATGCAGTCTGGCGATTACGGGCTGACGCATGAAGATGGATCGGCCATTTGAGCGGCCGCTGTCGCGCCAGGTAGTGCGCTACTTCCGGCAGCTTAAAGAATTGAGCGGCGGGAGTGAGTGCGTCTTGCCGGCGAGAAGCAAAAGGCGGCACCGCAAGTGCATATCCGACCAAACCTTTGATTTCGCGCTCTCCAGCTTCGGCTATCCCGGCGACCTCTTCGGCCGCATGGAGCGAGATCGTCGGGCAGTTCTCTGGACGCCGCACTAACCGCGAGCGCAGGTCCGTTGTAAAAATACTTCAGCGTCAAGTCAATTTGCCAAGAGAAGAGGCTTTCTTCCGCTCAACGCCGCTGATCCTGTGGGATGTTTGCTGCGTACCTTAACGAGGGGGCAGCAAGTGGATCTCACACGCGGGGAGAAGGCGGTACTGGCTCAAATTCGCGTGCTTTACTACAACGCTGCCAAGCGCGAGCAGCAAGTCAATGCGTTGATGGGCCTATGGCCGCCGACGCATTACCAAACCTACAGAGCTGCGTTTGCCGGATTGGTTGCGAAGCAACTGATTAGCGACAAAGGCGCGCAGCTATTCAAGATTACCGATGCCGGGCTGAAAGCCATGGGGATCGCAGTCTCTCAACCTGCAACGCTGGAGCTGGCGAAGCGCGCGGCCGTCCAGCAATCAAACTTGGCCCTCGAGGCGCTCTCTCTCGGCTGGGGTTGCTGCGCCCGCGCACTTAGGCTGGTAGCCAATTGGGTCCGAAGCAGCTAAGGGGTGCCCATTACAGGCACTACCGCTCCTATCTCTCGGCCGCCTTCAGCAGACGCCTGGCGCATCCATTTAAGGCCGAACGTTTACGCCGGCCATACTTCGCTAGATTCTCTTATCTCGCGCTTCTAAAAGCAGGGGCCGCGATTCGCCCGGATGATGATGCCGGCGGGCGAAGCCGCGAAGCAAAGTTTCTCGCGGTCCGCGATGTTCCTGCTGCTGATAGTTGAGAGTTTTTGGCTTTGCTTGCCTGCAATACGGCATCGCAGATGGCATCGAAGGCGATGGTGGTTTCGATGTCTGGATGCTCGACGCGCTGATCCCTGACACCATCTTTACGGCTGGAGGCAATGCTCCGGTGTCGAGTCTGGTCGGCGCCGGTTCCGGTTCATAGCGCTCGCAACTCGTGGCGTGCGGAGGCTTGATCCAGCGCTCGCGGTCTATTGCGCGGGACGCCCCGACGCGCCATTGTAGAAAAGAAGCTACACCCGACGGTAGGATTCAGCGGCAGCGGACGTTGTGCTTCTTGCTTATATTCCCATCCACAGAAACGTAACGGTCGGATGAGAAACCGAGATCGTGTGCCTAACTTTTCGCCGTAGGGACTTCTAATCGGAGACCAGCAATGAGAATAAAGAGACTAGTTGCAGTAGCGGTAGCAGCCTCCTTTGCGATACCCCTCTCGACGTACGCTCAGAGCGACAAGCCGTCGAGCGGCACTTCAGCCGGGGCACCAGCAGCGCCAAGTGCTGGTGGTAGCGCTATGGGCAAGAACAAGGACGGCTCCATTTCGCGCGAAGAGGCGAAGGGGACACCGTTCGAGAAGGATTTCAGCAAGCTCGATAAGGACGGTGACGGTAAGCTCTCCCCAAGCGAGCAGGCAGCGGCGCCGGGGTCTGGCGCAGGCGCAGGCGCGGGAACCCCGGCACCGAGCGATACAGCGCCGAAGAAGCAGTAGCGCAGTGTTTCTGCCTCGAAAAAGCCCCGCTTCGCCGGGGCTTTTTGTTTTTCAGCGCGCCGCCAGGAAGACGTAAATAACGTCAACGCCGTCCTCGCGGCGCAGTTCAAATTCCACCTTGATTTCCTGCGGCTGCGCCCAAGCGACCAGTTCGGGCGCCCGGAAGATGTGCTAGCCGAAGGGATTGGGCACGAAGAAGCTCAGGATTGGGCTCAGAATCTCGTGTATGCGGGTTTGATAATTGGCGTCTTCGGTCCCGGTGGCTTTTCAAGAGGTCCTTGGGAGCCCTTTCGGCCTAGGTGTGTTTGATCCGCTGGCGTGCCGGCTGCGGCTCCTGCGCTGACATCGCCACGCTGCTCTTGTGCGACTGGTTGCCGGTGACGTTCCAAGAATGCAAGCACATAAATACACGTCCCGAACGGTGGCGGGCATGTGCCGTGCACCCATGCCTGTAGCTCTGCCACGTCTACCTCGAGGAAGAACGCCAGCTGTTCTTCGCCACCTGTTATTTTCGCCGCCGTTTTCAGCACTTCTCCGGGGGAAATAGCTTCATCTTTCATAGCTATCCGCCGCGTCGCTTTATTGTGGATGCAAAGCGTCGCTAACTTCCGGCTCTTCGTCTGCCGCTAACGAGCGCCGCGCGCTGTCATTGATACGACTACCACGCGGCTTCCGTCAATTATCGCGATTCGGGTCCTGCGCCTCCACAGTGCGACGGCGACCCCGCACCGGCACGCTCCGCAGTTGGTCTTCGACGAGGAGGAGCGCCGCTTTGCGCGCGAGAAGAAAAAGGAGATCTTGAGCTCGAATCGAGTGGTGAGGCTCGCTGGGGGCTCATATATTTCGGGCAGCCTGCTCCTGATCGCCCATGGCAGACCGGGCGAAGCAGCCTGGAAAACTACGAGGACGGACAGACATACGACGCGCGCTGGGTTCGATCAACTCGTAGAGAGACAGATGTAATAAGCCGTGCGGTGGAACTTGGTACGTTGCTACTAAACCGGTAGTTGTATCACCCATGCCAGCGCATGCAGTCGTCTCATGTACCGCAGCAAGGTTGCGTTTACCGTCCTGTTACGTCCAATGGAGCCTAACCGCTACGAAGGCAATAGAGATGCACGGCGGCGTAGGTTTGGGGCATCTTAAGGAGACGAACCCGTGAACAAACTGCTAAAAGAGAACTGGAACGAAGAAGACTTCGGCGAGGAATTCGCTGGAGGCGATACTGAGCTTTTCGGCAGGGTCTTCGAGATCGAAGAGAATGACGATGACGAGCTCGCCGATCAGGAAGAGGCAATGCGCTTTGCTGCCGGCTTTGCTCTACGTGGTCAACGACTAGCCTAAGTCTGAACGAGACTACGGGGAAAAGCTGAGTGTTCTAGGTATTGATGGGTTGCCAATCCCGGAAACCTCGTGATGTAGAGGCGTCGCGACACGGGTATAAAGGTCCAGTGACTTGCGAACTCGATGGTGGTGATTGAGACTGCTGGAACAAAGGAGGGGTTTTATGAGAAGCGTCTTCGATTCATCCTTCAAGTACACACCAAGCTTCGAAACCAATGTGCGCAAGACTTTCCAGAGAGTCCGCCGTCAACAGGCAGAGACGCCCAGCCGTTTGGTGACGAATAGCCAATGCAACTCGAAGGTTGCGGTGATGACGCTGGAGCAGTTTAAGAGGTCGCGCAACTACTAGCGCAGTCGATGTGGCGGTGCAACATAGCAGCGCCAGTGGAACGGGTGGGTTCGCGAGGCGCTTTACGGCTCTGGGTGACTCGAACACTCTTTTCTGTCAGTGGACTTTCATCCATGCCGACCCGGTACACGTCCGCTGGAGGACATCTTCGATGGCCAATTGCGGGCACACTGCTTCCCGGCGCCGAGCAGGTTTCAGATGCCGCGTCGTGAGTGCATGAGCCGGATAGCTATACAGCGAATTACGGATCGCATAGGGAGAGAAGGGGACGTTTCTTCTCCCCCGCGGTGGAGCATGATTCCCGGCCCCCCTTTGATCACCGTTTTACAAGCGTTTAGGAGCCCCCTTTTAGCGCCAGGACCATGTCCCCGTAACCGATGGACTGGAAGAGTTCCCTGTGCTGCTCGGGCGTGAGGTGCTGCAATGCGATGGGCGTCTTTTTCGTTGGTGTCCAGGCAACGCCGCTGCGCGCCAGCGCCTCGCGTGCTTCGGTGCGCGAGGCGCCAGAGGCGCGGCGGCAGCTTCAGGCTCTCTTCGATGATCCTGAGTGTCAACGTGCGACATTGATCCGCACGTAGCAGCCAAGGCCGCATGGCGACCCGAACGCCGATAGGAACAGCTCGTTCGGCTCTTAGAGCTTCAGCCCACCCGGTATCCCAGCTTCAGCGGACGGGAAAAATACTTTTTCCCACTGAGCATCGCTAATGTCAGCGCCCGGTGTGGGCGATGGGGGAGGAATCATCCGATCAACAAAGCCAAGCGTTTCCAACTGGTCTAGCCAGATAAGCACCTGCTTTTGCGAATGGCTACGCATGCGGACGCAGATCGCGCTGGAACTAACTAGCCCGGCAACAAGGACAAGGATGGCCCGAAAGTACTCGGGAACGGAGCCCTTGCTCTTCAGAGCTCGGTCCCCGGCTGGGGTGCGGCAGTAGATCCGGTCGTTTACCATCATGACGCTCTGCCTTGGTTGCTTTCTTCCGAGCTGAACTTAGCGCGACAATAGCTTGGGCGCGTGCAACGCAATTCCGATCTTACGAATGTTTACAGCCGTCGCTTATGCTCTTATCGCTTGGAGATCTTGCGAATCCCGGCGGGTGATATACGCCCGTCTGCGCCACGAGTTTCAGCGCGGTAATCATCCCGGGAATCCCCAAGGTTTTCGGGATAAAGCCACTTGCCCCGGCATCCAGGGCATCGGCGATGACTTCCGGCGTGTCCTGGGAAGAAACTATGACGACCTTGACTTTCCGGAAGTCGGATTGGAACCGCACCAGACCCTCAAGCCCTTGGCTATCAGGTAGCCCGAGATCGAGAAGTACCATGTCTAACTCCGCCATGCTTTTGGCGCTGTTCACCGCGCTGGCCAAATCGGCGGCAGCTTGCACTGTCGCACCCGGGAAAGCGGCGTTGGCCACTAAAATCATCAGTTCACGGGTTACCGTAACGTCTTCCACTACCAGGATGTTCACGGTGCCCGAGGACCAAACAAGAACGTTCGCATCCGTCCAATAACGTCGCCCACGGCGATGATGGCAACGATGAGACCGACCGCTTTGTGCCGCATGGTTGCCCTCCGTGAGCTTGCCTGTTCCACGATTTCAAGGCGCCGATCGGCATTGGCGCTTTGCTTAAGAGCGCCCGGTCTTGCCCTTGTTTTACCTATCCTCGCCACACCCATATCCCGATTTCCCGCGATGTGTTTCGGTGGATTATGAGGATGGGCGCCGAGGCTGCTGATAGCTTTGTTCTCCCCTCTTGCAAACCTTATGTTCTATTGCAGGATTTAACGCTCGGAGGCTCTCCCACCCCTGGGGATTGCTGGTAACTAATATGAGGGCAACGTGAATTTCTCACATTCGCGCGCCGCAGGTCGTTACAGATGTCCGCTCTATCAAAGCACCACACTCTCCTCACGAATTTGGACGGGGGAGGTGAGCCATGTTGGACTTTCTGTTTAGCATCGGATTTATGAATTCGGTTGCGATGTTTGCCTATGGCGCGTATCTGGTAATCCGCTACGCGCTCTTCCCGGAGCGCAGCGAGACAACCTCGACCGCCGATGAGCTGCCGGAAATCGGCTACTACTTGAGCTGATAGTGGCTCCGGGGCGGGCGCTCCGGCGATGACAGCGGTAAAGCAGAAGGGCTCGCTCGAGATCCGTCGAGCCAGTCCTTTTGAAGTGCGCGCCGGCCGCGACCTTCGCCGCCCTCGGAGACCTGGGACCGACTCGCCAAAGCGAAGGAAATCCGCCTGCCGCTATCGTGATGCGTTGGAGCGCGCGCTCTGAATCACGCGAAATCAACGCTGCCGCTCGAGAAGGTCCGCGCGCCGAACAGCATTCGAGGAATGCGACCGGGAAAGGGTGCGAGTAATGGCCCTATACTGCGGCTCAAGGCTCCCCTTGCTTATACCGGAGCTTATACCGAGCTCGACCAGCGGGCGCCACTCCGTTCTACGTCAACGACTTATGCCAACAATGCGCCTTAAATTCTACAATGCGTGAGTTTTCAAGGATCAAGCGGCTGCCGCCGTACGTCTTCAACATCACCAACGAGCTGAAGATGGCGGCGCGGCGCCGCGGCGACGACGTGATCGACCTGTCGATGGGCAACCCCGACGGGCCGACGCCGAAGCACATCGTCGACAAGCTGGTGGAGGCCTCGCAGCGCATCGACACGCATGGCTACTCGGTGTCGAAAGGCATTCCGCGATTAAGAAAAGCGATCTGTGAATGGTATCGGCGGCGCTATGGCGTCGAGCTCGACGCCGATGCCGAGGCGATCGTCACCATCGGCTCGAAGGAAGGCCTCGCGCACCTGATGCTCGCCTGCCTCGAGCGCGGCGACACGGTGCTGGTGCCCAACCCGTCCTACCCGATCCATATTTACGGCGCGATCATCGCCGGCGCCGACATCCGCTCGGTGCGCATGACGCCGGGCGTGGACTTCTTCGCCGAGCTCGAGCGCGCGATCCGCGAGCTCACGCCGAAGCCGAAGATGCTGATCCTCGGCTTCCCGTCGAATCCGACCGCGCAATGCGTCGACCTGGCGTTCTTCCAGAAAATAATTTCGCTGGCGAAGGAAAACGACATCATGGTCGTGCACGATCTCGCGTACGCCGACATCGTGTTCGACGATTACAAGGCGCCTTCCATCATGCAGGTGCCGGGCGCGCGCGACGTGGCAGTCGAGTTCTTCACCATGTCGAAAAGCTACAACATGGCCGGCTGGCGCATCGGTTTCATGGTCGGCAACCGCGACCTGGTGCACGCGCTCGGGCGCATCAAGAGCTACCACGACTACGGCAGCTTCACGCCGATCCAGGTGGCGTCCATCGTCGCGCTGGAAGGGCCGCAGGCCTGCGTCGAGGAGGTGAGGGCCACGTATGAAAAGCGGCGCAATGTGATGGTGAAGGCGTTGCACGATATCGGCTGGATGGTCGAGGTACCCAGGGCGTCGATGTACATCTGGGCCAAGATTCCCGAGCTCTACGCCAAGGAAGGCTCCATCGCCTTCGCGAAGCGGCTCATCGAGCAGGCGAAGATCGCGGTCGCGCCCGGCGTCGGCTTCGGCGACTACGGCGACGATCACGTGCGCATCGCGCTGATCGAGAACGAGCACCGCCTGCGCCAGGCCGTGCGCGGCATCCGCGACATGTTCAGAAAGGACGGGCTGTTGCGGGGCGCGGCGTGATCCACCCCAAGCCGGCGACGCTGGAGGGGCACGGGATCCGGCTCGAGCCGCTGACGCGGGAGCATGAGAACGGTCTGATCGAAGCCGCGAAGGACGGCAAGCTCTGGGAGCTGTTCTTCACTTCGGTGCCGGAGCCGGAGAATACGAAGAAGTACGTCGAGGATGCGCTCAAGGGCCAGGAGCGCGGCGACATGCTTCCTTGGGTGGTGCGCGACCTGAAGACCAACAGCATCGTCGGCAGCACCCGCTACCACGACATCATTCCTGCCGCCGATCGCGTCGAGATCGGCTACACCTGGTACGCGCAGCGCTGCCAACGCACGCACGTGAATACCACCTGCAAGCTGTTGCTCTTCGAGTACGGCTTCGAAAAGCTGCAGTGCAAGGTAATCGGACTGCGCACCGACAACTACAACTTCCGCTCGCAGCGCGCGATCGAGGCGCTCGGCGCGAAGAAGGACGGCGTCATCCGTCACCACTGGCCGCGGCGCGACGGCAGCATCCGCGACACGGTGATGTACAGCGTTCTCGCCAATGAATGGCCCGACGTGAAGCGCCACTTGCATTTCCGACTGAAGAGAAATGAAACCAATTAACGTCGGCCTGCTGGGCATCGGCACGGTTGGCGGCGGCACCTGGGACGTGCTCAGCCGCAACGCCGATGAAATCCAGCGGCGCGCCGGACGCGCGATCCGCATCTCGGTCGTGGCGGACAAGGCGGTCGACCGAGCCAGGAAAATCGTGGGAAAAAAGGCTCGAGTGGTCGACGACGCGTTCGCCGTGGTCCGCGGCAACGAGGTCGAGATCGTGGTCGAGCTGATCGGCGGCTATACCATCGCCAAGGAGCTGGTGCTCGAAGCCATCCGCCACGGCAAGCACGTGGTCACCGCGAACAAGGCGCTGCTCGCCACGCACGGCAACGAGATCTTCGCCGCGGCGCAGAAGAAGGGCGTGATGGTGGCGTTCGAGGCCGCGGTCGCCGGCGGCGTGCCGATCATCAAGGCTTTGCGCGAAGGCCTGTCGGCCAACCGCATCGAGTGGATTGCCGGCATCATCAACGGCACCTCGAACTTCATCCTCTCCGAGATGCGCGATAAGGACATCGCGTTCGAGGAGGCGCTGAAGGACGCGCAGAGCCGCGGCTACGCCGAGGCCGACCCGACCTTCGACATCGAAGGCGTCGACGCCGCGCACAAGCTCACCATCCTGTCGGCGCTCGCCTTCGGCATCCCGATGCAGTTCAAGAAGTGCTTCCGCGAGGGGATCCAGAAGCTCACCAAGGCCGACATCCAGTATGCCGAGGAGCTCGGCTATCGCATCAAGCTGCTCGGCATCACGAAAAGAAAAGACAAGGGCATCGAGCTGCGCGTCCATCCGACGCTGGTCCCCGCGCGCCGCCTGATCGCCAACGTCGAAGGCGTGATGAACGGCATCCTGGTGAAGGGCGATGCGGTCGGTGCCACGCTCTACTACGGCGCCGGCGCCGGGGCGCAGCCGACGGCGAGCGCGGTGGTCGCGGATCTCGTGGACGTCACGCGCCTGATTACGGCGGACCCGGACCAGCGCGTGCCGCACCTGGCGTTTCAGCCGGATCAGCTTTCGAGCGAAAAAATCCTCGGCATTGAAGACGTGGAGACGGCCTGTTACCTCCGCATGCGCGTGCAGGACAAGCCGGGGGTGCTCGCCAACATCACCCGCGTGCTCGCCGCATCGAAGATCTCGATCGAGGCCATGGTGCAGAAGGAGCCCGGCGCCGGGGAGCGCCAGGTCGACATCGTGCTGCTCACCAACCGCGCGATCGAGAAGAACGTGGACCGCGCGATCGCCAAGATCGAGCGGCTGCCCACGGTGGTGGGCAAGGTGACGCGCATCCGCCTCGAGCCGCTGCTGTGAGGTGGATCGGGTTGATCATAGGGATCGCCGTGAGCGCGGCAGTGCTGGCCCAGGAAGCACCCAAGAAGAAAAAGAAGCCGGCGGCGAAGGAGCAGTCCGCCAAGCAGGTGCGCGGCAAGCCCACGCCGGAACAGATCCGCAAGTTCGACGAGCTGCAGAAGAAGAAGTAGTGCGCTACATCAGCACGCGCGGGGCGGCGCCACCCAAGCGCTTCACCGAGATCCTTCTCGAAGGCCTCGCCGCCGACGGCGGCCTCTATGTGCCCGAGGTCCTGCCGCAGGTGCGGCTGCGCGAGCTGCGCGGGCTCGACTATCCGTCGCTGGCCCACGCCATCCTTTCCATCTTCATGGACGACGTGCCCGACCTGGGCGAAATCGTCCATCGCACCTACAGCCCGAAGGTGTTCGGCTCGGTGGACGTCACGCCGCTGCGCACCCTCGAGCCCGGGTTGCACCTCCTCGGCCTGTCGCACGGGCCGACGCTCGCGTTCAAGGACATCGCGATGCAGCTGCTCGGCGCGCTGTTCGAGCAGGCGCTGGCGCAGAAAAACGACACCCTCAACATCCTTGGGGCCACCTCGGGCGACACCGGCTCGGCCGCCGAGTACGCGATGCGCGGGCGCCGGAACATCCGCGTGTTCATGCTTTCACCGCACAAGCGCATGAGCGCATTTCAAAGCGCGCAGATGTATTCGCTGCAGGACGCCAATATCCACAACCTGGCGGTGCGCGGCGTGTTCGACGATTGCCAGGACGTGGTGAAGAAGGTGAACGCCGACGCCGCCTACAAGGCGCAGCACCGCATCGGCGCGGTGAACTCGATCAACTGGGCTCGGGTCGCCGCGCAGGTGGTCTACTACTTCAAGGGTTACTTCGCTGCAACGCGCGACGACCGCGAGCAGGTCTCCTTCGCGGTGCCGTCGGGAAATTTCGGCAACATCTACGCCGGCACCATCGCCCGCCGCCTCGGCCTGCCGATCCGCCGGCTGATCCTCGCCAGCAACGAGAACGACGTGCTCGACCGGTTCTTCAAGACCGGGAAGTACAAGGTCTCGAAATCCGTAAAGCAAACCACCAGTCCCTCGATGGACATTTCCAAGGCCTCGAACTTCGAGCGCTTCGTGTTCGACCTCGTCGGCCGCGACGCCGCGCGCGTCAAGGACCTGTGGCGCCGGCTGCAAGCCGAGGGTGAGTTCGACCTCTCGCATACGGCGTACTGGCCGCGCGTGGCGCAATCGGGCTTGGTCTCCGGCAAGAGCACCGACTACGACCGCCTTGCCACCATCCGTAGCGTGTTCCAAAAATACCGGGAGATCATCGACCCCCATACCGCGGACGGGCTGAAGGTCGGCCTCGAGTACCGCGAGGCCGGCGTGCCGCTCATCTGCCTGGAGACCGCGCTGCCGGTGAAGTTCGGCGACACCATCCGCTCGGCGCTCGGCCGCGATCCCGAGCGCCCGGCGGAGTTCCAGGGCCTCGAGGCCCTGCCGCAGCGCTTTACGCTGATCGAGCCCGATGCCGAGGCCGTCAAGCGCTATATTGCTTCGCATTGATGGCAGAGAAAAACGTCCTCGGCGGCGACCTCCTGGCGTGCAGCTATGATCCGCTCACCGGCTACTTTCGCGACGGCTGCTGCGCGACGCACGACCAGGACGGGGTCGCGCACCTGGTGTGCGTGCAGGTGACCGACGCGTTCCTCGAATTCAGCGTGGCGAAGGGCAACGACCTGGTCACGCCGCGCCCGCAGATGCGCTTTCGCGGCCTGCAGCACGGCAACCGCTGGTGCCTGCACATCCTGCGCTGGATCGAGGCGTGGGAAGCCGGCAAGGCGCCGCACGTGGTGCTCGAGGCAACGCACGAGAACGTCCTCAATTACGTGCCGCTTTCCGCCCTCAAGCGCTACGCGCTCGATCTGAACTAACGAGCGAGTTCCGCGCCCAGGCTGAGCAGCAGCGCGAAGGCAAGGCCGAGCTTCGCGGTGGCGGCAAGCACGCGGTTCAGGCCGGCACCAGCCGGCTGCGCGTTGCCACACGCAATGTGAGATGCACCGCCCAGGGCAGCAGCACGAGCGGCGCGAGAAGCCATGCATGGCGCTGCTGAGTTGCCATCAGCGCGCAGAGCAGGAAGGGGATGTGTATCAGGACCGCGTACTCCCGCACGGTGAAACGCAGGCCGAGGCGCACCGCGAGGGTGTGCTTGCCGGCGCGCCGGTCCGAGTCGATGTCCCGCAGATTGTTGAGCACCAGGACCGCCGCGGCGAGCGCGCCGAGCGCCGCGCCGGCGAGCAGCGCCGAGGAAGCGACGCTGCGGGCGTGGAGGTAATAGGTGCCGCCCACAGCGACAAAACCAAAGAACACGATGACGAAGGCTTCGCCCCAGCCGGAATACGCGACCGGCCGGGGGCCGGCGGTGTAGATCGCGCCCGCGGCGACGGAGACCACGCCGATCGCCACGATCGGCCAGCCGCCGTGCGCCGCGACATAGGCGCCGGGGACGAAAGCGAGTGCGAACGATAACGAAGCGGCCGCTTGCACCTGCGACGCCGGCAGCCACCCCTGGGTCGTGACGCGCGGCGGCCCGACGCGACCGATGAGGTCGGCGCCACGGCGAAAGTCGCCGACGTCGTTCTGCAGGTTTGTCCCGCCGTGGATCAGTACGCAGGCAAGCAGCGCCACGGCCGCCAGGGCCAGGTTTGGCGGGTAACCATCGAGCATGGCGAGGCTGGTCCCGGCGAGCACCGGCGCGAGCGAGATGGTGAAGGACCACGGCCGCAGCGCCAGCCACCAGGCCAGCGCCCTCCCCGGAGCGCGGGAAGGTTCAATCGCCGCCATGTTCCTCATGCGCCGGATTGTCACCCAGCGCGACGGCGGCTGAAGCCAAGAAGGCTGGCGTGAAGGACAAGCGTTTGACCTACGTCAAATCGCGGCGAGCGGCCGCAATACGAGTGTTTCTGCAACAATCGCCCCGTGCTGGAAGCGCGGGATCTCGAGTGCGAGCGCGGCGGAAGAATGCTCTTCCGCGGGCTCGCGTTCGCGCTCTCGGCCGGCGAAGTGCTGCGCATCGCCGGCCCGAACGGCAGCGGCAAGACCAGCCTGCTGAGGATCCTGTGCGGGCTGCTCACGCCGAGCGCGGGCGAAGTGCGCTGGAACGGCGCCCCCATCCAGTCCCTCAACGAGGAATACGCCCGGCACGTCGTATACCTTGGGCACGCGCCGGCGGTGAAGGAGGAGCTCACTGGCGCGGAGAATTTGCGCGCCAGCTGCGCGCTCGCGGGGCTCGCGCCTTCGGTCGATCAGATCCGCGAGGCGCTGGCGCACTATGGCGTGCCGGGCGACAAGCCGGTGCGCCAGCTCTCGCAGGGCCAGCGCCGGCGCGCGGCGCTCGCGCGCCTGAGCGTGAGCTGGCAGGCGCCGGTCTGGCTGCTCGACGAGCCATTCACCGCGCTCGACGCCGCGGCGGCGGAGCTCACGCGCACGCTGCTCGGCGAGCACGCGCAGCGCGGCGGCAGCGTGGTGTACAGCACGCACCAGGACGCCGGCCTGCGCGACAGCCGCGTGATCGAGCTCTAGCTTGCTCGCCGCGGCGCGCATGGTGGTGTGGCGTGACCTGCTGGTCGCGATGCGCCGGCGCAGCGACGTCGCCACCGCGCTGCTGTTCTTCGTCGTCGTGACCAGCCTGTTCCCGCTCGGCATCGGCGCCGAGCCGAACAAGCTGCGCGCCATCGCGCCGGGCGTGATCTGGGTCGCGGCGCTGCTCTCCTCGATGCTCTCGCTCGGGCGCCTGTTCGCCGCCGATCATGCCGACGGCACGCTCGAGCAGCTGGTGCTCGGCGCGGCGCCGCTCGGCGTCACCGCGGCGGCCAAGGCCTTTGCCCACTGGCTGGTGTCGGGATTGCCGCTGGTGGCGATCGCGCCGCTGCTCGCGCTGCAATACGACCTCGATCCCGGCCTCTACGGCGTGCTTGCCTTATCATTGCTGCTGGGCACGCCGGTGCTCAGCCTGGTCGGCGGCATCGGCGCCGCGCTGACTCTCGGGGTGCGCGGCGGGGGCGTGCTGCTCGCGCTGCTGGTACTGCCGCTCTACGTGCCGGTGCTCGTGATGGGCGCGGGTGCGGTCGAGATGGCCTCGGCGGGTCTGGGCGGACAGGGGCAGCTTCTGATCCTCGGCGCCATGCTGATCGTCGCCGCTGCGTTCGCGCCCTGGGCGACCGCCGCGGCGCTGAGGATTTCCTCGGAATGAAATGGTTCTGGTACGCCTCGCCGCAGACTTTCTACCCGCTCGCCGCGAAGCTGGCGCGCTGGTGCGGGCTCGCGGCCGTGCTGCTGACGCTGGTCGGCCTGTACATCGGCCTATTCGTCGCGCCCACCGATGCCCAGCAGGGCGAGGCTTACCGCATCATCTTCATCCACGTGCCGGCGGCGTGGATGTCGATGTTCATTTACGTAGTGATGGCGTTCTGGGCCGGGCTCGGGCTGGCGCTCAATACCCGCCTGTCGGGCATGATGGCAAGCGCGCTTGCACCCACCGGCGCGCTCTTCACCTTCATCGCGCTCTGGACCGGCGCGCTGTGGGGACGGCCGACGTGGGGCACCTACTGGGTATGGGGCGACGCGCGCCTCATGTCGGAGCTGATCCTGCTCTTCCTCTACTTCGGCTTCATGGCGCTGCACGCGGCGATCGACGATCCGCGCCGCGCCGACCGAGCCGCCGGGCTACTCGCCCTGGTTGGCGTGGTGAACATCCCGATCATCTATTTCTCGGTGAAATGGTGGAATACCCTGCACCAGGGCGCCTCGGTCAGCCTGACCGCGGCGCCGAAGATGGCCGCGACCATGCTGAGCGCAATGCTCATCATGGCACTCGCGTTCTGGATGTATAGCATCGCCGCGGCCATGCTGCGGGTGCGCGGCATCATCCGCGAGCGCGGCGCCGCATGAGCGAGTTTCTGCACATGGGCGGTTATGCGTGGTACGTGTGGGGTTCTTATGGAGTGACATTCCTTTGCCTGGCGATCGAAATCATCTTGCTGGTGAAACGTGAAACCCAGAACTAAACGGGGTCTTGCCATCGTCGGTGGCCTGGCGGCCCTCGGCGCGGCCACCGCGCTGGTCTTGAGCGCGTTCCAGGAGAACCTGGTGTTCTTCTTTACGCCGACGCAGGTGGCGGCGAATGAAGCGCCCCAGGGACGGCTGTTCCGCATCGGCGGCATGGTCGAGAAGGGCAGCCTCAAGCGCGACGGCGTGGAAGTGCGCTTCGTGGTCACCGACACCGCGAAAACCATTCCGGTGGTGTACCGCGGCGCGCTGCCGGACCTTTTTCGCGAAGGCAAGGGCGTGGTCGCGCAGGGCACGCTCGGTGCCGACGGCGTATTCCACGCGCGCGAGGTGCTCGCCAAGCACGACGAAAATTACATGCCGCCCGAGGCAGCGCACGCCGTCGAGGCCGCGCAGAAAGCGCAGAAGACGGTGGTCAAATGATTCCCGAGCTCGGACAAGTCGCGCTGTCGCTTGCGCTGGCCGTCGCCGTGGTGCAGGCGTTCTTTCCCCTTGCGGGCGCGCATAACGGAAACCTCGCCTGGATGAGCCTCGCGCGGCCGGCGGCGCAGGCGCAGGCGCTGCTCGTCGCCTTTGCCTTCGGCTGTCTCACCTGGTCGTTCGTCACCAACGACTTCTCGGTCTCGTATGTGGCGATGCATTCGAACAGCGCGCTGCCGCTGCACTATCGCGTCGCCGGGGTGTGGGGCGGGCATGAAGGGTCGTTCCTGCTGTGGTGCCTGATCCTGTGCGTGTGGATGGTGGCGGTGAGCCTGTTCAGCGCGCACCTGCCCGAGGAGATGGTGGCGCGCGTGCTCGGCATCATGGGACTGCTCGCCGCGGGCTTCATCGCCTTCATGCTGTTCACTTCGAACCCGTTCGAGCGCCTGTTCCCCGCGCCGCCGGATGGCCGCGATCTGAATCCGCTGCTGCAGGACCCGGGCATGGTGCTGCACCCACCGATGCTCTACATGGGCTACGTCGGCTTCTCGGTGGCGTTCTGCTTCGCGGTCGCGGCGCTGCTTTCCGGCCGGCTCGACGCGGCCTGGGCGCGCTGGTCGCGGCCGTGGACGACGGTGGCCTGGTGTTTTCTCACGCTCGGCATCGCGCTCGGCAGCGCGTGGGCGTATTACGAGCTGGGGTGGGGCGGCTGGTGGTTCTGGGATCCGGTGGAGAACGCGTCGTTCATGCCGTGGATCGTCGGCACCGCGCTCATCCACTCGCTCGCGGTGACCGAGAAGCGCGGCGCGTTCCGCAGCTGGACGGTGCTGCTCGCGATCGTCGCCTTCGCGCTCAGCCTGCTCGGCACGTTCCTCGTGCGATCGGGCGTGCTCACCTCGGTGCACGCCTTCGCGGTCGATCCGAAGCGCGGCATCTTCATTCTCGGCCTGTTCGCCGTGTTCATCGGCGGCGCGCTGCTGCTCTACGTCTGGCGCACCTCGCGCATCGGCCTCGGCGGCAGCTTCGAGCCGGTGTCGCGCGAAAGCTTCCTGCTGGCGAACAACGTGCTGCTCGCCGCGGCGGCCGGCACCGTGTTCCTCGGCACGCTCTACCCGCTGGCGATCGACGCCTTCGGCGCGGGCAAGATCTCGGTCGGCCCGCCGTACTTCGAGGCGGTGTTCGCGCCGCTGATGGCGCCGGCCCTGTTCCTGATGGGCGTCGGCCCGCTCGCGCGCTGGAAGCGCTCGAGCGTGCCCGAGCTCGCGGTGCTGCTGCGCTGGGCGCTCGCGGTCAGCCTGGTGCTCGGCTTCCTGTTGCCGCTGCTGTTCGGCGACTGGAGCGCGCTGGTCGGCTTCGGCCTCGCCCTGGCGATCTGGATCGTGATCACCGCGCTGCTCAGCTTCAAGCGAACCCTCGCCCATAGCCGCTCGCACTATGGAATGGCGCTCGCGCATATCGGCGTCGCGGTGTTCGTGGTCGGCGTCACCGTGGTGAAGGGCTACGAGAGCCAGGAGGACGTGCGCCTCAAGCCGGGCGACAGCGCGGCGCTGGCCGGCTACGCCTTCCGCCTCGACGAGGTCTCGACCGTGCGCGGACCGAACTACGTCGCGGCGCGCGGCCACGTGAGCGTCACGCGCGACGGCAAGCCGGTCACCACGCTGTACCCGGAGCGGCGCATCTACACCGTGCAGGAGCAGGTGATGACCGAGGCGGCGATCGATCCGGGCCTGACGCGCGACCTGTACGTTTCGCTCGGCGACCCGCTGCCCGGCGGCGCCTGGCTGATCAGGGTGCAGCACAAGCCGTTCATCGACTGGATCTGGGGCGGCTGCCTGATCATGGCGCTCGGCGGCCTGCTCGCGGCGAGCGATCGGCGCTATCGATTCGCGCAGAAGGCGAAGCGCGTAGTCGAGGCCACGGCGTGAAGAAGCTGTGGCTGCCGCTGGGCTTCATCGTGCTGCTCGGCCTGCTCGGCGTCGGCCTCAAGCTCAATCCGCGCGAAGTGCCCTCGCCGCTCATCGGCAAGTCCGCGCCGCCCTTCGAGCTGCCGCGGCTCGACGAGCCGGCCAAGACCTTCACGCAGAAGGAGATGCTCGGCAAGGTGTGGGTACTCAACGTGTGGGCCTCGTGGTGCCCGCCGTGCCTGGTGGAGCATCCGGTGGTCACCGAGCTTGCCAAGACTATCCCGGTGGTCGGCCTGAACTACAAGGACGCGCGCGACGACGCGCTGCCGTGGCTTGCGCGCAACGGCAACCCCTACCAGCTCTCGGTGTACGACGCCGCCGGGCGCATCGCGATCGACTATGGCGTCTACGGCGTGCCGGAAACCTACGTCATCGATCGCAAGGGCGTGATCCGCTACAAGCACATCGGGCCGCTCACCCCTGAGGTGGCGCAGAACAAGCTCGTGCCGCTGGTGAAGGAGTTAAGCGGTGGGTAGGTTTGTTTTGTTGCTCATCCTCATTCCGGGGATCTGCGCCGCGCAGGATCCGGTTCTCGACAAGAGGGTCGCCGCGCTGGCGGAGGAGCTGCGCTGCCTAGTCTGCCAGAACCAGACGCTCGCCGACTCCAATGCGCCACTCGCCGTCGACCTGCGCAACCAGATGCGCGAGCAGCTCGCCAAGGGCGCGAGCGAGCGTGAAGTGCGCGAGTTCATGGTGGCGCGCTACGGCGACTTCGTGCTCTACCGGCCGCCGTTCAAGGCCAGCACGGCGGCGCTCTGGATCGGGCCGTTCGCGCTGCTGCTGGCCGGCCTGGTGGTGCTGGTGCGCCGCCTGCGCAGCCGGCGTGCGCCGGAGCCGGCGCTGTCGCCCGCGGAGCGCGAGCGCGCGGCGAAGCTGCTCGAATGACCGCCTTCTGGACCTTCGGCGCGGCGCTCGCCGCGCTGGCGCTCGTCCTGCTGCTGCGGCCGCTTCTGCGTTCCCGCAAGTCCGCGAAAATCGGCCGGGCGGAAGCGAATATCTCGATCTACCGGGACCACCTGCGCGAGCTCGACGTCGACCTCGCCGAAGGCAAGCTGACCGCCGCCGACCACGCACGTTCGCGCGCCGAGCTCGACGCCCGTTTGCTGGACGACGTCGCCGCGCCCGAGGCGCAGATTCCGGCCGCGCGCCCGGGCGGCCGCAGGCTGGCGCTCATCCTGATCGCGGTCGTGCCGCTGTTCGCCGCCGCGCTCTACCTGGCGGTCGGCAATCCCGCGTCCCTGGCGCCGGGCAGCGATCCGCATGCGTTCGACTCGCAGCAGCTCACCGCCCTGGTCGACCGGCTCGCGGCGCGCATGCGCGAGAACCCCGATGACGCCGAGGGCTGGAGGCTGCTCGGCCGTTCCTACGCCGCGCTCGGCCGTTTTCCGGAATCGCTGGACGCGTATGCCAAGGCGGTGGAGCGCAAGCCGCGCGATGCCGACCTGCTCGCCGACATGGCGGACGTGCTCGCCACTACGCGCAGCGAGCGCCTGCAAGGCGAGCCGGAAAAGCTGGTGATGCGCGCGCTGGAAATCGATCCGCAGAACCTGAAGGCGCTGGCGCTCGCCGGCACCGCGGCCTTCGAGCGCAAGGATTTCAACACCGCGGCGCGCTATTGGCAGCGCATGCTGCCGCTCGTGCCGCCCGAGTCCGAGGACGCGCGCTCGATCCAGGCCAACATCGCGGAGGCACAATCGCACCTCAAGTCCGGGCCGCCGGCCGCGGCTGCCTTGAAAGGCACGGTGCGGCTCTCGCCCGAGCTGAAAGGCAAGGCCTCGCCCGAGCGACGTGGTCTTCATCTTCGCGCGCGCCGCGAAGGGGCCGCCGATGCCGCTCGCCGTGAAGCGCGCTCGAGTGCGCGATCTTCCCATCGAGTTCGCGCTCGACGACTCGATGGCGATGGCGCCGGGGATGAACCTCTCCGCTCACGGGCGCGTGATCGTCGGCGCGCGCGTGTCGAAGTCCGGCGATCCGGCGCCCAAGCCGGGCGATCTTCAGGGCGCGAGCGCGCCGGTCGCGAACGACGCGCAAGGCGTCAACGTGGTGATCGACACCGTCGTTCCCTAACCGGTCCGCCTATTGGCCTCATCCCCTATTACAAATTAGTAACTAGCGGATGGCGTACATTGCGCCCCGTGGGTTGGATGCCGTCCGCGTCCGACAAGTCCGGCACCATCCACCCATTGATGCCGCCCTCCTAGACGGACCGGCGTTTGCCTCGACCGGTGGCAATCGCTAACGCCCAAGGCGGTTCATCGCCAGTTGCAGCCACGTGATCACCGGCGACCCCCACACCTCAATGCGCCGCAGCCCCGGCAGCGGCTCGTCGTCGCGATAGAGGTGCGTGTCGCCGTGGATCAGCACGACTTTTCCAGGCATGCGCTGGGCGAGCTGTGCCAGTCGGTCCCGCAGCGAGGCGAAGCCGTCGCGAGGAAGGGTGAAGAATGGATTGGCCTGCATCAAGACCACGAGGCCTTGCTTGCCGTGCGCAAGACGGGCGGCCTCGTCGAGGAAGCTGAGCACCACCTCCATGCGCGGCCCATGCTCGGCGTGGCGCACGTTGTTGTTGTGCCCCGGAACGTTGAGCGCCACGAACACCCAGCCCTCGCTTTCCCAGCGGCGATGCTCGCAGAACGCGCGCGGCACTTCGCAGAAGATCTGCCGCCAGCGATCCAGGCGGCGTAGCGGATCGCGGCAGTCGCTCCATTCGTTGTCGCCCGGCAGCAGGATGAACGGGTGGCGGATGCGCGCAAATTGCGCCTTGCGCTCGAGCAGCCAGGCGTCGGTGCAGGCGAGGCTGCTCGAGCCGATGTCGCCCACATGCACCACGAACGCGAGCGGCTGCGCGTTGATCTCGTCGATGACGGCATCGAGGCGCGCGACCTCGGCTTCGCTATAGGGCGCATCCCCCAGAACACCAAACGCCGGTTCCGAAACAGGCGGTAGCTGAGCGCATCCCGCCAGGAAGACGAAAATCAGGGACAGACCACGTTTTTCGCTTCTAGAGACCGTAAGCCTTTCGAAGCAAGGTCAACGGGTGGGCTTTCTCGGCGCTGGCGCCGGTCTCGGCCATCCCCTGCATGATGTGCCGAGCGGCGATCGGGCAGTCGGAGCTGACGTAATCCGGAGCACGGCTCGGCCATCTGGCGGAACACCGGACGGCCGATCTTCATCGAGTTGTCGAAGTATTCCGTCTTCACCCCCCAGGTGCCGTCGTGGCCGGAGCAGCGCTCCACGGTCGTCACGCGGCTCCCCGGGATCGCCTCGAGCATCTCGCGCGTCTTCTGGCCCATGTTCTGGACGCGGGAGTGGCAGGGGATGTGATACGAGACTTTGCCCAATGCGTTTTTGAAGTCGGTTTTGAGCAGGCCGTCCTTCCGGCGCTGCACGAAATATTCGAACGGGTCGAACATCGCGTCGCGCACCGCGGCGACCTCCGCGTCATCCGGGTACATGAGCGGAATTTCCTGCTTGAACATCAGCGAGCAGGAAGGCACCGCGGCCAGGATCGCGTAGCCGTCTCGAGCGTACTTCCCCAGCACGGGAAGATTCCGGGCTTTGAGAGCATCGACGCCATCCAAGTCGCCGAGCTCGAGCTTGGGCATGCCGCAGCAGGCTTCGTTCTCGACGATCACATAAGGGATCTCGTTGTGCTCGAGGATGGCGAGCAGGTCGTGCCCCATCCCGGGCTCGTTGTAGTTCACGTAGCAGGTGGAGAAGACGGCGACCTTGCCCGGCGTCTTGGCGCCGTCGCGCACCGGGAAGGTTTTGCTCTTTTCCGCGGTCGATCTGAACTTGCGCGCGGCATACGGCGGCAGCTCGCGATCTTTGTGCACCCCGAGCACCGCCTGCATCGCGCTGCGCGAAAGCGAATTCTTATTGAGCGCGTTGACGCTCTGCGCAACCACCGGGATCGCGGCGAGCTTGCCGATCGCGTCGGTGGAGGAGAGCAGGCGATCGCGCAATTTGATTCCCTTTTTGAACTTGATCGCCTTGGCGCGCAGCATGACGTGCGGAAAGTCGACGTTCCACGGATGCGGCGGAACGTACGGACACTTCGTCATGTAGCAGAGGTCGCAGAGGTAGCACTGGTCGACGACCTTCCAGTAGTCCTCTTTCTTGACGCCGTCGACCTCCAGCGTTTCTGAAGAATCAACTAGATCAAAGAGGGTCGGAAACGTCGTGCACAGGCTGACGCAGCGCCGGCAGCCGTGGCAGATGTCGAAGATGCGCTCGAGCTCCTTCTCGGCCTTCGCCTGGTCCCAGAACTCCGGGTTGTTCCAGGCGAGCGGATGCCGGGTCGGAGCTTCGAGCGAGCCTTCCCGCATCGATCGGAACGAATCTAATCCGAGAGTTGGTCGAGGGCCTTCTGGAAGCGGTTGGCGTGGCTTCGTTCCGCCTTCGCCAGGGTCTCGAACCAGTCGGCGATCTCGCCAAAGCCTTCGTCGCGCGCCTGCTTCGCCATGCCGGGATACATGTCGGTGTATTCGTGCGTCTCGCCCGCCACCGCGGCTTTCAGGTTCTCCCGCGTCCTGCCGATCGGCAGGTTGGTGGCCGGGTCGCCGACGGCTTCCATGTATTCGAGGTGGCCGTGCGCGTGGCCGGTCTCGCCTTCCGCGGTCGAGCGGAACAGCGCCGAGACGTCGTTGTGGCCTTCGACGTCGGCCTTCGAGGCGAAGTAAAGGTAACGGCGGTTCGCCTGCGATTCGCCGGCGAACGCGGCTTTCAGGTTGTCGTGGGTTTTGCTGCCTTTGAGCGATTTCATCGGGGCCTCCTTTGGGGAGGATGAGCCTAAGGCCCCGCGCTCAATAGATCAAATCAAAAAAGGCAATCCAATCGATGGATTGCCTCAATTGCCTGCGAACGCAACCCGGCTACTTGCGGGTTGCGTCGCGCACCGCGTCGCCGGTCTTGTCGACGGCGCGGTCGATCTTGCGGCCGGCTTTCTCGGCAGGACCTTCGGAGCAGCCCGTGACGGCGAGTCCGAAGAGGAGGGCGGCGCAGACGACGCCGAAGACGGTATAGGCGTTTCTCATGCGAAGCAGGCTACGCCTCGCGCTGCAGCATTTCGTCGTGGCCCGCTTAGTCCGGTGGAGGCACGTTAGTTGCTCGCGTTCTGATGCTACTTCGAATGCGGACCGCCGCCCATCGGCGGCGGCCGCAGTACTTCTTGCAAGTCTGGAAAGGACGGCAACTATGAAGAATCGATTCACTCCCCCGTCGGCACAGCGTTTGAGCACCCTCGCCATCGCTGCGGCGCTAGCGGCGTTCGCAGGCATCGCGGGCGCGCAAACCGCCGCCCCTACCGGGGCCACCGGCGCATCCAGCGCTGCCGGCACGCCGCAAGCGACCCCGGGCTATGTGAGGTCGGCGGATGGCCGGGTCGTGCTGAGCGGCTCCGGTCAATGTGTGCGCTCGGGCTCCTGGACCGCGGCCAACGCCGCCGACCCGTGCGAGCGAGTGGCGCGCGCCGAGCTGCCGCCGCCGCCCGTCGTCGTCGCCCCGCCGCCCGAGCCCAAGCTCGAGCCGGCACCGGCGCCAGCGCCGATCGCAATCGCGCCGGTCGTCGTCGAGCCACCGCGCCCGGTCATCCAGAAGCTCACCCTGTCTACCGACGTGCTGTTCGACTTCGGCAAGGCCGAGCTCAAGGATTCCGGCAAGCAGCGCCTCGACCAGCTCGCCGGCGAGATCAAGGGTGCGGATGTCGACGAGATCGTCGCCGTGGGCCACGCCGATCGCATCGCCTCCGAGGATTACAACCAGAAGCTCTCCGAGGCCCGGGCGCAGGCGGTGAAGGACTACCTCGCCCAGCAGGGCGCGAAGTCCAACGTGATCACTGCCCAAGGCAAGGGCGAGTCGCAGCCCGTGACCGGCGAAGGCTGCAAGAAGCTCGGCGCCGAGCGCGCGGCCAACAAGAAGCTGGTGGACTGCCTGCAGCCGGACCGGCGGGTAGAGATCGAAGTACTGGGTAGCCGCACGGTAGCCGGCGGCGCGCCCGCGGCGGGGACGGGATCGTCCGCGCCGGCGGGGAGTGGAACGACCCGCTAGAGGCGAACGGTGGCGGCGGGCTGAGACCCGCCGCCATACGCCGCCGCGAGCTGCCAATCGCCTGTCGTGGGATCGTGACGCAGCACGAAGCGCCGCCCGTCCTCCACGCGAACCATCAAGCAACGGCAGGGCGGTTCCAGCCACTCGCTCACGATGGCAACCACCGGAAGGCGGCGCTGCCCGAGATGGAAGACGTACGGGTTGTCCTGCCCGCCACGTCCGCTTCTACTGAGTACACAAATCTTCATGGCTCGCTCCTGTAACGCAGGAGGGAGCAAGATGCCGACCCGGCGCTATGCGCCGTCCGGCAGGTGTCGCTAGCGGCTGTGCCTCAACCGGGGCAGCTACCGGGCCGACTCGTCGGCCCCGATGCGGCGCAGCACCTCGGCCTCGGCCTGCACCCAGTCCTCGACTTCATGGCCGGGGGTAAAGCCGCGCTTCTTGGCGCGGTAGTAGGCCGCCTCGGCGATCAATTTGCGCACCTCGTCGGCGGAAACCTCCGCTCGGGCGTGGGCACCGAAGGACGCCTGGGGTTCGGTGGTGCGGGTCTTGGTCCGGGTCTTGGGGGCCTTGGCCGGCGCTTGGCGTTCTGGCGCCGGGCGTTCTTTCTTGGCTGCCATGGGGCATTCCTTGTTTCGCTGGTGTCACGCCGAGGCTAGCAGAAGTCGTGCCTCCGCTTCCACCCGACGGTAAAATTCCAGCCCGATGAGATCCTGGATCGAACAGCACGCTGCGCTGGGTCGGGGAGCGCACCAGGATTCCGTTCGCGGTGCGCTATCCGGAGGGGGTCGAGCAACGCACGCGCGACGCCACGCCGGAGTTCACCCTGGTGTTCCGCACCACGCGCGCCTACTGGCGCATGGCGGCCTTCGGTTACGTCGGCCTGCTCGAGGCGTACTTCGACCGCGAGGTGGACATCGAAGGCAGCCTGGCGAAGGCGCTTGCCGCCGGCATGGAGGGCGGCATCGACGAGCGCGGCACCCCGTTCACCTGGATCCGCAACCGCTGGCACGAGCTCACGCATTCGAACGCCGAGCGCTCGCAGGCGCAGCGCAACGCCAACTTCCATTACGCGCTCACGCCCGAGTTCTACAAGCTGTGGCTCGACGACCCGCTGATGCTCTACACCTGCGCCTACTGGAAGGACGGCACGCGCACGCTGGAGGAGGCGCAGCGCAACAAGTGCGACCACGTGGCGCAGAAGCTGCTGCTGCAGCCGGGCGAGGAGGTGGTCGACGTCGGCAGCGGCTTCGGCGGCTTCATGTTCCACGCGCAGGAGCGCTACGGCGTCAAGGTCACCGCCATCAACACCACCGGCTCCCAGGCCGAGCACGCGCGGCGCGAGATCGAGCGCCGGCGCCTGGGCAATTCGCTGCAGACGCATGGCGACTTCCGCGACGCCGGGCGCGAGTTCGACAAGGTCGCCTCCATCGGCTGCCTGGAGCACGCCGGGCGCGACCAGCTCGCCGAGCTGATCCAGGCGCACGCGAAGTACCTGAAGAAGGGCGGCATCGGCCTGCTGCATTTCATCGGCCACGTCGGCCGCTACGACACCGATTTCTTCATCCGCAAGTATGTTTTTCCGGGCGGCTGGATTCCGAGCCTCGCCGACGTCATCGTCGAGATGGAGAAGGCCGGCCTGGAAGTGCTCGACATCGAGAACCTGCGCCGCCACTACGCGCTCACGCTCGACGTCTGGGCCGAGCGCTTCGACCGCAACTGGGAGCGCATCCGCGCGCTCGACCCGCAGCGCTTCGACGAGCGCTTCCGGCGCATCTGGCGCGTCTACCTCTACGGCTGCGCCGAGATGTTCCGCTCGCCCAACGGGCGCACGCATCTGTTCCAGATCGTGTTCTCCAAGGGCAACACCACCAGCTACCCGATGACGCGCGACTTCCTCTACCGGGACGCGCCGGTGAGGGCGGCCGAAGCGCCGCCGCGCCGCTTCGGGCATGGCTGACGCGCACGCCGCCCACGCCGCCAAGCGCGATTCGCTTTCGCAGGCGCTGAGAACCGCCCGGGCCGCCAATGCCGGCCCGGTGGCGCTGGCGAAGGAAACCTCGAACCTGTTCCGCGACCGCGCCGCCGGCGAGCGGCGCCGCCTCGATGTGCGGGGTTTCAATCAGGTTCTGTCGGTAAGACAAAATTTCGTCGAGGCCGAGGGCATGACGCCCTACGAAGCCCTCACCAGCGCGTGCCTCGCGCAAGGCGTGATGCCGGCGGTGGTGCCGCAGCTCAAGACCATCACCCTGGGCGGCGCGGTGGCCGGCGTCGGCATCGAATCGTCCTCGCATCTGTACGGCCTGGTGCACGACACGATGCTCGAGCTCGACGTGCTGCTCGGCGATGGCCGCGTGGTCAAATGCACCGCCGACAACGAGCACGCGGATCTGTTTTTCGGCTTCCCCAATTCCTACGGCACGCTGGGCTACGCGCTGCGGGTGAAGGCGAAAACCGTTCCGGTGAAGAAGTACGTCCACCTCACGCATCTGCCGTTCCGGGATGCCGGGAGCTATTTCTCCGAGCTGGAAAAACGGCTCGACGCCGGCGCTGCCGACTTCGTCGACGGCACGGTGTTCTCGCCCTCGCAGCTCTATCTCACGCTCGGCCGCTTCACCGACGCGGCGCCTTACACCAGCGATTACACCTACGAGAAGATCTACTACCGCTCGATTGCCGAGAAGCGCGAAGACTACCTGACGACGCACGATTACCTCTGGCGCTGGGACACCGACTGGTTCTGGTGCTCGAAGAACGTGCTTGCCCAGAACGCACTGGTGAGGCGCCTCTATGGGCGCTCCCGGCTGGGATCGAAAACCTATACGAAGATCATGCGCTGGAACAGCCGCGTGGGCGTGACGAAGAAGCTCGAGCGCGTGCTCGGCCTGCATTCGGAATCGGTAATCCAGGATGTCGACATCCCGATCGCGCGCGCCGCCGAGTTCCTCGATTTCTACGCAGAAGAAATCGGCCTGTGGCCGCAGTGGGTGTGCCCGATCGGCGTGCGCGATGAGCGGTTCTCGCTCTACCCGGTGCGCCGCGGCTGGTACGTGAACTTCGGCTTCTGGGATGTGAAGCGCACGCGCGAGGCGCATCCCGCGGGTTACTTCAACCGCCGCATCGAGGACAAGGTGAGCGCGCTCGGCGGCATCAAGTCGCTGTACTCGGACAGCTACTTCGCGGAGGAAGACTTCGCGCGGCGCTACGGCGGCGCGGCCTACGAGGCGCTGAAGAAGAAGTACGACCCGGCCGGGGCGTTCCCGCGCCTCTACGACAAGTGCGTGCTAAAGGCGTGAATTCGGGGTCAGGGTCGCAATTCGTTTTTACGTACGTGAAAAACGAATTGCGACCCTGACCCCGAATTCACGCTAGAGGCTTGAGCCGCTAGCGCTGCCGTAGAGCTTCTCGTGCAGCGTCTGGCACGCAATGCATCGCACCGCCGCCGGATTGGCCTGCAGGCGCTCGAAGCCGATGTCGCCGCCGCAATCCGCGCAAATCCCGTAGCTGCCGTCGGCAAGGCGCGCGCGCGCGGCTTCCAGGCCGCGCAGCTCGGAGAGGTCGCGGCCGACGTCGGCGTGGTCGAGGTCGGCGATGAGCGTGGCGACCGATTCGTCGCCCGGATCCGGCGCGGCGCCGGCGAGGTCCTCGAAGCGGTCGCGGCGCACGCGTTCCACGTCGTCGCGCAGCTCGGTCAGCAGGGCGTCGCGCCGCTGCTCGATCGCGGTATGCAAGTTCTGGGTCTGCTGCGGTGTCAGTGCCATGCCTGCGAAATCCGCAAGGAACGTGCCTAAGGAAAGCGCAGCCGCGGGTTGAAGCGCGATGTTTTCTTCAGTTCCTCGAACAGGTTGCGCTCGGCCTCGGTGAGCGTGCCGGGCACCGCGACGCCGAGGATGGCGTAAAGATCCCCCGCGCCGCCGCCGGGCTTGGGCAGGCCCTTGCCACCCAGGCGCAGTTTCTGCCCCGCCCTGGATCCGGGCGGCACTTTCATCGTGACGCGTCCTTCGAGCGTCGGCACCTCGACCTCGGCGCCGAGGGCCGCTTCCCACGGCGCGAGCGGCACGTCGATATCGAGGTCGTGCCCGCTGGCGCGAAACAGCGGATGCGGCTCGAGCGCGATCTGCAGGTACAGGTCGCCCGCCGGGCCGCCATTCATTCCCGGGCCGCCCTTGCCCCGCAGGCGCAGGCGCTGGCCGTCGGTCGCGCCCTTGGGAATGCGCGCGGTGAAGCCGCGGCCGTCGAGCTGCACCGTGCGCTCGGTGCCGCGATAAGCCTCTTCCAGCGTGAGGCGCACCGGCACCTCGTAGTCCTCGCCCGGGAATGCCGAACGGCGGCCGAAGCCGCCGCTGCGCCGCTGGGCGCGGCCGAAAAGTCCCATCGACTCGAACAGCTCGCCCAAGTCGACGCCGTGCAGGTCCTCGGCCTTGCCGCCGCCGCCGAAACGGTCGAACCAGTCAGGCGGCGGGCGGAAATCCTGTCCCTGGCGATAGCCGCTGCCAAGGCTGTCGTAGGCCGCGCGCTTTTCCTTGTCGCGCAAGGTCTCGTAAGCCTCGGACACCTCCTGGAACCTCTCCTTGGCGTTCGCTTCCTTGGAGACGTCCGGGTGGTACTTGCGCGCGAGCTTGCGGTAGGCCTTCTTGATCTCGTCTTCGCCGGCGCCACGCGCGACCCCGAGGATCTTGTAATAGTCCTTGTACTTCATCCGGGCAATATGGGGTCGGCGATCCTAGTTCGCAATCCACCGCCGGATCGCCTGCGCGAATTCGGGCCGCCGCGGCAGGCCGCGCTCGTGCACCGTGGGGTGGGTCGCTCCGGGCACGACCTGGACGTGCAGGTCCTGCCAAAACTCTCGCATCGCCTGGACGCGCAGCAGCGCCGGGTCGGCGCCGCCCACCAGGGCGAGCGTCGGCACGCGCACCGCGGCGATTTCGGCGTCACTCACCAGCAGCGCGCGGCGCGCGCGCATCAGCGCCGCGTGCGCGCGCACATCATTGGAGCCGGCGATCTCACGTGAGCGGGCAAGGATTGCTTCCTCGCCGGGCGGCGGCTCGTCGGTGGCGGCGGTCGACACGATCAGCGCGCGATAGATTCCGGCCTCGACCTCGCGCGCCGCAGCCTCGTTCTCCCGGTCGGCGCGCGCGCTGCGCGAGCGGCGATAGGCCGCGCCGCCGATCAGCGCGCTGGTGAAGCGTTCCGGGTGCGTGGTGAGCAGCTTGGCGATGATGATGCCGCCCAGCGAATAACCGACGACGTGCGCGCGCTTCACGCCGGTGTGATCCAACAGTCGGATCACGTCGAGACCGATCTCGTCGTAAGCGCGCGGATCGTGCGGCTTGCCGCTGTGCCCGTGTCCGCGCAGGTCGAACGCGAGCACACGATGGTCCGTGGAAAGATTCGCAAGCACGCCCGTGTTGATCCACGAGCGCTCGATGTCGCCGGTGAAGCCGTGCACCAGTACGACCGCCGGGCCCGAGCCCATGTCGACGTAACGGATGCGCACGCCGCCCGCATCGAAATACCGGTCCTGCGCCGCGGCAGGCCCGAGGAAGAGAAACAACGCCAGCAGCCGTAACAGCACCATAATCCTCCCGATGAAGTCCCTCGTGATCCCCGAGCTGCGGGCGCATGCGCCGTTCGACGAGCTCGAGCCCGAGGCGCTCGATTATCTCGCGCAACGCCTGCGCCTGGCGTACCACGCGCGCGGCGAGCTGATCCTCGGCCCGGACAGCGGCCAGGTCGATCGCCTGCGCATCATCAAGCAGGGCGCGGTGCGGGGCAGCGGCGGGCCGGCCGACGTGCTGCTTGGGCCCGGGGAAGCGTTCCCGCTCGGCGCGCTGGTCGCACGCCGAGCCACGGTCTACCAATACCGCGCCGAAGCCGACACCTTCTGCTGGGAGCTCGAGGCGCCGCGCTTCCATGAGCTCCTGGAGAGGAGCGCGCGCTTCCGCGCGTTCGCCACCCAGCACCTCGCCACGCTCGTGGAGCGCTCGCACCGTGCGCTGCGCGCCGAGGCGGCGGCGTCGTCGCTCGACGGTGCCGGCATGCTCGCGCCCCTGAAGAGCGTGCTGCGGCGCGCGCCGGTCGCCTGCGCCGAGGATGCCACGCTGGGCGAGGCGATCCGCCGCATGCACGCCGAGCGCGTCGGCTCGATCGTGGTGCTCGACGCGCGCGGCCTGCCGAGCGGCATCTTCACCACCGTCGATCTTCTCGAGAGCGTGGCCGGCGGCGTGCGCCGCTGGAGGAGCCCATCGCCAGGCGCATGACGCCGCGGCCGGTCACGCTGGAGGAAGAAGCGACGCTCGCCGACGCCGCGCTCGCCATGGCGCGCCACGGCTTTCGCCACATCGTGGTGACGCGCGACGGCAAGCTCGCCGGCGTGGTGTCCGAGCGCGATCTCTTCACGCTGCAGCGCCTCGGGCTGCGCCGCACGGCGGAGCGCATCCGCGCCGCCGCGCGCCTCGAGCAGCTGATCGAGGCGGCGCGCGACATCCGCCAGCTCACGCGCCACCTGCTGGCGCAGGGCGTGGCGGCCGGGCCGCTCACCGCGATGGTGAGCGCGCTCAACGACGCGCTGACCCAGCGCTTGATCGAGCTCGCCGCTGCGCCGCGCTCGCTGGCGGGCGCCTGGTGCTGGCTCGCGCTCGGCAGCGAAGGGCGCATGGAGCAGACGCTGGTCACCGACCAGGACAATGCGCTCATCGTGGAAGGCGACCCGCGATCCTTTCTCGCCTTCGCCGACCAGGTGAATCGCGACCTCGACGCCTGCGGCTATCCGCTGTGCAAGGGCGACATCATGGCGCGCAACCCGCGCTGGTGCCTCACGCCGGCGCAGTGGCGAGCCGCGTTCGACGACTGGATTCGCAACACCAATCCCCAGGCGCTGCTGCACGCCGGCGTCTTCTTCGACTTCCGCCCGCTCGCCGGCGAGCCGCGTCTGGCGGGCACCCTGCGCGAGGCGGTGCTCGCGCAGACCCAGGCCAACCGCGCGTTCTGCCACGCCATGGCGCAAGCCGCGCTGCAGGCGCGCCCGCCGCTCGGGCTGCTGAGCGATTTCTCCGGCGACGAGCTCGACCTCAAGCTCGCCGGCGTGCGGCCGTTCGTCGACGCGGCGCGGGTTTTCGCGCTAAGCGCGGGCCGCGCCGAGACCAATACCGCGGCGCGGCTGCAGGCCGCGGGCGAGGCTACCGCGGCCGACGCCTTCCACTACATCCAGACGCTGCGCCTGCGCCGCGAGACCAACCGCGTGCGGGTGGCCGAGCTGAACGACATCGACCGGCGCGTGCTGAAAGGCGCGTTCCGCCAGGCGAGCCTGCTGCAGCAGCGCCTCGCGCTCGACTTCGGCCTATGACGTGGTTCCGCCGCACGCCGCTCGAGGGCGCGCGCTGGGTGGTGATCGACTGCGAGACCAGCGGCCTGGATGCTGCGCGCGACCGGCTGTTGTCGGTCGGCGCCGTGGCCGTGCGCGATAGTGCGGTCGACTTGCAGGAGTTCTACCAGGCCAAGGTGCGGCAAACCACGCCTAGTGCAAGCGAGAACATCCTCATCCACGGCATCGGCGGCGACGCGCAGCGCGCTGGGCAGCCGCTCGCCGAGGTGATCGACGGCCTGGCTCGATTCCTCGGCGACGGCTTGCCGGTCGGCTTCCACGCGCCGTTCGACGCCGCGGTGCTGCGCCGGCACGGCCTGCAGGCCCGCGCCAAATGGCTCGACCTCGCGACGCTGGCGCCGGCGTTGTTCCCGGCGAAAGGCAAGGCCGACAGCGCGCTCGAGCACTGGCTCGGCGCATTCGGCATTCCGGCGCGCGCGCGGCACGACGCGCTGGGCGACGCGTTTGCCACCGCGCAGCTCCTGCTGGTGGCGCTTGCCGAAGCGAAGCGCCAGCGCGTCGCGAGCGTCGAGGCCCTGCGCGAGGCCGCTAGTTCAAGGTTCTTGCGACCGTGACCTCGTTGCCGTCGCGCGAGCGCTCGACGAAGCCGAGATGCGCGGCCAGCTGCAGCATGTCGTGGTTGGCTTCGAGGATGTGGCCGTCCAGCGCCTGGTAGCCCGCCGCGCGCGCCGCGTCGCACAGCCGCTCGAGCAGCGCGTGGCCCAGGCCCTTGCCCTGCCAGTCGTCGGCGACGGCAAGCGCGAATTCGGCGCTGCGGCCATCTTCGTTCGGCGCGTAGCGCCCGACGGCGACGAACTCGTCCTGCCAGAGCGCCACCAGCGCGAGCTCGCGGTCGTAGTCGAGCTGGGTGAAGCGCGCGAGCATGCGCGCGGAAAGCTGCGGCAGGTACTGCATGAAGCGCTGGTAGCGCGAGCGCTGCGACAGCCGGTCGAAAAAGCGCTTCTCGCGCTCGGCGTCTTCCGGGCGGATGGGACGCACGCGCACCGCGCGGCCGTCGCGCGCGCGGATCTCGCCCTCCAGCTCGATCGGGTAGGGATGAATCGCGAGGTGCGGATAACGCGGGCCTGCACGCGCCGGCTGCTCCGGGTCGATCACTACGCGGGCGTCGGCGATCACCGCGCCGCGCGCATGCGCGAGCACCGGGTTCAAGTCCATCTCCTTCAGCCACGGCAGCAGGCACACCATGCGCGAGACCCCGACCAGGATGGCGGCGAGCGCGCCGAGGTCCGCCGGCGGCACGTCGCGATAGCCGGCGAGCAGCCGGAACACGCGCGTGCGCTGCATCAGCTCGCGAGCGAGGCTTGCGTTCAACGGCGGCAGGGCGACGGCGGTGTCGCGCACGGCCTCGACCGAGACGCCGCCGGCGCCGAAGGAGATCACCGGTCCGAAGATGGCGTCGCTCGCCACGCCGACCAGCACTTCGCGCGCATGCGGAAAGCGCAGCATCGGTTGCACCACGGCGCCCTCGATACGCGCCTCGGGACGCAGCCCGCGCACGTGCCGCATCATGTCGTCGTACGCCGAGGCGACCATTTCGGGGTTCTGCAGGTCGAGGCGCACGCCGCCGACGTCCGACTTGTGCGTGATGTCGGGCGAATGGAGCTTGAGCACCGCCGGGAAGCCGATCTCGCGCGCCGCCGCCACGGCTTGCTCCCTGGTCTTGACCACCAGCGTGCGAGGAACCGGCAAGCCGAACGCCGTCAGCAACGCCTTGGACTCATGCTCGGTGAGGACGGTGCGCTTTTCCGCCATCGCGCGCTCGCGCAGCGCCGCCGCCGCCGCGAGATCCGGCGCGATGTCGTTAGCCTCGCCGGCCGCCGCGGGCGGCACCTGCATGAGCTGGGCCTGGTTGCGGCGGTGCGCGCACAGGAATGAAAAGGCCTCCACCGCGTTCTCCGGCGTATAGAAATTCGGAATGCCGCGGGACTCCAGCATGCGGCGGCTCGCATTCGGGTTGATGTCGCCTAGCCACGCGGCGAGCACCGGCTTGCCGCTGCCGCGAGCCGCGTCGGCCACCGCTTGCGCCGCCGCCTCGGGATCGGTCACCGCGACCGGCGAATACATGACGAGGAGCGCATCCACGCCGGGATCGGCGAGCGCCGCGCTGGTCGCGGCGGCGAAGCGCTCCGGCGGCGCGTCGCCGATGAGGTCGAGCGGATTGCCGCGCGACCACTGCGGGGGCAGTTCCTGGTCGAGACGGGATATGGTTTCCTTGCTCAACTGGGCAAGCTGCACCCCGTTCTCGGCCGCGCTGTCGGCGGCGACCACGCCGGGTCCGCCGCCATTGGTGACGATGGCGAGGCGCTCGCCCTCGGGCAAGCGGCCGGTGGCGAGCACGCGCGCCGCGGCGAAGAGCTGGGTGTAAGTCTTGACCCGCACGCTGCCCGCGCGGCGCAGCGCCGCGTCGAAGACTTCGTCGCTGCCGACGAGGGCGCCGGTATGGCTCGCGGCGGCGCGCGAGCCGCTTGCGTAGCGGCCGACCTTGAGCGAGACGACCGGCTTCACCCGCGCGGCGGCGCGCAGCGCCGAGAGGTAGCGCCGGGCGTCGCGGATGCCTTCGACGTACATCAGGATCGCGTCGGTCGCCTCGTCGGCGACCAGGAAGTCGAGCACCTCGCCGAAATCGACGTCGATCGCGCCGCCGAGCGAGACCACGCTGGTAAAGCCCACCTCCGCGCCTGCTGCCCAATCGAGGATCGCGCCGCAGATCGCGCCCGATTGCGACACCAGGGCGAGGTTGCCGGGGCGCGCCGGCGTGCGCGCGAAGGTGGCGTTCAGTCCGCAATCGGTGCGCATGACGCCAAGGCAGTTCGGCCCGAGGATGCGCACCTTGCCGCGCTTCGCCGCCGCGACCACCCGCTCCTGCAGAGCCCGGCCCTCGGCGCCGGTTTCGCCGAAGCCGCTGGTCAGGATCACGGCCGCCTTGACACCGGCCGCCGCGGCGTCCTCGATCACGCGCTCGACCACGCGTGCCGGCGTGACGACGACGGCGAGGTCCGGCGGCTGCGGCACGTCCTGCAGGCGCGCGTAGGCGCGCTTGCCGAAGATCGCGCCGTGCTTGGGATTGACAGGATAGAGCTCGCCATGGACCCCGGCGGCGGCGAGATTGCGCCAGACGATGGCGCCGAGCGCACCTTCGCGCTCGGTGGCGCCGACCAGGGCTACGCTGCGCGGAGCGAGCAGCGGTTGGAGATAATGCGGCGGCATCCCCGCTAGTTTGACGTAGATCAACCGGGCGCGCGGCCGTCTGCCTAGCATGGCCGCATGCCCGCCTGCTTCCATTGCGGCTTGCCGGCCGCCGGATCGGCGCGGTTCTGCTGCGCCGGCTGCGAGGCGGTGGCGAGCACCATTGCCGCGGCGGGGCTGGAGGCGTATTACGAAACCCGTACCGCACCGGCGGCGCGGCCCGAGCCGCTGCCGGAGATCCGCGTGCCGGCCGGGCTCTCGGAGGCCGCGCTCGTCCTCGAGCGCGTGCGCTGCGCGGCGTGCCTCTGGCTGATCGAGCGCGTCCTCACCCGGCATGCGGGGGTGAAGCAGGCCGTGGTCAACTATGCGACGCGGCGCGCGCTCGTCTCCTGGGACCCGCATCGCACTTCGCTCGCCAGGATCATCGCCGCGTTGCGCGCCGTCGGCTACGACGCCTGCCCCTACGCGCCGCGCCGCCAGGATGAGCTCGAGCGGCGCGAGCGCCGGGCCGCGCTGTGGCGCGTGTTCGTCGCCGCGTTCGGCGCGATGCAAGTCATGATGTATGCGTTCCCGGCGTACGTGGACGAGGTCGGGCCGGAAGCCGAGCAGGTCATGCGCTGGGCCAGCCTGCTGATCACCTTGCCGGTGGTGCTCTTTGCCGCCACGCCTTTCTTTTCCGGCGCGCTCGCCGAGCTGCGGCAGCGTCGCATCGGCCTGGACACGCCGATCGCGCTCGGTCTGGCGTTCGGCTTCGGCGCGAGCGCCTGGGCCACGCTCGCCGGAAGCGGCGCGGTGTATTTCGACTCGATCAGCATGCTCGCCTTCCTGCTCCTCGGCGCGCGCTTCCTGGAATCGGAGGCGCGCCGGCGCGCGGCGCGCGCCCTCGATCCGTTGCTGAGAATCTCCTCCCTCGAAGAACTTTCTACCGGCCAGATCGTGCGCATCGCCCCCGGCGAGCGCATCCCGGCCGACGGCGTAGTGCTCGATGGCGCCTCGAGCGCCGACGAATCGCTGCTGACCGGCGAATCGCGGCCGGTCGCGAAGCGCGTCGGCGATGAGCTGGTCGCCGGCGCGGTGAACCTCGAGCAGCCGCTCACCATGCGTGTCACGCGCGTCGGCGCCGATACGCGCGCCGCGGCGATCGCCCGCCTCGCGGAGCGCGGCACGGCGTCGAAGCCGCGCGTGGTCGATGCGGCGGAGCGCGTGGCGCGCCACCTCACCTGGGTCGTGCTGCTCGTCGCCGGCGCCGCCGGACTGTACTTGGGCGATGCCTGGGTCGCCATCGCCGTGCTGGTGGTCGCTTGCCCGTGCGCGCTTGCCCTCGCCGCGCCGATCGTGCTCACGCGTGCGAGCGGCGCCCTTCTCGCGCACGGCGTGCTGCTCACTCGCGGGCGGGCGTTGGACGCGCTCGCGCGCGCGACCGACGTGGTCTTCGACAAGACCGGTACGCTCACCACCGGACGCTTGAGCGTCCGGCAGGTCATCCGCCTTGCCGGGATGGAGCGAAAGCGCGGCCTTGGCGCTCGCGCGCTCGCTGGAGCAGTCGAGCCGGCATCCGGTGGCGCACGCCTTCGGCGGCGAACGCACGCTGCAGGTGGCGGCGCCGCGCAACGCGCCGGGGCAGGGCGTCGAGGCGACGATCGCAGGGGCGGCGCGTGCGCATCGGCACCGAGGCGTTCTGCCAGGAGCTGTGCGGCGTGCCGCCGGCCGGCCCCGCGCACCCCAACTTCGACGGCTCGTTCGTGTTCCTCGCCGACGAGAACGGCTGGCTGGCCGCGTTCGAGCTCGAGGACACGCTGCGCCCGGCGGCCGCCGCGCTGGTCTCGCGGCTCAAGGCGCGAGGGCCTCGCGCTGCACCTCGCGAGCGGCGACCGTCCGGAAGTGGCGGCCGCGCTCGCGCGCGACCTGTGGATCGGCGACTGCGCCGGCGCGATGAGCCCGCAGGACAAGTACCGCTACCTGGAGCGCCTGCAGCACGAAGGGCGCGTGGTGGCGATGGTCGGCGACGGCCTGAACGACGCCCCGGTGCTCGCCCGCGCCGACGTGTCCTTCGCCATGGGCGGCGGTGCCGAAGCCGCGCAGCTGAAGGCCGACGTGGTGCTGCTGAACGACTCCCTCGAAGGTATCAGCACGACCCTGCGGCTTGCCCGGCGCGCGATGCGCCTCATCCGCCAGAACATCGCCTGGGCGCTCGCCTACAACGCGCTCGCGCTGCCGCTCGCCGCCATGGGCTTCATCGGGCCCTGGGAAGCGGCGCTCGCCATGGGGGCGAGCTCGCTCACCGTGCTGCTGAACGCGCTGCGCCCGCTCGAACAACCGTCATGGAAATCCTCTACCTCCTCGTCCCCGTCTCCGTCGCCCTTGTATTCGTGACCGGCTGGGCGTTCTGGCGCGCGCTCGCCTCCGGGCAGTTCGACGACCTCGAGCGCCCGGCGCACGACATCCTGGACGACGACTGAAGTGAGCACGGGACTGTTCTCGGCCGGGTTTCGTCCCTTCTTCCTCCTCGCCGCGGCATGGGCGGCGATCGCGGTGCCGGTGTGGCTCGCCGCCTACGTCCATGGCTACGCGCTGCACGGCCCGCTGCCAGCGCTCTTCTGGCACGGGCACGAGATGGTGTTCGGCTTCGGCTTCGCCGCCGTGGCCGGCTTCCTGCTCACCGCGATCCCGAACTGGACCGGCCGGCTGCCGGTGCGCGGCTTGCCGCTGGCGCTGCTCGCCTTGCTGTGGCTCGCAGGTCGCATCGCCATGCTGATCCCGGGGATGGCGCTGCTCGATCTCGCATTCCCGGCCGCGCTCATCGCCGTGGTCGCGCGCGAGCTGATCGCCGGGCGCAACTGGCGCAATCTGCCGATGCTCGTCGCACTGGCGCTGCTCTTCGCCGGCAATTTGCTGTTTCATCTGGGCATCTATGCCGGCCTGCGCCTCGGCATCGCCACGCTGTGCATGCTGATCGCGCTGGTCGGCGGACGCATCGTGCCGAGCTTCACGCGCAACTGGCTGGCGAAGGCACGCCTCGCGCCGCCGGCGCCGGAAGGCGCGCTCGACCGCATTGCGCTCGTCGTTACGCTGATTGCACTGGCGGCGTGGGTCGGGCGCGCGCCGTTCTCCTCCTGGCTTCTCGTCGCGGCCGGCCTCGCACTCGCCGCGCGCCTGTCGCGCTGGCGCGGCCTGAGCACCGTGCGCGAGCCGCTGCTCTTCATCCTGCACGTCGGCTACGGCTGGCTCGCGCTGGGGCTGATCCTTCTCGGCCTTGATCCCGCATCGAGCGCGGCGCTGCATGCGCTTACCGTGGGCGCGATCGGCACCATGACGCTCGCCGTGATGACGCGCGCGTCGCTCGGCCATACCGGACGCGCGCTTGTCGCGGACCGCGCCACGCTGGCGATCTACGGGCTGGTTACGCTCGCCGCGCTGCTGCGGGTGGCGAGCCCCTTCGCCGGCGCGCAGGCCGTGCTGGTCACTTCGCTCGCCGGCGTCGCCTGGAGCGTGGCCTTCGCCACCTTCGCCGTGCATTACGGAACGTTCCTCATCGGCGTGAGGCCAAGCCCTGACCTGACGTCGGTGAAGCGCTGACGGTGTAAATCTCGAGGGCGTCGGCGTAGCCGCGGATCGCGGCGTCGGCCACCTTGCGCAGCGCGAACCCCGGGCAGCGCTCCGCGGTCTTGCCCGAGAGCAGGATGCGCGTACCGTAATCCTTGTTCAACTGCTCGAGCCGCGCGGCGAGGTTGACCGCGTTGCCGTGCACCGTATAACTCAGCCGCCCGGCCGACCCTACCGCCCCCGCCACCACGCGGCCGGTGGCGAGGCCCACGCGGTTGCGCGTCCGTACCCCGGCGAAGGCCTGCGCGTCGGCCGCCTGCACGATTTCGAGCGCGGCGCGCAGCGCGTTGGCGCCGTGGTCCTGGTCGGCGATCGGCACGTTGAACACCGCAAGAATCGCGTCGCCCTGGAACTGCGTCACCACGCCGCGGTATCGCTCGACGATCGCGACGACCACCTCGAAATACGCGTTCAGGAACTCGATCGTACGGTGCGCACCGAGCGTGTCGGTGAGCGCGGCGAAGCCCTCGATGTCGCACACCAGGACGGTGGCCTTCGCCTCGATCGGCTCGAGCCGGCCGCCGCCGGCGAGCAGCTCCTGCGCCACCTGCTCGGGCACGTACTGGCCAAGCGTGTCGCGGATCAGGTCGCGCTCGCGCAGGCCCTCGAGCATTTCGCCGAAGGAGCGGTTCGCTTCGTCGAGCTCGTAGATGCGGCTGCGGGGCAGGGGCTGCACCTCGTCGAGCCGGCCCTTGCGCACGAGGTGCGCGGCGCGCGCCAGCGTCTCGATCGGCCGGACAAGGCGCCTGCCGCCGATCGCGGCGAGCGTGACCGCGATCACCAGCACCGCGAGCCCGGCGGCGATCGACCAGACCACGCGCAGCATCTCGGCGCGCTGGCCGCCCTCGATCGGGTCGAGGTAGAGGCCGATGGTCCACGGCTGGCCGCCGTGCGGCGCGATCTCGCGGTATACGTACACGAAATGCCGCTCGCCGACGCGCGCACGCACCGCGCGCGCCTGCTTCAAGCCGGCGAGCAGGGGGGCGGCGCCGTCGGGGGAGCGCAGCCGCTCGAGCACCGGGTCGCCGAGCTCTGCAAGCGTCGGGAAGGCCCCCGGCGGGTCCGCGCGGCGCTGGGCGAGCGCGGGGTGACCGAGCACGCGATCCTTGTCATCAAGCATGAACGGCGTGACCTCGTATTCGGCGCGGAACACGGCGAGATCCTCGGAGAGCTTCGCGATCGGCACCACCTGCCCGAGCATGCCCACGAACTGCCCGGCGCGGTGCAGCGGCACCTGATGCAGGAGCGACGGCGCCCGCTCGGCAGGCTTCCACAGGAGCGGCCGCCACGCGCGCCCCGGCTCCATCTGTCCCGCGGCAAGCCATTCGCGGACCTCGGGGTGCGAGGACCAGTCGTCGCGCAGCGCGCGCAGCTCGCCGCGGCGCCATCGTTGTGCCCGGCCCGCGGCGTCGACGATGCCGATGTCCGCTACCTGGGACGTGACGCCGAGCGCGCCGAACATGAAGCTGTCGAGCTCGCCGGGGCGCGCGAGGTCGATGCGCCCGTTGTTGAGCGCCTCGGCGATCCAGTCGGCCTGCTCGTCGACCGGGCGCAGGCGCGCGGCGAGGCGCTGCTCCAGCGCGTCGAGCAGCGCCTCGGTCTGCTGCCCGATCAGCGCCTGGGTCGAGCGCCACCCCGTGGCGGCGCTCACGTACAACGTAACCCCCACGGCGGCGGCGACGAAGGCGCCCAGGCCGGTGACGGCGACGGTGGCGAAGGACAAGCGGCGGCGTGGCATGTCGGGACTCTCGGCCGCGCCGGACGGGGGCGGCTTGACCTAGATCAAACGGCGCCAGCCGTCCTTTCCTAGGATGGCGTTTCATGGAAACCGCTTACAACTACAAGGTCGTGCGCCAGTTCGCGATCATGACCATCGTCTGGGGCGTGGTCGGGATGGCGGTCGGCGTGCTGATCGCGGCGCAGCTGCTGTGGCCCGAGCTCAACTTCAACCTGCCGTGGCTGTCCTACGGCCGGCTGCGCCCGCTGCATACCAACGCGGTGATCTTCGCCTTCGGCGGCAGCGCGCTGTTTGCGACTTCTTATTACGTGGTGCAGCGCACCGCGCACGCGCGCCTGTTCTGCGACAAGCTCGCCGCCTTCACCTTCTGGGGCTGGCAAGCAGTCATCGTTGCCGCCGCCATCACGCTGCCGCTGGGCATCACTTCGTCGAAGGAGTACGCCGAGCTCGAGTGGCCGATCGACATCCTGATCGCGCTGGTGTGGGTGGCGTATGCGGTGGTGTTCTTCGGCACTCTGTACAAGAGAAAAGTGCCGCATATCTACGTGGCGAACTGGTTCTTCGGCGCCTTCATCATCACCGTGGCGCTGCTGCACATCGTGAACAGCGCGGCGATGCCGGTGACGTTCTGGAAGTCGTACTCGGCCTACGCCGGCGTGCAGGACGCGATGGTGCAGTGGTGGTACGGCCACAACGCGGTCGGCTTTTTCCTCACCGCCGGGTTCCTCGGGATGATGTACTACTTCATCCCCAAGCAGGCCGGCCGCCCGATCTATTCGTACCGCCTGTCGGTGGTGCACTTCTGGGCGCTGATCTTCACCTACATGTGGGCGGGCCCGCACCACCTGCACTACACCGCGCTGCCGGAGTGGACGCAGTCCATCGGCATGGTGTTCTCGCTCATCCTGCTCGCGCCGTCGTGGGGCGGGATGATCAACGGCATCATGACGCTGTCGGGCGCGTGGCATAAGCTGCGCGACGACCCGATCCTCAAGTTCCTCATCGTCTCGCTGTCGTTCTACGGCATGTCGACCTTCGAAGGGCCGATGATGTCGATCAAGACGGTCAACGCGCTCTCGCACTACACCGACTGGACCGTCGGCCACGTGCACAGCGGCGCGCTCGGCTGGGTGGGCTTCATCACCATGGGCTCGCTCTACTACCTGATCCCGCGCCTGTTCGGCAGAACCGAGATGTACAGCGTGCGCGCGATGAACCTGCACTTCTGGATCGCCACCATCGGCGTCGTGCTCTACATCACCGCCATGTGGATCGCCGGGGTGATGCAGGGCTTGATGTGGCGCGCGGTGAGCGAGGACGGCAGCCTGACCTATACCTTCGTGGAGAGCGTGAAGGCGACCTATCCGTTCTACGCCATCCGCCTGCTCGGCGGCGTGCTCTACCTCGCCGGGATGCTGATCATGGCCTGGAACGTGGTCCGGACCGTTGCCGACGCGAAGCCGGCCGAAGCGCTCATCCCGGCACCAGCCCGCATGAAGCTCACTCACGACCTCATCGAGCGCAACCAGGCGCTGCTCATCGTCCTCGTCGTCGCGGTGGTGGCGGTGGGCGGACTGGTCGAAATCGTTCCGCTTTCGTTCCAGAAGTCGCTCACCGAGCCGGTGGCCGGCCTCAAGCCCTACGCGCCGCTCGAGCTCACCGGGCGCGACATCTACGTGCGCGAGGGCTGCTACAACTGCCACTCGCAGATGGTGCGGCCGTTCCGCGCCGAGGTGGAGCGCTATGGCCCGTACTCGGTCGCGGGCGAGTTCGTCTACGACCGCCCGTTCCAGTGGGGCTCGAAGCGCACCGGCCCGGACCTGCACCGCGTCGGCGGCCGCTACTCGGACGACTGGCACCGCCTGCACCTGATGAACCCGCGCGACCTGGTGCCGGAGTCCAACATGCCGGGCTACCCGTGGCTCGCGAAGACGCCGGCCGCGGCCGACGATATCGAGGGCAAGCTGCGCGCCTTGCGCCGGCTCGGGGTGCCTTACTCGGACGAAGACATCCGGGGCGCGAGAAAGATGCTGGACGGAAAAACCGAGCTCGATGCCCTGGTCGCCTACCTCCAGGGCCTCGGCACCGCAGTGAAGCGGGGAAACTGACATGGACGTCAACACCATCCGCATCGTCGTGACGCTGATCGCGCTCGCCGCCTACGTCGCGATCGTGGTCTGGGCCTATACCCCGCTGCGCAAGGAGCGCCTCGACGCGCAGGCGCGCAGCATCCTCGACGAGGCCGACGCATGAGCGACTTCACCAGCGATTTCTGGCACCTGTACATCGCGCTGCTCACGCTGCTGTCGATCGTCGCCTGCGCCCTGTTCCTCAAGTCGCAAAGCGTGCGCAAGGCGGGGCCGGTGGAAACCACCGGCCATCAGTGGGACGGCGACCTCGCCGAATACAACAACCCGCTGCCGCGCTGGTGGAGCTGGCTGTTCTACCTCACCATCGTGTTCTCCCTCGCCTATCTCGTGCTCTATCCCGGCCTCGGGAGCTGGCGCGGCACGCTCGGCTGGAGCCAGGTCGGGCAGCTCGCCGAGGAGCAGCAGGCGGCCGAAAAGCAGTTCGGGCCGCTCTACCGCAAGTTCGCCGCTCTCGAGGTCGAGACCCTGGCGAAGACGCCCGAGGCGCTGGCGATCGGGCAGAAGCTGTTCCTCAACAACTGCGCGCAATGCCACGCCTCCGACGGCGCCGGCTCGCGCGGCTTTCCCAACCTCACCGACCGCGACTGGCTGTGGGGCGGGGACGCAAGCACGATCAAGGCGACGATCACCGAGGGCCGCACCGGCGTGATGCCGGCGTTCGGCGCCGCGCTCGGCGCCGAGGGCGCGAAGAACGTGGCGAATTACGTGCGCTCGTTCTCCGGGCTCACCAGCGACTCGCTGCGCGTCGCGTTCGGCCGCGAGCTCTACCAGCAGAACTGCGTCGCCTGCCACGGCGCCGAGGGCAAAGGAAATGCCGCGCTCGGCGCGCCGAACCTCGCCGACAAGACCTGGCTGCACGGCTCGGCGGAGCCGGTGGTGATCGAGACCATCACCAGGGGCCGCACCAGCCATATGCCGGCGCACAAGGTGCTGCTCGACGAGGCGCGCATCCACCTGCTGACGGCGTACGTCCTGTCGCTTTCGAAGTGAATCCGAACGACGGCAGCTACCAGCAGATCTCGCTGTTCGAGGTCCGCCAGAAGATCTATCCGCGCGCGGTGCGCGGCTGGTTTGCCGCCTGGCGCTGGGCGCTGGTCTGGGCGACGCAGCTCGTGTTCTACGGCGGCGCCTGGCTGACCTGGAACGATCGCCAGGCGCTGCTGTTCGACGTCGCTCACCGCAAGTTCTACCTGTTCGGCCTGGTGTTCTGGCCGCAGGACATCATCTACCTCGCGGTGCTGCTCATCGTCTGCGCGCTGTCGCTGTTTCTCTTCACCGCGGTCGCCGGACGGCTGTGGTGCGGCTACGCCTGCCCGCAGACCGTGTACACCGAGATCTTCCTGTGGATCGAGAGGGTGGTGGAAGGCGATCGCAACGCGCGCATGCGGCTGGACAAACAAGGGTTTACTGGGGAAAAAATCCTGCGCAAAGCGGCCAAACACGGCTTGTGGATCGCGCTGTCGCTGTGGACCGGCCTGACTTTCGTCGGCTACTTCACGCCGATCCGTGAGCTGCTGAGCTCGGCACCCGGAGCCTGGGAGGCGTTCTGGGTGCTGTTCTACGGCTTCGCCACCTACGGCAACGCCGGCTGGATGCGCGAGCAGGTGTGCAAGTACATGTGCCCGTACGCGCGCTTTCAGAGCGCCATGTTCGACAAGGACACGCTGATCATCACCTACGACGAGAAGCGCGGCGAGCCCCGGGGCAAGAGCAAAGGGAAGGGCGACTGCGTCGACTGCGGAATTTGCGTGCAGGTCTGTCCGACGGGCATCGACATCCGCAACGGCCTGCAGTACGAATGCATCGGCTGCGCGGCGTGCATCGACGGCTGCGACCAGGTGATGGACAAGGTCGGGCGGCCGCGCGGGCTGATTCGCTACTCGAAGGGGCGCGTGCTGCGGCCGCGCGTGCTGGTCTATTCGGCCATCCTGGGCGCGGTGGCGATCGCGGCTGGCGTCAGCCTCTACCTGCGCACGCCGCTCAAGGTCGATGTGATCCGCGACCGCGCCGCGATCGCGCGCGAGGTGGAGGGCGGGCTGATCGAGAACGTCTACCGCCTGCAGATCATGAACACCACCGAGCAGGCGCGCGCCTTCGAGATCGAAGTCAGCGGGCTGCCCGGAATCCACGTGTGGGGCGAGAACGTGGCCGGCGTGCCGGCCGCGACCAGCCGCATGGTGCCGATCCGGGTGCGGATCGACGCGGGGCCGGCGCCCGCCAGCTACCCGGTCGAGTTCACGGTGCGCGCGCTCGGTGTGGAAGGCGTCACGGTGCGCGAAACCGCGGCCTTCATCGTGCGCTGAAGCTTTGACCTGGCTCAAGAAGGGCCCGCGCGCCGCGCCCTAGCATGGGGACATGATTCCACGCCTTCGGCCCCTTGGCCTCGCGCTGCTGCTCGGGTCCTGCGCCGTGGGCAGCAACTGGTATCTGATGGATTCCGGCTACAGCATCAATCCGGTCGACGGCGACGCCCAGGCCTACGCGGTCGAAGTCCATGTCAACCAGCTCAAGCAGCTCGGCGGCGACGTGAACAGCGCCGAGGCGCGCCTGTTCATCGCCGAGCGCCTCAAATGGCACGGCGTCTGCCCGGCCGGCTGGCAGCCGTTGCCGTGCGTGCAGGACGGCTCGTGCGTCCAGCGCACGCGCCGCTCGGTCACCGTCCCCGGGCGGTGCGTGACGTCATGAAAATTTCGGCGCGCCGCGCGCTAGCCGCGGTCCTCGGGCTGGCCGTTCTCGGCGCCTTGGCCGCCGCCTGGCTCTCCTACGATCGCGACCTGCAACGCGCGCGCGAGCGTGTCGCGAGCGGCAGCCAGATCGCCGCCACGCGCTGCGGGCCGATCGAGTTCGCCGCCGCAGGCCGCGGGCCGGCGGTGCTGCTGGTGCACGGCGCCGGCGGCGGCTTCGACCAGGCGCTCGACATCGCGAGCGAGCTCGCGGCGCAGGGCTTCCGGGCGATTTCGATGTCGCGCTTCGGGTACCTGCGCACGCCGCTGCCGGCGGACGCTTCTCCCGCGGCGCAGGCCGACGCGCATGCCTGCCTGCTCGACGCCCTCGGCATCGAGCGCGCGGCGATCGTCGGCGTGTCCGCGGGCGCGCCGTCCTCGATGCAATTCGCGCTTCGGCATGCGCAGCGCACCAGCGCGCTGGTGCTTCTGGTGCCGCTCGCCTATGCGCCGCACGACAGCGAGCCCGAGCCCGAGATGTCGGCGGCGACGCGCTTCATGCTCGAGAAGGCGGTGCGCTCCGACCTGCTGTACTGGACGGCGCTGAAGGCCGCGCCGTCGCTGGTGGTCAAGACGGTTCTGGCGACGCCGCCCGAAGTGCTCGCCGCGGCGAGCGCGCCGGAGCAGGCGCGTGCGCGAGCCGTGATGCAGCGCTTGCTGCCGCTGAGCGAGCGCCGGCAGGGGCTGCTGAACGACTGGGCAATCGGTGCGTCGATCGAGCGCTACCCGCTCGAGCGCATCACCGCGCCGACGCTGGTGGTGAGCCTGGAGGACGACCTCTACGGCACCTTCCACAGCGCACGCTATACGGCGGCGCACATTCCCGGCGCCCGCTTCGTCGGCTACGCGAGCGGCGGACACGCCTGGGTCGGGCATCACGAGGAAATCTTCGCGCAGCTGGTCGCCTTCCTGGGCGGTAATCGCGAGCTCTCCGGGGTGAACGCGCCGTGAACCTGCCTTTCACGCGCGATCAATTCTTCGAAGTATTCGCCCGCTACAACGAAGGCGTGATGCCGCTGCAGCTCGCGCTATTCCTGCTCGCGCTGTCGGCCTTCGGCGCCATGGTGATCCGGCGGCGCGGATCGGACCGCGTCGTGAGCGCCATCCTCGCCGGCCTTTGGGCGTGGATGGGCATCGTCTACCACTTCATCTACTTCGCGCCGGTGAACGCTGCCGCGCCGATGTTCGCCGCGATGTTCCTCGCGGCCGCGGCGCTGTTCGCGTGGGCGGGCGTGGTGCGCGGCCGCCTGGTGTTCGACGGCGAGAGCCGCGCGCGCCGCATCGCCGGCCACGCGCTCATCGCCTATGCCTTGGTCGGGTACCCCATCGTCTCGCTGCTGCTGGCCCGCCAATTTCCTGACGTGCCGACCTTTGGCCTGCCGTGCCCGACGACCATCTTCACCATCGGCATGCTCGCGTTCCTTTCCCGGCCGTTCCCGCGCTATGTCCTCGTCGTGCCGATCGCCTGGGCATTGATCGGCGGCCAGGCCGCGTTTCTCCTCGGCGTGCCGGAGGACCTCGGCCTGCTGCTCGCCGGCCTGGCTGGCCTATGGCTCGCATTCGACCGGCCGCGCGAGCCGAGGCCGGCATGAAGCCCTGGTACCGCGAGCTCTGGCCCTGGCTGATCATCTCCGGACCCGCGGCGGTGCTGGTGGCGGGCGCGGTGACCACCTGGATTGCCTTCGCCTCGGCAGACGGTTTGGTGGCCGAGGACTATTACAAGCAGGGGCTCGGCATCAATCGCCGCCTCGCCCGCGAGGACGCCGCGCGCAAGCTCGGCATCTCGGCCGCGATTCGCATGCAGCCATCCTTCGTTCGCGTCGAGCTGCACGGTTCCGCGCCGGAGGCGCTGTTCCTGCATCTCGCCCACGCCACTCGCGCTGGCCACGATGTGCGGCTGCGGCTGGCGCCCTTGCCGGACGGCGCCTACGGCACGCAATTGCCCGCATTGCCGGCCGGGCGCTGGCATGCGGTAATCGAGGACCCGCGCGCGACGTGGCGCATCGTCAAGGAGGTGTCATGAGGCAAGCGATCGCGATTCTGTGGCCGTCGTTCATCTTCGGCGGGATCGGCGCGGTGCTGTTCTTCACGCTGCACGATCCGGTGGACCTGAGCTTCGTCGGCCCGCTCGAGTTCGGGCGCAAGGCCGGCTATACCGTCGGCTTTTTCCTCTTCTGGGCGGTCGCGGCCGGCTCGAGCTGGCTCACCTGGCTCCTGGGGCTCGAGCATGCGCGCAATTAGCCTGCTGTTCCTGCTGCTGCCCGCCGCGGCTGCGGCGCAGGACGCCGAGCGCGGCCGCCTGCTCTACCAGACTTATTGCGGCGGCTGCCACTACGAGCGCGTGCACGACCGCTTGCGCAGCGAGGTCAAGGACCTCTCCGACTTGCGCGACATGGTGGCGCGCTGGGCGCCGCAGACCAAGCGCAGCTTTACGCTGGACGAGCGCGAGGACATCACGCAGTACCTCAACGAATCGCATTACCGCATCGGACTTCCGCCGAAGCGAAAGCCGTGAATTGCGCCTGTTTCTGGCGCGGCCGACGAGGTCGCCTAAGCTCGCCCCATGAGCCGCGACGAAGCGTCCAGCGCGCTGCAGCCGCAGCTCCGCCGCCGATCGGGCGGAGGTCTCGCGCGCAGCACCTACGCCATCGTGCTCGCCGGCGGGCGCGGCAGCCGCCTGAAAGAGCTCACCGACTGGCGCTGCAAGCCGGCGGTGCCGTTCGGCGGCAAGTACCGCATCATCGACTTCACGCTCTCCAATTGCGTGAACTCCGGCGTGCGCCGCATCGGCGTCGCCACGCAATACAAATCGCACAGCCTGATCCGCCACCTGCAGCGCGGCTGGAGCTTCCTCGACGGCCGCATCGGCGAGCACGTCGACATCCTGCCGGCGCAGCAGCAGCTCGGCGAGGAGCACTGGTACCGCGGCACCGCGGACGCCGTGTTCCAGAATCTCGGCGTCCTGCGCCGCGACGGCTGCCAGTACGTGCTGGTGCTCTCGGGCGACCACGTCTACAAGATGGACTACGCGCGGCTGCTCGAGGACCACGCCGCGCGCGGGGCCGACGCCACTGTGGTGTGCGTGGACGTGCCGCTCGCCGACGCGCGCGGGCTTCGGCGTGCTCGAGGCGGACGCCGCGGGGCGCATCACTGGCTTCGAGGAGAAGCCGCCCGGCCTCGGCCGCTGCCCGGCACGCCCGGACCGCGCGCTCGCGAGCATGGGAATCTACGCGTTCAACGCCGCATTCCTTTACGAGCAGCTGATCCGCGATGCCGACGACCCGCGCTCGAGCCACGATTTCGGCAAGGACCTTCTGCCGCACATCATCGGCCGCTACCGGGTGCATGCGCACCGCTTCGCCGACAGCTGCGTCGAGATGCCGAACGGCCAGCCCTACTGGCGCGACGTCGGCACGCTCGATGCGTACTGGGAGGCGAACCTCGAGCTTGCGACGGTGACGCCGGAGCTAAACCTGTACGACCGCGACTGGCCGGTGTGGACCTTCCAGGAGCAGCTGCCACCGGCGAAATTCGTGTTCGACGACGACGGCCGCCGTGGCATGGCGGTCGACTCGATGGTCTCGGGCGGCTGCATCGTGAGCGGCGCGACGGTGCGCCGCTCGGTGCTGTTCTCGAACGTACACGTTGCCGAAGGGGCGCTGCTCGAGGACTGCGTGGTCCTGCCCGACGTGGCGGTGCGGTCCCGGCGTCAAGCTGAGCCGCACGGTCGTCGACCGCCACTGCCGGCTCGAGCGCGGGTCGCTCGGCGATCCGCGCCGGTTCCGTGTCACGGACAAGGGGCTGACGCTGATCACCCCCGAGATGCTCGGCCAGCCGGTGCACCAGCTGCGTTGAAATCCCCATTATCCCCGGAAGGCTGCCCATGACAAGCAAACCATCGAATCCGCCCCGTGCCACCGACGTGACCGAGCAGAAGCGCCTGAACGAGGCGCGCGAGAGTCGGGCATCCCGTGGAAGAAGTGGGGCCCGTACCTCAGCGAGCGCCAGTGGGGCACGGTGCGCGAGGACTACAGCGAGGACGGCAACGCCTGGGACTACTTCAGCCACGACCAGGCGCGCTCGCGCGCCTACCGCTGGGGCGAAGACGGCCTGGCCGGCATCTCGCGACGACAAGCAGCGGCTGTGCTTCGCGCTCGCGCTGTGGAACGGCCACGACCCGATCCTCAAGGAGCGGCTGTTCGGCCTGACCAACAGCGAGGGCAACCACGGCGAGGACGTCAAGGAGTACTACTTCTACCTCGACTAGCACGCCGACGCACTCGTACATGAAGTACCTCTACAAGTACCCGCAGCGGAGTATCCCGTACCGCGACCTGGTCGAGACCAACCGCGCGGCGCACGCGCGAGGAGTTCGAGTACGAGCTGCTCGACACCGGCGTGTTCGACGACGACCGCTACTTCGACGTGTTCGTCGAGTACGCGAAGGCAGGCCCCGGAGGACATCCTGATCCGCGTCACCGTGCACAACCGCGGGCCGGAGGCGGCGCGGCTGCACGCTGCTGCCGACGCTCTGGTTCCGCAACACCTGGTCGTGGGGCGACGGACGCAGCCGAAGCCGGCGCTGCGCGAGCCGGCGCACGGCGTCGATCGCGGCCTCGCATCCCGAGCTCGGCGACGTACACTCTACTGCGACGGCGACGCCGCGAGCTGCTGTTCACCGAGAACGAGACGCAACACGCAGCGGCTCTTCGGCGTCAGCCGAACGCGACGCCCGTACGTCAAGGACGCGTTCCACCGCTACGTCGTTCACGGGCGAGCGCGACGCGGTGAACCCGGCGCAGACCGGGCACCAAGGCGGCGGCGCACTACGTGCTCGACGTGCCCGCCGGCGGCAGTCGCGACGATCCGGCTGCGGCTGCGCCGACCGCCGGCCGGCGGCGCGAGCCGTTCGGCGCGGCTTCGACGACGATGTTCGCAGCGCGGCTCGCGCGAGGCCGACGAGTTCTACGCAGCGCATCACGCCGCCGTCGCTCAGCGAGGACGAGCGCGCGCGTCATCGCCAGGCCCTCGCCGGCATGCTCTGGACGCAAGCAGTTCTACTACTTCGACGTCGACACGCTGGCTCGAAGGAGCACGAGCGCGCACCCGCTGCTCGGCAGCGCGCAAGCGCGCGCGCGCGCAACGCCGAGTGGTTCCACATGTTGAACGGCGACGTCATCTCGATGCCCGACAAGTGGGAGTACCCCTGGTACGCGGCCTGGGACCTCGCGTTCCACGCCGTCGCGCTGTCGCTGGTCGACTTCGACTTCGCCAAGGAGCAGCTGCTGCTGATGCTGCGCGAGCCGCTACATGCACCCGAACGGCCAGATCCCGGCCTACGAGTGGAACTTCAGCGACGTCAACCCGCCGGTGCACGCCTGGGCGACGCTCTTCCTCTATCGAGTCGAGAAGCGCGACCTCGGGCGCGAGCGACCTCGAGTTCCTGGAGCGCTCGTTCCAGAAGCTGATGCTGAACTTCACCTGGTGGGTCAACCGCAAGGACCGCAGGGCCGCAACGTGTTCGAGGGCGGCTTCCTCGGCCTCGACAACATCGGCGTCTTCGACCGCAGCGCGCCGCTGCCGACCGGCGGCTACCTCGAGCAGGCCGACGGCACCGCGTGGATGGCGTTCTTCTGCCAGAACATGCTGGAGATCGCGCTCGAGCTGGCCGATGCACGACCCGACGTACGAGGAGATGGCGCTCAAGTTCCTCGAGCACTTCCTGTGGATCGCCTACGCGATGGACCGCGTCGGCGAGCACCACGACGAGCATGTGGGACGAAGAGGACGGCTTCTTCTACGACGTGCTGCGGCTGCCCGACGGCCAGCGCCACGCGGCTCAAGGTCCGCTCGATGGTCGGGCCTGCTGCCGCTCTGCGCGTCGACCGTCTTCGAGGCCGAGATGCTCGCGCGAGCATCCCGAGGCTGCTCGAGCTGATCGCGCTGTTCCGCGAGCGCCATCCCGAGCTCGTGGCGCAGGTCGCTCCGACCGACGGCGGGCTACATCGGCGACGGCGGACCGGCGGCTGCTGTCGCCGCTGCTCGACAGGAGCAAGCTGCGAGCGCGTCCTCGGCTACCTGCTCGACGAGAACGAGTTCCTCAGCCCGCTACGGCATCCGCTCGCTGTCGCGCTACCACGCGCGACCATCCCGTACGTCTTCCACGTCGGCGGCCAGGAGTACCGCGTCGCGCTACCTGCCGGCCGAGTCGGACACCGGCATGTTCGGCGGCAACTCGAACTGGCGCGGCCCGGTCTGGATGCCGGTCAACGTGCTGATCATCCGCGGCGCTGCTGCAACCTCTACGCGTTCTACGGCGACGACTTCAAGGTCGAGTGCCCGACCGGCTCGGGCCAGCACATGACGCTGTTCGAGGTGGCGCGAGGAGATCACGCGGCGGCTGGCGAGCATCTTCCTGCGCGGACGCAGACGGGCGCCGGCCGGTCTACGGCGGCACGGAGAAGTTCCAGGACGACCCGCACTGGCGCGACCTGCATCCTGTTCTACGAGTACTTCCACGGCGACAACGGCGCCGGCCTCGGCGCGAGCCACCAGACCGGCTGGACCGGGCTCGTCGCGCGCGCTGATGCGATCTGTTCGGCCGCATCGACGCCGGAGGACGTGCTGGCGACGCCGAGCAGAAGCTCGAGGCGCGCTCGTCCAGGAGCAGGTCCATGGGCGCAGCGAAGAGCTCGGCGGCAGGGCCTCGAGCCGGCGCATGGCCACGCCGCGCTATCCGTCGCTCTTCCAGATCAACACCCGCGTCTGGCTCACCGAGCTGTGCCGCCGCGCTCGGCCGCCCGGCGACGCTCGACGACATCCCCGACGCCGAGCTGGATCGCCTCGCGCGCGACGGGCTTCGACTTGGTCTGGTTCCTCGGCGTCTGGCAGACCGGCGAGGCCGGCGCGGCGGGTGTCGCGCGTCGAACCCCGAGTGGCTGGCGCGAGTTCCAGGCGCACGCTGCCCGACTTCCGCGACGAGGACATCGCCGGCTCCGGCTTCGCGATCACGCGACTACCACGTGCACGCGCGACTTCGGCGGCGACGCGGCGCTGGCGCGGCTGCGCGAGCGGCTGCGGCAGCGCGGGCTGCGGCTGATGCTCGACTTCGTGCCGAACCACATGGCGCTCGATCACCCGTGGGTCGACGAGCACCCGGAGTTCTTCATCGCAGGGCACCGAGGAGCGACCTGGCGCGCGAGCCGCAGAACTACACGCGCGTCAGACGCGGCGCGGCGACGCGCGTCCTCGCCTACGGCCGCGACCCGTACTTCGCCGGCTGGCCCGACACGCTTCAGCTCAACTACGGCAACCCGGCGCTGCAGGAGGCGATGATCGGCGAGCTGCGAGCGCATCGCCGGGCAGTGCGACGGCGTGCGCTGCGACATGGCGATGCTGGTGCTGCCGGACGTCTTCGAGCGCACCTGGGGCATCGGCGCGCGAGCCGTTCTGGCCGCGGCGTCACGGCGGCGGTGCGCGAGCGGCATCCCGGGCTTCGGCTTCATGGCCGAGGTCTACTGGGACCTCGAGTGGACGCTGCAGCAGCAGGGCTTCGACTACACCTACGACAAGCGGCTCTACGACCGCCTCGAGCAGCGGCACGGCGCGGCCGGTCCGCGAGCACCTGCTACGCCGGGCTCGACTTCCAGGACCAGCTCGCGCGCTTCCTGGAGAACCACGACGAGCCGCGGGCCGCGGCGACGTTCCCGCCCGGACGTGCACCGGGCCGCGGCGGTCATCACGTTCCTCGCGCCGGGGCTGCGCTTCTTCCACCAGGGGCAGCGCGAGGGCACGCAAGGTGCGCATCTCGATGCACCTCGGCCGCGGGCCGGCCGAGGCGCCCGACGCCGTCGATCGGCGCGTTCTACGACGCGCTGCTCGCGTGCCTGCAGCGACCGCGCGTTCCGCGACGGCCACTGGCAGCTGCTCGACGTCCGCGCCGGCCTGGGACGGCAACGGCAGCAACGACGCGTTCATCGCGTTCGCCTGGACCGGCGCCGGCAGACGAGCGCCGCGCTGGTCGCCGTCAACTACGCCGGCCACCAGAGCCAGTGCTACGTGCGCGCTGCCCTGGGCGCGACCTCGCCGGCCGGCGCTGGCGGCTTGCGCGACCTGCTCGGTGCCGCGGTCTACGACCGCGACGGCGCCGAGCTCGCCCGCGCGGCCTCTATCTCGACCTGCCGGCGTGGGGCTACCACGTCTTCGAGGTGCGCCGCTCTAGCGGTGCTTCAACCGGCGAGCTCCCCCCCCCCCCCCCCCCCCCCCTTCAGCTCGCTCGATGCGCCGGCGCGAATCTCGCGCTGGGAATCACCCACGGTGGACGTGCTTAGCGGTCAGCGCGCGCGCGCGTCGGCATGCGTCGATTCGGGGAATCGTCGCCCCGCAGGGCTCTTCCGGGCTGGCAACGCTCTGGCCGTGTCTTCCGTGCTGCGCACGCCACCCGTCTGGCGCTGCCTAACATAAGAAGGAGTCGCACGCGCTCGGCCGAGGCGTCGCGATCGAGGCGCGGCGTGCTCTTCAACGCCGAGCCTCGCGCGCGGCGCCTTCGGCAAGCTGCAGCGCCGGCGCGGGTCTCGGGCGCCGCGGGAGCGTCCCGCTGCCGCCCGTGCGCCGAACTCTGAGGGAGAGCAGGCATGGCGATCGGAGAGATCTGCAGCCGGAAGTCGCCTTCGTCGGCGCAACGAGACTGCGCGCAGGCCGCCGCGCCCGGGCCGAGCGCGGTGCCGCTGCGCTCTAGCCCCGCGCAATGCAGCTCACGGACGTCGTCAGCGACTGATTGCCGAGCTGCGTGGCGGTGCGGCGCCGCCGGCTTGGGGGCGCTCAGTCGGCGGCGCACGGCCACCCGGACGGGGGCGTCAGCCCCGGCGGCAGCCGGGTGCGGGCGTCGCCGCAGGCGATGTCGAGCTGCGCCTGCGCGAGCCCCTTGACCGCCGGACAGGTCGGTGCCCTCGAAGCGCGCCGCGAACAGTGCGCCTGGAAAAGTCGGCGCCGGCGAGTGGGCCTCGCGCAGGCTCGCGCGCGCAGGCTTGCGTACTTGACGTTCGCTTCGCGCAGGTCGGCGCGGTCGAACACCGAGCGCCCGAAATCGCCCTTCGACAGGTTGGCGCGGCGCAGTCGGCGCCGGTCAGCACGCAGCGCTGCAGCTCGGCCTTCTCGAGATTAGCGCCGGCGAGGCGCGCGCCGGCGAAGGTGCTGCGCACCGCGATCAGCTTGCTCAGGTCGCGCGCTCGAGGACGGCGTCGCGGAACACGTGCGGCTCACTTGCGCGCCGACGAAGCTCGCGCCGCTCAGGTCGCTGCGCTCGAAGACGAGGCCGACCAGGTCGCGTGCTCGAAGCGCGCGCCCTGCAGGTCCTTCTTGCGGATGAGGAGCTGCTGCTTGGTGCAGCCCGACCAGTCGACGCCCGCGCCCGGCGCGTCGCTGCAGTCCGCGTGCGCGTGCGGCGCGGCGAGGAGCAGCGTTGCGCAAAGGCCAGGCTGCGCATGGCGGCGCCGATCACCGGATTGACCCGACAAGCTGATGCAGGACCTGCGCGAGGAATCGGTGCGCAAGGCGCGCGAGCGCCCATCCGACCGGCGATTTCAGCCCCGATCTCAAGGCGTGGGCGCCGGCTGGCGCGGGAGCACGAAACACACGCGCACGCGTTGGCCCTGCGCCGGCTCCGCCCAGATGCTGCCGCCGTGCGCTTCGACGATCGAGCGGCAGATGGCGAGGCCGAGGCCGGCGCCGCGGCGGTCGCGGCCGGCCTGCCAGAAGGGCTCGAACATCGCCTTGAGCGACTCTCTCTCGGCAGCGCGGGGCCGCTGTTGGCGACCGCGAAGCGCACGCCGCCTGCACGTCCTTCCGCGGCGACAGGGTGATGGTGCCGCGCCGGAGGTGTACTTGAGCGCGTTGTCGAGCAGGTTGGCGAAGACGCGCAGGATGCGGTCGGCGTCCGCCGTTGACCGTCGGCAGCCCGCCGCTCACGTCGAGCTTGAGCTCGAGCCCCTCGCGGGTGAGCAGCGGCCGCGCCGCGGCGGACGCCCTCGCGATGAGGATCGAAGCCTCGACCGGAGCGAGGCTGCACCATCGATTCGCCGCCGGTGCTCGCCACGGCGACCGGCGAGCAGGTCGTCGACCATGCCCGACATGCGCCGCGAAGTATCGTCCATGAGCTGCGCGGCAAGCTCGCGCACCGGCTCGCCGCCCGCGATGAGCGCGCGCCTGGCGCTCGGCGGCCGTCGGCGCCCATCAGCAGACCGGCGAGCGGGTTGCGCAGGTCGTGGGTGACGATCGCCAGGATTTCCTCGCGGTCGCGCACCGCCGCGCGCAGCTGCTCCTGCGTGTGCTGCAGCGCGGTGATGTCCTCGTTCAGCGCGACCGCGCCGACGATCTCGCCTGCGTCCGAGCGGATCGGCGCGGCGAAGTTGATCACCGTCTTGAAGGAGCCGTCGAAGCACTGGATGCGGATCAGCTCGCCGCGCGAGGTCTCGCCTTTGCGCACCGCGCGCAACATGCCCCAGTCCTCGGGCGCGATCGGCTCGCCGGTCTCGACCCACCAGGCCTTGAATTCGTGGAACTGCTCCGGGCCGACATAGCGCGTGCCCTGCCAGATGCGCTCGCCCGCGGGATTGGCGAGCGTGATCCTGCCTTCGCGGTCGGCCACCCACAGCCCCACGGGCAGCAGTTCGATCACCGTGCGCAGCAGCTGCTCGCTCGCGCGCTGCTTCTCCTGCGCCTCGTGCAGCGCGCTGATGTCCTCGTTCACCACGATGGCGCCGGCGATGGCGCCTTCCTCGTTGCGCAGCGGCGCGGCGGAATTGATGATGGTCTTGAACGAGCCATCGAAGCACTGGATGCGCACCAGCTCGCCGGTCGAGGTCTCGCCCTTCCTCAGCGCGCGCGCGAGCGCCCATTCTTCCGCGGCGATGGGCTTGCCGCTGTCGATCCACCAGCCTTTGTATTCGCCGAACTGCGGCACGTCGATGTAGCGCGCGCCTTTCCACACGCGCTCGCCGGCCGGGTTGTTGCGCACGATGCGGCCGGTCTCGTCGGCGATCCAGACCCCGACGGGGAGGATGTCGAACACCGCCTGCAGCAGGCGCGCGTTGTCGCGCATCGCCTTTTCTATCCGCATGCGCTCGCTCACGTCCTGGAACACGGCCACGCAGCCGACCACGCGGCCTTGCGCGTCGCGGATGGGCGCGGCACTGCCGAGGATCGGAAGGCGCTCGCCGTCGGGCCGCTGCACGAGGTATTCCTCGCCGGTCACGGTCTCGCCCAGGCGCAGCACGCGCGTGGAGACCAGGCGCTCCGGCGGCACCGGCCGGCCATCCGGGTAGAGGATGAGGTTGCGGTACTGCGCGCTGCCCCCATCCGGTGAAAGCTCGATGCCCAGCAGGTCCTCGGTGCGGCGGTTGAAGAACAGGCGCCCGTCCGGCTGGAACAGCAGCACACCCAGCGGCAGCGCCTCGAGCAGCGCGCGCAGCCGCTGGTGGTCCGCCTCGACGGCAGCAAAAAAGGCCTCGCGCTCGGCCTCGTGCGCCCTGCGCTCCGTGATGTCGCGCACGAATCCCAGCCAGCGCCCGTCCGGCAGGATGTTCGCGCTGACCTCGACCGGCACGAAGCTGCCGTCCTTGCGCCGCAGCCGCCATTCGTCGACATCGCTCGCACCTTCCAGCATGCGCGCCTTCGACGCCCGCAGGCGCGGCGCGTCCTCCGGGGGGATGAGATCGAGAATCGTCTTGCCGGCGACTCCTCGCCGCGGTATCCGAGCAGGCGACAGCCCGCCTCGTTGACGAACGTATAGCGGCCGTCGGCGTCCGCCACGAAGATTCCATCCGGCGCAAGATTCACCATGCGCGCAGTTCAACAGGCGCCGGCACGCGCTGGTGCGTCAGCATTGCGTTATTCGTAGTCATCTCACCATGTTCCCATCCCGAGCCGTTCGTCTTATGACCTTGATCAAACCGCTCTCGTCGACGAACGTCGGCGAACAACGACAGTGCGGTATGCGCCCGGCGCAGGAGCCGGCGTAGGGGCGAAATGCCACCAAGGGTTGGTCAATGAAGCGTGCGCGCGAAGGTTCGCCCGCGGATCAACGCACGCGCCGCCGGCTCCGAGCGGTGCGCGAGCACCCGCGCGCCGGCTCGAGTTCGGATCACTCCGCGCTTCCTCGAAAACCACACCCGCCGCCGCAGCGACGTTCGCGCCCGAGGTGCGCCGCGCCGCTGCCGTGATCACGTTCCTCACGCCCGGCTTGCGCTTCCTGCATCAGACAGCACGAAGGCGCCGGCGCATCTCCACCATCTGCGCGCGCCCCGCCGAGACGCCCGACGCCTTCGCGGCCGCGTTCACACGCGCGCTCGCCTGCCTGAAAACCCGGTCTTCCGCGACGGCCACTTCAACGCTCGACGCCCGGTCGGCCTGCCGGCAATGGCAGCAACGAGCGTTCATCGTTTTCGCATACCGGCCTGAACCGAGCGGCGCTGTGCGCGCAATGCGCGCCACCAGAGCCAATGCCGCGATGCCATGCGGATTCGCCCGCCGCCTCGCACCCTCCGCCAGCATAGCACGCACGAACTGCCCACGGCCTCTACCGACAGCCGCATGGCTATCACGTTCAGCCCAGCCACACCACTCTGCTTACGCAGATCAAAGCCGCGCGCATGCCACGCATGCTGTCCTCCATCATGAAAGCAAACGTCGGCGGCATCGACCGCATCCTGCGCATCGTCGTGGGCCTCGTGCTGCTCGCGGCCGTGGTCCTGCTCGAAGGCAACGCCCGCTGGTTCGGACTGATCGGCATCGTGCCGCTGCTCACCGGCATCTTCGGCTACTGCCCGGCTTATGTGCCGTTCGGTTTCAGCAGCTGCCCGCTGGAGAAGAAGCCCTCCTAGGCTTTGGCGCGCCGGCGCGGCGCGTGGATCAGCCGCTCGGCGGCGTCGTAGATCACCATGCCGGCGAGCATGGCGGCGACGAACAGCGCCGCCTGGTCGATGCCGGCGCCGAAGCGCGACCAGCGCAGGGCCGGGGCAGAAGCCGGCCAGTCCCCAGCCGATGCCGAACACCGCGCTGCCTGCCACCAGGCGCGCATCGATGTCGCGGCGCGTCGGCAGCTGCATCGCGCCGCCGAGGAAGGTGCGTCCGCGCTTGCCGGCAGCCGCGAAGGAGAAGTAGCCCACCAGGATCGCGCCGCCCATGACGAAGGCGAGCGAAGGGTCCCAGCGGCCCGCGACGTCGAGGAAGCCGATCACCTTGCCCGGGTCGGTCATGCCGGAGACGATGAGCCCGATGCCGAACACCAGGCCGGCGGCGAAAGCGGCGAGCGCGTTCATATAAGGTGCCTGGTGACGAAGACGGTGGCGATGCCGGCGGCCATGAACGCGCCGGTGGCGACCAGCGAGCGCGGCGACAGGCGCGACAGCCCGCACACCCCGTGGCCGCTGGTGCAGCCCGCGCCGTAGCGGGTGCCCAGGCCGACCAGCAATCCGGCGACCAGCAGCATGCCGAGGCCTGCATCGATCCGCGGCGCGAGTTCCCTTCCCATGAGAACCATCGCGGTGGGCGCGGCCAGCAGCCCCGCCACGAAGGCCAGCCGCCACGCAATGTCGCCGCGCCGCAGCGCGATCAGCCCGCCAAGGATGCCGCTGATGCCGGCGATGCGGCCGGAGAGCAGCACCAGCATCGCCGCGGCGACGCCGATGAGGGCGCCGCCGACGAGCGATGCCCAGGGGGTGAAGTGCGTCCAGTCGATGCTCATCGCTTTCCTTTCGGCTTGCAGAATTGCTGGTGCAAGACCTTGAGCACCGCGAGCGCCGGCCCGCTGGCGACGCGGTAGAACACGTGCTTGCCGTCGCGCCGCGTCTCCACCAGCGCCTCGTTGCGCAGCACGGTGAGCTGCTGGGACAGGGTGGGCTGCAGGATGCCGAGCGCGGCCTCGAGCTCGCCGACGCTGCTCTCGCCCTGCGCGAGCTGGCAGAGCAGCAGCAGCCGGTCCGGGTTGGCGAGCGCCTTCATCAGGCGGCAGGCGTCGGCGGCCGCGGCTTGCATCTCGTCGATCGAAATGGTCAGGGTGCTCATGGCGCCACATTCTATTGACAAACGATATATCAGTCAATATATTGTTTGCCATGAAACCGAATATCCAGCCGTTCTTCGATCCGGCCACCGGGACCGTCACCTACGTGGTGCACGACGGCGCGGCCGCCGCGATCATCGACTCGGTGCTCGACTACGAGCCGAAGTCCGCGCGCACCGACACGCGCTCGGCCGAGCGCGTGATCGAGTTCGTGCGCGCGCACCGGCTGCGCGTCGAATGGATTCTCGAGACCCACGCGCACGCCGACCATCTGTCCGCGGCGCCTTACCTGCGCGCACACCTGGGCGGGCGCATTGCCATCGGCGAGCGCATCCGCGAGGTGCAGGCGATCTTCCGCGAGGTGTTCAACCTCGAGAAGGAGCTGCCCGCGTTCGACCGCCTGCTCGCCGACGGCGAGCGTTTCGCGATCGGCGCGCTCCAGGCCGAGGCGCTGCACGTGCCCGGCCACACGCCGGCCGACATGGCGTACCGCATCGGCGACGCGGTGTTCGTCGGCGACACGCTGTTCATGCCCGACGTCGGCACGGCGCGCGCCGACTTTCCCGGCGGTGACGCGCGCACCCTGTACCGCTCGATCCGTCGCCTGCTCGCGCTGCCGCCCGAGACGCGGATCTTCGTGTGCCACGACTACCCGCCGCAGGGGCGTGAGCCGCGATGGGAGACCACGGTGGCTCAGCAGCGCGCCGCCAACATCCACGTGCGCGACGGCGTGAGCGAGGGTGAGTTCGTCGCGATGCGCACCGCGCGCGACCGCACGCTCGAGATGCCGACCCTCATCCTGCCCTCGATCCAGGTCAATATCCGCGCCGGCGAGCTGCCGCTGCCGGAGGCGAACGGCCGCTCCTACCTCAAGATTCCGCTCAATGCACTCTGAAACGATTCAGCTTGCCTGTCCGGCGTGCCTGATCGCGAACCGCGTGCCGGCGGCGCGGCTCGGCGAAGACCCCAAGTGCGGCAAGTGCGGCGCCGCGCTGCTGCCGGACGCGCCGCTCGAGCTGGCGGAAAGCGCCTTCGACGACTTCGTGCGCCGCACCGAGCTGCCGGTGATCGCCGACTTCTGGGCGCCGTGGTGCGGCCCGTGCCGCGCGATGGCGCCGCAGTTCGAGCGCGCGGCGCGCGAGCTGAAGGGCCGCGCGCGCCTGGTCAAGGTCAACACCGAGGAAGCGCCCGGGCTCGCGTCGCGCATGGGGATCCGCGCCATCCCCACCATCGCGCTGTTCCGCAACGGCGCCGAGGTGAAGCGCGTTTCCGGCGCGCTCGACGCGAGCAGCCTGGTACGGTGGGCGCAGTCATGACGCGCCTTTTGCCGGCCTTGTTGCTGCTCGCTGCCGTTACCGCCGCGGCGCAGGCGCCACATACACACCGCCACAGCTTTGGCGACGCCGAGAAATGGGCGCACGTGTTCGATGACCCGGAGCGCGACGCCTGGCAGAAGCCGCACCAGGTGATCGAGGCGCTCGGCCTGCGGCCCGACGCGGTGATCGCCGATATCGGCGCCGGCACCGGCTACTTCGCGGTGCGCTTCGCCAACATGGTGCCGGCGGGAAAGGTGTACGCGGTCGACGTCGAGCCGGACATGGTTCGGTACCTCGCCGAGCGCGCGAAGAAGGAGAAGCGTGCGAACCTGGTCGCGGTCAAAGGCGCCGCGGGCGATCCCCGCCTGCCGGAGAAAGCCGATCTCGTCGTGCTGGTCGACGTCTACCACCACATCGAGCAGCGCGAGCGCTATTTCCGCGCGCTCGCCGCCTCGCTCAAGCCGGGCGGCCGCATCGCGGTGATCGATTTCCGCATGGACTCGCCCTCCGGGCCGCCGAAGTCGGCGCGCGTTGCTCCGGAACGCGTGAAAGCCGAGCTGGCAGCGGCCGGCTACGCGCTCTCCGAAGAGCACGGCTTCCTGCCGCGCCAGTACTTCCTGGTCTTTACCCGAACGTGAGGTAGGCCGCGAGCGCGAGGCCGAGCAGGCCGATGAGCGCGCTCACGTAGACCGACAGGTTGACCCAGTAGCCGGGCGGGATCTCCACCGGGCGCAGCGTGGCCACCGAACGCCGGTACTGCACGATCGACAGCATGCTCAGCGCTACGCCGAGCAGCACGAACGCGAGGCCGATCCATAAGGCGAACGCCGCGCTCGCCGCGGCGCGCGGCATGAGCACGGCGGTGCGGTCGATGACGAAGCCGAACGCCATCAGGCCCGCCGCGGTGCGGCTCCAGGCCATCAGCGTGCGCTCGGCGGCGAACAGTACGCGCGGGTCGTCCAGGTTGCTCATCGTGCGATCGTAGCCTAGCGGCCGCCGCCGCTGCGCAGGATGGAGACGAACAGCCAGGCGCCGCCGACCAGCGCGCCGGCGAAGCCGAGCAGGCCGAACAGCGGCAGGCCGAGCAGCATCGGACCGCCTTCGATCGTCATCACGATCGCCGAGCCGACGATCAGCGCGGCGGTGACGATGCCGATCGCCAGGCGGTTGGCCGAAGTGTCGACCTGGCGGCCGAAGCCCTGCAGGCTGGTGAGGTCGACGTGCAGCTGCAGGCGGCCGGTGCGCGCCGAGCGGATCAGCTCGCGCAGGTCCTGCGGCAGGTCGCCGGCGATGCCGGCGAGCGCGGCTGCCGCGCGCCAGCCGCGCTTCGCCAGCGCCGCCGGGCCGTTGCGCGCGAGCGTCGCGGCGCGCAGAAAGGGCGCGGCTTCGCCCACCATGTCGAAGTCGGGATCGAGCTCGCGCCCGTAGGTCTCGAGCGTCACGCAGGCCTTGAGCACCAGCGCGAGATCGGCGGGCAACGCCAGGCTGTGCTCGCGCAGCAGCGCGGTCATGTCGGCGAGCATCGCGCCCATGCGCAGGTCCTGCAGCGCCACGCCGTGGTAGCGGTCGATGAAGGCGTCGATGTCGACCGCCAGCTTCGCAGCGTCGATGCGCCCGGCGTCCGCCCAGTCGAGCAGCACGTCGACCACGCTGTCGGCGTCGCGCCCGACCAGGCCGGCGAGCAGGCGCACCAGCTCGTCGCGCCGCCGCTCGGAGAGATGGCCGGCCATGCCGAAGTCGATGAAGGCGACGCGGTTGCCGGGCAGGTAGAACACGTTGCCGGGGTGCGGGTCGGCGTGGAAGAAGCCGTCCTCGAGCACCATCCTCAGCATCGCCTGCGCGCCGCGGTGCGCGAGCACGCGCCGGTCGAGGCCGGCGGCGGCGAGCGCCGCGGGGTCGCGGCTCGGCGTGCCGTCGATGAATTGCTGCACGTTGACGCGCTCGCCGCTCCATTCCCAGTAGACCCTGGGCACGACGATCGCCGGATCGTCGCGGAAGCTCTGCGCCACGCGTTCGGCGTTGCGGCATTCGGCGGCGAGGTCGAGCTCGGCGCGCATCGTGCGGGTGAACTGGCGCACCACCTCGCGCGCATGGAAGCGGGCGAAGTCGTCGACATGGCTTTCGAGCGCGCCGGCCAGGCGCGCGAGCAGCCGCAGGTCGGCCTCGACTACGGCGCGGATCCCGGGGCGGCGCACCTTGACCGCCACCGCGCTGCCATCCGCGAGCTGAGCGCGGTGTACCTGCGCGACCGAGCCGGCGGCGATCGGCACCGGGTTGAAAACCGCGAACACTTCTTCCGGAGGGGCACCCAGGTCCTCGACCAGCTGCGCGCGGACCTCCGGCCATGGCGCGGGCGGCGCCTGGTCCTGCAGCTTTTCGAACTCGGCGATCCATTCGGGCGCGAACAGGTCGACGCGCGTGGCCAGGATCTGGCCGAGCTTGACGAAGGTCGGTCCCAGGTCCTGCAGCGCGTGGCGCACGCGCGCGGGCGCCGCCATCGCGGGCGCGGTTTCGGCCGGCCGCCAGGGTAGCCGGATGCCGAGGCGACGGGCGAAGTCGCCGAAGCCGTAGCGCAGCAGGACGGCGCCGATCTCCTGCAGCCGGCCCAGATCGCGCGCCGTGCCGGCGAGCGCCGCAAGCATGGTGGTACCTCCTTTGCACAGCATCCTAGGCAGTCGGACGCAGGCTCCTTTGACCGGGATCAAAGCGGCCCGCCGGTGCGGGCGTAGGCTCGACTCAAGTCAAACGACGTTGCAAGGAGAAAGCCATGAGAACAGCACTGATCTTCGGCGCGGCGCTCGCGCTCGCCAGCTCGCTCGCGACCGCCCAGGGCTACGGCCCGGGCTACGGCCAGGGCCGCGGCATGATGGGCGAGGGCACGATGGGCGGCGGAATGATGGGCCGCGGCATGATGGGCTACGGCCAGCAGGGCGGGGTATTCGCCGCGCTCGGCCTGAGCGAAGAGCAGCACCAGAAAGTGCTCGCGATCCAGGAAGAGCACCGCAACAAGAACTGGGCGGCGATGGGTGAAGTCCGGGCCGAGCAGTACAAGCTGCGCAGCCTGTACGGCGCCGACAAGGTCGATGCCGACAAGGTCGCCGAGCAGCAGAAGAAGGTGGACGAGCTGCGCCGGCAGATGCTCAAGTCCCGGGTCGAGGCGCACAACCAGATGGCGGCGGTACTGACGCCGGAGCAGCGCAAGCTGCTGCGCCAGCAGGCCCCGTGGTGGCTATCCGACGACGCCGGGTGAGCGTGGCGTGATGAAGAGCGACACCCACGCGCGCATCGAGCACGAGATCGCCGAGCTGCGCGGCGCCTACCCGCGCATCACGAGCTGCCACAGCGCCCTGAGAACCTGGTTCGAAGACGGCGCGCCGCGCCACTCGCTGTGGCTCGACATCCGCTGGCCCGAGCACCAGAGCATCGTCAGCGGCCCGCCCTGCGGGAGCATCGAGCAGGCGCTGCAGGCCGGCTTCGACAAGGCGCGCGCCGAGCTCGGAGGCAGCCATGCTTAGCCTGGAGGACTGCCTCGCGCTCAGCGAGCTGAACGAGGCCGAGGTGCTGGAGATCGCGCACCACGAGCGCCTGCCGGAGATCGCCGCTGCCGAGCTCGGCAGCTACCTGGTGCGCACGCCCGCCGGCGAGATGCGCATCAAGTCCATCATCCGCGACGACATCGCGGAGGCCTGCGCGCGCGGCGACCGCGGGCGCGAGCTCGCGCTCAGGCTGCTGCTGCGCGAATTCGTGCTGCGCCATCCGTGTTGCGACGAGCGCCATAGAGCGAGAACACCATGACCGCGAAACAGGTTCTGTTCGGCGATTCAGCCCACGCGCGGCTGCTGCGCGGCATGAACACCCTCGCCGACGCCGTGCGCGTGACGCTGGGTCCCAAGGCGCGCACCGTGGTGCTGGAGAAGTCGTGGGGCGCGCCCACGGTGATCAATTCCGGGGTCGTGGTGGCGAAGGAAATCGAGCTCGAGGACCGCTTCGAGAACATGGGCGCGCAGATGGTGCGCGAGGTGGCGGCCAAGACCTCGGAAGTCGCCGGTGACGGCACCACCACCGCCACGCTGCTCGCCGCGTCGATCGTGAACGAGGGCATGAAGTACGTCGCCGCCGGCATGAACCCGATGGACCTGAAGCGCGGCATCGATAGCGCGGTCGAGGCGCTGATCGCCGAGCTCGCGCGCATGGCGAAGCCGTGCTCGACGCGCAAGGAAATCGCCCAGGTCGGGTCGATTTCGGCCAACAACGACCGCTCGATCGGCGAGATGATCGCCGAGGCGATGGAGAAAGTCGGGCGCGAGGGCGTGATCACCGTCGAGGACGGCAAGGGCCTCGCCAACGAGCTCGAGGTAGTGGAAGGCACGCAGTTCGACCGCGGCTACCTGTCGCCGTACTTCATCACCAACGCGGAGAAGCAGAGCGCGGTGCTCGAGGACGCCCTCATCCTGCTCTACGACAAGAAGATCTCGGCGATCCGCGACCTGCTGCCGCTGCTCGAGCACGCGGCGAAGATGGGCAAGCCACTGCTGGTGGTCGCCGAAGAGGTCGAGGGCGAAGCGCTCGCCACCCTGGTGGTGAACAAGCTGCGCAGCGTGCTCGCCTCGTGCGCGGTGAAGGCGCCCGGGTTCGGCGACCGCCGCAAGGCGCTGCTCGAAGACCTCGCCATCCTGACCGGCGGCACGGTGATCGCCGAGGAGGCCGGGCTCACGCTGGAGAAGGCCGAGCCGGCGGTGCTCGGCCGCGCGCGCCGCGTCGAGATCGACAAGGACGATACCCTGATCATCGGCGGCGCGGGCGAGAAGGCGAAGATCGACGCGCGCGTCGCGCAGCTCAAGCGCGAGATCGACGACGCCACCAGCGACTACGACAAGGAGAAGCTGCAGGAGCGCGCGGCGAAGCTCGCCGGCGGCGTGGCGCTGATCCGCGTCGGCGCGGCGACCGAGACCGAGATGAAGGAGCGCAAGAGCCGCACCGAGGACGCGCTGCATGCGACGCGCGCCGCGGTGGAGGAGGGCGTGCTGCCCGGCGGCGGCGTGGCGCTGCTGCGCGCGCGCAATTGCTTGAGCGCGTCTGCATGGCGACAAACGCCGGATCAGGACGCCGGCATCCGCATCGTCGAGCGCGCGGTCGAAGAGCCGCTGCGCCAGATCGTGCGCAACGCCGGCGCCGAGCCGGCGGTGGTGGTGCAGCGGGTGGTCGACGGCGAAGGCAGCTTTGGCTACAACGCCGCCACCGGCGAATACGGCGACCTGGTGGCGATGGGCGTGCTGGATCCACGCAAGGTGACGCGCACCGCGCTGCAGAACGCGGCGTCGATCGCGAGCCTGATCCTGACGACCGATTGCATGATCGCCCAAATGCCCGACAAGACGAAAGAGGAAATGCCCGCATGAGCGCGTACAAGAGAATTCTGGTGGCGGTCGACGGCAGCGCAGCGTCGAACAACGGCTTGCGCGAAGCGATCCGCCTGGCGAAAGCCGAGGGCGCCAGGCTCTCCATCGTGCATGTGGTGAACGACTATGTGGTGATCGCGTCCATGGGCGGCGTGGCCCCGCCGCGGGATCTCGGGCCGCTGCTGCGCGAGAGCGGCGAGCGCATCCTGGCGCGGGCGAAGGCGCTCGCGGCGAAGCAGCGGGTCAAGCCGGTCGTCGTGCTGCGCGAGGTGCTGAGCGGCCCCGCGGCCGAATCCATCGTGCGCGAGGCGAAAAAGCAGCGCGCCGACCTGATCGTGCTCGGCACGCACGGGCGGCGCGGCGTGGGCCGGCTGATGCTCGGCAGCGACGCGGAGCAGGTGGTGAGGAGCGCGCCGGTGCCGGTGCTGCTGGTGCGGGCCAACGGAGCTGCGTCATGAGCGCCTACCGCAAGATCCTGGTGGCGGTGGATGGCAGCCCGGCTTCCAGCAAAGGCCTGCGCGAGGCGATCCGCCTGGCGCGCGCCGAAGGCGCCCGGCTCTTCATCGTGCACGTGGTGGACGAATATCCCGGCGTTCGCGGTGCTCGACGGCATGATGGCCGGCGCGCCGGGCGCGGACCTGGTTCCCGCGCTGCGCGAAGGCGGCAAGCGCGTGCTGGCGAAAGCCGTGGCGCTTGCGCAGAAGCAGAACGTCAAGGCCAAAGGCGTGCTGCGCGAGATGTTGAGCGGCCCTGCGGCCGCCCCGATCGTGCGCGAAGCGCGCAAGGTGGGCGCCGACCTGATCGTGCTCGGCACGCACGGCCGGCGCGGCCTGCGCCGTCTCGTGCTCGGCAGCGATGCCGAGCAGGTCGTGAGGACGGCTTCCGTGCCAGTCCTGCTGGTCCGCGCCTAGGCCAGCCACCGGGTTTGACCAGGATCAATACGCCCGCGCGGCCTTGTGCCAACCTGTATCGCGGTTCGCTCCCTCCTCCTCCCTAATGCGAACCGCTTCGAAGCGCGGCACTGAGCCGCGCTTTTTTTTGACGACTAGTCGCCGCGTTGCACCCGCGCGTAGTCCTCGAGCCGGCGCCGTGCGGCGTCGAACGCGTCATGCAGCGCGATGTGCAGGTCCTCATCGTGCATGTGCGTCACCGCGATCTCGCCGCCGGGAACCTTGAGGTCGATGCGCGCGCTGTACTGCTTGCCCTTGCGCTTATGCCCCGCCGCCAGCTCGAGCACCACGCGGCAGCTCATGATGTGGGCGTAGTAGCGCTCGAGCTTTTTCGCCTTCGCGCGAATGGCGCTCGACAGCGCGTCGGAGTGGTCAATGCCGTGAAACGAGATCTGCAGGGGAATTTCCATTGTTTTATTCGAGGTGCTCCGGGAGTGGGCATCCATTACGCCATGAGCGCCGCGCGGGTTCTTGATCCTGATCAACCCCCGGCGCGGCGAATGGACCAAGATCGCGCAATGAAGGCCGATGATCTGCCGGCCGCGCTGCGCACTGAAGGCCACGTGAGCCCGGGCTTCGAAGCCGTACGCGACGCCTTCGCCGAAAATTTTTCCCGCCGCGGCGAGCTCGGCGGCGCCTGCTGCGTCTACTACAAGGGCGAGAAAGTAGTGGATCTCTGGGGCGGCGTGCGCAACAAGGCCACCGGCGAACCCTGGCAGGAGGACACCATGGTCATCGTGTACTCGGCCACCAAGGGGCTCGCGGCGATGACGCTCGCGCTCGCGCACTCGCGCGGCTGGCTCGATTACGAGGCGCCGGTCGCCCGCTATTGGCCCGAGTTCGCGCAGCAGGGCAAGGAAGCGGTCACCGTGCGCCAGCTCCTTGCGCACCAGGCCGGCCTCTTCGCCCTCGACGTGCCGCTCGAGCGCGAGCTCTTGACCGACCTCGATCGGCTCGCTGCCGTGCTGGCACGGCAGAAACCGGCCTGGCCGCCGGGTGAGCGCCAGGCCTACCACGCGGTCACGCTCGGCTTCTACCAGAACGAGATCCTGCGCCGCCTCGATCCGAAGCACCGCAGCCTGGGACAGTTCTTCCAGGACGAGATCGCCACGCCGCTCGGGCTGGATTTCTACATCCGCCTGCCCGAGTCGATTCCGAACGCGCGCCTCGCTACGATCGCGCATGCGAGCTTCCTGGCGCGGCTCCGCGGCTTCCCGCCGCGCATCATGCTCGCCAGTCTCAACCCGCGCGCAAAGATCCGCCGCGCGCTGCGCGGTTCCGAGCTGCCCCACGACCCGCCGCATATCTACGCCCGCAACCTCGAAGTCGCCTCGGGCGGGGGCATCGGCACCGCCCGCGCGATCGCGCGCGCCTACAGCGTGTTCGCCACCGGCGGCCGCGAGTTGCAGCTTCGCCGCGAGACGCTCCAGGCCTTGTCCGCCCCGGCCATTCCTCCGTCGCGCGGCTTCTATGACGAATGCATGCTGAGCGATGGCATCCAGTTCTCCCTCGGCTTCATGAAGTCCACGCCGGAGATCCATTTCGGCAGCGACCTCGCCTTCGGCGCTCCCGGCGCCGGCGGCGCCATGGGCTTCGCCGACCCGAAGACCGGCATCGGTTACGGCTACGTCACGAGCCAAGGGGGCACCAGCCTCAGCGGCGACCCTCGCGACGTCGCACTACGCAACGCCGTCTACTCGATAATCCACCGATGATTCGGGAGCCGGCGAGAAAAGTTTGCGTCTCCTGCCTATCGGCGCGCTCTGATTCCGGCGTAGGAAAAAGCCGAATACGCGGGAGTTGATCCGCGTCAAAGGGCGCGCGCGCCGTTGGAGTGGAATGGGCACATGCGAACGCCCAACGTATTCATTGCTTATGCGCCGCGCGGCGCGGGACTGCGCTGCGCGCTCGCGTATGTGAGCGCAGGGCGCGACGTCTACGGCTGGTTTACCGGCCCGCGCGCCGACGCCAGCATTGCCGCCGAATTCTTCCTGATCGAGGAGTTCTACACCAACCGCCCGGTGCGCTATTCGTCGGTCGAGATTGCGGCGCTGCATTCGCGCTGGGCGCTCGACGAAGAGCGCCGCCACGAGCTGGCGCAGATGCAGGCGGCGTTTGCCGCCGAGTGGCTCTTCTATCGCGAGCGACGCGCGCGCCGCGACCGAGCTCGCGAGCTATGCCAAGGCGGAGCTGGCGACCGGCGAGGTGCAACCTGCGCTTCGAGCGCATCGCCCGACTGTCGACGCTGCAGCCGAACTGGACCTACTACTCGCCGCATTTCGAGCGCGGGGTGCTGCGGCACGTCGCCAAGCGCTGGCCGCTCGAGTACCGCTTTGACCAGGATCTCTCTCCGGCACTATGACCATGACCTACCGCCACCTCCTCGTACCGACCGACGGCTCGGCGCGCTCGCGGCGCGCCATCGCGATGGCCGTCAGCCTCGCCGCGCAGTGCAATGCGCGCGTCACTTCCATCTACGTTGTGCCGGAAGGGGTGCCGACGCTCTTTAGCGGCGACAAGCTCTATGGCAGCGGCGTCGTCTCGCCGCGCGTCCGCCAGCGCATCCGCAAGGGCGCGGCCGAGGCGCTCGACGCGGTGGCGCGCGAGGCCGACAAGGCCGGCGTGCGACACGCCAGCATGCGCACGGTCGCGCACGCCCCCTGGCAGGCGATCGTGCGCGCGGCGCGTACCGCGCATTGCGACCTGATCGTCATGGCAACGCATGGCCGCCGCGGCCTGGCCGGGCTCGGCAGCCAGACCATGAAGACCGTGGCGCACAGCGCAGTGCCGGTGCTGGTCTGCCGATAGGCCGGATCGTCATGAAGCGCAGAAAGCAGCAGAAGCAGCAGCCGACGCCGCGCACCCGGCCGCGGCCCGAGCTGAACGAAGCGGGCCGCGCGCAGCTCGGCGCCGACGAAGATCAGCGCCGCTACCGGCCGCGCGACGACGACGCTTCGGTCGAGGATCCGCTCGGGGACTGGCCGGAAGACGGCTGACATAGCGCCTCGCCAAGCTGGATTGATCCAGGTCAAACGCGCGGTCGCGACGACGCCTAGGATGGGGGCATCCACCACCGACTGGAGACACCATCATGGATATGAGCACCGACAAGCTGACGGAGGACCTGCGCGCCGTAATCGGCGACGCGGAAGAGTTGCTCAAGGCCACCGCCGGCCAGACCGGCGAGCGCATCGAGAAGGTGCGCGCCCGTGCCGAGCAATCGGTGCGCGTCGCGCGACAGCGCCTGCAGGCCGCCGGCGACGACGTGCGCGACGCGGCGCGCGAGCTGAACGGCCGCGTACACGACAACCCCTGGACCGCGGTCGGCATTGCCGCCGGCGTCGGCGTGATCGCCGGACTGATCCTCGCGCGCAAGTAGGTGGCGGGCAAGCGCATCACCATCGTCGAGGGTCACCCGGATCCCGCGGGCGGCCATTTCGTCCACGCGCTCGCCGACGCCTATGAGCGCGCGGCGCGCGAGGCCGGCCACGAGGTGAAGCGCATCGACGTCGCGCGGCTCGACTTCCCGCTGCTGCACAACGCGCAGGAGTGGGAATGGCAGCCGCCTTCGGAGCCGATCGCCGCCGCGCAGCAGGCGATCGCCTGGGCGGAGCACCTGGCCATCTTCTATCCGCTGTGGCACGGCGACATGCCGGCGCTTGCTGAAGGGCTTTTTCGAGCAGACGCTGCGTCCCGGGTTCGCCATCGGCAAGGCGGCGCCCGGCCGCCTGCCGAAGAAGCTGCTCGCCGGGCGCTCGGCGCGCGTCGTGGTGACGATGGGCATGCCGGCCCTGTTCTACAAGCTGTACTACCGCGCGCACACGCTGAAGAGCCTGAAGCGAAATATCCTCGAGTTCTGCGGCATCTCTCCGGTGCGCAGCACGCTGATCGGCATGGTCGAGGGCAGCAAGGATGCGCGCGAGGGCTGGCTCACGCGCCTCGCCGTGCTCGGCAACCAAGGAAGCTGACGCCGCTTAGCGCGGCACGCGCAGCGGCAGGAACTGGCGGGTACTCTCGCGCTGTATCAGCAGCGCCACGGTCGTGCCCTTGCCCGCGGCGGCGAGCAGCGCGCGGAACCCGTCGGTGCTGGAAACCGGCTTGCCGTTCACCGAGAGGATGATGTCGCCGCGCATCAGCCCGGCGCGCCGGCTTGCGTCGCGTGCGCGCTCGACGCGCAGGCCGCCGTCGATCTGCAGCCGCTCGCGCAGCTTGCGCTCGAGCGGCGCGAGCTGCAGGCCGAGCGGCTCGTGCTCGGGCACCGCGAGCGCGGGCGGCATCACCGGCGGACGCGCCTCGTCGATGGTGATGCGCGCAAGCTGCGGCACGCCGAAGCGCACCAGCTCGACCTCGACGCTCGAGCCGGGCAGCGCCGCGGCGGTGAGGCGCACAAGGTCGGCGTCGCTCTCGACCGCCTTGCCGGCGAAGCGCACGATGACGTCGCCGGCCTGGAGCGCGGCGCGCTCGGCGGGGCTGCGCCGGAACACCTCGACCACCGCCGCGCCCGAAGTGTCGGGCAGGCGGAAGGCGCGCGCCAGCTCCGCCGTCAGCTCCTGCAGGCGCACGCCGATGCGGCCGCGCGTCACCTTGCCGCTCGCGCGCAGCTGGCGCGCCACGTCCATCGCCACGTCGATCGGAATCGCGAACGACACTCCCATGTAGCTGCCGGTGTCGCTGTAGATCATCGAGTTCACCCCGACCACCTCGCCTTGCAGGTTGAACAGGGGCCCGCCGGAGTTGCCCGGGTTGACCGCGACGTCGGTCTGGATGAACGGCACGAAGCTCTCCTCGGGCAGCGTGCGGTTCACCGCGCTGACGATGCCGGCGGTGACGCTGCGCTCGAAGCCGAAGGGCGAGCCGATCGCCGCCACCCATTCGCCGGGCCGCAGCTTCGCCGGGTCGCCGATGCGCACCGGCGCCAGCCCGCCGGCCTCGATCTTGATCAGCGCGATGTCGCTCAGCGCGTCCACGCCGATCACGCGCGCCTCGAATTCGCGCCGGTCGGCGAGGCGCACCTTGATGTCGCGGCGCTCGGCGACCAGGTGCGCGTTGGTCATGATGTAGCCCGCGGCGTCGATGACGAAGCCGGAGCCCAGGGAGCGCACGTCGAGCGCCGGGCCATAGAAGCGGCGCAGGAAGTCGCGCAATAGCTCCGGATCCTCGTCCTCTTCATCCGCCTCGACCTCTTCCTCGGCGAGCGGCAGGTCGGGCAGCACCAGGCTCTGGCCGCCGGTCAGCGCGACCACCGCCGGGCCGGCGTCGCGCACCAGGCTGGTAAAGTCCGGCGCCTGGGCGCGCGCGACCGATGCCGCGAGCGCCAGGAGCAGGACGGGCAGAAGTCTCATTGCCGCAGGCTAACGGCGGCCGGGTGCCGGCGTTTGACGAGGATCAAGCGCCCGGAGCGGGGCCTGCCTAGGCTGCGGGAATGGACCCCGATTTCCGGCGAGCCATCGACCAGTGCCCCGACGCGGTGCTCGTCACCGACGGCGCGGGCACCATCGTCTACGCGAATCCGGTCTTCGAGCGCATGACGGGCTACAGCGCGGGCGAGCTGGCCGGCCGCACGCCGGCGCTGCTCAAGTCCGGCCTGCACGAGGCCGATTTCTACCGCGCGCTGTGGCGGGCGTTGCTGGCCGGCGATGAATTTCGCGCGCTGTTCGCCAATCGCCGCAAGGGCGGCGAGCTCTATTACGAGGACAAGATCATCCAGCCGCTGCTCGACGCTCAGGGCCGCGTCACGCACTTCGTGTCCTACGGGCGCGACGCCACCGAGCGCGCGCGCGAATTCCAGAAGCTGACCCACGCCGCCACGCACGACAGCCTCACCGATCTGCCCAACCGCGGCCTGTTCCTCGACCGTCTGGGCCAGGCGCTGCGCCAGGCCACGCGCCGCCGCGAGCCGCTCACCGTCGCGATCCTCGACATCGACCGCTTCCGCGACACCAACAACCGCCATGGCCACCTCGCCGGCGACGCGGTGCTGCAGGCGGTCGCTGCGCGCACGCGCGCGTGCGTGCGCGAAGCCGACACGGTGGCGCGCATCGGCGGCGACGAGATCGCCATCCTGCTGCTCGGCGCCGCGCAGGCCGACGCCGAGAGCGTGCTGGCGAAGGTGGTGGCCGCGAACGCGGCGCCGCTGCAGCATGACGGCGTCGAGCTGCGCGCCACGGTGAGCATCGGCGCCGCCGATTTTCCGGACGCTGCCAAGGAAGGCGAGGCGTTGCGCAAGCACGCCGACGCCGCGATGTACGCGGCCAAGGCCGCCGGGGGCAACGGCTACCGTTTCTGGGTCAAGCCGCAGGCGCGGCTGGAAAGCTGACGCTGACCCGCGTGCCGCGGCCGCTGTCGCCCTCGCCAAGCTGCACCGTGGCGCTGTGTTGCGCAGCGATCGCGCGCACGATGGCAAGGCCGAGCCCGCTGCCCTCGCCGGCGCTGCCCGGGATGCGGTAGTAGCTCTCGAACACGCGCTCGCGCAGCTCGGGCGGGATGCCCGGCCCCTGGTCGGTGACCGTGAGCGTCTTCGCGCCTGCGCGCTCGGCGAGGCCGACCTGCACGTTCGATCCCGGCGGCGCATAGCGCGCAGCGTTGTCGAGCAGGTTGCGGGCGAGGCAGGTGAGCTTGTCGCGGTCGCCGCTCACCACCAGCTCCGCCATCGCCGGCTCGCTCACCACGCTCATCTTCACGCCGCGCTCCTTCAGCGCCGGCAGCACGTCATCGAGCGCGTCCTCCACCACCTGGCGCAGCGATACGGGGTCGGCGGCGGGCGCACGCGCGGCGGCGCGGCTGAGGGCGAGCATCTGCTCGACCAGGCGGATGCTGCGCTCGAGCCCGGCCATCATGCGCTCGAGCGAGGCGCGCCGCTCCGCCTCGGTCGCCGCGCGCGCCGCGTTCTGCGCATGCACCTTGAGCGCGGCGAGCGGTGTGCGCAGCTCGTGCGCCGCGTCGGCGGTGAAGCGCCGTTCGCGCGCGATCGCCGACTGCACGCGCTCGAGCAGCCCGTTCAGCGCCGCCAGCACCGGCTCGATCTCCGCGGTGCTGCGCGCGAGCGCGATCGGCGCGAGCGAGCCGGGCTGGCGCCGCTCGATGCGCCGCGCGAGCTCGGCGAGCGGCGCGAGGCCGTAGCGCACCAGCAGGCCGATGAGCAGCAGCAGCAGCGGAATGCCGGCGATGAGGGGCGCCACCGCCGCCCACGCCAGCTTCACCGACAGCTCGTCGCGCACCTCGTCGCGCTCGGCGGCCTGCACCCAGAGCTCGCCCGAGCGCAGCGTGAACACCCGCCAGTCGCGCTGCATGCTGAAGCCGGGGGCGAGCGGGGCATAAGGCGTCTGCGGAGCCGAGGCCGAGCGCATGAGCACGCGGCCCTGCGAGTCCAGCGCCTGGAAGGCGATCTTGGTCTCGTAGTGGTGCCCGAACGGGCCGGCCTCGTCGTGCGCCGCCGCCTCGAGCGGCGCGGGGAACGACACCACCAGCGGCGGGCCGGCCGGCGGCCGCGGCTGCGTGGCGATCAGCGCGGCGAGCACGCGCGCGGAGGTGGCGAGGCGCGCATCGAACAGCTCGTCGGCCTCGTCCTGGCTGCCCTCGAAGCCGATCCAGGCGGCCGCGCCGAGCACGGCGAGCAGCACGATCATGCTGCCGCCGAGCAGGATGGTGCGGGTGGAGCGCGGTTTCAAGCGGCGCGGCTTCAGGCCGCCGGGTCGGCGACGTAGCCCACGCCGCGCACCGTGCGGATCACGCCCGGGTAGAGCTTCTTGCGCAGGTTGTGGACGTGCACGTCGAGCGCGTTGCTCTCCACGCTGCCGTCCCAGCCGTAGAGCGATTCCTCGAGCTGCGCGCGCGTCAGCACCTGGCCGGGCGCGGCGAGCAGCTTCTGCAGCAGCATGAACTCGCGGCGCTGCAAGGCCACCGGCCGGCCCTCGTGCGTCACGCTGAGCGCGGCCGCGTCGAGCCGCAGGTCGCCGTGCTCGAGTACGTTGTGCGCCGCGCCGCGCACCCGGCGCTGCAGGACGCGCACCCGCGCGAGCAGCTCCTCGACGTCGAAGGGCTTGACCAGGTAGTCGTCCGCGCCGGCGTCCAGGCCGGCGATGCGTTGCGCGACCGCATCGCGCGCGCTCAGGATCAGCACCGGGGTCACGCAGCCGGCGGCGCGCGCCCGGCGCAGCACCTCGAGGCCGTCCAGGGCGGGCAGGCCGAGGTCCAGCACTACGGCGTCGAAGCCGCCTTGCTCGAGCGCCGCCAGCGCGTGAGGACCGCTGCGCACCCAGTCGACCGTATAGCGCGTGCGTGTCAGCGCGTCCTCGATGCCGGCGCCGAGGAGCTCGTCGTCCTCTACGAGAAGCAGGCGCACGCTGGGAGCATAGCGGCTTTTCAGCGCATCGCCGCGAGCAGCGACTCGATCTCCTTGCGGCGGCCTTCGTCGGCAAGCGCGCGCTCCGGGCGTGCCGGCGCCCGCAGCGCCTTCTGCAGCGCGCGCCGGGCGCCGACGGTGTCGCCTTGGCGATAAAGGAAGTCGCCCAGGAAATAATTCGAGTCGATGCCTTCCGGGTTGAGGGCGATCGCCTTCTCCAGCAGCTCGCGCGCCTTGTCATCGTTGCCGAAGCCGATCGGCCAGCCCGGCACCTGGTAGTAAAGCGAGCCCAGGCTGGTATAGGCCGAGCCGTCGAGCGCCTTGGCGTCGAGCTCGAGCGCCTGCTCCAACGCCTTCTTCGCGTCCTTCGCGAGCGACAGCGCGCCCAGGCCGCCGCGCGCGCCGGCGTAGCTCGCGGCGATGATGCCGTACCAGATCTGCGGCTCCGCGCGGCCCGCGTACTTGCCGCGCACCGCGTCGGCGGTCCTGGTCAGCGCGGCGAAGGCCTTTTCCTGCTCGGCGGCCGGGCGCCGGTACTTGATCTCGGCCCATTCGCTTTGCAGCGCGCGCACCTCGTCGTCGAGCGCAGCCAGAGCCGTAATGGGTAATAGCAACAGGGCGATGAGCAATGCTTTCATGGAAAACCTCACTTCGATGAAGCCGGTGCGTGCCGGCGAATGATGGGAAGCTGGCGGCGCAGCGCGCGGTCGACCAGCCCGGGCATGAGCTGGTTCAGCCGCGCGAAGAACGCCTCGGGCATGCCGAGAAGGCGCTCGCGCGTGGGGCGGCGCAGCAGGGCGAGCAGCTCGCGCGCCACCAGCGCCGGGTCGTCCATCGCCACGCCGAGCTCGGCGTTGAGCGCGCATAGGCCCGCGCCGTTCATCGCCGTGCGTGTGGCGCGCGGCGCGAGATACAGCACGCGCACCGGCCCGTCGGCGAGCTCCCGGCGCAGCGCCTCGCTGAAGCCGCGCAGCGCGAACTTGCTCGCACAGTAGGCGGCGTGGCCGGGATAGCCGAGGTAGCCCATGATCGAGCCGAGGTTGACGATCCAGGCCTCGGGCTGGCGGCGCAGCTCCGGCAGCAGGCGCCGCGTGAGCTGCATCGGCGCGAGCACGTTGGTCTCGACGATGCGCGCGAGCGTGGCGTCGCTCTGGCTTTCGAGCCAGGCGAAGTCCCCGGCGCCTGCGTTGTTGATCAGCAGATTGATCCCGGGAAGCGAAATCGCGTCGCGGCCTTCGACGCTCGCGAGATCCGCGACCACGGTGCGCGCGGCCGGGCCGGCGGCGGCCGCGCTTTCTGCCAGGCGCGCCGCGTCGCGCCCGACGAGCACCAGCTCGGCGCAATGCGGCCCGAGCGCAGCGGCGATGGCGCGGCCGATGCCGCCGCTCGCCCCGGTGAGCAGCGCCCGGTAGCGAGGCTTCATGCCGGCAACCCGCGGAAGATGTCGCCGTACAGGCCGTAGACGCGGCGCGCCACGTGCACCACCGCCGCGCGGTCGTCGGGCCCGAGGCCGTTCACGGTCTGCTCGAAGAAGCGCACGTGCTCCTGGTCGAGGCTGCCGTGCGAGGTGAGGTAGCGGAACGCCGCCGGCGGCAGCTCGAGCGCGCGCGCGATCGAATGCGCGGCGCGCGTGGCGAGCGCGCTGCTCGTGCCTTCGAGCACGTGCACCATGCCAAGGAAGCCGGCGGGATTCACCCGCGCGACATAGTCATAGACGTAGGCCACCATCAGCTCGGTGGCCGGCGCCGGCGCCGAGCGCCGCGCAGCCTCCGCGTCCTCGCCGCACGCGCGCAGGTCGTCGAGGATCCATTCCTCGTGGCCGTTCTCCTCGGCAATGTATTGCGTCATCGCGCTGCGCAGCGCGGCGCGCTCTTCGCCGAGCCGGCTGCCGCAGGCCATCAGCAGCGGCACCGTGTGCTTCACGTGGTGGTAGGCCTGGCGCAGGAAGGCGACATAGCGCGTGCGCGTGATGCGGCCGGCGAGGCACTCGACGATCGCCGGCACCGAAAGCAGCGCGGCGCGATCGGCCGCGGTGCGGGTCTGCAGCTCGTCAAAGAACGGCATCGAGGCGCGCGGCGTAGGCCTGCCAGAGTGCGTCGCGGCGCGCGCGGCCGTTCGCGGTCGCGAAGCCGTTCTGCGGCGTGAACGGGGCGTCGGCGCGCAGCCAGGCGGCGATCTGCGCGTAATCCGGCAGGCGCGCGTTCGCTGCCTGCACCTGCGCGTCGACCGCCGCTTGCGGCGCGCCGGGCGCCGGAACGATCAGTGCGCACAGCCGCGCCCGCGCTTCGCCGAACACCGCCGCCTGCGCGATCGCCGGCCCCGCCAGCAGCTCGGCTTCCGGCCATTCGGGCGACACGTTGCGGCCGAAGGAGGTGATCAGCACGTGCTTGCGCCGGCCCTCGATGTGAAGGAAGCCGTCGGCGTCCAGCCTGCCGAGGTCGCCGCTCGCGATCCACTCGCCGTCGGTGTTCACATGGATTTCATGGTCGACAACCGCGAGCCGCGGCATGCGGCAGCGGCCGGCCGACGGCTCCGGGTCGATCGGCGCCGGGAACGTTCAGCGCGACCACCGAGGCGCATTCGGACAGCCCGTAGCCTTCGTACACCGGCACGCCGAGCGCGCGTGCCCGCAGGAGCAGGACGGCAGACAGCTTGGCGCCGCCGACCGCGGCGAACTTCAGCGAGCGCGGGGCCGCGGCGCCGTCCTCGAGCGCGGCGCACATCGCGGCCAGCATTTGCGGCAGCAGGATGACGCTGTCGGCCTGCCAACGCTGGATTGCGGCAAGGCAGGCACGCGCATCGAAGCTCGAGGAGCCGTGCAGGCCGACTTCGCGCAGCGGCGGCACGCAGAACTCCATGCCGGCCGCGAGCGGCGCATAGACCCCGCCGACATTTTCCAGCAGCACCGACAGCGGCAGCAGGCACAGATGGCGGCGCAATCCCAAGTGGCGCGTGACCGCGGCCAGCGCGCGGGCCACCGCCCATTGCTGCGCGCTGCTTAGCGGCACGCCCTTGGGCGTGCCGGTGGTACCGGAAGTGAAGGTGATTTTGGAGGTGCCGGGCGGCAGCGCGGTCGGCTGCGGCTCGCGCCGATAGAAGGGCAGGCCTTCGATCTCTCCGGCGGCGTCGAATCCGGGCAGCGGCGCGCCGAGCACGCCGTCCATGCCGCTCGCGCCGCTCGGCATGGGCGCGCTGCGCATCGGTGAAGAACGCCGGCAGCGGCACGAGCACCACGCCGCGCCTTCTGCGCCGCCAGATCCGCAGCCACCCAGTCGGGACCATTGTCCGCGATCAAGCCGACGACGCGCAGCTTGCGCCGCGGCAAGCGCACTCGCCATCCGCTCGACGCGCGCGTCGAGCGCGCCTGCGCCGAGCACGCTCATCGGATGCAGCCCGCCATCACGCTTGGCTCGTGCGCGTAGTACGTACCCCATCCGGCGCCGCCGTCGGGCAGGGCGCCAGGGGCGGCCGGGGCGAGCACGCGCGCGTCGAAGGCGAAGTGCTCGAGGATGCCGCGCACTTCGCGCGTCGCGGTGAAAACCGCCCAGACGTACCCGAGATCGACCAGGGTGCGGCGCAGCGCGGGGAGGAAGCGGCCGCCGAAGCCGCGCGCCGCGGAAGCGAGATTGCCGACTTCGACCATGCGCTCGCGCGGCACGCGCTCGCCCACCGCGGCCGACAGCACGACCTCAACCGGCCGGTCGAGATAGTGCTCGAGGTAGAGCGCGCCCGACGCGGCCGGCGTGTACCCGGCCGCCGCCTGCCACGCGCCGGCGGCGTCGCGCAGGCCGAGCAGGTGAGCGCAGAAGTGGCAGACCTGCGCGCCGTACGCCTGGCGGAAGCGCTCGGCAATGAAGCGCTCGAGCGCCGCGCGCTGCGAGGCGGCGTGGGTGAGGTCTGCGCCGGCGATCGTGACCGTCATATGCGGCGCGATCGTAAGGGCGCAGGATTAACCCGCCATTAACGTGCACGCGCCGCGGTCCGAGCGGATCACGCGCGTGATTTTTTTAACGCCGGTAAGTTTTCTCGTGGCGGCGCTGGCAATCGATGCAGCGCGCCGCTTCCGGCTCGGCGTGCAGGCGCTCGAAGCCGATGTCCGCGCCGCAGTCGGTGCAGATACCGTAGCTGCCGTCGTCCAGGCGCCGGCGCGCCGCCTCGATGTCGCGCAGCTCGTCCTGGTCGCGCGAGAGGTCGGCTTGCGCGAGGTCGCCACCGCCTTCACGCACGTGCAGCTCGTCGCCGCCGAGCTCCTGCGTCAGGACTTCGCGGCGCTGCTCCAGCGCGCGCTGCAATTGGTCACGCTGCCAAGGTTTCATGGGCCCAGCGTATCCGGCGTGCCGCTGCATGGCCTTTGACCGGGATCAAATCCTGCTGCCGGCGCCGCAATACCCTCGACTGACGACATGCCCTCTCCCTTCAATCCGCAGGCGCTGGCCGCCTACCTCGCGGCGGTGCACGGCCGCCCGGCGAGCGACGTGCGCGTCGTGCCGCTGGGCGGCGGCCGCCAGGGCGACAAGGGCTACGGCTACGGCATCCCGCTGCGCGTGGATTACACGCTCGACGGCGCGCCGCGGCGCGCGGTGGTCGAGACCGTGCGGCCCGGCCCGTTCGGCCACGAGCACATGGCGGATCGCGCGCAGTCGCTGCTGTGGGCGCACGGCGCATTCGGCCGCCTGCCGCGCCACGTGGCGTCGCTCGACGTGGGCGCGGTGCGCGCCGGCGGCGAGCTGGTGCCGCTGGGCAGCGCCGAAGAGCTTTTCATGCTCGCCGAGTTCGTCGACGGGGCGGAATACGCCGATGATCTGCTTCGCCTGCGCGCCGGCGGAGAGCTGCGTCCCCTGGATCTGGAGCGCGCCGACGCCTTGTGCGATTACTTGGTCGAGATCCACCGCGTCGCCGGACCGGATCCCGGCCTGTATGTGCGCCGCATCCGCGAGCTGCTCGGACACGGCGAGTGCATTTTCGGGGTTGACGATAGCTATCCGCAGGGCTGGGACCTGCTCAAAAAGATCGAGCATCAATGCATCGATTGGCGCTGGAAGCTGAGGGGCAAAACCCACCGGCTGCGCCAAGTCCACGGCGACTTCCACCCGTGGAACATCATGTTTCGCGAGGGTAAGGACTTCAGCGTGCTCGACCGCTCGCGCGGCGAATGGGGCGACGCGGCCGACGACGTCGCCTGCCTGGCGATGAACTATCTCTTCTTCTCGCTGCAGCGCGCGGGCCGGCTGGAGGGCGGCTTCGAGCGCCTGTGGCGGCGCTTCTGGGAGCGCTACCTCGAGCGCTCGGGCGACCGCGAGCTGCTGGAGGTGGCGGCGCCGTTCCTCGCCTTCCGCGCGCTGGTGATGGCCAATCCGCTCTGGTATCCGGCGCTCGACGCCGGCGTGCGGCGCAAGCTGTTCAACTTCATTGGCAACGTGCTTGACGCGCCGGCGTTCGACCCGGCGCTCGCCAACGAATACTGCGCATGAGCTTCGCCGTCTGGCTGACCGGGCATTCCGGCTCGGGCAAGAGCGCCATCGCCCGCGAGCTGCTGCGGCTGCTGCATCAGCGCGGCGTCGAGGTGTCGGTGCTCGAATCCGACGTGATGCGCACGCAGCTCACGCCCTATCCGCGCTACGACGATGCCGACCGGGACTTCTTCTATGGTTTCCTGGGGAAGATCGGGGTCAGCCTGGTCGAAGAAGGAAAGGCCGTCATCTTCGACGCCACGGCCAACCGCCGTGCCTACCGCGACGCGGCACGAAAGCGCATCCCGCGCTTCGCCGAGGTCTACGTCGACACGCCGCTCGAGGTCTGCAGGGCGCGCGACCCCAAGGGGCTTTATCGCCAGGGGATGCAGATCCCCTACGAGGCGCCGCTCGCGCCGGAGCTCACGTTGCGGGGTGATCTCGGCTCACCGGCACAGAGCGCCGCCGCGGTGATGGCATGGCTCGAAGGCCGGCGCTGGATCAGCGCCGCACGCTGACGCGCGCGCCGTCCTTCAGCGCGTCGGACGGATAGACCACCACCCGCTCGCCGGGCTGCAGGCCTTCCTCGATCATCGCCTCGACGCCGTTGCGCCGCGGCTACCTTGAGGGCGCGCTTGCGCGCGCGCTTGTCCTCCACGGTGAATACGGCCCAGCCGTCGCCGTCGCGGAAGATGGCGCCCACCGGCGCCTTGAGCGCGTTCTCCTGACGGAACACGACTACGTGCGCTTCGACGCGGAAGGCGTCGCCGATGGTCTGCAGCTTGTCCAGCGGCTCGACGAAGTCGAGCACCACGTTGACGCGCTGCTCCTCCACGCCGAGCGCGGAAATCTTGGTGAACGCCGCCGGCTCGATCAGGCGCACGCGCGCGGCGAGCGGCGCTACGCCCTGGCCGAGCTCGATGCGCGCCGGCATGCCGGGACGGATGCCCACCGCCTCCTGCGAAAGCACGTCGACCACCGCCTCGAGCCCTTTGGGGTCGGCGAGCTCGACCAGCGGGGCGCCGAGCGCCACCGCGCCTTCGCTTTCCTGCACCACCTTCAGCACCGCGCCCTTCACCGGCGAGGTCACTTCCCATTTCGCGCCCGCTTCGCCGCTCTGGTAGAGGGCGAGCGCGGCACGCGCCTGCGCGAGCTCGTGGCGGGCGGCGTCCTCGGCGTAGCGCGCCGCGTCCAGCGTGCGCTCGGCGGTGCGCAGCGCGAGGCTGGCCTGCTCGCGCGCCGTCTCCGAGACGAAGCCCTCCTTGGCGAGCCGCGCCTGGCGCTCGAGATCGGCCTGCGCCTGGTCGCGCTGGGCGGCGTACTTGAGCGTCTCCGCCCGGGCGCGCGCGAGCAGCGCCTGCACCGCGCCGATGCGCCCCTGCAGCTCGCGCGAGGTGCGCGCGTCGAGGAAGGCCGGCGCGGTGGGCGTGAGCAGCGCGAGCACCTGGCCCTTGTCGACCGCGTCGCCGGCTCTCAGCGTAATGCGCTCCAGGCGCCCGGCGAGCGGCGCCGAGACCACGTAGCGCTCGCGCACACGCGTCTTGCCGTCGTCCGACACGGTCTGCTCGAAAGTACCGCGCGTCGCTGGCGCGGTCTCCACGTCGATGGCGCGCGGGCGCAGCGCCCAGGCGGTTACGGCCACCAGCGCCGCGACGCCGATCGCCAGCAGAATCCGGTTTCGTCTTGTCATTCGCGCGTCTTCAGCACGGCCACCAGGTCGAGATTATCGATGCGATTGCGCACGATGAGCGCGCTCACCACGCCCGCCGCCACCACCACGGCGGCCGAATAGACGTAGGTGCTCGGGAAGATGACCAGCGGGAATTCCATCACCTCCATCGCCATCAGCGCCACCAGCAGCGCCGCGAGCCAGAATCCGGCCAGGAAGCCGAGCGGGATGGCGAGCGCAATCTCCACCGCGAGCTCGCCCAGCAGCAGCACCGAGACCTCGCGCCGCGTGAACCCGAGCACCCGCAGGCTGGCGAGCTCCCACGCCCTCTCGGCGAGCTGGATGCGCGCGTTGTTGTACACCACGCCGACCGCGATGGTCGCGGCGAAGATGCTGAGCACCATGGTGAAGAACAGCACGTTGCGCGCGCTGGTGGCGCGAAAAGTCTCGACCAGCCCGCGGTTGACGATCACCACCGCCGCGCCGGGCATTTCTTTCAGGCGCTCGAGCAGCGCGCTTTCCTGCGCGCGCTCCACCGACAGCCCGGCGCCGGACACCAGGCCGCTTTCGCGCGCCAGGCGGTTCAAATCCTCCAGGCGCATCCAGGCGTTCATGCCGGCCATCTCGCGCACCGTACCCGTGACCTGTACCGCGGCTCTTCACGCGCTTTCCCTCCAGCAGCTCCGCGATAACGGTATCGCCCGGGCGCACGCCCAGGCGCTCGGCGAGGCGCGCCGTGAGCAGCACGCCGCCCGGCGCCGGTTTCGCCTCGCGCAGGTCGGCGTCGAGGATGCGTTGCAGCGTCGCCTGGTCCTCGACCCCGGTGATGCCGGTGCGGTAGCTGCGGTGCCCGGCGCGCAGCCGCACCGGAATGGCGCGCGTCACCTCCGCCTGGCTCACGCCGGGCAGGCGCTCGAGCTCGCCGCGCACGCTGCGCGGCACCGGCTCGGCGAAGCCGACGTTGATGTCGGCGCGCTGCACCTGGTTGAACTGCACGTCGATGAACCACTCGAGCGAGTCGGCCCAGAAGGTGCCGGCGATGAGGATCGCCACCGAGCCCGCGATGCCGGCGATGGTGCTCGCCGCGCGCACCGGCCGGCGCTCGAGGTTGCGCAGGATCATGCGCTGCGCCGAAGTCAGCAGGTGGGCGTAGCCCAGCCGCTCGAGCAGCAGCGCGCGGAACTCCGCGGGTGCCGGCGGGCGCAGCGCCTCGGCGGCGTGCAGGCGCAGGATGCCGCGCGTCGCCGCCAGCGCGGCACCGAACGCCGCCACCAGTGCCGCCGCGGCGCCCGCGAGCAGCAGCCAGGCCGGCACGAAATAGTGGAATTGGGGAAACTGGAACAGGTCGGTGTACAGCCCGGTCAGGGCGTTGCCGAGCCACCAGCCCAGCGCGACGCCGGTCAGTGTTCCGAGGAGGACGATGACCGAGGCGAACTTGAGGTAGTGCCACGCGATCCTGCGGTCATCGTAGCCGAGGGCCTTGAGCGCCGCGATCTCGCCGCGCTGCGCGTGGACCTGGCGGTGGAGCACCACATTCAGGATGAACGCCGCCACCAGCAGGAAGATCGCCGGCAGCACGGTGCCGAAGATGCGCTGCTGGTTGATCTCCTGGGTGATGATCTTGTGCGAGATCTGGTCCTCGCGGCCCACGGCGCCGAGGCTGCCGTAGGGCTCGAGGATGGCGTCCAGCGCCTCGATCGCGCGTTGCAGGGAGGCATCCGGCGAAAGGCGCAGCAGCACCGAGTTGAACGCGCCTTCCATGTTGAACGCCGCGGCGAGCGCGTGCGCGTCGGTCCATAGCACCGCGAACCATTCATCATCCGGCATGCCGCCGCCGCGCGTGGCGAAGATGTACTCGGGACTGAGCGCGGTACCGACCAGCGTGACGCGCTCGAGCTTGCCGTTGAGCAGCACGTTCATCGTGTCGCCGAGCTTGAGATGGCGCGCCTGGAGGAAGCGCTGGTTCACCACCATCTCGCCGCGCGCGCCCGGCGCCGGCCAGCGGCCGCTTTTCAGCGTCAGGCGGTTCATCGCCGCCGGATGCTCGAAGTCCTGGCCGATGAGGCGCGCGATCATCGGCGGCACCACGCCCGGAATGGAAAGCTGCGCCTCGCGCACCACGCGCGCCTCGACTTCCACCACGCCCGGAATGTTCCCGATTCTTTCGAGCAGCGCCTGCGGCGCGCGCTTGGCCGTGGCGAAGACGTGCGGGAAGCGCGCCGTGGCGTAATAGTCGTCGCGCGACTGGAGCAGCGAGCCGTAGGTGGAGAAGGTGCCGATGAAGCCGCCGATGCCGCAGGCGATCACCAGCGCGATCGACACCACCTGCGTCTTGAGCGACCACAGGTCGCGCAGCAGCTTTCGGTCCAGCGCCTTCATCGTTACCACGAAATCTCCGCGGGCGTCAGCTTGCGCGCGGGCTTTTCCTCGCCGACGATGCGTCCGTCGCCCAGGCGCAGCACGCGGTCGGCCATGCCGGCGATGGCGGCGTTGTGGGTGATCACCATGGCGGTGGTGCCAAGCTCGGCGTTGATCTTCGCGATCACCTCGAGCACCAGCTTGCCGGTCTGGTAGTCGAGCGCGCCGGTCGGCTCGTCGCACAGCAGCACGTCGGGACGCTTGGCGATGGCGCGCGCGATGGCGACGCGCTGCTGCTCGCCGCCCGAGAGCTGCGACGGGAAGTGGTCGAGCCGCTCGGCGAGGCCCACCCACGCCAGCGCCTCGGCGGCCGGCATCGGCTGCACCGCGATGTCGGTCACCAGCGCGACGTTCTCGCGCGCGGTGAGCGCGGGGATGAGGTTGTAGAACTGGAACACGAAGCCGACGTGCTCTCGCCGGTAACGCGTGAGCGCGGCCTCGTCGGCGTGCGACAGATCGTGGTCCTTGAACGCGATCGACGCCGGAGGTCGGCGTGTCGAGGCCGCCCAGGATGTTGAGCAGCGTCGACTTGCCGCTGCCCGAGGGGCCGAGCAGGACGATGAACTCGCCGGCGCCGATGTCGAGATCGACGCCGCGCAGCGCGTGCACCTCGGCCTCGCCCATGCGGTACGTCTTGGTGAGGGCGCGCGCGGTGAAGACCATCGGGGATTGTTATAGCACCGCCCGCCGCGCGGTTGACGCAGGTCAAGCTCGCCGGCCCGCTGCGCATCCAGCATGATAAAGATAGCGCCATGACGACCAAGCTGCTGGTTCCTTTCGACGGTTCCCCTGCCGCGTTGCGCGCGGTGGAGCTGCTCGCCGGCTATGCCGGCGACCCGGCGGCGCTCGCTGCGGTGCTGCTCAACGTGCAGTCGCGCCCGGTCAGCCTGTGGCCGGGCGCGGGTCTGTCCGCGGGCGCGATCGACGCCGCGCTGCTCGATGCCGCGCGGCGCTCGCTCGAGCCGGCGGCGTTGCGCCTGCGTTCGGCCGGTATCGGCGCCGAGGCGCAGGTGCGCCTCGGCATGGCCGCCGAGGTGATCTTGCGCGAAGCCGGCGCCTGCCAGGCGCACGCCGTGCTCGATGGGCACGCGCGGAGCGGGCGCGCTGGGCGGGTTCGCGCTGGGCTCGGTGGCGCTGCGCGTCGCGCACGGCGAGGGCCCGCCTGTGATTCTGGTCAAGCCCGACGACCGCCTGCCCGGCGCGCATTGGGCAAGCGCCTGCGCGTGCTGGTCGCGATGGATGGCTCGGCACCGGCGCTGCGCGCCGTCGAGCGGCTCGTCGCGTGGCGCGGCTGGCTCGGCGAGCTCGAGGTGCATCTCGCCTACGTGCAGCGACCGCTGACCATCCTCGAGCACGTGCTGCCGCCGCACGACGACGTGCTCGGGCAGTGGAGCACGCAGGAAGGGCGCGAAGCCACGCAGGCGGCGCGCGAGCTGCTGCGCGGCGCGGGCATCGACCAGCACCTGCACCTCACGGTGGGCGAACCGGCGCTCGAGCTGCGCACGCTCGCCGCGCAGACCTCGTGCGACCTGGTGGCGATGGGCACGCGCGGCCTCGGCGCCGCGCACCATGCGCTACTCGGCTCGGTGGCGCTCAAGACGGCAGCGGCGAGCGGCGTGCCCGTAATGCTGGTGTCGTAACGGCGTCCCAGATTTCCGCCGCCGTATCGGCGAAGCGGAATAGCCGCGCGTCGCGCCGGCCGATGACGCCCTCGGCGACCAGGAAGTCGAAGTCGACTGCGCGGCGCCACCAGGCGCGGCCGACCAGCACGATCGGAATCGGCGCCATCTTGCCGCATTGCACGAGCGTGAGCGTCTCGAACAGTTCGTCGAAGGTCCCATAGCCGCCGGGAAACGCCACCATGGCGCGCGCCCGCAACAGGAAGTGCAGCTTGCGCAGCGCGAAGTAGCGAAAGCTCAGGCTCAGCCCCGGCGTGAGATAGCGGTTGGCCACCTGCGCGCGCGGCAGCTGGATATTGAGCCCGATCGAGATGCCGCCGGCCTCGTAGGCGCCGCGGTTGGCGGCTTCCATGATGCCCGGGCCGCCGCCCGTCATGAGCGCGGCGCGCCCGTCGGCGCCGACCAGGCGGCCGAATTCGCGCGCCACCCCGTACCAGGGGTTGCGGCGCGACGCGCGTGTGCTTCCCATCACCAGGATCGTGCGTCGCACGCCGGAGGCGCGCAGCCGCTGCTCGGCTTTGAAGTACTCGAGATTGAGGCGAGCGCCGCGCGACATGGCGCATCTTCCGAGCCATGGCGAGGCGCGGCTTGAGCCAGATCAAAGGCGGCCTGCCGGCCGCCGCGATACTGTCGCTATGCAATACGCCTCGTTCGACGCTTACTCGCCGCGCGAGATCGCCGAGCGGGTGGAGGCCGCGGGCATCGCCAAGGCCACCACGCCGCTCCTTTCGCTCGTCATGCTCGGGATCCTGGCCGGCGCCTTCATCGGCCTCGGCGCGCTCTTTTCCATGATCGTGATCAGCGACCCGGGGCTGGGTTTCGCCGCCCAGCGGGTGCTGGGCGGCGCGGTGTTCTCGCTCGGCCTGGTGCTGGTGGTGGTGGCGGGCGCCGAGCTCTTCACCGGCAATAACCTGCTCGCCATGGCATGGGCGCAAGGCAGCGTCACGACCGGCGACGTGCTCTTCAACTGGGCCATCATCTGCGCGGCGAACTTCGTCGGTGCCGCCGGGCTCGCGCTGCTCGTGTTCCTGTCCGGGCATGCCGAGATGAACGGCGGCGCGCTCGGCCGCGCCTACCTCGAGATCGCCGCGGCAAAATCGGCGCTTCCGTTCTGGACCGCCTTCTTCCGCGGCGTGCTGTGCAACGTGCTGGTCTGCATGGCGGTATGGATGACGCTGGCCGGGCGCAGCGTGACGGACAAGGCGCTGGCGGTGCTCTTTCCGATCAGCGCCTTCGTCGCCGCCGGTTTCGAGCACTCGATCGCCAACATGTACATCTTCCCGCTCGCCACGCTGCTGCAGGCGGCGGCGGGCGAGCCGGTCGGATTTTCCTGGCTGTGGACCAATCTGGTGCCGGTGATTGCCGGCAACCTCGTCGGCGGCAGCGTGCTGGTGGCGCTCGTGTACCACGTGATCTACCGGCGTCCGGTAAGGGCATCGTAGTCAGAGCTGTTTCGTGATGCGCACCAGGCGTTGATCCTCGAGGGAGGGCGCGCTCTCGAAGCCGAGCGCGCTCACGAAGTCGAGCATGTCGCGATTGTCGCGCAGCACCACGCCTTGCATGGTGCGCAAGCCGCGCGCGCGCGCGGCGCGCGTCAGCTCCTCCATCAGGAGCTGCGCGACGCCCGTGTGGTGCCAGTCGTCGCCGACCACGATGCCGAGCTCGCAGCTGCGGCCGTCGGCATTGGCGGTGTAGCGCGCGTCGCCGACGATTTCGCTGCGCGCGCCGTTGCTCACCTCGCAGACGTACGCCATATGCCGGTCATAGTCGATGTGCGTGAAATACCGGATCAGCTCGTCGTCCGGGGCGTCGCGGTACTTGATGAAGCGCCGGCGCCGCGCTTGCGGCGAAAGCTGCTCGAGGAACGCGCGCTCGCCCTGCTCATCGGCCGGCCGCATCGGCCGGATGACGACGCTGCGGCCGTCGGCAAGCCGGCGCTCGCGCGCGAGATGGGCGGGGTAGTCGGCCATGCGGGTCGCGCGATTGTGAATTCCGGCTGCCGGCCGTGCTTGACGCAAGTCAAAGGCGTGCCGCAAGCCAGGCCGATACTCCCGGCGGAAATGAGCCGTCATCGCGAGCCGGTCAGCCGGCACCTGATCGCCGCCGTCGCTCGGGCGCGCCCCGACGAGCGTGTCGAGGCAGTGCGCGCGCGCCTCGCGCACGACAAGCCGGCGAGCCTCGAGCTGGTGCTGGTGGTCGGCGCCGACGGGCGCCTGAGCGGCGTGGTGCCGATCGCCAGGATTTTTTCCGCCGGCGCCGAGGCGCCCGTGAGCGAGGCGATGGACCGCAATTTTCCCTGCGTGACCGCCGACACCGATCAGGAGCGCGCCGCCTCGCTCGCCCTGCAGCACGGCGTCGACGCGCTGCCGGTGGTGGACGCCGGCGGCCGGCCGCTCGGCGTCATGCCCTCGCAGGCGCTGCTGCAGGTGCTGCGCCGGGAGCACGTCGAGGACCTGCACCGTCTCGCCGGCATCCAGCGCGAGGCCTCGCAGGCGCGCCACGCCATCGAGGATCCGCCGCTGCGCCGCATGCGCCACCGCCTGCCCTGGCTGCTCGTCGGGCTCGCGGGCAGCGCAATCGCCACGGCGGCAATGGCGAGCTTCGAAGCCACGCTGCGCGCCAGCCTGACCGTGGCGTTCTTCGTCCCGGGCATCGTCTACCTCGCCGACGCCATCGGCACGCAGAGCGAGGCGATCGCGGTGCGTCGGCTGTCGCTGACGCGCGCGGGCATCGTGCACTTGCTGGCGGGCGAATTGCGCACCGGCATGCTGCTCGGCGCCGTGCTGGGCCTGGCAAGCCTGGTTCCGATCTGGCTCGTGTTCGGCGACGTGAGGCTCGCCGCCGCAGTCGCCACGGCGATCCTTTTTGCCGGCAGCATGGCGGCCGTCCTCGGCCTGCTTCTGCCCTGGTGGATCGCGCGCAGCGGCCGCGATCCGGCTTTCGGCAGCGGCCCGCTCGCCACCGTGATTCAGGACATCCTGAGCCTGCTCGTCTACTTTGCCGTGGTGCGGGCGTTCGGCGTCTAGCGGTACACCAGGACCGGCACTTTCGAGAGCTGGATCACCTTGTCGGTGACGCTGCCGAGCGTGAAGCGCGCCAGGCCGCGGCGCCCGTTCGAGGCCATGAGGACCAGGTCGCAATTGCGTTTTTGCGCCGCGTCGACGATGCCTTCGTAAGGCGTGCGCGCGGTCTGCACCAGCGCCTCGAACGGCACGCCCGCCTTGAGCGCCGCGCGGCCGAGGGCGGAGACGTGCTTCTTGGCGTTGGCACGGTGGCGCTTCTCGAATTCCGCGACCATCTGCTTGTCGGCGACGTAACCCTCGCCGTACAGGTGCGCCGGCAGCGGCTCGACGGCATAGAAGCCGGTGACCTTGGCGCCCGACTGCTTGGCGAGCTCGAGGCCGGCCTTGACGGCCTTGGCGGCGACCGCCGAACCGTCGGTGGGAATCAGGATGTGCTTGAACATGGGTTGCCTCCGTGGAATCAATGCTTGGCCGCGAGCACGCGCTCGAGGCCGGGGATGTCGAGGATGCGCACGTGCTTCTGCTCGACGTCGATCAGCCGCGCGGCCTGGAACTGGGAGAACAGGCGGCTGACGGTCTCGAGCTTCAGGCCCAGATAGCTGCCCAGCTCGTCGCGCGTCATGCGCAGGTGGAAGTCCGACGCCGAGTAGCCGCGGCGCACGAACCGCTTGGAGAGGCCGAGCAGGAAGGTGGCGAGACGCTCCTCGGCGCGCATCGAGCCCAGCAGCAGCATGACGCCGTGGTCGCGCACGATTTCGCGCGCCAGCACCGCGTGCAGGCGGCGCTGCAGCGCCGGCACCTCGCGCGCCATCTGCTCGATCAGCGCGTAGGGCAGCACGCACACCTCGCTGTCCTCCAGCGCGATCGCGGTGCCGTTGTAGCTGCCCGAGCCCAGGCCGTCGAGGCCGATCAGCTCGCCGCCCATGAAGAAGCCGGTGACCTGCTCGCGCCCCTCGCCGTCGAGCACGCTCGACTTGAAGAAGCCGCTGCGGATCGCGTACACCGCGTTGAACTCGGCGCCGCCGTTGAACAGCACCTCGCCGCGCTTCACGCGCCGGCGGGCGTAGACGATGTTCTCGACGCGCTCGAGGTCCTCCATGCACAGCGCGCCGGGCAGGCACAGCTCGCGCAGGTTGCAGCTCGCGCAGCTCACCTCGAATTTGGCGGCGGCGGGCTTGAAGCGCTCGGCGGTCTTGATGGCGATCACGGCTGGCATGGCGTCTCCCTTTACTGTTTGCCGGCGGCGCGCTGCGCGATGAGCTGCGCGCACGCGCATCGAGTTCCCGGCTCTTGTCGAAGAAATCGCAGGCCCCGAGCCGCTCCGCGAGCTGGCGGTAGGGATCGGCGGCGTGGTTGGACAGCATGTAGAAGTCGATTTCGGGCGCCTGCGGGCGCACTGCGCGCAGCACGTCGAAGCCGCTGGTACCGCCGGCGAGGCCGAGGTCGAGCATGACGACGTCGGGACGGGTGGCGAGGATGTCGCGGATCGCCGCGTCGGCGTCGGCGGCCTCGCCGATCAGCGCTCGCGCCGGGAATGGCGTCGAGCATGGCGGCGAGCCGGGCGCGGACCGGAACAGAGTCTTCAACCAGAAAAATTTGCATGACGGCAGTGTGCCGGCGCGCCGCGCGGCGCCCTATCGGCGCCGGCTGATATTCGGGGTAGGCGCTTTCCTATTTGCCGGTGGCGAGGGCGTCGCGCAGCCGGTCGATGTCGTGGGATTTGTCGAAAAAGCCGCGCGCGCCGAGGCGCTCGGCCATCTTGCGGTAGCCGTCGAGCGGATAGTTGGTCAGCACGTAGATCGCCGGCGCAAACGCCGCCGCGCGCAGCGCACGCAGCACGTCGAAACCGTTGCCCTCGGCGAGGTGGATGTCGAGCACCACGGCGTCCGGGCGCGCGGCGAGGATCGCCTGCACCGCCTCCTTGGCGCCGCTGGCGTGACCCACGGTCTGCATGCCGGGGATGGCCGAGAGAATGGCTTCGAGGCGCCCGCGCAGCAGCGACGAGTCTTCCACCAGGAATATCTTCACGCGCCGAGTATCCGGGCCCCGCTGCGCCGGGTCTGTCGTCGGACGCCGCGATACAGCTGTAGGAATATTCCTAGACCAGCCGGTGCTCGAGCGCGTAGCGCACCAGCTCGGCGGTGCTCCGGACGTTGAGCTTTTCCAGGATGCGCGTCTTGTGCGTGCTGACGGTCTTCACCGAGAGGTGCAGGCGCTCGCCGATCTCGGTCGGGCCGAGCCCGTCGACCAGCAGCCGCAGCACCTCGAATTCGCGGTCGGACAGGGCTTCGTGGGCAGGTTTGTCGCCCGATTGCAGCAGGGAAGCGGCGGCGGCCTCGCCGATGTGCACGCCGCCGGCGGCGATCTTGCGCAGTGCGCCGAGCAGCAGCTCGGAGGCGCTGTCCTTGTTGAGGTAGCCCGCAGCGCCGGCCTTCAGCGCGCGCGCCGCGTACTGCTGCTCGCCGTGCATCGAGAGCACCAGGATGCGCAGCTTGGGCTTTTCCAGCTTGAGGCGCTTGATGAGGTCGATGCCGGACAGGCCGGGCATCGACATGTCGAGCATGGCGACGTCGTAGTCGTTGGCCTTGACCAGCGCGAGCGCGGCCTCGCCGCTCGCCGCTTCGCCCGCCACCTGCAGGTCGGTGGTCGCCGCGAGGATGCGCTTCAGCCCGTCGCGCACGATGCTGTGGTCGTCCACCAGCAGGACGCGGATCATGCGGCCTCGGTCAGGCCGGCGAGGCCGCGCAGCGGCACGCGCAGCCGCACCCGTGTGCCGCCGCGCGGCGCGCGGCCGATCTCGAGCGAGCCGCCGAGGAAGCTGATGCGCTCGCGCATGCCGCGCAGGCCGAGCGAGCGCGCCTTGGCGAGGTCCGCCGCCGCGATGCCGCGGCCGTCGTCCTCGACCTCGACCTGCAGCGCGCCCTCGTCCATCGCCACGTTTACCCACGCGTTCTTGGCGCCGGCGTGGCGCGCGATGTTGGTGAGCGACTCCTGGATCGCGCGGTACACCGCGGTCGCCACGGCCTTGGAGACCTCCTCGAGGTCTTCGGCCAGCTCGATGCGGCAGGCGATGCCCGAGCGCTTGGCGAAGTCGTCCACCAGCCAGGCGGCGGCATCGCCGAGGCCGAGGTCGTCGAGCATCATCGGCCGCAGGTCCGCCATGATGCGGCGCGTCGCGCTCACCGTGCGGTCGAGCAGCGCGCCCATCTCGGCGGCGCGCTGCGCCAGCTCGGCATCCGGCAGGCGCTCGCGCAGCCAGCCCAGGTCCATCTTGAGCGCGGTGAGCAGCTGGCCGAGCTCGTCGTGCAGCTCGCGCGCGATGTGCGCCTTTTCCTCCTCGCGCGCTTCGAGCACGCGCGCCGACAGCTCGCGCAGCTCGCGCTGCGACTGGCGCAACGCGTCCTCGGCCTGCTTGCGCAGCGTGATGTCGCGCAGGATCACGGTGTAGTAGCGCTTGCCGCTTTCCACCGCCTGCGAGATCGAGGCCTCGATCGGAAATTCGTCGCCGCTGTCCGGGCGCTGCGCCCACAGCGTGGTGACGTCGCCCATGCGCCGGCTGGTGACGCCGGTGCTGCCGAAGGCCTCGATGTGGCCGCGGTGCGCGCCGCGAAAGCGCGCCGGCAGCAGCCGGTCGAGCGGCGTGCCGAGCATGGCCTCGCGCCGCACGCCGAACACCTGCTCGGCGGCGCGGTTGAAGAGCACGATCTTCTGCTCCTCGTCGACGGTGATCACCGCGTCCATCGCCGAGTCCACGATCGCCGCAAGGCGCGTCTGCGCCTCGCCCAGCTCGCCGCGGATGCGCGCGGCCTCGGTCTCGGCCTGCTTGCGCAGCGTGATGTCGCGCAGGATCACGGTGTAGTAGCGCTCGCCGGCCTCGCCGCTCTGCGAGATCGAGGCCTCCAGCGGGAACTCCTCGCCGTCGGCGCGCAGGCCCCACAGCGTGGTGACGTCGCCCATGCGCCGGCTGGTGACGCCGGTGCGCGCGAAGTGCTCGATGTGGCCGCGGTGCGCGGCGCGAAAGCGCGGCGGGAGGAAGCGCTCGAGCGGGCCGCCCAGCGCTTCGCGCCGCGGGCAGCGGAAGATCTGCTCGGCGGCGCGGTTGAAAAGGAGGATGTTCTGCGCCGCGTCGACCGTGATGATGGCGTCCATCGCCGAATCGACGATCACCGCGAGCTGCGCCTCGCTCGCCTCGGTGCGGTGCTCGGCGACCAGCACCTCGCGCGCGGCGACGATGATGCCGGCGCCGATCACCAGCATGTCGGCGATCACCACGCGCGCCGAGCAGCCAGGGCGATTCCAGCCCGCGCACGAAGGCCACCGCATTGAGGCCGAGCAGCGCGGCGAGCGCGGCCGCGCCCGCGCCGACCACCGCGGGATGGCGAATGATGCTTCTTTTGACCGAAGTCAAAGCGCGTCCCTCGTCCGCGCCCATAGTGCCCCCTATGCATTACCCCGCTTCAGAGCTGGTCATCGACCCGGTCCTCATCCGCAAGTACGACGTGAGCGGACCGCGCTACACGTCGTACCCGACCGCCGACCGCTTCGTCGAGGCCTTCAGCGAGCCCGAGCTGCGCCAGTCGCTCGCCCGGCGCAACATCGGCGGCTTCAGCCAGCCGCTCTCGCTCTACGTGCATCTGCCGTTCTGCGGCACGCTCTGCTACTACTGCGGCTGCAACAAGATCGTGACCCGCGACCGCGCGAGATCGGCCAAGTATATCCAGTACCTGGAGAAGGAATTGGCGCTTCTCGCGCCGCTCGTGGGCGAAAACCGCGCGCTCCACGAAATGCACTGGGGCGGCGGCACGCCGAATTTCCTCGCGCGCGATGAAATGGCGGCGCTGGTGCACGCGATCGAGGCGCAGCTGCCGCGCGCGCCGCGCTCGCAGTTCTCGATCGAGATCGACCCGCGCAGCGCCGAGCCCGGGCTGATGGCGTGGCTCGCCGACCTGGGCTTCGACCGCGTCTCGCTCGGCGTGCAGGACTTCGACCCCGCGGTGCAGAAGGCGGTGCACCGCGTGCAGAGCGTCGAGCTCACGCAGCGCGTGATGGAGGAGGCGCGCGCCTGCGGGCTGCGCTCGGTCAACCTCGACCTGATCTACGGGCTGCCGAAGCAGACGCTCGACAGCTTCAACCGCACGCTGGACGAGGTGCTGCGCCTCGACCCCGACCGCATCGCGCTCTACAGCTACGCCCACCTGCCGAAGCTGTTCAAACCGCAACGGCGCATCGTCGAGGCCGAGCTGCCGTCGGCCGAGGTCAAGCTCGAGCTGATGACGCTCGCCATCGGCCGGCTCACGCGCGCCGGCTACCTCTACATCGGCATGGACCATTTCGCGCGGCCGGACGACGAGCTCGCCGCGGCGCAGGCGCGCGGCCAGCTCAGCCGCAGCTTCCAGGGCTACTCGACGCAGGGCGGCGACCTGTTGGGCCTGGGCGTGTCGGCGATCGGCCAGATCGGCCCGGCGTACTACCAGAACCTGAAGGACCTCGCGCGCTATGAAGAGGCGCTCGACGCCGGCCGGCTGCCGGTGATGCGCGGCACCGAGCTCACCGCCGACGACCTCGCGCGCCGTGCCGTGATCCAGGCATTGATGTGCGATTTCCGCGTCTCGATCGAGGCGATCGAGCTTGCGCACCTGATCGACTTCCGAACCGTATTTCGCCGAGGAGCTGGCGGCGCTGCGTCCGCTCGTCGCCGACGGCCTGGTGGAGATCGGCCCGGACTGGATCCTGGTGACGCCGAAAGGCCGGTTGCTGGTGCGCCCGATCGCCATGGTGTTCGACCGCTACCTGCGCCAGGCGCCGCGAGCGCGCCAGCTACTCGAAGGTGATATGAGCGAGCTTGCGCTGCCTTTCGCCCTGCTGGTCGCCGGCCTTGCCTCCGGGCTGCACTGCGCCGGCATGTGCGGCGGCATCAGCGCCGGCTTTTCCCTCCTGCAGAAGGAGCAGCTGTGGCCCCGGCAGCTCGCGTTCAACTTCGGCCGCATCGCGAGCTACGCCACGGCCGGCGCCGCGGCCGGTGCGCTCGGCAGCGCCGGCGCCTATGCCGCCACCGTGTTTCCGGCACAGGCCATGCTCTTCGTTGTTTCCAGCGTCTTCGTCACGCTGGTGGGAATTCACCTGACGGGCCGCGGCTTGCCGCTGCCGCTGCTGGAAAAGTTCGGAATGCCCCTCTGGCGGCGCCTGCAGCCGATTGCCGCCCGCCTGCTGCGGGGTCGCGGGCTGCCGCCGGCTTTCGCCGCCGGCATGGCGTGGGGCTGGTTGCCTTGCGGGCTGGTTTATGGCGCGTTGCTCGCCGCGGTGTTCGCCGGCGGCGCCGCGCAAGGCGCGTTGGCGATGGCCGCATTCGGCGTGGGCACGCTGCCCTGGCTGCTGGTCGCCGGCGTCGCCGCCGCACGCCTGCGGCAATGGGCGCACCTCCATCGCCTGCGGCGCGGCGCCGGACTGGTGCTCGTGGGCCTCGGCGCCTGGGGCATCGCCCACGGCGTCGAGCAGACCATTCTTTGTCTATAGGGAGGAAAGCGTGGAAAAGGCGATTGCCATCCTCAAAAGCGAGCACCGCTCGATTTCCGCGGTGCTGCAGGCACTGAAGGACCTGGCGCGGCGGGCGCAGGACACGAGCGTGCGGCCGTCTTTCCAGGCGCTGCGCAGCCTGGTGCGCTATATCGACGAATTTCCCGAGCAGCTGCACCACCCGAAGGAGGACCGACACCTCTTCGCCCGGCTGGTGCTGCGCGCGCCGCAGACGCGGCCGCTGATCGAGGAGCTGCACGCGGAGCATGACAAGGGGGCGCGCCTGATCCGGGAGGTGGAGCGCGCGCTGCTGTTCCTCGAGGAGGACTGGCCCGGCGGCCGGCGCGAATTCCAGCAGGCGGTCGACGGCTACGCCGAGTTCGAGTGGCAGCACATGCGCAAGGAAGAGGAGCAGCTTCTGCCGCTCGCCGAGCGCTACCTGGACGCGGACGACTGGAGCGCCATCGGCGCGGCGTTCGCCGCCAACACCGACCCGATCGCCGGGGTGCGCGGCGCCGAGGTCGAGACCCTGTTCGCGCGCATCGCCATCCACACCGGAGCCAAATCATGAAAGAAGCCATCGCCGTCCTGAAGAGCGAGCATCGCTCGATCTCCGCAGTGCTGCAGGCGCTGAAGGAGCTCGCGCGCATGGCGCACGACGCGACTGCGCGCCCGCCTTTCCAGGTGCTGCGCAGCATCGTGCGCTACATCGACGAATATCCGGAACAGCTGCACCATCCGAAGGAGGACGAGCATCTGTTCGCGCGCCTCGTGGCGCGGGCGCCCGAGGCGCGCTTGCTGGTGGAAGAGCTGCAGGCCGAGCACGAGGAGGGCGCGCGCCTGATCCGCGAGCTCGAGCGCGCCCTGCTATTGCTCGAGGAAGGCTGGCCGGCCCGGGCACGCGAATTCAAGCAGGCGGTCGAGGCTTATGCCGAGTTCCACTGGAAGCACATGCGCAAGGAAGAGCAGCAGCTCCTGCCGCTCGCCGAGCGCCACCTGCTACCCGAGGACTGGAAAGCCATCGACGCCGCGTTCGCCGCGAACCGCGATCCGATCGCCGGCATGCAGGAAAGCGATTTCGACCAGCTGTTCAGCCGCATCGTCAGCCTCGCGCCGCAGCCGGTCGGGCTCGGCGATCGCTGGGCGGGAACCTAGCTGCCCGGCTATCGGGTGACGATGCCGGCAGTCGACAGCGAAGCGCTTCTCGCAGCGGCCGTCGCGCCTTTTGATCTGCATCAAGGGGAGGCGTCGCGAGGCTCCTACAGTAGGTACATGTACACACACATCCTGATCCCCACCGACGGCTCGCCGATCGCCGAGAAGGCGGTCGTGGCCGGAATCCAGTTCGCGCGCGACGTCGGCGCGAAGGTCACTTTCTTCACCGCGGTGCCGGAGTACGACTTGCCCGGCGAAGGCGAGGCACTCGCCGGCCGCGTGGTCTCCCTTGCGGAGCACGCGCGCCGCTCCGAGAAGATCGCCAACGGCATCCTGGCGCCCGCCGCGGACAAGGCGCGCGCGGCGAAGCTCGAGTTCCGCACGCACTACGCGCAGGGCAACCGGCCGTGGGAAGCGATCGTCGATGCCGCCAAGGTCCACGGCTGCGACGCGATCATCATGGGCTCGCATGGCCGCACCGGGCTTTCGCGCCTGGTGCATGGCAGCCAGACCATCGACGTGCTGACGCACACGGACATCCCCACGCTGGTCGTGCGGTGAACAGCGCCTTCGAGGCCGAGCTCTACGTCCACGCCATCGCCACCGAGCGCGAGGCCGCGCGGCGCTATGCCGAGCTCGCCGAGCGCATGGCGCAGCAGGACGAGCGGGCGGCGGCGCTTTTTCGCGCGCTGGCGCAAGCCGAGGCGCGCCGCCTCGCCGACCTGACGCGCGAAAGCGCGGGGCTGGAGCTGCCCGAGCTCACCGCCGACCACAGCTGGCGCATGGACGGGCGCGACCCGCTGGACATCGCGCTGCGCGCCGAGAAGGACGCGCGCGCCTTCTTCGAGCACGCCGCGCGCACGGCGCCCGACCCGGTGGTGCGCGCGCTGGCGCTGGAAATGGCGGCCGCAGAGGCCGCCCACGCCGATCTGCTCACTCGCCTGGCCGCTCAACGGTGACCCGCGTTCGCGCCCTGCCGGTGGTCTACGCCTGCCAAGGCTGCGAGGCCCATGGGCAGGCGGCGCGCGACGTGGCGGCGCTCATCGAGCAGGCCGGGATCGCCGAGACCGCCTGGCTGGGCACGCCGCGGCTCGAGCCGAAGGCGCGTTTCCCGCTGGTCGCGCTCGATGGCTGCGCCGACGGCTGCGCGCGGCGCTGGCTGGCGGAGCGCGGCATGGCGCCCGATCGCCATTACGTGCTCAAAAGCGCCGACGCGCGCCTCAACTTCGAGGCGATCTGCGCCGAGCTCGCATGAGCCGCATCGCTTCCATCGCCGAGCTGTATGTGCACGCCATCGCGATCGAGCGCGAGGCCGCCGAGCGTTACGCCGAGCTCGCCGAGCGCATGCGCGACGAATCGAACGAGGACCTGGCCGAGCTGTTCGCCGGGCTCGCCGCCCTGGAAAAGGGACACCTGGACGCGCTCGAGCGCCGCACCGAGGGAGTCGCCCTGCCGCCGCTGGCAAGCCGCGACTACAAATGGCTTGGCGATGCGGCGCCGGAAAGCGCGGCGCGCGAGCTGGTGTTTCGCCTGATGACGCCGCAGCACGCGCTGCGCATTGCCCTGGGCGCGGAGAAGCGCGCGCAGGCGTTCTTCGAGCACGTGCTGGTCACCGCGGATGACCCGGCGCTGCGCGCTCTGGCGCGCGAGATGGCCGCCGACGAGCAGGAGCACGTACAGCTCATCGAGCGCATGCTGGAGAGCACGCCCGATTCGGTCGTGCACTGGGAAGACCTGTATGAAGCCTGACGAGTCGCTCGAGGACCTGCAGGCATGCCATGCCCGCATCGAGCAGCAGCTCCAGGCGCTGGAGAAGCTCGCGCAACGCGCTGCGGCCGGCGCGCCGGACCGCGCCGCCGGAGTCGGATGCCGAAGCGGTGCTGCGCTACTTCGAGACTGCGGGCGCGCAGCATCAGCGTGACGAGGACGTAGATGTGTTTCCGCTGCTGCGCGCGCGCGCCGCTGCGCTCGGACGCATCGAAGTGGCCGCCGCCATCGACGAGCTGGAGCGCGAGCACGCGACGGTAGAGGCGCAGTGGCGCCGCCTGCGTGACGCGCTGAGCGCAGTCGCCACGCGACGGGAAGGCGCCGGCATCGATGCCGGCGAAGCCGAGCGCTTCGCCTGGCTGTACCGCCGCCACATGGACCGCGAGGCGCAGCTCGTGCTGCCCTTCGCGCGCGAGGCCTTAGCAGCGGAGGAGCGTGCCGAGCTCGGCGCGCGGATGGCGGCGCGCCGCGCCGCGAAGTAGCATCGCCGCATGGCGATAGACCCCGTCTGCGGGATGACGGTCGACCCCGCGACGGCCGCCGGGCACGTCGACTATCAGGGCAAGACCTACCACTTCTGCTCGCAGCACTGCGTCCATGCCTTCAAGGCGGACCCGCAGAAGTTCCTCGGAAAAGAAGCGGCGCCCGCGCCGGTCAAGGAGGGCGCTCAATACACGTGTCCCATGCACCCGGAGATCGTCCAGGTCGGCCCCGGCTCGTGCCCGAAATGCGGCATGGCGCTGGTGCCGATGGAGGGCGCGGAAGAGGACGATAGCGAGCTGCGCGACCTCACTCGGCGGCTCTGGGTGAGCGCGGCGCTGAGCGCGCCGCTGGCGCTCATCGCCATGGCGCCGATGCTCGGCTGGGGCAGGAGCCACCAGCTGCTCGAGCTCGCGCTCGCTACGCCGGTGGTGCTGTGGGGCGGCTGGCCGTTCTTCCGCAAGTTCTGGCTCTCGCTCAAGAACCGCAGTCCCAATATGTATACGCTGATCGGCCTGGGCGTCGCCCTCGCCTACGGCTACAGCGTGGTGGCGGTGCTCGCGCCCGGCCTTTTCCCGCACGAGTTCCTCATGCACGAGACCGGCGAGGTCGGCGCCTACTTCGAGGCGGCCGCGGTCATCGTCACGCTGGTGATGGTCGGCGAGGTGATGCAGCTTCGCGCCATGGGGCAGACCAGCCAGGCGATCCGCCAGCTGCTTTCCCTCGCGCCCGCCACGGCGCTACGGATCGCGCCCGACGGCCGGGAAACGGAAGTGAATCTGAGCGAGATCAAGATCGACGACAAGCTGCGCGTGCGCCCCGGCGAGAAGGTGCCCGTCGACGGCACGGTGCTCGAGGGCACGTCCAACGTGGACGAATCGATGATCACCGGCGAGCCGGTGCCGGTGCCGAAGAAGCCGGGCGAGCGCGTCACCGGCGCGACCATCAATGCCACCGGCTCGCTCGTGATCCGCGCCGAACGCGTCGGCGCCGATACGCTGCTCGCGCGCATCGTGCACATGGTCGCGCAGGCGCAGCGCACGCGCGCGCCGGTGCAGCGGCTGGCCGATGTGGTCGCCACCTACTTCGTCGGGACGGTGATCGCCATCGCCGTGCTCACCGCGGTCGTATGGGGCGTGTGGGGGCCCGAGCCTCGCCTGGTCTACGCGCTGGTGAACGCGGTCGCGGTCCTGATCATTGCCTGCCCGTGCGCCGTCGGGCTCGCCACGCCGATCTCCATCACCGTGGCGATGGGGCAGGGCGCCATCAACGGCATCCTGTTCCGCAACGCCGAGGCGGTGGAGAAGCTGCGCGACGTCGATACGCTGGTGGTGGACAAGACCGGCACGCTGACCCTCGGCCGTCCGCAGCTCGTCGACCTGGTCGCGGAGGGCATCGACGAAGCGACTGCCCTGCAGCTCGTGGCGAGCGTCGAGCGCGCGAGCGAGCATCCCCTGGCGCAGGCGATGGTCGGCGCGGCGGAAGCGCGCGGCATCCGGCTGTCGCCGGTCGTCGATTTCTTCACTGCCACCGGGCAGGGCGCGGTGGGCAGCGTGGGCGGGCGCCAGGTCGCCGTCGGCAGCACCGGCTTCATGCAGGCCGCGGGCATCCCGCACAGCCTGCTCGGCCGCGCCGACGCGCTGCGCGCGCAGGGCAAGACGGTGATCTACGCCGCGGTCGACGGTCGCGTGAGCGCGGTAATCGCGGTCGCCGACCCGATCAAGGAAACCACGCCGGAGGCGGTGGCGGCACTGAAAGCCCTGGGCGTGCGGCTGGTGATGCTGAGCGGCGACGCGCAGCAGACCGCCGCCGCCGTCGGCGCGCAGCTCGGCATCGACGACGTGGTGGGCGGCGTCCTGCCGGAGAACAAGGCCGAGCACGTCAAGTCGTTGCAGGCCAAGGGCCACGTGGTCGCCATGGCGGGCGACGGCATCAACGACGCCCCGGCGCTGGCGCAGGCGAACGTCGGCATCGCCATGGGCACCGGCACCGACGTCGCCATCGAGAGCGCCGGCGTGACCCTGGTGAAGGGCGACCTGCGCGGCATCGCCAAGGCAATGCGGCTGTCGCGCGCCACCATGCGCAACGTGAAGCAGAACCTGTTCTTCGCCTTCCTGTACAACGCGCTCGGCGTGCCGGTGGCGGCCGGCGTGCTTTATCCGTTCTTCGGGCTGCTGCTGTCGCCGATCTTCGCCGGTGCGGCGATGGCGATGAGCTCGGTGTCGGTGGTGAGCAACGCGCTGCGGCTGCGGCGCGTCAAGCTTTAGAATCCGGCAATGGAAACCGTCGAGCTGAAGGTCGAGGGAATGGATTGCGAGGGCTGCGTGAAGAGCGTGACGCGCATGCTCTCGGGCGTGCCCGGGGTGCAGCAGGTCGATGTCTCGCTCGCGCACGCGAGCGCCAGGGTCACCTACGATCCCGCGAGGGCCGATGTGCCCACGATGAAAAAAGCGGTCGAGCGCGCAGGGTATAAGGCGCCATGAAGCAGTCGCTGAAAGCCGGCCTCGAGCTGAAGAAATCCGTCACGGTCGATGAAGCACGTTGCATCGGCTTCATGGGCAAGGAAGGCATGGTCTACGCCACGCCGCGCATGGTGAGCGACGTCGAATACGCCTGCCGCGACTTTTTGCTCGCGCACCTCGATCCAGGCGAGGATTCGGTCGGCGCCCATGTGTCGATCGACCACCTGGCCGCGACGCCGTTGGGTCTGACGGTGGAGATTTCTGCCAAGGTCGTGGAAGTCGACCGCCGCAAAGTGACGTTCGAATTCACCGTGCACGACCCGGTGGAGCAGTGCGGGCGGGGCAAGCACGTGCGCTTCGTGGTCGAAACGGCCAAGAGCCGCGAGCGCCTGGCAGCGAAACGAGTAAAGGCCGGGCTGGCCTAGCGGTTTGATCTGCATCAAACTGGCGCGCTGAACTCGCCCTAAGGTGGTGCAATGACTCAGAAAGTGTCCCGCCGCCAGTTCATGATTCGTTCCGCCGGCGCCGCCGGCGGCGCCGTTGCGCTCCCCGTTCTCGGCCAGAACATCGTCACCGATGCGGCCGCCACCAAGCTGAAATGGTCCAAGGCGCCTTGCCGCTTCTGCGGGGTCGGCTGCGGCGTGAACGTGGCGGTGAAGGACGGCCAGGTGGTGGCCACCCACGGCGATCCGCAGTCCGAGGTGAACCGCGGCATCAACTGCGTCAAGGGTTACTTCCTCTCGAAGATCATGTACGGCGAGGACCGGCTGACGCGTCCGCTGCTGCGCATGAAGAACGGCCGCTACGACAAGGCGGGCGAGTTCACGCCGGTCAGCTGGGACCAGGCCTTCGACATCATGGCGCAGAAATGGAAGGCGGCGCTCAAGAAGAAAGGACCGTCCTCGGTCGGCATGTTCATGTCCGGCCAGTCGACCATCTGGGAGGGCTATGCATCGGTCAAGCTGATGAAGGCCGGCTTTCGCTCCAACAACATCGATCCCAACGCGCGCCACTGCATGGCGAGCGCGGCGGTCGCCTTCATGCGCACCTTCGGCATCGACGAGCCGATGGGCTGCTACGACGACATCGAGCATGCCGATGCGTTCGTGCTGTGGGGCTCGAACATGGCGGAGATGCACCCGATCCTGTGGGGAAGGGTCGCGGACCGGCGCCTCGGCCACCCGCACGTTCAGGTGGCGGTGCTTTCCACTTTCGAGCATCGCAGCTACGAGCTCGCCGACCTGCCGCTCACCTTCCGGCCGCAGACCGACCTCGCGATCCTGAATTACATCGCCAACTACATCATCCAGAACAACGCCGTGAACCGCGACTTCGTAACCAAGCACGTCGCGTTCCGCCTGGGCAACGACGACATCGGCTACGGCTTGCGGCCCGAGCACGCGCTGCAGAAAAAGGCGAAGAACGCCGCCGATGCCGGCGGCTTCAAGCCGATCGGCTTCGACGAGTTCGCGAAGTTCGTCGCGAAGTACGACGTGAACACGGTGTCCAAGCTCTCGGGCCTGGCGCCCGACCGGCTGCGCCGCCTGGCGCAGCTCTACGCCGACCCGAAGATCAAGGTGATGTCGTTCTGGACCATGGGGTTCAACCAGCACACGCGCGGCGTGTGGGCGAACCACATGGTCTACAACCTGCATCTGCTCACCGGCAAGATCTCCACGCCGGGCAACAGCCCCTTCTCCCTCACCGGCCAGCCCTCGGCGTGCGGCACCGCGCGCGAGGTCGGCGTGTTCTCGCACCGCCTGCCGGCCGACATGGTGGTGATGAACCCGAAGCACCGCGCGATCACCGAGGAGATCTGGAAGCTGCCCGCCGGCACCATCCCGGAGAAGCCGGGCTTCCACGCCGTGCTGCAGAGCCGGATGCTGAAGGACGGCCAGCTCAACTGCTACTGGACGCAGACCACCAACAACGTGCAGGCCGGCGCCAACTCGGCGCAGGAGACCTGGCCGGGATTTCGCAATCCCGACAACTTCGTCGTCGTCTCCGACGTGTACCCGACCGTCACCACCGCGGGCGCCGACCTGATCCTGCCGAGCGCCATGTGGGTGGAGAAGGAAGGCGCGTTCGGCAACGCCGAGCGGCGCACGGCCTTCTGGCAGCAGCTGGTCAACGCGCCGGGCGAGGCGCGCTCCGACCTTTGGCAGATCATGGAGTTCTCCAAGCGCTTCAAGATGGAGGAGGTGTGGCCGGCCGAGCTGCTGGCGAAGAAGCCCGAGTACCGCGGCAAGACCCTGTTCGACGTGCTGTTCCGCAACGGGGAAGTGGACAAGTATCCAAACTCCCAGTTGAACGCGGAGTATGAAAACCACGAAGCCAAGGCATTCGGCTTCTACGTGCACAAGGGCCTGTTCGAGGAGTACGCGAAATTCGGCCGCGGACACGGCCACGACCTCGCGCCCTTCGACACCTACCACAAGGTGCGCGGGCTGCGCTGGCCGGTGGTCGACGGCAAGGAGACGCGCTGGCGCTTCAAGGAGGGCGAGGATCCCTATGTGAAGCCCGGCACCGGCTTCCAGTTCTACGGCAACCCGGACAACAAGGCCTACATCTACGCGCTGCCCTACGAGCCGGCGGCCGAAGAGCCCGACAAGGAATACCCGCTGTGGCTGGTCACCGGCCGCGTGCTCGAGCACTGGCACTCGGGCTCGATGACGCGCCGCGTGCCGGAGCTGCACCTCGCGTTCCCCAACGCCGTCACCTACCTGCACCCCGAGGACGCGAAGGCGCTCGGCGTGCGCCGCGGCGACGAGATCGAGGTGGTTTCGCGCCGCGGCAGCATGCGCAGCCGCGTCGAGACGCGCGGCCGCAACAAGGTGCCGCGCGGCGTGATCTTCGTGCCATGGTTCGACGCGAGCCAGCTCATCAACAAGGTGACGCTGGACGCGACCGATCCGATTTCGTTGCAGACGGATTTCAAGAAGTGCGCCTGCAAGGTGGTCAAGGTATGAAGCGCCTCCTCGCATTGCTCCTGCTGTTCGCCACCACCGCGCTGGCCCAGCACGACCCGCTGCGCCCGGGGACGAGCTTCGAGCAGGACCCGAAGACCCCGCCGCTGGTCAACGCCGAGAACGACGACCGCAAGCGCGTGCGCTCCTACGCGATGCAGCCGCCGACCATCCCGCACAAGACCGAGAACTACCAGGTCGACCGCTTCGCCAACCGCTGCATGACCTGCCACGCGCGCACGCGCGCGCCCGAGACCCAGGCCACGCCGATCAGCCTCACGCATTACATCGATCGCGACGGCAACTTCCTCGCCGACGTCTCGCCGCGGCGCTACTTCTGCGAGCAGTGCCACGTGGTGCAGATGGACGGCGCCGCGCCGGCGGTGAAGAGCCGCTTCCGCGACGTCGAGACCATGATCCGCGCCAAGCCGGCGGCGAAGAAAAAGTAAGGGAGGGCGGGCTGCGCGACCTCGCGATCCGCTACTGGCGCACGGTCACCCGGCCGAGCGCGTACTACAGCCTCGGCTTCCTGGTCGTCAGCGGCTTCGTCGCCGGGGTGATCTTCTGGGGCGGCTTCAACACCGCGATGGAGATCACCAACACCGAGCAGTTCTGCGTCTCCTGCCACGAGATGCGCGACAACGTCTACCAGGAGATCCAGCCCACCATCCATTTCACCAACCGCTCTGGCGTGCGCGCGATCTGCTCGGACTGCCACGTGCCGCACGACTGGACCTACAAGATGGCGCGCAAGATGCAGGCCTCGAAGGAGGTCTGGGGGTGGATCTTCGGCACCATCGACACGCGCGAGGAATTCCTCGAGAAACGCAAGGAGCTCGCCGGCCGCGAGTGGGAGCGCATGGCGGCCAACGACTCGCGCGAATGCCGCAACTGCCACGAATTCCAGGCGATGGACTTCACGCGCCAGAGCAAGCGCGCCGCCGACGCCCATTCGACCCGGCTCGCGCAGGGCGCGAGCGCACCTGCATCGACTGCCACAAGGGCGTCGCCCACCGGCTGCCGGACATGACGAAACAATGACGCAAGAAGAAAAACAGCGCCGCACCGAGGAGTTCCGCTCCTGGCTGTTCCTCACCGTCTTCATGGCCCCGATCCTCGCCGTGCTGATCGTCAGCGGCTGGGGCTTCGTGGTGTGGATGTGGCAGGTGTTCGTCGCCGGGCCGCCGACGTACTAGCCAGCAGCGCCGCATCTTGAATCCTGCGGATTGATTACGTAACTTTACTCAAGAGTTCTTCATTCCGGGTAGCGGCTGCGGGGCGGGTGGACCCGGGCGAGCCGCCAGTCGCCGCTGCGCGGGTCGTGGCGCAGGACGAACTCGCGGCCGTCGGCGACCAACAGGCGGAAGCGCTGCAGCGAGTTCTCCGCGGCGCGGTCGAGCACGCTGATCACGTGCAGCCAGCGCTCGCCGAGGCGGAACGTGCGCGGCTCGCCGCGCTGGCATTGCACCTGGATCCTCATAGGACCTCCTTCGAGTGGGGGAGGGTGGCGCCGCGCCGCACGTCGAGCAGCACGAGGAAAATTTTCATGCCGCCAGTCTGGGACGCCGTGCGATTTCCGGCGATCCAGGGCGCGCCAATCGCTTTACCTGGCGCGCCAACTCTCCTTCAGCTATCGCCAAAGTTCGGTGGCCGGCACCGGTACCATGGTGCATGTTCAAACCCAAGGAGGAGCTGATCAACATGCGCGCGATTCTTCGACTTGCATTCCTGCTGGCGTTCGCGGGCGCGGCGCTCGCGCAGGAGTATCCCGCCCGGCCGGTGACGATCATCGTGCCGCAGGCCGCGGGCGGGGCGAACGACATCCTCGGGCGCCTGGTTGCCCAGATGCTGTCGCAGGAGCTCGCCCAGCAGTTCGTGGTCGAGAACCGCGTCGGCGCCGGCGGCAATATCGGCACCGCTGCGGCGGCGAAGGCGCCGCGCGACGGCTACACGCTGCTGTTCACCATCAGCGCGGCGCACGCCGTCAATCCGACGCTGTACGCGAACCCGGGCTTCGATCCGGTGAAGGACTTTGACCCGGTGACCCTGGTCGCCACCGTGCCGTTCCTGCTGGTGGTGAATCCCTCGGTGCCGGCCCATTCGGTGCAGGACCTGATCGAGCTCGCGAAGAAGCAGCCGGGCCAGATCAACTACGGCTCCTCGGGCAACGGCACCACCAACCACCTGCTGGGCGAAATGTTCAAGACCATGGCGGGCGTGGACATGCTGCATGTGCCCTACAAGGGCGTGGCGGCGATCCTCACCGACATGCTGGGCGGCCGCGTGCAGGTGGCGTTCGCCAGCGTTCCCTCGGTGCGCTCGCATGTGCGTGAGGGCAAGCTGCGCGCGCTCGGTGTAAGCACCTTGAAGCGCACCACCGTGGCGCCGGACGTGCCCCCGGTAGGCGATACCGTGAAGGGCTACGACGCGGACTTCTGGGTCGCGCTGTTCGCGCCCGTCGGCACGCCGGCGAACGTGGGCGCGAGATTGCGGGGTGTCCTGGCGAAGGGCCTTGGCGCCGCCGATGTGAAGGAGAAGTTCGCGGCGCAGGGCGCCGAGGTCGTCGGCGCCGGGCCCGAGCAGCTCGCCGCTGCCTTGCGCAACGATGTGGTGAAGTGGGCCAAGGTCGTCAAGGCCGCCAGCGTCAAGATCGATTGATCAGGCAATGCTGTTCAAGCGAATCGACCATATCGAGCTGCTGACCGCGGCGCCCGAGCGTGCGGTGGCCTTCTATATCGGCGTGCTGGGTTTTCGTGAACGCGAGCGCATGCGCATTCCGCAGACCCCGCAGGGACCGCTCGATCTCGTCTACCTCCAGCTCGGCGATACCACGCTTGAAGTGATGTGCTATCCGGAAGCGAAGGCGCCGATTGCTCCGCGCAGCGCCGAGGCTCGACTCAGGGCTGGCAGTGCCTCGCGCTGGAAGTCGAGGACATGGACGCCGCGCTCAGCGCGCTCAAGGCGGAAGGTGTCGAGCCGGCGTGGGGTCCGATGAAGCGGCCGGATTATGCGCGCGCCGAGATCCGCGATCCCGACGGCAACCCGATCGAGCTGCGGCAGTGGTATCGCTCCTAGTGACTAGGCAACTACTCGTCCAATTCCGCGTCCAACGAATGTGGACACGAAAGCGCTTATCAATACTGCCAAGAGGGTCAGTAACGAAAGCTACGTGGCTCGTTTCCGCGCGCTGAACATCGCCGGGTGGGCCTATCTGCTGCGCCGGAAATCCGCCGAATTACGTAAAGCACACGCTGCCCAGCAGTCGGGCGCAGGCGACAAGCTTTAGTTCAGTCAGGGCTCCGTCCCTGAATTCTTCCTAGTTCGGCTGCCAGCCGCCCCCGAGCGCCCGCATCAGGTCGACGGTGAAGGCGAGGCGCGCCTGGCGGTTGCGCACGAAGGCGATCTCGGCGTCGTTGGCGGTGCGCTGGGCGTCCAGCACTTCCAGATAGGGCGAGTAGCCCGATTCGTAGCGGATGCGCGAAAGCTCGAGCGCGTTGCGCGCCGCCTGAACGCGCGCCAGCAGGTCCGCTTCGGACGCGCCGATCTCCTCGACGTTGACGAGCGCGTCGGCGACTTCGCGGAACGCGCCTTCCACCGAGCGTTGCCACTGCGCCACCGTCTGTTGGTAGCGCGCGCCGGGCTTGGTCCTCGATCGCCTCTCGCCGCCCGGCGTCGAACAGCGGAGCGCGAGGCATGCCAATCCCCAGTCCCCATATGCCGCTGCCAGCGATGTCTTCGACCGCGGCGCTTTGCCCGCCGAGAGTAACCCGTGAGGGTCACCGACGGGAAGCATCGCCGCGCGTGCCACGCCGATCTGGGCATTGGCGGACATCAGGCTCTGCTCGGCGGCGCGGATGTCGGGACGGCGCTCGAGCAGGCTGGAGGGCATGCCGGCGGGCGGCGTGGGAGGGACTGGGCAAAGCGAAGAGATCTGCCGCCCGCCAACTTCAGATCCAGTTTTCCCGATAACTGCGCGAGTTGCCGCTCGAGCAGCGCGCGCGTGCGGCCGCGCCTCGCGCGCTGCACCAGCGCATCGGACAGCGCGCCCTGCGCCTGGTGCACGTCGAGCTCGGGGCGAGGCCAGCGGAAGCGCGCGTCTGCGCGATGGTCGAACGAATCGCGGCGCAGACGGATGGTGTTTTCGAGCACCACGATCTGCGCGTCGAGCGAGCGCAGCGCCGAAATAGGTCTGCGCGGTGACGCCGCCGATGGTGAGGCCGACCACGTCGCGCGCGATCTGCGAGCGAAGCAGGTTGGCGCTGCGCGGCCTCGTTCGCGCGCGGCCGAAGCGTCCCCAGAAGTCGAGCTCGAAGTGGTCGAGGCCACCAGGCTGCGCTCGTTGCGCTCGAGCGCGCGGTGGCCGCGGCCGGCGCCGGCGCCGTGAGCGTGCCTACGCTTGCGAGCGCGTCGCGCGTGAATTGTCCGGTGACCTCCGGGAACAGCGCCGCGCGCGCCTCGCGGAATCATCGCCTCGGCCTCCTGCACGCTGCGCCGCGGCCAGGCGCAGGTCGGTGTTGTTGGCGCGCGCCGAGGCGATCAGCTCGTTGAGCGTCGCGTCGCTGTAAAGCGTCCACCAGTCGGCACGCCACCGGTTGGCCGGCATCGCCTGCCGCGGCGGGAAAGTGCGCAGGGAAGCGCGATCTCCGGGCGCTTGTAGTCCGGCCCGACGGTCGTGCAGCCGGAAACGAGAAGAACGAGTAACGCGCGCTTCATTCGGCCGGGGCGTGCACCGCGTCGGCGTGCGGCGCCTTTTTGCGCCGGGCGACGAGCACGAAGAACAGCGGGATGAAGATCGTGGCGACGAAGGTGGCGAGCAGCATGCCGCCGACGACCCCGGTGCCCATCGAGCGGCGCGCGCCGGCGCCCGCCCCGGTCGACAGCATCAGCGGCATCACGCCGAGCACGAAGGCGAGCGAGGTCATCACGATCGGCCGGAAGCGCAGACGCGCGGCATTGAGCGCGGCCTCGACGGCGCTCTTGCCCTCGAGGAAGCCTTGCTGCGCGAACTCGACGATCAGGATCGCGTTCTTCGCGGCGAGGCCAATCAGCACCACCAGGCCGATCTGGAAGTAGATGTCGTTCTCCAGCCCGCGCGTCCAGACGAAGGCGAGCGCGCCGGCCACGGCGAACGGCACCGCCATCACCACCGCGAACGGCAGCAGCCAGCGCTCGTAGAGCGCGGCCAGGATCAGGAACACCATGACGATGGCGAGGCTGAAGGCGATGGCCGAGGCGCGGCCGGTGCGCTTCTCCTGGAACGCCTGGCCCGACCAGGCGATCTGGTAGCCCTCGGGCAGCGCCCGGGCGGCGGTTTCCTCCACCGCGCGAATCGCCTCGCCCGAGGACACGCCCGGACGGCCGTTGCCGAGCACGCGCGCGGAAACGAAGCCGTTGAAGCGCTCGAGCTGCTCCGGGCCCACCACGTTGCTGGTGATGATCAGCGCCTTGAGCGGGATCATTTCGCGCGTGGTCGCCGAGCGCACGTAGATCGCGCCCAGATCCTCGGGTTGCGCGCGGAACGGCGCGTCGGCCTGCATCTGCACGCGGTAGGTGCGGCCGAACTTGTTGAAGTCGTTCACGTACAGCGCCGACATGGTGCTCTGCAGCGCGTCGAACACGTCCTGCACCGGTACCCCAAGAGACAAGGCCTTCTCTCGATCCACTTCGACGCGCAGCTGCGGCACGGTCGGGCGGAAGAACGAATTGATGCCGATGAGCTGCGGATGCTCGCGCAGCGCCTGCAGGAGCTGCTGGGTGACCTGGAACAGGCGCTGCGCGTTCGGATCGGTGCGCGCCTGCACGTAGAGCTCGAAACCGCCCGCCGTGCCGAGGCCGCGGATCGCCGCGGGGTTGAACGCGAGCGCCATGCCTTCGCGCAGCTGCTGGCCGCGTCCGGCGATGTCGCCGGCGATGGCCGCCGCCGGCATGTCCTTGCGCACGTCCCAGTGCTTGAGCGGAATGAACATGGTGGCGGCGTTGGTCTTGTTGCCGCCCCCGAGCAGGTCGAAGCCGTTGATCACCATCACGTTCTGCACGCCGGCGTTGGATTGCGCGATCTTGGCGAGCTCGCCCGCCGCCTTGCGCGTGCGCTCGAGCGTGGCGCCGTCGGGAAGCTGGATGTTGCCGAAGATGTAGCCCTGGTCTTCCGACGGCACGAAGCTCGAGGGCACGCGCAGAAACAGGAATACGCAGATACCCAGGAGGGCGACGAAACTCAGCAGCGAAAGCAGCGGGTGCCGCAGCAGCAGGTTGACGCCGCCGAGGAAGCGCTGCGTGGTCCACGCGAAGCCGCGGTTGAACGGCCGGAAAATCCTCGATTCGTGATGTCCGCTCTTCATCAGGATCGCGCACAGCGCCGGCGTCAGCGTGAGCGCGATGAAGCCGGAGATCACCACCGCGAAGGTGAGCGTGACGGCGAACTGGCGGTAGAGCTGGCCGGCAATTCCGCCGAGGAATGCCACCGGGATGAATACGGCGCATAGCACGAGCACGATGGCGACCACCGCCCCCGACACCTCGCGCATCGCTTCCAGCGCCGCCTCGAACGGCGCCATGCCGTTCTCGCGCATCAGGCGCTCGACGTTCTCCAGCACCACGATCGCGTCGTCCACCACGATGCCGATGGCGAGCACCAGCGCGAACAGGGTGAGCGTATTGATGGAGAAGCCGACCAGCCACAGTCCGGCAAAGGCGCCGATCAGCGACACCGGCACCGCGATCATCGGGATCAGCGTGGCGCGCCAGGTCTGCAGGAACAGGAACACGACTGCCAGCACCAGCAGCGCGGCTTCGAAGATGGTGGTGTTCACCTCTTTGATCGAGGCGTCGACGAAGCGGGTGGTGTCGAACGGGATCGCGTAGTCCACGCCCTCGGGGAAGCCGGGGCGCAGCTCCGTCATCCGGCTTCTGATCGAAGCCGCCACTTCCAGGGCATTGGCGCCCGGCTGCAGGTAGGTCGCCATGCCGATGGTCGGCTGGCCATCGAGCGTGTTCGAGGTGTCGTAGTTGAGCGCGCCCAGCTCCAGCCGGGCGATGTCCTTCAATCTCAATACCCCGCCCGGTCCCTGCGCCCGCACCACGATCTCGCCGAATTCCTCCGGCTCGATCAGGCGCCCTTGCGCCGTCACGGTGTAAACGATGTTCTGGCCCGCCGGCGCCGGCTCGGTGCCGATGCGGCCCGCGGCGTACTGCGCGTTCTGCGCGCGCAGCGCAGCGGCGACGTCCGACGGCGTGAGGCCCAGGCGCGCCATCTTTTCGGGATTGATCCAGACGCGCATCGAGTAGTCGCGCGCGCCGAAGATGGTGACGTCGGCCACGCCCGGCAGGCGCTTCAGCTCGTCGACCAGGTTGATCGAGGCGTAGTTGGACAGGAACAGCGTGTCGCGCTGGTTACCGGGAGACACCAGCGACACCACCAGCAGGATGTCGAACGAGCGCTTCTGCACGATCACGCCGTTGCGCCGCACCTCGTCGGGCAGGCGCGGCAGCGCGCGCTGCACCCGGTTATTGACCTCGAAGATCGCCGCGTCGACGTTGGTGCCGGGCTCGAAGGTGACCGTGACCTGCAGGTTGCCGTTCGACGACGAGGTCGAGCTGAAGTAGGAGAGCTTCTCCACGCCGGAGAGCTGCTCCTCGATCGGCGCGGCGACGGTGCGCGAAAGCGTTTCCGCGCTCGCGCCCGGGTACGACGTAGTGATCAGCACCGTCGGCGGCGCGATCTCGGGGTATTGCGCGACCGCCAGCAGCTTCGCCGCCAGCAGGCCGGCGAGGACGATCACGATCGCGATCACGCCGGCGAACACCGGTCGGTGAATGAAGAATTTGCTCATTTCTGCGCGATCGCCACGCCCGGACGCAGGCGCACGAGGTTGTCGGTGATCACGCGGTCGCCCGGCTTGAGGCCATCCAGGACGACCCAGTCACTGCCGAGCCAATTGCCGGTGCGGATCTGGCGTTGAACCGCCTTGTCACCGTCCGCAACCCAGACGAAGCGTCCGGTCTCGTTCTGCGCCACCGCGGTTTGCGGCACGACGAAGGCCTGCTGCGTGCCGGCCTGGACGCGCACGCGCACGTACTGCCCGGGCAGCAGCTCGAGCTTCGGGTTCGGCAGCTCGGCGCGCATCTGCACCGTGCCGGTGGCCGCGTCGACGGTGGAGCCGGCGAAGTTGAGCTTGCCGGGCTGCGGGTATTCCTTGCCGTTGGCGAGCTCGACCTTGACCTCGATCGCCTCATTTCCGCGCATGCGGGAAAACTCGGCTTCCGAAAGCGAGAAGCGCACCCAGATCGGGTCGCTGCGCGTGAGCGTGGTCAGGAGCGCGGAATCGGCGTTCGGCGCCACCAGGCTGCCGACGGATTGCAACGCGCGCCCGGTGATGCCGCCGATCGGCGCGTTGACCTCCGTGTACGAAAGATTGAGCTCGGCCTGGCGCAGCCGCGCGCGCGCGATCTGCACCGCGGCGCTCGGTGGTCTGCAACGACGAGGCGGCCTGGTCGGCTTCCTTCTGGCTGATCGCGCGGCGTTCCACCAGGCCCTTCAGGCGCTCGGCTTCCTGCTGCGCCAGGTCGCGGCGCGCGACCTCCTGCGCGAGCACCCCGCGCGCCTGGGCGAGCTCGATCTCGAACGGCGCGCGCTCGATGCGGAACAGCGGCGCTCCCGCGGCAACGGCATCGCCCTCGTTGTAGAGCTGCTTCTCCAGGATGCCGCTCACGCGCGCGCGAATCTGCACTTCGCGCGACCCTTCGGTGCGCGCCACCGCTTCGAAGCTGACCGGCACCTCGCGCGGCGCCGCCGGCACGATGGTCACCGGCACCGCCGCCGGCGCGGCGTCCTTGGCGGCTTTCTTTTCCTGCTGCTTCGCGCCGCTGTCGGTACACGCGGCCAGCACGGTGGCGAGGAGCACGACGAGAAACTTCATGATGGATGAGCCTTGAGAAATAGGTCGACGATGCGCGCGGTGCGCGCGGCCTCGCTTTCGGCGCCCCGGGGAACGGCGAACAGCCGCTTCAGGCGGTCGTGGCCGGTGAGCATGGAGAGCAGCATCTCGGCGGAGAACTCGGGATCCGGCGTGCTCGAGCTTCTCCTGCAGGAACGCGGCCAGCCGGCGCACCATCTCGCCCGCGGTGTTGGCGTACATGTTGCGCGCCAGCGCGCGAAAGCGCGGCACCTCCGGCACCAGCGTGCGGAAGGTGGCGATGCCTTGGGCGCCGAGCGCGCGTTTGCGGTACTCGAGCGCGAAGCGCAGCAGGCCGCCGCGCACGTCGTCGCCTTCGAGCTCGACCAGCACGCGCTTGGCGAGGTCGCTCCGCCACCGCCTTGAACAGCTCGTCCTTGCTCGCGAAGTGCTGGTAGACGGTCTGCTTGGCGACGCGCGCGCGGCGCGCGATGTCGTCGACGCTCGAGCCGTAACCGCGCGCCAGGAACGAGCTGGTGGCGGCGCGCAGGACGCGTTCGCGGTGGATGGCGGCCATCGGGGCTGATTGAACTAGACTGGTCAGTCTAGCAGAAGCTGTGACAGATACTGGTTGCATGCCGGGCTTCTTGGAGGGGGATCGGGCCCTCGTCACCGGCGCGGGGCGCGGCATCGGCCGCGCCATGGCCGAGGCCATCGAGCACGAGGGCGCGCAAGTGTTCCGCGCCGACCTCGCCGAGGCCGACCTCACCACCGCCGAAGGCGCGGCGAAGCTCGCCGACGAGGCGATGCGCAAACTCGGCAGCGTGTCGATCTTCGTGCATTGCGCCAGCCCGCAACGACAGGAAGCCCAAACCGCGCTGCAAGTGACCTGGGAGCAGTGGCGCGCCATGCTGTCGGTCAACCTGGATGCCGCCTTCGTCATCGCCCAGAAGCTGGGCCGGCACATGGTCGAAAGAAAGATCAAGGGCCGCATGCTGATCACCACCTCCTTGCACGCGGAGTCCCCGCGCAACCTGCCGCACTACAGCGCCGCCAAGGCCGGGCAGACCATGCTGGTGAAGGAGCTCGCCCGCGCGCTGGGGCCGCACGGCATCCGCGTCAACGCGATCGTGCCCGGCGCCATTCCGGGCGAAGGCTTCAAGGGCCTGCCCGGCATGGAGAAAACCATTCCGCTCGGCCGTTTCGGCAAGCCCGCCGATGTCGCCGCCATGGCGGTTGCGGTGCTTTCCGAGCGCTTCGGCGGCTACGTCACCGGCGCTTCCATCCTGGTCGACGGCGGCATCGCCCTGCACAACTGGATCCCGCCATCAAGTACCTGATCCGACAAGCCGACGTGAAGCCGTATTCGCCGGCGAACCATACCGGCACGCGCAACTACCGGCTGGTGGCGTCGAAGAACGTCGAAGTGATCGTCGGCGAGATCGAGCGCGGCGAGGGCGCGTTGCCGCACGCCCATCCGGGCATCGAGCAGGTCTGCTACCTGCTCGAGGGGACCGCCGCGGTTGAAGTCGCGGGCGAGAAGTTCACCATGCGCGCGGGCGACACCTGCTTCTTTCCCGCCGACGCGCCGCATCGCTTCCAGGCGACATCAGCCAAAGTCAGAGTGCTGGTGATCTACACCCCGCCTTACCTCGAAAAACCGGAAAACGTTCGGAGATGACATGCGCGTAGCCGTTGTAATTGCTTTGCTATTGACGGGATGCGCGTCCACGCCGCCGAAGGAAGCGGTCACCGATCTTGCGCCCAACGGCACGCTGCGCGCCGCCATCAACGTGGGCAACGCGGTCCTGGCTGCGCGCGGCACGCCGGAACCCACGGGAGTTTCCGTTGACCTGGCGAAAGAGCTCGCGCGCCGCCTGGGCGTGCCGCTGCATCTCATCGTCTTCGATGCCGCGGGCAAGGTGGTCGAAGCGGGCAAGACCGGCGACTGGGACATCGCCTTCGTCGCGCTCGACCCGAAGCGCGCGGCGGAAATCGCGCAGTCGCCGCCGTATGTGCAGATCGAGGGCGCTTACCTGGTTCGTTCAGACTCGAAATTCACAGCAAATGAACAGGTCGACGCCAAAGGCCATCGCATCGTGGTCGGACCGCAACAGCGCCTACGACCTGTACCTCACGCGGGAGCTGAAGCAGGCTGAGCTGGTGCGCACGCCCACTTCCGCCATGGTGACCGACACCTTCATCAAGGAAAACTACGAGGTGGCCGCCGGCGTGAAGCAGCAGCTCGAGGCGGATGCGAAGCGCGTGCCGGGCGTGCGGCTGCTGCCCGGGCGCTTCATGGTGATCAACCAGGCGATGGCGAGCCAACGCGGCAAGGAAGCCGGCGCGCGCTATGTCCGCGAGTTCATCGAGGATGTGAAGACCTCCGGCTTCGTGGCCAAGGCGCTCGAGCGTCACAAGCAGACCGCCGCGGTCGCGCCGCCCGGAGACCCAAAGTAGGAGAAGCGACGTAGATTTTTCTCTCACCCCCGAGCAGGAGCGCATTCGCGAGGCGATCGCGAAGCTGTGCGCGCGCTTCGACGACGATTACTGGCTGAAGCGCGATCGCGAGGGCGGCTTCCCGGCGGATTTCCACCAGGCCTTCGCGCGCGACGGCTGGCTGGGCATTGCCATGCCGGAAGCTTATGGCGGCGCGGGCCTCGGCATTAGCGAGGCCGCGGTGATGACGCAGGCGATCGCCGAGTCCGGCGCGGGTTTCTCGGGCGCCTCCGCGGTGCACATGAACATCTTCGGGCTGAACCCCGTGGTCGTCTTTGGAACGCCCGAACAAAAGGAAAGGTGGCTGCGCCCATTGATCGCCGGCAAGGAGCGCGCGTGCTTTGCCGTCACCGAGCCCAATACCGGGTTGAACACCCGCGCGCTGAAGACCAAGGCGGTCAAGCAAGGGGGCACGTATGTTGTCTCCGGCCAGAAAGTCTGGATTTCAACCGCCCAGGTGGCCGAAAAAATTCTGCTGCTGGCGCGTGCGGATGCGGGACTGACCTTGTTCTATACCGACCTCGACCGCAAGCACGTGGAAGTGCGCGAGATCGACAAGATGGGCCGGCATGCCGTCGACTCGAACCAGGTGTTCTTCGATGCGCTGCCGGTGCCGGAGGCCGACCGCATCGGCGAGGAAGGCAAGGGCTTCGAGTACATCCTGCACGGCATGAACCCGGAGCGCATCCTGATCGCCGCCGAGCTGGTCGGCCTCGGCCGTTGCGCGGTGGCGCGCGCGGCGAAGTACGCCAAGGAGCGCATCGTGTTCGACCGGCCGATCGGCCAGAACCAGGCGATCCAGCACCCGCTCGCCGCGAACTGGATGGCGCTCGAAGCCGCGAACCTGATGGCGTTCAAGGCGGCATCGCTGTATGACGCCGGCAAGCCGTGCGGGGCGGAGGCCAATGCCGCGAAATATCTCGCCGGCGAAGCCTGCTTCGACGCCTGCCAGCAGGCGGTGATGACCTTCGGCGGCTTCGGTTATGCGCGCGAATACCACGTCGAGCGCTACCTGCGCGAGTCGTTCGTCGGGCGTATCGCGCCGGTAAGCCGCGAGCTCATCCTGTGCTTCATCGCCGAGCGCGTGCTCGGCCTGCCGAAGTCGTACTAAGCATGGAGAACCGATGAGCGCATTCATGGCCTTCCTGCACCACGTGGCCGCCTTTGCGCTGGTGGCGGCGCTGGTGGTTGAGTTTGTCGTCATCCGCGACCAACTGGATGTACGGACGGCGCGGAGGCTGGCGCGCGCGGACCTGGTGGTGGGCCTCTCTGCCGGCGTGCTGGTGGTTGTCGGCCTTCTGCGCGTGTTCTATTTCGAGAAGGGCGCGGCGTTTTATTTTCAGAACGGCGCGTTCATCGCGAAGATGGTGCTGTTCGTCGCGGTCGCGCTGCTCTCGATCTATCCGACGCTGAAGTTTCTGGCGTGGCGCAAAGGCATCGACGCGTCGTCGGTGCCGAAGATCCGCCGCCTCCTCCATCTGGAGCTGGTGGGCGTGGTGCTCATCCTGCTCTGCGCGGCGCTGATGGCGCGCGGCATCGGTTCTTCTGGATAAGGCGATCTTCCTGCCGGTGGCGGCGCTGGTTGCGCTGACCTTCGGCGTCGCCGTGCTGCTGCTGCGCGCGCGTTTTCGCGCCGCGTACCGCAGGCAGGTGACGCCGGGCGATTTCCGCTACGGGGAGTCCGAGAGGGTGCCGTCCGAGGCGAGGCTGCCCAGCCGCAACTTCGTCAACCTGCTCGAGATGCCGATGCTGTTCTACGTGGCTTGCGTCATCTTGTACGTGATCGGTGCGGTGGATGCGGCCGGGTTGGCGCTCGCCTGGGCCTATGTGGCCTGCCGGGCACTACACAGCCTCATCCACCTCACCTACAACAACGTGTTCCATCGCCTGGCCGCTTTCGCAGCCGGCTACGTGGTGCTGCTGGCTATCTGGATCCGCCTGGTCCTTGCCGTTGTGAAGTAGGCGTTTTCTGACCGCCGTGGACTTCGCCGCGCCAGCCGCCGGTCTCGGCGCCGCGCTTTTCGATGAACTTCTTGAAGTCCTCGACGCTGTTCTGCACGCGGGAGCTGAACACGCCCACGGCATCGCCGGTCTTCTCGACCGCGCCTTCGGGCTGGTATTCCATGGTCAGGCGCACGCGCGTGCGCTCGTGCGACACCGGCTCGAAGCGCACGGTGCCGGCATTGGGCGCACCGCTGGTGCTGCGCCAGGCGATCACCTGGTCGGGCACCTGCTCGGTAATTTCAGCATCCCATTCCTTGTCCTTGCCCCAGATCTCGGCGTGCCAGTGCAGGTGCGTATCGTCGAGCTGGCGCACTTCCTTCACGCCGGCCATGAAGCGCGGGAATTCCTCGAACTGCGTCCACTGGTTGTAGACCGCGCGCACCGGGGCGGCGACTTCGACCGACTTCTCGATTTTTTCCATGCAGGTTCCTTTCCGGGTTGATGTCAGGAAGGGGCAAGTTACGTTCCCGTAATGCACTAGCTGCAGTAGCCACATCGCGACAGTGGGGAGCGTTGCGCCCGACGCGCGACTCCACGCAAACACCAGCGCGCGCATTCCACGCCGCGCGAAAAAATTTCTTCCGCGGACACGGCATGGGGCTTGCGTGCAGGACGGCCGCAGCTTTCATCCACCCTTCGAAGGAGATCTCTCCATGATGTTGAAAACTCTTACTGCAGCGACCGCCGCGGCGCTTCTCGCGCTGTCCGGCGTGGCGTTCTCGCAGTCTTCGGGCTCCGGCTCGCGGCAGCAGCGGCCTCCGGGCAGCGCCGGCGCCGGCGCGTCGGGCAGCAGCACCAGCACCGCCGTCCGCGAGCAGCACTTCGGGCACGCAGTCACCACCAGCTCGTCCTCGGGCAGCAGCGCAGCTCCACCTCCGGCTCGTCCGGCTCGGCCGCGTCCGGAGCGTCGGGCAGCGACGCCAGCAAGTGCCTCGCCCTGACCGGCGCCGACAAAGAGAAGTGCGAGCGCGAAGCGCGCAGCGGCTCACAGCGCGGGTAGCGGCGCTTCGGGCAGCAGCACCAGCGGCTCGGGCTCCAGCTCCAGCGGCAGCACCACCAGCCCGACCTCTCCGAGCTCGAGCGGCATGGGCTCCGGCAGCGGCAGCAGCACGACAACGCCGGCCCCGAGCACGGGCAGCACCGGCAGCAAGCAGTAAGTAACGCCAGCTAGTTCATCAGCAAGCACCTGCGGTTGGCCGGGGATTCCGTGTAATCCCCGGCAACCGCCTTTCCCAGGCGGCCGAGACTGAGCGCTGGTACGCTTGTCCACATCGAACGCAGAGAAAAGCATCAGGTCAGCAATACCGGGCGCAGACTTCTGCGCACGCTGAGTTTCTACGTGCCGCCGGCGTATCGCAGGGACGGCAACCCGCGCTCGCGCGGGAAAAAGTAGCCATGCGTTACCGGCGCGCGCGCAATGCCGCGCTGTTGCTCGGCGTCGGCCTGGGCGGATTCCTCGACGGCATCGTGCTGCACCAGATCGCGCATTGGCACCAGATGCTGTCCGCGCGCGTACCGCCGGTGTCCATGGAAGCGATGAAGCAGAACATGGTGGCCGACGGCTGGTTTCACCTCGCCACTTGGCTGGTCACCCTGGCCGGCGTGTTTCTCCTGCGAGGCGCGATCCGCGGCGCGGGACCGATGCCCTCGACGCGCGGCTTCACCGGTTACCTGCTGATCGGCTGGGGCGCCTTCAACCTGATCGAAGGCGTCATCGACCATCATCTGCTCGACCTGCATCATGTGCGCGATCTTCCCGAGCATGTGCCGCTCTACGACTGGCTGTTTCTCCTGCTCAGCGCTGGACTCGTCATCCTGGGCTTTACGTTGCGCGACCGGCTGCCGCCAAGCGCAGCGGTCGAGGCCGAGCGCCGCTCAGGACTCGACCGGCGCGAGAACTGGCGCTAGTTCTCAGTGCTCGGCGAAAAGCGAGCCCCAGCCGGGGATGCGATCCTTGATGCCGTAATCGCGTAAGGCGTACCAATACGTCGCTGTGTTGATTGCCAGCACCGGCTTGCCCAGCCAGAACTCCGCCGTCGCGGCGACTTCGGCCATCGCGAGGTTGGTCCCGACCTGCACCACGGCGTCGACCTTGCCGCGGTTGACGCGCAGGATGGCGTCGCGCAGCTCTTCCTTCGAGACATGGGCGATCCGCGTCGGGCTGCCGCATTTCAGCCCGAGCAGGTGGACGATCTCGTAGCCGCACTCGGTGAAAAAGCGGTGCACCTGGCGGTCGCCCGCTGGCATGTACGGAGTAATGACGCCTAGACGCTTGATACCGCGGCCATAGGCGCGCAGCGCGGCGCGGCACGCGTCCGAGCCCATCGCGACGCCGCGCTTCGCCACCCGCTTCAGCTTGCGCTTCAGCTGCTCGGAGCCTTTTACGCCGTCCCAGAAAGTCTCGGACGACATGCCGAGCACCACGTAATCCGGATCGCACGACAGCGCCGACTCGAGCGCGGGGAAGAGCGCGCCGCGGATCGTGTCCATCATGGTCATGAACGAGCGATCGTCGGTGACGCGCGTATCGGGGATGATGAGGCGCGAATGGTGGTTGGTCACGCCCCAGGGCCGCATGGCATCGAACTCCGGCTGCACCGATGTATTGGTCGACGGTGCGAGCACGGCAAACTTGCCGCGCGGGGCGAGCGAATCGGTCACCGCGCTAGAATGCCATAGCTTTCCGGTGGACCCCGAGTTTTGGAGGAGCGATGATCAGCCGCGACGATTACGTCAGCAAGCTCAAGGCCCAGATCGACGAGTGGAACACGCAGGCCGCGAAGTGGGAGGCGGCGGGCGCGAAGAACGTCGAGCAGTTCCGCGCGCGCCGCGACGAGGCCCTCGCCGAGCTGCGGCGCGTGCAGAGCGCGTCGGCCAACGCCTGGCGCGACATGATCCGCGGCGCCGATTCCGCGCTCAAGGGCGTGCAGGAGGCGTTCGACAAGGCCCGAAAACAGTTCGACAAGAAGACATTCGACAAAGAATGAAGCTGGTCGGCCGCGGCTTCGCTTTCGATGATCTGAAGCTGGGGTTCCGCTTCCGCACGCACCGGCGCACCATCACCGAGGCCGACCGCGCGGCCTTCATCGGACTTTCCTGGCTGACCGAGGAGCTGTTCGCGGTCGACGAAGAACACAAGAAGCGGCTGGTCCCCGGCGCCCTGGTCTACTCCTTCGCCGAAGGATTGCTGCTGCCGACGATGCAGGACACCGGCCTCGCCTTCCTCAACGCCACGCTCGACGTCAAGGCGCCCACGGTGGTCGGCGACACCATCCACGTCGAATGCGAGGTGGTCGAGCACCGCCTGGCCTCGAAGGGCGAGCGCGGCCTGGTGCGCTTCGCCAACCAGGTGATCAACCAGCGCGGCGAGACCGTGCTCGAGTACAACCCGCTGCGCCTGCTGAAAAAGACATGATCGAGCGCGTCGACCACATCGTCCTCACCACGCGCGACAAGGACGCCTGCATCCGTTTCTATAGCGAGGTGCTCGGCATGAAGCTGGAGAAGTTCCGCACCCCGACCGAGGAGCGCCTCGCGCTCAAGTTCGGCGCGCAGAAGATCAACCTGCACGAGTGGGGCAAGGAGTTCACCCCGCGCGCGCACGTCGCGGTGCCAGGATCGCTGGATTTGTGCTTCATCGCGTCCACTTCGTTGGAGGATGTGATGCAGCGACTGAAAAAGCACAACGTTCCGCTGCTGGAAGGCCCGGTGGCCAAGACCGGCGCCAAAGGCGCCATCCGCTCGGTGTACGTGCGCGATCCGGACCTCAATCTGGTCGAAATTTCCGTTTACGAATAAACAGGAGTCCGAATGAAAAAGCTGCTGCTTGCAATCCTGGCTTCGTTGCTGCCGCTCACGGCGCTGGCGCAGTCCTGGCCCAGCCGCCCGGTGAAGTTCATCCTGCCGCTCGGCCCGGGCTCGGGCGCGGACCTGACCGGGCGCATGCTCGCGGACCGGCTGAGCAAGCAATGGGGGCAGCCGGTGGTGGTGGAAAACCGGCCGGGCGCCGATGCGGTGCTCGCCATCAACGCGGTGATCGCGGCGAAGGACGACCACACGCTGCTCTACGGGCCGTCGGGCTCCTTCGTCGGTCACCCGTACACGCTCGATAAGGTGCCCTACGACCGCAACGAGCTGGTGCCGGTCGCGCGCGTGTCGAACACGGTGGTGGTCCTGGCGGCGCCGGCATCGCTCAAGGCGCAGTCGTTGAAGGAAGTGATGCAGATGGCGCGCGAGGAGCCCGGCAAGCTGAACTACGCGTCGGTGACCCAGGTGTACGACATCATGATGGCGGCGTATTTGAAGAGCGCCGGACTGGAAATGACGCGGGTCACGTACAAGGACGCAGTCAGCGCGCAGAACGATCTTGCCGAAGGGCGCATCCAGCTCTACTCCGCGGCCTACGCGATCATTCGCGGGCAGATCCAGGCCGGCCGTATCCGCGCGCTCGCGGTGCAGAACCGCACGCGCGCCCCGGGCATCGACCTGCCGACCGTCGCAGAAGCGGGCCTCCCCGAGCTTCAGCTCGACGGGCTGGTCGGCCTCATGGCCGCGCGCTCGAGCGGCCTCGGCAACGCGGCAATCGAGCGCATCGCCGCGGACGTGAAAACGCACCTGTCCGACCCGGCGCTGAACGAGCGCATGACGGCGACCGGCCAGATCGTCAACCCCGGGTCGCCGGCCGAGTTCGCCGCCGCGATCGACGAGCAGTCGAAGAGCCTCGCCGCCTGGTCAAAAGCGATCGGCGGAAAACTGAAGTAACGCCGGGTCATTCCACCTTGATGTTCGCGGTCTTGGCGACGCGGATCCACTTCGCCACCTCGGAGCGGATATGCGCCGAAAATTCCTTGGCGTTGGAGGAAGCGGCGTCCAGTCCCTGCGTGGCAAAACGCTCGCGCACCTCGGGGAGCGCAATGGTCTTCGCGAGGGCGGCTGAAAGCTTCGCGATCGCCTCCGCCGGAGTGCCCGCCGGCACCGCGATCCCTTGCCAGCCGCTGGCATCGATCGGCACGCCGGCTTCGGCGAACGTCGGCACGTCGGGCAGCGCGGCGAGGCGCGCGTTGCCCGTGACCGCGATGGCCTTCAGCTTGCCCGCCTTGATGTGCGCCATGGTCACCGGCGGCGCGTCGATGAGCAACTGGATCTGGCCGCCGAGCAAATCCGTCACCGCCGGGCCGCTGCCCTTGTAGGGCACGACCAGGAGATCGATGCCGGCCTGCGACTTGAGCAGCTCGGTGGCGAAATGCAGGAGCGAGCCGCTGCCCGCAACGCCGGCAGCAACCTTGCCCGGATGTGCTTTGGCGTATGCGATGAAATCCTTCAGCGTGTTGGCCGGCACCGACGGATGCAGCGCCGCGAGCACCGCGTTGGTGGAGGTGAGCCCGACGCCGGCGAAGTCCTTGATCGGGTCGTAATTGAGCTTCGGGTACACCGCCGGGTAGATGCCGAGCGTGCCGGTGTTGCCGAGGAAGATGGTGTAGCCGTCGGCGGGCTGCCGGGCGGCGTACTCTGCGCCGATGATGCCGCCCGCGCCGCCCTTGTTCTCGATCACCACCTGCTGCCCGAGCGCTTCGGACAGCCGCGGCTGGATGGTGCGCGCGATGAAGTCCAGATTTCCGCCCGGCGGGAACGGGACGATGAACTTGATCGCGCGGTTGGGATAGGGTTGTGCGGAGGCAGGCTGTGCCAGCGCGCTAGCGCACATGAGCGTGGCGAGAACCAGCAGCAGCTTTTTCATTTGTACCCTCCCTGAGCTTGCAGCATAGCTCGGGAACGAGCCTTGCAACTCTCGTCGCTGTCAACGCAAAGGAGCCAGCCATGGCACGAATTCCGCGGCATCAAGGGCGAGCTGATCCGAAGATCGGCCCTAGCGACAGCTCGGACACTTTTTCCGACCGGCCGGACCGGCCTTCGACCGACAGCGACGACGGCGGCACGGGCGAGCGTCCCGCGGTCGGCAAAGTGCCGCACGCGGCTGATGAAGGCGCAGACCGGGTGGTGAAAAGCGAGGAAGCCGGGCTGGGCGGGGGCCTGGACCAGGCGGAGGAAGCGCAGCTCGGCACCACCGACGAAGAGATCAGGAAGCAGGAGCAGGCTAAAAAGCCGAAACCCTGACGCCGTTGCTCTCGAGCCGCGCGATCAGGGCCTCGGTGTGCTCGCGGTCGCGGGTCTCGATCAGGAACTCGATCTCGGTCGATTTCGCCGAGGCGGTGCTGAACACGCGCTGGTGCTGCACCTCGACGATATTGCCGCCGCCGTCGGCGATCAGCCCGGCGACCTTCGCCAGGCTGCCGGAGATGTCGGGCATGGTGACGCGCAGGCGCACCAGGCGCGCGTCGCGCACCAGCCCGCGCATCAGCACCGAGGCGAGCACGCGGCTGTCGATGTTGCCGCCGGAGATCGGCAGGCCGATGCGCTTGCCGGCGAACCGCGCCGGGTGCTCGAGCAGCGCGGCGAGCGCGGCGCCGCCGGCGCCTTCGGCCACGGTTTTCTCGATTTCGATCAGCGCCACCACCGCGCGCTCGATGGTCTCTTCCTTCACCACCAGCACTTCCTTCACCAGCTGCTGGATGATGCCGAAGGCGATGTTGCCGACATCCTTCACCGCGATGCCTTCGGCGATGGTGTCGCCGCCGCATTCCACCGGCAGGTTGTTCAGGCGCTGGTGCATCGAGGGGTAGTTTTTCGATTCCACGCCGTAGACGACGATATTTTCGGCTGCAAAGCTTTCGCTGCAGTGGCCATGCCCGAAATCAGTCCGCCGCCGCCCACGGGCACCACCAGCATTTCGAGATCCGGCACCGCCTCCAGCATCTCCAGCGCGACGGTGCCCTGGCCGGCGATGATCAGCGCGTCCTCGTAGGGGTGAACGAACACCAGGTTGTCGCGCGCCGCGAGGCCGCGCGCGTGCTTGCCGGCCTCGAACAGGTTGTCGCCCTCGAGCACGACCGTGGCGCCGTGGACCTGCGTATTGCGGATCTTGGTGTTCGGCGAGCCGCGCGGCATGACGATGGTCGCCGGGATGCCGAGGCGCGCGGCGTGGTAGGCCACCGCCTGCGCATGGTTGCCGGCGCTCATCGCGATCACGCCGCGGCGCCGGTCCGCGTCCGACAGCGAAAGCAGCTTGTTCAGCGCGCCGCGTTCCTTGAACGAGGCGGTGAACTGCAGGTTCTCGAACTTGAGGAACACCTCGGCGCCGGTGAGCTTCGACAGCGTGCGGCTGTGCACGCACGGCGTGGGCTCGAGCGCGCCGGCAATGCGCTTCGCGGCGGCGCGGATGTCGTCGAGGGTCACCATGGCGTCATTGAGAAACTACAGCAATATAGGGCGCGCTTGATATACCGCCCGCTGAAGGTGCGGTAAAAAAGCGCTAGTGCAACGAAAAGACGAAATCCTCGCCAAGCTGGAGCAGATCCAGGAGCAGGCGCAGCTCACGCTGGACGAGCTGCCGTTGCGTCTGGCGAAGGACCGGCTGCGGCTGATCATCGGCCTCGCGCGCTACCTCTCGACCACCATCGACGTAAGGTGGGAACAGGGGCTCAGCGGCAGGGACGACGAGCTCAGCGCCGCGGCAGCGGAAGATGCCGCGAAACGGCCTTCAGCAGCTCCTCGAGCCTGATCGGCTTCTCCAGGAACTCGCCGCCGAGCTCGCGCGCCCGGTCATCGGCCTCGGTTTCCGCGGTCAGAAAGATCACCGGCGGCTTCTTCGGCACCGCGCTATCCGCGCGCAGCGCCGCCACCAGCTCGAACCCGTCCATGTGCGGCATGGCAACATCGCAGATGATGAGGTCGGGCACGTCCTTGAGCACGGAGTAGCCGGCGGCAATCGCGTCCTCGGCCACCTCGACGTTGTAGCCGGCGGAAGAAAGGTGCAGGCGCAGCAATTCGCGCATTGACTCCTCGTCCTCCACCACGAGAATACGGGGCGGGTTCATTCCAGCGGGATTATGATGCCGTTCCGGTGATTACTCGCGCTCATGACTGCTGATTTGCGCCTCGTGCACACCGCCGCCGCGGCCTCGGCCCCGGCGGACCAGCAATTTCGCCTGCTGGTCTCGAGCGTCACCGACTACGCCATTTACCTGCTGGACGGCGCCGGGCGCGTGACGAGCTGGAACCCCGGCGCCGAGCGTATTAAGGGCTACCGCGCCGACGAGATCATCGGCCGGCATTTCTCGCAGTTCTACGTCCCCGAGGACCGTGCGCGCGGCGTGCCGGAGGCGGCGCTCGCCAGCGCGCGGCGCGACGGCCGCTTCGAAGGCGAGGGCTGGCGGCTGCGCAAGGACGGCAACCGGTTCTGGGCCCTGGCGGTGATCGACGCGGTACGCGACGACGCCGGCGAGCTGGTGGGATTCGCCAAGACCACGCGCGACATCAGCGAGCGGCGCGCGATGGAGGCGCGGCTGCGCGAGAGCGAAGAGCGGCTGCGCGCGTTCACCTCGCACAGCCCGGCGCTGATGTGCATGAAGGACCGCGACGGCCGCTACCGCTTCGTCAACGACCGCTTCCTCGAGCGCTACAGCCTGCGCCTGGACCAGGTGCTCGGCCGCACCGACGCCGAGCTGTTCCCGCGCCGCCAGGCGCTCGCCGCAGCGGCGCACGACGCCGCCGTGCTGGCGCGCGGCGAGCCGCTGCAGTACGAGGAGCGCGCCGCCGCGAGCGAAGGCCAGCGCGTGAGCCTGGTGTCGAAGTTTCCGGTGTTCGATGCCGCTGGCGCGGTGGTCGCGGTCGGCGTGGTGGCGAACGACATCACCGACCGGCGGCTCACCGAGCAGGCGCTGCGCGAGCAGCGCACGCTGCTGGCCGAGGCGCAAAAGGTCGCCGGCCTGGGCAGCTGGGAGTGGGATCCCGACACCGGCCGGGTCTCGTGGTCGAGCGAGCTCTACCGCATCCTCGGCGTGCTGCCGCAGGACCTGCCTCCGAGCTTCGAGAACTACCTCGAGCGCGTGCACCCGGAGGACCGCCAGCAGTCGGGCGCGATGGTGGCGCGCGCCTTGATGGACAGCCGCGGTTTCTCGATGCTGGAACGCATCGTGCGTCCCGGCGGCGAGGTGCGTTACCTGCGCAGCCAAGGGGAAGTGGTGCGCAACGAGCGCGGCAAGCCGATCAAGATCCTGGTCGCCTGCGTCGACATCACCGAGCAGCGCCATTCCGAGGCTGCGCTGCGGCAGGCGGCGCAGGACCTGCACGGCCTGACGCGGCGCCTGGTGCAGGCCGAGGAGGCCGAGCGCCGGCGGCTGGCGCGCGAGCTGCACGATCGCGTCGGCCAGAGCCTGTCGGCGCTCAACATCAACCTCGACATCGTCTCGCGCGAGAGCCATGCCCTGACCCCGGCGCTGCGCCAGCGGCTGGACGATTCGCTCGGCCTGGTCGACAGCACGCTGCAATCGATCGAGAACGTGATGGCGGAGTTGCGCCCGCCGCTGCTCGACGAGTACGGGCTGGGCGCCGCGCTCGGCTGGCACGCCGAGGAATTCGCGCGGCGCACGGGTGTGCGCGTGGCGGTGGCCGACCGCAATCCCGCGGAATCGAAGAACGCGCGCCCGGAGGCCGCGGTCGCGCTGTTCCGCATCGCGCAGGAAGCGCTCAACAACGTGCTCAAGCACGCAAAGGCGACCAACGTCCGCCTCGAGGTTTCGGCCACCGACGAGGAGCTGATCCTCCACGTGGAGGACGACGGGCAGGGTTTCGAGCTGGCGAGCGCGCGCCGCGGCCGCTGGGGAATGACGACGATGCGCGAGCGCGCGGAAGCCGCCGGCGGGCAGCTGCACATCGCTTCCAGTCCCGGCGAGGGCACGCGCATCCACGCCCGGGTGCCGCTGTAGTGGAAGCGGGCTGACCATGCCGATCCGCATTTTGATCGCCGACGACCATGGCGTCGTGGCCGAAGGGCTCAAGCACCTGGTCGAGGCCGAGGCCGACATGGAGGTGGTGGCGTGCGTGGGCGATGGCCGCGAGGCGGTCCAGCTGGCGCGCGACGCGCAGCCCGACGTGGTGCTGATGGACCTGTCGATGCCCGAGCTGAACGGCGCCGATGCCACCCGCGCCATCCTGCAGCGCGACCCCAAGTGCCGGGTGATCGTGCTGTCGATGTACGCGCAGCGCGAGTACGTGCGCCGGGCGCTGAAGGCGGGCGCCGCCGGCTACGTGGTCAAGCGCTCGGCGGCGAAGGAGGTGGTCGAGGCCATCCGGGCGGTGCACGCCGGGCAGCGCTACCTCAGCCCCCGGGTGGCCGACGTGGTTCTCGAGGACTACAGCGACGACAAGCAGGACGACCCGCTCGCCCGCCTGTCCGCGCGCGAGCGCGAGGTGCTGCAGCTCCTCGCCGAGGGGCGCACCGGCGCCGAGATCGCCCAGCGCCTGTCGCTTTCGCAGAAAACCGTCGAGACCTACCGCGCGCGCCTGGTCGAGAAGCTCGGCATCCGCGACCTCGCCGGCCTGGTGCGCTTCGCCATCCAGCGGGGGCTGGTCTCCCTGGATTGACGTCGGGACGCTCCCGACGCCGGCTGTCCTAGGTTCCCGACTGACCGGCGCGCAGCGCCGGCCTTACTATGACGCGTTGAGCTGGGCGCGAGGGGTGGCTGGTCGGAATATGAACCTGCTGGTGGTCGAAGACGACAAGGCGGCGCAGTTCGCCCTAAGCGAGCTGCTCGGCGACCTGGGCGCGAAGCTGCTGCTCGCGCAATCGGGCGAAGATGCGCTGCGCCTGGTGCTGAAGCACGAGTTCGTCGCCATCCTGCTCGACGTGCGCCTGCCCGGGATGGACGGCTACGAAGTTGCCGCCGCGATTCGCAGCCTCGAGCGCACGCGGCGCACGCCGATCATCTTCATGAGCGCCGAGGAGGACCGCCGCACGCGCGCGCGCGACGGCGACGAAGACATCTACCTGCGCAAGCCGCTCGAGCCCGATGTCATCCGGCCGACGCTGGCGCAGCTGCTGGCCCGAAAGGACGCAAGATGAACTGGAACGACGTTCTGCGCGAACCTGCGGCACGGCGACCATATCGTCCACACCTACCAGGACCGCGGCTTCCTCGCCGAAGCAGTAGCGGAATATCTTGGCACCGGACTCGCGCGCGGCGAGGCCGCGCTCATCATCGCGCGCCCGGCGCATAGCGCGGCTTTTCTGCAGGAACTGGCCGCGGCCGGCGAGCCGGGCCAAATCGTGGTGCTCGACGCCGAGCAGACCCTGGCGCGCTTCATGGTCGACGGCATGCCGCAATGGAACGCGTTCCGCGAGGTGATCGGTGGCCTGATCGCGCAGGTACGTCTGCAGTACCCCGCGGTGCGCGCCTACGGAGAGATGGTCGACCTCCTCTGGCAGGAAGGTCGGCGCGACGCGGCGATCCGCCTGGAGGAGTACTGGAACGAGCTCAGCCGCCTGCAGACCTTCTCGCTGTTCTGCGCCTACGCGATGGACGCCCTTGATCCGAAGGCTTACGCCGGGCTCGAGTGCGTGTGCAAGGCGCACACTCACTTCATCCCGACGCGCGACCCGGGCGAGTTGAATCAGGCGGTGAGCGAGGCGAGCCGCAAGGTGCTCGACGAGCCGCTCGCCAACATCCTGCTATCGCTGGCGGCGAACCACCAGACCGCCACCAAGATGCCCTCGGGCCAGGCCACTTTGCTGTGGCTTAGCCAGAACATGCCGCGTACTGCGGATAAGGTACTGCGAGAGGTTAGAGCTTCGACAGCAGAGCAATAAGCTGCGCCGGCTCGTACGGCTTGGCCACGTGGTGGTCGAAGCCGGCGAGCGAGGCGAGGATCTTGTCGGAGGCCTGCTTCCAGCCGGTGATCGCGATCAGCACCGGGCAGTCGTTGCCGTAGCGCAGGCGCAGCCGGCGCGCGGCCTCGTAGCCGGTGATCTTCGGCATGCCGATGTCCAGCAGCGCCACGTCGGGCCGGAATTCGCGCGCGGTGTCGAGCGCCTCCTGGCCGCCGTGCACCGTGCGCACCTCGTAACCTTCGAGCTCGAGCAACGTCGACAGCGTGAGCGCGCCGTCGCGGTCGTCGTCGGCGATCAGCACGCGCAGCGGCTGCTGACGGGCGGCGGACTTCTGCTGGGAGGCGGCGCCGGGTCTTTGGTCGGTCATCCGCTGCGCAGAATACACGGCAATTTCAGGTCGTTCTGGTGCGCCGGTCACCTGATTTGAGAGAGATTGTGCGAGGCACGCGGCGCGCTGGGCGTGCGGCTGGCGCTTGTAGTTGAACTTGTAGCCTCGGGTAAACCCTTGTCCAGTCGTCGGGAAAATCCTGTCGCCGCGACCGACGGCGACAGGGGTTGTAGTCGCGTCGGCTACAGGAAAGTCGTTCCCTTTCTACGCGCCTCTCAAGGTAAATTCCGACGCGTTAATCGAGGTTTTAACTCGAAGGGAGCCGCGCGTGAATCTTCCGCTCAAGGACAACGGGGTCTCGGCAGTCGGGCATGCCGAGGAGCTGACCCTCATTTACGGGGCGCTGGTGGCGCTGCGCAAGGGCGATCCCACGGCGGAGCTGCCGCACCAGGGCAGCGCCCCGTTTGCCAGGGTGGCCGAGGTGTTCAACGACCTCGTCGAGCAGAACGTCGCCATGGCGGAAGAGCTGGCCAAGCTCTCGCAGATGGTCGGCAAGGAAGGAAAACTGAAGCGCCGCGCGGCGCTGCAAAACGCGCGCGGCTTCTGGGCGCAGAAGGTCGAGAGCATCAACTCCCTGATCGACGACCTGGTGCATCCGACCAACGAGGCGGCGCGCGTGATCGGCGCGGTGGCGCAGGGCGACCTCTCGAAGACCATGGCGCTGGAAGTCGACGGCCGCCCGCTGGAAGGCGAATTCCTGCGCAACGCCAAGATCATCAACCGGATGGTGGACCAGCTCGGCGACTTCGCCGCGGAAGTGACGCGCGTGGCGCGCGAGGTGGGCACGGAAGGCAAGCTCGGCGGCCAGGCGAAGGTGAAGGGCGTGGCCGGCGTGTGGAAGGACCTGACCGACAACGTGAACTCGATGGCCGGCAACCTGACGTCCCAGGTGCGGAACATCGCCGACGTGACCACCGCGGTGGCGAAGGGCGACCTCTCCAAGAAGATCGAAGTGGACGTGAAGGGCGAGTTCCTCACGCTGAAATCGCACCATCAACACGATGGTGGACCAGCTGCGCTCCTTCGCGGCGGAAGTGACGCGCGTGGCGCGTGAAGTGGGAACCGAAGGAATTCTCGGCGGCCAGGCGCGAGTCGAGGGCGTGTCGGGCACGTGGAAGGACCTGACCGATTCGGTGAACTCGATGGCCGGCAACCTCACCTCCCAGGTGCGGAACATCGCCGACGTGACCAAGGCGGTGGCGGCGGGTGACCTTTCCAAGAAGATCACGGTGGACGTGAAGGGCGAGGTGCTGGAGCTGAAGTCGACCATCAATACGATGGTGGACCAGCTGCGGTCCTTCGCCGCGGAAGTGACGCGCGTCGCGACCGAGGTGGGCACCGAAGGAAAGCTCGGCGGACAGGCCGACGTGCAGGGCGTGTCGGGCACCTGGAAAGACCTGACCGAGTCGGTGAACTTCATGGCCGGCAACCTCACTTCGCAGGTACGGAACATCGCCGACGTGACGAAAGCGGTAGCGGCGGGCGACCTGTCGAAGAAGATCACGGTGGACGTGAAGGGCGAAGTGCTGGAACTGAAGTCGACCATCAACACGATGGTGGACCAGCTCTCCTCCTTTGCCGCGGAAGTGACGCGGGTGGCGCGTGAGGTCGGCACCGAAGGAAAACTCGGCGGACAGGCGGACGTGCAGGGCGTGTCCGGCACGTGGAAGGACCTGACCGAGTCGGTGAACTTCATGGCCGGCAACCTGACCTCGCAGGTGCGGAACATCGCCGACGTGACGAAGGCGGTGGCGGCGGGCGACCTCTCCAAGAAGATCACGGTGGACGTGAAGGGCGAGATCCTCGAGCTCAAGAACACCATCAACACGATGGTGGACCAGCTCTCCTCCTTTGCCGCGGAAGTGACGCGGGTGGCGCGTGAGGTGGGAACCGAAGGAAAGCTGGGCGGCCAGGCCGAAGTGCGCGGCGTCAGCGGCACGTGGAAGGACCTGACCGACAACGTGAACTCGATGGCCGGCAACCTGACCTCTCAGGTACGGAACATCGCGGACGTGACCAAGGCGGTGGCCGCAGGCGACCTCTCCAAGAAGATTACGGTGGACGTGAAGGGCGAGATCCTCGAGCTCAAGAACACCATCAACACGATGGTGGACCAGCTCTCCTCCTTTGCCGCGGAAGTGACGCGGGTGGCGCGTGAGGTGGGAACCGAAGGAAAGCTGGGCGGCCAGGCCGATGTGCAGGGCGTCGCGGGCACCTGGAAGGACCTGACCGACAACGTGAACTCGATGGCCGGCAACCTGACCTCCCAGGTACGGAACATCGCGGACGTGACCAAGGCGGTGGCCGCCGGGGACCTTTCCAAGAAGATCACGGTGGACGTGAAGGGCGAGATCCTGGAGCTGAAGAACACCGTCAACACGATGGTGGACACGCTGCGTTCGTTCGCTTCCGAGGTGACGCGGGTCGCGCGTGAGGTGGGAACCGAAGGCAAGCTCGGCGGCCAGGCCGACGTGCAGGGTGTCGCGGGCACCTGGAAGGACCTGACCGAGAACGTGAACTTCATGGCGGGTAACCTCACCTCGCAGGTGCGGAACATCGCCGACGTGACCAAGGCCGTGGCGGCGGGTGACCTCTCCCGGAAGATCACGGTGGACGTGAAGGGCGAGGTGCTGGAATTGAAGTCGACCATCAACACGATGGTGGACACGCTGCGCTCCTTCGCTGCGGAAGTGACGCGGGTAGCGCGCGAGGTCGGTACCGAAGGAAAACTCGGCGGCCAGGCCGACGTGCAGGGCGTGGCCGGTACCTGGAAGGACCTGACCGAGTCGGTGAACTTCATGGCCGGCAACCTCACCTCTCAGGTGCGGAACATCGCCGACGTGACCAAGGCGGTGGCGGCGGGCGACCTGTCGCGCAAGATCACGGTGGACGTGAAAGGCGAGGTGCTGGAGCTCAAGAACACCATCAACACGATGGTGGACCAGCTCCGATCCTTTGCTGCGGAAGTGACGCGGGTGGCGCGCGAGGTGGGAACCGAAGGCCGTCTCGGCGGACAGGCCGACGTGCAGGGCGTGTCGGGCACGTGGAAGGACCTCACCGAGTCGGTGAACTTCATGGCCGGTAACCTGACCTCTCAGGTGCGCAACATCGCGGAGGTGACCACCGCGGTGGCGGCGGGCGACCTGTCGAAGAAGATCACGGTGGACGTGAAGGGCGAGATCCTCGAGCTGAAGAACACCGTCAACACGATGGTGGACCAGCTCCGATCCTTCGCTGCGGAGGTCACGCGGGTGGCGCGTGAGGTCGGAACCGAAGGCCGCCTCGGCGGACAGGCAGACGTACCCGGCGTGTCGGGCGTGTGGAAGGACCTGACCGACAACGTGAACTCGATGGCCGGCAACCTGACCTCTCAGGTGCGCGGTATCGCCAAGGTGGTGACCGCGGTGGCCAACGGCGACCTGGAGCAGAAGCTGACGGTGAAGGCGCGCGGCGAGATCGCGGCGCTGGCCGACACGATCAACAACATGACCGACACGCTGGCCACGTTCGCCGAGCAGGTGACCACGGTGGCGCGCGAGGTCGGTGTCGAAGGAAAGCTCGGCGGCCAGGCCAAGGTGCCGGGCGCGGCGGGAACCTGGAAGGACCTGACCGAGAACGTGAACGAGCTCGCGGCGAACCTGACGACGCAGGTGCGCGCGATCGCGGACGTGGCGGTGGCAGTGACGCAGGGCGACCTGACTCGATCGATCACGGTCGAGACGCAGGGCGAGGTGGCGGCTCTCAAAGACACGATCAACGAGATGATCCGCAACCTCAAGGACACCACGCAGAAGAACACCGAGCAGGACTGGCTGAAGACCAACCTGGCCAAGTTCTCCCGCATGCTGCAAGGCCAGCGCAACCTCGAGGCGGTCGGCCAGATGATTCTCGGCGAGCTGGCGCCGGTGGTGGGCGCGCACCAGGCCGAGTTCTATGTGCTGTCGTCCGAGGAAAACCCGAGCCTGACGCTGGTAGCGAGCTTCGCCTCCGGCGGCCAGGGTGCGCACGGCAAGCAGGTCGACCTGGGCGAAGGCCTGGTCGGCCAGTGCGCGATCGAGAAGCGCAAGATCACGCTGAACGGCGTGCCGGCCGCGGCGTTCCGTATCAATACCGGATTGTCGCAGCAGGCGGTGGCGGAAGTACTGGTGCTGCCGGTGATCTTCGAGGGCCAGGTGCGCGGCGTGATCGAGCTCGCCTCGCTCGAGCATTTCAACCCGTCGCACCAGGCGTTCCTCGACCAGCTGACCGAATCGATCGGCATCGTGATCAACACGATCGAGGCCAACACCCGGACGGAGAACCTGCTCAAGCAGTCGCAGTCCCTCGCGGTCGAGCTGCAGCAGACCAACGAAGAGCTGCAGGAAAAAGCCCGCCTGCTCGCGCACCAGAACGAGGAGGTGGAGCGCAAGAACCGCGAGGTGGAGCTGGCGCGGCAGGCGCTGGAGGAAAAAGCCTCGCAGCTCGCGCTGACCTCGAAGTACAAGTCCGAGTTCCTGGCGAACATGTCGCACGAGCTGCGCACGCCGCTCAACAACCTGCTGATCCTCTCCGACCAGCTGTCGCGCAACCCGGACGGCAACCTCAACGCGAAGCAGGTGGAGTTCGCCAAGACCATCCATTCCTCCGGCAACGAGCTGCTCGCGTTGATCGCGGACATTCTCGATCTCTCCAAGATCGAGTCGGGCACGGTGGCGGTCGAGGCGAGCGAGCTGCGCTTCGAGGACCTGCAGCGCTATGTGGAGCGCACCTTCCGTCACCTGGCGGAATCCAAGCAGGTCGAATTCAAGGTGAGCCTGGACCCGGCGCTGCCGAAGACCATGATCACCGACATCAAGCGCCTGCAGCAGATCATCAAGAACCTGCTGTCGAACGCGTTCAAGTTCACGCACGTCGGCAACGTCTCGATCACCATCGGACCGGCGATCGAGGGCTGGTCCGGCGACGCCGAGGAGCTCGAGCGCACCGAGCGCGTCGTCGCCTTCAAGGTAAGCGACACCGGCATCGGCATCTCGACCGAGAAGCAGCAGATCATCTTCGAGGCGTTCCAGCAGGCCGACGGCTCGACCAGCCGCAAGTACGGCGGCACCGGCCTCGGCCTGGCGATCTCGCGCGAGCTCTCCAAGCTGCTCGGCGGCGAGATCCGCCTGGTGAGCGCGCCCGGCGCCGGCAGCGTGTTCACGCTCTACCTGCCGCAGAACTTCTCGCCGGTACGGCAGCCGCGCGCGCGCAGCACGGTAGCGGAAAAGCTGGTTGCGCCCGCGGTGATGGAGCCGATCTCGCCCGAGGAGCCCACCGGCCTGCAGTTTGCCAACGAGGCGGCCGACGACCGGGACGACATCCAGCCGGGCGACCAGGTGCTGCTGATCGTGGAGAACGACCTGGGCTTCGCCAAGATCCTGCTCGAGGCGGCGCGCGAGAAGGGCTTCAAGGGCGTGGTCGGCTCGACCGGCGCCGCGGCCCTCGCCATGGTGCGCGAGTACCACCCGGCGGTGCTGACGCTCGACATCTTCCTGCCCGACATGCAGGGCTGGCGCGTGCTCGAGCGGCTCAAGGCCGACCTTTCCACCCGGCACATCCCGGTCTGCGTGGTGTCGACCGACGAGGCGCGCGACCGCGCGCTCGACTCGGGCGCGATCGGCTTCATCTCCAAGCCGCTGGTATCGCGCGACCTGGTGGACCGCGCGATCGAGCGCCTGAAGTCGTTCGTCTCGCGCTCGGCGAAGCAGGTGCTGCTGCTGATGCCCGACGGCGAGCCGCGCAAGGAAGTGGTCGAGCGGCTGGGCGCGGCCGACGTGCCGATGCTGGTCGCCTGGTCCGGCGAAGAAGCGATGAAGCTGATGAAGACCAACCAGGTCGACTGCCTGGTGGTGGACGGCGGCGCGCAGGACCTCGAGCCGCAGGATGTGCTCGACGTGCTCGCCGCGCAGCCGGTGACGCAGATGCTGCCGGTGGTGTTCTTCGGCGAAAGCGCGCTGCTCGCGCGCTGGAAGAACAGCGAAGGCACGTTCGCGCTGCGCGAGGCGCACACCACCGAGCGGCTGCTGGATTACATCTACCTCTTCCTGCACCGCAGCGCGGCGAGCATGCCGGCGTCCGAGCGCGAGTTCCTCGACAGCCTGCACTCGTCGAACCGGATACTCGAAGGCAAGCGCGCGCTCATCGTCGACGACGACATGCGCAACATCTTCGCCCTCGCCACGCTGCTCGACGAGCAGGGCATGGTGATCCTCTCGGCCAACAATGGCCGCGACGCGATCAAGAAGGTGGAGAGCGACGCCGAGATCGACGTGGTGCTGATGGACATCATGATGCCGGAGATGGACGGCATCACCACCATCAAGGAGATCCGCAAGCTGCCGAAGGGCGGCGACCTGCCGATCATCGCGGTGACCGCCAAGGCGATGAAGGGCGACCGCGAGAAGTGCATCGAGGCGGGCGCCTGGGATTACCTGTCGAAGCCGGTCGACCGGCTGCACCTGCTCGCGGTGCTGCGCGGATGGTTACACCGTTGAAAAAGGGGTCAGGACCCTTTTTCGTTCTGGATTGAAAGGGTCCTGACCCCTTTTCAGTCCAGACCGACGGGAGCAGAGTGCAAGAAGAAAAATCCAACATCCTGATCGTCGATGACCTGCCCGAGAAGCTGCTGGTCTTCAAGACGATCCTCGAGGAGCTCGACCAGAACCTGATCATGGTTCGCTCGGGCTCGGAGGCGCTGCGCGAGATCCTGCAGCGCGAATTCGCCGTCATCCTGCTCGACGTCAACATGCCCGACATCGACGGGCTGGAGACCGGGCGGCTGATCCGGCAGTACAAGAAGTCGGCGCACACGCCGATCATCTTCATTACCGCCTACGCCGACGAGATGCAGACCGCGCAGGGCTACTCGCTGGGGGCGGTGGACTACATCCTCTCGCCGGTGGTGCCCGACGTGCTGCGCAGCAAGGTGCGCGTGTTCGTCGACCTCTACCAGATGCAGCAGCGCACGCGCGCCATGGCGGGCGAGCAGGTGGCGCGCGCGCGGGCCGAGGCCGCGCGCGCGGCCGCGGAAGAAACCACGCGGCGCTCCAACTTCCTGGCGCGCGCGAGCCACGAGCTCGGCTCCTCGCTCGACCTCGAGCAGGGCATGCGGCGCCTGCTCGACCTGGTGGTGCCGGAGATGGCCGATGGCGCGGCGCTGGTGGTCGACGCCGAGACCGATCGGCCGCTGCTGTTCCACAAGAAGGATTCGATCGAAGCGGTGTCCGATTACGGCGCGCTACCCGAGCCGCTGCGCGCGGCCCTGCAGCGTGTGGTGCGCGAAGGATTGCCGCACGAGGGCGATGTGGTGTGCTACCCGCTGCGCACCGGCGAGCGCACGCTCGGCGCCCTGGCGCTGACTTCCGACCGCTCGTCCCCGGACCTGGTGACGTTTCAGGAGCTCGCGGGCCGTGCGGCCATCGCGCTCGACAACGCGCGCCTCTACCAGTCGCTCGAGCGCGAGATCGTGCGCTCGCGCGCGGCGGAGGAGCAATTGCAGGACGCGAGCCAGCGCAAGGACGAGTTCCTCGCCATGCTTTCGCACGAGCTGCGCAACCCGCTCGCGCCGATCCGCAACGCGGTCGAGGTGATCCGGCGCCTCGCGCCGCCCGATCCGAAGCTGACGATGGCGCGCGACGTGGTCGACCGCCAGGTCACCCTGCTGGCGCGGCTGGTCGAGGAGCTGCTCGACGTGTCGCGCATCAGCCAGGGCAAGATCGCGCTCAAGAAGGAGCCGGTCGAGCTCTCGCGCATCATCTCGCACAGCGTGGAGACCGCGCGTCCGCTGATCGACGCGCGCGCCCAGACGCTCAGCGTGTCGGTGCCGCCGGCGCCGGTGTGGCTGTCCGCGGACTTCGCCCGCCTTTCGCAGGTGGTGGCCAACCTGCTGAACAACGCCGCCAAGTACACCGGCGAAGGCGGACGCATCGAGCTCACCGCCGACGCCGGCGAGGGCGAGGCGACGATCAGCGTGCGCGACAACGGCACCGGCATCGAGACCGCGCTGCTGCCGAAGGTATTCGACCTTTTCGTGCAGGGCGACCGTGCCCTCGACCGCGGCCAGGGCGGCCTGGGCATCGGCCTCACGCTGGTGAAGCGTCTGGTCGAGCTGCACGACGGCACCGTGGCGGTGGCGAGCGAGGGCCCGAACCGCGGCTCCACGTTCACCGTCACGCTGCCGTGCATCAGCGCGGTCGAGCCGCAGCGCCCGGCCCCGGCGGTGATTCCGTTCAAGGCTTCGTCCGAGGTCTATGGGCGCCGGGTGCTGGTGGTGGACGACAACGTCGACGCCGCCGAGAGCACCGCGGCCTTCCTGCGCCTGGAGGGCCACGAGGTGAAGGCGGTACACGACGGCGTGCAGGCGCTGGCCTCGCTCAAGGTGTTCGACCCGCACGTCGTGGTGCTCGACATCGGCCTGCCCGGCCTCGACGGCTACGCCGTCGCGCGCCAGCTGCGCGAGCGCGGCGACACCAACCACGTGCTGCTGATCGCGCTCACCGGCTACGGCCAGAAGGAGGACCGGGCGCGCGCGGCCGCGGCCGGCTTCGACTACCACTACGTCAAGCCCGCCGACCCGCGCGAGATCCAGGCCGCGATCGAGCGCGGCCGCAACACCGCCGGCGAGCCCTTGCTGGAAGCGCACCGCATCGGCCGCACGGAGTAGCGTCAGAACACCAGCATCCCGAGCATCACGCCGAACACCAGCACGATCAGGAACACCGCGAGGGCGATGAAGAAGAACACCTTCGCCAGCGTGCGCGTGGTCGAGGCGACGCCGGTAAAGCCGAAGTACCCGGCGACGACGGAAATGATGAAGAAAATGATCGCCCACTTGAGCATGCGGTTTGCCTCCTTGGCGCCGGCTCCGGGAGCAAGGCGCGTGCGCGCGGCGCGGCGTGATGGTCCGACGGGCGCATAGCGGGCGCCGTCCGGCGTGGGGCAAGCTTGCGCTGATCCTGCTCGGCGCGGCGGCGCTGGCCGCGGTGTGGCGCTGGACGCCGCTCGCCGAGATCGTCACCGCCGAGCGCATCCTTGGCTGGACGCGCACCGTGCGCGAAACCTGGTGGGCGCCGATCGTGCTGGTGCTCGCCTACACGCCGGCGGCGTTCATCCTGCTGCCCCGTCCGCTGCTCACCCTGGTTTCCGTGATGACCTTCGGCGTGCTGCTGGGGCTGGTCTACGCCACCTCCGGCGTGCTGATCGCCGCGCTGGTCACGTATTTCGCCGGCCGCCTGCTCCCCAAGAAAACCCTCCAGCGCCTCGCTGGCGACGCGCTCGAGCCTGCGGGAAAGCTGCTGCGCGAGCACGGCGTGGTGGCGGTGTTCGGCTCGAACATGCTGCCGACGCCGCCCTTCGTGGTGCAGAACATGATCGCCGGCGCGGTGCGCATTGCGCTGTGGAAGTTCATGCTCGGCACCTTCCTCGCCCTGCTGCCCGGGATGCTCGCCTGGACGGTGTTCGGCGACCAGATCAACGCCGCGCTGGAGGACAGCTCCAAAGTGAGCTGGTGGCTGATCGGCGGCGCCCTGCTGCTGCTCGTCGCGTTCACTTTTCTCGCGCGGCGCTTCCTGGCGAAGCGCTTTCAGGCCGCCTGACGACTCTCCAGCGTGAAGCGCACCAGCGCGAGCGCGAGCGAAAGCACCAGCGGCCCGAGGAAGATGCCGATCGGCCCGAACGCCGACACTCCGCCCAGCACGCCGATGAACACCGTCACGGCGCCGACCTCGGCGCGGCCCGACACCAGCCACGGGCGCAGGAAGTTGTCCATGGTGGTGATGATGCCGCCCCAGGCGAGCAGCAGCAGCGCCGCGGTATAGCGGTCCTGCATCGCCAGCACGATCACCGCCGGCACCCAGACCACGGGCGTGCCGGCCATCGGAATCAACGCGGCGAGCGCCGCGAGCACGCCGAACACCACCGGCGAGGGCAGGCCGACCGCGGCGAAGCCCGCGCCGACCATCACGCCCTGCACCACGGCGGTCACCCCGGTGCCGTAGACCAGCGCGCGCGTCACCGACGCCAGGTGGTCGAACAGCCGCGATTTTTCGCGCTCGTCGAGCGGCACCAGGCCGCGCAGCGCCTGCGAGGCGCGCCGGCCGTCGCGGATGGCGAAGAACAGGATGAACATCATCAGCACGAAGCCGATCACGGTGCCGAGCGCGCCGAGGAACGCGGCGCGGCCGAGCGTGCCGAGGCCCTTGAGGATGGCCTGCGCCGCCTGCACCGCCCAGGCCTGGATCTGCGCCAGCGACACGCCGGCGGTCTCCTGCGCCCAGGCGAGCACCGGGCCGATGACCGGCGTGGTTTCGAAATCCGAGATCCCGGTGCCCTTGTGCTCGGCGGCCAGCTCCTGGGCGAAGCGCGCGAGGTCGGTGACCTGCGCGGCGAACGCGGCGCCGAGCGCGCCGAGCGGGCCGATGACGATGAGGAAGGTCAGCACGACCAGCAGCGCCGCCGAGGCGGCGGAACGCCCGCGCAGCTTCCGCGTCAGCCAGCGGTGCAGCGGGTGCAGCAGGAAGGCGATGAACAGCGCCCAGGCGATCGGCTGCGCCAGCGGCGACAGCACCAGGTAGAGCAGGTAGGCCAGCAGCGCCGCGGTGAGCAGGGCGAACGTGCGCGCGTAGAACATCACAGCACCTCGTTGAACAGGTAGAGCGCATTGTCCTGCAAACGGTGCCAGAGGCCGCGGCGCCGCCAGGTGTCGGCGTCGAGCTCGCGGCAGTGGCGCGCGTCGTCCTCGAAGATTTCCTCCAGGCGCCGCGCCAGCGCGGCGTCGAGGAAGCCCACGGTGATCTCGTCGTTGGTCTCGAACGAGCGGTCGTCGAAGTTGCTCGAGCCCACCGCGCACCAGGCGCCGTCGATCGTTATCACCTTCTGGTGCAGCAGCGTGCGGTCGTATTCCAGGATGCGCACGCCGCCGTCGAGCAGCGCCTGGAAGTTGCGGTGCGCCGCATGCTGCACGATCGCCATGTCGGACGCCGCCGCCGACGGCACCATGACGCGCACGTCCACGCCGCGCCGCACCGCCCGCGCCAGAGCGTCGATCGCGTCGGGCTCGGGGATGAAGTAGGGATTCTGGATGCGGATGCGCTTGCGCGCGCAGCAGATCACCGCGTGGTGCAGGATCTTGCCCGCCGGCGCCGAGCCCTCGGGCTTGACGCTCGCGATGTGCGCGATCACGTCGCCGGCCTTCGGCTGCGGCGGGAACACGTCGTCGCCGACGAACAGCTTGCCGGTCACCTCGACCCAGTTCTCGCTGAACACCGACTGCACCGCGTGCACCACCGGACCGGTGAGGCGCACCGAGAGATCGCGCACGTGCTGGCGGTCCTGCGCGTCGCCGAGCCATTCGTCGACGATGCAGTGACCGCCGACCCAGGCGACGCGGCCGTCGAGGATCGCGAGCTTGCGGTGGTCGCGCTCGGCGAACACGCCGATGTTGCGCAGCGTGCGCGGGTGATACATCGCCAGCCGGCAGCCCGCGTCCTTCATCAGGCGTTGCGCGGCCTCGCCCATCTTGCGGCAGCCCTGGGCGTCGAGCACCAGGCGCACCTGCAGCCCGGCGCGCGCCCGCGCCGCGAACGCCTCCGCCATGCGCTGGCCGAGCGCGCCTTCCTTCCACAGGAAGGTCTCGAAGTGCACCGTGTGCCGCGCCGCGGCGATGTCGGCGAGCAGGGCGTCGAAGAACGCGCCGTTCTGGAACACCGCCACCGCGTTGCCCGGGATCGGCATGCCGAGCGCCATGCCGGAGAGCGACGGGATCAGCTCCGCCAGCGGCGCGTCGGTGTGCAGCTCGAGGTGCGGATCCTTGTGGCGCTTGATCGACCAGATGGCGATGCCGAGCAGCGCCACCACGCCGAGCAGCAGCGCGATGATGCCGGTGCTCATCGGATCAGCGGCCAGGGCGGGCGTTCTTGTCGACGATCGCGCCCAGGATGATGATGAAGCCCAGCACGCGCAGCGCGTAGATCAGGCTGGCGGGCTCGATCAGCACCGTGAGCCAGCTCGACAGCGCCTGGTTGAGCGCGAACAGCACGAAGGCGAAGGCAAAGGCGAGGAACAGGCGGTCGGCGGTCTGGCGCCAGAAGCGCACGAAGAACCCCGCGGCGACGAGGAAGCCGAGGGTGACGGCGCCGGAGAAGAATTCGATCATGCCTAGTCGGACTCGAAGATGAAGCCGTAGAGAAGGAACAGCAGACCGATGAGCGCCGCGCCGAGCCGGAACGGCCGCAGATCGAGCTCGGCGAACACGATCAGGTCGAAGAACAGCAGCAGGTTGTTGAGCGTGAGGAACACGAAGCACAGCGCGCTCCAGAGCAGCAGGCGCATGCCGCTGCGCGCGTAGCCGCGGAACAGCAGCACGGTGCAGGCGAGGCAGGTGAGCACCGCCAGCCCCAGCAGCACGAAGTTGAAGGTGATCATCGCTAGCTTTTCCTCACGCGGAAGGCGTCGGCGAAGGAGCGGATCTTGCTATCGCGCAACGCGTAGATGATGCGGATCAGGGTCACCGGGCGCTCCTCGTAGGCCTTGGCCAGCATCTCGACGTGGGCCGCCAGCGTCTCATTGCTCGGGCGGTACTGGTAGGCCTGGTCCACGCTCGCCATGGCAAGCCCGCCGGCGTGGAAGGACTGCAGGATTTTCGACTCGACCGCATTCTTCGGCCGCACGGCGGCGGCGGGGTCGGCAAACAGCACGAGCAGCAGCTCAGCGGCCTCGACCGTCGGCACGCTGGACTGCAGGAAACTGCAGAATTCGTCCGAGAAATCCGCGTCTTCCATGATTTTCTTCTAGCACGAAGCGGTTCGGCCGGTCTGTCGGTGAGCAACGACACCCGGCCAATGTGACACGACTGTTAAATAAGGGACCGGCGATATGCCCGCGATGCGCCGCGACATAGCATGGCCTCGCCCTCACACATAACAGGAGACGTCATGGGCGGGTCCATTTTGGTGGTCGAAGACGAAGCCGCGGTGCGCGATCTGCTCGCCGCGAATCTGCAGCGCGCAGGGTACAAGGTGATGTGCGCGGGGGACGTGCCGCAGGCCGAGGCACTGGTGCGGGACACGCGTCCCGACCTGGTGCTGCTGGACTGGGTGTTGCCGGGGATCCCGGGCCTCACGTTCGCGCGCCGGCTGCGCTCGGACCAGCGCACCAAGGACATTTCCATCGTGCTGCTCACGGCGCGCGCCGAGGAGCAGGACAAGGTCACCGCGCTGGAAAGCGGCTGCGACGACTACGTCACCAAGCCGTTTTCGGCGCGCGAGCTGCTCGCCCGCATCAAGGCCGTGATGCGTCGCCGGGCGCCGCAGCTCGCCGACGACGTAGTCGAGATCGCCGGCCTGCGCATCGATCCGGCGGCGCACCAGGTGAGCGCCGGGGACAAGGCGATCGACCTGTGGACCACCGAGCTGCGCCTGCTGCATTTCTTCATGACGCATCCCGGCCGCGTGTTCTCGCGCGCGCGCCTGCTGGACGAGGTGTGGGGCGAGCATGTGTTCGTCGAGGAGCGCACGGTGGACGTGCACATCCGGCGGCTGCGCCAGGCGCTGGCGCCGAGCGGCCACGACAAGCTGATCGAGACCGTGCGCGGGACGGGGTATCGTTTCAAGCCGGACTTCAGCACCGCGAACCTCGCCGCCTGATGCTAAAGCCGCGCTACCGCGGCGACGGTTGCGCGCGTTTCGACGAACCTTGCAGCAGGGCAAGCGCGCCGGCGGTGAGTGCGGCGGCGGGCGCGGCGACGGCGAAGTCCGCCATCGCGGCGCCGAACAGCACCACCGCGCCGGTGACGATGAGCGGGTGGCGGCCATCGGTCGCGATCCAGAGCACGAGCGTGAGCCCGGCATACGCGAGGAAGTGCCAGAGCGTGTCCCACGGCTGCGCGAGCGCGTACGGCGAGGCGCCGAGCATCAGGATCTGCAGCACGATCGCGCCCGCCGCGACGCCGTACCAGGTGGAACCTTCAGTACGCATTCTGCTTGCCGAGCACCACCACCACGGTCTTCAGCACGATCTGCAGGTCGAGCAGCACCGACCAGTTGCGCAGGTAGGCGAGGTCGTACTCGATGCGCGCCTTCATCTTCTCCACGGTGTCGGTCTCGCCGCGCAGGCCGTTGACCTGCGCCAGGCCGGTGATGCCGGGCCGCACCTTGTGGCGGATCATGTAGCCGCGGATCAGCTTGCGGTACATCTCGTTGTGCGCCACGGCGTGCGGCCGCGGGCCGACGATGCTCATGCGTCCCTGCAGCACGTTGATGAACTGCGGCAGCTCGTCGAGCGAGGTGCGGCGCAGGAAGGCGCCGAACCGGGTGATGCGGCTGTCGTTGCGCGTCGCCTGGCGCACCACGTCGCCGTCCTCGGCCACGGTCATCGAGCGGAACTTGTAGACCACGATCTTGCGCCCGTCCAGGCCGTAGCGGCGCTGCTTGAACAGGATCGGCCCGGGCGAGGAGCGCTTCACGCCGATGGCGATCGCGAGCAGCAGCGGCGAGATCAGCGCGAGGATCACGCTCGCGCCCAGCACGTCGCTCGCGCGCTTGACCGCGCCGTTGAAGCCGTAGAACGGCGTCTCGCACACCGCCACCACCGGCAGGCCGCCGATCGAGTCGACGCGCGCCTGGATCAGGTCGGAAACGAAGATGTCGGGAACGAAATAGATCGACGCCGTGGTGTCGCGCAGCTCCTCGAGCAGGCGCAGGATGCGCGGCTGCGACGCCATCGGCAGGGCGATGTAGATCACGTCGACGCGGTTGGCGCGCGCGTAATCGGCGAGGCGCGACAGGCCGCCGAGGTTCTGCCCGTCGGTGAGCTGCTGCAGCCGGCCGGGGGCGCGGTCGTCGAAGTAGCCGGCGAAGCGCACGCCGAGCATCGGGTCGCCCAGCCGCTCGGCGAGCTTGCGGCCGAGGTCGTTGGCGCCGGCGATCACCGCCACCTTGCGCATGCCTTCCACCGCCAGCACGCGCGGCAGCACGATCGGCAGCAGGCGGTGCGCGGTGAACAGCACCGCGGGAGTGGCGAGCGCCCAGGCGAGCAGCACGCCCTGGTCGAAGACCTCGATGGTGTTGGTCGCCCAGCCGAGCAGGAACAGCAGGCCGACGATCGCCACCCAGCCGGTGGCGATGTCGAGCATCAGCTCGCCCGGCGGGCCGCCGGCGCTGGCGCTGTCGCGCCGGCCGCTGCCGGTGACGCCGCCGGGAAACGTCATGGCGAACACGAGCAGGGCGAGGATCAGGCAGGCGCCGTTGAATTCGGCGCCGAAGAAGGACACCGCGCCGGCCAGGCTGCCGATGACCACCAGCGGGTCGAGCGCCGCCTGCAGCAGCGGGCCCGGGCCGGGCTGGCTGCGAAGCATCAAGCGCGTCCGGGTTTCGCGTGTCGCGTGCAAAGCCCAAACAGATTAGGCGAGCAGGGTTCAACGCTGATGTGGCGCGCCCGCTCCGCCCGTAGGCTCACCGGACTAGCGTTTGGCGCCTAAGTCAAACGAACTATTGCGTAATCCCTCTCAACTATATTGGACGCCGCCATGCCATTGACCACAACCGAAACGTCTTCCAGCCCGGTGCAGCCACAGCCGATCCCGCCGTCGATGCCCGCTTTGGCCAACACGGCTGCGGGCGACGGCAACGCGCATCTGACCGATGCGACGCGCTCGGCGGCCACCGATTTCCTCCAGATCGAATCCATCGTTCTCAACCTCGACGCCTCGCTGAGGGTGCACGCCCGCGCGCACTTCTTCAGCTGGACGCAGGGGCTGCTGCAGAGCCTGATCCGCCACGAGCTGCTCATCTGCACGCTGTGCCTGGGCAAGCCGCCGGCGTTCCGTGCCGACGGCTTCTCCATGACTACGCCGGACCCGAGCACGCTGTCGGACATCTTCCTGCGCGACACCGCCGTGGCGCCCGCGCTGCTGAAGGCGTGGGAAGAGAAGCGCTATCAGCCCGTGGTTTGGGATTTGGCGGGTAATCCTTTGGGAAGTGGCGCATTCACCAGGGACTTGGAGCGCCTGGGCGCCACGCAGCTGCTGGTGCATGGAGTGCACGACGCCGACGGCCGCGCGCTCACCCTGTTTACGTTCGCGTGCCGGCCGGGCAGCATCGGCCCGCGGCAAACTTACCTGGCGCAGCTGCTCACGCCCGCGCTGCACGCCTCCTGGGTGCGCACACAGCTGCAGCGCACGCCGACCTCGGCCGACAAGGCTTCCAGCCAGAGCGTGCTCACCGTGCGCGAGCTCGACATCCTCAAGTGGATCTATCTGGGCAAGAGCAACTTCGAGATCGGCGCGATCCTCAAGATCAGCCCGCTGACGGTGAAGAACCACGTGCAGAAGATCCTGCGCAAGCTGAACGTCGTCAACCGTACGCAGGCGATCGGCAAGTCGCTCGAGCTTCGCATCCTGAATCCCTGAACCGCAGCGCGTCGCTTTGATCGAACGGGGCCACGAGCCCCGTTTTCATTTTTGCAGTTGGAAAAAATGCGTCGCGGGCGCGAGCGCCGATTCGTGCATGCCCGACGCACTAGTCCGCACGGCGCATCGGCGGCAGTAGCGCGAGGCTCCGGCCCGTAATACCCCGCCACTAGGATGCTGCGACGCCTTCATGAAACCGCTAACGCTTTTTCTTTTCGGCATCGCGCTCGTCGCCGGCAACGCCGCGGCCGCCGATTCCAGCTTCCAGGAGCGCGCGGCGCCGCATCCGGCGCTCTACTCCTTCGTCGACGTGTTCCGCCTCACGATGAGCGGCCCGATCGCCGGCCCGGCCAGCGCCGAGCAGGCGGGCGAGGCGCCGATCCGCGTCGCCGCGCCGCAGGCGCAGCCCGGTGTCGAGACGCGCTTCTCGGTCTCCTCGGCACGCGGGCCGGACAAATGGCTGCTGCTGCTCGCCGGCCTGGCGCTCGCCGGCTGGGTCGCGCACCGGCGCCTGGTGCATTCCCTTTGATCAAGCGCTTTCTGCTCGTGCTGATGGTGCCGCTTTTCTTGCTGCCTCCCGCCGGATGCGAGCGCGCCGCCGCCGATCGGCCGGCCACGCAGCTCGTCGCCAAGGTGAACGGCACCGAGATCTCGGTGCACCAGCTGCGCGTGGGCGGCGCAGGGACGAACCCTGCTTCCGCGGCGCAGGCGCTGGAGAAGGTGATCGACCGCGAGCTGCTGGTGCAGAAGGCGCTCGCCGCCAAGCTCGATCGCGACCCGCAGGTGCAGCAGTCGATCGAGAACGCGCGCCGCCAGCTGCTGGCGCAGGCCTATCTCGAGCGCACCGCCTCGGCGGGCGCCGGCAGTACGCGCGATGAGGTGCGCGCCTTCTATGCGGAAAACCCGGCGCTGTTCGCCGAGCGGCGCATCTACCGCCTGCGCGAGCTGACGGTATCGGCGCCGCCGACATGGTGGATGTGCTGCGTGCGGAAGCCGTCAAGGCGCGCGACCTGGACGAGCTCGGGGCCTGGCTGCGCGTGCGCAACGCGAAATACAGCGTGGACGCGGTGGAGCAGCCGGCCGAGCAGCTGCCGCTGTCGTTCCTGCCGCGCCTCGCGGCCATGAAGCCGGGCGAGATCGCGGTGTTCGCGACGCCGCTGGGCGCCTCGGTGATCCAGCTGCTGCATGCCGAGGAGGCGCCGCTCAGCGAGGCGCAGGCGGCGCCGCTGATCGAGCAGTTCCTGGCAGCACGCCGGCGTCTGGAAACCGCGGCCGCGGAAGTGAAGCGGCTGCGCGAGGTAGCGACGATCGAATACTTGGGCGAATTCAAGAGAGGCAACTGACATGATGAAGCGCATTGCAGCAAGCACTTTCCGCAGCATCCTCCTTCTGGCGTTCGCCGCAAGCGCTTGGGCGCAGGCGGAGAAGCTCGGCGTCGGCGACGCGATCCGCGTCACCGTGCACCAGCAGCCGGACCTGACGACCGAAGCGCGCATCAACGAGCGCGGCGTCATCCCGATGCCGCTGGTCGGCGAGGTCAAGGTGGGCGGCCTGTCGCAGGCCGAGGCCGCGGCGAAGATCGCGGCCGGCCTGAAGGACGGGAAGTACCTGAAGAACCCGCAGGTCGCGGTCGCCGTTACCACGGTGCGCAGCCGCCAGGTGTCGGTGCTCGGCGCCGTGACGCGGCCCGGGCGCTACCCGCTCGACGACACCAGCTCGCAGCTGTCCGACGTGATCGCCGCCGCCGGCGGCATCAGCCCCGCGGGCGCCGACACGGTGCTCGTGATCCGCGACGGCAAGGAGGAGCGCGTGCCGGTGCTCGGCAAGTCGTACGCGCTGAAGGGCGGCGAGACGGTGCACGTCGAGCGCGCCCCGGTGTTCTACATCTACGGCGAGGTGGCGCGCTCCGGCGCCTACCGCGTCGAGCCCAACATGACGGTGATGCAGGCGATCGCCGCCGGCGGCGGCATCACGCCGCGCGGCAGCGACCGCCGCATGAAGCTGCGCCGGCCCGGCGCGGACGGCAAGCTGATCGAGACCGACGCCGGCCTGCGCGACACCGTCAAGGCGGACGACGTCATTTTCGTCAGAGAAGCACTGTTCTAGGGAGATACGGCAAATGGACCTGAAGCAATACATCCTGGCCCTCGGCGCGCGCCGCAAGGCGTTCTTCGTGGCCCTCATCGCGACCATCGTCACCGCCATCGCGGTGGCGCTGATCGTGCCCAAGAAGTACGTGGCGACCGCGAGCCTGATGATGGACGCACGCGACGAGCAGACCATGAGCCCCGGGCGGCTGTCGCCGCGCGAGCGCGCGACCTTCCTGCAGACCCAGGTCGATCTGCTGATGAGCAACCGCATCTCGACGCAGGTGGCGCGCGACCTCAAGCTGGCGCAGCGCCCCGGCGTGCGTGAGGCCTGGGAGCAGGACACCGGCGGCCTGGGCTCGATCGACGAGTGGATCGCCGAAGGCCTGCGCCTGAAGCTCGATATCGATACCTCGGTGAGCAGCCTGGTGCTGGTCGGCTTCTCGTCGGACGATCCGAAGTACGCCGCCGAGGTCGCCAACGGCTTCGCCAAGGCGTACCTCGATACCGTGCTGCAGCTGCGCACCGAGCCGACGCGCGAAGCCGCGAAATGGTTCGATGAGCAGCTGAAGACGCTGCGCAGCCAGGTGGTGCAGGCGCAGACCCGCCTGAACACCTACCAGAAGCAGAAAGGCATCCTCGCCGAGGACGCCCGCCTCGACGTCGAGTCCACGCGCCTGGCCGAGCTTTCGACCCAGCTGATGGTTGCGCGCAACGCGACCTACGACGCGCTCAGCCGCTACAAGCAGGCGACCGAGGTCGTGGAAAGCGGCGTCTCGCCCGAGGCGATTCCCGACGTGCTGTCGAACGCGCACCTCAACGCGCTCAAGGTCGACCTCAGCCGTGTCGAGGGACGCCTGGAGCAGGAAAGTGCGGTCCTCGGTCCGAACCATCCGCAGTACCTGCGCACCACGGCTGAAGTGCAGGCCCTGCGCGAGAAGCTGAAGTCCGAGACCCGGAAGCTGGTCGCCGGCCTGGGCAACGCGGTGCAGCAGAGCCGCAAGCGCGAGGCGGACCTGCAGACGGCGATCGAGGCGCAGAACCAGCGCCTGCTCAACGTGAAGGATTACCGCATCGAGATGGCGGCGATGACCCGCGACATCGAGGCGGCGCAGCGCTCCTACGACGCGGTGCTGACGCGCTACATGAGCAACAAGATCGACGCCACCGCGAACACCACGAACGTGATGCTGCTCTCGCCGGCGTCCGAGCCGATCAAGCCGGTGCACCCGAAGGTGGGCCTGATCGCCGGCCTGTCGGTGGTGCTCGGCCTGCTGCTCGCCGCCGGCATCGTTTACGTGCTCGAGATGCTCGACCGCCGGGTGCGCTCGCGCTACGACCTCGAGTCCCGCCTCGCCGTGCCGTCGCTCGGCCGGCTTTCCAAGTGGCAGCCCACGGGCGGCCGGCTGCTGCCGGCGCCGATGCGTGCTGCGCGTGCCCTTCCCCAGCCCTCGTAACCGGTGACCAACATGCTAGCCAAATCGACCGATAACGTTCTGCCGATGGAATCCGCCGCCCGCTCGGGCGGCCGGCACCTCGGCGCCATCCTGATGGACGAAGGCAAGCTCTCCGCCGCCGACGCCGAGCAGGTGCTCAAGCGCCAGCGCGAGCTGGGCTGGCGCTTCGGCGAAGCCGCGATCGAGCTGAACTTCATCACCGACGCCGACCTGCAGCAGGCGCTCGCCAAGCAGTACGAGTTCCCCTACCTGGTGAGCGGGCCCGAGGGCGTGAGCAAGGAGCTGATCGCCGCCTGGGATCCGTTCCACGCAGTGGTCGAGGAGCTGCGCGCGGTGCGCACCCAGCTGCTGGTGCGCTGGTTCAACCCGGGCGCCGGGCGCCGCACGCTCGCCATTACCAGCCCGTGCGCGCGCGAGGGCCGCAGCTTCATCGCCGCCAACCTGGCGGTGGTGTTCTCGCAGCTCGGCCAGCGCACGCTGCTGATCGACGCCGACTTCCGCGCGCCGCGCCAGCAGAGCATCTTCAACATCGCCGACCGCTACGGGCTGTCGAGCGTGCTCTCCGGGCGCTCGGACCTGTCGGCCGCGGCGCCGGTCGCCGGCCTGACCGGCCTCGCGGTGCTGCCCTGCGGGCCGCTGCCGCCCAATCCGCTCGAGCTGCTGTCTCGGGGGGGGTTCGCCGCGCTGCTCTCCAAGGCGCAGGCCGAGTTCGACATGATCCTGATCGACACGCCGCCGGTGACCGAGTACGCCGACGCTTCCGCCATCACCTTCCGGGCAGGCGACGCGCTGATGATCTCGCGCAAGGACCAGACGCGCGTCGCGGACACCGAGCAGGCGATGCGCGAGCTGTCGGATGCCAGCGCGCGCGTAGTCGGCACCTTGATGAACTCGTATTAGCCGGTGAAGAAACCCAAGCTCCTGCTCGCCGCGCTCGCCCTGCTCATCGGGGCGGCGAGCGCGGCCGGTTCCAAGCCGCCGGGCGGGGCTGAAGGCAACGGGGAGAGCGCGATGCTGCTGTTCAAGTCCAAGGGTCGTTCCTGATCATGGCCACGCTGTCGGCAACCCAGCCCCGCAGCGAAGCGCCCGGCCGCCACACCTGGCTGGTCGCGGCGTTCGCGCTGTGCGCCTGCGCCATCGCGGGCGGCTACGCGCTCGCGCTGCACGAGATCGAGGCGCTCTACATCGGCGTCAGCGTGTCGGCCTGCGTCGCGATCCTGATCGACTACCGCATCGGCGCGGTGCTGCTGATCGTGCTGCTGCCGGTGTCGGCGACCGCGCTGTTCCCGGGTGCCATGCTGGGAATCACCGGCCTCAACCCGATCAACCTGCTGCTCGCCGGAACGCTCGGCGCCTACCTGCTGCGCGGGCGCCTCGAGCACCCGGGGCCGCTGGTGCCGCAGCCGCTGCTCTGGCTGTACGTGGTGCCCATCGTGCTCGCCGGCTTGATCGGCACCCGGTACGTCGATGACATCCACCCGGGCTTCTTCGAGGCCATGGTGGTGAATTACACCGCGTGGCCCGGCTACCTGCGCGACACGATGGTGAAGCCGCTGTTCACCGTGCTGGCCGCGGTGCTGGTGGCCGTCGCGGTGGCGAAGGCAAGCAAGCCCGAGCCCTACATCGCCGCGATCGCGGTTGGCGCCTGCCTGCTCGCCCTCGTGATGCTCGGCTTCATCATCGCTTCCGAGGTCAGGCTGGGCGCCCTCGCCTCGGCGCGCGCGCGCGCGTTCTTCACCGAGATCGGCACCCACGCCAACTCGCTCGGCCGCGTGTTCGTCACCGCGTACGCGCTGATGCTGTTTTCCTGGTGGGAGACCAAGCACGAGCCCGCCAGGCTGGCGCTGTTCGCAGTGCTCGGCCTGCTGTCGTTCGTCATCTTGCTCACCTTCTCGCGCAACGCGTTCCTCGGCTTTTTCCTGGTGAACGGGCTGTTCGTGGTGTGGAAGTTCAACATGAAGAAGCTCGGCCTGGCCCTGCTCGGCACCGGGATCGCGGCGGCGTGCGCGCCCGAGGTGGTCTACCGGCGCCTGACCTACGGCTTCGATGCGGGCGCGGATGCGGTGTCCGCCGGCCGCATCGAGGGCATCTGGCTGCCGCTCGCCCCCGAGACGCTGACCAGCCCGCTCTGGGGCAGCGGCCTTGACTCGATCATGTGGTCGCGGGCTTTGAATAGCGGCGCCATGGAGTTCGTCGGGCACCCGCACAACGCCTACCTGCAGGCGGTGCTCGACATGGGCCTCATCGGGCTCGTGCTGCTGGTCGCGTTCTACTGGCACGTGTGGAACGGATTTCGCGCGCTGGGCAGCAACGCCTACCTGACGCCCGTGATGCGCGGCTTCTTCCAGGGTGCGTGCGCCGCGCTTCTCGCCTTCCTGCTCGCCGGCATGACCGGCGGCAGCCTGCGTCCGCAGCCGGAGAACGCGCTGCTCTGGATCGCCATCGGCATGATGTACGGCCTGCTGGCGCGGAAGCCGAAGAGCTAAATGCGCAGCGCGGCGATGGTGCGCCCGGGCATTGCAAAGCGCGCCCGGCCTGAGACCTTGCGTGCGAAAAAGCCCGGCACGAAGCCGCATGTCTGCTTCGTGGCGCCTCACCTCTGGCCGGTGCTGTCGCGCGATCCCGCCCTGTCGATGGTGGGCGGCGCCGAGGTGCAGCAGGCGCTGCTCGTGCGGCTGCTCGCGCGCGCCGGCCACCGCGTCTCCGTCATCTCGCCTCGACTTCGGCCAGCCGGACCGCGCCGAGGTCGACGGCGCCGTCGTGCACAAGACCTTCCGGCCCGAGGACGGGCATCCCGGCGCTGCGCTTCCTGCATCCGCGGCTCACGTCGATCTGGGGCGCGCTGCGCGAGGTCGACGCGGACATCTACTATCAACGCGCGGCGTCGATGCTCACCGGCGTAATCGCCGAGTTCTGCCGCCGCCACGGCAAGCGCTCGATCTACGCCGGCGCCTCCGACACCGACTTCATGCCCGGCCAGCAGCTGATCCGTCTGGCGCGCGACCGCTGGCTCTACCGGCGCGGGCTGCGCCGCGTCGACCGCGTGGTGGTGCAGAACCGGGCCCAGCGCCTCGCCTGCCTGGAGCACTATGGCCGCGAGGCGCAGCTGATCCCGAGCGCCTACGAGCTGCCGGCCGCGCACCGCGCGCGGACCGGGCCGCCGGAAGGCGCGCGCGTGCTGTGGGTGGGCACCGTGCAGCCGGGCAAGCGGCCCGAGCTGCTCCTCGAGCTGGCGCGGCGCCTGCCGCAGCGGCGCTTCGTGATGATCGGCGGCGCGGGCAACGGCGGGCTGCTGGCGCCCCGCGGCTACTTCGAGCGCATCCGCGACCAGGCCGCCGCGCTGCCGAACGTCGAGTTCAAGGGGTTTCTGCCCTTCGAGCAGGCCGACGCCTGGTTCGATCACGCGAGGGTATTGGTCAACACCTCGCGCTTCGAGGGCATGCCCAACACCTTCCTGCAGGCGTGGGCGCGCGGCGTGCCGACGCTCGCCACGGTCGACGTGGGCTCCCCGGTCAGCATGCTCTGCCAGGAGCCCTCGGAGGCGGTGAGCAAGCTCGAGCGGCTGCTCGCCGACGACGTCCACTGGCACGCGCAGTCGAGCGCGTGCCGGACGTACTTCGAGCGCAATCACTCGCCGGAATCGGTTCTCGCGCAGTACCGCCAGCTGCTGGCCGAGATGACGGCATGACCGCCTCCGCCAAAGCGATCGCCTTCCGGCGCCTGACCCGGCGCGCGCTGTCGATCGGCGTAATCAAGGCTTCCGACAAGGCGAGCCAGTTCCTCCTGCCGGTGATCCTGGTGCGCTGCCTCGACACCGCTACCTTCGGCGAGTACCGCCTGCTGTGGCTGCTGGTGGGCACCGTGCTGACCCTCGCCACGCTCAACATGTCGAGCGGGCTGGCGCTCTTCCTCCCGCACGCCGAGCCGGTGCGCAAGCGGCTCTACGTGCACCAGACCATCCTGTTCCTCGCGCTCTCGGGAATGCTGTGCGCCGCGCTGGTCGGCCCGTGGAATCCCTGGATGCCGCAGGCGATGGCGCCGCTGCAGAAGCACGGTGCGCTGGTGCCGGCGTTCATCGGACTGTGGATCGTGGCCGCGATGCTCGACTCGCTGCCTACCGTCGAGGAGCGCATCCGCTGGCAGGCCTACGCCACCGTCGGCACCTCGCTGCTGCGCACCGTGCTGGTCGGCGTCGGGGCGTGGGCGAGCGGCGACATCCGCGTGATCTTCTGGCTGCTGCTCGCGGTGGTGGTGATGAAGCTCGCCATGCTCGCCGCCTATGTGCGGCGCCACCACGGCTTCGGCGCGCCGTGGTTCGACCGCAAGGCGTTCGCCGACCAGTTCCGGCAGATCGCGCCGTTCGGCCTGGCGAGCGCGCTGTACACGCTGCGCTTGCAGGCCGACCAGTGGATCGCGGCGATGCTGTTCGCCCTGCACAGCTTCGCCGCGTTTTCCGTCGCCGCGGTGTTCAAGCCGCTGGTGGTCGTGTTCCGCACCTCGGTGCTCGAGGCGTTCGTGCCGAAGATGAGCCGGCTGCAGGCGGCGGGCGATGTGCGCGGCATGCTCGAGCTGAACAGCCGCGGCAACGTGCTGGTCGGCACGCTGCTCTACCCGGTGCTCGCCTTCAGCTTCGCCTTCGCGGAGGAGATCGTGACCCTGGTCTATACCGCGGCCTATCTCGAGGCGGCGCCGGTCATGCGAGTGTATATCGCGGGCATCGCGATCATGGTGGTCGAGATCTCCAGCGTGCTGCTGATGCTGCGGCAGGGCAACTTCGCCCTGGGCATCCACGCCGTCGCGCTGGCGGTTTCGGTGGCGGTGAGCTGGACGCTCGCCGGCCTGGTCGGCCTCGCGGGCGCGGCCGCCGGCAGCGTGGTCGCCGCCTTGCTCGACCGCGTGGTGTCGCTGCGGCGCATCTCGGCGCAGGTCGGCATCCCGGTGCGTCAGCTGCAGAACTGGCGCGGCATTGGCCTCGCGCTGGGCTACGCGGTCGCCACCGCGGCGCTGATCCGCATCGGCGTCGACCTGCTGGTGCCGGGCGGCACGCTGTCGCGCCTCGCCCTGGGCGCCTGCGGGCTCGCGCTCGCCTACCTGCCGATCGTATGGCGCTGGAGGGCGCGATGAAGCGGCCGCTGATCTACATTCAACCGCGAGCTGGGGTATCAATGAGGGGGTATTAGTGAGGCTGCTCTTCATCACCGGTTCCCTGACCCACGGCGGCGCCGAGCGCCACACCATCACCCTGATCAACCGGCTCGCGCAGCGCGGCCACGAATGCCACGCCGCCTATGTGCAGGACAACGCCACGCAGCGCGAGCGCCTGGAAAGCGCGTCAAGCACCGAATGCCTGCACGCCCAGAGGTATCTGGATTTCAAGGCCATTAAGAGGCTTGGGGTCCTGCTATCGCGCATCCGCCCCTCGGCCGTGGTGGCGGCCAATCCCTACGCGATGCTGTACGCGTCGCTCGCGCTGCGCCAGGCGCGCCTGCGCGCGCCGCTCCTCGTCACCTTCCACACCACGCTGCTCGCCGGCACCAAGGAATGGATGCAGATGCTGTACTACCGGCCGTTCTTCTGGAGCGCCGAGTGCCTGGTGTTCGTCTGCGAGGCGCAGCGCCGCTACTGGCTGCGGCGGCTGGTCTCGGGTCGCGCCAACCGCGTGATCCACAACGGCGTCGATCCGGAGCACTGGCGCTCGCCGGGCGCCGAGGCGCGCACGCGCATGCGTCGCGTGCTCGGCCTGGCCGACAACGACTATGCGGTCGGCATGTGCGCCGTGTTCCGCCCGGAGAAGAACCACCTGCAGCTGCTGGAGGCGATCGCCCAGCTGCGCGCGCGCGGCCTGCCGGCGCGCGCGCTGCTCATCGGCGACGGGCCCATGCGGCCGGTGATCGAGGCGCGCGCCCGCGACCTCGGCATCGCCGCCGACGTGCTGATCGCCGGCTTCCACCAGGACGTGCGCCCGCTGCTCGCGGCGAGCGACGCTATCGCGCTGCCCAGCACCTCGGTCGAGACCTTCTCGCTCGCCGCGCTCGAGGCGATGGCGCTCGGCCGGCCGGTGGTGCTGTCGCAGATCGGCGGCGCGGCCGAAATGGTGCGCCCGGACGAGAACGGATTTCTCTTTCCCGCGCACGACACCCCGGCGCTGGTCGCCAGCCTGGCGGCGCTCGCCGAGCCGGCGCTGCGCGAGCGCATGGGCGCCGCGGCGCGCACCACAGTGGAGGCGCGCTTCTCGGAGCGCGCGATGGTCGACCGGTACGAAGGATTACTACAGCAACTCGTCTTGACAAGGAGTCAACGTGACAACCTACGAAGAAGTGCAGCAGCGCATCAGGGCTGAGCCGCGCACCTGGCTCGTCACCGGGGTGGCGGGCTTCATCGGCTCGAACCTGGCCGCGAAGCTGCTCGAGCTGGGCCAGCAGGTGGTCGGCCTGGATAACTTTTCCACCGGCAAGCGCGCCAACCTGCCGCCGGGGATTCGCTTCATCGAGGGCGATATCCGCTCGCTCGACGCCTGCCGCGAAGCGTGCAAGGGCGTCGACCGGGTGCTGCACCAGGCCGCGCTCGGCAGCGTGCCGCGCTCGATCGACCGTCCACTCGATACCCACGACAACAACGTCAACGGCTTCCTCAACATGCTGGTCGCGGCGCGCGACGCCGGCGTCCCGCGCCTGGTGTTCGCCAGCTCGAGCGCGGTGTTCGGCGACGACCCGCTGCTGCCCAAGGTGGAGGAGCGCATCGGCCGCGCCGCTTCGCCCTACGGGCTGTCGAAGCACATCAACGAGCTCTACGCCGGCGTGTTCGCCACCTGCTACGGCTTCCAGTGGATCGGGCTGCGCTACTTCAATGTATTCGGCCCGCGCCAGGATCCCGACGGCGCCTACGCCTCGGTGATCCCGGCCTGGATCGGCGCGCTGCTGCGCAACCGGACCGCCTACATCAACGGCGACGGCAGCGCGGCGCGCGACTTCTGCCACATCGAAAACGTGGTGCAGGCGAACCTGCTGTCCGCCATGACCGAGGACGAGGCCGCGCTCAACCAGGCCTACAACGTCGCCCACGGCGAGATGACCACGCTGAACGAGCTCTACGAAATCATCCGCACGCTGCTCGCGCGGCGCCTGCCGCACCTGGCCGGTGTGCGCGCGCTGCATCGCGAGCCGCGCCGCGGCGACATGCTGCTTTCGCGCGCCGACATCGGGAGATCTCGTCGCCTGCTCGGCTACCGGCCGACCAAGGGCGTGATGGACGGGCTGGAAAGCACCATGGACTGGTACATCGCGAATCTTTCGCCGGCTCAGGAACCGCTCAAGGAGGTGGTGAATGTCTGAGGTTCTCGAGAAAATCGATTTTCAAAAGGAAACCGCGCCGGCGCTCGCCACCGTCGCCGTGGTCGGCTTGGGCTACGTCGGCCTGCCCGTGGCCGTGGCCTTCGGCAAGCGCCGCCGCACCATCGGCTACGACCTGTCGAAGCGCCGCATCGAGAACCTCAAGCACATGGTGGACACCACCGGCGAGGTCTCGACCGCGGACCTGATCGAGGCCAAACACCTGAAGCCCACGGCGCACGCCGCCGACCTGCAGTACGCCGACTTCATCATCGTCGCGGTGCCCACGCCGATCAACGCCGCGCGCCAGCCCGATCTCTCGCCGCTCGAGTCGGCGAGCGAGGCGGTCGGCCGCCACATGAAGCAGGGCGCGACGGTGATCTACGAGTCCACCGTCTATCCCGGCGCCACCGAGGAAGTGTGCGTGCCGATCCTGGAGAAGGCCTCGGGCATGCGCTGGAAGCAGGATTTCCGCGTCGGCTACTCGCCGGAGCGCATCAATCCCGGCGACCGGGAACATTCTTTTGAAAACATAAAAAAAGTCGTTTCCGGAGACGACGAAGACACCCTCGAGCAGGTCGCCGCGCTCTACGGCTCGGTGGTGAAGGCGGGCGTCTACCGCGCGAGCTCGATCCGCGTCGCCGAGGCGGCGAAGGTGATCGAGAACACGCAGCGCGACCTGAACATCGCTTTCGTCAACGAGCTCTCCATCATCTTCGAGAAGCTCGGCCTCGACACCATGGAAGTGCTCAAGGCCGCGGGCACCAAGTGGAATTTCCTGCCGTTCCGCCCGGGCCTGGTCGGCGGCCACTGCATCGGCGTCGACCCGTACTACCTCACGCACAAGGCCGAGCTCCTCGGCTACCACCCGCAGGTGATCCTCGCCGGGCGGCGCATCAACGACGGCATGGGCAGCCACATCGCGCGCAAGGCGGTGCAAGAGATGATCCACGCCGGGCGCAACATCAAGGGCGCGCGCGTCAACGTGCTCGGGCTCACCTTCAAGGAGGACGTGCCCGACATCCGCAACTCCAAGGTCGCCGACATCCTCGCCGAGCTGCGCGAGTTCGGCGTCGAGGCGCACGTGCACGACCCGCTCGCGAGCTCGGAGGACGCGCTGCACGAGTTCGGCGTCAAGCTGCGCTCCTGGGAGGAGCTGCCGGCGGCCGACGCGCTCATCCTGGCGGTGTCGCACAAGCGCTTCCTCGAGACCCCGGTGCAGGAATACCTGAAGAAGATTGTGCGCGGGGGCTGCGTCATCGACGTCAAGTCCGTGCTCGACGCGCAGGCGTTCCGCCGCGAAGGGCTGCGGGTTTGGCGCTTGTAGGAGTCGGCGAACACGGTCTAGCCCGCACCCCCGTCCCCCAGGCGCCCCGGCTGCGGGTCGCCGTCTTCGCCGATGCGCGCCAACAGCCGCGCTGGGTCGCCGAGGCATTCGCCAAGGTCGCGCGCTCGGACTGCGCCGAGATCGTAGCTATCGGCATCAGCGCGGCTTCGCAGGGCGAACGGCCCTGGGTGGCAAGGGCGTACAACGGCTTCGACCAGTGGGCGTTCGGCGCCGACGGCAGCGAGCCGGTGGACCTGGTGGCCGCGATCGCGCAGGGCCGGACGCTTGCGCCGCCGTTCCGCAACCTGCTCGAGCTCGACCTCGACGTCGCGTTCGCGCTCGGCGCAGTCGACGAGGCGCCGCTCGACGGCGTGGCGCGGCTCGGCGTATGGCGCTTCCAGGTCGACGGCGCGGCGGAGGTCGCCGCCGGCGAGCCGCTCACGGCTTCGGCGCTGGCGGTGCGCCTGGCGCCCGGCGCGGTGCCGCGCCTCGCCTGCCAGTCCTGGGCGCGCACCGACCCGTTCTCGGTATCGCGCAACCGCGCCGCCCTGCTGCAGAAGACCGCGCAGTTCCCGCTGCGCGCGCTGCGCGAGGCGCGCCGCTCCGGCCGCGAGTGGCTCGAGCAGCGCCCTTTGGCGAGCGAAAATCAGGGACAGACCACGATTTCCGTATCGGCCGATCCCCAAGGAAATCGTGGTCTGTCCCTGATTTCAATCGGGAGCAGGATCCTGCGCCGCGGCGTGGAGAAGGCGCTGGCGATCGAGCAGTGGTCGCTCGCCTTCTCGTTCGCGCAACGCGATCCGAACCCCCAGCTCGGCGGCTTCACCCGCATCGTGCCGCCGCCGGACCGCGACTGGTCCGAGCCCTTCGCGCTGGCGAAGAACGGCCGCTATTACGTGTTCTTCAAGGAAATGGTGCGCGGCGCGGACAAGGCGCACATCGCGATGCTCGAGCTGAGCGCGGATGGGCGCTGGTCGGCGCCGGTGCGCGTGCTGGAGCGCGACTATCACGTCTCGCATCCGTTCGTCGTCGAGCACGACGGCCAGCTCTACCTGATCCCGGAAAGCGCGCGCAACGGCACGGTGGAGGCCTACCGCTGCGTCGACTTCCCGCGGCGCTGGCGCCTGGAGCGCGTGCTGCTCGACGGCGTGCGCCTGGTCGACGCCACCTTTTACCGGTCGGCGGAGCGCTGCTGGCTGTTCGCGAACGGCGCCGCCGGGGAGGGCGGCGGGTTCAACGACGAGCTTCACCTGTTCCACGCCCGCGACCTGCTCGATGAGTGGCAGCCGCATGTGCGCAACCCGGTGCGCTCGGATGCGCGCTGCGCGCGACCGGCGGGCACGCTCTACTGGCGCAACGGCGCGCTCTACCGCCCGGGGCAGATCTGCGTGCCGCGCTACGGCGCCGGTATCACGCTCAACCGGGTGCTGCGCCTGACCCCGGAGGCTTACGCCGAGCGGCAGATCGAGCGCATCGTGCCGGCGCCCGACAGCGGCCTGCTCGGCATGCATACGGTCAACCGCGCCGCGGACCTCACGCTGGTCGACGTGCTGGCCCGGCGGCGGCGGCTTTGAGCCGTTCCGCCTAGCCCGGGACGGCAACGCCATCATTTCGGCCTGCCGATAATCGGGGTCATGAATCCCTATCGCCGATTGATCATGCTTGGTGCCGAGAACGAGACCCGCGGCAGCATCGCCGCCGTGGTCGACGCCTACCGCGCGCACGGCTTGTTCCAGCGCTGGCCGATCGACTACGTGGCGACGCACGGCGACGCGCGGCGCGCAGCGCAGCCTGGGCCTGGCATTCGAGGCCATGCGGCGGCTCGGCTTGCTGCTCACCCGCCACCGGCGCGCGCTGGTGCATCTGCACCTCAGCACGCGCGGCAATCCGGCGCGCGATGCCGCGTTCATGGCCGCGGCCCTGGCCGCGCGCGCGCCGCTCGTGCTGCAGCTGCATGGCGCGGGGTTCGAGCAATCGCATGGCGGCCCGCTGATGCGCCGCCTGCTCGCGAAAGCCTCGGCGATCCTGTTTCCCTGCGAAGCGCTGCGCCCCTGGGTGCGCAGCGTGGCGCCCGCGGCGCACGCGGTGTGCGTGCCCCATCCCGTGGCGGCGCTCGCCGCGGCCCAGGTCGTTCCGCACGAGCGGCGGCCCAACCTCATCGTGTTCCTCGGCCGGCTCGCCCCGGCCAAGGGCATCTTCGACCTGCTCGAGGCGGTGGCGGCGCTGCGCGCCGCGGTCCCCGACGTGCGCCTGGTGTGCGCCGGCGACGGCAATCGCATCGCGGTCGCGCGCCATGCCGAGCGCCTGGGGATTGCCGATGCGGTCAAATTCACCGGCTGGGTCGGCCCTTCCGGCAAGCGCGCGCTGCTCGAAACGGCCGCGGTGTTCGCCCTGCCGTCGTACCGTGAAGGCCTGCCGATCGGGCTTTGCGAGGCGATGGCGGCCGGCGTGCCCGTGGTGGCCTGCGCGGTCGGCGGCATCCCGGAAGTGGTCACCGACGGCGTCAGCGGCTTACTGGTCGCGCCCGGCGACAAGGCGACGCTCGAGCGCCATCTGCGCTCGCTGCTGACCGACCGCGCGCTCGCCGCGCGCCTCGGCACCGCGGCGCGCGAGACGCGCGCGCCTGCGCTTCGCGCCCGAGCGCTCGCTCGCCAAGCTGGACGAGATCTATGGCGCGCTCGGCCTGAGCGCGCTGGACGGCGGGCAGCCGCTGATCGCGGCCCTGCGAAAGGCGGCATGAAGGCGCCCACCGTTCTGGTGCTGGGCCCCGACCGCGGCGTGATCAGCGGCGTCGCCACGCACCTCAACCTGCTGCTCGGCTCGGCGCTCGCGCGCCGTTTCAACCTGGTGCATTTCCAGGTCGGCAGCGAAGGCCGCAAGGAAGGCCGGGTCGGTATGCTCGCCCGCCTGACCGCGAGCCCGTTCCGCCTCGCGGCCGTGATCGCGCGCACCGGCGCCTCGATCGTGCATCTCAACCCCTCGCTCGACCCGAAGGCGTACTGGCGCGACCTGCCGCACCTGCTGGCGGCAAAGCTCTGCGGTGCGCGCGTGGTGTACCAGATCCACGGCGGCGCGCCGAGCCTGCTCTGCGGCTCGAACCGGCTGTGGTCGGCGTCGATGCGCCGCGTGCTGCGCGCGACGCTGCGGTGGCCGGACGTCGTGGTGGTCCTGTCGCGCGTGGTGCTCGAGGAGATGCGCGCGCTGGTGCCGGAGCAGGACGTGAGGCTGGTGCCGAACGCCATCGATTGCGCGCCGTTCCTCGGCGCGCGGCGCACCGCGCAGGGTCCGCTGCGGCTGTTTCATATCGGCCGCCTGGTGAAGACCAAGGGCGCGTTCGAGACCGTGCAGGGACTCGCGCTGGCGCGCGCGCGCGGCGTCGACGCGCGGCTGGTCATCGCCGGGGACGGTCCCGACCTGCCGCGCCTGCAGCAGACGGTGCGCGAGCTCGGCCTTGCCGCCCAGGTCAAGTTCGCCGGGCCGGCGTTCGGGGAGCGCAAGGCCAGGCTGGTACGCAACAGCGATGTGCTGCTGCTGCCGACCTACCATGCCGAGGGCTTGCCCTACGCGCTGCTCGAGGGCATGGCGGCCGGGCTGGTGCCGATCGTTACCCGCATCGCCGCGATTCCGGACGTGGTGACCGAGGGCGTGCACGGCCTTTTCGTGCCGCCGCGCGATCCCGAAGCGATCGCGCAGGCGCTTGCCGACCCTCGACGCCGACCGCGCGCGCCTCGCCCGCATGGGCGCCGCCAGCCGCGAGCGCGTGCTCGCCGCCTATTCGATCGAGCGCCTCGCCGACGACTTTGCGGCGCTCTATAGCAATCTACGGGGCGCCAGCGTGACGCCCAGAACGGCCTCCTGATGGGCGGCATCGCAGGTTGGATCACGCCGTCACGCAGCGCTCCCGACGCGGGCGCGATGCTGCCGGCGCTCGAGGCGCTCGCGCACCGCGGCGCCTCCGGCGAGGGCATCTATGCCGCGCGTACCGAAGGCGGACACCAGCTGGTGCTCTCCCAGCCCGATTGCGACGATGCGACCGGCAACGCGCTGATCCTCGACGGCACCCTCGCCAACGGCAGCGAGCTCAGAGACCAGCTCGGCTTGCGCGGGTTTGTTTTCGAAGATCCTTCGTCTGCCGATGTGCTTGCAAAGGCATATCAGCAGTGGGACAAGGACGTGGTGAACCACCTGCGCGGCGCTTTTGCGTTCGCCCTGTGGGACGCCAGCCGCGAGCGCCTGCTTCTCGCGCGCGACCGCTTCGGCGAGAAGCCGCTTTATGTCTGCGAGCGCGCCGGCTCGCTGTATTTCGCCTCCGAAATGCGCGCGCTCCTCAGGATGCCGGGCATCGCGGCGCAGCCCGATCCCCGCGCGGTGCACGATTACCTTGCCTACCGCTACGTGCCGGCGCCGCGCACCCTGATCAGCGGGGTGCGCAAGCTGATGCCGGGAACCTACGCGCTGTGGCAGTTCGGCCGTCTGCGCGAGGTGCGTTACTGGTTCCCGCCGGACCGGGTTGCCTAGCAGCGGCCTGCCTCTAACCGGGCGTGTGGGCGAGCCCATCGCGGCCTTCACCGAAAAGCTCGACGAAGCGGTCCGCCTGCGCGCTCCCGGCGCCGGCGTGCTGCTGTCCGGCGGCGTGGACTCCGCCGCGCTGCTCGCGCTCGTCGCGCGCCACGACACGCCGCAGACTTTTTCCGCCGGCTTCGCCGACGACCCGGACAGCGAGCTGCCGCGCGCCGCGGCGCTCGCCAAGCACTTCGGCGCCGCGCATCACGAGATCGTGCTCTCGCCCGACGATGTGGTCGCCGCGCTCGAGCACTGCGTGATCCAGCGCGACGCGCCGGTCTCGCGTCCGTCCGACATCGCGCTGCACCTGATCGCGCGCGAAGCCGCGCGCAGCGTCGGCGCGGTGCTCACCGGCGACGGCAGCGACGAGGTGCTCGGCGGCTACCGCCGCCACGTCGCCGAGCGCTTCGGCTGGTGCTTCCGCAGCATGCCGACGCTGCTCCTCCTCGCCGGCCCGCTCGTGCGCCGGCGGCCCGAGCTGCAGACCGCCTTCGCCAGCCTGCGCACCAGCGATGCGCAGGCGCGCTATGCCCGCTGGGTGGGTGCTGAAACCCAGCAACTGCTGAAGGACCAAAAACAGCCCGGCAAAACAAATCTTCCACCCTTCGACGCCGACCCGCGCGCGAGCAGCCTGCGGCGCGCGCTGTACTTCGACCAGGCGAGCTGGCTGCCCGACAACGTGCTCGAGCGCGGCGACCGCATGACGATGGCCGAATCGCTCGAAACGCGCGCGCCGTTCCTCGACCACAAGCTGGTCGAGCTGGTCTCGGCGCTGCCCGACCATGCGCGCGTGCGCGGCCTGGAGACGAAATGGATCCTGCACCAGGCGGCGAAGCCGCTGCTCGCCAAGCTGCCGACGCGCAAGGGCGGTCTGCGCGTGCCGGTGGCGCAATGGTTGCGCGGCGAGCTGCGCGAATATCTCCTCGAGCATCTGCAAGGGCAGGGCTCGCTCACTCGAAGTTACTACGAACCTAAAGCGCTCGACCGCGTCATCGACGATCACCTGGCGGGACGGCGCAACCATGAAACGGCCCTGTGGACGCTTCTGAACCTCGAAATCTGGCACCGCAATCTTCTCCGCGCCTGAAGCAGTGGCAGTGGCGCTTCAATCGGTTGCGCTGCATGACGCCGGCGGAGGTCGCCTATCGCGCGGTACGCGCGATCCAGGCGCGCGCCGAGCGCTCGGGCATCGCGCGCGAGCGCAACGTGCCCGCGCCCGATTTGGCTGCCTTGCCGAATCCCTGGATCAAGGCCAATGCGCAGGTCGATGCCAAAACCTATGTTGACGCCGCGGAGCGCATCGCGCACGGCTGGATCGACGTGTTCGCGCTGCGCAATGTCAACCTCGGGCAGCCGCCGCGCTGGAATCGCGACCCGAAGACCGGGATCGAGGCGCCGCTGGCGTTCGGCAAGCTGCTGGACTACCGCAACCCGGATGTGGTGGGCGACATCAAGTACCTGTGGGAGCCCAACCGCCACTTGCACCTCGTTACGCTCGCGCAGGGCTACGCGCTCTCCGGCAAGAAGGCGTACTTCGACACCATCGCCGAGCACCTCGACAGCTGGTTCCTCGCCTGCCCGTACGGCTACGGCCCCAACTGGTCGAGCGCGCTGGAAGCCGGCCTGCGCCTCATCAACTGGTCGGCCACCTGGCAGCTGCTCGGGCCGGAAATCCTCGAGAAGGAATCGGCCTTCCGCGGCCGCTGGCTGGACTCGATCTACCAGCACGCGCAGTTCATCCGCGGCTGGTTCTCGCTGCATTCGTCGGCCAACAACCATCTCATCGGCGAGGCCGCGGGCCTGTTCATCGCGGCGCTCACCTGGCCGTGCTGGCCGGCGGCGAAGGGCTGGCGCGAGACCGCGAAAGCGATCCTCGAGCGCGAGGCGCTGGTGCAGAACGCGCCCGACGGCGTGAACCGCGAGCAGGCGGTCGCCTACCAGCAGTTCGTGCTCGACTTCCAGCTGCTGTGCCTGCTGGCCGGCAAGGCCAATGGGCAGTGGTTCTCCGCCGACTACGAGTCGCGCCTCGAATCGATGCTCGACTACCTGGCCTCGATCATGGACGCCGGCGGCAACGTGCCGATGTTCGGCGACGCCGACGACGGCTTCGCGGTGCGCCTCGCGCCGCAGGAGGGCTTCTGCCCGTACAAGTCGCTGCTCGCCACCGGCGCGCTGCTCTTCCGCCGCGGCGACTTCCGGCAGAAGGCGCGCACGCTCGACGACAAGACGCGCTGGCTGTTCGGCGCCACCGCCGACGCCGAGTTCGAAGCGCTCGACGCCAGCGCGACGCGCCTGCCGATCCGGCAAACCTTCCCCGAAGGCGGCTACTTCGTGCTCGGCTGCGGCTTCGACACGCCCGGCGAGATCCGCGTGGTGGCCGATGCCGGGCCGCTCGGCTACCGCTCGATCGCGGCGCACGGCCACGCCGACGCGCTCAGCTTCTCGCTTTCCGCCGGCGGCCTGGAGTTCCTCATCGATCCGGGCACCTACGCGTACCACACGCAGGAGCGCTGGCGGAATTACTTCCGTGGCACCTCCGCGCACAACACGGTGCGCCTCGACGCGCTCGACCAGTCGGTGCCCGGCGGAAACTTCATGTGGCTCTCCAAGGCACGCGCCGGCTGCAGCCTGTGGCTGTCCTCCGCCGGAGAAGGACAGCTTCGAGGGCTGGCACGACGGCTACATGCGCCTCGACGACCCGGTGAAGCACCGGCGCCTGATCGAGCTCGACAAGCGCGCGCGCCGCGTGCTGGTCGAGGACACGCTCGAGATGGGGGAGGAGCACGACGTCGAGCTCTTCTTCCACTGCCACGAGGACTGCTCGGTGGACGCCATCGAGGGCGGTTATTTGGTCGTCCGCGCGGGCACTTCGCTGCGGCTGCTGCTGCCGCAAGTCGAGAATGCGGACGTCCTCGGTGCACCGCGGCAGCGTCGCGCCGCTTCTCGGCTGGGTCTCGCGCGCCTTCGACTCGCGCCGCCCGGCGCCGACCATCGCCTGGCGCGCGCGGCTCGCCAACCGCGCGGTGCTGCGCACGCGAAATCCTGATCTCGTCCTAGGGTTTCCCCGGAAGAACGCGTCGGGATATTCCCTGCTAGGCGCACCGCCGGCAGGGGTGGGGGCGTATGGTCAGTAACCTTGGCTAACGCTTCCTCCGTGCTCGCCATGGCCAAGGAAATCGAAAACCCAGCAGCTCACTGAAGGCATCGCCGGCCAGCATCTCGCGCTGTCGGTGGCCGCGCACCTCGCGCGCACGCAGCTGATTCCCGATCCGCTCAAGGTCTACGACGGCCAGCACCTCACCGACATGCTCAACGTCAGTGGGGTTGGCGCTCGCGCGCACCGCGCCGCTCCACGTGATCGATCCCGCGGCCGGCGAGCCGCGGCAGCTCGACGCCCGCAGAGCTCGACGGCGCGGTCGCGAAGCGCGGCGCTACCACGCTCGTGCTGAAGGACGGTCGCTCGCTCGCCGGCGTGTCGATCAAGCGCAGCGATTTGCGGCAGGCGATCGCGATCCTCAAGGCGGTCGGCCTGCCCGAGATCGCGCCGCCGCCCGCGCCGCCGAAGGCGGCCGAGCCCGCGCCGGGCGCCAACCTCGAGGCCGTGCGCGCGCGCTTCACCGAGGTGGAGGGCTTGCTCACGCCGCCGCTTCTTCCCGCGCAAGTCGAGCGGGCGAAAGCCGGGGCGGTCTGGATCGCGCGCCATGCGCCGCACGGGCGCATCGCCAACCTCGCGATGCAGCTGATGAGCGCGCTGCATGAGACGCGCGGTACCGAAGAAATTCCCGGCGGCTTCCGCATGGCGCTCGCCCGCCTGCGCGCCGCCCTGCAGGACAGCGAGAACGCCGGCGACGCTGAACTAGCCGGCGGCTTCTTCCATCATCAGGATCACGCCTTCGCGCTGCTTGCTGCCGGCGACGAGGGGGCTGCAGGTGACGCGGCATTTGATTTTCTTGCCACGGCGGTTGACCGCGTCGAGCACCACTTCCTGGCGGACGGCTTCACCGGCCAGGCAGGAGTGGATCACGGTGCGCAGCTCGGCGACTGGCAGGCCGATGTCGAGGTTGAGCAGGCCTTTCCCCCGCACCTCGTCGGCGCGTAAGCCCCACAAGTCCTCGGCGCGGTGGTTCCACATCAGGACGTCGAGGTTGCTGTCCACGACCACAGCGCCGGCGCTGAGGCTCGCCAGGACCGAGCGCAAGAACGCGTTCAGGTGGTTCAGCTCGTCGCTGCGTATGCGCAGCTCCTCGTTCACCGTCTGCAGCTCCGCGTTGGTGGACTGCAGCTCCTCGTTCATGGTCTCGAGCTCTTCGGTGGTCGACTGCAGCTCCTCGTTGGTGGTCCGAGCTCCTCGTTGGACGACTTCAGCTCCTCGTTGGTGGTCTGCAGCACTTCGTTGGCGGCTTGAACTTCCTCGTGCGCGCGTTGCAGCTCTTCCTCAAGCCGCGTTGCGCGCGTGACGTCGATGAAGCTCACCGCGGCGCCGAGCGGCTTTTGCCCGTTCTCGAACAGCGGCGTTACGACCACGTCGAGAAACAGGATCTCGCCGTGGGCGAAGCGGCGCTCGACGCTGGTCAGCATTACGGGGCGACGCTCGGCATGCGCTTGCTCGATCAACGCGCGCAGCTCGGCCGGGCGGTAGCAGATTTCCAGGTCCTTCAGCGGCCGGCCGAGGTCCTTGATGTTGATGCTGAACAGCTCGCGGGCGCGCGCGTTAGCGATGGCCAAGATGCCGTCCGCAGTGGCCACGATGCGTGGGATCGGGGATTCCTCGAGCGCCTGGTCGCGCAACCGCGGATCGTCGTTCATCTCGCTTCCGAATCACCATACGCGCTAGCGTGAGCGCGCACAAGGCGCAAGGCTCGATGGTCCGTTCGGCGCTGCGCCGGATGGCGCGTCGGGCGGGCGCGTCAGACCTGACAGACTACGCGCGGGCGACGCCGCCGGGCGACCGCTTCAAGAGAAATCGCGCATCCTCGCGAGATGAAAATTTGCGTGCTGGGGCTTGGATACGTCGGCGCCGTATCCGCGGGATGCCTTGCGAAAGACGGTCATGAAGTGATCGGCGTCGATCCGGAGCGCACCAAGGTCGATCTCATCAATGCCGGCAAGTCGCCGATCATCGAGAAGGACATCGGCGACATCATCCATGAGCAGGTCGCGGCGGGCAGGCTGCGCGCCAGCACCGAGGTGGGCGACGCGGTGCGCCATACCGACCTCGCGCTGGTGTGCGTCGGCACCCCGAGCCTGCCGAACGGCGGCATCGACCTCACCTACATCAAGCGCGTGTGCCAGCAGATCGGCGAAACCATCGCCACCCATCCGGGTGCGCCGGTGATCGTCATGCGCAGCACCATGCTGCCCGGCACCATGCGCGAGGTGGTGATCCCGATTCTGGAAAAGTATTCCGGCAGGAAAGCCGGCGAGGAATTCGGCCTGTGCATCAACCCCGAATTCCTGCGCGAAGGCACCGCGGTGCATGACTACTACCACCCGCCGAAGACGGTGATCGGCGAGCTCAGCCGCTCGAGCGGCGAGCTGCTCGCCAACCTCTATGCCAAGACGCCGGGGCCGATGATCCGCACCGACGTCGACACCGCCGAGATGGTGAAGTACGCCGACAACTGCTGGCACGGCCTCAAGGTCGGCTTCGCCAACGAAGTCGGCGCGCTGTGCAAGGCGCTCGGCGTCGACGCGCACCGCGTGATGGAGATCTTCTGCAAGGACCAGAAGCTCAACCTCTCGCCCTATTACCTCAAGCCGGGCTTCGCCTTCGGCGGCTCGTGCCTGCCGAAGGACCTGCGCGCGCTGCTCTATAAGGCGAAGAGCCTGGATGTGGTTTTACCCATTCTTTCTTCAGTCCTTCCCTCCAATGAACTGCAAATCGCGCGCGGTGTCCAGGCGGTGATCGACAAGGGCAACCGCCGCATCGGCATCCTCGGCATCAGCTTCAAGGCCGGCACCGACGACCTGCGCGAGAGCCCGATGGTCGAGCTCACCGAGCGGCTGATCGGCAAGGGCTACGACGTCAAGGTCTACGACCGCAACGTGAGCCTCGCCTGCATCCACGGCGCCAACCGCGACTACATCCTCAACAAGATCCCGCATCTGTCGCGCCTGATGGTGCCGACCATCGACGAGGTGCTCGGTCACGCGCAGACCATCGTCATCGGCAACGGCGCTGCGGAGTTCACCGACGTGCCGCGCCGCATCAGCGAGGGCCAGACCGTGATCGATTTCGTGCGCGTGTCCGACTCGCGCACCGTGGCCGGCGTTTACGAGGGGCTATGCTGGTAGACAGTATTGCCCTCCGGGCGCCTCTGCGGCTCAGCTCTCGGAAAAAAACAGACGACCCGTACGCGATGCTCGAGGCGCGCTTCACGCCGCGCACCGTATTCATGGAGGTCGGCAGTCCCGACGCTTCATTGGCGCTGCGGGCGGCCGGTTATGTGGAGCGCGTGTATGCGATCGACGTCTCCGGGCACCTGGTACAGAACGTGCGCGCGCCCAGCAACCTCAGGATCGTGCTGTGCGACGGCATCCACATCCCGCTGCCGCGGGCGGCGATCGACATCGCGTGGAGCGGCGACTTCATGGACCACCTTCACCCCGCCGACTCGCTGTTGCACATGGAAAGCGTGCGCCACGGCCTGGTGGACGCGGGCGAGTACCACTTCACCACGCAGCAGCCCGCCATGGAAGTGCGCAGGCGGCTGTTTGCCGCGGGCTTTTCCGCGGTGCGCGTCTCGCTGCTTTCGCTCCTGCTCAAGCCGGTTCGCATCGCCGCCATCAAATAATGGGACGTCGAGTTCTCATCCTGGTGGAGAACTTGCCGAGCCCGTTCGACCGGCGGGTGTGGCAGGAAGCGACCACGCTGCGCGACGCCGGCTATACGGTGTCGATCATCTGCCCCACCGGCAAGGGGTACGAAAAGAAGCACGAGGCGATCGACGGCATCGACATCTGGCGCTACCCGCTGCCGGCCGAAGCCGAAGGCGCGCTCGGCTATGCGGTCGAATACTTCGCGGCGCTTTCTTGGACCTTTGTTCTCAGCCTGAAGGTCTTTTTTGCCAAAGGCTTCGACGTCATCCACGCGTGCAATCCGCCGGATCTCTTCTTCCTCATCGGCAACTTCTTCAAGCTGTTCGGCAGGAAGTTCGTATTCGACCACCACGACGCCAACCCGGAGCTCTACGAAGCCAAGTTCGGCCGGCGCGACTTGCTCTGGAAGGCGATGTGCCTGCTCGAGCGTCTGACCTTTCGCTTCGCCGACGTCTCGATCGCCACCAACAACTCCTACCGCCGTATCGCCATCGAGCGCGGCGGCATGCCGCCCGAGCGCGTGTTCGTGGTGCGCAGCGGGCCGAGCCTGGATCGCCTCAAGCAGGTTCCCGCGGTTCCATCCTTGAAATGCGGAAGGCAATACCTGGTGGGCTACGTCGGCGTCATGGGCCGGCAGGAGGGCATCGACCTGCTGCTGCAGGCGGTCCGCCACCTGGTGCACAAGCTGAAAAGAACCGACATCCACTTCGGCCTGGTCGGCGGCGGCACCTCGCTGCAGGAAATGCGCAACCTGGCGCGCGAGCTGGGCGTGGCGGACTACGTCACCTTCACCGGCCGGGTGCCCGACGCCGAGCTGCTGGCGATGCTCAACACCGCCGACGTCTGCGTGAACCCGGACGTGGCCAACGAGATGAACGACATCTCGACCATGAACAAGATCATGGAGTACATGGCCCTCGGCAAGCCGATCGTGCAGTTCGACCTGACCGAGGGCCGCTTCTCGGCGCAGCAAGCGTCGCTCTACGCGAAGAAGAACGACCCGGTGCATTTCGCGGTGAAGATCGCCGAGCTGCTCGACAACCCGGAGCAGCGCGCGCGCATGGGCGCCTTCGGCCGCCGGCGGGTGCAGAACGAGCTCGAGTGGCGCTACGAGGCGCCGAAGCTTCTCGCCGCCTACGACGCGCTGTGGGCCAAGCCCGCCCCGCGCCATCAGCAGCCTGCCACCTGAGGTGTCTCGGTTGCTCCACTCAGCCCACGCAGCGTCGACGAGATGGCGCAGCGCGCGCGCTAAGGCTCATCCATGAAACGCTTCCTTGGAGGCACGGCGCTGGTCGCCACGAGCTCATTGCTCGCCTCGCCGCGGGCGAAGTGGTGGTGCGCGCCGGGCCGGCTGGCCTAGTCCTGGTGGAGGGATTCGCCTCGAACGCGCAGCGCAATCCCAAGCGTAAATTCCAGCGCATGAACCACGCACTGCCTCCGCATCTGCTGGACTGAGATGAAACGGCTTCTCGTGCCGGCCGCGGTGATCGCCGCGAGCACGCTGTTCGCGCTGATCCTCGCCGAGATCGCGCTGCGCGTGATCGGCTTCAGCTCCCCGGTCTGGTACCGCCCCGATCCCGAGCTCGGCTGGACGCTGCGGCCGGGCCTGGAGGCCTGGTACACGAACGAGGGAAAGGCGCTCGTGCGCGTGAACGCCGCCGGCATGCGCGACCGCGACCACCCCGTGGAGAAGGCGGCGAACGTCTATCGCATCGCCGTGCTCGGCGACTCCTACGCCGAGGCGCTCCAGGTGGACGCCGAGGAGGCGTTCTGGGCCGTGCTGCCCAGGGAACTGGAGCGCTGCGGCTTCGCCGGCGGCAGGAAGATCGAGGTGCTGAACTTCGGCACCTCGGGCTACGGCACGGCGCAGGAGCTCGCGCTGCTCGAGTCGCGCGCGCTGCGCTACCGGCCGGACCTCGTGCTGCTGCAGTTCACCAACGGCAACGACGTGAGCAACAACCACTACGCGCTCGAAGCGAAGAAGACGCGGCCGTTCTATCGCCTCAACCCGGACGGGAGCCTTTGGCGCGACGACTCTTTCACCAGCAGCGCGCCCTTCGCCGCGCACAGCTCCCGCAGGAACGAGCTTCTGCGCCGGGCGGCGGACTATTCCCGCGTGCTGCAGCTCGTGCGCAGAGTGCAGATGGGATCGCTGTTTCGCCAGGCGCACGCCGATGGCGCCGGCGTGGAGCAGGGCCTGGAGGCGGTCGTGCTGGCCGCGCCCCGGGAGCCGAACTGGGAAGAGGCTTGGACGATCACCGAGCGCCTGATCGCCAAGGCCGCCGATACCGCGAAGCGCGGCGGGGCGCAGTTCCTGGTCGTCACCGTCCCCTACGCCATCCAGGTGCACCCGGATGCCGCGGTGCGCAAGGCTTTGGAGGCGAAGCTCGGCGTCGCCGACCTCTTCTACCCGGACAACCGCGTCGCCGGGTTCGCCAAGCGCCACGGCATCCAGGCCGTGCCGCTCGCGCTCGAGATGCAGCGCCTCGCCGAGGAGCGCAAGGCGTATTTCCACGGTTTCGACAACATCGGCATGGGGCGGGGGCACTGGAACGCAGAGGGCCACCGCACCGCCGCAGAGCTCATCGCCAGGCATCTATGCGCACGGCAATCCTGACACTCGAAGACGGAGCCACCTTTCCGGGCCGCGTCTACGGCCGGCCGCGCTCGGTCGCCGGCGAGGTCGTGTTCAACACCGGCATGGTCGGCTACACCGAGGCCCTTACCGACCCGTCCTACCGCGGGCAGATCATGGTGCTCACCTATCCGCTGGTCGGCAACTATGGCGTTCCCCCCGCGTTCGAATCCAGCCGCATCCAGGCGAGCGCCCTGGTCGTTTCCGAGATGGCCGAGAAATACAGCCACGCCGAGGCGCAGAAGAGCCTGCCGCAGTGGCTCGACGAGGAGGGCATTCCCTGCATCGCCGGCGTCGATACGCGCGCGCTCACCAAGCGGCTGCGCACGCGTGGCTGCATGCTCGGCAAGATCGTCGTGGGCGGCGAAGACATCGAGCTCAGCGATCCCAACAAGGAAAACCTCGTCGCCCAGGTTGGCAATGGCACCCGCGAGGTCTATCCGGGCAAGGGCAAGACGGTCCTTCTTGTCGATTGCGGCGCGAAGGGAAGCATCATCGAGGAGCTGCGTTCTCGCGGCCTCACGGTGATCCGCGTGCCCTGGGACCATGACTTCCTGGCCGAGGATTTCGACGGCCTCTTCATCTCCAACGGCCCGGGCGACCCGACCGCCTGCACGACCACCATCGCCAACCTCCGCAAAGCGATGGATCTCGGCAAGCCGATCATGGGAATCTGCCTGGGCAACCAGCTCCTCGCCCTCGCCGCCGGCGCGAACACCTACAAGCTCAAGTTCGGCCACCGCGGCCACAACCAGCCCTGCATCGAAGTAGGAGACCCTCGCCTGCCGGGCACCGGCCGCTGCTACATCACCTCGCAGAACCACGGCTTCGCGGTGGACGAGGCGACCCTGCCGGCGGGCTGGCACCCGTGGTTCAGGAACGCGAACGATGGCTCGAACGAGGGCCTGCGCCACAGCACGAAGCCGTTCCTGAGCGTGCAGTTCCACCCCGAGGCCGCGCCCGGCCCGCTCGACTGCGGCTACCTGTTCGACCACTTCGCGGACATGATTCCATGAAGCAGCCGCGCGACCCGCAATGAAAGTCCTCATCCTCGGCAGCGGCGCGCTCAAGATCGGCGAGGCCGGCGAGTTCGACTACTCCGGCAGCCAGGCGATCAAGGCCTTCAAGGAAGAGGGCGTCACCACGGTGCTGGTCAACCCGAACATCGCCACCATCCAGACCTCGGAAGCGCTCGCCGACCAGATCTATTTCCTGCCGGTGACGCCGCAGTTCGTCGAGCAGGTGATCGAGCGCGAGCGGCCCGACGCGATCGCGCTCGGCTTCGGCGGGCAGACCGCGTTGAATTGTGGTTTGCAACTGGACCGGGACGGGACGCTGGCGAAATACAACGTCAAAGTCCTGGGTACCCCGATCGCGACCATCGAGGCGACCGAAGATCGCAAGATTTTCTGCGACAAGCTCGCCGAGATCGGTGTGGATTTTCCACGCAGTGGCGCTGCGACCACGATGGACGAAGCCATTTCGCTCGCCAAAGACATTGGCTACCCGGTCATGGCGCGCGTCGCCTACGCGCTCGGCGGCCTGGGCTCAGGCCTGTGCGCGAACGAAGCGCAGCTGCGCGAGCGGGTAGTCAAGGGGCTCGCCCACAGCCCGCAGGTGCTGATCGAGGAATACCTCGTCGGCTGGAAGGAGCTCGAATACGAAGTGGTGCGCGACCGCTTCGACAACTGCATCGTGGTCTGCAACATGGAGAACCTCGACCCGATGGGCATCCATACGGGCGAGAGCATCGTGGTGGCGCCGAGCCAGACGCTCACCAACCGCGAATACCACCTGCTGCGCGAGATCGCGATCCGCACCGTGCGCCATCTCGGCGTGGTCGGCGAGTGCAACATCCAGTACGCGCTCGACCCGAAGTCGGGCGCCTACCGCGTGATCGAGGTCAATGCGCGCCTCTCGCGCAGCTCGGCGCTCGCCTCGAAGGCCACCGGCTATCCGCTCGCCTTCGTCGCCGCCAAGCTCGGCCTGGGCCACGCGCTCACCGAGCTGCCGAACGCCATTACCGGCGCGACCAAGGCGTGCTTCGAGCCCGCCCTCGACTACGTCGTGGTGCAAGGCGCCGCGCTGGGACCTGCAGAAATTCCGCGGCGCGCTGCCCGGCATCGGCTCGTCCATGAAGTCGGTCGGCGAGGTGATGGCGATCGGCCGCAGCTTCGAGGAGGCGCTGCAGAAGGCGCTGCGCATGCTCGGCACCACCGCGCCGCCGTTCGGCGACATCGAGAAAGCGCTGCGCGAGCCCACCCCCGAGCGCATCCACGGCATCCTGGAGGCGCTGCGCCGCGGCATGGGCGTCGACGAGATCCATCGGCTGTCGCACATCGACCGCTGGTTCCTGCAGCGATTGGCGAACCTCGTGCGCATCGAACGCAATCTGGACCTGGCCGAAGCGAAACGCGCCGGATTCTCGGATGCGCAGATCGCCAGATTGTCGGGAAAAACTCGCCGAACAGGTGCGCGCCGAGCGCGAAGCCGCCGGCATCGTGCCGTGCGTGAAGCAGATCGACACGCTCGCCGGCGAGTATCCGGCGCAGACCAATTACCTCTACCTCACCTACAACGGCACCGAGGACGACGTCGAGGCCGGCAGCCTGGAGAACGCGGTGCTGGTGCTGGGCTCGGGCGCCTACCGCATCGGCAGCTCGGTCGAGTTCGACTGGTGCGCGGTGAACACCGTGCAGTCGCTGCGGCGCATGGGCTACCGCACGATCATGCTCAACCACAACCCCGAGACGGTGAGCACCGACTACAACGAGTGCGACCGGCTCTACTTCGACGAGATCAGCCTCGAGACGGTGCTCGAGCTGTGCCGGCGCGAGCGCCCGCTCGGGGTGGTGGTCTCGGTCGGCGGCCAGCTGCCGAACAACCTCGCGCTCGAGCTCGCCGCGGCGGGGGTGCCGCTGCTCGGCACCTCGGCCGAGAGCATCGACACCGCCGAGGACCGGCACAAGTTTTCCGCGCCTCCTGGACAAGCTCGGCATCGCGCAGCCGGCATGGCGCGAGTTGAGCTCCTCAGAGGATGCGCTCGAGTTTGCACGGCGCGTCGGCTACCCGGTCCTGGTGCGGCCCTCCTATGTGTTGTCGGGCGCTGCGATGGGCGTCGCCTCGAACGACGCCGAGCTGATCCGGTTCCTGAACAAGGCGACCATCCTGTCGCCGCGCCACCCGGTGGTGGTCAGCAAGTTCCTCGAGAACGCCCGCGAGCTGGAGATGGATGCGGTGGCGCGCGACGGGGTGCTGGTGGCGAGCGCGGTGTCCGAGCACGTCGAGAACGCCGGCGTGCATTCCGGCGACGCCACGCTGGTGCTGCCGCCGCAGCGCACCTACCTGGAAACCGTGCGCCGCATCCGCCGCATCTCGGCGCGCATCGCCGCGGCGCTGAGGATCAACGGCCCGTTCAACATCCAGTTCCTGGCGAAGAACAACGAAGTCTCGGTGATCGAGTGCAACCTGCGCGCCTCGCGCAGCTTCCCGTTCGTCTCCAAGGTGCTGCGCACCAACTTCATCGACATCGCGGCCGGCGTGATGATGGGCCGCCCGGTCCCGGTGCAGAACGGCTCGGCCACCGACCTCGACTACGTCGGCGTCAAGGCGCCGCAGTTTTCCTTCACGCGCCTGGAAGGCGCCGACCCGGTGCTGGGCGTGGAGATGGCCTCGACCGGCGAGGTCGGCTGCCTCGGCGACGATTTCGAGGAGGCGTTTCTCAAGGCGCTGCTGTCGGTCGGCTTCAAGCTGCCGGTGCGCAACGTGCTCCTGTCCACCGGGCCGATCGAGGGCAAGGCCGCGTTCCTCGAGAGCGCGCGCGCGCTGCGCGAAATGGGCGTGGGCCTGTACGCGACCCATGGCACCGCCGCCTTCCTGAAGGCCAACGGCATCGATTCGCACGAGCTTTACTGGCCGAACGAGCCGCAGGCGCCGAACACGCTCGAAGTGCTGGGCAGCCGGGCGGTCGACCTGGTCATCAACATCCCGAAGAGCAGCGGCGAGGAAGAGCTGGAGAACGACTACCGCATCCGCCGCAAGGCCGCCGACCTGGGTATCCCGTTGATTACCAACATCCAGCTCGCCCAGCGCCTGGTCGAGGCGCTGTCGAAGAAGGGCCTGGCCGAGCTGCAGATCAAGAGCTGGCAGGAGTACGCGCCGGCGCCCGGCATAGTCCCTTCGGACCCGCGGCGTTCGACGGCGCCCAGCACGATACGCGCTAAGGTGGCCTAGCTATGAAACCCCAAATGCCTTCGGACCAGTCCTTCGGCTGGACCTTTACCGGCGTCTTCGCGCTGGTCTCTTTCTTCCAACCGTGGCTGCTCGCGCTCGCCGCGATTACCGCGCTGGTGACGCTGGTGCGTTCGCATTGGCTGACGCCGCTCAAGCACGCCTGGATGAAGTTCGGCGCGCTGATGCACCACGTCGTCAGCCCGGTCATCATGGGCGTGATCTTCTTCGGCGTCTTCACGCCCGTTCGGTCGGCGATGCGCGCCTTCGGGCGCGACGCGATGAAGCGGCGCTTCGAGCCCAAGGCGCCGAGCTACTGGGAGCGCCGTGACCCGCCCGGGCCGGCCGACGACAGCTTCAGAGACATGTTCTAGGAGGCAAGACAATGGAATTCGTGGTCCACATGTGGCGCTTCCTCCGCGCACGCAGGAAATTCTGGCTGCTGCCGATCATCGTGGTCACGGTCCTGCTCGGCGGGCTGCTGGTGCTCGCGCAGGGCTCGGTCGTCGCGCCGTTCATCTACACGCTGTTCTAGGCCGATGCGCATCCTCGGGATCTCCGCGTACTACCACGACAGCGCGGCCGCGCTGCTGCGCGACGGCCTGATCGTCGCCGCGGCGCAGGAGGAGCGCTTCACGCGCAAGAAGCACGACGCCGGCTTCCCGCACGAGGCGATCCGCTCGTGCCTGGAGAGCACCGGCACGCGCGCGGCCGACATCGACCTGGTCGCGTTCTACGACAAGCCGTTCCTCAAGTTCGAGCGGCTGCTCGAGACCTACCTCGCGTTCGCGCCGCGCGGCTTCGCCTCGTTCCGCCAGGCGCTGCCGGTGTGGGTGAAGGAGAAGCTGTTCCAGCGCCGCAACATCCTGAAGGAGCTCGAGCTGCTCGACGGCGCGCAGGACTGGGAGAAGAAGCTGCTGTTCTCCGAGCACCACCTGAGCCACGCGGCGAGCGCGTTCTACCCCTCGCCGTTCGAGCGCGCGGCCGTGCTGACGATGGACGGCGTCGGCGAGTGGACCACGACGCTCGCTCGCCCTCGGCAACGGCCGCGACCTCAAGGTGATGCGCGAAATCCAGTTCCCGCATTCGCTCGGCCTGCTGTATTCCGCCTTCACCTACTACACCGGGTTCAAGGTGAACTCCGGCGAGTACAAGGTGATGGGGCTGGCGCCCTATGGCGAACCACGGTTTGTCGATGTCATTCAAGCAAAATCTGATCGACATCAAGGACGACGGCAGCTTCCGGCTCAACCTCGACTATTTCGACTACTGCACCGGCCTCACGATGACCAACGGCAGGTTCGACGAGCTGTTCGGCGGGCCGCCGCGCAAGCCCGAGCAGCGCCTGACGCAGCGCGAGATGGACCTCGCGGCGTCGGTCCAGGCGATCACCGAGGAGGTGATGCTCAAGCTCGCGCGCGGCGTGGCGAAGGAGACCGGCGAGAAGAACCTGTGCCTGGCCGGCGGCGTGGCGCTCAACTGCGTGGCCAACGGCAAGCTGCTGCGCAAGAAATACTTCGACCGGCTGTGGATGCAGCCGGCGGCGGGCGACGCGGGCGGGGCGCTGGGCGCGGCCTATGTCGCATTTCATAAATTTCAGAAACAGGAAAGAACCATCGCGCCCGGCATGGACGCGATGCGCGGCGGCTACCTCGGGCCGCAGTTCGCCCAGTCCGACATCGAGCAGCGCCTGCGCGGTGCCGGAGCCGCGTTCGAAGTTCTGGACGACGGAACGCTCATCGAGGAGTGCGCCAAGTCCCTCGCCGACGGCAAGGCGCTCGGCTGGTTCCAGGGCCGCATGGAGTTCGGCCCGCGCGCGCTCGGCGCGCGCTCGATCCTGGGCGACGCGCGCTCGCCGACGATGCAGAAGACGCTCAACCTCAAGGTCAAGTACCGCGAGTCGTTCCGCCCGTTCGCGCCCTCGGTGCTGCGCGAGGACGCGCCGAAGTACTTCGACATCGACGACGAGAGCCCGTACATGCTGCTGGTCGCCGACGTGGCGGAGCAGCACCGCATCGCCATGACCGAGGAGGAGAAGAAGCTGTTCGGCATCGACAAGCTCAACGTGCCGCGCTCGACGATCCCGGCGGTGACGCACGTCGACTACTCGGCGCGCATCCAGACGGTGCACAACGAAACCAACCCGCGCTACCACGCGCTGATCGAGCGCTTCAAGCCGAGACCGGCTGCCCGGTGATCGTCAACACCAGCTTCAACGTGCGCGGCGAGCCGATCGTCGGCACGCCCGAGGACGCGTTCCGCTGCTTCATGGGCACCGAGATCGAGATGCCTGGCGATCGGCAACTGCTTCCTGCGCAAGGAACAGCAGGACCCGTCGCTCAAGCAGAACTACGAGCACAAGTTCGAGCTCGACTAAAGAATGGCCATGGGCAAGTGGCTGGTCAACATCAAATACCTCGCGCCGCTGCTGCCGCCGGCCGGGATGGTGGCCGCCGGGGCGAAACCGTGAGCTTTACCGGACCGCTGTTCATCGTCGGCATGCCGCGCTCGGGCACCAAGCTGCTGCGCGGCTTGCTCAACCGCCATCCGCGCATCGGCGTGCCGCGCAACGAGAGCGAGTTCCTGCCGTGGCTGGCGCACCGCTTCGAGCGCTTCGGCGATCTGCGCCAGCGCGCGCGCTTCGACGCTTTCTATGCCGAGATGCTGCGCCACAGCTATTTCCGCTTTCAGCGCGAGCAGGGCAGGCTGATCGACGCCGGCCGCTGGCACGCGGCGTGCGCCGAGTTCTCCGCGGCCGGCGTGTTCGAGGCGCTGATGCGCACCGAAGTCGACGCCCCGCGCGGCAGCGCGCGCATCTGGGGCGACAAGTCGCCCTCGTACATCGACGATCTGCCGCTGCTCAAGCAGCTGTATCCGGCGGCCCGGGTGCTGCATATCGTTCGCGACGTGCGCGACTATTGCCTGTCGATGCACAAGGCCTGGGGCAAGGACATGCTGCGCGCCGCGCAGCGCTGGGCAGACGGCGTGCGCAAGGCGCGCAAGGACGGCGCCGCCCTCGGCGCCGATTATCTCGAGCTGCGCTACGAGGACCTGCTCGCGCGCACCGAGCCCGAGCTGCGGCGCGTGTGCGCGTTTCTGGGCGTGGAGTTCGAGCCGCGCATGCTGGTGCTCGAGAAGTCCAGCGAAAACCTGGGCGACGCTCGCGGCGCGAGCCGGGTGGTCGCCGACAACCGCGGCAAGTTCCACCGCGCGATGGCGCCGAAAACGCTCGCGCGCGTCGAGGAGCTTGCCGGGCCGGTGCTGCTCGAGTGCGGCTACGAGCTCACCCTGCCGCCGCGCCCGGGGCGGCGCCTGTCGGCCGTCGAGATGCGCCTCGCGCAGCTCAGGGACGGCGTGCGCCTGGTGCGCGCCGACCGCAACGGCTGGGGATTCTGGCGCACGGCGCTTTTTCATTTGCGCTATTTCGCCACCACGCGCGGCTGACGCTCACCGTCGTTTTTCACATGGTCCGCCATGACCGATAGTGTACTCAGCCGAACAGCGCACAGTGGCGGGCGAGCGATTTGCTCCTCCTCGTTACAGGAGCGAGCCATGTCTACTTGCCATGATCAAGAACCTGCTGGTCCTCGCGGTGACCACGGTCGTCGCGCTTGCCGCCAGTGAAGTCGCCGTCCGCGCGCTGCTCAAGGACCAGACCGTGATGTTCCCGCGCCACCACACCGACTACCGCTACGGCCAGTACACGCTGCGCGGCATCCGCGCCAACGCCGAGTTCCGGCATTCCAGCGTCGACGGCAGCTGGACCTTTGTGACCAACAGCCGCGGCTTCCGCGACCGGCGCGATTTCGACTACGCCAAGCCGGCCGGCACGCTGCGCGTGCTCAGCCTCGGCGACTCGCACACCCAAGGCTACGAAGTGCGTCAGGAGGCGACCTTCTCCGCGGTGCTCGAGCGCGCGCTCGCGCGCCGCGGGCTGCGCGCCGAGGTGCTGAATGCCGGCGTTTCCGGCTACAGCACGGCCGAGGCGCTCGCGTTCCTCGAGAACGAGGGGCATAAATTCCGGCCCGACGTGGTGGTCCTGGGCTTCTACGCCAACGATTTCGAGGACAACCTCAAGGCGGGCCTGTTCGCCCTGGACCAGGGCAGGCTGGTCGAGCGCAAGTTCGAGCACCTGCCGGGGGTGAAGTTGCAGAAAGCGATCTACGCCATTCCCGGGGTGAAGTGGCTAGGCGAGAACTCCTACCTGTATTCAGTGGCCTTCAATAGCGTATGGGTCTACTTCAAAAGCGAGCTCGCCTCGCGGGCGGGTGGCGCGATCGAGTACGCCGTGGCGGAAAAGAGCCGCCACAGCGAGGCGCAGGTGGCGCTCGCCGTGGCCCTGATCGAGCGCATGCGCGTTTTCTGCGAGAGCCGCGGCATCCACCTCATCGTGGTCGACATCCCGCGCCCCGACAAGGACCGCCGCATAAGCGCATCGCTGCCCGCCGGCGCGCTGCCGGGCGTCGAGACCGTCAGCAGCGTCGAGCTGCTCGCCGACTACGACGGCGTCGCCGAGCTGCACGTCGCGCACGGCCACCACCACATCTCCGAATTCACGCACGCGTTGATCGGCGCCGAGCTCGGGCGTCGCATCGCGAGCCGCCAAAGCAACCCTACCGCGGCGACGAGCACGGTTCGAACAGGCATGAAAAATCGCGCCGAGTAAAGTTGCGCTGGCCGGCAGCGGCCTGCGCGGGGGTGACTTCTGTGGATGGTCCGGGCGGACCGGCCCGGACCGGCATGGTGTCAACCGGCGGCGCGTAGATTAGGCCGATCATGAATCACCTAGATCAGCTGGAAAGCGAAAGCGTCTACATCCTGCGCGAGGCCTTCAGTCGCATCGACAAGCTGGCGATGCTCTGGTCGCTCGGCAAGGACTCGAACACCATGGTGTGGCTGGCGAAGAAGGCGTTCTTCGGCCACGTGCCGTTCCCGGTGCTGCACGTCGACACCGGCAGGAAGTTTCCCGAGATGTACGCGTTCCGCGAGCGCTACGCGAGGGAGTGGAACCTGAACCTGATCGTGCGCCCTTGCCCGCCGGTGGAGGAGGTCGACCAGACCCTGCCGCCCGCGGCGCGCTCGGCGGCGCGCAAGACCCTGGGCCTGAGGAACGTGCTGCAGGAGTTCGGCTTCCAGGGCGTGATCGCCGGCATCCGGCGCGACGAGGAGTCGATCCGCGCCAAGGAGCGCGTGTTCAGCCCGCGCGGCGCGGACGGCGCCTGGAACCTGAAGGACCAGCCGCCGGAGTTCTGGAACCAGTTCAATTCCGACGTGCCGCCGGGCACGCACCTGCGCATCCACCCGCTGCTGCACTGGACCGAGCTCGACATCTGGCGCTACTGCCAGCGCGAGAAGATCCCGTGCGTCGACCTGTATTTCGCCAAGGACGGCAAGCGCTATCGGTCCCTCGGCGACCAGGACATCACTTCTCCGGTCGCCAGCAATGCCTCGACCATCGACGAGATCATCGCCGAGCTCGAGACCACGAAAGTCTCCGAGCGCTCGGGACGCAAGATGGACCATGAGATCCGAGGATGCATTCGAGCGCCTGCGCGCAGATGGGTACATGTAGAGATATTTTTGAATAATCTGAAGCTGGTGATCGTCGGCCACGTGGACCATGGCAAGTCGACGCTGGTGGGCCGCCTGCTGCATGAAACCGGCGCGCTGCCGGAAGGAAAAGTGCAGGCGGTGAAGGCGATGTCCGAGAAGCGCGGCATGCCCTTCGAGTGGGCGTTCGTGATCGACGCGATGCAGGCCGAGCGCGACCAGGGCATCACCATCGACACCACCCAGATCCGCTTCAAGACCGCGGCGCGCGACTACCTGCTGATCGACGCCCCGGGCCACAAGCAGTTCCTGAAGAACATGGTGAGCGGCGCCGCGGGCGCCGACGCGGTGGTGCTGGTGGTCGACGCGCACGACGGCGTGCAGGACCAGACGCGCCGCCACGCCTACCTGCTGCGCCTGCTCGGCATCCGCCGCATCATCGTCGCGGTCAACAAGATGGACCTCGTCGGCTACGCCGAGGAGCGCTACCAGGAAGTGCGGCGCGACGTCGCCGCTTACCTGCGCTCGATCGGCGTCGACGCGCTCGACCTCACCTTCCTGCCGCTCGCCGCGCGCGACGGCGAGAACATGCGCAGCCGCAACGCCATGCCGTGGTACGAGGGGCCGACGCTGCTGGAAGCGCTCGACGCCGTGCCGCAGCCCGTGGCGGCCACCGACCTGCCGCTGCGCCTCACGGTGCAGGACGTCTACAAGTTCGACCAGCGCAGGATTATCGCCGGACGCATCGAGGGCGGCAGCCTGCACGTCGGCGATACGCTGCTGTTCTCGCCGATCAACGCCAGCGCGCGCGTCGCCTCGATCGAGAGCTGGAACGCGCCCGCGCCCGCGAACGCGGGGGTCGGCCAGTCGGTCGGCATCACGCTCGACGAGGACATCTTCATCGAGCGCGGCCACGTCGCGAGCCACGTCCACAGCGCGCCGGTCGTGACCAACGTGTTCCGCGCCAACCTGTTCTGGCTCGGGCGCGAGGCGCTGGTGGCGGGCGCGCAATATCGCCTGCGCCGCGGCGCCGCCGAGACGCCTCGCCACGGTCGAGCGCATCGACCGCACCATCGACACCAACACCCTCGCCTCCGGGCCGGGCGACAAGGTCGAGTGGAACGGCGTTGCCGAGGTCACCATCCGCACGCGCGGGCTGCTCGCGCTCGACCACCATGCCGATAACGCGCTCACCGGGCGCTTCGTCCTCGTCGACGGCCACCAGATCGTCGGCGGCGGCACCGCGAGCACCGACGACTATCCGGACCAGCGGCGCGAGACCGCACCGAAGGCGGCGAACCTGTTCTCGGTGCGCCACCGCGTCGCGGCCGAGGACCGGGCGAAGCTCAACGGCCACCGCGGTGCCATCCTGTGGTTCACCGGGCTGTCCGGCGCCGGCAAGACCACGCTCGCGGTCGAGCTCGAGCGGCGGCTGTTTGCCAAGGGCTACCAGACCTTCCTGCTGGACGGCGATAACGTGCGCCAGGGCCTGTGCGCCGACCTCGGCTTCTCGCCGCAGGAGCGCGCGGAGAACATCCGCCGCGTCGGCGAGGTGTCGGCCCTGTTCGCCGAGGCCGGGATGATCGTGGTCTCGGCTTTCATCTCGCCCTACCGCGTCGACCGCGACCGCATCCGCGCCGCGCACGGCCAGTACTTCAACGAGATTTACATCAACGCGCCGCTGCACGTCTGCGAGTCGCGCGACGTGAAGGGGCTCTACAAGAAGGCGCGCGCCGGCCAGGTCAAGGAATTCACCGGCATCTCCGCGCCCTACGAGGAGCCGGTGGCAGCCGAGCTGGAGCTGCCGACTGGCGAGTGGAGACCGGAGCGCTGCCTCGCCGCGCTTCTGGAGTACGTCGAGCAGCGCCTGGCGCACCGCCCGGCGCCGAAACTGCAGGCCGTGGCGGGGGCATAAACGGAACGGCTGATCTTCATGCTGGCGCTGTGCGCGCTTTCCTTCGGCTACGGCGTGGCCACGATGCAGTTCGAACTCTTCCCTTACCGGCTGCTGAAGGAAGCGAAGCTCGGCTGGGAGGCGTGGGCGAGCATGGAGACCGACCGCCGCAACTTCCCGCAGGCCTTCGAGCGCTTCGAGCCGCAGGCCCCGGCCACCCCGCAGGCCAGACGTCTTGCCGAAGCGGCGGGCACGGAGCACCTGCTGATCACCGGCGGCCCCTACCAGCTGCTCGAGCGCTGCCCGAAGTGGGGCTGCATCGCGTGGATCACCGACCGCGCCGGCGGTATCGTGCACACCTGGGAAGTCGACCTCGACGAGCTGTGGAGCGGGCTCGACGGCTTCTCCGGCGACGTCACGCGCCTTTCCCTCTACCCGGTCGGCATGACGCTCGGCGACGACCGCTCGCTGGTCGTCACTTTCCAGGGCCGCGACACCTACCCGGTGCACATCGGCATCGTCAAGCTCGACGCCGGCGGCGACATCCTGTGGAAGCGCTTCGACAACAGTCACCACTGGCCGGCGATGGACGCCGAGGGCCAGATCTACACCCCGGCGAGCCGTCCGCTGGCCGGCGCGAGCCGTATCGGCACGACGGGCGTCTCCCTCGTGTGCCGCACCGGTGAGGTGCGCCCGGACCTGATTCGCGTGCTCAGCCCGCAGGGCGAGCCGCTGCGCGAGCTCGCGCTGTTCGACGCCTTCGTGAACAGCGGCTATGCGGGCCTGTTCTACTCGGTGCGCGACGGCTGCAATCCGACGCACCTCAACTCCGTTGCGCTCGCCTCCCCGGAGGTGGCCAAGGCGCTGCCGGGCGCGGCGGCGGGCGATCTCCTCGTGTCGCTGCGCGAGACCAGCGCCGTGGCGCTGCTCGACGGCAAGACCGCGGCGGTGAAGTATCTGGTTTCGGGCCGCAGCGCTGCGCAGCACGCCGCGCACTTCCTGCCCGACGGCAGCGTGCTGGCGCTCGACAACCTCGGCGGCGAGCGCAGCCTGGGCGGCACGCGCGTGGTGCGCATCGACCTCGTGACGCGCGCTTCGCGCACCGTGTTTCCGAAAGGCGGCGAAGAGGGCCTGCTGCCCGTGACCACCGATACCGCCGGCCAGATTGACGTGAGCGCCGACGGCCGCCGCGCGCTGGTCGCGGTGACGCACCAAGGGCGCGTGATCGAGATCGACGTCGAGAGCGGGCGGCCGCTGTGGGTGTACGAAAACACCCACGACATCGGCCCGTTCCTCGAGGAGGCGGGGCTGGACGCGGAGACGACGCGCGCGCGCTTCGCCAACTATGGTGCTTACTACGTGAAAGGAAAGCTTCCATGACCAAGATCCTGATCGCGCTCGCCGTGGCCGCCGTTCCGGGCACCGCGGCGGCCTACATGGGGCCCGGCGCCGGGCTCGGCATGCTCGGCAGCCTGGTGGCGGTGATCGCCGCCGTGGCGCTCGCCGCGCTCGGCCTGGTGCTGCTGCCGGTGCGCATGATCCTCAAGCGCCGGCGCAAGGCGCAAGCCACCACGCCTTGATCGCCTTTTACGCAGCGGCGTGCGCGCTCGGCGCGCTGGCCGGGCTCGGCTTCGCCTGGCTGTGGTTGCGGGTGGTGCCGCCCGGAACCAATCGGGCCTTCTGGTCGTCGATGTCGCAGCTCACGCGACGCCTGCTCGAGGTCGAGCAGACCGGCGAGTTCCTGCGCCTGTACCGCCAGCTCGGCGGGCTGCTCGCGCGCTATGTGGGGCGCAACTTGGCCGGCACCCTCGTCGCCTGCCTGCCGGCGATCGCGATCCTGCTCACCGTGGGGCCGCTGCTGTTCGAGGCCTGGGACCGCACCGCCGAGCGCCTCGCGCTCGTGCCGGCGAGCGCTGCCGTGCCTCCTGCCGCCGGCACCGAGCGGACCGGCTACTGCGGGACGGACGGCTACTGCGCTCTCTTTACCGCGCTTGACTTCAAGGTGGTACGGCTTGAAGGCCTGGATTACGCGGTCGCGCGCGCCGACCACGGCGACGTCAATCCGTTGTGGCCGTTCCTGAGCGATATCGAGGCTGCGTTCTTTCTCGTCATGATGCTCGCCACCCTCGGGGGGCTGGTATGGCCGCACAAGCGGCGATCCTGAAGAGCCGCGATTACGCGCTGGTCCAGCTCAGCCGCAAGCTGACGGGGCTGCTGCGCGTGCTGGGCGAGGTCGAGCACGACGTGCTCGCCCGGCGGCTGGACGCGCTGCGGCTCGACGCGCCGGTGTTCGTCGCGGGCCTCGCCCGCTCGGGCACCACCATGGTGCTCTCCCTGCTCGAGCGGGCCGACGCCGTGGCGACCCACCGCTACCGCGATTTCCCGTTCCTTTGCGTGCCGCTCGTCTGGAGCTGGCTGCAGGACCGGCTTGGCGCCGGCGCGCACGAGGCGGTCGAGCGCCCGCACCGCGACCGCATCCGCATCACCAAGGAGAGCGCCGAGGCCTTCGAGGAGCCGATCTGGCAGGAGTTCTTCCCCTGGGTGCACGACGCCGCGCGCTGCCACGTGATCGACGGCCGCGAGAGCAACGCCGACTTCGAGGCCTTCTTTACCTCGCACCTGCGCAAGATCCTGTGGCTGCGCGGCGGCAAGCGCTACGTCTCGAAGGGCAATTACAACCTCGCGCGCATCGAATACCTCGCCCGGGTCTTTCCCACGGCGCGCTTCGTCGTGCCGGTGCGCGCGCCGCTCGCGCATGTGCAGTCCCTTGTCGAGCAGCACGCGCTTTTCTGCCGCTATGCCCAGGCCGACGCGCGCGTTCCCAAGTACCTCGCCGCGGCCGGGCATTACGAATTCGGACCGCAGCGCCAGCCGGCCAATTTCGATCCGCAGCGCCTGGGCGAGATCGAGGCGGCGTGGCGCGAGGGTGACGACTACCGCGGCTATGCGCGGCAATGGGCCCAGGCCTACGCGCACGTCGAGCGCCTGCGCGCGGGGCCGCTCGCCGGGCGCATGATGGTGCTGCGTTACGAGGACTTCTGCACGCAGCCGCTCGAGAGCGCGCGCGCGCTGCTCGCCTTCTGCGGCCTCACCGATACGGCCGGCCGCGTCGCAGCGCAGGCCGCCACCGTGTGCGCGCCGTCCCAGCGCTCGCTGCCGCCGCGCGCGGCCGCCACCGTGTGGCGCGAAGTCCGCGAGGTGGCGGCGCGCTTCGGCTACGAATGAAGCGGTTCTTCGTTTTCAACGGCGACGCGGACGGGCTGTGCGCGCTGCAGCAGCTGCACCTCGCGGAAGGCGCCGAGGCCGCCGCGCTGGTCAGCGGCCCCAAGCGGCGCACCGCGCTGCTCGCCGACGTGGAGGCCGCAGCCGGCGACGAAGTGACGGTCCTCGATGTCTCGTTCCATCGAACCGCGACGCGGCGTCTAGCGCCTGCTCGCCGCCGGCGCGCGCGTGCGCTATTTCGATCATCACCATGCCGGCAGCTGCCGGCGCACGAGCGGCTCGAGGCGCACATCGACCTCGCGCCCACCACTCTGCACCAGCGCCATCGTCGATCGCTATCTCGCCGGCCGGCACCGCGCCTGGGCGGCGGTCGGCGCGTTCGGCGACAACCTGGCCGCGACCGGAATCTCCCTAGCGCGCGGGTCTGAAGGAATCCAGGGATCAGCTGGAGCGGCTTGGCGTCCTGCTCAACTACAACTCGTATGGCGAAAGCGAGGCCGACCTGTTCTTTGCGCCGGCTGAGCTGCACCGGCGCCTCGCGAGCTTATGCCGATCCGCTGGCTTTCGTCCGCGAGGATGCGGCCTACCAGACCCTGGACCAGCGGCTACGCGGAGGACATGCAGCAGCGCCGCAGGACCTGAGCCCGCTGGCCGCGCGCGAGCACGCCGCGGTCTACGTGCTGCCCGACGCGACCTGGGCGCGCCGGGTGAGCGGCGCGCTCGCCAATCGCCTGGCGCGCGCGGCGCCAGCGCGTGCGCACGCCATGCTGAGCCCGAACAACGGCCGGCGGCATGCAGGTGAGCGTGCGGGCGCCGCTCGAGCGCCCTGCCGGCGCAGCGGCGCTATGCCTGGGATTTCAGACCGGCGGCGGGCGGGAAGCCGCGGCGGGAATCAATCATCTGCCCGTGGACAGCGTCGGCGCTTTCACCGAGCGCTTCCTCAGGCACTTCGACAAGAGCTAGGCCAGCGCCTTGTACAGGTTCCACGCGCTGAGCGCGTGATCAGCGTGCCGACCGAAATGAACAGGGCGCGGGTGCTGAGCGCCTTGCAGAGCAAAGCGGCAAAAGGCGCCGCGAACAGCCCGCCGACGACCAGCCCGGCGACGACCGGCCAGGTGCCTTCGACGGCGAGCAGCGTAAACGAGGCCGCCGTGGCGAGCGTGAGGAAGAACTCGGCGAAGTTGACCGAGCCGATGGTGGTGCGCGGATCGGTGCCGGAGCCGACCAGCGTGCTGGTGACGACCGGGCCCCAGCCGCCGCCGCCGACCGAGTCGACGAAGCCGCCGAACAGCGCGAGCTTCGCCGCATGGCGCGGCTCGCGCTGCCGGGCGCGCAGGCGGCGGAACGCCTTGGCTCAGGATGTAGACGCCGACGACCAGCAGGTACGCGGACATGTAAGGCTTGAGCGCGCGCCCATCGATCTGCGTAACCACCAGCACGCCGAGCACCGCGCCCACGTTCCCGGCACCAGCAGGCGCACGAAGAGCTTGCGGTCGACGTTGCCGTACTTGACGTGCGCGATGCCGGAGACGCCGGTGGTGAAGATCTTGGCGATGTGCATGCTCGCGCTGGCGACCGCCGGGCTGGCCCCGTGCCCAGGAGGAAGCTGCTCGCCGTCACTCCGTAGGCCATGCCGAGCGCACCGTCGACCGCCTGGGCGAGGCCAGCCCGACGGCCAGGCGTCCAGAACGCCTTGCCTTGCAGCATGCTGGCGATGGTCTGCAGTCCCGCGTGCCGCTGCTGGGAAGGAACAGGCGCGCCGTCAGATACAGGCGCCAGCGCGCTGATGGCAATCGCGGTAAACCAGGTGGCCGCGCGCAGCACGAGGTGCGTAGGCGCGGCCGCCGTCGCAGCACTCATCGGCGACCTGCTCTGCGGGGGTACGCCGTATTCTGCGTGTTCCTGATTGCGGGGGCTGCGGCTGAGATCGTGCTTGCGGATTTTCATGAGCCCGCCATCTTCGCCGGCTCCTGTTAGTACCTCGCTCGGCGCGCCTAGTCCGCATGGAACGGCGTAGGCTAACAGCGACGTCAACTCCATCCCACATGCTGGCGGGATGAAGCTACTGATCATGCTGTTGCTGGCGTCGCTGCCGCTCGCGGCTACGGCGGCGCCGAGCGCCGTTTCCACCTTCCATTCCATCGGGCTGTACTGGAGTCCCGCAGGGCGGCGCCGAATCCAACGCCGCGCGCGTCGAATTCCGCAAGCAGGGCAGCGCCGACGCGTGGCGCCAGGGCCTCGACCTGTGGTTCGACGCGCGCAACGGCGAATACCGCGGCAGCCTGGTCGAGCTGGAGCCGGGGACGGCGTACGAGGTGAAGCTCACGCTCTCCTCCGGTGCGTCCGAAACCATCCAGGCCCGAACCTGGAGCGAGAAATTTCGCATCCAGAAAACCGTCCGCGTCCAGCCCGGCGAACGACTGGTCATCAAGCCCGAGGATTCGGGCAACGCCAAAGAGGGCTACGTGCTGTTCACGGCGCCGCGCGGGCAGAACGTGATCGAGGGCAACGACAAGGACGACAGCTGCGTGCTCATCCGCCAGGGCGCGCACCACGTCATCGTGCGCGGCCTGGTGCTGAAGGGCTGCAAGCGCTACGGCGTGCTGATCCAGCGCCAGGGCGGCGACACCCCGAGCGATGCGCAGACGCACGACATCGTCATCGAGGACAACGAGATCACGGGCTGGGGCGGTTTCGAGAACGTGAGGAAGGACGCGCGCCTGGCCGACAACGACGGCGCGGTCCACTGCGCCTATTACCGGGAGACCGACGACGCGCGGCGGCCCGACCGCATCATCGTCCAGGGCAACCGCATGCGCGACCCGCGCCATGGCGCCAACCCCTGGCGCTCGACGGCCCACGGCCACAAGCATCCGTTCGGGCCGCTCGGGGTGAATTTCGATCGCTGCGGCCGCAATCACGTCATCCGCTACAACGAGATCCGGTCGCAGAACGGCAACTTCTTCAATGACGGCATCGGCGGCGCCGACAACTTCAGCACCGCCGGCTTCCCGTGGGCGGACGCCGACATCTACGGCAACCGCGTCTCGGAGGTGTACGACGACGCCATCGAGGCCGAGGGCGCCAACCGCAACGTGCGCATCTGGGGCAACCATTTCCGGCGCGTGTACGTGGCGATCGGCAACGCCGCCACCGTGACCGGCCCGCTCTACGTGTGGCGCAACGTCGCCAGCGACATGGCGCGCATGTACCAGCCTGAAGGCAATCCGCACCGCGACCACCGCGGCCCCTTCATCAAGGCGGGGAGCAAGCAGCCGGATTTCAACGGCGGGCGCGCCTACTACTTCCACAACACCGCGCCGGACGCGGGCGCCGGCATCGCGCGCTCCGGCGGCCCGACCTACAACTTCGTCGCCCGCAACAACCTGTGGCCCGCGTCGCGCGTCACGCCGCAGGACGGGCCGTTCGACCTCGGCCGCGAGGGCCGGGTCGAGCGCATCCCGAACTTCAACGACCGCGATCCGCGGCCGCAGGCCGGCGCGCAGCGAGCCGGCGCGCCGCCGATGCGGTCCGGCGCCGAAGCCTATATAGCCGCTCGGTCAGCGGATTGATGCGATAGCCGAAGGCCGCCGCCTTGGCCTCGGTGGCCGCGGCGTCGTAGCGCACGCGGAGGAACTCGAGGCTGCCGAAGGCGCTGTCGAAGAGGGCGCATTCGGCGAATTTGTGCCGGTGCTTGCGCGAGGCGTCGACCGAGCCGGGATTGATGAAATACGTGTTCTCCTTCCGCAGAAGAACCTGGCCATCGGTTGGCACCTCCGTCACCGCATCACCGTTCACTTCGTAGACGCGCTGCTCGTGGCTGTGGCCGAAGAAGCAGATGCGCGCGCCGGGATGATCCTCGGCCAGGAACTTCGCGTTCTCCGCGACCAGCGCCGGCGTCGCCATGTACAGCTGCACGTCGCGCACGCCGCCGTGCACCAGAACCACATGGGGCTCCGGGAAAACATGGTCTGGCAAACCCGCTAGCCACGCGGCGGCGTCGCTGCCCAGCGTGCGCCGCGTGCGGCGCAGGGCGTACTCGGCGATGGTCGAGCAGCGGCTGAAGTCCAGCCGGCGCTGGCTGATCAGGTCGTGGTTGCCGGCGATCGTGGCCACGCGCCGGCCGCGCAGCAACTCGACGCATTCGTCCGGATCGGCGTTGTAGCCGACGACGTCGCCGACGCAGAGGAACTGGCGCACGCCGCGCTCGTCCAGCGCGCGCAGCACCGCCTCGAGCGCCTCGCGGTTGCCGTGGATATCGCCTAGGACGCCGTAGCGAGCCACCGGTGCATCCTTCGCTTGAGGGCAGAGCGGATCCTCTTTCTCCAGTGCTGCACGAAGGGCTTGGGGTCGGTCCAGGAGAAGAAGTCGTACACCTTGGGCACCTCGACCAGCGAGCGCAGCCATCCGCCGAGGTCGAGCTCGCCGTGTGCCGCCAGCCGGCGGAAGGCGCGGAAATCGTTGCGCAGCGAGAGCCAGCGATGCGTGGTGCGGTATGGCGTGGCGGCGGGCCGCGTGCCGTACACGAGATAGTCGTACGCGATGCGTGGCAGGTTGATGCCGTTGCAGGCGCCGAGGTAGTGCCACAGGTTGAAGCGCGCGTTGATCTCGAGCACGCGCCAGGCGCCGCTGACCGCATCGCGCTTGAAGTCGATCTTGAATACGCCGCGCAGCGTCCCGCGCGCGGCGATCTGCCGGCCGACCAACGCGAAGGCGTCGTCGTGCGCCAGCTCGATAAAGCTCGACTCGCCGGTGATCGGCGGCCAAGTCCGGATCTTGCGCCCGACGAACGAGGCGAGCAGCCCGCCGTCCTCGTCGGCATAGCCGTGGAACGACCACAAGTTGCGGTCGTCGCCGCGCACGTACTCCTGCACCAGCAGGTCCTCGCGCAGCTGCCACGCAAGCGGCGTAGCGATCAACTCGCGGCCGCTCGAGAACACGCGCGCCTTGCCGGCGCCGCCGAACAGCCGCAGGAAGACGGGTGAGTTGGCGTAGCCGGTCTTCACCTTCGGCTTGACCAGCACCGGTCCGTGCCAGCGCTCGAGCTCCTCCCAGGACAAGGTGCGCGGCAACGGCAGGTCGCGGTCGCGGCAGAACGATTCGAAGCGCTGCTTGTCCACCAGCGCGCGTGCTACGTCGGGCTGGTTGACGATCAGCGTGAAATGCTCCGACAGCGCGGCGTAGTTGTCGACGATCAGGCTGAGGTAATCGTCGGTGGCGTAGAACAGCGGTATCCGGCGCCCGAGCGCGCCCGCGAGCTGCGCGCCGGCGGCGAGCACGGCCTGCACCACCGCTTCGCGCCGTTCGAGCGGCGGCAGCAGCAGGCTGCCGCGGGTGAAGCGCGAAGCGAAGGCCGGCCAGTCGGGCTGCGGCGATGCCACGATCGTCGGGATGCCACCCAGGCCCGCGGCGCGCACCAGATTCAGCCCGCCGAGCAGCAGCGCCGGGGGGCGCTCCGGATGGAAGCTGCGCACGTCGAATCCCATGCGTAAAGGCTACGCGCGGGTTCTGACAGCCGCGCGCCGGCGACCTGCGCCAAGCGGCGCACAGGATGCCGGTTTCAGAGTCGCGGTCCTCCCCGGTACGCTGGCCGGACCATGATCGTCGCCATTCACCAACCGCATTTCCTTCCCTGGCTCGGCTACCTGCACCGCATGGCGCAGGTCGACGCGTTCGTGCTGCTCGACCATGTGCAGTTCGAGCGCCGCAACTACCAGAACCGCACCATGATCCGCATGAACGGCGAGGCGCGCTGGATCACCGTGCCGGTCCTGCAGCACTCGCAGAAGGAGCGCATCCTCGACAAGCAGGTCGACAATCGCCTGGAAGGGTCGAAGTGGTGGTCCGCCATTCACTTCTCCACCCTGCGCCACGCGTATGGCGAGGCGGGCTTTTTCAGCGCCTACGCCCCGCAGCTGAAGAAGCTGTTCGAGCGGCGCTTCGAGCGCCTGGTGGAGCTCGATCAGGCCGGGCTCGACTTCCTGCGCGAGGCCTTTGGCATCGACACGCCGCTGGTGAAGAGCTCCGAGCTCGCGGTCGAGGGGGCGCGCGGCGACCTGATCCTGAACATCTGCCGCGCGCTCGGCGCCGATGGCCTGATGGTCGGCTTCGGCGGCTCGCGCGGCTACCTGGACACCGACGCGTTCGCGCGCGCCGGCGTGCGCATCGTGCAGCACGAGTTCACCCATCCGGAGTACCCGCAATGCGGAACCGCGCCGTTCCAGCGCGGGCTCTCGTCCCTCGACATGCTGTTCAACTGCGGTCCGCGCAGCCGCGAGCTGCTCGGGCATCACGCGCTGGCGAGAGCGGCATGAACGCCCCGCTGCCTGCGAAAGCCTTCCAGGCGCGCAGCATCTCGCTCGCCTCGCGCTACGGCGGGCGCACGGTGCTCGCGATCGGCGCCCATCCCGACGACGTCGAGCTCGCCATCGGCGGCATGCTGGCGCGCCTGTCGCGCGAGTCGGCGCGCGTGGTGATCGCGGTGGTCTCGATCCCCGCCGACTTCGCCACGCGCCGCGCCGAGGCGCAGCGCGCGGCCGAGATCCTGGGCTGCGAGCTGCGCATCCTGGTCGACGACGGCTGCAAGCGCATCGACGACATGAAGAACTACCAGCTGGTCGGCATGCTGGACGCGCTGGTGCGCGAGCTGCAGCCCGCCGCGGTGCTCACGCACAGCGCGCACGAGTTCCACCGCGACCACGTCGCCGTGCACCAGGCGTGCATTTCCACCCAGCGGCTCAAGCCGTTCGACTTCTTCCACTTCAACCCGACCATGTGCCGGCCGGTGCCGGTGGAGTTCCACCCGCGCGCCTACGTCGACGTGACCGACACCATCGAGATCAAGATGGCGGCGATCGAGGCGCACCTGAGCCAGTTCGGCTCGCGCGGCCTGGAAGCCGAGATGTACCGCGACCTTGCGCGACTCACCGGCCGCATGGTGGGGGTGAAGTACGCCGAAGGCATCGACGTCGGCCGCATGCTGCTCGCGTGAGATTTTTCCTGCTGGCGCTGATCGCCGCCCTGCCGGCGTGCGCGGCGCCCGCGCCGGCGCCCGGCGCGTTGCATAGAGCTGGATTGACGCGGCCTACTAGTACGGAATAAGGCTGCGACGCTAGCGCGTGGCGACGAGCGCCGCGGCGAGCAGCCGCCGCAGGGGCCAGCGATTGGCGAGGGCGCGCCGCCGCGCGAATGGCACCCGATGAAGGAGCGCTTCCAGGGCTCGGATGACGCCCAGCGGGACGCGAAACCACAGGTTCTTCGCGCGGGCGTACGCCGCGACGCGCCGGAATCCGATGGCGAGGAACAGCGCCTCGAGCTCGGTGACCGTGTACTCCTTCAGGTGGAACCCCTCGGGCTCCTGCGAAAACACGCGCGAAATGTCGTGCGGCCCGGTCAGCCGGTTCGGCGTCAGGCACACGTAGGCGCCTCCCGGGGCGAGGGCCGCGTGGATGTTGCGCAGCTGCTCTTGCGCGTCGTCGGGGTGCAGGTGCTCCATCAACTGGTTGCTGTACGCAAGGTCGACGCTCGCCGGCGGCACCGGAACGCTCACGCCGTCGGACATGAACAGGCGAAAGTTCGCCGGCGGCTTGCTATGCCGCGACGCCACGGCGTCGACTTCGACGCCGTACACCTGGCGCACCGATTTCGCGAGCTCGAAGGCGAACGTGCAGTCCCCGGGGCCGATTTCCAGCACCGTCATCCGGGGCAGGAGGAACCGCCGCAGGAGCCGCATCTGCTTGATGATCCCCCGACGCGCGCTCTGCGGGGCGTGATTGCGCGTCAGCCGCGGGTGGTCCGGAACCTCGCGGAAAAGCTCCTCATAGAGGCCGGTCAGCATGTGCAGCCGCTGCTCGCGCGGCGCAGCGCGCAACCGCGCGGCGAGGGTTTTTTCCACCTCGTAGTGGTGGCGCAGGCGCTCGAGGCTGCGGGGCTCGGCTACCGTTTTCATGGCTTCTCCGACGAATGGGATGAAGTGCCCGTTATACGGGGCCGGCGCTGACCAGCGCCGCCTCCGCTCGTGCACTCAGGATGCTCTGTTGGGACCATCCCCCGCTCTGCGGGCTGATCGCCGAGCGGTCCCGGGCAGCCCAGGATCGCTTTCACCTGCTCGGCGCCGTACTTCTCACCGGCCGGGTCGGCGACGATCGTCGGCGAGCGCAGCAGCACCTTGCGGCTGGAGCTCATCGCCTCCGACCAGTTGTAGTAGCCGAACTTGACGTAGCTATTGCCCGGGTCGGCGTTATAGCCGACGAAGCCGCCGAGGCACACGATGCGCTGCGCGCCGAGGTTTCCGAGCAGCGCGAGGGCGGCGGACAATGCCTCGCGGTTGCCGTGAATGTCGGCTATGACGCCGTAGAGAGCCATTGCCGTGCGCGTCGGGCCGCGGCGACGCCACCATGGCAGCGCCGTTGTTTCATGGAAGCCTAGTTACTTGGGTGCGCGGCGTTCATGGCTCCGGGGCTTGAGCCAAGCGGCTCACGGCGACCGCTCGAAGAGTCTGGCGCGGGGTCTGTACCCTGCCGGCAACACCCATGAAAGTGGCGATTCACCAGCCGCATTTCCTGCCCTGGCTCGGCTACCTGCACCGCATGGCGCAGGTCGACGCGTTCGTGCTGCTCGACCATGTGCAGTTCGAGCGCCGCAACTACCACGCGCTGGCGAGAGCGGCATGAACGCCCCGCTGCCTGCGAAAGCCTTCCAGGCGCGCAGCATCTCGCTCGCCTCGCGCTACGGCGGGCGCACGGTGCTCGCGATCGGCGCCCATCCCGACGACGTCGAGCTCGCCATCGGCGGCATGCTGGCGCGCCTGTCGCGCGAGTCGGCGCGCGTGGTGATCGCGGTGGTCTCGATCCCCGCCGACTTCGCCACGCGCCGCGCCGAGGCGCAGCGCGCGGCCGAGATCCTGGGCTGCGAGCTGCGCATCCTGGTCGACGACGGCTGCAAGCGCATCGACGACATGAAGAACTACCAGCTGGTCGGCATGCTGGACGCGCTGGTGCGCGAGCTGCAGCCCGCCGCGGTGCTCACGCACAGCGCGCACGAGTTCCACCGCGACCACGTCGCCGTGCACCAGGCGTGCATTTCCACCCAGCGGCTCAAGCCGTTCGACTTCTTCCACTTCAACCCGACCATGTGCCGGCCGGTGCCGGTGGAGTTCCACCCGCGCGCCTACGTCGACGTGACCGACACCATCGAGATCAAGATGGCGGCGATCGAGGCGCACCTGAGCCAGTTCGGCTCGCGCGGCCTGGAAGCCGAGATGTACCGCGACCTTGCGCGACTCACCGGCCGCATGGTGGGGGTGAAGTACGCCGAAGGCATCGACGTCGGCCGCATGCTGCTCGCGTGAGATTTTTCCTGCTGGCGCTGATCGCCGCCCTGTCGGCGTGCGCGGCGCCCTCGCCGGCGCCCGAGAGCAGCGTGGCGGTGGTGTGGAACCGGGTCGAGGATCCGCACGCGGTGTGCGAGTCGCTCAGCGGGCGCAAGAATTTCTTCAACGTGCTGGGCTGCTCGCACTGGTCCGCGCCGGCCGCCGAGGGCGGCGCGCGCGTATGCTCGATCTACGCGCCCGCGCCGCGCAGCGAGCGCGACCTGCAGCGCTTCGCCACCCTGGGGCACGAGCTGATGCACTGCTTCGACGGCAACTGGCACGACCGCTGGGGGCGGATGAACCCGTCGACGCAGAGCGCCGCCGCCGGCGGCAGCCGATAAAAAAAGGGGGCGTTACTTGGACGCGGACTTTTCAAAGTTGCGGGGTAGTCCGGGCGGACTATGCACGAACTTCCAGTCCGCATACTTGGTCGCCTTCTCGAATTCCGCGTTCTGCGCTGGAAAATTTCCGCTTTTGATCGGCTGCGTCCTCGGAGCGGCTGTGGACGCCCATGACCCCGGCTCCGCCAGGCGCCTCCACCAGGCCCCAGTCCGTCTCACCGCTCATCGGGTCGCGGTACAGTCGGCGCAGATGGCGCACCGGCATCGGGAAGCGCTTGTCCTCCAGCAGCTCCGCCAGCGCCTGCGGATAGCGCTGTTCCTTCCGGTAGTACGACGCGATGGCGTTGCGGATCTGCTCGCCGCGGAACAGCAGCTCGGCCTCCTTTTCGCGCTGCGCGGTGTGCGAAGCGAACTCGCCGTACGCGGCGAGCCCGGCGCCGGCGACCGCGACGAACAGCAGGAAGCCGACGTAGGTAAAACCTCTCTGTGCTTTTGACCCCCTGACAAGGGGGTCCTGACCCCCGCGCAGGCGGGGGGAGCGCGGGGTTTGGTTTTTGCGAAAAGCAAACCCGCCGCTCGCCAAAAACGCTCGCTACCCCCCTTAACAGGGGGGCAAAAAAGCAGCTACCAGCGCTCATAACCCTTGGCCGCGCTATGCACATCGAATACGCCGCCCTTCTTCGGGTCGGCCGGCGGCACCGGCACCCAGCTCCGCGCCTGGGTGAACGGGTCCTTCGGGATCGCGCGCAGGTAGCGCTTCGCCACCAGCTCCTCGAGGTGAGCCGGATACTTGCCGGCGTCGGCGTAATGCTTGTCGAGCGCGTCGCGCATCACGGTGAGGTTCTCCTGCAGCACCGCCTCCTCGGCGCGCTTGAGGCGCCCGACGTAGTCGGGCACCACCACGGAGAGCAGGAGCGCGATGACGGTGAGCACCACCATCAGCTCGACCAGCGTAAAGCCGAGGTTCTTTCTCATGTCACCATTCCCGGTACGGAATACGGTTCAGGCCGACTTCCTCGCTGCGCGAGTACACGTCGTACACGTCCTTGCCCGCCTGCGGCGCGTCCGCGGGGCTGGCATAGCTGCGCAGCCCCCAGTCCTCGCCGGTGATCGGGTCCTTCGGAACACGTCGCAGGAAGTAGATCTTGTCTTCCTGCGGCTTGTTCTTCACCGGCGCGCCGTCCACCAGCGCGGCGAGGGTGGGCGGGTAGCCCGAGGCGTCCGCCGGTTTCTCGATCTGGCCGTCGTCCGCGGCGCGCTTGTAGGCGTCGATCGCGCCGCGTAGCTCGCGCAGCGCGTGACGCAGGTCCTGCTCCTTGCCGCGCTGCCAGCCGAGCTCGGCGAGCGGGGCGGCGACCGACGCGAGCAAGGCGACGATCGCCACCACGATCAGGAGCTCGATGAGCGTAAAGCCCTTCACGGCTTGGGCTGCGGCTCTTGCTGCTGCTGCGGGGCCGGCGCCGGGCCGGCGGCCGGCGCGCGCGGCGCCTCGGGCTTCGGCGCCTCGGGCTTCGGCGCCGGCGCGTCGGGCTGCACGCTCACCGGACCGAGCGGCACGCTGGCGCCGCCGCGGCCGACGTCGAACTCGGTGCCGGAGTTGAACTCCTCCAGCCTCGCGCCCGGACGCTCGATGTTGCGGATCACGCGCGGCGTGATGAGCAGCACGATCTCGGTCTTGCTCACGGTGTCGTTGTTGTTCGAGAACAGGCGCCCGACCAGCGGCAGGCTGCGAAGCGCCCGGCACGCGGCTGGCGCTGCGGCGGTCCTCGTCGTTGATCAGGCCGGCGAGCACCTGGGTCTCGCCGTCGCGCAGGCGCAGCGTGGTGGCGGCGTTGCGCGTGCCGACCTGGTAGGCCACGGTGCCGCTGCTGGTCTTCACCTCGTTGGAGATGTTGCTCACCTCGAGCCCGACCTTGATGCCGACGTCGTCCTCCAGGCTCACCACCGGCTCGACCTCGAGCTTCAGGCCGACATCCAGGTAGTTCACCGACTCGGAGACGAAGCCGGTGGCGCCGGCGGTGGTGGTGATCACCGGCACCTTGTCGCCGATGTGGATGCGCGCCTTCTCCTTGCTCTTCACGCGGATGCGCGGGTTGGCGAGCACGTTGGTGCGGCCGGCCTGCTGGCGCAGGTTGAGCGCGACCAGCGGGTCGCTCACGTTCAGGCGGAACAGGCCGCTGTTCAGGTTCTTCGCCTCGGTGCCGGTGAGCTGGCCGCGGATGCCCTCCGCGCCCTGCACGCCGAGCGCCACGCGGCCGGGCCAGTCGATGCCGGCCTGCGTCATCTGGTTGTGGCCGACTTCCAGCACCTCGACCTCGAGCATGACCTCGGCCTCGCCCAGGTCCTGGTTGGCGATCAGCTTCTCCGCCATGCGCACCGCTTCGGGCGTGTCGCGGATCACCAGCAGGTTCAGCTTCTCGTCGACGTAGAGATCGCGCGTCTTCACCAGGTTGCGCACCATGTTCGCGGTCTGCTTCACGTCGGCATTGGCCAGGTAGAAGCTCTTCACCGTGAGCTCGCGGTAGGCCTGCGTCTTGGCCGGCGTGTTCGGGTAGATGAGCACGGTGTTCGGGTTGAGCACGCGGCGCTCGAGCTGGCTGGTCACCAGCACGAAGCGCATCGCTTCCTCGATGGTGGTATCGCGCAGGAACACCGTGACCTTCGCGTCGGCCGGCACGTCGCGGTCGTAGACGAAGTTCAGGCCGGCGCGCTTGGAGATCAGCTCGAACACGGTGCGCACCGGCGCGTCGCGCAGCTCGATGGTGATGGTGCTCTTCAGCGCCGCGGCGAGCTGCGGGCTAGTGGCGTCGGCCTTGACCTTCTGCTCCTCGACCTTGCGCACGATGGAGCGCGCGTCGCGCTGGGTCGGATGGTGCTTCAGGACTTCCTGGGCCTTGGCGAGCGCGCTCTGCGTATCGCCGCGCGTCATCGCCTCGTCGGCTTCCTTGACCAGCGCTGCGCTCGCGCGCTCGCGCGCCACCGCCTGAAGGCCGGCCTTCGCATTGGCGTTGTCCGCGTCGAACCGCAACGCGCGCTGGAACGAGGCCTCGGCCTGTTCGTAGGCGCCGGCGGCGCGCGCGGTTTCGCCCATCTGCAGGTAACGCTGCACCGCCACGGCCTTGTGGCGCAGGTAATAGTTGCGGATCTCGGCGTCGTTCGGGTTGTCCTTCATCGCCTGTTCGAGGCGTGTGAGGCCCTGCTCTTCGTTGCCGGCCTCGATCATGTTCTGGCCGTGCTTGAGGGCTTCCTGGCCGGCGCAGCCGAACAGCACCAGCGCGCCGACGATCAGTCGAAGTTTTTTCATTTAAGGTCCAGGGTTTGCTTCATCTTGAGCGGAAGGTAGGTGAAGCTGATGCTGGCGTCGGCGATCTGCTCGACGCGGTAGTCGCCGATCTTCTGCCCGGGCGCGAGCGTGATCAGCTCGTCGCCGCGCATCACGTACACCTCGGTCTTGCCGTTCTCGGTGAGGCGGCCGAAGTACTGGAACGGCAGCGGCGGTGCCACCGGCTTCTCGACTCCCGCGGCTTTCGTGGACGCGGGCTTTTCCGGCTGGCCGAAGCTGCGCGCGAACGGATCGGTCTGCGGCAGGGTAGCCTCGCCGCGGCGCAGCTTGCCGAGGTCGATGCCGTCGTCGGCCGCCGGTTTCGCCTTCTCCTGGATGATCTCCATCGAGGGTCGTTCCCGGCCGGCGACCACACCGGCGACGACGGTGACGGCGGCGGCGATGATCGCCGCGTTTTTCTTCCAGGGGCTCAGGTGGAGAGAAAGCTTCATGACTTCACCATGTGGAGGGTGAGGCGCATTTCCGCGTGCAGGCTGCCGCCTTTCTTCTCTTCTTTTTTCAGCGTCACCTGGTCGATCGACATCACCGGAATCTCGAGCGCGGCGCGCTTGAGGAAATCGCGGATCTGGCCGTAGCTGCCGGTGACCGGCAGCACGATCTCGTAGCGCACGATGCGGCCTTCGGTCGGCTGCGTGCGATAGCTCGCCGTACGCATCTGGATCCCGGTCGCGGTGCCGATGCCGTGCAGCTTGGCGAGCCAGTCGGTGGTGTCTTCCTCTTTCCTGAGGTATTCGTACACCGCCGCCACTTTCTCGCCGGATTGGGCGCTGTCGGCCTTGCGGCCCTGGCGCGTGGCCGCCTCGGTCAGCGACAGGTTCTTCTGCTCCAGCGGCTTCACCATGAAGTTGGAGAAGAAGAGGGCTGCGGCGAGCAGCCCGATCGCTGCGACACCGGCGACCCCGATGCGCTCGACGATGTTCTTCATTTTGCGCTCCAGGCGGCGGAAATTGCGAAGCTCACCCCGCCGGCATCGGTCTTCTGCTCGTGGCGCACGAGCTGCACGCGCTCGAGCCCGTCAGTGCGGGAAAGGTTAAGGACGTAGCTGAGGGCGGCGAGGTAGTCCTTGCCATCGCCGGTGATCGTCACCGTGCCGGTTTTCGCATCCGGCTCGATACCGGCGAGCGCCACCTTGTCGCTGGCCGCGGATTCGAGCGCGCTGAACAGCTCGCCCCAGGGCAGCGACAGGCGCTGCACGGTCTCGCGCACCGCCGCCACTTCCTGCGGCGTGGTCTTGGGCGCGCCACCGGGCGTGCGCTTGGCGACGCGCGCCTGGTTCTCGCTCAGCGTGCTGCGCGCCGCGTGGTAGGACCACGCCGCGTCGAGCGCGACGCACGCCGCCAGGGCAAGCAGCAAGCGGCCCAGCCACGGCGAGCCGCGGCGCGTGCCGCTGAAGTCGATCTGCAGCTGCTGCATCATTCCCAGGCCAGCGCGAGCTCGCGGTAGCTCACCGCCTGCGCGCGCCATGCGTCGTGCATCTCGGGATTGAATTCGCCCTGCGCGCACACGATGACGCGCGTGCACGGCTGGTCGAGCCCCAGGAACGCGCTCTCGCGCTCCAGGATCTCGGGCAGCACCACGCGCCAGCGCTCGTCGCTGCGCCGGCTGCGGATCGCCACCCACGCGCCGCGCTGCAGCAGCGCGAGCGTGAGGCGGCCGGGCTCCTCGACCACGATCCAGCACGAGCCGTTGCCGACCGTCTTGCGGATGCGGTTGAACGCCGCCACCAGGAAGGGCTGTACGGCAAATCAGCCGTACCCCCGAAGCCACGAAAGTCCTGATCAGCTGCTCGACCAGCTCCCGATCGATGGCGCAGGCAAGGCGCGCGCCGAGCGGCGCGGTTTGCGTCACCTTCACCTCCCAGTCGGCCGCGACCGCGCCGTGCAGCGCGCCGAAGCGGTGGCGCGCGAGCGCCAGCCACTGCTCGGTGCTCTTGACCGCGTCGCTGTGCTGCAGCAGCGCGTAGCGCGCGAACTGGTCGGCGAGCACCACGCTCGCCTCGCTGCCGCGGTGCGACTTGAGGATTTCAGGCAGCGCGCCGAGCGCGCCGCGCCAGTCGTCGCCCGACTGCAGCTCGACCGACTTGCCGCCCGACACGATGACGCGCTTCGCACCGAGGCTGATGCGAACGGGTTTCTTCTTAAGCCACGAAAGTGACACGATTGATCTCCTCGAGAGTGGTTTCACCGGCCTCGACCAGCGCCAGCGCTGCGTCGCGCAGCGGGACGGTGCCCGCAGCTCGCGCCGCATCCTTGAGCTTTCGCGCCGGCGCACGCGCCGTGATCAGCTCCCTTAGTTCGTCATTCAGGACCAGCAGCTCGCCGATCGCCTTCCTGCCCTTGAAGCCCGGTGTTGCGGCATTCGGCACAGCCACGGGAACGGCATGCTTTTGCAAATAACCCTGCACCAGCCGCTGCGCCAGCACGCCGTTCAGCGCCGAGACCAGGTTGTAGGCGTCCACGCCCATGTGCTGGAAGCGGCCGAGCACGTCGATCGCGTTGTTGGCGTGCACCGTGGTGTAGACCAGGTGGCCGGTCAGGGCCGACTGCACCGCGATCTCGGCGGTCTCCGGGTCGCGGATCTCGCCGACCATGATGCGGTCCGGGTCGTGGCGCAGGATGGAACGCAAGTCCGCGCGCGAACGACAGGCCTTTCTGCTCGTTCACCGGGATCTGCAGCACGCCCGGCAGCTGGTACTCGACCGGGTCCTCGATGGTGATGATCTTGTCCAGGCCCTTGTTCGCTTCCGAGATCACCGCGTACAGCGTGGTCGTCTTGCCGCTGCCCGTCGGCCCGGTGACCAGCACCATCCCGTACGGTTCCGTGGAGAGTTGACGCAGGTTCTGCTTCATCTCTGCCGAGAAGCCGAGGGCGTCCAGCGTCAAACCCTGCAGCTGATCCGTCAGCGCGCGCCGATCGAGAATCCGCAGCACCGCGTCCTCGCCGTACACGCTCGGCATGACCGAGACGCGGAAGTCGATGTCGCGGCCATCGCGCCGGGCCTTGAAGCGGCCGTCCTGCGGCACGCGGCGCTCGGCGATGTCGAGCTCCGACATCACCTTGATGCGCGAGATCACCTGCTCGGCGAGCTCGGTGCCCGGCATCGACTCGGCTGCGGTGAGCACGCCGTCGACGCGGTACTTGATCGACAGGCCGCTCGCCGTGGACTCGAGGTGCACGTCGCTCGCGCCGGCCTTGAGCGCGTCGTACAGGGTCGAGCTCACCAGCTTGACCACCGGGCTGTCCGCTTCCGCGGCGGCTTCGAAGGAAATTTCCTGCGCGCCGCCGGTATAGGTGTTGTCCAGAAGATTTTTTGAAACCCCGTCCATGGCGCGCAAGCCGGTTTCCTGCTGCGCGAGATACGCGCTGACGTCCTCGCGGCTCGCCAGGCGGTAGCGGAACGGCGCGGCCAGGCGCTCCTCGATCCAGTCCTGCGTGTCGAGGTCGAACGGGTCGCCGAGCACCACCGACACCGCGCCTTCGGCGTCGCGCAAGGCGACGCAGGTGCGGCGCGCGGCTTCCGAGTAGGGAATCAGGTCGAAGGCGGCCTGCTGCTCGAGGAACTGTTCCAGGGAGATCGCCGGCATGCGCAATCTCGCCGACAGGTCTGCGATGTTTTCCATCACCATTAGCGGATGCTCCCGGCGAGCTCGAAGATCGGCATGTACATGAGCACCACGACGGCGCCGATCGCGAGGCCGAGGATGGCCATCAGCACCGGCTCGAACGCCTTGGTGAACCAGTCGATGGCGCGCGCCACCTCGTCGTCATGGAAGCGCGCGATCTGCGTCAGCATGTTGCCCATGTCGCCGGTGCGCTCGCCCACCACCATCATGCGGGCGGCGACCGGCGTGGCGAGACCCGCGGCGCCGAGGGCGGCGGACATGGCCTGGCCCTGCTCAATGAGGGTTCTTGCTTTTGAAAGAGCAGGCCGAAGATGCGCCGCCAGCAGGCCCTGCACCATGTCGAGCGCGCGCACCGCCGGAATGCCGGCGCGCAGCAGCATCGCCGAAGTACGGTACAGGCGCGCCAGCTGGTAGGTCTTCATCCGGCTACCGAGCGCCGGCACGCGCCAGATCTGCACGTTGAGCCACGCGCGCACGTCCGGGCGCGACACCGCGTACAGCGCGCCGCCGATCAGGCCGGCGAACGCCAGGCCGAGCACGACGACGTTATTGCCGATGAAGTTGCCGAAGGTCATCAGCAGCTTGGAAAAGAACGGCAGCGTGCCGGCGGTGTCCTCGTACACCCGCGCAAAGCGCGGCACCACGTAGAACATGAGGAACGCCAGCACCAGGCCGCCGACGCCCATCAGGATCGCCGGGTAGATGCTGGCCGAGACGATCTTCTTCTTCACGCGATCGATCTCTTCCTGGTAGGCGATGTAGCGGCCGAGCGCCTCGCGCACGTTGCCGCTGCGCTCCGCCGCCTTGATGGTGGCGACGTAGAGCGGCGAGAACTGCTCGGGCAGCCCGGCGATGGCCTGCGACAACGGCTCGCCGCGATGGATGGCGGCGAGGATCTGGGACAGCACCTGCTGGCCCTCGGCGCGCCGCTCTTTCTCGGCGAGCGTCTGCAGCGCCTCGACCAGGTTGAGGCCGGCGTCGAGCAGCGACACCAGCTCCGCCGAGAACAGCATCACCGGGAAGCGCACGCTGCGCCGGGGCAAGCCCAGGCGGAAACCCTTTGCTTCGACGGAGACCACGCTCAGCCCTTTGGCGCGCGCCTGGTCGGCGGCGAGCGTGTCGTTCGCCGCCTCCAGGGTGAGCGCCACGACCTGCTGCCGCGCGTCGAGGGCGAGGACGTTGAATTGCATGGCGGCTTTACTTGTTGAGTGAAACTTCGGACGTCGATTGCCCCAGGCCCACATCCGCATCGTCCCCTGTGCCGCCGACCTTGCCGTCGCGCCCGTAGCTGAAGAGCTCGAACTCGCCCTTGGCGCCGGCGCGGTACACGTACGGCCGGCCCCAGGGATCGTTCGGCACCGACTTGCGCAGGTAAGGCCCGAGCGCCGCCAGCCCTTCCTCGGCGCTCGGGTAGCGGCGGTTCTCCAGGCGGTACTGGTCGAGCGCCTTCTCGAGGGAATCGATCTGCGCGCGCGCCACCTGCGTCTCCGACTTGCCGACCTGAGAGAAGTATTTCGGCGCGACGTAGCCGGCGAGCAGGCCGATGATCACGATCACCACCAACAGCTCGAGCAGGGTGAAGCCGAGGTTGCGCTTTCTCATGGCGCCTCCGTTACTGCGTGGCTACGCACAGGGCCGTGGAGCACAGCGCCGCCGCTCGTGCTGGTGGACCCTCGGTGCTGCCGAGGGTCGTCGTCGCGTGCTCGCGCTGGTCGTCGCGCTCGAGCCGACGTGCGCTCTCAGCTGCTCGGGGCTGTACTTTGTTCCGGTCGGGTCGTTCACAATGGTCGGCTCGCGCAGCAGGACCTTGCGGGGGGTCGAGCTCATCGCGCTTGCGGTCCAGTTGTAGTACCCGAACTTCGCGTAGTCGGTGTAGCCGGTGTTGTAGCCGAGGCTGCCCTTGTAGTCGGCGATCAGCTGGCCGTCCATCCACACCTGCAGGAATCCGTTGCCGCTCGTGTTCTGCTTGAACTTGAGCACGAAGTCGGTCCAGCGCCGGAACGGGATCGGATACTCGGCATGTTTCACGCTGACGGAGTTGCTCGAGCTGGGAGTCGCGCTCTCGCTGTAGCGCGCCTGCACCCTGAACGTGCGACCGGTCTGCGTTGTATAGAGGCCGAACGCAGGGCCACCCACGACGAGACTTTTGTTGCCTTGATGCAACTGCGACCCGAACAGCGCGTTGTCGTTCGTGGCGAGCGTGCCCCAGTCCTCGATGTAGGCGCTGAAGGCGATCCAGTACACCTTGTTCATCTCGATGTTCGGCGTGAGCGAAAGCTCCGTGCGCTTGCCGTTCGAAGTGGTCGGGTCGCTGTTCCTCACGCAGAAGGCGAGCGCCTTGCGCACCGAGTTGGTCGGGTCGCTCACCTTGCCGAAACGCAGGGTCTCGCCGTTGGGAAGCGTCGTGCCGTGGATGCCCGATTCCGGGACCTGGGGTGCCTGGGTAGCGGTGTTGATGAGTGTGGCGACATAGCCGCTATGCTGCGAGAACGGCGCATCGGCGCTGGCGCGCATGATGATGTCGGAGGGCGCGATCGCGCTCGGGGCCGGATCCGTCGGCGTCGTGCTGCCGTTTTTGATCGTCACGCTGCGCTGGACGGTGGATTTCGCGCCGAGGTTGTCGGTCGCAACCGCCATCAGCTGCGCCGCGCCGTCTGGCACGCCCGCGGTGCTGAAGCTGCCCGAGTAGGGCGACGTGGTGTCGGTGGCGACCAGCTTCTGCGTGGTTCCGCTGACCAGGTACATCTCGATCTTGGCCACCGAGCCGCCGGCGTCCGTTGCGGTCGCGGCAAACGGCACCGAACCGCCGAGCGTCGAGCCGGCGGCCGGCGCGTCGATGGTGAGGATCGGCGGCGTGTTGGTCGTGCCGCCGCTCGCGATGCCGCCGCTGATGTTGAAGGTGATCTGCGCTCTGAGCGGTCTGGCCCGCGCAGTCGGTGACGCGCGCCATCAGCGTGTGCGCGCCGTTCGTATACTTCTTGTTGTCGAGCTGCACGTATAGGAGGAGCTGGTGTCGGTGCTGAGCAGGGTGCCGTCGATGAAGAACTGCACGCTGCTTCGACGCCGCGTGTCGTCGCTGGCGTTGACGCGGCACGTGGTCAGCGCGCTGATGGTGGCGTTGTTCGCTCGGCGCTGCTGAAGCTGATCGTCGGCTGGGCGTTGCTGGTGCTGCCATTCTTGATCGTGATGCTGCGCGACGAGCTCGCCCGGTTGCCGGCGCTGTCATACGCGAACGCGCGCAGGGTGTAGTTGCCGTTCGGGTAGTTGGTGGACTCTCAGGTTGCAGCGGAACGCCGCGCTGGTGTCATTGTTCAGAGCTGATGCGTGTTGCCGCTGGAATTGATCAGGACGAATTGCACGCGGCTGATGTTGGTGCCGGAGACTTCGCACGCGCTCGATTGAGACCAGTTGACATTGGAAAGCACGCTGCCCGACGACGGCGCCTTGAAACTGACGGTGACGGCCTCGGCGGCGAGCGGCGCGCCAGCCAGCACGGTGATCGCGGCGAGCGCGATCGGAGTCTTCGTGAACTTCATGGACTGCCTCCCTTGCCTTGTTGGGAAATGGACTACGTGGCGGCTCTTGAGCAGGAGCCGTGCCACCGAATCCACTACAAGGGGAATCAACGGCTTAACTACAAAACGTAGGTTGAACCGCTACAGGGATGTAGCGTGCGGACGACGCCGGCCGCTATGAAATCCTCAAGTCACTGTTTCGGCACGCGATGCGCATGTCGCAGTGCAACGACTTTGCGGGATTCGCGCGAGCAACCACGCTTTGTGGTGGCGCGCGGCGCGGCGTCAGGGCGCTACCGACAAGCGTGTCAACTCCTTGCTACATCAGAAAAATTTTCCTTCCAGAGCGATGGTCAAGCGGGCCGCGCGTGCCTATACTTTTTCAACGAGGGAGAAACGACATGCGAATCCTGATTGCAGATGACCATCCGATCGTGCGGCACGGCCTCAAGCAGATGCTGGCTGCCGACCCGTCGGCCACGATCGTAGGTGAAGCAACTAACGGCGACGAGGCGCTCGCCATGGCGCGCAAGCTGGAATGGGACATGGCGATCTTCGACTTCACCATGCCCGGACGCAGCGGGCTCGACCTGCTCGGCGACATGAAGAAGGAATTCCCCGGCCGGCCGGTGCTGATCCTCAGCATGCACTCCGAGGACGTCCACGGCAGCCGCGTGCTGCGCGGCGGCGCCGCCGGCTACATCACCAAGGACAGCGCGCCGCAGGAGCTGGCGACCGCGGTGCGCAAGGTGGCGAACGGCGGCAAGTATGTTTCCGCTTCGCTGGCGGAAATCCTGGCGAGCGAATGCTCGAGCGATCCGCAGAAGGCGCTGCACGAGAAGCTGTCCGACCGCGAATACCGCGTGATGTGGCTGCTCGCCACCGGCAAGCAGATCAGCGAGATCGCGAAGGAGATGGGACTCTCGCCGTCGACGGTCAGCACCTATCGCACCCGCATCCTGCGCAAGCTGGGCCTGACGAGTAACGCGGCACTCGTGCACTACGCCGTAAGACATCAGCTGGTCGGGTGAACGACCTCACCCAAATCGAAGAGCTGCATACCGAGCCGGGCGGCGTCGAAGAGCAGGCGCCCGAGAAGGCGAAGATCCTGCTCGTCGACGACGAGCCGAAGAGCCTGTTCGCGCTGCAGGAGCTGCTGTCGATGCTGGGGCAGAACCTGATGGTGGCGCAGTCGGGCGAGGAGGCGCTGCGCCTCGCGCTCAAGAACGACTTCGCGGTGATCCTGCTCGACGTGCGCATGCCGGGCATCGATGGCTTCGAGACCGCGCGCCTGATCCGCGCGCGCGAGCGCTCCAAGTCGACGCCGATCATCTTCCTCACCGCCGCCGCGGACGAGATGACCTCGATGTTCCGTGGCTACGAGGTCGGCGCGGTCGACTACCTGATGAAGCCGGTGGTGCCCGAGGTGCTGAAGTCCAAGGTCGCGGTGTTCGTCGAGCTGTTCCGCAAGAGCGAGCGCCTGCGCGAGTCGGAGGACAAGCTGCGGCGTCTCGCCGCTCACCTGATCAGTGTTCGAGAGGAAGAACGCGCGCACATCGCCCGCGAGATCCACGACGAGCTCGGCCAGGTGCTCACCGGCCTGAAGATGGAAGTCACCTGGCTCGCCAAGCGCCTGAAGGACAAGGTGCTGATCGAGAAGACGGACTCGATGTGCGGCCTGATCGACTCGACGGTGCAGACGGTGCGCAAGATCGCCACCGGCCTGCGCCCGGAGATGCTCGACGACATGGGCCTGATCGCCGCGGTCGCCTGGCAGGCCAAGGAGTTCCAGAAGCGCACCGGCATCCGCTGCCGCGCCAAGCTGCCGGCCGAGGTGAAGTTCGACATCGACATCTCGACCACGATGTTCCGCATCTTCCAGGAGATCCTGACCAACGTCGCGCGCCACTCGCGCGCCACGCGGGTCGATATCGAGCTCACGCTCGGCGCCGAGCAGATCGGGCTGGAAGTGACCGACAACGGCGTCGGCATCCAGGACAACGAGCTGCACGCGCGCAAGTCGCTCGGGCTGCTCGGCATGCAGGAACGCGCGCTGCTTTTCGGCGGCGACGTGCGCATCAACGGCTCTCCTGGGCATGGCACCAGGGTCTCGGTGACCATCCCCCTTAGGAAACCCAAATGAAAGTTCTCATCGCGGACGACCACCCGGTAGTGCGCCAGGGCCTGCGCCAGATGCTGGCGGTGGAGTCGGACCTCACGGTGGTCGGCGAGGCGCGCAACGGCCAGGAAGTGGTCGAGCTCTCGCGCCGCGTGCCGTGGGAAGTGGCGGTGCTGGACTACAACATGCCCGGCAAGAACGGCCTCGAGCTGATCAAGGAGCTGCGCCAGCGCTATCCCGGGCGCGCCGTGCTCGTGCTCAGCATGTACCCGGAAGATCGTTACGCGGTGCGCGCGCTCAAAGCCGGCGCCGCGGGCTATCTCACGAAAGAGTCGGCGCCCGAAGAGCTGGTGAGCGCGATTCGCAAGGTGGCCGGCGGCGGGCGTTACGTCACCCCGACGCTGGGCGAGAAGCTCGCGCTCGAGCTCGAGGACAACCGCGGCAAGCCGCTGCACGAAACGCTTTCCGACCGCGAATACCAGGTGATGTGGATGATCGCCTCGGGCAAGACCGTGCGCCAGATCGCCGATGAATTGTTCCTGAGTCCGAATACCGTCAGCACCCATCGCACGCGCATCCTCCGCAAGATGAACATGAAGTCGAACGCGGAGCTCATGCACTACGCCATCGCCCACCACCTGGTGGACTGAGAAGAATTCGGGGTCAGGGTCATCAACTGTCTTGCGCGAACGCGAAACGAGTTATGAACCTGACCCCGAATTCATTGTAGTAAAGCGACTACAGCAGCATGGGGCGTTTGGCGATACCCCGTGTCCGGTAACACCCCTACTATCCGATTGTTTCTACTAAAAGAACTTCGCCTATGGACTCCATCCAGGCAGGGCTTCAAATGATGCTTGATCGCGGCGAGCTGCTGAAATCGCTACGCGCGTTCAAGCGCGGCGACTTCTCGGTGCGCATGCCGCTCAACCTGACCGGCATCGACGGCGAAATCGCCCAGACCTTCAACGACGTAGTCGAGATGGAGGAGTTGAAGGCGACCGAAATCGCGCGCGTCGCGGAGCTCGCCGGCAAGGAAGGCCAGAACACGGCGCGCATCAATATTCCCGGCGCGGGCGGTTCGTGGGCCGAAGTGATCGAGTCCATCAATACCTTGATCAACGACATGGCCTATCCCACGACCGAGGTCGCGCGCGTGATCGGCTCGGTGGCGAAGGGCGACCTGTCGCACACGATGGTGCTCGAGGTCGAGGGCCGGCCGCTGCGCGGCGAGGCGCTGCGCCTGGGCACGGTGGTGAATACGATGGTCGGCCAGCTCAACGCATTCGCCAGCGAGGTGTCGCGCGTGGCGCGCGAGGTCGGCACGGAAGGCAAGCTCGGCGGCCAGGCGCAGGTCGCCGGCGTCGCCGGGGTCTGGAAGGACCTGACCGACAACGTGAACTCGATGGCGGCCAACCTCACCGGCCAGGTGCGCAACATCGCCGAGGTCACCACCGCGGTGGCGAAGGGCGATCTTTCCAAGAAGATCACGGTCGACGTGAAGGGCGAGATCCTCGAGCTGAAGAACACCGTGAACACCATGGTGGACCAGCTCAATGCCTTCGCCGGCGAAGTGTCGCGCGTGGCGAAGGAAGTCGGCAGCGAAGGCAAGCTCGGCGGCCAGGCGCAGGTGAAGGGCGTGGGCGGGGTGTGGAAGGACCTCACCGACAACGTGAACTCGATGGCGGCCAACCTCACCGGCCAGGTGCGCAACATCGCCGAGGTCACCACCGCGGTGGCGAAGGGCGATCTCTCGAAGAAGATCACGGTCGACGTGAAGGGCGAGATCCTCGAGCTGAAGAGCACCATCAACACGATGGTGGACCAGCTCAACGGCTTCGCCGGCGAGGTGTCGCGCGTGGCGAAGGAAGTCGGCACCGACGGCAAGCTCGGCGGCCAGGCGCAGGTCCTGGGCGTGGGCGGGGTGTGGAAGGACCTCACCGACAACGTGAACCAGCTCGCGGCGAATCTCACCGGCCAGGTGCGCAACATCGCCGAGGTCACCACCGCGGTGGCGAAGGGCGACCTCTCGAAGAAGATCACGGTCGACGTGAAGGGCGAGATCCTCGAGCTCAAGTCCACCATCAACACGATGGTCGACCAGCTCAACGCGTTCGCCGGCGAAGTGTCGCGCGTGGCGCGCGAAGTCGGATCGGACGGCAAGCTCGGCGGCCAGGCGCAGGTCAAGGGCGTGGGCGGGGTGTGGAAGGACCTTACGGACAACGTGAACTCGATGGCCGCCAACCTCACCGGCCAGGTGCGCAACATCGCCGAGGTCACCACCGCGGTGGCGAAGGGCGACCTCTCCAAGAAGATCACGGTCGACGTGAAGGGCGAGATCCTCGAGCTCAAGAATACTTTCAACACCATGGTCGACCAGCTCAACGCGTTTTCGAGCGAGGTGTCGCGCGTGGCGCGCGAGGTCGGCACCGAAGGCAAGCTCGGCGGCCAGGCGCAGGTCGCCGGCGTCGCCGGCGTGTGGAAGGACCTGACCGACAACGTGAACTCGATGGCGGCCAACCTCACCGGCCAGGTGCGCAACATCGCCGAGGTGACCACCGCGGTGGCGAAGGGCGACCTCTCCAAGAAGATCACGGTCGACGTGAAGGGCGAGATCCTCGAATTGAAGAGCACCGTCAACACGATGGTGGACCAGCTGAATGCGTTCGCCGGCGAGGTGTCGCGCGTGGCGAAGGAAGTCGGCACCGAAGGCAAGCTCGGCGGCCAGGCGCAGGTCGCCGGCGTCGCCGGCGTATGGAAGGACCTGACCGACAACGTGAACTCGATGGCGGCCAACCTCACCGGCCAGGTGCGCAACATCGCCGAGGTCACCACCGCGGTGGCGAAGGGCGATCTTTCCAAGAAGATCACGGTCGACGTGAAGGGCGAGATCCTCGAGCTGAAAAGCACCATCAACACGATGGTCGACCAGCTCAACGGCTTCGCTTCCGAAGTCTCGCGCGTGGCGCGCGAAGTCGGCACCGACGGCAAGCTCGGCGGCCAGGCGCACGTCAAGGGCGTCGGCGGGGTGTGGAAGGACCTCACCGACAACGTGAACTCGATGGCGGCCAACCTCACCGGCCAGGTGCGCAACATCGCCGAGGTCACCACGGCGGTGGCGCGCGGCGATCTGTCGAAGAAAATCACGGTGGACGTGCGCGGCGAGATCCTCGCCCTCAAGAGCACGTTCAACACCATGGTCGACCAGCTGAATGCGTTCGCGGGCGAAGTGTCCCGGGTCGCCCGGGAAGTCGGCACCGACGGCAAGCTCGGCGGCCAGGCGCAGGTGAAGGGCGTCGGCGGGGTGTGGAAGGACCTCACCGACAACGTGAACTCGATGGCGGCCAACCTCACCGGCCAGGTGCGCAACATCGCCGAGGTCACCACCGCGGTGGCGAAGGGCGATCTTTCCAAGAAGATCACCGTCGACGTGCGCGGCGAGATCCTCGAGCTGAAGTCCACGATCAACACCATGGTCGACCAGCTGAACGCCTTCGCCTCCGAAGTCTCGCGCGTCGCGCGCGAGGTGGGAACCGACGGCAAGCTCGGCGGCCAGGCGCAGGTCGTCGGCGTGGGCGGGGTCTGGAAGGACCTCACCGAGAACGTGAACTCGATGGCCGCCAACCTCACCGGCCAGGTGCGCAACATCGCCGACGTGACCACCGCAGTGGCGCGCGGCGACCTGTCGAAGAAGATCACGGTCGACGTGAAGGGCGAGATCCTCGAGCTGAAGAACACCGTGAACACGATGGTGGATCAGCTCAACGCGTTCGCCGGCGAAGTGTCGCGCGTGGCGCGCGAGGTCGGTAGCGAAGGCAAGCTCGGCGGCCAGGCGCAGGTGAAGGGCGTCGGCGGGGTGTGGAAGGACCTGACCGACAACGTGAACTCGATGGCCGCCAACCTCACCAGCCAGGTGCGCAGCGTGGCGAGCGTGGTGACGGCGGTGGCGAACGGCGACCTGCACCGCAAGCTCACGGTCGAGGCGAAGGGCGAGGTGGCGGCGCTCGCCGACATCATCAACGGCATGATCGACACCCTCGCGACCTTCGCCGACCAGGTGACCAACGTGGCGCGCGAGGTCGGCAGCGAAGGCAAGCTCGGCGGGCAAGCGCGGGTTCCCGGCGCCGCCGGCCTGTGGCGCGATCTGACGGAGAACGTGAACCGGCTGGCGGCGAACCTCACCTCGCAGGTGCGCGCGATCGCCGAAGTGGCCACCGCGGTGACCAAGGGCGACCTGACGCGCTCGATTACCGTGGAAGCGCAGGGCGAGGTGGCCTCGTTGAAGGACAACATCAACGAGATGATCCGCAACCTCAAGGACACCACGCGCAAGAACACCGAGCAGGACTGGCTGAAGACGCACCTCGCGCGCTTCACCCGCATGCTGCAGGGGCATCGCGACCTCGTCACTGTTTCCAGATTGATCTTGAGTGAATTGACGCCACTCGTGAACGCGCAGCAAGCCGCGTTCTATGTCGCCGATCACCGCAGCGGCGACTCGCAGCTCGAGCTGCTGGCGGGCTACGCGCAGCGCCAGGGCAAGACGCTGCCGCGCAAGATCGCGTTCGGCGAAGGCCTGGTCGGCCAGTGCGCGTTCGAGAAGAAGCGCGTGCTGCTGTCGCAGGCGCCGAGCGACTACGTGCGCATCGGCTCCGCGCTCGGCTCGGGCGTGCCGGCGAGCATCATCATCCTGCCGGTGCTGTTCGAGGGCCAGGTGAAGGCGGTGATCGAGCTCGCCTCGTTCTCCAAGTTCAGCGAGATCCACCAGACCTTCCTCGACCAGCTCACCGAGTCGATCGGCGTCGTGCTCCACACCATCGCGGCCAACATGCAGACCGAGTACCTGCTGCACCAGTCGCAGTCGCTGACCGCCGAGCTGCAGAGCCAGCAGGAGGAGCTGAAGAAGACCAACGACCGCCTGGAGCAGCAGGCCCTCAACCTGCAGAAGTCGGAAGCGCTGCTCAAGTCCAAGCAGGAGGAGCTGCGCTCCGCCAACGAGCAGCTGCAGGAAAAGGCGCGCCAGCTCTCCGAGCAGATGCACCAGGTCGAGTTCAAGAACCGCGAGATCGAGCAGGCACGCGCGGCGCTGGAGGAGAAGGCGGAGCAGCTGTCGCTTTCCTCGCGCTACAAGTCCGAGTTCCTCGCCAACATGTCGCACGAGCTGCGCACGCCGCTCAACAGCCTGCTGATCCTGGCGCGCCTGCTGGCCGACAACGTCGGCGGCAACCTGACGCCGAAGCAGGTCGAGTTCGCGCGCACCATCCACTCCTCGGGTGCCGAACTGCTGGCGTTGATCAATGATATTTTGGATCTGGCGAAGATCGAGTCCGGCACCGTGACGCTGAACATCGCCGCCGAGCGCTTCGAGGACGTGGTCGACTCGGTCGAGCGCACCTTCCGCCAGATGGCGCAGGACAAGGGGCTGGAATTCGTGGTCGCGCGCGGCGCGGAGCTGCCGCCGGCGATCCAGACCGACGGCAAGCGCCTGCAGCAGATCCTCACCAACCTGCTGTCGAACGCGTTCAAGTTCACCAGCAAGGGCGAGGTGCGCCTGGCGATCGAGCCGGCCACCACCGGCTGGAGCCTCGGCCACCCGGTGCTCGACCGCGCCGACCCGGCGATCGCCTTCTCGGTGATCGACACCGGCATCGGCATCCCGGCCAACAAGCAGCGCCTCATCTTCGAGGCGTTCCAGCAGGCCGACGGCTCGACCAGCCGCGAGTACGGCGGCACCGGACTCGGGCTGTCCATCAGCCGCGAGCTCGCGCGCCTGCTCGGCGGCGAGATCCGCGTGTCGAGCGTGCCGGGCCAGGGCAGCACCTTCACGCTGTACCTGCCGCTCGACTATCGGCCCTCCGGCGAGGCGCCGAGCCTGGCCGCCGACGTGGATATGGGGGGAGAAGAGCGGTGGGCAGGCAGAGCGCGATGCCGAGCCGGAAATCGAACTGCAGGACGCCAATGGCGATGCCAACGGCCACCTCGCGCCGGTGTCGAGCGACGAGGCCGCGACCATCGCGCCCAAAGCCGGCGCGGCGCTCGAGGGCCGCAAGGTGCTGGTGGTCGACGACGACATCCGCAACGTCTTCGCCATGACCAGCGCCCTCGAGCTGCACGCGATGAAGGTGATGCACGCCGAGAGCGGCAAGGAAGCCATCGAGACGCTCAAGCGCGAGGGCGACATCGACCTCGTGCTGATGGACGTGATGATGCCCGGGCTCGATGGCCTGGACACGATGCGCATCGTGCGCCAGCTCGACGGCTATCGCGAGCTGCCGATCATCGCGGTCACCGCGAAGGCGATGCTGGGCGACCGGGAGAAATGCATCGAGGCCGGCGCGAGCGACTACCTCGCCAAGCCGGTGAACGTGGACGTGCTGCTCGCGACCCTGTGGAGGGCATTGCAGGCCACGACCGACGCATGAGCCGGGAATTCGACTCCGTGGTCGAGACCGTGGCCGGGCTGGCGGCGGCGAACATCGTCATCGTCGAGACGCTGCACGAGCACGGCATCATCGACAAGACGCACTTCGCGCACGCCTTCGCGCGCGCGCTCGACACGCTGGCGCCCGAGCACCGCGGCAGCATGATCGAGCTGGTGCTGCGAAACATGCGCGACCGCTGCATGAACCTGCCCGCCGGCGAGCACTCCGACGCCCAGGAATGGATCAAGCAGTTCCTTAGCTGATGCGCTTCGCCATCGAGCCGCGCGCCGGCTACCTGCGCGCGACGCTGTGGGAGCGCGAAACCGCCGAGGAGATGCGCGAATTCCTCCTGGCGGTGCACGCCGCGTGCCAGCAGCATGCAAGCTCGAAGGTGATCATGGTCATCCGTCGCTCGCGGCCCGCGTTCAAGCCCGAGGATTATGGATTGAACGGCTACGCGGCAAGCCTGGTCAGTGCCCAGTGCCAGATCGCGCTGGTGGCCGACAGCGCGGAGTTGCACACCGCGCACGGCTACATCGAGCTGGTGGCGCGCCAGCAGAACATCAACGCGCGCGCGTTCCGCGATGAGGCCGCGGCACTGCGCTGGATGAGCGGCTCCGTAGGTCCGGTACGGCGCTACCGCTTTACCCGCATGGTGATCGCCGGCGCTCCGGAGGATCAAGGCGTCTACGCGCTATGGGACGGCGAAGAGCTGGTGTACTACGGGCGCGGCAGCATCCGTGCGCGCTTGATGGATCACTTCCAGGGCCGCGTCGATGCGCTCACGCGGCGCGCCACGCACTACGGCTGGGAGATGTGCGCCGACCCGGCGGCGCGCGAAGCCGAGCTGCTCGAGGAGCACCAGCGCCTGTTCGGCAAGCCGCCGCGCCTCAATCGCGCGGCCTAGCAGTAAGCGCGGCTTCTAGCGCTCCAGTAGTAAGCGCGGCTTCCAGCGCTCCTTTAAGGAACGCCTTTAAGCCACGACGGGCGGCGGAACTCGCCCACCAGCGTACCGGCCGCCGCCTCGCGGCCGTCACTGTCGAAGATGATCTCGCGGTTGCCGAAGGGCAGCGCGCGGCCGGCGATCACCAGGCGCGTGTGACCGTTGCTGCATTCGAATTGCAGGATCAGGCCGCTCGCCAGATCTTCCACGATCTGTTCCTTGATGGCGCATAGCACGCCATTGGGCTTTACCGGCATCTTGAACCTCGCTGGTGACTGATACGACGGATGAGCAACACGCGTACCAGCCCGGCGTCGTAGATCGGTTACGCAGGCGGAGGAATTGCTACTAGGGAGGATCACCGCGCGGGTGGTGTAAGCTTTTCGAAAGCGCAAATAATGCCGATCGCGAGTCCCCGTTACGCCCTGACCACCACCATGGTGTCAGGCGCCCCGAACGACCCTGGCGTTTACGCGTTGTGGGAGAACGACGAGCTCATCTACTACGGCCACGCGCGCGGCGAAAGCGCCACCATCCAGTCCTGCCTGCAGCAGCACATCGGCGGAAACAACGGCTGCACGGCGCGCGCCACGCACTACGGGTGGGAGATCTCCGCCAACCCGCCGCAGCGCGAGGCCGACCTGCTGCGCGAGTTCCAGCGCGCGCATAAGAGGCTGCCGCGCTGCAATAGCAGCGCCGGCTGAAACCGGCGTAAGATTTCCCTCCGAACTCGGGGGAACCGTTATGTCGATCAAGATTCGCAGCCTGCCGTTCACGGAGTCGCTGATCTCCGCGGCGCCCGACACCACGGGGGTCTTCGCGCTGTGGCAGAACGGCGGCGTGATCTATCTCGGCAAAGCCTCGGCCGGTAGCGCGACCATCCGCAAGGCGCTCGGCGAGCAGTTCCAGGGCCGTCGATGGAGTGACCCGCTGACCACGCGTTGCAGCTGGGAAATCGCCGAGGACGCGGACAAGCGCCATCGCGAGCTGCTGCATGAATTCGAAGCCGCGCACCGCTGCCTGCCGCTGTGGAACGATCCACAGCGCCTGCCGACCTAGTAATAGAACCTTATCGGGTAAGCGCCGACGAGGCGATCGCGGCGCTCGGTAGCAACGCCCGGCTCGGACTGAGCGAGAGCGAGGCGCGGGCGCGGCTCGAGCGCCACGGCAGGAACGAGCTCAGCGCCGAAAAGCGGCCGCCCGCCTGGCGGAAGTTCCTCGCCCAGTTCGCCGATCCGCTCGTCATCCTGCTGCTGGTCGCGACCGCGATCTCCGCCGCGTTATGGCTGCTCGAGCGCGACTCCGCGCTGCCCTATGAGGCCATCGCGATCCTGGCGGTCGTGCTGCTCAATGCGCTCATGGGCTTCATCCAGGAGTCACGCGCCGAGGAGGCGGTCGCAGCGCTGCGACGCATGGCGGCGGCGCACGCCAACGTGGTCCGCGGCGGCACGCGGCAAAGCATTGCCGCTGCCGAGGTGGTGCCGGGCGACATCCTGCTGCTCGAGGAGGGCGACACCGTGGCCGCCGACGCGCGCCTGCTCCAGTCGACGGCGTTGCAGACCGCCGAGGCGGCGCTCACCGGGGAAAGCATGCCGGTGTCGAAGGACAGCGCTGCGCTCGGCGCCGACGCCGGCCTCGGCGACCGCCGCAACATGGTGTTCAGCGGCACCGCGGCCACCTACGGGCGCGGCACCGCCATCGTCACCGCGACCGGGATGCAGACCGAGATGGGCCGCATTGCCGGCATGCTGGAAGCGACGCCGGCCGAGACCACGCCGCTGCAGAAGGAGCTCGCGCGCGTCGGCAGGCTGCTCGGGATCGTCGTCATCGCCATTGCCGTGGTGATGATCGGCACCATCCTGCTGGTCGAGGAGATCCGCGGCGCGGCGGCGCTGTTCGAAGTGCTCATCCTCGGCGTGGCGCTGGCAGTGGCTGCGGTGCCGGAAGGTTTGCCCGCCGTGGTGACCGCGGTGCTCGCCCTGGGCGTGCAGAGAATGGCCCGGCGCAATGCCATCGTGCGACGGCTTGCGGCGGTCGAGACGCTCGGCTCGGCTACGGTGATCGCCTCCGACAAGACCGGAACGCTGACGCGCAACGAGATGACGGTGCGCGCCGTGCTCACGGCCAGCGGGCGCATCGACTTCGCCGGCACGGGCTATGCGCCCGAAGGCCGGGTGGAGGTCAGGACGCACGCCCTGAAGATGGAGCTCGAACGGGCGCTCGCGGTGGGCGATCGCGCGAATAACGCGGTGCTGCAGGAGCGCGACGGCCGCTGGACGGTGCAGGGAGACCCCACCGAAGGGGCGCTCATCGTCGCCGCCCACAAGGCGGGGCTCGAGGAAGAAGCGCTCGACGCGCGCTTCCGGCGCATCGCGGAGGTGCCGTTCTCATCGGCGCGCAAGCTGATGACCACGGTCCATTCCGACGCTGAGCGGGAAAACCGCCTTCGCGTCTTCACCAAGGGCGCGCCCGACGTCCTGCTGGCGCATTGCTCGCATGAATTGGTCGCAGACCAGGCCAGGCCATTGGACGACGCGCGCCGTGCGGCGATCCTCGAGGCCAACCATGCGCTGGCGGGCGAAGCGCTGCGCACGCTGGGAGTCGCGTTCCGCCTGCTGCCGGCTGGCCCTGCAGAAGCGCGATTCGATGAAAGGCTGGAGCACGAGCTGGTGTTCGCCGGGTTGATCGGCATGATGGACCCGCCGCGCGCCGAGGCGAAGGAGGCGGTCGCGCGCGCAAAGGCGGCGGGAATACGCCCGATCATCATCACCGGCGACCATCCGGCCACCGCCGCGGTCGTCGCCGCCGAGCTCGGCATCGCCTCCGAGCGGCGTGCGGTCAGCGGCGCGGAGCTCGAGAAGATGTCCGACGAAGCGCTCAGGCGCACGGTGCTCGAGGTATCGGTCTACGCGCGCGTGAACCCGGAGCACAAGCTGCGCATCGTCAAGGCGCTGCAGGCGGGCGGCGCCATCGTCGCCATGACCGGTGACGGCGTGAACGATGCGCCCGCGCTGAAGACTGCGGACATCGGCGTGGCGATGGGCATCACCGGCACCGACGTGTCGAAGGAGGCGGCCGACATCGTGCTGGCGGACGACAATTTCGCCTCGATCGTCGCCGCGGTGGAGGAAGGCCGCGCCGTGTTCTCGAACATCCGCAAGTTCCTGCGCTACCTGCTGTCGTCGAACATCGGCGAGGTGCTGACCATGTTCTTCGGCGTGCTGCTCGCCGACATGATCGGGTTGAAGCCTGCCGGCAGCGGCGTCGCGCTGCCGCTCGTCGCCACGCAGATCCTGTGGATCAACCTGGTGACCGATGGCGCGCCCGCCCTCGCGCTGGGCATCGACCCGGCGCACCCGTCGGCGATGTCGCGGCCGCCGCGTCCGCGCGGCGAGGGCGTGATCACCGGCCGCATGTGGGCCGGTATCTTCTATGTCGGCGCGATCATGGCGGCGGGCACGCTGCTGGTGCTCGACGCCAGCCTGCCCGGCGGGCTGATCGAGGGCGCCGGCGGCATGCGCTACGCGCAGACCATGGCCTTCACCACGCTGGTGCTGTTCTCGCTCTTCACTGTTTTCAATTCGCGCTCCGACGAGCGCAGCGCGTTCGCGGAGCTGTTCGCCAACGGCTGGCTGTGGGGCGCGGTGGCCTTGTCGCTCCTCCTGCAAGCGGCGGTCGTCTACGTGCCGTTCCTCCAGCAGGCCTTCTCCACCGAGGCGCTCAGCGCGCGCGACTGGCTGGTCTGCGCGGCCGTGGCGAGCTCGGTGCTGTGGCTGCGCGAACTGAGCAAGCTGATCGCCCGCTCGGTTTGACATCGCGGGTGCTTTTCGCACACGATTCTTGCGGAGTGCGTCACCTTCCATAGCCGCGGCAAAGGCGGCTACCATGGTTCTCCGTTCTCCGAGGAGGTTGCCAGATGGTCAGGACCACCGCTTTGATCGCCGCAACGTTGTTCGCCGCCCACGCTTTCGCGCACGAAGACGACGCCAAATCCAAATCGTCCAGCCAGGGGCTCGGCAAGGTGAGCTTCAAGACTTCCTGCAGCAAGGCGGCACAGCCCAAGTTCAACCGCGGCGTCGCGTTGCTGCATTCGTTCTGGTACCCCGAGGCCGAAGCGGCGTTCAAGGACATCGTCGCCCAGGAGCCGAGCTGCACCATCGCCTACTGGGGCCTCGCGTCCATCCTGATGAACAATCCGATCGCCGGGCAGGGCGCGGTCGGCAAGGCGCCGGAGATGGCGCAGGCCGCGCTCGAGCAGGCGCGCGCCAACCCGCCGAAAACGCAGCGCGAGCGCGATTACCTCGAGGCGGTGTCGGCCTACTACAAGGACTTCGCGCAGCGCACCGAGCGCGAGCGCCAGCAGGCGCGCGCCGAGGCGTACGAGAAGCTGGCTGCGAAGTATCCGACCGACGACGAAGCGCAGATCTTCTATGCGGTCTATCTCGCCGCCACCCAGTCGCTCAACGACAAGACCTATGGGCCGACGCTGAAGGCGGCCGGGATCCTCGAGCAGCAGTTCAAGAAATACCCGCAGCACCCGGGTGTCGCCCACTATCTCATTCACAGCTACGACTATCCGCCGATCGCGCAGAAGGGCGTGAACGCCGCGCGCCGCTACGCGAAGATCGCGCCGGACGCGCCGCACGCGCAGCACATGCCCTCGCACATCTTCACGCGCGTCGGCGCCTGGGAAGACGCGGCGCAGACCAACGCGCGCTCGGCCGCCGCCGCGCGCAAAGGCAACGAGGGCGACGAGTCCTGGCACGCGGTCGATTACATGGTGTACGCGTACCTGCAGATGGGGCGCGACCGCCAGGCGGAGGCCACCTGGAACGACGCGCTGAAATACATGAACATCTCGCCGCGCTTCGTCGCGCCCTATGCCATCGCGGCGATCCCGGCGCGGCTGGCGATCGAGCGCGGCGACTGGAAGGCGGCCTCGGCGCTCGAGCTGCGCCCGACGAAGTTCCCGTTCGTCGACGCGAACACGCATCTCGCGCGTGCGCTGGGCAACGCCCGCACCGGCAACCCGGACGCGGCGGAGCAGGAGCTGCTGGCCATGCGCAAGCTGCACGCGCAGCTGGTCGAGGCGAAGAACGGCTACTGGGCCACGGAGGTCGAGGTGAGCGGGCTGATCGCAGTTGCCTGGACCCGGCTGGCGCAGGGCAAGGCCGACGAGGCCGAGGAGCGCATGCGCCAGGCCGCGGACCTCGAAGACAAGAACGACAAGCACATCGTCACCCCGGGCCGCATCCTGCCGGCGCGCGAGCTGCTGGGCGACATGCTGATGGAGATGAAGCGCCCAGCCGATGCGCTCAAGGAATACGAGGCGTCGCAGCAGCGCGAGCCCAACCGTTTCCGCGGCCTGTACGGCGCGGCGCAGGCGGCGCAGCAGGCGGGCGACGCGGCGAAGGCCAAGCGCTATTACGCGCAGCTGGTCAAGGTGGCCGGCAAGGGCGACGCAAGGCCCGAGCTCGCCGCGGCGAAGAAGTATCTGTCGATGAACGGGAAGATCTAAAAACGTCGTCCCCGCGAAGGCGGGGACCCCATTTTTTGTTTCAGGCTCCCTAGCTGCCCGGCACCGTACCCGCCGGCAGCGTTGCAATGTGGCGGTAGATGTCGCCGGGCCGCGCGAGCCAGACGCGCTCGCGCTGCCCGACGATGTGCTCGATCACCTGCCGGAATCGGCGCAGGCGGTGCGGGTGGCCGAGGATGAAGCTGTGCAGCACCACGCTCATCACCAGCGGCCGGCGCGCGGACTCCTCGAGCATTTCGTCGAACTGGTCGATCAGGTTCTCGCAATAGATCTGCGAAGGCGTGCGCCGCGAGACGATCTCCAGCGAATCGTTGAGATCGTGCGCGTAGGGGATGGAGAGGATGGGGCCGTGCCGGGTGCGGAACCAGACCGGCTGGTCGTCGAGCGGCCAGTCCATCATGTAGCGGAAGCCGGCCTCGCGCAGCAGGTCCAGTGAGTCGTGCGTCTGCGAGATGTAAGGCGCGAGCCAGCCCAGCGGCCGCTTGCCTTCGTGCTTCTCGATCGTGTCGGCAGCTTCCTGGATCAATTGTTTTTCGGCTTCCAACGGCAGATCGGCCTGGCGCTCGGCGTTGGTGCGGCCGTGGCCGACGATCTCGTCGCCGCGCTTGCTGAACGCGGCCACCATCTGCGGGCAATAGTCGTAGAGCGCGGTATTGACGAGAAGCCCGTAGGGCAGGTCGTAGGCCTCGGCGAGCTCGAGCAGCCGCCAGGCGCCGACGCGGTTGCCGTAGTCGCGCCACGCGAAGCTGCGCGTGTTCGGCTGCGGATGCGGCGCCGCGTAATCGTTGCCGAGGCCCTCGCCGAAGGAGAAGTGCTCGACGTTCAGGCAGAAATGAACGGCGAGTCGCTTGCCGCCCGGCCAGCTGTAGTCCTTGCGATGGGGAAGCGCCGAGTACTCGTAGCGGCCGTGCGTTTTCAGCTTCATAGGTCGAACCCCTCGGCAAAGCGGGAAAAATCGGGCAGCGCTTCGAGCCTCAGGCAGCCCTCGAGCAGGCGGCGCGCCACCGGCTCGCCCCACAGCGGCGCGCCGAGCTGCATGAATTTCGCTTCCAGCTCTTCGGGCCGGTGCGGCTTGGAGGGCTCGCCCTTGGTGATGGTGCAATGGCCTTCGAACGTGCGTGCGTCGGACAAGAACGATGCGCAGGTCGACGACCTGCTCGGCTGGATAGCGCGCCGTATAGCCCGGTTCTTCCTGCACGTGCACGCGCGCCGCGAGGGCCTGGATCGCCGGGTTGTCCACGGCGGCCTGCTCGAAGGCCGCCAGCTCGGAGCGGCCGTGATGGAGGATGGTGGCGAGCGCGAAGGGAACCGAGAAGCGTGCGCCGAAGCTGCTGGTGACGCGCTGCTCTTTCAGCATCGCCGCCAGGCGGTAGGCCTTCACCTCGATGCGCTCGATGCGCGCGAGATCGATCTTGCCGGAGCGCGCAAGCAGGTCTTCCAGGGCGTCGATCGCCGAATGCACGTAGCGCCCGGTCGGGTGGAGCTTGAAATAGCCCTGCGCGAGCATCCATTCGCGGCCGAGGCCCTCGGTCGCCTTCGCCGGGTCGAAACCGTCCGCCAGCACCTTGCCGTAGATGGAGGCCGGACTGTCCGCTTCTCCGGTGAAGCCGCACTCGACCAGCCGCGCCGCCATCAGGCCCATGTAGCCGGAATGCCCCGTGAAGATGTTGCGCACCGTCGCCCCGTCGAGCAGCGTCTGCCGGCTGGTCGCCATGCCCATGGTCGCCGAGACGTTGATCAATTCGCGCATGCGGCGCTGGTCGAAGCCTTTCAGCCGGGCCGCCGCCACCGCGGCGCCGAGGGTGCCCCAGGTGCCGTGCGGGTGGACCGCGATCTTCATCTGCGCCGCGCGGCTGATGCGCGAGCTCACTTCATAGCCGACCGCGACCGCCGTCAGCAGCGCTTCGCCCGAGGCGCCCGACTCCTGCGCGAGCGCGACCGCCGCCGGCACCACCTGGATTCCGGGATGGCCTTTGGCGAACAGGTTGCCTTCGTTCAGCTCGAGCCAGGTGCCGGCGGTGCCGTTCAGCAGCGCGGCCTCCATTGCGCCGGCGCGCTTGCGCGTGCCAATGACCCAGGCGTTTCCATTCGAAAGGGGATGCTTCAGCAGCGCCTGCATCTCCGGCTGCTGCATGCCCGCGGCGATCACCGGCAGGCTGTCGGCGACGATCCAGCGGGTGCGCTCCAGCACCTTCGCCGGCAGATCCGCCAGCCGCGTGCGGCAGGCGAACGCCGCCAGTTCCTGCAGATAACTCAATCGATCTTCGCGCCCGAGGCCTTCACCACGTCGGCCCACTTCTTCACCTCGGTCTTGATCCAGGCCGAGAACTCTTCCGGCGAGTTGCCCACGACGTCGGCGCCCTGCGAGGTGAGCTGGTCGCGAACCTCCGGCGCGCGCAGCACGCGCACCACTTCGCTGTGCACTCGGGCGATGATTTCCCGCGGCGTTCCGGCCGGGGCGAGCAGGCCGTTCCAGCCCACCGCGTCGAAGTCCTTCAGGCCGAGCTCATGCAGCGTGGGCACGTCCGGCAATACGGCGATACGCGAGAGACTCGTGACCGCGAGCGGCTTGATCCTGCCCGAGCGCACGTGCGGCAGCAGCGGCGGCACGTTGTCGAACATCATCGGGATCTGGCCGGCGACCAGATCGACGATCGCCGGCGCGCCGCCCTTGTAGGGAATATGCAGGATGTTCACGCCGGTGTACGCCTTGAAGAGCTCCCCCGTCATGTGCGGCGGCGTGCCGTTGCCGGCGGTGCCGTAGCTCAAGCTCCCCGGCTTGGCTTTCGCCAGCGCGAGGAGCTCCGCGACGCTCGACACGCCGGCGGACGGATGCACCACGAGGAGGTTGGTGTAGTTCACCGCCTGGGTGATCGGCGCGAAATCCTGCACCAGGTTGTAGGTGAGCTTCGCGTAAAGGCTCTGGCTGATGGCGAGCGAGCTCGTGCCCATGATCAGCGTGTAGCCGTCGGGCGCCGACTTCGCCACGTGGTCGGCGGCGATGTTGCCGCCCGCGCCCGGCCGGTTCTCCACCACGACCGGCTGACCGAGCGGCGCGGAAAGCCGGGCACCGATGGTGCGCGCGAGAATGTCGGAAGTTCCGCCGGGCGGAAACGGCACCACGATGCGAACCTGCCGCGCGGGATAGGCCTGCGCGCAGACAACTCCTGCCATCATCAGGGAAATGCTCGCAACCAGGATGCGCAGCATGTTCGCTCCGTTGTTCCGGCAAATCATACCCAGTATGCTCGTCGAATGGACCTGACGATTCGCAACGGCACGGTCGCAACCGCGAGCGAAACGATGCGCTGCGACATCGGCATCGCGGGCGAGAAGATCGTCGCCATGGCGCAGCAGCTGCCGCCCGGGCGGCGCGACATCGACGCCAAGGGGCGATACGTGCTCCCCGGCGGCATCGATAGCCATTGCCATATCGAGCAGCTGTCCGGCATGGGCATCATGTCCGCCGACGATTTCTACAGCGGCACGGTGTCGGCGGCGTTCGGCGGCACCACCACCATCATCCCGTTCGCCGCCCAGCACCGCGGCACGTCGGTGACGACGACGGTCGCCGACTATCACGAGCGCGCGCGCACCAAGGCCGTCATCGACTATGGCTTCCACCTCATCATCGGCGATCCCACCGACAAGGTGCTGCAGGAAGAGCTGCCGGCGGCGATCAAGGGCGGCATCACCTCGTTCAAGGTCTACATGACGTATCCGAAGTGGCGGCTGGAGGACTACCAGCTGCTCGAGGTGCTGAGCGTGGCCGAGCGCGAGGGCGCGCTGGTGATGGTGCACGCCGAGAACGACGACATGATCCGCTGGATCGCCAAGCACCTGGTCGAGCGCGGGCACGGCGCGCCGAAATTCCACGGCGTCGCGCACACGCCGCTCGCCGAGGCCGAGGCCACCAACCGCATCATCATGCTGTCGCGGCTGCTGGGCGCGCCGGTGCTGATCGTCCATGTCTCCAGCCCGGAGGCGACCAGCACGATCCGCGCCGCGCAGACCCTCGGCGCCAGGATCTATGCCGAGACCTGCCCGCAGTACCTGGTGCTCACCGCCGACGACATGGACAAGCCCGGCGTCGAAGGTGCCAAGTGGTGCTGCAGCCCCCCGCTTCGTGATCGGGCGGCGCAGGAGGCGATCTGGGCGGGGTTGAGCAACGGCACGTTCCAGGTCTATTCCTCCGACCACGCGCCTTACAAGTTCGACAAGAGCGGCAAGATCCCGCGCGGCGAGCAGACCACGTTCAAGGAGATGGCCAACGGCATCCCGGGCATCGAGATGCGCCTGCCGATCCTGTTTTCCGAAGGCGTGCTGAAGAAGCGCCTCACCATCAACCAGTTCGTCGCGCTGGCGGCGACCAACCATGCGCGCATGTACGGCCTCTACCCGCGCAAGGGCACCATCGCGGTCGGCGCCGACGCCGACATCGCCATCTGGGATCCCGAGATCGAGAAACGCATCGATTACTCGATGATGCACGACGCGGTCGGCTACACGCCCTACGAGGGCCATGTCTACAAGGGCTGGCCGGAAACCGTGCTCAGCCGTGGTCGGGTCGTCATTGAAAATAACCAATTAAGAGTCGAGCGCGGATCCGGCAAGTACCTCGCGCGCGGCGTCCCCGGCCCGGTCGCCACCGCCACCACGGTGGATGGACCCGCGCGCCAACTAAGGAAATTCATCCATGGCTAGACACCTCAAGATCGCCGCGGCCCAGCTCGGGCCGCTGCACAAATCCGATTCCCGCGCCGCCGCCGTTTCCCGGCTTACGAGACTGCTGCAGGACGCGCACGCCATGGGCGCGAAGTTCGTGGTGTTCCCCGAGCTCGCGTTCACCACGTTCTTTCCGCGCTGGTGGATGGACGACCAGCGCGAAGTCGATGCGAAGTATTTCGAGAAGAGCATGCCCTCCAAGGACACGCAGCCGCTGTTCGACGAGGCGAAGAAGCTCGGCATCGGCTTCTACATCGGCTACGCCGAGCTCACGCCCGAGGGGCGGCGCTTCAATACCGCGATCCTGGTCGGGCCCGACGGCTCCATCGTCGGCAAGTACCGCAAGATCCACCTCCCGGGCCACGCCGAGCACAAGCCCAAGGCCGCGTTCCAGCACCTGGAGAAGAAATACTTCGAGGTCGGCGATCTCGGCTTCCGCGTCTGGAAATACCTCGGCGCGATCACCGGCATGCTGATCTGCAACGACCGGCGCTGGCCCGAGGCCTTCCGCGTGCTCGCGCTGCAGGGCGCCGAGATCGTCGCCCTCGGCTTCAACACGCCGAGCGAGAACCTGCACTATCCCGAGCCGCCGGCGCTGCGCGTGCACCACCACCTGATCATGGCGCAGTCGATGGCGTTCCAGAACGCCACCTGGCTGGTCGAGACGGCGAAAGCCGGGTACGAGGACGGCTTCCGCATGTTCGGCCACTCCGTCATCGTCGCCCCCACCGGCGAGATCGCGGTCAAGACCCAGTCCGAGGAGGACGAGGTGATCTGCTACAACTGCGACATCGACCTCGCGGCGAACCTCAAGAAGACCATGTTCAACTTCGCCGCCCACCGGCGGCCGGAACACTACCGGCTGATCGTCGAACGGGTAGGCGCTGAAGTAACGCCCGCAAACTAATGGATGGATATGCCTAAGGCTTACTGGGTGATCTGCCATCGCTCGACGAAGAGCGCGGAGAAATTCTCGGCATTTACCAAGCTCGCGTATCCGGCGATTCAGGCCGCCGGCGGGCGGTTTCTGGTCCGGACCTCGACCGTGGCCAAGACCTACGAGCACGGGATCAACGACCGGACGGTGGTGATCGAGTTCGAAAATCTCGCCAAAGCCATGGCGGCTTACGACACTCCGGACTACAAGCAGGCGTTGCGCGCGCTGGCCGACGGCGCGGAGCGGGACGTGCGCATCGTCGAAGGCGTCTAGCGAGTCGGATCCCCGTGGACCTTGAGCTAGCGCGACTGCCGGCGCTCGAGCGCTACAAGCTGCTCATCGGGCTGGTGATCCCGCGCCCGATCGCCTGGGTTTCGACCTGGAGCGAGAACGGCGTGGCCAATTGCGCGCCGTTCTCGTTCTTCAACGTCATCTCCGAAGACCCGCCGCTCTGCATCCTCAGCTTCAACTGGCGCTCCGACGGCGAGGTGAAGCACACGCTGAAGAACATCCGCCGCACCGGCGAGTTCGTCGTCAACCTGGCCGACGAGGCCACGGCCAACGCCATGCACCTGACCGGGACGGAGCTGCCGGAAGCGGAAAGCGAGTTCGCGAAATTCGGCCTGACGCCGGTGCCGGCAAAACTGGTGAAGCATCCCCGCATCGCCGAAGCGGCGGCCTCGCTCGAGTGCCGCGTGGAGCGTCGCATCAACTTCGGTCCCGAGCGCGAGATGGTGGTGGGGGAGATCCTGCTCGTCCATGCGCGCGATGGAATCATCGACCCGATCACCAAGCGCATCTCGGAGGACCTGTACCGTCCCGTCGGCCGCCTGTTTGCGGAGCGCTACTGCACGACCCGTCAACGGTTCAACCTGCCGGGAGAGTTACCCCGGAATTCGGGGTCAGGTTCATAATTAATGACGCTCTGAAAGGACGACATGACCTACCTCACCCGCCGGAAATTCCTGCAGACCTCCGCCGCCTTTACCGGCAGCGCTCGCTGCAAATCGCGCTGGTTGATCCCGCGCCCGATCGCCTGGGTTCGACCTGCAGCGAGCGGCGTGCCAATTGCGCGCCGTTCTCGTTCTTCAACGTCATCTCCGAAGATCCGCCGCTCTGCATCCTCAGCTTCAACTGGCGCTCCGACGGCGAGGTAAAGCACACGCTGAAGAACATCCGCCGCACCGACGAGTTCGTCGTCAACCTGGCCGACGAGGCCACGGCCAACGCCATGCACCTGACCGGACGAGCTGCCGGAAACCGAAAGCGAGTTCGCGAAATTCGGCCTGACGCCCGTGCCGGCGAAGCTGGTGAAGCACCCTCGCATCGCCGAGGCGGCGGCCTCGCTCGAGTGCCGCGTGGAGCGTCGCATCAAGTTCGGTCCCGAGCGCGAGATGGTGGTGGGGGAGATCCTGCTCGTCCATGCGCGCGATGGAATCATCGACCCGGTCACCAAGCGCATCTCGGAGGAGCTCTACCGCCCGGTCGGCCGCCTGTTCGCCAACCGCTACTGCACCACGCGCCATCGGTTCGACTTGCCAACGAAATGACGCCTGCGAAGTGACCTCCGACTACCGGTTACGCATCCCCGGGCCGACGACCGTACCCAAGCGCATCCGGCTCGCGACCGCCGCCCCGATGCAGGCGCATCGCGGCGCCGAGTTCAAGGCCATGCTGGCCGAAGTGCAAACCGGGTTGCGCGCCGTCTATGGCACGGCGCACGACGTTCTCCTCTTTGCCGGCTCCGGCACGGCGATGATGGAGGCGAGCCTCGCCAACGTCGTCGGGCCAGGCGACGCCGTGCTTGTCGCCGTTGCCGGCCAGTTCGGCGAGCGCTTCGCCGCCATCGCCACGGCACTCGGCGCCGAGGTCGACGCTCTCGACTGCGACTGGGGGCAGGGCATCGACATGCAGCAGCTCGCCGAGCGCATCGCGCGGCGCGACTATCGGGCAGTCGTCGTGGTCCACAACGAAAGCTCGACCGGCGTGACCGAGGACCTTGCGGCCATCGGCGCGGCGGTGCGCGAGCGGCCGGCCCTGCTGCTCGTCGATTCGGTCAGCGGCCTCGCCGGCACCGAGATGAAAATGGATTCGTGGGGCGCGGACATTGTCGTCTCCGCCTCGCAGAAATGCCTGATGTGCCCGCCCGGGCTGGGCTTCGCCGCCGTCAGCGCGAAGGCATTGGAGATCGTGAAGCGCGAGGGCACCGTGCCGCGCTTCTTCTGGGACTTTCGCCGGGCGAAGGCCGCGCTGGAGAAGGGCGAGACCGCGTTCACGCCGCCGGTCTCGCTGGTCTATGGCCTGCGCGAGGCGCTGCGCATGATCGAGGAGGAGGGCCTCGCCAACGTCATCGCGCGCCACCGCCGCCTTTCGTCGGCGCTACGCTCCGGCTGCCAGGGGCTCGGCCTCGAGCCGTACAACCGCGCAGCCGTCGCATCGAGCACCGTGGTGGCGCTCAACGAGCCGCAAGGGCTCGAGGGCACGGCGATCGTCGCGCATCTCGCAGCCGCTACCGCACCGTGATCGCCAGCTCGCGCAGCCCGCGGCTCCTCAACAAGTTATCCGCATCGGCACCATGGGCAACGTTAGCGACGCGGATATCCGCACCGACCTGATGCATCTGGAAGCGACGCTCAAGGATCTCGCATGAATTTTTCTTAAACGGGGCCCCCGCCTTCGCGGGGGCGACGGCCTGCCCATCCCGAGACGATCTGATAATCTGATCCAACACGATAAACAGGAGGAGATCATGAGCCGGAACAACTTTGGCCTCGCGGCCTGCGCGGCCGCCGTGCTTCTCGGCTGGGCGGGCCTGGCCGGCGCGCAGCAGCGCGTCGTGCTCTACACCTCGAACGAGGCGACGCTCAACAAGCTGATCGCGGGCGAGTTCGAGAAGGCGACCGGCATCGCGGTCGACGTCATCTCGGCGGGCTCGGGCGTGGTCATCAAGCGCCTGCAGAGCGAGAAGGACCGGCCGCAGGGCGATCTCGTCTGGGGCATCAGCCGCTCGCTGCTTGCAGACCAACGCCGCAGTACTTCGATTCCTACGCCTCCGAGCACAAGAACGCGATCCCGGCCGAGTTCCGCGATCCGCAGGACCGCTGGATCGGCACCAACCTGCACCTGCTCGTGGTGCTGCAGAACACCAAGTCGATCCCCGAAGCGCAGGGCCCGAAGACCTGGGACGACCTGACCACGCCGCGCTTCAAGGGCAACATCGCCTTCACCGACCCGGCCAATTCCGGCTCGGCCTATTCCAACGTGACGATGCTCGTCGACCTGTGGGGCGGCGGCAATGCCGGCTGGAGCAAGGTCGAGCGGCTGTTCGCCAATACGCGGGTTCTCAACCGCTCGGCGCTCGTGTTCCAGGGCGTCGGCAACGGCGAATACGGCCTGGGCATCTCGCTCGAGTACGCCGGCTACCTGTGGGCGAACAACGGCGCGCCGGTGAAAGTTGTCTACCCGGCCGACGGCACCATCGCGCAGATGGAAGGCGTCGCGGTCATCAAGGCCGGGCCGAACACCGCGGGGCGCGCAAGTTCGTCGACTACGTGAACCGCAAGGACGTGCGCGAGATGATCCTCAAGCAGACCTTCCGCCGCCCGGCGCGCCAGGACCTCGACCTCGCCAACCTGCCGGGCAAGATGCCCGCGCTCTCGCAGCTCAAGCTCCTCAAGTACGACGAGGAGGGCTGGACGGCCAAGCGCGGCGAGACGATGGATCGCATCAAGGAGACTATCCAGAAAATCCGCTAGATTGGCCTGGATCGCCATCGAGGGGGTGGCGCGCACCTTCGGCACGGTGCGCGCCATCGACGACGTTTCGCTCGCCGTGCGCGACGGCGAGTTCTTCACGCTGTTTTGCCCGTCGGGCCGCGGCAAGACCACGCTGCTCCGCATGGTCGCGCGCTTCTGCGACCTGGACCGCGGCCGGATCCTGTTCGGCGAGCGGCGCATCGACCAGCTGCCGCCGCACCGCCGCCACGCCGGCTTGGTGTTCCAGAACTACCTGATCTTTCCGAAACACACGGTCGGCGGCAACGTCGCCTACGGCCTCAGGGCGCGCAACGTCGCGCCCGCCGACATCGAGCGCCGCGTCACCCGGGCGCTGAAGCTCGTCCATCTCGACGGCTACGAGGAGCGCTGGCCGCACCAGCTCTCCGGCGGCCAGCTGCAGCGGGTCGCCATCGCGCGCGCGCTGGTCATCGAGCCCGAGGTGCTGCTGCTCGATGAGCCGCTGTCGAACCTCGACGCTCAAGGCGCGTCAAGATGCGCGGCGAGATTTTCGCAGCTGGAGCGCACTGAAGATCACCGCTATCTACGTCACCCACGACCAGGAGGAGGCGCTCGCGATCTCCGACCGCATCGCGGTGATGCAGAGCGGGCGCCTCGAGCAGGTCGGCGCGCCGGAGTCGATCTACCGCACCCCCGCTTCGGCGTTCGTCGCGGAGTTCATGGGCACCACCAATCTCCTCACCGGCACGGTGGCGGGACGCGACGGCGAGCGGGTGCGCATCCGCGTCGGCGCTCAGGAGTTCGCCGCCCGCAGCCCCGACGCCGCGCCCGGCGCCGCGATCACGTTTTCCCTGCGGCCGGAGATGCTGCGCCTGATGGCGGGCGGTATGGCGCCGCCGCCGGGCTGGGCGGCCGTCACCGCTTCGGTCGCCCGGGTGGAGTTCCTGGGCGTGCTCACGCGCCTCAGCCTGCGCCTCGCCGACGGCGCGCCGCTCCACGCCGTGAGCCTCGACCAGCTGCCCGACGGCGTGGCAACCGGCGCGCCGGTCACGCTCGCCTACGACCCCAACCGGGTGACCGTCTTCCGTCGGCAGTGATGCTCGTCGTCGCGCCGCGACCGCCTTTCCCTTCGTCATCACGCTGCTGGCGCTCGCGTTCCTCGGCCTGTTCCTGATCTATCCGCTGCTCAACGTCTTCGGCGCGAGCTTCCTCGACCGCACCGGCACCTCGTTCACGCTCGGCAATTACCTCCGGGTGCTGTCGAGTACCTTCATCTCGGCAGCTCGATGATCTGATCGCCATGGCGTCCGGCCACCGTCATCACCATCGTGATCGGCGTGCCGCTCGCCTTCTGCCTCGCGCGCCTGCCCATTCCCGGCAAGGCGGCGCTGCTCGCGCTCGCGTCGCTGCCGCTCGTGTTGCCGTCCTTCGTCGCCGCCTACGCGCTCGTGCTGCTCCTCGGCCGCGCCGGGATCGTCAGCGTGTGGCTGCGCGAGATCGGCATTCCCTTCACCTCGATCTACGGCCTCACCGGGGTAACCGTGGTCTTCGCGCTGACGCTCTTTCCGTTCGTCGTGATCCCGACCCTGGCCGCGTTCAAGGCGGTGGACATCTCGGTCGAGGAGGCGGGGCAGAACCTCGGCGCCTCGCGCTGGCGCACCTTCTGGACCGTCACCGTGCCGATCGTCATGCCGGCAGTGCTCGCCGGCGGCCTGCTCGTGTTCATCGACGCGATCGAGAGCTTCGGCGTGCCGTTCGTGCTCGCCGAGGACAAGCCGTTCCTCGCGGTCGAGGCCTACAAACTGTTCGTCGGCGAGCTCGGCGGCAATCCCGCCTCGGCCGGCGTGCTGGGCGTGCTGCTGATCGTGTTCACGGCCGGCGCCCTGCTCGTGCAGCGCCACTACCTCGGCCGCCGGCGCTTCTCGACCTCCGCGCGCCGCACGCCCCCCGAGATGGTGGTGGCGCCATGGCTGCGCCGCCTCGCCGCGACCTATTGCTGGGGCGTGGTGCTGGTGGCGCTGGTGCCGTTCTTCGCGGTCATCGTCATCTCGTTCATGGAGTTCCGCGGCCCGGTGCTGCACGCCAACTTCAGCATCGACAACTTCCGCGCACTGCTTGACCAGTCCTCGCGCCCGCTGGTGAACACCGTCACCCTGTCGAGCGCCGCCGCGCTGCTGGCGGCGGTCGTCGGCGTGCCGATCGGATACGCCGTGACGCGCTACCGCTCGCGCGTCTCCGCCTTCTGGAGTAATCGCCATGACGCCGTTGCCTTCGCCGGCACCGTGCTGGCGATCGGCCTGGACCCCGTTAACAGCGGCTGGCTGGTGCTCACCGGCGGCTGGCTGATCCTGGTGCTCGCCTGGGCGGTGCGCAAGATTCCCTTCAACGTGCGCGCCGCCAGCGCGATCCTGCACCAGATCGACCCCAGCCTCGAGGAAGCCTCCGTCAATCTCGGCGTGTCGCCGCTGATGACGTTCCTGCGCCTGACGCTGCCGCTGATGATGGGCGGCGTGATCGGCGGCATGGTGCTGACCTGGGTCACCGTCGCCTCGGAGCTGAGCTCCACCGTGGTGCTATACAGCGGACCGTGGGCGACGATGACCGTGGTCATGTTCCAGGCGCTGGAAAGCACCGGCGCCGGCATCGCCTCGGCCGCCGCGACCGTGCTCATCATCGTCACGGTCCTTCCCGTGCTTTTCGTCTACCGTCTGCTGCGGCGTTACGAGCTGGCGATGATGTAAAAAGATGCGCGAAGACGAGCTGCGTTCGGTCCGCGTTGCCGCGGCGCGGGAAGCGCGTCGCGCCGCCGGCGAGGCGGCGGCGGGGAGCGAGGGGATGGAGCAGGCGCGCTCTCGGCTGTTGCCGCAGCACAACGTTGCGTGGAGATTCGACTACACGGATGGCACTCTGGTCTACTGAACGTGTGGCCCTCGCTCCTATGCATGTGGATCGGCTTCATCGTGCGTCGGCGCGACGGCCTGGTTCCCCCCAACCAGCTCATGCAAAGCTCCACGGATGCCCTGCGGCCGTCTGATGCCGCGGTGCGTAGCGCGTTGCGCTGACGTTCTAGGGTCGAATTCGGGGTCAGGTGCGTAATTAAGTGCGCGCGTATGCGGCGCCTTAATTACGCACCTGACCCCGAATTCCAGTTCAGGCGCACGCGGCCGATCGCCATCGCAACCGCCGCCTGCGTGGGCTCCACCACCGGGACGCCGATCTCGTCCTGCAGCGGCTTGCGGTAGCGCGCCATGCCGGCGCAGCCCATCACCACGACGTCGGCGCCGTGGCGCTCGCGCAGCTCCTTGCCGACGTCCACCATGCGGCCGAAGGTTTTTTCCTGGTCCGATAGTTCCTACCCCGGATGCCGACCGGCAGCTCCCCGGCAAAGCGTTCAGTAACGCCCATTGCGCCGACGTAGCGCAGGTGCCGTGGAATGGATTGCTGCAGGATGGCGATGACCCCGAAGCGGTGCCCGAGCGTCAGCGCGGTGAGGATGCCGCATTCCGAGATGCCGAGCACCGGCTTCTTCGTCACCTCGCGCACCGAGTGCAGCCCCGGATCGCTGTAGCAGGCAATCACAAACGCCGCGTATTGGTTGTCTTTTTGTGAAACCAAAGACAAGAGGTGAGGCACGACGCCGTCCACGTGCTGCTGGGTTTCGATACCGGGCGGGCCTTCCTTCAGCGTCACGCAGTCGATGGCCGGGCCGCCGGCCATGCGCAGCGGCTCGACCGCCTCGTCGATGCCGCGCGTTACGGCTTCGGTCGAATTCGGGTTGATGACCAGTATGCGCATGCAGCCATCAGATCATACAATCGCCCTACCAATTACCGGGGGAGGTTTTCGAGATGCTGCATCACCGCGTTTTCCTGATCCTGACCGCTGCGCTGTTCTTCGCCGGGTCTGCAATCGCCCAAACCAAGCAGCCGCCGCTGCGCACCGGGGTCGACGGCACCTTCGCGCCGCATGCCATGCCGAAGCTCGGCGGCGGCGTCGAGGGCTTCCAGATCGACCTCTTTACCGAGGTCGCCCGGCGCATGAAGCGCGAGATCACCATCGACAGCGTGAGCTTCTCGACGCTGATCCCGGGCATGCTCTCGGGCCGCTACGATTTCATCGCGGCGCCCACCACGGTGACCAAGGAGCGCGCCGAGCAGATGCTGTTCACCGCCGGCTACCTGTGGACCGCGTACCAGTTCGGCATCAAGAAGGGCTCCGAAGCCGATCAAGGACTGGGCCGACCTCAAGGGCAAGGTGGTGTCGGTCAACAAGGGCACGCCCTACGAGTCGCTGAGCAAGAAGATGGGCGAGCAGCACGGCTTCACCGTGCAGGCCTACGACACCCAGCCGGACGCAACGCAGGCCGTGCTCTCGGGACGCGCCTACGCCACGCTCGGCGGCAACACCACCATCGTCTACGCCGCCAGCAAGAACCCGCAATTCGTCGCCGACCTCGAGCTCACCGACACGCGGGCGCACTGGGGCGCGCCGTTCCCGAAGCAGAACGCGGCGCTGCGCAACGAGATGCAGGACGTGATGAACTGCATGAAGAAGGACGGCACCATCGCCAAGATGTCGGAGAAATGGTTCGGCAAGAAGCCGGGACCCGACGCGCTCGAGCGCGTGATCACGCCGGGCTACGGCGTGCCCGGCATGCCCGGCTACGATCCGACCCCGCATAACCTGAAGTGCGGGTAAAACAAGCCGTCGTCCCCGCGCAGGCGGGGGCGACAAACCTTCTTGTCTAAGCTGGTCGTCGAGGCGCGCGGGATCCACAAGCATTTCGGCGCGCTTCACGTCCTGAAGGGCGTCGATCTCCTGCTGGCGGAGCGGGAGCTGGTGTTCGTGATCGGCCCGTCGGGCTCGGGCAAGTCGACGCTGCTGCGCTGCCTCAACCGCCTCGAGGAGCCTTCCTCGGGCAGCGTGCGCGTCGACGGCGTCGATCTGCTCGACCCGAAGACCGACATCAACCATGCGCGCCAGCGCATCGGCATGGTGTTCCAGTCGTTCAACCTCTACCCGCACATGACGGCGCTCGGCAACGTCACGCTGGCGCTGCGCAAGGTCGCCGGCAAGTCGCGCGGCGAAGCCGATGAGCTCGGCCGCGCCGCGCTGGCGCGCGTCGGCCTCGCCGACCGTGCCGGCCACACGCCGGGCCAGCTCTCCGGCGGCCAGCAGCAGCGCGTCGCGATCGCGCGCGCGATCGCGCTCGAGCCGCGGGTGATGCTGTTCGACGAGCCGACCAGCGCGCTCGATCCGGAGCTGGTGGGCTCGGTGCTCGGCGTGATGCGCAATCTGCGCGAGAGCGGCATGGCGATGGTGGTGGTGAGCCACGAGATGGGATTCGCGCGCAACGCCGCCGACCGCGTGCTGTTCATGGACGAGGGCGTGATCGTGGAGCAGGGGCCGCCCGCGGCGATTTTCGAGAATCCCACGCAGCAGCGCACCCGCGCGTTCATCAGCCAGATCCAGCGGCACTGATGTCCAACTGGGACCGGTTCCTCGACACCTTCTTCAACGCGAAGGTGATGGCGAAGTACCTGCCGGACATCGCCTACGGCATGCTGATCACCGTCGAGCTGGCGGCGCTGGTGATCGTCAGCGGCCTCGCGGCCGGCCTGGCGCTCGCGCTGCTGCGCAGCCTGGGCTTCAGGCCGGTCAACCTGCTGATCGTGTTCGTCGTCGATCTGTTTCGCGCGCTGCCGCCGCTGGTGATCATCGTCTTCATCTATTTCGGCCTGCCGACGGTCGACCTCTCGCCTTCGGGCTTCGTCTCCACCTGGCTGTCGCTCACGCTGGTGCTGATGGCTTTCTCGGAGGAGATCTTCTGGGCCGGCATCACCTCGATCGCCAAGGGGCAGTGGGAAGCGGCGCGCTCGACCGGCCTGACCTACGGCCAGACGCTGATGAACGTGGTCCTGCCCCAGGCGCTGCGCCTCACCATCCCGCCGCTCACCAACCGCACCATCGCCATTACCAAAGGCACCGCGCTCGGCACCGTGGTGGCGGTGAGCGAGATCCTCGGCATGGCGTCGTCGGCGGTGTCCCACAGCTACAACCCGTCGCCGCTCACCCTCGGCGCGCTCGCCTACCTGATCCTGTTCTTCCCGATGGTGGTCTTCGGCCGCTGGCTGGAGACGCGGATGGCCTGGAAGCGCTGAGCCATGCTGCAGACCTTCTTCAACCTCGACATCCTCAAGGCCGCCTGGCCGATCCTTCTCGCCGGCCTGGGCAACACCGTGCTGCTTTCGATCATCGTCGTGCCGCTCGGGCTCATCGGCGGCCTCGCGCTCGCCATGCTCGCGAGCGCGCGCAGGCCGTGGGTGCGCTTTCCGTTGATGGCCTGGGTGGATTTCTTCCGCGCCTTCCCGCCGCTGGTGCTGCTCATCTTCCTGTTCGCCGGCCTGCCGTTCGCCGGGCTGGAGCTCGGCGGCTTCGCCTGCGTGTGCATCGCGTTCTTCCTCAACACCGGCGCCTACTACGGCGAGATCCTGCGGGCCGGCATCGAGTCGGTCCCGTCGGGCCAGAGCGAGGCCGCGCGCAGCACCGGGCTCGGCCGCTTCCAGACCATGCTGTTCGTGGTTCTTCCGCAGGCGGTGCGCAACGTGCTGCCCGACCTGCTTTCCAACACGCTGGAGGTGGTGAAGCTCACCTCGCTCGGCAGCGTGGTGGCGATGCCCGAGCTTCTGTTCCAGGCGCGGCAGGCGCAGAGCCTGACCTACAACCCGACGCCGATCGTGCTCGCCGCCGTCATCTACTTCGTCATGCTGTGGCCGCTGGTGCGGCTCCTGAGCCGCCTCGAGAACCGCGCGCTCGCGCGCCGCTAGCTGGTCGAGTAGACGGTCACCGGCTCGGCCAGACCGCGTACGGCGATCGTGCCGACGGCAACGAGCCTTGCGCCTGGCAATGCCTTGGCCGTGGCGGCCGAAAGAAGCAGCGAAGTGCCATGTTCCTTGCAGAGCGCTTCCAGGCGCGCGGCGAGGTTCACCGCGTCGCCATGGACGGTGTAGCTCTGGCGGCCGCCGCCGCCGACATTGCCGGCGACCAAGGGCCCCGTGTTGACGCCGATCCGCACGCGGATGCGCTCTCCTGCGAACTCGCGCTCGGCAACGCAGGCCAGGATCGCCAGAGCGGCGGCGAAGGCGCTGGCGGCATGGGCGGGGTCCTCGAGCGGCACGTTGAAAGTCGCGAGCACCGCATCGCCCTGGAATTGCGTGACGATGCCGTTGCGGGCGCTGATGATTTTCGTCACTTCGTCGAAATAGGCGTTGAGGATCTCGACCGTGCGTACGGCGCCGGCGCGCTCGGTCATCCCGGTGAAGCCGGCGATGTCCGCGAACAGCACGGTCGCCTCCCGTTCAACCGGCGCCAGGGCGCCGCGCCCGGCGACCATGGCGTTCACGATCGCCTGCGGCACGAAGCGGCCGAAGATGCCGGAGAGGGTGGCGCGGTCGCGTTCCGCGTCCAGCTGCCGCTTGAGCGTGGCGCGCGCCCGCCACATGACGACCGCGATGAGGAAGGCGACGACCACCAGCAGGATCGCCTCCTGGATCCGGCCGTTGAGGCCGCCGAATTTCGGGTCGAGCACCACCGCCATCACCTGCTCGGCGCTCGGGCTGGGCGGGATCTCGCTCCAGTTGCGCACGCCCTCCACCTGGCTCGCCAGGTGCCGGAACGCGGCCAGCCAGCCAAGCGCACCCGCGATGCCGGTCCACATCACCATCGCCGGTGAGAAGCTGAAGGCCGCCACGCCGAGGATCACGTAGTAGAACGGAAACACCGGAGCGCGGAACGTCATCACCGCAGGCATTGCGGCGGCGGAAGGGTAGAGCGGCTGCGTCGCCACCAGCGCAGAGACGACGGCGATGTCGAGCGTAATGAAGACGTACTTGACCCACCGCCGGTCGAAGCGCGTGCCGATCAAGGCGTAGTGCGCAAGGCCCAGCACCGCGAACAGCGACAGGACCAGCACGTACCCGAGGGCGCGGGTCGGGTCGTCCGCGCGCGTGCTGATCAGCCAGACGCCGAGCAGCGCCAGCGCAGCAATGCGGCCAAGGCTGGCGAGCTTGAGCCCGCTCTGCTCGGCCCGCAGAAACAGCTCATCGGTACTGAGGACGGATATGGCTAGTTGCCGGCGGCAGCGGCCAGCGCCGCTTGATACGAAGGCGTACCCGGCGCGGGAATGGTCCAGAAGTAGACACTGCGCGTTCCGACCTTCAGCGCCTGCTCCGGCTTCCAGCTTCCCATGTCGAATGCATGCGAAACGACGCGCGTGCCCGGCTTGACCTCCTTCAACAGCTTCGGCAGCAGCTTGAGGTTCAACGCCGGCAGCAGGTAAAGCGTGATGACGGTCGCGTCGCTCAGATCGGATTCGAACAGGTCTGCATTGACGAAACGCACGCGGTCTCCGACGCGGGCCTTGCGCAGGTTTTCGTTGGCTTCCTTGATGCGCTCGGGATTGATGTCGATGCCAATGCCACGCGCGATCCCGTACTTCTGCGCCGCGGTGATCGGAATGCGGCCGTCACCCGAGCCGAGGTCGTACAGCACGTCGCCTTTGCCGACCTTGGCGACCTTCAGCATCGCGTCGACGACATCCTGCGGCGTCGGCACGAAGACCACGTCCGGGGCGCGCAGCTCCTTCGGCGGCGCTGCGGCAGGCGCTGGCTGAACGCCGGTCTGTGCGCAGGCGGAGACCGCAACAACGAGGAGAATCGAAGCGCATACGGTAGCTCGCAACATGATCTGTCCTTATTCTATTTCGTCGGTTGTGTTGCTTGCGGCTTCTTCTCCCGCCAGTAATGCTCGGCGATGGTGTTGTACGAGGGCGCGGTGGTCAGGCGCGAGCTCACCACCTTCGAAGCGTAGGCGCGCTGCGAATCGTGGACCTTGCGGAAGAACGGATTCTTGTCCGCTTCCTCCTTGGCGATCTGGTCCCAGCTCTCGAGCATCTTCTTCAGGATGTCGTTCGGCGTGCGGTGGATGCGCACCCCGTGCTTGGTCTGCAGCTCGACCAGTGCGTCGGCGTCCAGGCGATTGCGCCGGTTCTGCGAGCGCAGCGTGGCTTCGATCGTGGCCGCCTGCACGATCGCCTGCAGGTCCGGGCTGAGCCCTTTCCACACGTCGCCGTTGATCAGGATTTCGAGCAGCGAGAGATCGTGCGACGACTGGGTGTAGAAATGCTTCCACACCTGGTGAAAGCCCATCATCATGTCGTCGCTCGGCCCGACCCACTCGGCGCAATCGATCACCCCGCGCTGCGCCGAGGGCACGATCTCGCCGCCGGCCATGTTCACGGTCGCCATGCCCGAGCGCGCGAACACCTCGGCCGAGATGCCGGTCTGGCGGCACTTCAGTCCCTTGAAGTCCGCCCAGCTCTTCACCGGCCGCTTGAACCAGCCGAGCGCCTGCGGCCCCGCCGAGGTCATCGGGATCGGCACCACGTTGCGCTGCAGGACGACCTGGAACAGCTCGCGGTAGAGCTCCATGCCGCCGCCGTCGTACAGCCAGCCCATGTAGTCGAACCCGTCCATGCCGAACGGGCCGCCCGGGGTGACGCCAAACAGCGCCGCCGCGCGGTTCTTGCCCACCCAGTAAGCGGACGACGAATGCGCGCCGTCGATCACTTTCTTGTGCGTGGCGTCGAGCACCTCGAAGGCGGGCACGATGGAGCCGGTGGGGATCGGAACGATCTCGACCCGCCCTCCCGACATGACTTTCACCCGATCGGCGAAGAACACCAGGTTATCGGCGAACGTCCCCTTCGGCGGAAACGCCGATTGCATCTGGATCTTGGTCTGCGCGGCGCCGGGCACGGCGAACGCGAACAGAAATGCGCAGAGAAATGCGAACAGCAGTCTTTTCATGGCGTCCTCCTTGGGGTCAGTATTATGGTCATACAACCCCGAAAAGAGGAGCGCATGAAGCTCGCCGGAAAAGCCGCGTTCGTGACGGGCGGCGGCGCCGGCATCGGCGCCGCGATCGCCGATGCCCTGGAGCGCGAAGGCGCGAAAGTCGCGCGCGCCGACATCAGCGGCAAAACCGCTTACCCATGCGATGTCGCGGACCGCAAGGCGGTGTTCGCCACGATGAAGCGCTTCGTCGCCGAGGCCGGCGGGCTCGACATCCTGGTCAACAACGCGGTGTACTTCCACTACGCCCGGCTGGTGGATATGCCCGAGGACAAGATCCACCGCATGCTCGACGTCGGCATCAAGGGCGTCTACTGGGCGACGCAGGCGGCCACGCCGCATCTGATCGCGCGCGGCGGCGGCAGCATCATCAATCTTTCGTCGGTCGCGGTGTCTTTCGGCATTACGAATGCTTCGGTCTATACCTCGATCAAGGGAGCGATCGACGCGCTCACCCGGCAGCAGGCGGTGGAGCTTGCGCCGCACGGCATCCGCGTCAACGCCATCGCGCCCGGGCCGGTTTCCACGCCGGGCGCGAACAGCGTGATCGACGCCGCCGGCTGGGAAAAGCGCCGCACCAAGACGCCGCTGCAGCGCCTGGCCACGACCGAGGAGATCGGCGCTGCCGCCGTTTTCCTGGCTTCCGACGATGCGCGCAGCGTCGCCGGCGTGACGCTGAAAATCGATGGCGCGATTACGGTGGTAGGGCCATGAGGTCATTTCCGCTTTTCGAACACGTCCTTGGCCACCGGCAGCGCGGAGAAGACGTTTGGCCAGCCTACGTAGAAGGCGAGATGCGTCAGCGCTTCGGACGCCTGGGCCTGAGTAAGCCCGTTGTCCATTCCGAGATTGAGGTGGCTCGAGAGCTGCGCCCCCTGGCCCAAAGCGATCAGTGAGCTGATGGTGACCAGGCTGCGATCTCGCGGCGCCAGGTCCGGGCGCAGCCAAAGATCCAGGAACAGGACCTCGGTGGTGTACTGCACCACGCCGGGAGACACGGTGCCGAACTGCTCGCCGACGCGCTTTGCGCGATCCGCCTCCCATTTCTCATTCGGGGGAAGCAGCTTGGGCGACACCTGAGCGAGCTGTTCGCTGCGGACACCGCGCTTTGCGAACACATCCTTGGTCACGGCGACCGCCGACGATCGCGTTGCCCCTGCCTGAATAGAAGGCGAGATGGGTGATGAGCTCGGAGATCTCCGCCGGCTTGACGCCGTTGTCGAGCGCGAGGTTCAGGTAGTACGGCATTTCAGCCGTATGGTTGCGGGCGACCAGCGCCGCGAGCGTCACGATGCTGCGGTCGCGCGGCGAAAGGCCGGGCCGCTTCCACACCTCGCCGAGCAAACGCTCCTGCGTGTACTTCTCCAGAGCGGGCGCTACCGATCGCACGATCCTGGGCCTGCGCCGCCCATGAGCCCAGAGCGGCGAGCGCAAACGTCGCGCGGAGTAGTTTCATTTTCAGTTCCTTGGTCATTTGCCGTATTGCTCGTCGGTGACTTTTTCCATCCACTCCACGTTCTTGCCGTCGCGCGTCCCGCTCAGCGCGAGATGGGTCATTCCGGTCGTCGGCGAGGCTCCGTGCCAATGCTTGACGCCGGGCGGACACCAGACGTGGTCGCCCGCGCGGATCTCCACGATCGGTCCGCCCCATTCCTGTGTGCGGCCTACGCCGTGGGTGACGATGAAGCGCTGACCGGCCGGGTGCGTATGCCAGTTCGACCGCGCGCCGGGCTCGAACGTGACGTACCCGCCGGAATAAGGAGCGGATTCGTTAGCCGCGAACAGCGGATCCACGCGTACGTTGCCGGTGAAATATTCGGCGGGGCCTTTCGTCGAAGGCAGCGCGCCGGCGCGCGTCACCACCTGCGACTTCTTGTCTTGTGCGGCGGCGTCTCCCAGATGCGACGCTGCCGAAGCGAGCAGGGCAAGCGATCCCATTGCTGCGATGAGTGATTTCATATTTTCAATATAGGCGGTGAGGGAAGTGGCGACTAGACGGCTAGATCGGCATGCACCTATGTGCTCGATTCATTAGTTGTCCAGCCTCTTCTGCGCGAGAAACTTCGACATCAGGTCCGCGACTTCCAGATTGTTCAGATCCGAGAACGGAAAGTGCGTGTTGCCGCGAATCCCGGCCTCGGGTAGGTGGACGACGGTGGCGTCGCCGCCGCGGCGGTTCACGGCGTCGGCCCAGAGCTTCGCCATCGCCAAGCGCACGCGCCACTGGTCCTGCCCCGGATTCGCGTGCGGCAGCGCCGGAATGTTGTCGCCGTAGTAGATGACGATCGGAATCTTCGTCAGCGGCATGAATTGCTCGAGCGGCACGCCGACCGCCTGCAAGGTACCGCCGGAGCTCGGCATCGGCGGCGGCACCTCACCCTCGGGAAAGAGGAAGCCGCTCCCCGGCTCGTAGGAGACGATGGCGCGGACGTTCCCGCTCCGGGCCGCGGTCAGCCAGCCCATGCCGCCGCTGTGTGAATGAGTGACCAGGATTGCCGGCCCGATCTTGTCGAACAGTGCAGCGACCGCGCTGGAGTTCACCTCCATGTCGATCGGACCCGTGTCGGGCGTCATCGACCGGAAGTACTGGTTGAGGGCTTCCGGGTCGCGCGAAAACTGCACGCCGGGGAAATGGTTCGGCCAGACACCGACGCGGAAGATGTTGAACCACGTCTGATCGTCGGGCGTGGCCGCGATCGTTCCGGGAACCGTGCTGCGCCCTGCATCGCCACGCCGCGGCTGGTCGATCAGGTACACGCCGAAGCCGCGGCGCAGGAAGATGTTCTGGAAGCCCTCGCGTCCGTCGGGCGTGGTTTCCCACGTCTTCGAGAACTGGCCGAAGCCGTGCCAGAACACGAGCGGCAGTTTGCGGGCCTTGGCGGGGCGCTGATAGAACACATAGGCGTGGTCGCCGTGCAGCGTTTGCCCGTCAGGCCCGTGCTTGACGGTCCCACCCACTGCGAAGCTGCCTTGATCCCGGATCACCAGGGACCCGCTCGTCGTGCAGGCCGCAGCCAGGGCGGCCGCAACCATGACGAGCGCGCTAATCGCTCTCACAGCGGCATCTTCTCGATCAGCTTGTCGAGCGTGATCGGATAGTCGCGCACCCGCACGCCGGTGGCGTTGTAGACGGCGTTGGCCACCGCGGCCGCGGCGCCGCAGATGCCCAGCTCGCCGACGCCCTTGGCCTTCATCGGCGAGGAGATGGGATCGACCTCGTCGAGGAAGATCACCTCCTGGTGGGGGATGTCGGCATGCACCGGCACCTCGTACATCGCGAGGTCGTGGTTCACGAAGTAGCCGTAGCGCTTGTCCACCGCCAGCTCCTCCATGAGCGCCGCGCCGACGCCCATCACCATGCCGCCGATCACCTGGCTGCGCGCGGTCTTGGGATTGAGGATGCGCCCCGCCGCGCACACCGCGAGCATGCGCCGCACGCGCGTCTCGCCGGTGGCGGCATCGACGCCGACCTCGACGAAGTGCGCGCCGAAGGTCGCTTGCTTGAAGCGCTTGTCGAGGTCGCCGAACTCGATGGTGTCTTCGGCGACCAGGCCGCGATCGCCGGCCGCCTCGGCGAGCGGGATGCTGCGCGAGCCTGCCTGGACCTGGCCGTTTGCGAACACCGCCTCGTTCGCATTGAACCCGACCTTCTGCGCCACGGCCTCGCGCAGCTTCACGCAGGCCGCATAGACGCCGGAGGTCGAGCTGTTGCCGCCCCATTGCCCGCCCGAGCCGCACGAGACCGGGAAGGACGAATCGCCGAGACGCACGATGACGTTTTGCAGCGGCACGCCCATGACCTCGGCGGCGGTCTGCGCGATCACCGTATAGCTGCCGGTGCCGATGTCCGTCATGTCCGTCTCGACGGTCACCATGCCGCGCCGGTCGAGGCGCACGCGCGCCGCGGATTTCATCACCAGGTTGTCGCGATAGGCCGTGGCCACGCCCATGCCGACCAGCCAGCGCCCGTCGCGCACGCGGGCGGGCTGCGCGCTGCGCTTGTCCCAGCCGAAGCGGCGCGCGCCCTGGCGCAGGCACTCCACCAGTTGCCGCTGCGAGAACGGCGGATGCGGATCGTGCTTCGGCTTCGGCGCGTCCGCCTTGGACTGCGGATCGGCCGATTGCGGCTTGGCCGGCGGATTGTCCGGCACGACCTGCGTGTCGTTCACGATGCGGAACTCGACCGGATCCATGCCGAGCTTCTCGGCCATCTCGTCGATCGCGATCTCCAGCGCCGCCAGGCCGGGCGCTTCGTTGGGGGCACGCATCGCGTTGTGCTCGGGCAGGTCGAGCGTCACCAGCCGGTTGGACGTCATGCGGTTGGGTCCCGCGTACAGTGACCGGGTTTGCACTGCCGCGGCTTCCGGACTTGCCGCCCGGGAGGTTGGCGGACCAGCTCTCGTGGGCGATGGCGGTGATCTTGCCGTCCTTGGCGGCGCCGATGCGGATGCGCTGCAGGGTGGCCGAACGGTGGACGGTATTGTTGGGCATGATGGCGCGCTCCAGCACGACCTTCACCGGCCGTCGCGCTGCACGCGCCCCGAGAGCGGCCAGGACCGCGTCGGCGCGAATCCACAGCTTCCCGCCGAAGCCGCCGCCGATGTAGGGCGACATCAGCCGCACCTTCTCCTTCGGGATGCCGAGCGTCTTCGCCATGTCCGCCGTGCTCCACGCGACCATCTGGTTCGAGGTCCAGAGCGAGAGCTGGTCGCCATCCCACGCGGCAACGGTCGCGTGCGGCTCCATCATCGAGTGCGACTCGTGCGCCGTCGTGTAGCTGGCCTCGAGCTTCACGGGCGCAGCGGCGAACGCGCCGGCGAAGTCGCCCACCTCGCTTTCCGCGGCGCTGCCGAAGCTGTCGGCGGGCTTGGCCTTGTCCTTCATCGCGGCGAGTTCATAGGCGCCCTTCACCGGCGCGTATTGCACGCGAACCAGGTGGGCCGCGGCGCGCGCCTGCTCGTAGGTCTCCGCCACGACGAGCGCGATCGCCTGGTGGTAATGCTGGATGCTCGGGCCGCCCAGCAGCACCGCAGTGTTGAAGTTGCCCTTGCCGAGCTTGCCGGCGTTCTGGGCGGTCACGATCGCGATGACGCCGGGCGCGGCCTTCGCGGCGGAGAGGTCCATCGAGGCGATGCGGCCCTTGGCGATCGCCGAGGGCACGATGTAACCGTATGCCTGGTTGGCGACGACATCGTGCCGGTCGTTCGCATACGGCGCGGTTCCGGTGGCCTTGAGCGGGCCGTCGATGCGATCGACGGGCTGGCCCACGACTTTCAGCTGGTCGATGACGTTCTTGGTGGCGGGTTGGTCGAATTTCATGGCTCAGCCTTTCGCTTCGGCGAGCACCGAGGCGAGCGTGCGCTCGACCAGCGGCACCTTGAATTGGTTCTCGTGCGTCGTGCGCGCGCCGGCGACCAGCGCGGAGGCGACGGCCTTTGCACCGCGCGGCATTTCGCGCTCGGCGGTTTCCACGCGCCAGGGTTTGTGCGCCACGCCGCCCAACGCGACCCGGCCGGTGCCGTCGCGCTGGACGACCGCGGCGACCGAGACGAGCGCGAAGGCGTACGACGCCCGGTCGCGCACCTTGCGATAGAGATGCGTGCCGCCGAGCGGCTTGGGCAGCGTCACCGCAGTGATCAGCTCGCCGGGCTTCCAGCGAGTTCTCGATGTGCGGCGTGTTGCCCGGCAGCCGGTGGAAATCGGCGATCGGAATGGTGCGCGCGCGCGCCGTTCGGGCGCACGGTTTCGACCGTCGCGTCGAGCGCGCGCATCGCGACCGCCATGTCGCTCGGGTGCGTCGCGATGCAGGCGTCGCTCACGCCGACGATGGCGTGCTGCCGGCTGAACCCGCCGATCGCCGCGCAGCCGCTGCCCGGGCGCCGCTTGTTGCACGGCTGGTTGGTGTCGTAGAAGTAGGGGCAACGCGTGCGCTGCAGCAGGTTGCCCGCGGTGGTCGCCTGGTTGCGCAGTTGGGCCGATGCCCCGGCGACCAGCGCGCGGGTGAGCACGCCGTAGTCGCGCCGCACGCGCGCATCGGCCGCGAGATCGGTGTTGCGCACCAGCGCGCCGATCTTCAGGCCGCCTTCCGGCGTGGGCTCGATCTTGTCGAGCCCGAGGTCGTTGATGTCGATGAGGTGGGCCGGCGTCTCGATCTGCAGCTTCATCAGGTCGAGCAGGTTGGTGCCGCCGGCGATGAACTTGGCGCCCTTGATGCGCGCCGCCGCGGACGCGGCCTGGGCGGGCGAGCTCGCCCTCTCGTAGGTGAAGGCTTTCATCGCTTTCACTCCCGCGACTTCGGCGATGGCTTGCTGGATGTTGGAGTAGGCGCCGCAGCGGCAGATGTTGCCGCTCATGCGCTCGCGAAACTCGACCAGCGTCGCCTCGGGCCGCGCCGTCAGATCCGCCGTGACATGGCTCGGGACGCCGGCCTTGACCTCCTCGAGCATCGCCACCGCCGAGCAGATCTGGCCCGGCGTGCAGAAGCCGCATTGATACCCATCGTGCTTCACGAAGGCCGCCTGCATGGGGTGCATGTTCTTGGGCGTGCCCAGGCCCTCGATGGTGGTGATTTCGTGGCCTTGCTGCATCACCGCCAGCGTGAGGCACGAGGTGATCCGGCGACCGTCGACGATCACCGTGCACGCGCCGCACTGTCCCTGGTCGCATCCCTTCTTGGTGCCGGTGAGGTGCAGCCGTTCACGCAGCGTGTCCAGCAGCGTGGTGCGCGGGTCGATCATGACTTGATGCTCGCGGCCGTTGACGCGCAGCAGGACGTTCACGCTCGAAGCCGCGGCCGGCTTTACAGCCTGAGCGACGGATTGCGCCTCGGCCTCGGGCAGGAGCGGTCCAGCGGCCACCGCGCCGCCAGCAGCCGCTGATGCCTTGAGCAACTTTCGTCGCGTGGGATCGAACGTAGTCATTGTTGGACTCCTAAGGTTGCCGAGAGGAAGAAGGGTTCGACCGGCTAGTCCTGCACGAGTGCGCCAGCCCGGACAGATTCACCGAAGCATCGACAAGGCGTTAGCGGCTTGCCCGCTCGAGGGCTTCATGCTGTGTTCCATGCGAACAACTTAACAAGCGGGAGCTAGATTGATTAGATGGGACAATCCGCAAGGACTGATGACTGGAGCTCATCAATGCGCCGAGAGAACGTCAGCGACCTGTTGGCCTTCCTGGCCGTCGCGCGGGAGCGCAGCTTTACCAAGGCGGGCAAGAAGCTGGGCATCTCGCAATCAGCGCTCAGCCACACGATCCGCGGACTCGAGGAGCGGCTCGGCCTTCGGCTGCTGACGCGTACTACGCGCAGCGTTTCGCCGACCGAGGCCGGCGATCGTCTGCTCGCGAGCGTGGGCTCGCGCTTCGAGGAGATCGAGGCCGAACTGGAGGCACTGAGCGAGCTGCGGGACAAGCCCGCCGGCAGCATTCGCATCACGGCAAGCGAAAATGCGGCCTCACGATCCTGCTGCCGCAGCTTGCGCACTTCCTGCTTCAGTATCCGGACATCAAGGTCGAGATCGTCATCGACTACGGTCTGACCGACATCGTTGCCCAACGCTTTGACGCTGGCGTGCGATCCGGCGAGCAGGTGGCCAAAGACATGATCGCAGTGCGTATCGCACCGGACATGCGGATGGCGGTCGTTAGCGCTCCGTCGTATTTCGCGAAACGGCGATTACCGAAAAAGCCGCAGGACCTGACTGAGCACAACTGCATCAATTTGCGCCTGCCGATCCATGGCGGCCTGTATGCCTGGGAGTTCGAAAAGGCAGGCGCGAACTGAAAGTGCGCGTCGAAGGCCAGCTCGTCTTGAACACCAGCCAGCATGCCAGTGCCGCGTTCGCCGGCGTCGGCCTTGCCTACATGCCGGAGAGATGGTGCAGCCGTATATTGCCGAGGGTCGCTTGATGCAGTGCTCGAGGACTGGTGCGAGCCTTTCGGGATACCACCTCTATTACCCCAGCCGGCGCCAGTCTTCACCGGCGTTCAAGCTTCTGGTCGATGCGTTGCGTTATCGGCGTTAGCGCGCGCGCGTCAGTCCTGATAGGACCGATCGACGCGGTCGAGCGAGCGCAGCAACGTGGGCCACTCGAGCAGGCCGTAGCCGCTGCCCGCCTTCTGCGCGTCCTCTTTGAGGTGCGGATTGGTGGCCGCTTCGTTGTCGAGCGTGATTTCCGTGCCGGAGAGCACCTCGGCGGTGAGCTCGACGACCTCGGGCTTCGCCTGGTGCAGCGGACGCTGGCAGGACAGGGTTTGCACCTGGATGCGGCAGGCCTGCTCCAGCCAGTAGATCAGGTTGAAGGCTTGCGGGATGCTCGGGCCGCACGCCAGCAGCCCGTGATTGCGAAGGATCATGGCGTTGTGGCGGCCCAGATGCTCGACCAGGCGCTGCTTCTCGCCGCGGTTGAACGCGGGGCCTTCGTAGTCGTGGTAGGCGAGGTGCCCGTGGAAGCGCATCGCCGTCTGCGAGAGCGGCAACAGGCCTTCCTCCAGCGCCGACACCGAAATGCCGGCCGGGGTGTGCGTGTGCACCACGCAGTGCGCATCCTCTCTCGCTTCGTGCACCGCGCTGTGGATGATGTAGCCGGCCGCGTTCACCGAATAGCCATGATCGGGCTTCTCGACGATGTTGCCCGCCAGGTCGACCTTGATCAGGCTCGACGCCGTGACTTCTTCGTACAGCATGCCGTAGCCGCTGATGAGGATGTGGTGCTCGGGACCCGGCACGCGCGCGGTGATGTGGTTGTAGATCAGGTCCGTCATGCCGTACTTCGCCACCAGGCGATAGCAGGCGGCAAGATTGACGCGCACGTCCCACTCGGCGGCGCTGACCCGCTCGCGCATCGAACGCATCGGCTTCATCGGCGTTCCTCCATCAATTCAGGGTCAATTCGGGGTCATGATTACTCGATAGCGCTTCGCTTCCGGAATAATTACGACCCTGAGCCCTTATCAGGCGACCAGCCGTAGGCCTTCGCGCAGGCGCCGCCCATCAGCATGGCGCGCTCGCGCTCGCTCAGGCGGTCGGTCTTGAGGAACGGCTCGACCGCCTGCTCGTAGTTCACCACTGCAAAGGCGCGCGTCCAGTCCGTGCCCCAGAGGCAGCGCTCGACGCCCCAGGCATCGATCAGGCGTCGGATCGGATCCCAGATGTCGGGGAACGGATAGGGCTTGTGCGAAAGCGTGCAGGCGCCGCTCACCTTGATCAGCGCGTTGGGGCGCTTGGCGAGCGCCAGCACCTTCGGCAGGTCGGCCCAGGGCTCGGGCGGGGCGGGCGGGGTGCGCGGCTGCTGGATCGCCATGTGATCGATGATGAAGCGCGTGTTCGGATGGCGATCGATGAGCGCCGCGCCCGCCTCGAGGTTTCCCCAGAACAGCACGTTGACCGGAAAGTCATGTTGGGCGGCTGCGCGCGCGATGCGGTCGAGGCCGGGATCATCCGGCCGCAGGCCCGCTTCCCGCGCGGTCATCATGATGCGCACGGCGACCGCGCCCGGCTGCTTCTTCCATTCGGCGATGACTTCGCCGACCGCCGGGTCCGCGGGGTTGACCGGCTTGATGAGCGCGAAGCGCCCGGGGTGCTTGCGTTGCACCTCGACCGCATAGCTCGCGTCGTACTGGTAGAGGGAAAAGGCCGAGATGAAGATCGCGCCGTCGACGCCCACTTTGTCCATGGCAGCGACCATCTCGTCGCCGGTGACGTGGGGAGGCCAGTTCGGCACGCTGTGCCAGGGCCGCTTGGGCGTGTTCGCTTCGTAAGCGTGGACCTGCGAGTCGATGATCGGCATGGGTGGCAATTTACATCAGCGATGTTTAGGGACGGTCCGCTTACTCGCAGGGTGCCGGAAACGATCCGCTATGGCACGGGCCGCTGTGCGCTCGGGGCGCTTCTCGTCGCTTCGAGCGAGCGGGGAATCGTCTCCATCATGGTGCGCGACACGCAATCGCGGCTGATCCGCGACCTCGGCGCGCGATTCCCTAAGGCGAAGCTGGTGCGCGACGAAAAAGGCAGCAAGGCGACGGTCGCGAAAGTCGCCCGCTACATCGCGGCGCCGTCCCGGCCTTTCGCGCTGCCGCTGGATATCCGCGGCACCGATCTGCAGCAGCGCGTGTGGCGCGAGGTGCGCAAGATCCCGTTCGGCGCGACTTCCACCTACTCGAGGATTGCCGAGGCGATCGGGGCGCCGAAGGCGATCCGCGCGGTCGCGAGCGCGTGCTCACGCAGCTGGTTCGCGTTTGCGGTGCCCTGCCATCGGGTACTGCACACCGGGCGTCGCCGCGAAGGCCGGCAGTACGACTGGGTCGAATACGAGGCGAAGCTCGCCCGCATCCGCAAGCCCTAGACTCACGGCATGACAACACGCCCTCAGATCCTCCTCTGGACTTCATCGCCCGCGCCCTACGTCGAGGCCATCAAGGCTGCCGGCCTGGCGGATCGGGTCGTCATCCATACGCTTGCCGCCGGCGCGAACCCGTCCGCCGAGCAGATGGAACAGGCCGAGGTCCTCATGGCCTACACCGTTCCCCCGGGCGTGCTGGGCGCGATGCCGAAGCTGCGCTGGGCGCAGGCGATGATGGCGGGCGTCGAGGGCTGGATGGCGCTGCCGGACCTGCCGCCGGCGCTGCTGCTGACCTGCGCGCGCGGAACCCACGAGGAGTCGATGCCGGAAAACATCATCGGCGCGCTGCTCTACGTGGCGAAACCCTATGCCGCCGCGGCGGAGAACCAGAAGAGCGCCAAGTGGGTGCGCATGGTGCCCGAGCCGCTGACCGGCAAGACGCTCGGCATCCTCGGCGTCGGCGTCATCGGCCAGAAGGTGGCGCGCATCGCGGCGACGCTCGGCATGCGCGTGATCGGCACGCGACGCCGGCCCGCGCCGCTGCCCGATGTCGAACGCGTGCTGCCCGCGGAGCGCACGGCGGAAGTCCTGGCGGAATCGGATTTCGTGCTGCTCCTCCTTCCCGCAACCCGGGAAACCGAGAATTTCATCGATGCCGGCCGGCTGCGGCGGATGAAGCCGGGCGCCTGGCTGCTGAACTTCGGACGCGGTCAGCTCATCAAGGACGACGATCTCGTCGCGGCGGTCAAGGAAAAGCGCATCGCCGGCGCGGTGCTCGACGTTTATCGCCAGGAGCCGCTCCCGGCCGAGCATCCGTTCTGGACCACGAAGGGCATCGTCGTTCTGCCGCACCTCGGCGGGCCGCACCCGCAGCGCGACAAGTTCGTGGCGCGCCTTTTCGTCGACAACCTGGCGCGCTTCCTGGACGGCAAGCCGCTCCGGGAGGTCGTCGACCGGAAGCTGGGGTATTGAACTGTGTTCCAATGCCTATCCCCCAGGAGGAACCCCGCGCCATGAAAAAGATTTGCGCTTCGCTTTCGTTGTGCCTGCTCGCCGCCTGTGCCACCACGCAGGAGCCCGCGGTGCCGCCCACCGCCTTCCGGCTGACGTCGCCCGGCATCCCGGACAACGCGATGATGCAGCCGAAGAACGCCGGCAACTTCGCCAAGAACCCGAACTGCACCGGCCAGAACGTCTCGCCGCCGCTCGCGTGGACCAACGTGCCGGACAAGACGCGCAGCTTCGCGATCATCTGGGACGACCAGGCCGGCCGCAATGGCCTCGGGGTGTCGCACGCGGTGATCTACGGCATCCCGGCGAACGTCACGTCCTTCGCCGAGGGCGAGCTGGGCGGCGCGCCCACGGCTGGCCGCTTCGTTCCCGGCAAGAATGTGCTCGGCATGCACTGGCTCGGGCCCTGCTCGCCGAAAGGCAACGCGCCCCAGCACTACGTGATGACGCTCATCGCCACCACGGTCGAGCCCGGCGAGCTGCCCGCGGGCCTCACCAAGCCCGAGCTGCTGAAGGCGCTCGAGGGCGGCAAGGCGCTGCGCGCCGCGAGCCTGGTGCTGCGCTTCGCGCAGTAGTGTGCAGGCGGCGATCGCTTTCCGCCGTTGCTGATGATTCTGGACGACTTTGGACTCTTCTGGGAAAGCGATACCCCCAGTCGTACCCCCACTACCTGGAACCGGTCAGCTAGGGAACGCACGCGGCTTCGATGTCTGCGATCTTGGCTGGGTCGAGCGGTCCCGTCGTCTCATTCACGGGCTCGCGCTCCTTTCCGTGCGTGACTCCGCCAAGATGCCGCGCCAGACGCAAGGAAGCAAGCCGCCGTGGCGCAGGTACGAGAGTTCCTGGCCGGAATCAATGCGGCAATCGAGTTCCATGGAGGTGCGCTCGCGCCGCGCCGAACGACGGCCCGCAGCGCATTGTCCCCGACTTGGAGGGCGTCGGCCCCTCGAGATGGATGGTTTGTGAACCGTCGCGCACGAGATGGTTGCGGTCGAACCGACAGGGAAGGTGAGCGGCATGATGCCCATGCCGATGAGGTTGCTCCGATGCAGGCGCTCAAGCTACCGGCCACGATCGCCTTGACGCCGAGGAGCGCGGGTGCCTTCGCTGCCCAGTCGCGGCTCGACCCGGCGCCGCATTTGTGTCCGGCAACGATGATGAGCGGCCCGCGGCCTTTTTCGCTGTAGACATCGATCGGCGCGCCTTGGCGCAGTTCGTCCACCAGGCCGGGATTGCTGAATGCGCCGCGCAACATGACTTCGTGGTTGCTCCGGCGCGTTGAATACTGGTTGAAGTCGCGTGGCGCTACGCCGCGTGCCGTGAGGTACTTTCCGGCGAGGCTGCCTCGCGTTCGCGCCGGCGGGGGAGATATGGTCCGTCGTGATGTTATCGCCTAGCTGAGGAGCACACGGGCGTCCTGGATAGCCAGCGATGCCGGAAGCGCGACCGTGGAGTGCTCAAAGTAGGCGGCGGGCGAACGTAGTCCGATTCGGGTCCCATGGGAGCGCACGCCATGCGGCGTAGGGACGCGCGCCAGTCCGACGAGCCCTCCCACACGTGTCGTAGCGGCCACTGAACAGTCCGGCGAAGTGCCTTTCGAGACGCAGCAATCTCACCCGCGCTGCCACAGGTCCTGTAGCAGACCGTGCCGTACTTGTCCACGCCAGCATCGCGCGTGAGGTCGGCAGCACGCTGCCTGCAGCGCGTAGGCACCACTAGGCCGGCAGGTAGGCGCCGGCGAGGTGCGATTCACGCGCCATGAGTGCGTTTCCCGATAGCACGCCTGCCGCACGAACCCTCGGCTCACCGCGCGAATACGTCGCGTCGATCGCCGGAATGCCGAGCAGGTCAGCATCCGTACCCACCACGCCGAACCCTAGCGCTCTAGTCGTCCTGAGTCCGACTCGCGCAGGTATGCGACACAGTCGCAGATCCGTGACAGCGAAGTTTTCACCCATGGCTTGGTGCTACCCGCGCGCACGCGCTTCTTCGCAAGCAAGCCGCCGTAACCAGCAGCGCCGGATTCGAGTGTTTCGCGGTGATGGCGGCGAGGCTACAACTCCGTCCTGAGCCCGCCGGCGTGCGCTTTCAATCGATCTGAAGAACTTACCCCGATAGCACCGCGCTCATGGCTGGTTCGACCCGCCATGTCGCTCGATGTGCGACAGTCGAGCTCAGCTCACTGAAGCGAAGCGCCTGTCGTCGTGCCATAGACCTTTCTCCCTCTCTTAGCTCTCTTCTAGCTCTTCTTTCTCTTCTTTTCTTCCTTTTAGTCGCTAGTAGTCTATCTTCTCTTCTTCTTTCTGTTAGATCTCGCAGTTCTCTCCTTTCTCAGTCGCCTTGTTCGCCATCGTTTCTCGTTCGTCTAGCTATAGCTAGCTCACCCCTTTCCGTAGAACTCCTCGTACTTGCCGTCCACCCCTTTCGCTCTCTTCTCCTTTTGCGGCTATCCGCGGTCGGTAGCGCCCTCGCCAGTCGTGAGCGATCCCTGCAGCTCTTCGCTCCGATCGCAGGTATTCGCTCGGCGACCGCTTAGCCTAGCATCGCCGCCTGGCCTTCGATACCGCCTACACCCCTTCCTAGTTCGCCCAGCGCATTCTCCATCTTCGTATCTCTATCTTTGCCCAGCATTTTTTCCCGAAAGGCTACCTTGGAGCCGTCAGTCGCTACGTAGACCTTCTCCACGCTCTCCAGGAACTCGAGTTCAGCTGATGCTGTTTGCCGTTACCGTGCAGCTCAACTCGTTAGTTGGCCAACTCCTTTGTTTCCCTTTTCTCTTAGTCGTATCTCTCTTCTTTCCTTCTTTTTTCCTCTCCTTTTTTTATCTCTATCTCTTCTTTCTTTTCTCTTTTTTCCACCTCTACCTTTTCTTCTTTCTCCTTTTCCTCTTTTTTTTCCTTTTTTTCTATCTCTTTATCTCCCCCATCTTCTTCTTCTTCTTCTCTCATAGCCTCTCTTTCTGCCATTTCTTTCTCTCTTTTCTTGTCTTTCTTTATTTTTCTTTCCTCTTATTTCTCTTTTTCTTTTTTCCCTCCTCTCTCTCTCTCCCTATCTCTTTTCTCCTTCATTTCCTCTTTTCTTCTTCGTTCCTCGTTCTCTTTTTGTTTGCGTAGCTATCTTTCTTTGCCTTCTATACCTCTCATCTCCTGCCTCTCTCTCTCTTATTTATACCTCTCGCCCCTCGCTTGCAGCTCTTCCTTAGCTTCGTTCACCTGTCTTTCTTCTTGTCTTCTATCTTCTCTTTTTTCTTTCTCTCTTTTTCCTTTTTCTTTTCCTTTTTTCTCTCCGCCCGCTCCAGCTTGCCTTCTTCGTTCAGTTCCAGCATCTGTAGTTGTTCTCTTTTCTGTCTCTCTTTCTTCTCTCTTTATCTCTTCGCTCTTTCTCGAGCAGCCGCCTCAGGGCGTTGATGCGTCGTTTGTCGTCGAGCAGTTATTTATTGCCCTAGCCTCCGTCTTTTTCCTCTTTTTACCTCTTTCCCCTTTCTTATAGCTCTTCTTCCTAGTATCTTTATTCATCTTCCTTTATCTCCTTCTGTTTCTGCCTCAGCCTTTCTTTATCTTCTCTTTTTATTTCTTACCCTTTTTGCCTCTTCTCCTCTTTTTCTTCATCTTCCCTTTATCTGTATCCTTTCTCTTTCTCCTCAACTTAGCTGAGCATGGGCTCTAATGCCCAACCGTAGCCATTAGTCTCTCTAGCCATCCTTCTTTCTCCTTCCTTTTCTACACCTCTCCTTCTCTTTCTCTCTATCTCCTTTATCTCCTCTCTATCTCTTTCTCTTTCTCTCTTTCTTCTTTTTCTCCCTTTTTTCTTTCTTCTTCTTTTCTTTTTTTCTTCTTTTCCTCTTCTCTCTCCTCCTTTTCTTCTTCTTTTTTTTCCTCTTTTTTCTTCTCCTCTTTTTTTTCTCTTTTTTTCTCTTCTCTTTTTCCTCTTTTTTTTCTATCTCCTTCATCTTCTCCCTTTTCTTCTATCTCTTTTCCTTTTTTTTTTTTTCTTTTTTCTTCTCTTTTTTTTTCTCTCCTTTCTCTTTTTTCTTCTCTCTCTTTTTCTCTTTTTTTCTCTTCTCTTTCCTTTCTTTTTTTTCTTCTCTTTTCTTTTCTCTTTTCTCTTTTCTTTTCCTTTTCTTTTCTTCTTCTTTCTTCTCTTTTTTTTTTTTTCTCTTCTTTCTTTCTTTTTTTCTCTTCTCTTTTTTTCTTTTTTTTCTTCTTTTTTTTTCTTTTCTTTCCTTTTCTTTTTTCTTTCCTCTCTTTTTTTCCTTTCTTCTCTTCTTCCTTCCCTTCTTCTTCTTTTTTCCTTTTTTCTCTTTCTCTCTCCTTTCTTTTCCTCTCTCTTTTCTTCCTTCTCTTTTATCTTTTTCTTTCCTTCTTCCTTTTCCTTTCTTTTTTTCTCTTTTTTTTTTCTCTTTTTTTTCTCTTCTCCCTCCTTTCTTCATCTTCTCTTCTCTCTTCTTCTTCTCTCTTTCTCTTCCTTCTCTTTATTTTTTTCTTCCTTTCTTTTCTCTTCTTCTTCTTTTTCCTTTCCTTTCTCTTCCTTTTCTCTTCTTTTCTTATCTCCTTTCTCTTTTCCTTTTTTCTTTTCTTTTTCTTTTTCTTCTTCTCTTTTTCTATCTCCTCGCGCTTTTCTTGTCCTCTTTCTAACTCGACCCCTTTGCAGTCTTGTTTTGCTTCATCACGATTTTTTCTTTTCTATCCTCACCTATTCTCCACCGCTTTCTTCTCTTTTCTCTCCTATCTCTCTTCTTACCTTTTTCTTTTTATTCTTCTTTTTTCCTTCCTCCTCTTCTCACTTATCTTTTTCCTCTCTCTTCTTTTCTTTCTTTTCTTTTTCTTTCTTTTTTTCCTTTTCTCTCCTCTCTTCCTTCTTCATCTTTCACTTCTTTTTTTTCTTTTCTTCTTTTTCCTTTTTCTTTTTCCTCTCTTTTTTTTTCTTTTTCTCTTTCTTTTTCTTCTTTTTTTCTTTCTCCTCTTTCCTTTTCTTTCTCTTCTCTTCCTTCTTCTCTTTCTTCTTTTTTTTCTCCTTTCTTTTCTTTTCCTTCTTTTTTCTCTCCCTTTCCTTTTCTTCTCCCTGCTCTATGCTTCCTCTTCCCTTTTTTTTTTCTTCTTCTTCTTCTTTCTCTTCTTCTTTCTTTTCTTCTTCTTCTCTCCCTTCTTAGCCCTCTCATCTATATTCCTTTTTTTTTATCTTCTTTTTCTCTTCTTTTTCTCCTTCTTTTTTTTCTTCTTTCTTTTTTTTCTTTTTTTTTCTCTCTTTTCTCTCTTTCTTCTTTTATCTCTTTTTCTTCCTCTTTTTTTCCTCTCTTTTTCTCTTTTTCCTTTCTTCTCTTTTCTTTTTTTTTTTTTTTTTTTCTTCTTTTCTCTTTTTTTTTCTTTCCCTTCTTTCCTTTTTCCTTTTCTTTTTTTTTTTTTTTTTTTTTTCTTCTCCCTTTCTCTTCTTCTTTCTTTTCTTCCTTTTTTTTTTTTTTTTTTATTCTCTTCTTTTCCTCCTTTCTCTTTTTTTTCCTTTCCTTTCTTCTCCTCTTTTTTCCTCTCTTCTTTTTTTCTTTCCTTTCTCACACCGAATCAACCCGCGTCCGTAAGCCCTAGCAGTCTGGACTTCATCCTTGGCCGCTCAGCGCTTGCCCAACTATTTCTTCTCGACCGTCTGCTCCTCGATGGCGTAGAACTCGTCCAGGCCGACGAGCGTCTCGATTTCATGGCGGGCGTCGACGCACTGCTTCGGGCTGAGGCCGGTGTAGCCGCCGGTGCGCTTGATCTCGCCATAGGCGAGCTTGGCGAAGTGGAAGCTCGCCAGTAGATAGGTCATGGCGTCGATCGCCGCCTTGTAGCCCATGTCGGCGAGCTGCGCGGCGGTCGGCACCGGGCGGCCGTCGCGGTTGCCGCGGCTGGTGACATAGACGAGCGGGATGCGCGCCTGCTTCGGCGCCTTTTTCATCTCCGCGTCGTTGCGCGGGAAGAGGAGGCCCAGGTCGGCGCCGGCGTCGGCGGCCATGTTGACCCGCGCGATGGCTTCCTTCAGTCCTTCGAAGCGGCAGGTATCCGTGCGCGCGATGACGACGAAGTCCGGATCGGAGCGGTCGCGCTGCTTGCACGCGAAGCGGATCTTGTCGGCGAACTCCTTGCGCGGCACGGCGTGCGCGACGTACTTGTGGTAGTGCGCGCGCTTGGGATAGAGCTGGTCTTCGATGTGCGTGCCGGCGATGCCGGCGCGGATGCACTCGCGCACGGTGCGCATGGTGTGCAGCGGCTCGCCGAAGCCCGCGCCGCCGTCGACCACCAGCGGGATGTCGATCGCCGCGGCCACGTCGCCCGCCACGCGCAGCTGCTCGTCCATGGTGAGCAGCGGCTCGGAGGTGCAGCGCGAGGCGCCGGTGACGAAGCCGCCGGTGTACACGCAATCGAAGCCGAGGCTCTGCAGCAGGCGCCCGCCGAGCGCATCGTAGGCCACCGGCAGGTAGACGAATTCTTTCTTCTTTAGCAGCCGGCGCAGCGCGGTCGTTTTCTTCATGCCTTATATTCTATGGATGAACGATATGTTCGACGTGATCGTGGTTGGCGCCGGAAACGCGGCGCTGTGCGCCGCGATCTCCGCGAAGGAGCAGGGCGCGGCCAAGGTGCTGGTGCTGGAGAAGGCGCCGCTCGAGGAGCGCGGCGGCAACTCGCTGTTCACCGCCGGCGGCTTCCGCTTCGTGCACGAGGGGCTCGACGACCTGCGCCGCGACATCCTCGACGACCTGTCCGAAGCCGAGGCGAGCCAGATCGTGCTGCCGGTGGTGAGCAAGGACGGCTACCTCGACGACCTGCGGCGCGTGACCGAGGGCCAGACCGACGACACGCTGTCCGAGCTGCTCGTCGGCCGCTCGCGCGACACGATGAGCTGGATGCGCCGCCAGCGCGTGCGCTTCCTGCCGATGTTCGGCCGGCAGTCCTTCAAGGTCGAGGGCAAGCACCACTTCTACGGCGGGGTGAACATCGAGGCGGTCGGCGGCGGCTGGGGCCTGGTCGACCAGCTCATCAAGCAGGCCGAGCGCCTCGGCGTCGAGATCCGCTACGCCACCGGCCTGCGGAAGCTGCTGCAGGACCGCTCGGGCGCGGTCACCGGCGTGCACGTCATGGGGCCCGGCGGCTATGCGGACATCCACGGGCCGCAACGTGGTGCTCGCCTGCGGCGGCTTCGAGGCCAACCCCGAGATGCGCGTGCGCTACTACGGCCCGGGCTGGGAGTCGTGCCGGGTGCGCGGCACGCGCTACAACACCGGCGACGGCCTGCGCGCCGCGCTCGAGATCGACGCGCAGGCCTTCGGCGGCTGGTCGACCTGCCACGCGGTGCAGTGGGACATCAGCGCGCCGCCCTTCGGCGACCGCGTGGTGCTCGACAACTTCCAGAAGCACTCGTACCCGATCGGCATCATCGTCAACCTGGACGGCGAGCGCTTCGTCGACGAGGGCGCCGACTACCGCAACCACACCTACGCCAAGTACGGCCGCGAGGTGATGAAGCAGCCCAAGCGCACCGCGGTGCAGATCTTCGACGCCAAGACCATCGGCATGGTGCGCGACGAGTACCGCATCAAGCAGGTGACCAAGGCCGAGGCGCCGACGCTGGAGGCGCTGGCGGAGAAGCTCGGGATTGACGCACACAGACTCGCGCGCACAGTGCGCGAGTTCAACGCCGCCTGCCGGCCCGGCAAGTACAACCCCGCGATCCTCGACGGCGTGTCGACCGAAGGCATCACGCCGCCGAAGTCGAACTGGGCGCTGCCGATCGACCAGCCGCCGTACACCGGCTTCGTCGTCACCTGCGGCATCACCTTCTCGTTCGGCGGCCTGCGCATCAACGCGCAGCTGCGAGGTGCAGGACACCAGCGACCGCACCATCCCGGGACTCTATGCCGCCGGCGAGATCGTCGGCGGCATCTTCTACGAGAACTACCTCGGCGGCGCCGGCCTCATGTCGGGCGCCGTCTTCGGCCGCATCGCCGGCGCGAGCGCCGCTCAGCGCCGCTAGCCGTCGTCCCCGCGAAGGCGGGGACCCATTTTGCTTTTTTCTTTATTCCGGCTTGATGTTGGCCGCGCGGATCACGCGCGCCCACTTGTCGATCTCGCGCTGGATGTGGCTCGCGAACTGCTCGGGCGTGCCGCCGACCGGCGGGCTGGCGAGCGCGAGCAGGCGATCGCGCACCTCGGGCAGCGCCAGGCTCTTCTGCGCGGCGGCGTTCAGTGCCTGGATGACCGCCGGCGGCGTGCCGGCGGGGGCCACCAGGCCGAGGAAGCCGCCGGCCTCGAAGTCGGGCACGCCGGACTCGGCGATGGTCGGCACCTCGGGCAGGCCCTCGAAGCGCTTCGCCGCGCCGATGCCGAGCGGCTTGAGCTTCCCGGACTTGAGGTGCGAAAGCATCGCCGCGACGTCGGCAAAGATGATGTTCACCTGTCCGCCGAGGAGGTCGTTCACCGCCGGCGCCGCGCCCTTGTACGGGACGTGCAGGAGGTCGACACCGGCCATGAGCTTGAAAAGCTCCGCGGTCAGGTGCGCCGAGCTGCCGCTGCCATAGGAGGCATAGGTCACCTGTCCGGGCTTCGCTTTCGCGAGCGCGAGCAGCTCGCGCACGTTGTTCGCCGGCACGGAGGGATGCGCGGCGAGCAGGTGGTTATTCACCACCATCAGCACTACGGGCGCGAAGTCGCGCGGGAAGGTCCAGGAGAGGTTCGGCACGAGCGTGGTGTTGATCGCCGTCGATGCGCTCGCCACCAGCAGCGTGTAGCCGTCGGCCGGCGACTTGGCGACGGCCTCGGTGCCGATGTTGCCGCCGGCGCCGGCGCGATTCTCGATCACAAAGGGCTGGCCGAGGATCTCCGCCATCTTCGGCGTGACGGTGCGGGCGACGATGTCCGTGCCGCCGCCGGGCGGGAAGGGCACGACCACGCGGACCGGCTTGGCAGGGTAGGTCTGTGCAAGCGCGGCGTGAGAGGCGAGCAGCGCAAGGAGGATGAATAGGCGTTGCATCATTTGTAGAACCTCCTCGCATGTTCCAGCACGTCCTGCGGCGGGCGGGCATGCAGGTAGCCGCGCCGGGTGACCGAGATGCCGAGCTTCTTGAAATCCGCCATGACCTCGGCCATCTTCACCACCGCCGCGAGTCCGTCGACGATCGGCACTTCGTCGATGCGCGTCACGCCGGCGCGCACGATCGCCTCGCTGAGGTAGAGCTGCCCGGGGATGATCGCCTCGGCGCCCAGCGCGATGGCTTTCCGCGCCGTGGCGGTGAAGGCCTGGACGATGGCGCTGGCGTCGTCCAGTCCCTTGCCCACGTCGGCGAAGGTGGTGCGCTCCATCAGCATCGTCGGCAGGGCGCGCTCGGAAAGCCCGAGCCGCTTGATCCGCAGGTCGAGCATCTGGTCGAAGCGCTCGCCGAAGGCGATGATGACGAAGCGGCTGCCGAGCAGGCAGGAGAAATGCATCGCCGCCTCGCCGTAGCCAACAACCGGGATGTCGACCAGCGAGCGCGCCTCCTCGATCGCCGGGTCCTGCACCGAGCTGAGCGCGAACACGTCGTAGCCCTCGGCCTGCGCGCGCAAGGCGTTGTCGAGAATGAACTGCGCGAGCAGCGACGCGATGTAGGGATAGATCACCACTTCCGCCGGCGTGTGCTCGCCGTAGACGCCTTCGGGCATGCTGTGCAGATGGACTTCCGTGCCCGGGCGCGCGACCGCGCCGACTCTCTTGCGCACGCCATCGAAATAGGCCGGCACGCGGCCGGCGTCGAACAGGCTCTGGTACCAGATCTTCATCTCCAGTCGTTCGCCTCCCTGCGAAGGCGGGCCCATGTTGAAAGCCTCGCTCGCGGGGACGACATATCTGCTCAGTCTACAAGCGCAATGGCGTCGATCTCCACGTCGAACTTCTTCGGCCAGGAGCCGACCACGCAGAACACGCGCGCCGGCTGGTTCCGCTTGAAGTACTTGCGGTAGACCTTGTTCACCTCGTCGAAGTAGGCGGTGTTGGTGATGTAGACGGTGCACTTCACCACGTTGTCGAAGGAGGAGCCGGCCGCTTTGAGGCACACCTTCATGTTCTCGAGCACCATGCGCGCCTGCTTGTCGACCGTGACCAGCGGAATCTTGCCGGTGCGCCGGTCCATCGGCGTGAGGCCGGAGACGAAGACGAAGTTTCCGGCGCGGATCACCGGGTTGAGCGGGATGCCTTCCTTCTTCAGATGCCGGCTCACCCCCGGGACGTCGATGACTTCCTTCTTTACTTTGCTCATGGCGCTTCCTCCGTCGCCCCCGCGAAGGCGGGGGCCCATGTTCCAAGACATCAAAATCTGTAGAACATCTCCTGGATCGCCGAGCGTTCCCGCGTAACCGTAAGCGCGAGCATGAGCAGGATGCGCGCTTTCTGCGGCATCAGGTCGTCGCAGACGATGAAGCCGTCGGCTTCCTTCTTCGGCGTGATGACCACGCGTCCGTTCCAGGAGCGGGTGGCGAGCACGACGGGGATGCCGGCCTTCACGGCGCGTTTGCCGGCGTCGAGGAACGCGGTCGGGTACGAGCCGCCGCCGAATCCGACCAGCACCATGCCGGCCGGGCGGCGCTCGGTGAGGGCATCGACCAGCACGCCGTCGGCGCCGGCGTAGGCGTGGACGATGTCGACGCGCGGCAGGTCCTTGCGGCCGCGCACGTCGAACGGCGTCGCGGTGGTGTGCGGGCGGGTGACGTTGCGATAGAACAGCACGCGCGCGTCCGAGTCGACGTAGCCGAGCACGCCGAAGTCGCGGCTGTGGAAGGTGTCGACGCGGAATGCGTTCGACTTGGTGACGTCGCGCGCGCTCTGGATCTCGTTATTGAGGATGGTGAGCACGCCGCGGCCGGCGGCCTCGGGAGAGGCGGCGAGTCGGATGGCGTCGAGCAGGTTGAGGTCGGCGTCGGTGCCGACCGCGCTGGGCGGGCGCATGGCGCCGGTGAGCACCACCGGGCGCGCGGATTTCACCGTGAGGTGCAGGAAGTACGCGGTTTCCTCGAGCGTCGCGGTGCCGTGCGTGATCACGATGGCCGCAGGCGTCGCTTCTATCCGATCAAGAATCTGTAACCACTCCGCTGGGCCGATCGACGGGCTGCCGACCTGCAGCACATCTTCGCCGCTCAAGCTCGGCGAGCTCGCGCGCCTCCGGGATACGCGCGAGCAGCTGCTCGATGGTCAGTTTCTTTCCGGAGTCCGGGTAAAGCGTGTAGTCGAGCCGGTGCGGCCCGATGCCGGAGATGCTGCCGCCGGTGCCGAGGATGTGGACTTTCGGCAGCATCAGGGAAGCAGAACGACCTTGCCGAAGAAATCGCGCGAATCGACCACGCGGTGCGCCTCGGCCGCCTGCGCGAGCGGCAGCGCCTTGTGGAGCACGGGCTTCAGCTTGCCGTCGGCGACCAGGCCCATGACCTTGCGCAGCTCGAGCACCGAGGCGTTCTTCGACCCGGCGAGGCGCAGCTCGCGGCGGAAGAACGGGATGATGTCGAACTGCACCACTTCGCCCGCGTGCGCGCCCACCGTGACGATGATGGCGCCGCGCGCGAGACATTTCAGGCTCTCGGTGAAGACCTCGCCGCCGATGTGCTCCATCACCACGTCGACGCCGCGCCCGCCGGTGATGCTCCATCACCTTGTCGGCGAATTTCTCGCGGCTGTAGTTGATGAGGTGGGTCGCGCCCAGCGCCTTCGCCTGCTCGAGCTTCTTCTCGCTGCTGGCGGTGGCGATGATCATCGCCGCGCCGGCCAGCTTCGCCACCTGCACCGCGGCGCTGCCGATGCCCGAGCCGGCGGCCTGGATCAGCACCGTCTGCCCCGCCTGCAGTCCGCCGCGGTTGATGAGCACGTGCCACGCGGTGCCGAAGGCGATCTGCGCCGCGGCCGCGTCCTCGAAGCGCACGTGCGCGGGCAGGGCGTTGAGGTTGGCGATCGGCACCGCGACGTACTCGGCGTAGCCGCCCGGGATGTCGAGGCCGAAGTAGCCCTCCTTGAGGCACAGGTTGTCGCGACCGGCGAGGCAGAGCTCGCACGTGCGGCAGGGGATGCGGCAAGTCACCCAGACCCGGTCGCCCTCCTTGAAATTTCCTGCACTGCTGGCGACTTCGCCGGCGAATTCGCGCCCCAGGATATGAGGGAACGTCACCGGAATGCGCGAAGTGCCCGCGCGGTGGTCGAGGTCGACATGGTTGATGCCGACCGCGCGCACGCGCACCAGCGCTTCGCCGGGCTTCGGCGCCGGCTTGGGCGCTTCCTCGTGGACCAGGACCTCGGGGCCGCCGAACTTGTGGAACCACGCGACCTTCATCAAGTCTTCCTTTCCAGAATCTCCGGGGATATCTTGCGCTTCAGATACCGCCCGTCCTTCAGGTCGCCGTGGAACTTGCCGTCGGCCACCATCACCTTGCCGCGCAGCACGGTGACCGACGGCCAGGCGCCGACCTCCTTGCCTTCCCACGGGGAATAGTCCGCCTCGTGCAGATCCTGCGCGCGCACCGTGCGTCGCTGGCTGGTATCGAGCACCACGATGTCGGCATCGCTGCCCACGGCGATGGCGCCTTTGCGTGGATACAGGCCGAGGATACGCGCGGCGTTCGCAGGACACGACGTCGACGAATTTTTCCAGCGAGTAGCCGCGCTTCTCCACGGTCTCGGTGTACATCACCGCCACGCGCGGCTCGACGCCGGCGTTGCCGCCGGTGGTGTCGTCGATGCGGCTGCCGCGCACCTTGACCGAGAGGTTGCAGCACACTTCGTCGGTGCCGACGCAGTGCAGGTGGCCGTTCTGCAGTCCGTCCCAGAGGCCCTGCTGGTCGCGCTTCGACTTGAGCGAAGGGTAGGTGTGATAGATCTGGCCGTTCGGCTTCTTGTAGTCCTCGCTCGTATACAGCAGGTACTGGTGCAGGGTCTCGCCGTAGATCGGATAGCCGCGCGCGCGGCTATCCGCGATCGCCTCCACGCCCGAGGCCGCGCTCACGTGCATCATGTAGAGCGCCATGCCCTCGACGTGCTCGGCGAGGCGGATGATGCGCCGGAACGAGAGATCCTCCGAGAGCGCGTTGTGCACCTCGGCCATGTGCTCGAAGCCGGTGCGGTTCTCGCGGAACAGCTTCTCGTACATGTGGCGCACGATGTCGTCGTCCTCGGCGTGGATCACCGCGAGTCCGCCCTCGCGCGCGAGCACCTTGAAGATCTCCCAGATCTCGCCGAAGCGGATCATGCGGCCGGCGCGGCTCGGCGTGATGTCGGTGGTGAAAATCTTGGTGGTGGCGTAGCCGGCCTGCACCGCCTCCTTCAGCTCGGCGATCGTCGCCGGCGGCACCTTGCCGCGCAGCATCACGTGATACGCGTAGTCGCAATAGCACTTTCCGACCCAATCCTGGTCGCGCGCTTCGAGCGCATCGCGCACGCTCTGGCTCGAGGATTCATCGCCGGCGCGATCCGGCTTGCAGGCGGCGAAGTCGAGCAGCGTGGTGGTGCCGCCGTATAGCGCGGCGCGGCTCACCAGCTCGGGCGAGCCGCTGGTCCCCGGCGGATCGCCGGGCCGCATCGGCGGGATGTACCAGGCGCAGTGCACGTGCGGATCGATGCCGCCCGGCATCACCACCGCGGGTCCCGCATCGATGACGCGCGCCGCCTGCGCAGCGGCAAAGGTGCCGGGCGCGCCGAGCGCCGCGATGACGCCGTCCTTGACCGCGATCTCCCGCGGCTCGACGCCCTGCGGGGTGACTACGCGCTCGCCGCGGATTACGAGATCGAACATGCGGTCACCTCGTCGTCCAGAACTTCGATCAGGTCCTGCAGCCAGCCGGCGTCGAGCCCCTGCGCGATGACGACGATGCGCGTGGTGCGATCGTCGTCCGGCCAGGCATCGAGCCACGCGGGCGGATGGAATACGTGCTGCACGCCGTGGATCAGCGCCGGGCGACCCGGACTCTCGACCACGTCGACCAGGCCCTTCAGGCGCAGCAGCTTCGCGCCGCAATGCTCGGCGAGGACCTGCAGGAAGAGGCTCAGCGTGACCGCGTGCAGCGGCTCGCTGCGGCGCAGGCAGAAGGTGGTCACGTCGCCGGAGTGGGCGGGCGATTCGCAGACCCGTGGTTCATAAGCCGAAGCATTGAAAAGCAGGCTCGGGTCGACCACCCCATGCAGCGCGGTGAACTGGGGCGCCGACGGATTGAGCCTGCGCAGCCGCTCCGCGAGGGCGCTGGAATCCGCGAGGTCGGTCTTGGTGAGCACGATGCGGTCGGCGAGCGCGGCCTGCTTCACCGATTCCGGATGCGCGTCCAGCGTGGCGTCGCCGGCGGCGCAGTCCACCGTGGCGATGACCGAGTCGAGCCGCAGCCGATCGGCGATCTCGCGGTCGGTCATCAGCGCCTGCAGGATGGGCGCCGGGTCGGCGAGGCCGGTGGTCTCTACCACGATGCGGTCGAATGACGCCTCGCCGCGCGCGCGCCGCGCGAGCAGCTCGCCCGCGGTGCGCACCAGGTCGCCGCGCACCTTGCAGCACAGGCAGCCGCCCTCGAGCAGCACCACTTCCTCGTCGCTCGCTTCCACCAGCAGGTGATCGAGGCCGACTTCGCCGAACTCGTTGACGATCACCGCGGTGCGCGCGAGCGCAGGATCGCGCAGCAGGCGCGAGAGCAGGGTGGTCTTGCCGCTGCCCAGGAAGCCGGTGATGACGCTGATCGGCAGCGCGTTCATGCCAGGGACTGCGAACCGATGATCAGGCGGCCGGCGGGCGCGTTCGGCGCGAGCTCGTGGCGCAGCGTACGCAGCAGGCCGGGCAGGCCGGCGTGCGCGCCGAGCAGGTGCTCGCCGCGAAACACCATCCAGCCATGCGGCAGGTCGGGGACGATGCGAAGGTGTTCGCCGACCACGATGGCGCCAGACTGCTCCTCCACGCTGGCCGAGACCGCCCACACGCGCAGTGCGCCGGAGAGCACTCGCGCGAGCCGGGCGGTTTTATGGCTTGACATTTACTGGGACCAGCGAAACTATGACAGCGAAAGATAGACGTTGCATTCGGTATTTGCGAAATCGATACGAGATATCGCCGCTGTCGATACCGGCGCCGGCGCGGGTGAACTTCTGAGGAGGAGTTGATGAAACGCAAGCTTCCACTGCTGCTTTCTGTGTTCGGCTGCGCGCTAGCCGTCGCTGCGGGCGATGCCGCCGCGCAGGCGAAGTACAACCTGCGCTGGGGCCACTATCTCGCCGACAGCCCGTTCGTGCAGCTGGAGAAGGACTTCGCAGCCGCGATCGAGAAGCGCACCAACGGCCAGGTGAAGATCACCATCACCTTCGCGCAGGGGCTGGGCAAGACCACCGAGCTCCTTACGCTCACCGCCAAGGGTGCGATCGACATGACGGCGACGGCGCCGGGCTACAACCCCGACCAGCTGCACTACTGGCGCGCGTTCCAGCTGCCGCTCACCTTCGAGACGAGCAAGCAGGCGATGCACGTCCTAGGCACCGTGGTCAAGGAGTTCCCGGTCTACCGGCAGGAGATGAACAATGCCGGCGTGGAGTGGCTTTTCCAGCAGCCCCTCGGCGAGTACTACCTGAGCGGGTCCAACCCGGCGTGCGACTCCGTGGAGGGCATCAAGGGCAAGAAGATCCGCAGCTTCGGCGCCGACATTCCGAAGGCGTTCAGCGCCATCGGCGCGGTGCCGGTGACCGTGGCGCCCACCGAAATCTACGAGGCCCTGCAGCGCGGCACGCTCGACTACTCCTTCATCAACGCCGGCAACATGCAGGCGTTCAAGCTGGTCGAGGTGGCGAAGCAGCACTGCGGCCCGGTGATGGCGATCACCGGCCACAACATCACGATCAGCAGCCGCACGTGGAAGCGCCTGCCGAAGGACATCCAGCAGGTGTTCCGCGATCAGTCCGCCAAGACGGCGGAGGACTACCTTGCCTGGGTCGGCGATTTCGAGTCCGAAGGCCGCCGCCGGCATGAAGTAGCAGGGCGCGACCTTCAAGCCCTTCCCCGCCGCGGAGCTGAAGAAGTGGCGCTCGACCGCGCCCGATTTCCTGGCGCAGTGGGAGAAGGACACGGCGGCGGCGACCAAGGACGCCGAGACGCCGAAGAAGGTCGCGGCGCGCTGGAGAGAGCTGCTCTCCAAGTAATGCAGACCTTCAGCGCGTGGCTGGGGCGCCTCGCGCTATGGCTCCTGCTGCTCGGCACGGTCGGCATGATTGCCGTCGATGCTGGTCGGCGTGGCGGACGTCGTCGGCACCGAGTTCTTCGGCCGGCCCGTTGCCCGGCACGCTCGAGTTCACGGAGAGCACCATGGTACTGGTGGTCTTCGGCGCGCTCGCCTACGCGCAGGAGCGGCGTGCGCACATCCGCGTGGAGCTGCTCTACGGCTTTGCTGGCGCGCGCGGCAAGTCGTTCATGGAGGCGGTTACGCATATCGTCGCCTTCATTTTCTTCGCCCTGGTGGCGTGGCACGGGGTACGTCGAGCTCGCTACAGCTTGGAGATCAAGGAGTCGACCATGGGCTCGGTGCGCTTCCCGCTCTACCCGGCACGCGTTCTCCTGCTGCTCGGCGTGGCGCTGCTCCTGGTGCGCCTCGCGCATCGACATCGTGCAGGACATCGGCCGCATGCGGCGCGGCGAGCCGCCGCCCGACACTGGCGCTGCCCGCGCAGAGGGAATAGCGCGTGGAACTCCTCTCGCCGCAGCTTGCGGGCTGGATCGTGGTGGGCTGCTGCTCCTCGTCTGGCTCACGCTCGGCGTGCACATCGGCGTGGCGCTCGGCCTGGCCGGCTTCATCGGTATCTACCTCACGGTGGGGCCCTGACGCGGCGCTGGCGCAGGTATCGGCACCATCCCGTTCAGCACCACGAACTCGTTCACCCTGGCGGTGATTCCGCTGTTCATCCTCATGGGCTCGTTCGCCACCGTGGCGGCGCTCACCACCGACCTTTTCCGCGCGGCGTACGTCTGGCTCGGCAACCTGCGTGGCGGCCTCGCCATGGCGACCGTCATGTCCTCCGCCGCGTTCGGCGCCGCGTCGGGCTCGACGATCGTCAACGCGGCGGTGTTCACGCAAGCATGGCGATGCCGGAGATGACGCGCTTCGGCTACGACGTGCGCCTGAGCGCCGGCTGCATCGCTGCCGCCGGCACGCTAGCGGCGCTGATCCCGCCGAGCATCCTGATGGTGGTCTACGCGGTGATCACCGAGCAGTCGATCGGCAAGCTGCTGATCGCCGGCATCGTGCCTGGCATCCTCACCGCGGTGATCTATTGCGCCGGCATCTATGTCATCGCCCGCGTGCGGCCGGACATCGCGCCGCTCGCCAACATCGCCTTCACCTGGAAGCAGCGCTTCCAGTCGCTCTACAGCGTGTACGGCATCATCATCCTGTTCGCGCTGGTGGTGGGCGGCATCTACGGCGGCTACTTTCCCGCCACCTACGCCGGCGCGGTGGGCGCCTTCGGCGCGTTCGTGATCGCGCTGGTCAAGGGCCGCATGGGCGTGAAGTCGCTGGTGGAGGTGCTGAAGGAAGCGGCGGTGACCACCTCGGTGATCTTTATCATCGTCATCGGCGGCATCATCTTCGCGCGCTTCCTCACCTATTCCGGCCTGGTGGACGTCATCTCCGAGAGCCTGCTCGGCCTGGGCAGCGGTAAGTACGTCTACCTGCTCGGCTTCATCCTCCTCTTCCTCGTGCTCGGCTGCTTCATCGAGCCGATCGCCATCATGGTGATGACGCTGCCGATCATGTTCCCGGTGATGGTGAAGTCGGGCTGGGACCCGATCTGGCTCGGCGTCGTCGCGGTGAAGCTCGCGGAGATCGGCGTGCTCACGCCGCCCGTCGGCCTCAACGTGTTCGTCGTGAAAAGCTCGTCGCCGGTGCCGGTGACGCTCGGGCAGGTGTTCGCCGGCGTCACGCCGTTCATTGTCCTCGACCTCTTTTCGCTCGTGCTCTACGTGCTGTTCCCGGAAATGCTGCTGTGGCTTCCCAACCTGGTGAAGACCTAGCGATTATTAATACTTGTCGTCCCCGCGAAGGCGGGGACCCCATTTGTTTTTGATTTTCTAAACGGGATCCCCGCCTTCGCGGGGATGACGTGCATAGCAGGAGCTTTGCAATGCCGGTGCTGAAGGCCGAAGGCAAGACTTTTCCCACGAATACCGAGGTGCTGGTGATCGGCGCCGGCGCGTGCGGCACCATCGCCGCGCTCGCGGCGAAGGAGGGCGGCGCGGAGGTGGTGATCCTCGAGCGCGACGCGAAGCCATCGGGCAGCACCTCGCTGTCGAGCGGGCAGATCCCGGCGGCGGGAACCAAGCTGCAGCGCGCGGCGGGGTCTGCTCGACGACACGCCCGAGCTCCTCTACCAGGACATCCTCGCCAAGTCGCACGGCGAATGCGACCACGCGATCGCGCGCGCTCATCGCCGAGGAGTCGAGGAAAACGGTGGAGTGGCTGGTCGAGCAGCAGCAGGTGCCGCTCTCCTGCGTGCTCAATTTCCAGTATCCCGGCCACAGCCGCCCGCACATGCACGCCGCCAAGTCGCTCGACGGCGCGGAGCTGCACGCGGCCCTGCTCGCGGCTGTCGAGCGCCACGAGATCCCGCTCGCCACCTCGGCGCACGCCACCGATCTCTACGCCGATGCCGACGGCCGCGTGCGCGGCGTGCGCGTCACGCGCCCCGACGGCAAGACCGAGGACATCGGCTGCGAGGTGCTGATCCTCGCGTGCAACGGCTACGGCGGCAGCAAGGAAATGCTCAAGAAGTACATCCCCGACGCGGCCGATCTGTTCTACGAAGGGCACGTCGGCAACCAGGGCGACGCGGTGCTCTGGGGCGAGGCGCTGGGCGCCTCGATCAAGGACATGGGCTCGTTCCAGGGCCACGGCGCGATGGCCACGCCGCACGGCGTGCATCTCAACTGGGCCACGGTCACCGAAGGCGGCTTCCACGTGAACGTGAACGGCAAGCGCTTCGCGAACGAGAACGCCGGCTACTCCGAGCAGGCGCTGAAGGTCCATCGCCAGCCGGGCAACGTCGCCTGGGCGATCTGGGACGAGCGCTCCGACGCGATCGCCATGCAGCAGGCGAGTCACAAGGAGGCGAGAGACGCGGGCGCCATCAAGCGCTGCGACTCCATCGAGGCCATCGCGCGCGTCGTCGGCTGCGATCCGAAGGCGCTGGCGCAGACCTTCGCCGACGTCGCCGCCGCGCAGCGCGGCGAGAAGAAGGACGAGTTCGGCCGCGACTTCACGCGCAAGCCGCCGCTCAAGCCGCCGTATTGCGTGTCGAAGATCGCGGGCGCGCTCACGCACACCCAGGGCGGGCTCGAGGTGAACACGCAGATGCGCGTGCTGCGCAAGGATGGCACGCCGCTGCCGAACCTTTTCGCCGGCGGCGGCGCCGCGCGCGGGCTATCCGGGCCGTCGGATTGGGGCTACCTCTCCGGCTCCGGCCTGATGACCGCGACCAGCATGGGCCGCCTCGCCGGCAAGGCGGCGGCGCAGTTGGTCAAGAAGCTAATCAGAGGTGCCATTGATCTCTTCCGCGCCGCGCGCACTGAATTTGGCCGCCTTCGTCGCTCGTCGTCGCCTTTCTTGCCGTAGCTCTCGCTTCCTTCGCACAATCGGCGGCGAAGGTCCATCGAATCGGCTTCCTTTCCAGCCTTGCGGCCACGACGGCCAGTACCAGATCGAGGCGCTGCGGCAAGGACTCCGCGATCTTGGTTACGTGGAAGGCCGCAACCGCTCAAGTTCGACATTGCGGTGGGCTGAAGGCGACTACCAGCGCCTTCCGCGCATGGCCAAGGAGTTGGTTGATCTCGCAGCCCGACCTGATCGTCTCGCGCCGGAGGTCCTCCGCCCGCGCGTGCCCTGAAAGTGGCGACCAAGACGATCCCGGTCGTGTTCATTTCCGGAAGCGTCATGGCCGCAGGAATTGTCTCGAGTTCAGCCGACCGCGGCGAGAACTTGACGTGGTCTTGAAGTGTTCGCGGAAGATCTCGACGCCAAGCGCCTGGAGCTGCTCCATGAGATCCTGCCGAAAGCGGTGCAGGTGGCCGCGGTCTGGAATCCCGGCAACCTTGAGAGCGGGCTGCAGCGCAAGCGGCTCCAGGATGCCGCCCGTGTCCGGGGAATGCGGATGCGATTTGTGGAGGCGCAGCATCCAAGCGAGATCGATGCCGCCTTCGCGTCCATAGCGCGCGAGCAGACCGACGCCTCGTCGTGTCGGCAGATCCGATGCTCGTCAATGAAAGGCGACGGATCGTGGAGCTGGCCGGGCGTACGCGCGTCCCGGCGGTCTATTTCGATCGCACCTTCGCCGAGGCTGGCGGACTCCTGAGCTACGGGACCGATCTCTTCGCGCTGTACCGCAGCGCTGGCACCTACGTTGACAAGATCCTCAAGGGCGCAAAGCCGGCAGATCTTCCGGTTCAACAGCCGACGCAATTCGAGCTGGTGATCAATCTCAAGACCGCGATAGACGCTCGGACTCATGATCCCGCCGCCAATCCTGCTGCGCGCCGACAGGGTGATCGAGTGACGGGCGTGTAGGATTCAGCTCCGTACCCACGACCTCTAGCGGAGACACCGATGATCAAGTTTTACTACAGCACCGCGCCCAACCCGATGAAAGTGGCCCTCTGCCTGGAGGAGATGGGACTCGCCTACGAACCGATAGCCGTGGACACGCGCAAGGGTGAGCAACATAAACCCGGCTATCTGGCGGTCAACCCCAACGCCAAGGTGCCTTCCATCGTGGATGGCGAGGTGACGGTATTCGACAGCAACGCCATCGTGCTCTATCTCGCCGAGAAGACCGGCAAGTTCCTGCCGAAGAAGGCGGCGGACCGCGGGCCGATGCTCTCGTGGCTGATGTTCGTCGCCTCGGGCATCGGGCCGTTCACCGGCCAGTACGTGCACTTCAAGAACTACGCGCCGGAGAAAATCGCCTACGCGCTCGGGCGCTACGAGTTCGAAGCGCTGCGCCACTGGGGCATCGTGGACGCGCGCCTGGCGAAGAACAAGTACATGGTTGGCGATACTTACACCGTCGTCGACATGGCGCTGTGGGGCTGGGCCCGGCTGGTGCCGAACATCCTCGGCGAGCACGCGGCCAAGCTTGGCAACGTGAAGCGCCTGGTCGACGAGATCAGCGCCCGCCCGGCCGCGCAGAAGGCGGTGGCCCTCAAGGACCGCCACGCCTTCAAGACCGAGATGGACGACGAGGCCAAGCGCTCCATGTTCCCGGGCAACTACCGGTCGATGTGACGCGCGTCAGCGCGCGACGTGCGAGGCGCTCTTCAGCATGGCGAGCGCCTGTTCCTTCGCTTTCTCCTGCCCGTCGTTGGTGAGGATGGTGAAGGACACCACCAGGTCGCCGACCAGCAGCATGCCGCGGCTCAGGTATTTGAACTCGCCCGGTTTGGGCTCCGCGTCGGTCGCCGAGAAGTAATAGCCCGGCCCCGGCGCGCCGGTCAGCGCTTCCACCGCCAAGTAGTGCTCCACCGCGCTGCGCTTTACCTTGTCGGCCGCCTGCTGGACGTTGTAGCGCATCTGGATCGCCGTGTCGGCGCTCCCGCCGGGCTTCTGGCGCGCGACGGGTGTCACGAACACCTCGAACGGCGCACCATCACGCGGCGTGAGCGCGATGGTGGTCGCCGCGGGGCCCTTGCTGCCTTTCGGCGCCTGGTTCGCTTTCAATTCGTCCTTCCAGCCCGCCGGGATGGCGAGCTCGAGCTTCGAGTTGTCGGGCAGGGCAAACGCCTTCTTCTCGCCGTCTGCGGCGATCGCCGTCGCGGTGGCGAGAGAAAGACCCAGCCAGGCGAGGGACCTGAGCATGCCAGGGCCATCGCAAGACTGGTGCCCGGCTCGCTGCTCCATGTAGATTAGGACCCATGAGCGAGCGGAAATTCGATCTCGACGCACTCGTCATCGGCGCCGGCTTTTCCGGGCTCTACCAGCTCCTCTGCCTGCGCGACCGGCTGGGGCTCTCGGTCAAGGTCGTCGAAGCCGCGCCCGATCTCGGCGGAACGTGGTACTGGAACCGCTATCCGGGCGCGCGCTGCGACTCCGAGAGCCACTCCTACTGCTATTTCTTTTCCAGGGAGCTGCTGGAGGAATGGCGCTGGTCGGAGCGCTATCCCGAGCCGCCCGAAATCCTGCGCTACCTGAACCACGTGGCGGAAAAGTTCGACCTGCGGCGCGACATCCGCTTCAACACTCGCGTCGTCGCCGCGCAGTATGACGAAGCGGCGAACCGATGGGATGTCGCCACGGAATCGGGGGAGCGCTATCGCGTGCGCTACCTCATCACCGCAGTGGGCTGCCTTTCGTCGGCCAACATTCCGCAGATTCCCGGGCTGCAGAGCTTCGCCGGGCGCTCGCTCCACACCGGCCAGTGGCCGCCGGAAGGCGTCGATTTCCGCGGCAAGCGCGTCGGCCAGATCGGCACCGGCTCGACCGGCATCCAGGCTGCGCCGGTGATCGCCGAGACGGCCGCCCACCTGACGGTGTTCCAGCGGCGAGCCCAATACAGCGTGCCCGCGCGCAACGCCCCGCTGCCGGGAGACTTCCTGCAATACGTGCGCGAGCACCACGACGAGATCCGCGAAGTGGTGCGCTCGACGCCGAACGGCCATCCGTTCCGCATCGCGAAGCGCAAGGCCTTCGACGTGAGTGACGCGGAGCGGCAGGCGATCTACGAGGCAGCGTGGGAGAAGGGCGGACTGCAATTCCGCGCCAGCTTCCACGACATGCTGCTCGACAAGGCGGCGAACGATACGGCGGCCGAATTCATCAAGCGCAAGATCCGCGAGACCGTCAAGGATTCCAGGACCGCCGCAGGCGCTTGCGGATATCGACCACCCCTATGCCGCGAAGCGCCCGCCCATCGACACCAACTATTTCGAGACCTTCAACCGCGACAACGTCACGCTGGTCGACCTGCGCGCCGATCCGATCGAGCGCATCACTCCCGCTGGCATCAAGACCCGTTCCCGGGAGCATGCGCTGGACATCATCGTCTTCGCCACCGGCTTCGACGCGATGACCGGCCCGCTGTTGAAGATCGATATTCGCGGCCGCGACGGCGTGGCGCTGCGCGAAAGCTGGGCCGCCGGGCCGATGACCTATCTCGGGCTGCAGGTTCCCGGCTTCCCCAACCTGTTCACGGTGACGGGCCCGGGAAGCCCGTCGGTACTTTGCAACATGCCCGTGGCGATCGAGCAGCACGTGGAGTGGATTACCGAGTGCATCGCCCATATGCGCGAACACGGCATCGACTGCTGCGAGGCGGCGGCCGAAGCGGCGGAAAAGTGGGGCGAGCACGTGAACGCGGCCGCGCATGCAACCCTGCTTCCGCTCGCCACCCATTCCTGGTATCTCGGCGCCAACGTCCCCGGCAAGCCGCGCGTGTTCATGCCTTATGCCGGCGGTATGGCTCGTTATCGCGCGATCTGCGACGATGTGGCTGCCAAGGGATACGAGGGCTTCGTCATGGGCCGCGCCAAGCTCAAGGCGACGGTGAATGACTTTTCCGCCGGCGCGAAGATCGCCTCGCCAGGCGTTTAGCTGCATCGGAGGTTTTAATGCCACGCATGATCACCTTGGGGGCGGCGCAGACCGGCCCGGTCAACGAAGACGACTGGCGCCCCAACGTGCCGGGCGCCTGCGCGATGATCGAGGAAGCAGGACGCCGCAAGGTCGACATCCTGTCCTTCTCGGAGCTTTTCCTCACGCCGTTCTTTCCCAACCGGCTCACCCGGGACTACGACAAATTCTTCGTCACGCTGGACGAGCCGGAGCTGGCGCCGATCTTCAAGACCGCGGTCGAGCATCGCGTGGCGCTGGTGTTTCCGTTCGGCGAAAAGAACGGCCGCCACTATCACAACTCCTGCCTGGTCGCGGACAAGAACGGCAAGCGCCTCGGCATTTATCGCAAGACCCACATTCCGGCCATCCTGCCCTCCGACCTGCCCGGCGGAACCGGAAGCTACGAGAAGTTCTATTTCTCGCCGGGCACCGAGTTTCCGGTGTTCGATCTTTGCGGCACGAAGATCGGCATCCAGATCTGCTACGACCGCAAATACCCGGAAGGCTCGCGCCTGCTCGCACTGAAGGGCGCGGAGATTCTCTTCATGCCGATCTGCGCCGCCACCTATGGCGAGACCAAGCTGCGCGGCAACACCTGGGAGCTCCCGCTGCAGGCGCGCGCCTACGAGAACGGGGTGTACGTGGTAGCGGTGAACCGTTGCGGGATGGAGCACCCCGGCCGCAACCATATCGGCCGCAGCATGATCGTCGACCCGATCGGCGCCGACATCCTGGCGGTCGCCTCCTCGGACACGCCCGAGGTTCTCGTGGCGACGGTTGACCTGGACAACGTCGCCGCCGCGCAAACCAGCCTGCCCTGGTGGCGCGACCGCCGGCCGGAGCTTTACGCGGCGCTCTCCACCGCCTGAGGGATGGCGGACCGGGATTCGAATCCCCGTGGGGACGCCATTCCAGCCAATCCACCGCTTTGCCGTCGCGCGTTCCCGCCATGCACCCAAGCTACCGGCCGGCCGCGTGCATCGCCGCCCGATAGGCGAACACGAGCGCCGGGCCGAGCGTGGTGCCGGGGCCGGGATAGGCGCCGGCCATGACCGAGGCCATGTCGTTGCCGCAGGCGTAGAGGCCTTCGATCGGACGGCGCTGCGCATCGACGACGCGCGCATCGGCGTCGGTGGCGAGCCCGGTGCTGACCGCGAGGTCGGCCGGCCAGACCGCAAGCGCGATGAACGGCGCCTTGGCGAGTGCGCCGATGCAGGGATTGGGCTTGTGGGCCGGGTCGCCGTTGAAGCGGTTGAGCTCGGTGGCGCCTTTGCCGAAGTCCGAGTCGACGCCGGTCTCGGCATAGTGGTTATGGCGCGCGACCGTCTCGCGCAATGCATCGCTTGGCACGCCGATCTTGCGCGCGAGCTCCTCCAGCGTGCGGCCGGCGACGACGTCGCCGTTGCGCTCGAACGGGCGCAGGTCGCGCGTGCCCGGATAGATGTTTCCCAGGCCGTACTTCGGGATGAAGGTCGCGTCGCAGATCAGCCACGCGGGAATCGACGGCACCCGCCGGTGGCTCGCCAGCATGGCTTCGACGAAATCATGGTACGAGGCCGCCTCGTTAACGAAGCGGCGGCCCGCACCGTTGACCGCGAGCAGGCCCGGCTTGGCGCGGTCGAGCACGAGGTGCGGATAGAGGCCCTTGCTGCCGTCGCGCCGCGTGGTGATGGACACCGGCGTCCAGAGCCCGCCCTGCGCGTGCTCTTCGGGCGCGATGCGCGCGCCGAGCCGCTCGCCGATCGCGATGCCGTCGCCGCAGTTCGTCTCGCAGCTCAGCGAGTAGGCGGGCATGGCTTGCGGCATGAAGGCGGCGCGAAACTTCGGGTTGCGCGCGAAGCCGCCGGTCGAGAGCACGATGCCCCGGCGCGCCTTGACCGTGAGGTCCTTGCCGCCGCGCGTGAGGCGAGCACCTGCAACGCGCCCGCCGTCGCTGCGCAGCACGTCGACGATGGCAGTGCCGAAGAGGATCGGTACCCCGCGCTCGCGCAGGCTGTAGTAGAGACGCCCGACGAGCGCGTTGCCCATCATGATCCGGGTGCCGCGCGGGTAGCGCAGGCGATCGGCGAAGTAGCGCAGCACGAGCTTCGCCGCGTATGCGAAGTTGGCGAGCGATCGAAATCGGCCGACCAGCGGCGGGATGTCGAGCTTGCCCACCATCATTCCGCCCAGCAGCATGAATTCCGGCATCGGCGGCCGCACGCGAGCGAAATCCGCGCCCAGCAGCCGGCCGTCGAAAGGCTTCGGGATTACGGCTCGGCCCGCGGCCGCCGCGCCCGGCAGCTCGCTGCGGTAGTCCGGATGCGTGCCGCAGGGCACGAACTGCACCTCGGTCCGCCTGCTGAGATAGTCGAGAGCCTCGGGACCGGTGGCGAGGAACGTCTCGCGCAGCGCGCGGTCCGAGGGGCCCGCGATGAGCGCGTCGAGGTAGCGCGCGGCGTCCTGCGGCCGGTCGTCGTAGCCCGCCGCGCGGCTCTCGCTGTTGCCCGGTATCCAGAGCGTCCCGGCCGAGGTCGCCCCGGTGCCGCCCACCTGCTCCGACTTCTCGCACACCAGCACCTCGAGGCCTTCGAGCGAGGCCACCAGTGCCGCGGTCATGCCGGCCGGGCCGGCGCCGGCGACAAGCAGATCGACTTCCCGTTCGGCCGCCATGGCGTGCACAGAAAAAACCTCCCCGCGTCGAAACGTACTATGAAACGAAGCGCATGCGCGCGAGCGGTTCGGCGCGCGATCCTCAGCTATCGTGACGAATGCCGCGCAGCGATCCTCGGCACCGGCGGCCTCTCACATGAGCTGACCGGCGAGCGAACGGGGTTCATCAACGAAAACTGGGACCGCCGCTGGCTCGAGTGCATGGAAGGCGACCCGAGGCCCTTACCCGCCTGACGCGTCGGCCAGTCTAGCGAACCGACGCTCGCCGAATTGATCGCCTTGCAGACATAAGGCCCGATAAGAGAAACCGCTATTTCGGGCGCCGAAAGCCTTTTACGTACACCCTTCGTACGAATTTGAAGGCGGGTTTTGCGGCGGATTGCCGTGGGGACGCCATAGGCACCTTACCTGTCCTCAGAGCGAGCCGGCGGAGTTAATTAGTCTGGCGTAGCGCCGTGGACAGCGCCTTCAGATCGCGCGCGACGCCGAGTTCCTGCGTCGCACGCTCGAGCGCTCCGACGCTATCCGCCTTCAGCGACCGCGCGGCGTTGGCGCGGAACTTGGTAAGCACCGCGTCAGCGCCTGGCGGACGCGTGTGATTGCCGAACACGTCGTCGATCCGGATCGGTCTGGGTTTCGGCTTTCGTCTTGCAGACCACCTCGGCTTCGAAGCGCTCCGGGAAGCGCGCCTGCGGCAGCGGCTCCCAGGCGATGCGCTGCGCGAGCTCGCGCACCGCGGCGCCCGCCGGCGCCTCGAAGGTCGCGAGGTCGACCTTTCCTTCCACCAGCTGCGCCGCGACCGCGATCGGCAGGCTCCAGCGCGCGGCGTGACCGTTTCCGGGCGCCTGCTTGCGCTTCCCACGGCTCGCAGATGACCGCGGCTTCGCCTTGCGGCACGCGGCAGAGGATGTGCTCGACGTCGCCCGCGCGCACGCCGCGCTCGGCCAGCTTGCCGGCCGCCTCGATGAACGGATGCAGGTAGTGGCAGCACGGATAGAACTTGTACGCGGCTTTCGGCAGGTGCCAGTCGCGGCCGAGGCCGCCGATCAAGGCGCGGAAGCGCCCGGCGGCGGCTTCGTCGCCGGTGAACTGGCGGAAGAGCCCGTGTCTTCCGTCGAGCGAAGTCTCCGGCCCCGTCATCCCCGAGCGCGCGAGCATCGCCGCCACCACGCCGCCGTGCGCCGCCCAACCGGGATGGAGCGACTTGACCGACGAGCCGTTGGTGAGAAATTCCATCACGCCGGATGACTGGCTGAGCGCGATGCCGATCGCCGCCACCGTGCGATCTTCGTCCAGCTGCATCAGCTCCGCGGCGAGCAGCGCCACGGCGAGCGCGCCGGTGACCGAGGTGCTCATGAACCCCTTGGCGTGAAAACCATTCGGCGCCGCGAGGCCGAAGCGGATCAGCACCTCCCAGCCTCGCGCGTAGGCGCCGAGGAGCGCGGCGCCGCTCGCGTTCTGCGCCTCGGCAACGGCGAGGGCGCCGGCGGCGAGCACCGCGCTGCCGTGCGCGATCGAGGCGGTGTGCGTGTCGTCGAACTCCAGGCTGTGGATCAGGCCGCCGTTGATGAGCGCCGCGTCGGCCGCGCCGGCGCCGGTGGATTGTCCGAACACCGTGGCCGGCCCGCCCTTGACGACCTCGGCGGCGAAGCCGCGGTACGCCGCGCCGATCGGCGAGCCGGCCGCGGCGAGTCCGACGCCGATCGCGTCGAGCAGGTGCAGGCGCGCCGCCGTCGCGACGTCTTCAGGCAAAGGCGTCGAGGAGGCGGCGCGCGCCGCGCGCACCAGCTCGCGAGCGAGGGTCATGTCTTGACCATCCGGGCCAGCGCGTCCCGCCAGGATTGAGAAAGGAGATCGGAGTCGCCGGCGATGACTTTCTTCAGCGTCTCGGGGACGGCCGGGAAGACGGCGCCGGAATTCTCGGCGAGCTTGGAAAGCAGCGTCGGCTCGTCGAAGGGCTTGTCGGCGCCGCCGCGCGCGCTTTCCACCACTGCGCTCATCTCGGCGCCGTCGTTGAAGCGCATCGTCACGCGCGCCGGCCGGTCGTTCGGCGCCGGCTTGAGGTTGGGATAGGGCTGCAGGCGCACGCGCTTCCGCAGCTTCGAGATCTCGGCGTCCTCGAGCTTGTCCTGCGTAAAGGCGCGCGCGCCGGCGGTGCCGAGCTGCACCGTAGCGGCGATGGCGTGCGGCATGGAGAACTTCGCCGCCAGCACCGTCTCCGGCTCCGCATTCCTCAGCGCCTGGCCGCCCGGCGCGGCCTCGACCACGATCTCGGCGATCTCGTCCTTTTTCTTCTGCATGCGCCCGAGCAGCTCGAGCGTCGCCTCGACGGCGGAGTGGGCGTAGCCGCAGCAGGCAAAGATCTTGTGGTAGCCGTTGGTCACCGACCAGGTGTCGCCCAGGCCGGCGACGAGGGCGTCTGGTTTTGCATTCGTCTTGTAGGCGCCGACGAAAACATCGTAGGGCGTGACATCGTTGCCGCCGATCCCGGCCTCGGCCCAGTCCGCGGCGCGCAGGCCGATCCAGGCGCCGGCCGCTGTCCAGGCGTTGCGGACGAGCGCGCCTTCGACCGCGGTGTCGAACGGCCCGGCGAAGGACATGCTCGCGCCGCCGGTCACGGCGGCTAGCATGGTTTCCGCATCCTGCCGGCGCGCGAGCGAAGCCGCCGCCGCACCACCGATCGCCGCGAACGCGGCGTGCGGATGCACGTTGAAAACCGGGAAGGGGAATGCGAGCGCGAAGCGCGTGGTGACTTCGTAGGCGACGGCAAGCGCGCGCAGCACTTCGTCGATCGTGCGCCCTTGCGCTTCGGCTTCGGCGAGCAGCGCCGGGATCGTGTACGCGCCGCCGTGGCAGGAGGCGTTGCGGAAACCTTCGTCGAGCTCGCACCAGGTGATCGCCATGCCGTTCGCGCTCGCCGCGGCGTAGCGGTCGGCGCGCGGCGCGCCTTTGGCGAGCACCGTCGCCTCGGTCTTGCCGGAAGAGGTGCGCAGCAAGCCTTCGCGCGCACGCGCCACCTGCGTCTCGAGCGATCCCGCCACCATGGCGCCGATGTCGTCGGAAAGGATGATCGCCGCTCGCCGGCGCACCGGCTCGGGCAGCGGCTTGCGGATCGCCTCAACGGCCCATTCGATCAGCTTGACGGTGTTGGCGGCGGCTTGCGCGCGCGCCGGATTTTCATTGGGTGTCATGTCGGAGAATCCTAGTCACAAGTTAAGCTGTCGGCGTTACCTAAAGGGAAAACTCATGCGCATCTGGCACCAGAGCTTTACCGATCTGACAGTCATGCCGCTCTACCGCAAGACGATCACGGAGCATGCAGCCGCGGTAATGGGGCAGGACGCCACGGTGAAAGTGCACGGCCTGCGGCCCGGCACGTACACCGAGGGCTGTGCGCCGATCGACGCGATCAAGTATCGCTACGTGGCCGCCGTCCACGAGCTCCAGGTCTGCGACGCGGCGCTGGTGGCGGAGCGCGAAGGCTTCGACGCGTTCGCCCTCGGCTGCTTCTTCGACCCGGGCTTGCGGGCGGCGCGGTCGCTCGTCGACATCCCGGTGGTCGGGCTGGGCGAGAGCTGCGCGCTCGTCGCCTGCTCGCTCGCCCGGAAATTCGGCCTGGTCACGCTGTGCGAGGACCAATCCGCCGACTACACCGATCTCATGCTGGGCTATGGGCTGGAGCGCCGCTTCGCCGGCGCGCTCGCGCTCGACCCGCCGATCGACGAGTTCGCGCTCGAGGCCGACGAGAAGACCGCGCGGGCGATCGAGGAGCGCTTCGATGTCGCGTGCGCGGCGATGGTCGCGCGCGGCGCCGAAATCATCATCCCGGCCGACGGGGTGCTCAACGAATTCCTCGTGCGCCGCCGCCGCTTGACCGCCCGCGGGGGAGTGCCCGTGATGGACAGCCTCGGGACGCTGTTTCAGCACGCCGCGTTCCTGGTGAGGCTCGCACGCACGACGGGGACCGGGATCAGCCGTCATCAGCTCTATGCCCGGCCGTCCGGGGCGATGGTGGAGCACGTTCGGGGTTTCTCGCGCCAACCGGAGCTCAAGAGCGACTTCTCGGGAGATCGCTGAGCGATCCAATCACCGGGTTTTGCCCGGCATCGGCGGCTGGCCGATGCGGCGCCAGAGATACTTGCCGTGCCCGCCCTTGCCGACGAGCTTGTGGTTGTCCACGACCGTCACGCCGCGCGAGATGGTGCGCACCGGCCAGCCCTTGAGATTCCAGCCTTCGTGCAGGTTGTAGTCGGCGTAGGAAGCGAAGTCGGCGGCGTGCAGCACGCGCTCCTTGTTCAGGTCGACGAGGGTGAAGTCGGCGTCGGCGCCCGGGTCGAGGGTGCCCTTGAGCGGCGCGAGGTCGAACACCTTCGCGGGGACCGAGCCGAGCAGCTGGCAGATGCGCTGCAGCGGCAGCTGGCGCTTGTGATAGCCCTCCGACAGCATCACCGGCAGCATGCTCGCGGTGGCGGGGAAGCCCTGCGACGCCAGCCACAGCGGCTTGTCCTTGTTCACCTTCTTGCGCGCGTTGTGATCCGAGGCAACGAGGTCGACGGTGCCGTCGAAGATCGCTTCCCACAGCGCTTCCTGGTCGTCCTTCGAGCGGAACGGCGGATTGGCCTTGCCCATGCCGCCGAGCTCGGAGTCCTCGGTGTGCGTGAGGTAGTGCGGGCAGGTCTCGACGATGATGTCCTTGAAGCGGCTGCGCCAGAAGCGGATCACGTCGAGCGCCTTGCGCGAGGAGATGTGCGGGAAGTAGACGCGCGCGCCGAGCTCCTCGGCGAGGTACAGCGCGCGCAGCGCCGGCTCGGACTCGGTGATCGCCGGCTTCGACGCGGACCAGTCCTTGAGCGTGCTGCCGCCCGCGGCCTGGATCTTGCGCCGCTCGCGGTTCACGATCTCGATGTTCTCGGTGTGGCAGACGATGATCGGCCGCCCGACGCGCGAGGATTCCTTGAGGAGATCGTAGAAGAAGCCGTCGTCGGTGCCGTCCAGCCCGAGGTAGCGCCCTTCCTCGCCCTTGAAATTCATGAAGTACTTGAACGACGTGACGCCGTAGTCGCGCACGTACTCGCCGAGCTCCTTGATGTGGAGCTCGTTGGCGGTGCTGAAGTGGAAGCCGAAGTCGACGTGGGCGCGCGCGACCGCGTGCTCGAGCTCGCGCCGGAACACTTCGCCGTAGGCCTCGTTGTTGAGGAAGTAGCCGAGCACGGTGGTGAAGCCCCCCTGCGCGGCGTTGGCGGTCTCGGTCGAGTACTCGGTGATCTTCTCGCCCATGCCGAAGTGCACGTGGCAGTCGATCAGGCCGGGGAACACGTGCAATCCCGCGGCCGATTGTTCGGCAACGCCCTGCGCCGCGGCACCCGGCGCGAGCAGCGAATGGATCTTCCCGCCCTTCACCAGCACGTCCTTCTTCTCGGGCGCCTTGTCCGGAAACACCAGCGTCCCGCCGCGCAGTACGAAATCGGTCATGTTTTCCTCAATTCCTCCATCGAATAGATCGCCTGCGTGCCGGCCGGCGTGTTGAGCGCCGGCAGCGTGAGCGCGAGGTCTTCTTCCGCGATGTCGCGCGAGATGCAGACCAGGCGGTTGCCGTGGTCGGCATCCGGCCAGTCGCGGAAGCGCTGCGGCGGGTGGAATACGCCCTGCACGCCCTGCACGAAGGCGATGGTTTCTTCGATCTGAAGCAGGCCTTTGACGCGGATGAGCCGCGCGCCGAATTCCTCGCGGGCGAGCCGCGACCACGCCGCCCATCCCGCCCAGGTGACCGGCGGAGGCGGGCGGAAAGCATGCGCGCGAATCCCGGAAAAATGCGCGGAAAAACGCGCGCGCGAGCGGATCGGGCCGAGGAACGAGACCTGGTATTTCCTCGTCCCTTCATAGGAGGCGAAGAGCTCAGCCGGCGTTTCGAGTATTTCTGCATCCTGCAGAAAGTCCAAGACCGGCCTGGGATCAGCGAGGTCGCGCTTGGTGACGAAAAAGCGCTCGGCGATGGCCACCTGCTTGTCGAGCTCCGGGATACTCGGCGCGGGACGCGAGGAAGTGCTGCGCGTCGATGGCGCATACCGTGGCTTCGAAGACGTAGGCGCCGGTGACGAGCGGGTGGCCGAGCAGCACGTTGAGGAGCGGCGCCGGATCGGCGGCGCCGCTGGTCTCGATGATCACGCGCTCGAAGGGCGGGATCTCGCCGCGCGCGCGGCGGCCGTCCAGGTCCGCGAGCGTCTCGTGCAGCGCGCCGGTGTTCGCGCAGCACAGGCAGCCGGCGTCGAGCAGCACCACGTTGTCGGTGGCCTGCGCGATCACCGCCTGGTCGAGCCCGATCTCACCCAGCTCGTTCACCACCACCGCGGTATTGGCGAGCGCCGGCTCCTTCAGCGCGCGGTTGAGCAGCGTGGTCTTGCCGCTTCCCAGGAAGCCGGTGAGCAGGAACACCGGTGTTTTCATCCGTCTCCGAACAGTTCGAGCAATGCGCCGCGCAGCCAGCGGTTGGCGGCGTCGTTCTCCACCCGCGGGTGCCAGTAGAGCGACACTTCGAAGCTCGGAATGCGGATCGGCAGCGGATGCACTTTCATCTTGACGAGATTGGTCCACGCCTTCGCCACCTGGCTCGGCAGGCTGACGATCAGGTCGCTGCCGGCGACGATCAGCGGCACCACCATGAAATGCGGCACGCGCAGCGCCACGTTCTCTTCCACGCCGTGGTCGGCGAGCGCGCGCTCGAGCTGCTGGTGGCCCGAGCCCATCGCGGAGATGAGCACGTGGCGCGCGGAGAGGAATTCCTTGAGCGTGAGCGCGCTGCGCCGGCCGAGCGGATGGTCGGGGCGCGTCATGCACACGTAGTGCTCGTCGAACAGCCGCTCGCGGCGGATCTTGTCGCGCAGCTGGGGCACGTAGCCGACCGCGAGGTCGATGTCGCCGGTCTCCATGCGCACCGCGAGCTCGCCCGCCGGCAGCTGCGCGGTCTCGAGGCGCATCGCCGGGCCGTGCTCGTGCAGGTGGCGCATGAGCGCGGGCAGCAGCACGGTCTCGCCGACGTCGGTCATGTAGATGCGCAGGCTGCGCGTGGTGCGGCGCGGGTCGAAGGCCTCGCGCGCGCCGAGCGCGCTGCGCACCATGGAAAGCGCGTCGGTGAGGGAGGGCGCGAGCTCGAGCGCGCGCGGCGTCGGCAGCATGCCGCCGCGCGTGTTCACGAACAGCGGATCGTTGAGCTGGCGGCGCAGCCGGCCGAGCGCGCTGCTCATGGCCGACTGCGTCAGGCCCATGTGCGCCGCCGCGCGGGTGACGTTGCCATGACGCAGCAGCGCCTCGAACACCGGCAGCAGATTCAGATCCGGTGTATTCATCCTATTTACGCCGTGGATGAAAAGAATTAATGCCATCGATTTGACTCATAATTATAGGTCCGCCTAGACTGAAATTCGGAGAGGAGCGCGCCGCATGAAACCCTGGGACGGCATCATCAGCGAGGAAGATCAGAAGGCGACGTACGCCGCCGGATTCGGCCGGCCGTCGAGCATCGGCAAGCGGCCCGCGCTGCTCATCATCGACGTGCAGTACCGCACCATCGGCACTTCGCCCAAGCCGATCCTCGAGGCGATCAAGGAGTTTCCGACGTCGTGCGGCGACATCGGCTGGAACGCGATGCGCAACATCGCGTTGCTGCTCGCCGAATTCCGCCGCAATGACTGGCCGGTGCTCTATCCGCATGTCGCGCCCAAGAACAGGGCAACCGACGGCGGCCGCCTGGCGGAGAAGGTACCCGCGATCATGGAGATCGCGGCGAAGGGCTACGAATTCCCGGCCGAGATCGCGCCGCGCGAAGGCGACGTGGTCATTCCGAAAAAGCATCCGAGCGCCTTCTTCGCCACCCCGCTCGCGAGCCACCTCATCGACCTCGGTGCGGACACGCTGGTGGTTACCGGCTGCACCACCAGCGGCTGCGTGCGCGGCAGCGTGCTGGACGCCTTTGCGTACAACTTCCGCGCCTTCGTGCCGCACGACGCCGTGTACGACCGCTGCGCCACGTCGCACGCGGTGAACCTGTTCGACATGGCGGCGAAGTACGCCGACGTCGCCACCACCGCCGAAATCATGGAAAGGCTGCGCCCGCTCAGCCGCGCGCAATTGAAGAGCGCGAGCGCGTGAACGAAGCAGTTCTGGTCCTGGATATGACCAGAGACTCCATCGCGCCGGAGGCTCGTGCGGTAGAGCAGCGCCGCGCGATTCTTCCACAAGCTTCTGTCTATTTGAATTGGGCGCGCGGCAAGGGCATGCCCATCGTCCACGTGTGCAGCGCGCGGCGGCGCACCGACAAGTGGTTCCTCCAATTCTGGGAGCTCGCCAACGAGATCTGGCAGCCCGGCCAGCAGCCGATCCCCGAGCTGTTCCGGTCCGAGGACACGATCGTGCACAAGCGCCGCTACAGCGCTTTCTTCGCCTCGGATCTGGAGCTCACGCTGCGCGAGCTGGACGTGGGCGCGCTGCAGCTCATCGGCTGGTCGACCTCGCTCGCGGTGGCGACCACCGCGATCGATGCCTGGCAGCACGGCTTCCCGACCACGGTGGTGAGCGACCTCACCATCGCGCACGCGTGGGGCGGGCATACGGTCGAGGAGAACCAGAAATGGTCGCTCGACTACATCGCCGCCATGGCGAAATCGAAGCTCGTGCGCTCTGACGAATTGATGAAATGAGCATCGACGGGCGCGCGACGCGGCGCGCGCTGAACACGGAGCTCGACTACTACAGCCTGGAAGCGGCGGAAGCGCTCGGCCTTGCCGGCGTTTCGCGCCTGCCGTGCTCGCTCAAGGTGGTGCTCGAGAACGTGCTGCGCCAGCACGCCGAGGGCCGCTCCGACGGAAGCGACATCGCGGCGGTGGCGGGCTGGCTCGCCACGCGCCGTGCCGAGCGCGAGATCGCGTTTCGCTTCACGCGCGTGCTGATGCCGGACTCCTCGGGCGTGCCGCTGCTCGGCGACCTCGCCGCGATGCGCGACGCCATGATCCGCCTCGGCGGCGAGCCGAAGCGGCTCAACCCGTCGGTGCCGGTGGACCTGGTGGTCGACCATTCCGTGATGGTCGACGCGTACGGCGTTGCCGACGCCGTCAGCCGCAACCAGGCGCTCGAGCTCAAGCGCAACGCCGAGCGCTATGCCTTCCTGCGCTGGGGCGCGCAGGCCTTCGACAATTTGCGCATCGTGCCGCCGGGCAACGGCATCCTGCACCAGATCAATCTCGAGTACCTCGCGCGCGTGGTGTGGACGTCCGACGGTGTCGCTTACCCCGACTCCGTGCTCGGCATGGATAGCCATACCGCGATGATCAACAGCCTTGGCATTCTGGGCTGGGGCGTCGGCGGCCTCGAGGGCGGCGCGGGCGCGCTCGGCGAGTCGGTGGCGATGCTGGTTCCCGAAGTGATCGGCTGCCGGCTGGTCGGAAAACCGCGGCCCGGCGTGACCTCGACCGACATCGTGCTCACCGTGACGCAGACGCTGCGCCGGCACAAGGTGGTCGACAAGTTCGTCGAGTACTTCGGTCCCGGCGTCGCCGAGCTCTCGCTCCCCGACCGCGCCACCATCGCCAACATGAGTCCGGAGAACGGCGCCACCATGGGCTTCTTTCCGGTCGACGCCGAGACGCTGCGCTATCTGCGCCTCACCGGTCGCGACGAAGCGCAGGTCGCGCTGGTCGAGACCTATTGCAAGGCGCAGGGCCTGTGGCGCGATGCCGGCACGCCGCCGGCCGAATTCACCGCGATCGTCGAGATCGATCTTTCGGCGGTCGAGCCGAGCGTCTCGGGACCGAGCCGGCCCCAGGACCGGGTGCCGCTGCGTGAAGCGCCTGCCGCTTTCAGAAAACTGGTTTCGAAACCGAAAGCGAAGGATGGCGATGTAGTCATTGCCGCCATCACGAGCTGCACCAACACCTCGAACCCGTCGGTCATGATCGGCGCCGGCCTGCTGGCGCGCAACGCCGTGGCGCGCGGGCTGAAGGTGCGCGCCGGCATCAAGACGTCACTTTCGCCCGGCTCGCGCGTGGTGGCCGACTATCTCGAGAGAAGCGGCCTGCAGGCGTCGCTCGACGCGCTCGGCTTCCAGGTCGCCGGTTTCGGCTGCATGACCTGCATGGGCAATTCAGGCCCCTTGCCGGCCGAGGTCGCGGAGGCGGTCGAGGCGCACGGAGTGACCGCGGTAGCGGTCCTATCCGGTAATAGAAATTTTGAGGGACGAATCCACCCGGCGGTGCGCGCAAATTTCCTTGCTTCGCCGCCGCTGGTGGTGGCGTATGCGCTGGCGGGCAGCGTGCTCGTGAACCTCGAGCGCGAGCCGCTCGGCGACGGCGCCGATGGCAGGCCGGTGTTCCTGCGCGACCTCTGGCCAGACGGCGACGAAATCCGCCGCATCATCGACAAGGTGCTCACGCCGTCGCTTTATCGCGAGCGCTACGCGACGATGCTCGAAGGCACGCCGGAGTGGCGGGCGCTGAAGGGCAAGAGCGGCACCACCTATGCCTGGTCGCCGGGCAGCACGTTCATCCGGCGGCCGCCGTTCTTCGAGGACATGGAGGCGAAGCCGGCGGAGCCCGCCGATATCCGCGGCGCGCGCGTGCTCGGCCTCTTCGGCGACATGTTCACCACCGACCACATTTCGCCGATCGGCGTGATCTCGAAAGGCACGCCGGCCGCGGAGTTATCTCTCGTCGCTCGGCGTCGCGCCGGCCGACTTCGTCAACTACGCGGCGCGGCGCCTGAACCACGACGTGATGATCCGCGGCACCTTCGCCAACGTGCGCGTGCGCAACGAAATCACGCCGGGCTTCGAGGGCAGCAGCACCGTGCATTATCCGGACGGCGAGCGCCTGTCGATCGCCGCCGCGGCCGAGCGCTACCGCGAGGAAGGCGTGCCGCTGGTGGTCATCGCCGGCGCGGAGTACGGCGCCGGCTCTTCGCGCGACTGGGCGGCAAAGGGCACGCGGCTCCTCGGCGTGCGCGCGGTGATCGCCGAGAGCTTCGAGCGCATCCACCGCTCCAACCTGGTCGGCATGGGCGTGCTGCCGCTGCAGTTCCCGGCTGGGGTCACCCGGAAGACGCTCGAGCTTAGGGGAGACGAGATCATCGACATCTCCGGGGCGCCGGCGCCGCGCGGCGAACTGGACTGCACCATTACGCGCGTCGACGGTAGGAGCGAAAGGCTCAAGCTGCGCTCGCGCCTCGATACGCGGCGCGACGTCGACTATTTCCGCCACGGCGGCCTGCTGCACTACGTGCTGCGCCACCGCCTTTCGAACGAGAGGTCCTGCATGAATCCAAGGAAAAGGCTGCGCGAGCTGCTCGCCGGCACCCGCTATGTCGTCGTGCCCGGCGCGTACGACACGCTCAACGCTCGGCTGGTGCAGGTCGCCGAGTTCGACGCCGTGTATCTCACCGGTGGCGGCTACTCGCGCGCCAACGGCTATCCCGACATCGGGCTCCTCACGCAAACCGAGGTCACGCAGTGGATCTCGCGCACCGTGGACGCGGTCGACATCCCGGTGATCGCGGACATGGACGCGGGTTACGGCAACGCGCTCAACGTGATCCGCAGCGTGCGCGAGTACGAGAAGACCGGCGTCGCGGCATTCCACCTCGAGGACCAGGTGTCGCCGAAGAAATGCGGCCACTACGAGGGCAAGCAGATCGTCAGCCGCGCGGAGATGGTCGGCAAGATCAAGGCTGCGGTCGACACGCGGCGCGACGCCGACATGGTGATCATCGCGCGCTCCGACGCGCGTGCCATCGAAGGACTGCAGGCGTCGATCGACCGGGTGAACGCCTACCTCGAAGCCGGCGCGGATGTCGGCTTCGTCGAGGCCCCGCAGTCGCGCGAGGAGCTCGCCGCCGCCGCCCGCCAGCTCACCAAGCCCGCGCTGGTCAACATCTTCGAGGGCGGCAAGACGCCGCCGCTGCCGGCGCGCGAGCTCGAGGCGATGGGCTACCGCATCGGCATCTATCCCTCGCAGACGCACCGCGCGGCGATCGCCGCCGCGAAGCGGGTGCTGGCGGTGCTCAAGCGCGACGGCGATACCGCGGCGATCGAAGGCGAGCTCGCCACCTTCAACGACCGGGAAGAAGCGGTGAACTCGCGCCGCTGGCGGGAGCTGGAGACGAAATACCTGAAAGACGTCTAGTGCGCATCACGCTGTGCGAGAACATGCGCGCGGTGCCTTACGTGCCGTTCTATCTCGCGCTCGCCGGCGGCTATTGGGAAAGCGAAGGGCTCGACATCCGCCACGTGGTCTCGCCGAGCACCGCGCGCACCGCGACCGCGCTGCTCGACGGCACGGTGGACGTTTCGTGGGGCGGGCCGATGCGCGTGATGATGCATCACGACGCCGACCCGCGCTGCCCGCTGGTGTGCTTCGGGCAAGTGGTGGCGCGCGACCCGTTCCTTCTCGTCGGTCGCGCGCGCAAGCCCAGGTTCCGCTGGCGCGATCTCGTCGGCTTGCGGGTCGCGCCGGCCGGCGACGTGCCCACCCCCTGGATGACCTTCCAGGACGATTTGCAGCGCGCCGGCCTCGACCCGGCGGCGATCGCGGAGAGACGCGTGCGGCCGATGGCGCGCAACCTCGAGGCCTACCGTCGCGGCGCGGTGGACGTGGTCCAGGTGTTCGAGCCTTACGCCGATCGCCTGGTGAGCGAAGGCCGCGGCCACGTGTGGCACCGCTTCAGCGAGCGCGGCGACATCGCCTATACGACCTTCTACGCGACGCGCCGCTTTACCAAGGCGCGGCGCGAAGCCTGCCGGCGGCTGGTGCGCGGCGTGGCGCGCGCGCAAGCCGCGCTCTTCGCTGCCACACCTGCGGCGCTCGCCGACGCCATCGGCAGTTTCCTGCCGAAACTGGCGCCCGAAGCGCTCGCGCGCATCATCGGCGCCTATCGCGCGAGCGGGCTGTGGGCTCGCACGCCCGACCTGCCGCCTGCGCCGATACTGCGGCTCAAGGCTGCGCTCGTTTCGGGTGGCCTTATCCGCACTGACCCGCCTTACGAGAGAATCGTCGACCCCGAGCTATGACCGTCCCGACCATAGACATATCCAGGCCCGGCAACGCCGACGAGGTCGCCCGAACCTGCGAGCAGACCGGCTTCCTGATCATCTCCGGCCACGGTTTTCCACTTGATCTGCTCGAGCGCGCGCAGCGCGAGCTGTTCGCCTTCTTCGACCTGCCGGAGGCAACCAAGAACCGCTGGCATCCGACGGGCGCGTCGAAGCAGCGCGGCTACCACGGGTTCGCCACGCGCGGCCTCGCCTACACGCTCGGCCAGAAGACGCCGCCCGACCTGCGCGAGACCGTGTTCCTCGGCCCGGTCGACGACCATCGCGCGTATTACGCCGGCATGCCGGAGGCGGCGACGAGCTATGCGCCGAACCTGATTCCCGATCAGCCCGTGGGCCTCGCCGCCACGCTGGTGGCGCTCTATCGCGCCTACGAGCGCCTGGCGCACGACATGATGCGCGTGTTCGCCGCCGCGCTACGCCTGCCCGAGGGCTTCTTCGACGGCACGCTCGACCGGCACTTCAGCATCATGTCGTGCCATCACTATCCGGTGCTTGAGAAGCCGCCGCTACCGGGTCAGCTGCGCACCGGCGCGCATACCGACTACGGCGCGATGACCATCCTCGCCGCCACCGACGCGGAAGGCGGACTCGAGGTGCGCCTGCCCGACGGCTCGTGGTCCGCCGTGCGGCCGCGCGCCGGGGAGTTCGTCGTCAATCTCGGCGACATGATGGCGCGCTGGACCAACGAACGCTGGGCCTCGACCCTGCACCGGGTGGTAAATCCGCCGCTCGGCCGGGCCCAGAGCCGGCGCCTGTCGATCGGCATGTTCGTGCATCCGAACTACGACCAGCGCATCGAATGCGTGCCGACCTGCCTCGCGCCGGGGGAGAAGCCGCGCTACGAGACGATCAGCGCCGGCGAGCACATCAAGCGCAAGATCGAGCGCAGCCATGAAGCGGCGTAAACGGGGCCCCCGCCTTCGCGGGGGCGACGTACTAAGGCCCGGCGAGCGCGATGCATTCGATCTCGATCTTCATCCCCGCCGAGAGCTGCACGCCGCACACGGTGCGCGCGGGCGGATCCACGGGAAAAAACTGCCTGAACACCGCGTTCATGTTCTCGAACTCGAGCATGTCGTAGAGCGAGCACGTTCAGCTTCACCACGCGCTCGAGCGAGGAGCCGGCCGATTCGAGCAGGTGGCGCATGTTGGTGAGCGTCTGCCGCGTCTCGTGCGCCATGGTGCCGGGGCTGCGCTCGCCGGTATTCGGGTCGGTCGAGAGCATGCCGGAGAGGAAGATGAAATCGCCGGCGCGGATGCCGGGGCTGTGCGGCAGGTTGAAGTTGCGCGAAACGTTGAGGCGCTCGTTTTTCGGCTCGATGATTTCGCGGGTAGAAGGCATGGGTTTGCTCCTCGGTCAGACCAGGGCGACGGCGTCGAGCTGGACCTTGAACGCGTCGATGATGCGCACGCTCCAGACGGTGCGCGCCGGCGGTCCCTGCGGCACGTACTGTCGGTAGACGCGGTTCAGCGCGTCGTATTCGATGCGGTCGTAGATCATCGCGCGCACCTGCACCAGCCGCTCGAGCGACGAGCCCGCCGCTTCGAGCACCAGCTGGAGGTTGCGGAAGGCGCGATGCGCTTCGCTGGTGAGCGTGCCGTTCAGCCGCTCGCCGCTTTCCGGATCGATCGCCACCACGCCGGAAACGAACACGAAGTCGCCGGCGCGGATCGCCGTGCTCTGCACCCAGCCGTAGCCCGCGGCCATGTCGAGGCCGGGACGAGGAGGGGGCACGACGATGCGTTCCATGGGGGTTGATGCGGATTCTAAAGGCCTGTTCACCCGCGTCACGCTGCCGCTTGCGGTCTTCGGGCTGATCAATCAGGCGGCGCGCACGGTGCTGGCGGTCATCGGGCCGGTGCTGGCGGTGGAGTTCGCGCTGTCGGCGAGCGAGCTCGGGATGCTCGCCGCGTGCATGCTCGCGGCCTACGCGGTGGCGCAGCTGCCGGGCGGCATGGCGCTCGACCGGGTCGGCGCGCGCAATGTTCAGGCGGCGTTGAGCCTGGTGACGGCGGCGGGGTTCGCGCTGTTCGCGCTCGCCGAGAGCTTCGCCGCCCTGGTCGTCGCGCGCCTGATCCTCGGCGTCGGCATCTCCGCCGGCCTGATGGCCATCATCAAGGCGAACGCGCAATGGTTCGCGCCGGCGAAGGTCGCCCTCGTCACCGGGATCGCGGTCTCGATCGGCGGCCTGGGCAGCGTGCTGTCCACCGTGCCGGTCGCGGCCGCGCTGCCGGCGCTCGGCTGGCGCGGCGTGCTGTGGGTGCTTTGCGGCGTGTCCGCGGCCACGGCGTTTTGGATTCTGCTCTCGGTGCCCCACAGGGGAAGAAGCAAGTCGGATATCAAGACCGAGCTCGGCGTCATGGGCTCGATCCTCGGCTCGCGCGTCTTCTGGCGCTTCGCACCCGCGGTGGCCATGCTGTCGGTGCTCAATTTCGCCTACCTCGGCCTGTGGGCCGGGCCGTGGCTGCGCGACGTGGCCGGCTACGACAGCCGGCAAAGCGCGAACACGCTCCTCGCCTACACGCTGACCATGATGGTCGCCGCGCTGCTCGTCGGCGCGGCGACGAGCCGCGCCAAGGCGCTCGGGCTTCCGCCGATGCTGGTCACGCTCGTCTGCACCGCCGGACAGGTCGTGGCGCAGATCGGGCTGATGCTGCAGCCGGCCGCGCCGCTGGTGGTTGGCGCGTTGTGGATGCTGTTCGCCTTCTGCGTCGCCGGCGCCACGGCGGGCTACATCACCGTCGGCCAGATGTTCCCGCCCGATCAGACTGCGCGCGTGGCGACGGCGGTCAACACGCTCACGCTCGTAGGCGCGTTCGTGCTGCAGGCCGCCGTCGGCTGGGTGCTCGATTTCTGGCCGCGCACCGAATCGGGCGGCTGGGACCCGCGGGGCTACTCCGCCGCCCTCGCGGTCTCGCTGCTCGTGCAGCTTGTGGTCGCGGCGCGGCTCCTCGGAGGAAGACGCTAGATGGCGCTCGAAATCGCAATCAGCCGCTTCGGCGGCCCGGAAGTGCTCGAGGCGCGCGACGCGCCGGCGGAAGCGCCGGGCAGGGGACAGATCCGCATCCGCCATAAGGCGATCGGCGTCAATTTCACCGACGTGCATGGCAGGCGCGGCGACTATGCGCCGCTGCATGCCATGCCGATGCCGCTGGTGCTCGGCATGGAAGCCGCGGGCGTGGTCGAAGCGCTGGGCGACGGCGTCGAGCGCTTTCGCGTCGGCGATCGGGTCGCGTACGCCTCGGCGCCGATCGGCGCCTATCGCGAGGTGCGCAACTTTCCGGCGGAGCGCTGCGTGGCGCTGCCGCCGGGCGTGTCGGAGCGAACGGCGGCCGCGCTGCTGCTGAAGGGCCTCACGGTGCAGACGCTGCTGCGGCGCGTGTTTCGCGTGCCGCCCGGCGCCTGGGTGGTGTTTCATTCGGCGGCGGGCGGCGTGGGCACGCTCGCCGGCCAGTGGCTGCGCTCGATCGGCGCCCATGCCATCGGCACGGTGGGCTCCGAAGCGAAGGTGGCCGCGGCGCGCGCCGCCGGATACGAAGAAGTGCTCGTGCGCGGGCGCGACGACTGGTCCGCGCGCGTGCGCGAGCTCTCAGGCGGCGGCGCAGCGGCGGTCTACGACTCGGTCGGGTGCGACACCTGGCACGGCTCGCTCGCCTGCCTCGCGCCGCGCGGCCACTTTGTCTGCTTCGGCAATTCTTCCGGACTGGCGCCGTCGTTCCAGGTGAACGAGCTGCGCGACCGCGGCAGCCTGCTCCTCACCTGGGTGCGCTTCAGCGACTACACCGCGACCGCCACCGAGCTGCAGGCCGCGGCGCAAGAGCTGTTCGAGATGCTCGCGAGCGGTGCGTTGCGCGCCCCCGAGCCGCAGTGCCTGCCGCTCGAGCGCGCGGCCGAGGCGCACCGCCTGCTCGAGAGCGGGCAGACCACCGGGCCGCTCGTGCTGCTGCCCTAGAACTAATCCTGGCGATCGGGTCCCGGAATGCGCGCGCGGATGCGCGAGATCGTGTAGCGGCGGACGTCTTCCTCGGGCTCGTCGCCGGCAGTCGGGGTGAGTGGCAATGCCAGATTCGTTACGAAGATGTCGTCGCCAAGGATGACGATGCTCGCCGGGAACAGCAGGCCATCGGGCGCTCCGTTCTTGCGGATTCCCTCGAAGTCGCCCAGCTTGGCGATCACGCGACCGTTTTCGTTCAGCGCGACCAGCTCGTCGGCCTGGTTCGCGGCGACCCACAGCCGCCCGCGCTCGTCGAATGCGAGGCCGTCCGCGCCGTTGATGCTTTCGGCGAATACCGTGATCGCTCGCGACTGCATGTCGAGCCTCAGGACGCGGTCGTCTCCGGTATTGGCGATGAAGAGCGCGGACTCGTCGCGATTGAGAGCAATGCCGTTGGCGCCGAACGGCGGAAAGCCGGCTGTGGCGAGGAGCGGGTCATGGGCGAGCGTGGTGACGACGCAAGCCGGTGCGCAGGTCGCCGGACTCTCGATGCGGAAAATCGCGCCTTGGAATGAATCGGAAACGTACAGATTTCCCGCGCGGTCGAAGGTCAGGGCATTCGGAACGCGGGCGTTGTCGCCGAAGGTGATGGTGTCGGTGCTGCCGTCGGGATTCGGCACCAGGCGCGGGCCCGGCGCGCCGATCGCCGGGATCAGCGCGACGTCCTCGATCGGCGTGCCCGCATCGAAATTCGCCGCGATACGCTGGATCCTCGAGCCGGTGCCGGAAAAATCGCCGACCGCGGCGATATAGACCTTGCGGGTGTCGCGATCGAACTCCAGGCCGAGCAACGGCGTGGTGCCGAAGGCGCGCGCCGCTTCCAGCCTGCCGTGGCGATCGAAGCGCAGCAGCTGGTTGTTCGGCGAGCCCGCGTCGAAAGTTCCGACGAAGATATCGCCGCCCGCCGGATTGGCCGTGATGCCCTCGGGAAACCGCGCGCCCTCGGGCAGGGTGGCGAAGAGCGACGCCTTGCCGCGCTCCCACGCGGCGGCCTGCAGTGGAATGAAAGCGAAGCAAGCAAGCAGGAACAGGACAACGCGATGCAGCGTGGACATGGTCTCCTCCCCGGAGAGAGCGAAGTCTGTCCTTGTTTCTTTTGCCGTGTCAACGCCGGCAGCGGTTGCCGCGCTCAACGCTTCAGCAAGCCCTCGATCAGATTGATTTCCAGCGGCTTGGTGTAGAACGCGTCACAGCCGGACTGAAGCATTCGGGGCCGTTGTTCATCGCCCAACCCCGTCAAGGCAATGATCACGGCGTTCTCGCAACCCGGAGTTTTCCTCAGGAGGGACGCGACCTCGCCGCCATCCAGATCCGGCAGCCCGATGTCCAGGAGGACGAACTCCGGCTGCAGCTTGCGCGCCATTTGCAACGCCCCTTTCCCGTCCGTCGCATAAGCGGCGTCGTGGCCCATGTCGAGCAACAGCATGAAAAGGGTTTGCGCCGTGTCGATGTCATCATCGACCACGAGGACGCGGTGTCCGGCGCTTGGCGTGCTTTGCGGGTTCAGTTCCACCTCTCATTGTTTCTGCAACTGCCATGCTCAGCCAAGGAGATAAACCCTTAAAATCAAAGACATCCTGTCGTTTTTCGGCGACAGCGCGTCGGCGTCCACGTACGCCGGGCGCTATACTCGCCGCATGCCGAACCTGACCATCCAGCGCCTCGGCTACGCCTGCGGCGCCCGCGTCACCGGGGTGGATCTTTCCAAGCCGGTTTCCGCCGCTGACCTCGAGGCCATCCGCCAGGCCTGGCTCGAAAACCTGGTGCTGGTGTTTCCCGGCCAGAAGCTCGACCCACGCTCGCTGGTGGCGTTCACGCGCAATTTCGGCGAGCTCGACGATTACGCGACGCAGCCGTTCAACCGGCATCCGGAGTTCAACGAGGTCTTCGTCCTCACCAACAAGCGCACCAACGGCAAGCCGTCGCCGACCTATAACTCGGGACAGAACTGGCACACCGATCTCTCCTACACGCTGCGTCCCGGCGAAGGGCACGGCGGTGTACTGCGTCGAGAAGCCCTCGGTGGGCGGCGACACCATGTTCGCCAACATGTATCTCGCCTACGAGCGGCTGTCGCCGAAGATGCGCGAATTCCTCGACGGCCTCGAGGCGGTGCACGACGCGAGCCTGATCGAGGGTCTCGACAAGCGCGGTCCGGAAGTGGCGAACGAGTTCCGCCGCCTCAATCCGCCCGTCGTGCATCCGGCAGTGCGCTTGCATGCGGAGTCGGGCCGCAAGGCGCTTTACGTCAACGAGCGCGTGCGCAACTTCCTCGGGCTCTCGGAGGCGGAGAGCAAGCCGATCGTCAAGTTCCTGTGCGAGCACTCGGTGCAGCCGCGCCATACCTACCGGCACTACTGGACGATCGGCGACCTGGTGATGTGGGACAACCGCTGCCTGGTGCACCTCGCGGTCGGCGACTACGACCCGGCGGAGATCCGGCACATGATCCGCACCTCCTGCATGGGCGACTACTACGGCCGCTACCTCGATCCCGATACCGCGGCCGCGCAGATGAAGAGCGCCCCCGCGCCCGCCGCCGACAAGAAGTCGGTCGCGGCGCTACACGACTAGTTCGCTTTGATCCCCGCTTCGCGGATCACCTTGCCCCACTTGTCCTGCTCCGCGCGGATGTAGGCGGCGGCCTGCTCGGCCGTGCCGCCCATCGGCTCGGCGCCGAGCTCCTGGAAGCGCGTGACGATCGCCGGCTTGGTGATCATCTTGTTGAGCTCTGCATTGAGGAAGCGCAGAACTTCCGGCGGTGTCTTCGACGGCGCCATCAGCGCGAACCAGCCCAGTACTTCGAAGCCTTCGAGTCCCTGGCCGGCCTCGGCGACGGTCGGCACACCGGGCAGCAACGCCGAGCGCTTCGCGCTGGAGATCGCCAGCGGCTTGAGCGAGCCTTTCTTGATGTGCGGCGTCATGATGGCGACGTTCTCGAACATCATCGGCACGCGGCCGGAGAGCAGGTCGGGAAGCAGGGCGCCGCTGCCTTTGTAGGGCACGTGCAGCATGTCGACGCCCGCCATGCGCTTCACCAGCTCGCCGCCGAGGTGCTGTGCGGTGCCAGGGCTGGAAGAGGCGAACTCGTATTTGCCCGGATTCTTCTTCAGCAGCTGGATGAGCTCGCCGAAGCTCGACACCGGGATCGAGGGATGCACGACGAATACATAAGGCGTGCTGCCGATCAGGCCCACCGGCACGAGCTCGCTTTCGGTGTAGGGCAGGTTGTCGTAGAGCGCGCTTGCGGTGCCGTATGTGCTCGGCACCATGATGAGCGTGTGGCCGTCGGGCGCCGACTTCGCGACCGCGCCGGCGGCGATGGAGCCGCTGGCTCCCGGCCGGTTTTCCACTACGAACGGCTTGCCGGTCTGCACTGCAAGTTCCTGCGCGGCGAGCCGCCCCATCACGTCGGTGGTGCCGCCCGGCGGAAAACCCACCAGGATCTTGACCGGCTGGCTGGGATAGCCCTGCGCGAGCGCGGGCGCACAGCAGGCAAACGAAATCAGAGCCGCGGCGAGCGCCGCCAGAGTTTTTTTCATCGCTACATCTTACGCGCCTAGCCCTCGTGGTGGCAGGAGCAGCAGCTGGGGGCACTCGGTGCTCGCGCGCTGGACATACCATTGGTTGGACGAGTTCAGCTGCGCAAATACCGCTCGATCGACATAGACCATGCCGTCGTACAGCGAAAAATGCTCGGCGGCGAAGCGCTTCGGGGTTGCCTCGCATCCTTCGAGATTGATCGTCACTGGCCCTGCGCAGTCGGCGCGGTAGTACCTCTTGCCGTCGATCATCCAAACATGGTCATCCCATTGCGCCAATACGGCGTCGCTTTGTGCATGGCGCAGGGTGTTGCCTTCTATGCGCACGCCAGGGACCGGACCGATTTTCACTGGAGTGTCCGTCGATTCCCGCGATGTGAATAGCAGCGTCAGCATGTTGCCTAGCCGGGAAGCGATAGCAAGGAGCGGGCCTAGCTCAGCCGCTCGTCGGGCGGCGCGATCTCGGTGACCAGGTCCTTGATCAGCTTCTTGTTGGGTAGCGGCTCGAGCGTCATCTCGCCCTGCGCAAGGCGCGTGGTGCAGGCGTAGACGGTTTTTCCATCCACCCGGATCATGCATTCCTTACACGCGTTGGCGTTGATGCACGAAAAGCGGATGGCGAGGCTCGGGTCGCGGTGCACGCGGATCCAGCGCAGGCCGTCGAGCACGGTCTGGCCCGCCTCGAACGGCACTTCATAATGCGTAAAGCGGCCGGTCTCGCCGGCCGCCCCGCGCCAGATCTTAAGCTTGGCTTGCAATGTGCACCTGCTCGCCGGCAAGGCGAATCGTCTGGTGCTGCTGCCACGCTTCGCTCGTCTGGCCGAAATCGTCGCGCTGATGCGCGCCGCGGCTCTCCTCGCGCAAGAGCGCGGCCCTCGCGACGCATTCGGCGACCAGACGCATGTTGCGCAAGTCGCAAAAATCGATCCACTCGGCGTCGAGCCCGGCGCGCGGGGCGCCGAGCTCCGCGCAGAGCGGCGCCAGCGCCGTGATGTGTTCCAGAGCTTTTTCCAGGCCGGCCCGCGTGCGCAGCGGCCCCACGTGGGCGTGCATCAGCGCCTGAAGCGACGCGATTTCCGCCGCCGGATTGACATCGCTCGTGCGGGAAGCGGGCGCCGATGCAGGCTCCGGGGAGCGGGGCGTTGCCGTGCGCGCGGCCAGCGCCGCCGCGCGCTCGCCCGCGCGCTGACCGAACGTGAACGCCTCGGTGATTGCGTTGCCGGAAAGGCGGTTGGCGCCGTTCGCACCGCCCACTGCCTCGCCGGCGGCAAAGAGGTGCGGCACGGTCGTGCGCATGTCCGTGTCCGCGCGGATGCCGCCCATGTGGTAGTGCGCGATCGGCGCCACTTCGATCGGCTGGCGCGTAAGGTCGATGCCGTTTTCCGCCAGGCGCTTGATCACCGGCCCGAACGCCTCGCGCAGCACCGGCTCGCTGCAGTGCTGGAACGAAAGCCATGCGCCGCCGTGCGGCGAGCCGCGACCCGCGGCAACTTCCTGGAGGATGGCGTAGGTCGCGAGATCGCGCGCGGAGGTGTAGCGACCTTCTTCCGGGAGGAACTCCTTCATTTCAGAGTTGAGGAGCCGGCCGCCCAGCTTGTAGCGGAACGGGTCCCACATGATCGGGTCCATGCCCACCAGCCGCGGCGCGAGATGGCCGATGGGAAAGAACTGCACGAACTCCATGTCGATGAGCTCGGCGCCCGCGCGCAAGGCGAGCGCGTAACCATCGCCGCCCATGTTGATCGAAGCGCTGTTACGCGCGTACAGGCGCGTGAGCCCGCCGGTCGCGACGATGGTCGCCTTTGCCGCGATCGGCACCGCGGCGCCGGTGGACACATGCGTTGCGTGCGCGCCGACGCAGACGCCATCGCGCATGGCGAGCTCGGTTATCAGCAGGTCGCCGACTCGCTGCACTTCCGCGATGCGCTGCACCCGGGCACGCAACGTCTTCGAGACAGCGGGACCGGTATTGAGGAAGTCGACGTAAACGCAGCGCTTGCGGTCGTGCCCTGGCGCATGGACCTGCGCGAGATGCCCGTCCCTGCGCGCCCAGCCGATTCCCCACTCGTCCATCTCGCGGATGCATGCCGGACCCTGCTCGCAGAGCAGGCGCGAGAGCGCCGGGTCGCAAAGGCCGCGGCCCGCCTTCAGCGTATCGGCAAGGTGGTGCTCCCAGTGGTCCGGTTCTTCTTCGCCCACCGCGACCGCCACGGTCATCTGCGCCATGACGGTCGCGCCGCCGCGCCCGATCAGGCTGCGATCGACGATCAGCACTTTGGCACCGGCGCGCGCCGCCGTGATGGCGGCGTACATCCCGGCGGCACCGGATCCGATCACCAGGACATCGGCCTGCAGCATCAGAGAACTACGAAATCGGCTGCTCTGGCGGGCGCTGCGGCCAGACGCGCTCCAGATGCGCGGTCAGCCAGGGCATACCGCGGCTGACAATGGGGAATGCGGAAGCAACCGCCACCGCGACGCCGGTGATGGCAATCATGAAGGCCGAGAGGTGCGAGTCCTTCGCGGCGGGATCGAAAAGCAGCGCGAGCTTCCCGGCGATGAGGAATGCAAGAGTGCCGATGATGGCGACCACAGCGAAAGCAGCGAGGACGACCAGGTTGGGCATGTACTTGCGCATGACCGCAGCGTAACAGCGGAGCCGGGTGCCTTGAAGGTACTAGGTCCGCTCGGTTCGTTGGTGGGTGCTACAGGGTTCGAACCTGTGGCCCCTTCCGTGTGAAGGACGGATGAGGGGCTAAAGCGGTTCCCTAGTCTTTCCCTCTGTTCGGCTGGGCCTGTGCAACGTAACAACGCGCGTCACCCCTTGTCCCTATGCCAGGGAAGGCAGCCCGTTAGGCAGGAAAAAAAATGGCCCGGCCCCTTTCGGGAACCGGGCCCGGCGTGGGCGACGCCGCTGCCGGGTATTACGCGCTAGGACCCCTGGGCTGCTACCCTTTTTGCGCGTGTGCCACCGTGAGGGACACGGGTTCTCTTGAAACTTCGGTCGTCAGAGTAGTTGCGGCGAGCCCGATCAGAATGACGGTCGGAAGCATCGGGACCACAAAGTACAAGTACTCGGTAATCGCTTTCATCGCATCCCTCCTTTGCCTACGGCGCCAAAATAGCTCACCCCCTTGCGGGTGCTCTATGACCGAATGCGACACTGGGATGTGATGAATTCACCGTCTGCGGGCGCCGGTACGGCGTTGGCGCGCTGCGACGCCCGCTCCAACCCTTTGCACCGTCACGAGCGCCATACGATGGTAAACGCGAGCGGTGAAACGCACCTGACCTCGGCCTTCGCGCCGGAGCGGGATGGCACGAACACCGGAAGCCCGTTCGTGGCGCTGGACGCGCGGAAATGAGTACAGAGACGCCCGGGTGGAACGGGTTTTAGCGGCGCTGGCAGGCTGCTGTCTCAAAGCCTGCCGATTCCTCAATCCCTAGATCGGTACCCTGGAGCGGCTAGCGTTTAAGAGAAAGGCCGCGAGGTCCATCAACTTGCTGTCCGGCATGTCGATACCACCGTACATCCACGCTTCGACCACCCAAGACGGAACGTTGAGCTGCTCCGCGAGCTCGACATGTCCCACTAGGTCGACGGCACGCTGCGCGATCTCCTGCTTTTTCGTTGTCATGGAGGACACCTTACTAGTGGCATAGTCAGCCCTCCATCGACTAATCGATGGATAGTCTTCCGGATACGCAAAAAGGTGTAAGGAATGCGAGCGGGACGCAAACGCCTTCGGCGCACATGCGGCGGCGGTATCGCGCTACCGTTGGCGATTTGATTCCTTGTACACCGCCACGCGCATTGGCCCTTGTGGCGGCGACGGGCGCTCGTCAGCCATAGGGGCTCCTTTCCCGATGGTTCGCAGCTTATTCCCGCCACCTCGGCAGGCTTACCCGCCGTTCTCCGTGTCCAGGTTCTCTAGGAAGACCGCAAGCAGGAGTAGCTTGCCTTCGGGCATTGAAGCCTGCCCATTCGTCCAACCTTCAACTACGTCAGGCGACGCCATCGTCACGCGCGAAACGTCGCGCAGCCCCACAGAGTCAATTGCACTCCGGAGTAGTTGCTGTTTTGTGGTATCAGTTCGTTGGCAGCGGCCCGAAGGACGCTTGGATCGGCGCTGCGGGGAAATACCAGTTCGCTTACTCGGCACTGTCAGCCACCCAAGTGCTGCGCGTTAGCCATGGATCTGAATGTTTTCGCTGCGGGCAAAGTCCACAATTTTCAGGAAGATGTGCGTCGGTGGTCTATCTTTCCCTTGAGACCAGTTGGAAAGATCCTCGACCCGCACGTTGAGGACCGAGGCGAGCTTCTGATAGCTACCGAAGTACTCGACTAGGGCACAAATCGTCTCGACGTACAGCTCTCTGTCTTCCATGCCGATATGTGGCAAGCAGCATGCCCGAACGGGGACGCCCGGCCTCACGGCGGCGCGCCGACGGCGGGTTCCTCCTCCAACCAGCATGCCCACGACCGCCGCCGAGCGCCGCCTACCTCGTTGGCTTGCAAGTCACGGGCCGCATCACGTCCGGCGGATGCCGTCGGTTCCGGCAGCAATACCGTGCCGCAGGCTTCACCTGAGCACCACGCAGACGACGTGGACGCTCCCCACCTGCCTCGTTACGAAGCTCATTTCAAAGCCCTGACGCTTGCACGACAGCTAAAAAAAGGGGGGCAGTTCATGTTCCGAAAGCTCGGCGCGTGTGCCACCGTGAGGGACACGGGTTCTCTTGAAACTTCGGTCGTTAGAGTAGTTGCGGCGAGTCCGATCAGAATGACGGTCGGAAGCATCGGGACCACAAGGTACGCAGGCGGGGCACGGCGGCCACACCTCCTGCCAGGGGCGCCTGCTCTTCCGCGCCTGGGCGGCTAGTGCTCCACGATGCGATCGGCCCGCGCCAGGACCGAGGGCGGAATGGCGATGCCGAGCGCCTTTGCCGCCTTCATGTTGATGATGAGATCGAGCTTCGCCGGCTGCTCGATCGGCAGGTTTGCAGGCTTCGCGCCTTTCAGGATCTTGTCCACGTACACCGCGGCATCGCGGTACATGTCGCGGAGGCTCGCGCCGTAGAACATCAAGCCGCCCGCCTCCACGAACTCGCGCTCGCCGTAGACCGCCGGCACCCGGTTCCGCGCCGCAAGCTCGACGATGCGTTTGCGGTGCGTAATGAACAGCGCATTGGTGTGCACCATGAGCGCGTCCATCCGCTCGGTGTGCACTGCGGCGAACGCCGCCTCGAAGTTCTTCGGCTCGCGGACCTCGAACAGCCGGACGTCGAGGGCCAGAGTGCGCGCAGCGCGCTCCCTATCCTCGACGAGCTGAGCGGTGTAGAGCGAGCCGGGATTGGCGATCACGCCGACCCGGCTGGCGCCCGGCACGGCCTCCTTGATGAGCTCCAAGCGCTTCGTGTTCAGCGCCTGGCCGATCGCGGTCACGCCGGTCACGTTGGCGCCCGGGCGCGCAAGGCTCTTCACGATGCCGTCGGCGACCGGGTCTCCGGTGGTCACCATGACGATCGGGATCGCCGTCGTCGCTGCCTTCGCCGCCAAGGCTCCTGCGCTCGAGCCGGCGAGGATGACATCGACGCGCAGCCGCACCAGCTCTTCCGCGAGCCGGGGCAAGCGAGCCGCTTGGCCGTCCGCGAAGCGAGTCTCGACGGTGACGTTGCGGCCTTCGGTCCATCCCAGCTCGCGCATGCGCTCGCGAAACGCCGCCAGGTTGGCCGCGTCGGCTTCGGCGGAGAGGGGTGACAAGCGCCCGATGCGCGCAGTCTTTTTTTCTTGCGCTTCGAGCTCGAGCGGAACACTCAGCGCGCCTCCCAGGGCAAGCGCGAAGACGAGTCGGCGACCTGCTGCGGTCATCATCGCGGCGGAACTTTATCTGCCCGGCACAAACCGCAGTTTAGTTTCACACCTTTTTCATACTCAAGGCCCAGATTTTCGATAAGTCCTTGAATGTTGGTGGGTGCTACAGGGTTCGAACCTGTGGCCCCTTCCGTGTGAAGGAAGTGCTCTACCACTGAGCTAAGCACCCGGCACAGCAGGGAAAGATTCTAGCAAAAGCGGCGGGTGTAAAGTTCGCCCATGATCTTCAGGCTGCCGTTATGATTTTTCGCCAGTTATTCGATCCGCAGTCGTCGACCTACACCTATCTCCTCGCCGACCCGGCGTCGCGCGAAGCGCTGCTGATCGACCCGGTGTTCGAGCAGGCGCGGCGCGACGCGGCGCTGATCGACGAGCTCGGTCTCAAGCTCACCTGGACGCTCGACACCCATGTGCACGCCGACCACGTCACCGGCGCCTGGCTGCTGCGCGACAAGCTGCGCAGCCGGATCGCGGTCTCGAAGGCGGGCGGGGCGGAGGGGGCGGATAGGTATCTGCTTTCTGAGGAGAAGATCCCCTTCGGGAAGAGGCATGTTGACACCCTGGCGACTCCCGGCCACACCAGCGGCTGCATGACATACGTGCTCGACGACCAGTCGATGGCGTTCACCGGCGACGCGCTGCTCATCCGCGGCTGCGGCCGCACCGACTTCCAGGAGGGTGACGCGCACACGCTCTTTCGCAGCGTGCGCGAGCGCATCTTTTCCCTGCCCGAACGCTGCCTGGTGTATCCGGGACATGACTACCGCGGGCTGAGCGTCACCAGCGTCGGCGAGGAAAAGCTCTTCAACCCGCGCCTCGCGGAATCGATCGGTGAGGAGGACTTCGTCGGCTACATGACGCACCTCGGCCTTGCGCACCCGAAGCAGATGGAGGCGGCGGTTCCGGCGAACCTCAAGTGCGGAAAGCCATTGCATCAAACGGCGCAGGATCCTGACTGGGCGCCGCTCACCTACACCTTCGCCGGCATCTGGGAAGTGCAGCCGCATTGGCTCGAGGAGCACCTGCACGAGGTGCGGATCGTCGACGTGCGCGAGCCCGCGGAATTCAACGGACCGCTGGGTCATGTCCCCGGCGCACGTTTGATTCCGCTCGGAAGCTTGAAGGACAGGATCGCGGAGCTGGAGAAAACCGCCCCGCTGGTCGTGGTCTGCCGCTCGGGGGCGCGCTCGGCGCAGGCCACGGTGCTGCTCGGCAAGGCCGGCTTCGACAAGGTGGCCAACCTCTCGGGCGGCATGCTGCGCTGGCGCGCGCAGCGTTACGCGGTCGACGGCGGTACGGAGTAATGAACACCGCCGCAGTGCGCACGCGGTTCGCGCCGAGCCCCACCGGCTTCCTGCACATAGGCGGCGCGCGCACCGCGCTCTTCTCCTGGGCCTACGCGCGGCGCCACGGCGGCGCCTTCATCCTGCGCGTCGAAGACACCGACCTCGAGCGCTCGACGCAGCAATCGGTCGACGCCATCCTCGACGGCATGAAATGGCTCGGTATCGACTGGGACGAGGGGCCGTTCTTCCAGATGAAGCGGCTCGAGCGCTACCGCGAAGTCGCGGAGCAGCTGATCGCCGCCGGGCACGCGTATCGCGACTACATGCCCAAGGCGGACCTCGATGCGCTGCGCGCGCAGCAAACCGCGCGCGGCGAAAAGCCGCGCTACGACCGCGCGATCGGCCAGAAGTATCGCGGCACCGGCCCCGCGCCGGTGCGCTTCAAGACGCCCCAGGAAGGCGAAGTCGGCTGGACCGACCTGGTGAAGGGGCCGATCGCCTTCCCCAACGCGGAGCTCGACGACCTCGTGCTGCTGCGCGCCGACGGCGTGCCGACCTACAATTTCGGCGTGGTGGTGGATGACCTCGACATGGGCATCACGCACGTGATCCGCGGCGACGATCACGTGAACAATACCCCGCGACAGATCCACATTTTCAATGCGCTCAAGAAAGGCCCTGCCGGCGTTTGCGCACGTTCCCATGATCCTCGGCGCCGACGGCGAGCGGCTGTCGAAGCGCCACGGCGCGGTGAGCGTCACGCAATACCGCGACGACGGCTATCTGCCCGAAGCGCTGGTCAACTACCTCGCGCGCCTGGGATGGTCGCACGGCGACGAGGAGATCTTTTCCATCAAGGACTTTGTTTCCTGGTTCGATCTCGGCCACGTTTCCCGCTCGCCGGCGCAGTTCAATCCCGAGAAGCTCGCCTGGATCAACCAGCAGTACCTGAAAGGCGCGCCGGACGCGCGCCTCGCCGCGCTGGTCGAGCCCGAGCTGCGCAAGCGCGGCGTGCAGCTCGCCGCGGGCCCGCAGCTTCCGAGGGTCATCAATCTCGTCAAAGATCGCGCGAATACGGTGGCGCAGCTCGCGGAGGAGGCGATGCTGTTCTACACGCTGGAGGTGAAGCCGCCGCCCGCGGAATGGAGCACCGACGCGCTGAAGGCGTTGCGCACGCTGAAAGCGCGGCTCGGCTCGGTGTCGTGGGAGCGCGCGGCGATCAACGCCGCGATCAAGGACACGGTGAAGTCGAGCGGCCTCAAGATGCCGCAGCTCGCGATGCCGCTGCGCCACATCGTCACCGGCCGCACGCAGACGCCTTCGATCGATGCGGTGCTCGAGCTCCTCGGGCGCGACACCGTGCTGCTGCGGCTCGGGCAGTTCCTGGAGACCGACTGATGAAAAAGCTCTGGCTGGCAATGCTGACCCTGATCGCCTGCGGCCCCGCGATGGCGCAGATCGAGGCGGGCGAATGGGAGTTCACTTCCGTCTCCACCTCGCGCCTCTTCCCGGGGCCGCAGAACGCCAGCTTCCGGCGCTGCATCCCGAAGGAGGAGGCCGCCAACCCGGACCGCTGGATGTCGAACCCGGGCCCGCAGAGCGACTGCAAGATCACTCCCGGCGCCAAAACCCGCGAACAGCTACAGCTGGCAGATGGAATGCCCGGCCGCGAAGATGCGCGGCAACGGCACCGCGCGCATGACGGCGTCGACGATGGACGGCGAAACCGTGATGAACGGCGAGGTCCAGGGGCAGAAATTCGAGCTGCGCACGAAAGTCACCGGCAAGCGCCTCGGACCCTGCAAGGGTTGATCGCCAGGGGGTCGGTTCACGTATAATTTCGCCCCTTGGTTGGGGGTATAGCTCAGCTGGGAGAGCGCTTGCATGGCATGCAAGAGGTCACCGGTTCGATCCCGGTTACCTCCACCAGCCCGACCCGCAGTAACGACGGCCGCAGTCCCCATCGTCTAGAGGCCTAGGACATCGCCCTTTCACGGCGGTAACCGGGGTTCGAATCCCCGTGGGGACGCCATTCCAGCCAATCCACCGCTTTGCCGTCGCGCGTTCCCGCCATGCACCCAAGCTACCGGCCGGCCGCGTGCATCGCCGCCCGATAGGCGAACACGAGCGCCGGGCCGAGCGTGGTGCCGGGGCCGGGATAGGCGCCGGCCATGACCGAGGCCATGTCGTTGCCGCAGGCGTAGAGGCCTTCGATCGGACGGCGCTGCGCATCGACGACGCGCGCATCGGCGTCGGTGGCGAGCCCGGTGCTGACCGCGAGGTCGGCCGGCCAGACCGCAAGCGCGATGAACGGCGCCTTGGCGAGTGCGCCGATGCAGGGATTGGGCTTGTGGGCCGGGTCGCCGTTGAAGCGGTTGAGCTCGGTGGCGCCTTTGCCGAAGTCCGAGTCGACGCCGGTCTCGGCATAGTGGTTATGGCGCGCGACCGTCTCGCGCAACGCATCGCTTGGCACGCCGATCTTGCGCGCGAGCTCCTCCAGCGTGCGGCCGGCGACGACGTCGCCGTTGCGCTCGAACGGGCGCAGGTCGCGCGTGCCCGGATAGATGTTTCCCAGGCCGTACTTCGGGATGAAGGTCGCGTCGCAGATCAGCCACGCGGGAATCGACGGCACCCGCCGGTGGCTCGCCAGCATGGCTTCGACGAAATCATGGTACGAGGCGGCCTCGTTGACGAAGCGGCGGCCCGCACCGTTGACCGCGAGCAGGCCCGGCTTGGCGCGGTCGAGCACGAGGTGCGGATAGAGGCCCTTGCTGCCGTCGCGCCGCGTGGTGATGGACACCGGCGTCCAGAGCCCGCCCTGCGCGTGCTCTTCGGGCGCGATGCGCGCGCCGAGCCGCTCGCCGATCGCGATGCCGTCGCCGCAGTTCGTCTCGCAGCTCAGCGAGTAGGCGGGCATGGCTTGCGGCATGAAGGCGGCGCGAAACTTCGGGTTGCGCGCGAAGCCGCCGGTCGAAAGCACGATGCCCCGGCGCGCCTTGACCGTGAGGTCCTTGCCGCCGCGCGTGAGGCGAGCACCTGCAACGCGCCCGCCGTCGCTGCGCAGCACGTCGACGATGGCAGTGCCGAAGAGGATCGGTACCCCGCGCTCGCGCAGGCTGTAGTAGAGACGCCCGACGAGCGCGTTGCCCATCATGATCCGGGTGCCGCGCGGGTAGCGCAGGCGATCGGCGAAGTAGCGCAGCACGAGCTTCGCCGCGTATGCGAAGTTGGCGAGCGATCGAAATCGGCCGACCAGCGGCGGGATGTCGAGCTTGCCCACCATCATTCCGCCCAGCAGCATGAATTCCGGCATCGGCGGCCGCACGCGAGCGAAATCCGCGCCCAGCAGCCGGCCGTCGAAAGGCTTCGGGATTACGGCTCGGCCCGCGGCCGCCGCGCCCGGCAGCTCGCTGCGGTAGTCCGGATGCGTGCCGCAGGGCACGAACTGCACCTCGGTCCGCCCGCTGAGATAGTCGAGAGCCTCGGGACCGGTGGCGAGGAACGTCTCGCGCAGCGCGCGGTCCGAGGGGCCCGCGATGAGCGCGTCGAGGTAGCGCGCGGCGTCCTGCGGCCGGTCGTCGTAGCCCGCCGCGCGGCTCTCGCTGTTGCCCGGTATCCAGAGCGTCCCGGCCGAGGTCGCCCCGGTGCCGCCCACCTGCTCCGACTTCTCGCACACCAGCACCTCGAGGCCTTCGAGCGAGGCCACCAGTGCCGCGGTCATGCCGGCCGGGCCGGCGCCGGCGACAAGCAGATCGACTTCCCGTTCGGCCGCCATGGCGTGCACAGAAAAAACCTCCCCGCGTCGAAACGTACTATGAAACGAAGCGCATGCGCGCGAGCGGTTCGGCGCGCGATCCTCAGCTATCGTGACGAATGCCGCGTAGCGATCCTCGGCACCGGCGGCCTCTCACATGAGCTGACCGGAGAGCGAACGGGGTTCATCAACGAAAACTGGGACCGCCGCTGGCTCGACTGCATGGAAGGCGACCCGAGGCCCTTACCCGCCTGACGCGTCGGCCAGTCTAGCGAACCGAGGCTCGCCGAATTGATCGCCTTGCAGACATAAGGCCCGATAAGAGAAACCGCTATTTCGGGCGCCGAAAGCCTTTTAGGTACACCCTTCGTACGAATTTGAAGGCGGGTTTTGCGGCGGATCGCCGTGGGGACGCCAACTGTTCGCGGCAAGCGGTTCGAGGAGCAGCGGCCGACTACTGGTACGATGCTTTTGTGGGGGACGAAAACGACAAGGAAAACGCGCGCCAGCGAGCGGAACTTGAGCGCGAAAACGCTGAACGCGGCCGGGTCGACGCAAATACAAATCGCGAGCGTGCCGAGATCTCTCGCGTACACGCCGAATTGCTTCGCGTAGCGGGCGAGGTGGATCGGAAGTCGGCCGAGAAGTTGCGGGTTCTTGCAGAGGAAATCCGGCAGGAGTTCGAGGTCCTGCGCCGCTCGGCCGAAGAAGCGCGTGCCTTCGCCGAACTGGCGCGTCAGTCGGCGGAGCGCGCAAGCAAATCCGAACAAAGGGCTGTCAACGCTGCCGACCAGGCCACCGACTCGGCGACAGAAGCGCGCCAAGCTGCGGAACAAGCCCGGAAGGACCGCCAGCAGTAAATTGCTAACAGTCGCAATTCGGCGAAATAGTCCGACTCAACGGGTCTAAGCGGCCTTCAGCCAGGCTTCCACCGGCAGGGAAATCCTGGTTATATTGCTAGCAATCCCCCGTGGGGACGCCAAACTTTTATAAACCTCCGTATCAAAGAGAGGGCCGAGGGTAGTGGCCCCCTCGAAGCGGAGCGTCCTACGGCCTCCTACGAACGCGCAGGACGCCCGCGACTGCCGGGAAGCCGAAAAGGGTCGCCTCGAGCGACCCTTTGATTTTCAGCAAATCTCCCTAACGGAAGAAAACCGACAGACCAACGAAAATCCCTAACTGTTCATCGCTATCTTCCAAATCGCGCCAGCGGAGTTCAGCAAACCCCGCGACGTTCGGGTTGAAGAAATACTTCGCGCCGCCCTGCGCGCCCCATGCAACCGAGCTATCGATGTCCGACCCACCCGCAACCCCGGCGAACAGACCCGCGTAGGGCAACCACTGTGAAGCGGTCGGAAAGTGCCAGTTTCCGAACACGCCGGCATTCCAGGTTTCTGCGGTATTGCCGTTCTCGATCCTTGCGAAGGAAGCATCTATGCCGAGCTGCAAATTGCGATTTAAGAAGTAGCCGTAGCGGCCGAACAGGGCCTGTGACTCGGTCGGTTCAAAATTGAGGGTCGCGGCGAAATCGATTTCTGATGTTCCTTTATCAGGCAAATACTGGTGATATTGCTGCGCATGCGCAGCGCCCATGAGTGCCACCGTCAAAGCGGCGGCCGAGCCAAGCTTCGCTAATCCATGCATGATGCTTCTCCTTGTCCGAAAGTACCCCTTTGTCATAAAGCAGTTTCACTCTAGGGTTGCCTCGCCAGCAAACGGCATGCCTGCTACTCTGGGTCGTGTGTTGGATAAGCACACAACCGTATGGCTCGTGCGCAGCAAATTTTGGTTTGCTTGTCCTTACCGCTCGGTGACGAGGCGTTCGAGACTCGAAAGCCGTTCCGATTTTTCCCGCCTCGATCCTCCTGCGGGCGCGACGATCAGGTTCAAACTAGATCGTGACGACATCTGGCTCTCATGCAACCGCGCCGGGTGGCTGCATCCCGCACAATTTGGCCTGCGCACACGGTTTCGGCCTGGTTACCATTTTCACCGCAGCTACAAATGGCAGGACTTCTCAGAGTGACACGAGGTCTCCTTTGAACTGGCAGACGACGAGGCCCCCAGGTTGACACGGCAGCGCCACCCCGGAAATCGGCCTGCGTAGCTGGTATATAAAGCTTGGGGTTCCCCG
>CAWENY010000019.1:0-212860 GCA_963810475.1 uncultured beta proteobacterium | reverse complement strand
CCCGTGGGGACGCCAAAGAATCAGGTACCTAGCAAATTTGCGCCGGCATGTACGGAAAAAATATGGACAAAGCGGGCTTGGTCGCCTACCTACGAACCAGGGGGGTCGTGGGTTCAAATCCTGCCGGGCGCGCCAGATTATCATAGGGAAAAAGCGACTTTCAGGTTTCCCGCCCGATCCTCTAAGACCACCCGGCTAGCACCGGGCCAGCAGTCCGCCGCAAGGCCCCCAAGGCGCGAGGAAGAAGGGACAGGTGCGCCGAGCACTAGGCGGGGCGCGCGTGCAACACGCATAGCGAGCGCCCGACGGCGCCAGAACATCCGGGCCAGGCCGCTTCTCCATGCCGCCGCGGCGCCGTGGGAATGGGATGAGGCTATGCTTTTCCGGCGGATGCACCTCTTCTACATCGACGGCTCGCAGGACGGCCACTTTTACACGTTCACTGCGCTCGGTGTTCCTGATACGGCATGGAAAGAGTTCTATCTCGCTGTCGCCGGCTTCCGCAGCTATTTACGGACGCAGCACGGGATAAAGATCAGAAAAGAGCTCCACGCGACGTATTTTCTCTCGGGCCGAGGCCGGCCTTCGCACATCCACCTAAGCCTCCAGCGGCGGTCCGAAATTTTCATGCAGTGCATGGAGTTCGTCGCAAGCCTTCGCCAATATGGCGCGCTCCTCTTCAACGCAGCTCTCGGAAATCAGCAGTGGGCTTTCGAGCGTTTGCTCAACAGGATCAACCGTACGATGCAGGCCGACGTCCGAAACGACAGGGCAATGCTCATCTGTGACGAAGGGAACGAATGGGAATACATCAAGCTGGTGCGGAAGATGGGAGCCTACAACCCCATCCCGAGTCGGTACGGAGAATGGCTGACTGGCGAAGCGACGAAGAACATCACGCTCGATCGCATCATCGAGGACCCGTTGTTCAAGCAATCGCATAGATCGACGATCATCCAGCTCGTCGACTTCTGCTCATATGCGCTGCTTCGGCATGAACGGCAGCTGCCGTCAAAAAACGCGCTTGGGATCCACAAAGCTTTTTCGGTTCTAGAGCCAATCTGCTTTAAGGCCGCGAATCCGAAGGACCGAATGGGCGTCATAAAGTGAAACCCCGGCTCCTGGCCGGGGTCTCGGGGCAGGACCTACACCGCCTCCGTGGACGGTTCGGACCCGCAGAGGTACGTTAACACAGACCAAAGTACGCCGCTTCGAAGATCCGTACGGCGCGACTATGGCCGGCAGCAATGCTTTAGGCATTGGCTTTTTCCCCTCTTTCTTTAACAGGTCAGACGATCGGAAGATCGGGATCTACATAAACCGTGTAGTTAGACTTCGTAAGGTAGACCTGCACCTGAACGTAGCCCGCCTCCTGCGGCGTGATGCTGACCTCGAGCTTCTGCTTGCGCGGGTTCGACATGCCGGTGGTGGTCCGGCCCCGCTCTTTACGTAAAAGTCAGCCATGTTTTTCTTCCCTAGAAATTCGGAGGGCCGCGTGACGGCGGTTATGCAAAAGGCACCACCGGCGCTTTGTCAGCATCGGGCAGCCGATCTGCCTGCACGCGCGGTAGCGGTTTGCCATTACGACGCACTCAGCTCTTGCCGGACCAGCTCGCGCAGCGTCCATTCGCGCACGCGGCCGTCCAGCTGCTGCTGATCCCAGATGCTCCGGGCCAGGCTTAGCTTCAGCTCGGCGTCGCTTGCATGAGGGTTGCGCTGCCTTGCGTCGTCGAGCATGCGAGCAGATACCTTGAAGCGTGGTCTTTATGGCGACACCGCGAATGGTCAGGTTGGCCAAAGCCAAGGAAACCTGCTGTTGCACGTTAGTGGTACTCGCTGCTGCTCACCGCACGCTTTTTGGGTACGAACCTAGTTTTGATGCACCACTCTCTGCTCCTAACAGTCAGGTTTCAGATGGCAGTGATTGAATCAAGGTGAAGCTCGAGGTACGCCTCGACGCTTCGAAGACCTCATCTGCACCCGGATTGAGCTGCGACCCAGGCAGAGAGCACGTCGAGCGCGCGATCGGCCGCACGCACCATCGCCTTTGCACCCGATGAAGCCTCGCCCCCTGCATTGGGCTCGATCACAGTCACGCCGCGCGAGCCGATGCGCGACGGGCTGGTCGCGAGCGCAACGCGCATTTCCATGGGCGCTTCGCTGGATTCCTTTGGAAGAGAAAACCTGCGTGAACTCCTGAACCTCGATTTCCAGCGTGCACTCGCCGGGGCCTTCAGGGTTCGATCGCAGGAGTTGCTTCCGCAGCAGTTCGGCCGGCGGGGCTGCCTAGAAGCTGTGCGCATAGTCGGCGAGCTCGTACGGATTTCTCACGCCAGCCGGTAGTACATTGCACGCCGTCGAACCGGGCAACCGCGCGCGACGCGACGCGCAACGCGGGGAATTTCGCGGCTGGCGGCGTACTCCGAGATCGAACGTGCGCGGCATCGCGTCCGCCCGCATTGCCGCCGCAGCCGGCGAGCAGCGCGAGAACCGCGAGCGCCGCCGCGCCTCTCGTCATTGGAACCCGGGCTCGCCTGCGCTTCTCGGAATCGGCCTGGCCGGACTAGGTTTCAGCCGCCGCAAGCGCTCGTAGCTACTGACTTCTCTGAGGGTCGCCCAAGCGCTCGCAGACAAAGCCGCAAGAAAAGCTTCACCCCTCCTGCCGGGGCTTTTCTTCTTGGCCCTCCTTGCGGTAAATCCATGGCTTCCGCTAGTGAACTCCGAGTGAGGGCTTAGCCGCCGTCCTTACTTGCCGCTGCGGTGGCGCAAGAGGATATTCAGCGCCATGAGGTAGATACCAGCCGGTGCAGTTGCTTTGCCTTGCAACCACTCGTGCATGTCCTCCGGTTTTACGTTGAGGCGCTTTGCGAGCTCATCCTCACCGCCTGCGATCTCGGCTGCGCGCTTGAGAATCTCGCACTGGATTTGATCGCTCGACATACGACCAGAATCGCAAGCGCGGCACCGAGCCGAATGAGCATGCCCAACTAATTGAGTACTACCCGCGAGTACTACCCGCGTTGGTATTGTTCAACCATCGTGATTCCTGCCGCGCGTTCAGCCCCACCGTCCGCGATGTGCTGCCGATCACCAGCGGCGCAGCCACGGAGCTCTAGCAGGCTGAGCCTCCGGCACCCTTCTTGGGTAGGAGTCTGATCCGCCGCGCTTCAGACTCAAATCCGTGGCCACGCCTGGCACCGGTATCCAGGCGGCGTCGATTGACCGCTGCGCTTTGCGCAGGGGAAAGCTCGCCCCCCCAACCCCATTCATCGTCTATGTCTAGGAATGATCGTTAACAATAGAGATGCAATACATCGTACCTGCAGCGAGGGTTAGCGCCGGGATGTCGGCTGAGTATGAATACAGGTCGAATTGCGATATATCGATCCCGGTGTCGATCCGATTTCCCGAAAGGCTAACGAACGGATCGACGATTGCCACGGGCACGCCGCCCGCGTCTGCATAGAAAGTTATGATGAAGCGCTCGTCCGGGGTGTTAGGAAGGTCCATACGTGCCTGTCCAATGGATGTCAACGATGGTCGTCACGCCAACGTCGAGAACGAAATCGTCCGCGAAAATCTGCCCAGAATCGCTGAGAAAAAATGTCTGGACCTGGACGTCGTTGTCGTGGATGACTTCTGCGATTGCTGCACACGAGGCCGCCGCGAACGGCTTGAGTTGAATTGATTTTCATATGGGACCTCTCTCGCAAGTTCCCTAGTGTGTATATCGGCTGGGAAAGCATGGACTGTTCCTCTGTCGGAAAACCGTTAAGGCTCAGTGTTTTGTAGCGTTTTCAAAACGTGAGTTGTAAGCTCCGCCGACACACAAGCGCCAGACTCCGTCATTCGCTCCGTTTCGCGCGTTCCGCCTGAATATCCATCCCCGCCGGCGTCCTGACGTTGAGCCAATCCGAGGTCCTGCCGCGGCCACAGGACGAGTCAGCCCGCTTCGCGACGATCCCCTCGACGCGCAGCTCGGCCGCCGCCTGGTAGAGGCGCACGCCGTGCTCGCCGATGTGCTGGACGTAGCGAATGCGGCTCGAGTCCTTGAGGACTGTCCTTGCCTAATGTGCGCTGACGAACATACGCAATGATCCGCCCTATATGTTCGGTCACGAACGGACAATTATTTGGTGTCGCCTCTAGGCTGCAGCCATGGAGTTCATTACCGTCGGCCAGGCTGTCCTTAGCAGGGTTGTCGCCGAGCTTGGCGGAATTGAGACAGCCGCCGCGCGGCTTCGGCTCCCTCGTCATGTTCTCAACGGTTTCGTTGATGGCACGGTTGCGGTGCCAGACATCATTCTGCTGCGGGCGGTAGACATTGTTTTGGAGGACCAGCAGCAAGCCGCGCCTCCGGTCGTCACACTTGGTTCCAGTCCTGCGAGCGCCTCCGCGAGAGCACGCTGATTGCACGGAGCTATCGAATGGCTGACGATCTGAAGCAAACCGGGAAGCTGGACGACCAGCGAATCAACGTTGAGCAAGACCACGAACTGACCTATTGGAGCGAGAAGCTTGGCGTTTCTCGAGACCGGGTGCGCGAAGCCGTTGCCAAGGTCGGTCCGATGAGCAAGGCCGTAGACCAGCACCTACGCAGGAATTCTGATGCCAGCGAGTAAGAGGACGGCGTAGGGGAAAGCGCCTGGAGCCCAGCATCGTTCGCGGGCCGACGAACTTGGGCTAACAACTCCGAAGAAGATCCGCCGGCGGCACAAGGGGCCGATGCGCGTGGCCGTGTACAAGGATTTGAAGCGCTCAGGATAGTGTGGCGGTCGAGCAGGGAGCTATTCGTTCCACTTCGCCCGTTCTTCGTCAATGTGCCGCCCGTGCGCGGTTTTGACCTTCACCCAGTTGGGCGTCCGGCCCGCACGGTAGGGGCTGGTGGCCTTCTTGCCGATGACGCCCTCGAGCTCTAGCTGGTCCGCAGCCTGGAAAAGCTTCTCGCCGCTCTCGCCGATGTGCTTGCAGTAAACGATTCGCTGCGTCCGCTTTAGCTCTTTCTCGAGCGCTGCCTTACGCTTCAGCAAAGGAAAGGCACGCATGTCCTTCCCGCGAAGGTGGAGAAGATCGAAGGCGAAGACGGCCGCCGGCTTGGAGGCCGCGGCAACGCCGATTCGCTGCGGGTCGCGGATCGCGCACCGGCCGCGTAGTTGTTGGAACTCGGGCTTGCCGTTCGCGTCCAGCATCACTAACTCGCCGTCGATCGCCAAGTCGGGCAGCTTCCGCAGATCGGCGGCAATCTCGGGGAAGAAGTGCAACAGTTCATTCCCCTTCCGCGTCTGCAGGCTGATCCGCTCCCCATCCTTGATTAGAAGCGCCCGGTACCCGTCGTGCTTGAGCTCCCAAACCCAGGCCGGATCGTTGAATGCCTTCGCCTTCAGCGTCGGCGCCGTGAGATCGCGGTTCGTTATGGCGATAGGGCTGGCGCGGCGTGGCCGTGGCCATTTATCCGGATCGTCGCACGGTGTAGGCTAGCAATGCGCGTAGCACGATGAAGTCAGGTTACCTATATGTATTAGTGCATCCGTCCGATCCGGACCTTTACAAGATCGGAGTAACTATCCTTCACCCTGAGAAACGGCTGGCCCAGCACAATCGCCAGTACGAGAAATACGCGGGCAAGATCGTCAAAGAGACTGGTCAGAAATGGGAACTCAAGACATACATTGCCGTCCCTGATCCGTATTAGGCCGAAAAAGCTTTTTGGGGAGCAACTGGCGTCGCAGATATACCGTTTCGAGGAGGAATTGAAGTTGTAAGAATGGAATGGGCAATCGTGCAGGCGGGGTTGGACGCAGCAAAGAACGCGGGGGACGGCCGCCACCGGCGCCGCGAACAACGTCAGTGCGAAACAGCGAATGGATGCTAAAGGAATTGGAAGGAACCGGGATCACCATGATCGGGCGCTATCGTGGACTAGTTAGGCGCATGGAATTCCAGTGTGAGAAGGGCCACGTATTCAAGGAATCAGCAGGCGTAGTCGCAAATCGCAAGTCATGCCCATGTTGTGTGGATTGGAATTGGTTGAGGGGTCCGAGAGCAGGCTTAAGAGCAAGTCTTCGGTAGGACCACGGCGCGTTATGGTGCGCCGCCGACTGAAGCGGCGCCCGGTAGCCTAGGGCGAATCGGCGCCGGGCATCTTCGGGGCGCGCGCCCGCCGAGCCGGCCGTGCGAAAATACGACTAAGACCCCGCCGGAGTTAGCAACGAATCCCGTGGGCACGCCAAAGAATACTTGCCTTTACTGACGTGCCCCCCTGAAATAGTGCGGCTCTGAGGTAGAGTCCGCCAAAACAGGAGAGGCGGACGTGAAGAAAAAGCGGTTCAGCGAAGAGCAGATCATTGCGGTTCTGAAGGAAGCCGAGGCCGGCGCGAAGGTGCTGGAACTGTGTCGCAAGCACGGGATCTCGGACGCGACGTTCTACAACTGGAAGGCCAAATACGCGGGCATGACGGTGGCGGAGCTGCGTCGGCTCAAGGAGCTTGAAGCGGAGAACGCGAAGCTCAAGCGCATCGTCGCCGACCAGGCGCTCGACAACGCGGCGCTGAAGGATCTGCTCGGCCGAAAGTGGTGAGCCCGCAGTGCAAGCGCGAGGCGGTGGGGATTCTCACCGCCGAGCGTGCGATGGGCGTGACGCGCGCCTGCGGGCTGGTGGGGATCTCGCGCTCGCTTTACCGCTACGCGAGTTGCCGGTCGCCGACGCTGGAGCTGCGGAATCGAATTGCCGAGCTCGCGGCGATGAAGCGCCGCTACGGCTACCGAAGGATTCATGTGCTGCTGTGCCGGGAGGGCTGGTCGGTGAACCACAAGAGGACGTACCGTTTGTACCGTGAGCAGGGCCTGTGGTGCGCAAGAGAAAGCGCAAGCGCATTGGTCTCACCGAGCGGCTGGTACTGCCCGCGGTGCAGAGCGCCAACCAGAGCTGGTCGATGGACTACGTGGCCGACGGCCTGATCGACGGCAGGAAGCTGCGAGCGCTCACGATCGTGGACGACTTCACGCGCGAGTGCCTGGCGATCGAGGTCGATACCTCGCTTCCCGGCAGCCGCGTGGTCGCCGTGCTCGAGCGCCTGCGCGATCTTCGTGGCTTGCCTTCGTCGATCACGGTGGACCATGGGCCGGAGTTCGAGGGCCAGGTGCTCGACGCCTGGGCGTACAAGCGTGGCGTGCGTCTTGCCTTCATCCGCCCGGGCAAGCCCGTGGATAACTGCTACATCGAGAGCTTCAACGGGCGCCTGCGTGATGAATGCCTGAACGAGCACTGGTTTATGAGCATGCAGCACGCGCGCTCAACGATTGAAGGCTGGCGCATCGAGTACAACACCGAGCGCCCGCACAGCTCCCTTGATGATCAAACACCCGAACAGTTCAGAGATGCGCACGCTTCTCGGCGTTCCGCCGATCGCGTGCGCGAAAACCTTGGAAAAGCCGTATCTTTAACCCCGGACTCCACTTCGATCCCGTACTAAATCGGGGGGCACGTCATTACCCCATTCGTTACCCCAAACGGTTTCCACCGTTAAGCCGGCCGGGGCTATCGCAAGCCAACTCGGCGATGAGAAAACGCGCGTCATTCGTCGTCCGGTTGAAGGCATGCCCGGCGTCGTACTCGTGCACGCAACCGCTGGGTGCGCGCGCCGAAGGGCAGCGAGCCCATGCCGACCGCGGAGCGGGCGTACCGGCCGGCTTCGCCAAAAACCTTCACCATCAGGTCCGAGGCGCTGTTCACTACCTGCGGATGGTCCATGAAATCCTCGGTGGCGTTGACGAAGCCGACCAGCTTCACGCAGTAAGCTTGTCCAAAAGCTGCATCAGGAAGGGCTCACCATTCTTATCGCCGAGCAGGACGTTCGGCGCACACTATCGTTCGCCGACCGTGGCTATGTCCTCGAGAACGGGCAATACGTCATGGAAGGCACGGGCGCCGAGCTGCTCGCTAATCCGAAAATCAACCAAGCCTATCTTGGCATGCGACGTATGAAGGGCAGGGTTCCGGCGCGTTTGTTCCTTGATGTCGCTCGGGCGGATATCTGGCCGGACTCATTGGTTCCCGTCATGCCGGGCAGCCAAAGGATCTCGCCTAGTCGAACAGCTCATTTTGTCCCCTCCAGGTGCTGGCCCATCCTCTTTGTTGATAGTGGTCTCATTCAAGGCCGAACTCCCGCCGGATCTCCTCGTTGTGCTCCCCGAGGCTGGGCGCGTGACGGCGAATCGCGCACGGGGTATCCGAAAACTTCACCGGTATTCCGGGCATCCGCATCATCCCCTCAGTCGGATGCTCGGCAGACTGCCAGAACCCGGTTGCTCGGAGATGCGGATCTTCCAGCAGCGACTCGAATGAATTGACGAGCGCGAACGGCAATTCGGCATCCCTGAACGCATCACTCCAGTCCTTCGTGGTTCGGGTTTTCAGCTTCTCTTCGATAAAGCTATAGAGCTCACCAACGTGCTTGCTGCGCGAAAGCACGCTGGCGTAGCGTGGATCGCGGCTCATTTCCGGCGCGCCGACAATTTGGAAGAATCGCGTCCATTGCTGGTCGTTATAGGGGACCACTGCAATGTGGCCGTCCTTGGTCCTGTAGGGCTTGCGGTAAGGGTTAAGCACGCGCTTGTGCCCTGCTGCGCCCTCGGGCGGATCGAAAGTGAGCCCGAAAAGATGCTCCGGCACCACGAAAGCCACCATCGTCTCGAACATCGGAATCTCGATGCACTGGCCGCGACCGGTCTTCTCTCTCGCATACAAGGCCATTGAAACGGCTTGGGCGACGTATAGACCGACAACCTTGTCAGCAATGATCGCGTTGACGTAGCGCGGCTCATCCCCGCAGTAGCCTTGCAGCCACGCCAGCCCGCTGGCGGCTTGGATCGTGTCGTCCACCGCGGCCTGTCCGGCATGCGGTCCGTCCTCCGAATACCCGTAGCAACCGCAATAGACGAGGCGCTCATTGACTGTCCTTAGCGCTTCGTAGTCCAGGCCGAGACGTCGCATCGCCTGCGGACGGACGTTCGAAATGAGGACGTCGCTTGCCCCGGCCAGCTTGAGTAAGGCGTTCTTCCCCTGCTGCGTCTTGAGGTCGAGAGTGATGCTGCGTTTGTTGCGGTTGAAGTTGAGGTAGAGGGGACTCATGCCGCCGTGGCTGCCCGGCATCATGAATCGCACCAAGTCCCCGCCGGGCGGCTCGATCTTGATCACGTCTGCGCCCATATCGCCGAGGTGCTGCGACGCCCACGGCCCCATCACAACCGTTGTCAGGTCGAGAACCCGGATCCCATGCAGCGGGCCGTGGGAGCTCATCCCTCAAGCGCCGCAAGCAGAAAGTCGGCGAACCACGATGCAATCGCAGGGGCCTTCAGCGGACCGTCCTCGCAAAACCATTTCGGTAGTAGCGCCTCAAGGCATCGTCTCGATGCAGCGCTGGTGACAGTGAAAGATGAGGTCCTGGCGGTTTTTGACGCAATAGTAGATGTTGCCCTTAACCAGCCCCAGCCGCTAGTCTTTGACTTTGACGTCAAAGTCAAACACGGAGGTCACGCATGTTCCCGTGCTACCGATTCTCGAGGAATTTACTTCTATCGTGCCTGCTTGCGCTGTCAGGCAGCGCAGTATGGACGCACGTCGCGGCCCAAGATTGGCCCTCCCGCACGGTCCGCATCATCCTGCCCTTCGCCGCGGGAGGGTCGACCGACGCGCTGGCGCGCATTATCGCCACCGGCTTGACCTCGAGTTTGGGTCAACCGACGATTGTAGAAAACCGTCCAGGCGCGGGAGGTAACCTCGGCGTCGGCGTGGTCGCCCGTTCCGCCCCCGACGGCTATTCACTCGTTATCGTGGCAACTGGGTTCGTGGTGAACCCGCACATCTACTCCCAGGTGCCGTATGACCCGTTCAAGGATTTCGAACCCGTCATCAACATCGCAAGCGTACCCAGCTTGCTGGCCGCGCATCCATCGGTTCCAGTATCGAGCGTGAACGATGTAATCGCCTTGAGTAAGAAGAGTCCGGGGAAGTTGAACTACGCTTCCGCCGGGCATGGAAGCCATCAGCACCTTGCAGGAGAGCTGTTCAGGTTGAACACCGGTGCGGACGTTACGCACGTGCCGTACAACGGTGGTGGGGCAGCGGTACTCGCGCTTTTGGGGGGGCAGACTGAGCTGGGAATCTTGGCGCTGCCGACTGCGCGCGCTCATCTCGACTCCGGAAAACTCCGCGCTATTGCTATAACAAGCGAAAAGCGCTCGACCGCATCGCCGGGGATCCCGACTTTCGTCGAATCGGGATTTCCTGGCCTCGAGGCGGATCAGTTCATGGGCATCCTTGCGCCTGCCGGCACACCCGGAGCGATCATCGCGAGGCTGAACACGGAGATCGTGAAGATCGTTAACGCGCCCGATGTACGAAAGAGGCTCGAGGATCTCGGATTCCTCGTAACCGGCAGCAGTCCCGAGGGGTTCGCCGAAACACTCAAGCTTGAGACTGAGAAATGGAGCAAGGTCGTCAAGCAGGCGAAGATTCGGGTTGATTAGCTGGGAGCAGCCTAGTGCTCGAAATTGGCACTTCCATCGGCTTGAAGCCGACTCTTCTTGAGGTGGCACCGCATTTCGAGCGCTCGACCGGTCATGAAGTCAATTTCACCTTCGCCACAGCGGCGCCGTTGAAGCGAAGGATCGACGCGGGCGAGAGCTTCGATATCGTGATCCTCATGCCCCAGTTGATTGACGACCTGGTGGCGAAAGGCAAGATCGAGAGCGGCACGCAAAGAGTCATAGGCAGGTCATCGATCGGGGTCGCCATAGCTAAAGGGGCGCCAAAGCCGGACATAGGGACCAAGCAGGCATTGACGGACAGCCTCCTGAAGGCGCGGGCGATCGCGTACTCCAAAGAGGGGCAGGCCGGCCCAATGATGGCGAGGCTGATCAAAAGCTTGGGCATCGGGTCGCAGATGGGCCCGAAGACAATCTTGGAAACCCGTCCCGCAGGGGTGGCATTAAACGTGGTCGAAGGGAAGGCTGATCTCGCTTTTACCGTCCTTTGCGAGATACTGCCGGTTCCAGGTGTGGAAGCGGTGGGGCCTTTGCCCGACGAGCTGAATACCTATGTGTACTTTGCTGGCGGCATCTGCGCTGGCGTGAGGCACCGGCACATGGCAAGTGCTTTTTTGGATTTCCTTGAGACGCCGGCGGCGCGAGCAGCCCTCGAGGCTAACGGCATAGAGCCAAGATAGGTCATGGCCTACGAATTCATCAGAGTTGACCAAGATGCTAGTGGCATCGTCCTGATCACGATCAACGACTTGAAAAACAAGAATGCCGTCAACTTCGTAATGAATCGGGAGCTCGTGGAGGAAGTACAGCGCATTGAGGACGACTCAACCGCGCGCGTGCTCATCCTTACGGGCCAGCAACACATCTTCTGTTCCGGCGGGAATATCCGCCAAATGACATCCCAGGGGAAATCCCTGGAGCCGCCTAGCCCTAGCGTGCGGGACGAGCTTTATCCTCACGAGGCTGATATCCGGGCCGTCGTGATTGCATTGCGTCGCCTCGCCAAGCCGGCGATCGCGGCGATCAACGGCCATGCCGTTGGTTCGGGTTTGGGACTCGCCGCCGGCTGTGACGTGCGCATCGCCGTGCGCGGCGCGAAGCTCGGCTGGGTATTTACGCGTCGCGGCATCGTGCCTGACGACGCGAGCCTCTACCTGATGCCTCAGCTCATCGGTTACAGCCGCGCCTTCGAATGGGGCATCACCGGCAGGACTATTTCCGCCGAGGAAGCGGAGAGAATTGGCTTCGTCAGCCAAGTGGTGGACGCCGCGGAGCTGCTGCCGCGGTGCCGTCTATTGGCTTCGGAGATCATCGACAATGTCCCGCCGATCACCGCTCAGGCATTCAAGCTGGCACTGGTTGAGTCGCTCGAGCAGCGGCTCGAGGCGGCGGTAGGTTTTGCCGAAAGAGCCCAACGCATTGCCAGAAGCACCGCAGACCACGGCGAAGCGCTCCGCGCCTACGCGGATAAACGCGCTCCTCGCTGGCAGGGGAAGTAGTTACCCGTTCTGCTACCAAGCCGTCTCATGGCTGTTGCCTCTCTCTATTTGCGTTTTCTCCTTGGCTCAGCTCGTGACGATCAATGCTTGAGTGCTCCTCCGGGGGGTACGCGAGGGGGTATCCAGCGTGCGGTTCCGGGTGACGCCGTTGCCGGTCAACGGATTACGCAGCATTCGCGGTTGAGCCGCGCTTAACCAGCTCGGTGATCGGATGTCGCTGTGGCAATAGCACCAGAAATTCCCGGCGGGAATCGATTTCAGGCCATAACCGCACAGCCTAGGACGATATTGGACGACCGCCTTATGCGGTTCACGCCGAAAGTAATGCCGGAGTGCGACGGTGCCATTCCGTTGCCCGCTGGTACGCGTCGGCCGCGCGCAGCAGTACCGCCTCAGTGAACGGCCGGCCGGCGAGCTGGAAGCCCACCGGCAGGCCTTTCGCATCGAAGCCGCACGGCACATTGATCGCCGGCAGGCCAAGGTAGTTCAGCCCGCGCGTGCAGTGGCCGATCACGCCGATGATGCGCGCGATGTCCGCGGGGTTGCCGCGGGTGGTCGCCTCGATCGTGGGTACAGGAATCGGGATCGACGGGAGGTGCAGGACGTCGGCCTTCGCTAGGGTCTTATCGCAGAACTCCCGCGCGAGCTTCGCGCGCAGCGCGAGCGCCTCGGCGTAGCGGGTGGCGGGATAGAAGAGGCCGGGCTCGATGCGCGCCGCCACCTGGTCGGCATAGTCGCCGCGCCGTTCCTTCAGCCAGCGGCGATGCACGGTCGCGGCTTCGACCGTCATGAGGATGTGCATCAACGTATTGATGAGCGGCATGTCCGGCACGTCCACCTCGACGATCTTCGCACCAAGACGGCGCAGCACGTCGAGGCTCTCTTCGAGCTGCTCGCGCACCTCCGGCGCCACCGGGTCGTAGTAGTAGCTACGGGGGATACCCACGCGCAGGCCGCGCGCTTTCCCGTCCAGGGCCGCCTCGTAGCGCGGTACGGGCACGGACGCCGCGCTTGGGTCGGCTGCATCGGCGCCGGCGATGACCTGCATCAGGCGCGCGCAGTCGCGCGCGGTGCGCGCGAGCGGACCGACGCAATCGATGGAGTGCGAAAGGGGCATGACGCCGGCGCGGCTCACGCGCGTCACCGTCGGTTTCAGGCCGGTAAGCCCGCACATGGCTGCAGGCAGGCGGACCGAGCCACCCGTATCGCTTCCCAGCGAGCCGAAGACGATGCGCGCGGCGAGGGCGGCGCCGGAGCCGCTCGACGAGCCGCCCGGGACGTGATCGGTGCTCCACGGGTTGCGCGGGTGCCCGTAGTGCTCGTTGTAGCCGGTCGGGCTGAACGCGAACTCGGCCATGTGCAGCGCGCCGAGCGTGACCGCGCCGGCCGCGGCCATTCGCTGGAGCACGGTTGCGGTGCTGTCGGCGACATAGTCGCTGCGGATCTTTGAGCCGCACGCCACTACCTTGCCCCTGCGGTTGAAGAGGTCCTTGTGCGCGAGCGGCACGCCGTGCAGAGGACCGCGCTTCGTACCCTTCCTGGCACGATCGGCCTTACGCGCCTGCGCGAGCGCCTCGTCTGGCTCGAGCAGCGCGAAGCAGTTGAGCGCGGGCCCGAGCTTGCGCGCGCGCTCTAGTGCCGCCTTCGTCAGCTCCACCGAGGAAACCTTGCCGCGGCGGATCGAGTCCGCCGCTTCCACGAGGCTAAGTTCCAGCATTGAGGAACCCGTCATAGTGCGCGGGCTCGTCGTCGAACACCAGGCGTGCGTCCGCCGCCTCGCGCACCGCCTTGTTCGCCGGCGCGGTGATCGCGGTCATGCGCGCGAGATTTTCCTCGCTCATGGTCATGCCCTGGAGCTCCAGCATCGTCTTTTCCATTTACTCTCCTCAGAGTCCCGCGGCGCTGCGCCTGGGCGCACCGACTTCCGCTGCGTAGAACCACCACCAGTCGCCTGGCGTAGGCTCCGTGTTCTTCAGCTCTGCAATTTTCTTCTGCAGGACTGGCTGCGGTGTGCCAAACCTCCGCGCCAGGCTGTCCATGGCGAGGAAGGCCTCGCGTTGGATGGCATCCACCGTGGCCTGCTCCAGATTGTCCGCGACGAAGTCGGTGCCGTGGCCGATCTCGTGCACGATCGGGCCGTCGGCGAGAGCGTCGATCGTCTGACGTCGCACCTCCGGGTCGACGATCAGGTCGCAGCGCCCGTACACCGGCAGCGGGCGCGTGGCGATGTCGAGCCCGACGCGATAGCAAGGCACGAGCTTGCGCGAGCTCAGGGCGTACGCGCGTCCGAGGACGTCATGCGTGTGCACCACGGCCTTCGCGTCCTGGCGTTCGCGCAGGAGCTGCGCGTGGAACCATTTGAAGCCCGGCGGCCGCGGTCCGGAGACGGAGTTGGCCTCGTAGTCGAGCACGCACACGTCGGCGGGCTCCATGTCGCGATAGTTTTTCGACGCCGTCATATAGAAGAGCCCGCTGTCCGGCGCGCGGTGGCTGATGTGCTCGAGGAATGCGACCAGCGTGCCGCGCTCCCACAGCGCGCGGCAGCTGAAGGCGAGGGCGGCTTTCAGTTTTTCATCCGTGGAAGTTTTCCTCAGGAAAACTTCGTAGGGATGCTCGCGCGGGCCCGGATCGAGCGAGGCGAAGAATTCGTGGTAGTGGTCGTGCCCGCGGAACTGCCGCCAGATCTGGTCCGAGTCCTCGCGCGCCACCGCGCGCATGTCCGCCTCGCCGGCAACGAGGGAATTCACCTGCGAGAGGTATTCGAGGTGGTACATCGCAGCGAGGCATTCGTGGATGTCCTTGCCGGTCGCCCGCACGCCGATGCCCGGCTCATGGGCGATCGGCGATGGATCGAAAACCAGTACCGATTCCATATGCGTCAGCGGCTTCAGGTCATAGTCGGCGATCGCGGCCGCCATGGCATATTGCGGCGCCGCGAAGATGCTGGCGCGGCGCTCGGGGTTGTCGCGGTAGCCCGCCAGGTCGCTCGCCAGGCCCGCGGGTGGCTCGCCCCGGCCCTCCATCACGCCCCCTCGGGTATCGCACACGAGGATGTCGTCGGCCTTGATGCCCCGCGGCAGGCATTGTTTCGAAAAACGGGGCGTGGCCAGCACGCGGTCGCTACCCTCGGGGCGTAAGCTGAGGTGACCGCGAAGATCGATCATCTGGTGATGCGCGAGCACGCGGCACGCGCTCGCAAGATCTTCTCTGGGATTCATTGGAGGGACGGGACCGATGATAGCCAAAGCCCTGCTCGCTGCGCTGCTCGCGGCGGCTCCGTTTCTCAGCCAGGCCCAGGACGGGTATCCCGTCAAACCGGTGACCATCATCGTGCCGTACCCGCCGGCGGGGCAGGCGGATCTCGCGGCGCGCCCGCTGGCCAATGCGCTGCAGCAGATCCTGAAGCAGCCCTTTGTCGTGATGAACCGCCCCGGTGCCGCGGGCGCTGTCGGCAACCGAGCCGCGGCCACCGCCACCCCTGACGGCTACACGATCCTCGTCACGCTGGTGTCGATCACCACCATCCCGGAGGTCGAGCGCATGTTCGGCCGGCCAGAGTCCTACTCGATGGACCAGTTCGCGCCGCTGGCGCTGCTGGTAGCGGACCCGCCAGTGCTCGTGGTAGGGGGTGACAAGCCGTGGAAGTCGGTGAAGGAGCTCGTCGATGCGGCGAAGCAGCGCCCCGACGACCTCGTTTACTCGCACTCGGGGCTATACGGTCCTTCGCACCTGCCGATGGAAATGTTCCTGCACGCCGCCGGCATCAAGATGCGCGGCCTGCCCGCCGTCGGCGGTGGGCCGACCATGGCGCTGGTGCTGAGCGGCAACGCCGGCATGTGGGCTTCGCCGCCGGCAATGGCGGTGGCGCAGGTAGGGGCTGGCAAGCTGCGCCCGCTCGCCTCGTTCGGCGCGAAACGCCTAGCCTCCTTCCCAGACGTGCCCACGCTGAAGGAACTGGGCTACGACGTCGAGTTCTACGTCTGGTCCGGCGCGTTTGCGCCCGCGGGCACGCCGCCGGCGGTGCTCACTACGCTGCGCGAAGCTATCCGTAAGGCGGTCTCGATGCCAGAGTTCTCCGGCGCGATGGAAAAACTGCGCTCGCCGATCTCCTATCTTGACGGGCCGGAGTTTGGCAAGTTCCTCGCGAACGACTCGGCGATGCTGCGCAAGGCCGTGCACGCCATTGGCAAGGTCGAATAGGCGCGCCTACTCCGACATCGAACCGCACAGCGCTCGCAATGCAGCATGGCGATGCCGACGCCATCGACCACGAAGATATTCGCACCGGAGCGCTATCGCATAGTGGCAGTCCCGTTCCAACCCGAAGTGGCAGCGCCTGAGCAGCATCGGACTGCTAATCTGCTGGATTGGTAGACACGGCGACACCGAACTGCCCCTTGTATTCTTGGCTAGCGATAGGACTCGCGATTCCTGCGGCGGCGGGAATCGATCACCGGCCCTAGGCGAACGGCCTAGGACGATATTGGACATTGGACAACGCCAAGCTCTTGGTACCCCCGGGATGCCCCAGTCGTACCGACCGCGCCCGTCAGGATGGCGGCTACGCCGGCGGTCGGCCGGAAACCTGGTTCCACCTTGCTAGAGTGAACGATGGCGATGTCGATGAGGGCATAGCTGCCTTCGGCCGCACCAATTAGCCCGCACGGCGTTCATCATGATTTGGAGTTGGAGGAGCGGGCACTCGATGTCCTCACCCCCGAAACGGTGCTACGGCTCGACGCCGCACTCGCCGCGCTGATCGACGGCACCATGGATCGGGACGAATTGCGCGCACTTCGCCGAGCATTGATCAGGCCCGACAGCTAGCGGATTCGGGCGTCCAGTACCATTCCGGGCATGGAGTATCCCGGCGCTGTCCTCAAAAGACCTGGGCGGCAACCGATGGGGGTAATAAATCACTACACCCGTGGGCCGTGCTCTACTGACGAGCGGGATAAGCAAGGGCTTAGACTGGCCGCACGTATCGAAAGGAGTCGGCCATGATGAAGACTGAGTATCTACTCTTCGTTGGAGCGATGGTTCCAACCTTGCTCATCCTCGCTAGTGCGGCTGTCTCCATGGCGGATCTCACCTTGCCTGCGCTAACGCCGGAAACTACCGTCGCCGCTCCGGCCGACCTATTGGCGCGGACTTCGGCCACGTGGGACGAGTGGCCGAGCATGTAGCGCGGCAATAGCCGCCGGCCGGGCAGGCTGAACGCCGGTCGTTCGAAGCCACTTAGGGTTTACCCGAAAGCGATTGCCTGACGTGTGAGCTCAGGGATTGCCTGACTTGTTAGCGTAAGGCGTTCCACGCCGAGCTTGGTTATGGCCACCGCTCCCACTGGACGCCGCGTGCTGGAGGCATCTTGCGGGCGCGGACTGTACTTGTTGTCGATGATGACCCGGATCAGCTTGCGATGCTTGCGCTCCTGCTGCGCGAGGGCGGTCACCGGGTACAGACTGCAACCAATCCGCTCTACGCCCTCACGTTGGCTACCGAGTTCAACGCGGACGTCGTCTTGCTGCACATCGGATTGCCCATCATGAGCGGCTATGAGGTTCTGCCTCGCTTAAAGAGATACTTCCCGAGAGCGCGCTTCTATGCCATCACGGGGCGATCCCAAGAAGAGACACGCAGTAAGGCGACCGAAGCGGGCTTCGATGGCTACTTTGTGAAGCCGCTCGATTTTGTGACAGTCGAGAAAGTGTTGCAGGAGACGTAACGCGCCAGGCATCGACCTCAATGTGGACGCTAGCCGAGGGCTCATCTCATCCGTCGAAAGGTCGCGCGCAAGAAGGTGTTAGTGCGACATCCCTAACGTTTCGGCGGGTGTACGAGTACGACGGTTTGCGATGGGATGCGTACAGTGCAAGACTTGTGGCCTGGCGATTGCAGCATCGATCGTCTCCGCACTGCGTGCCATGGCAGCGGCCAAATTTCATGTGGAAGTCCACGGCGATGTCGCCGTCCTCGTGCAAGAGGGGGCGCCGCTGTTCGATGAAACCACCAAGGCTCTCGCCACGGTCATTGCAACGTCGCTCGAGATCGGCAGCAAGAAGATCATCATAGACGCCCTGCTTTCGGACCTGGTCAACTACTATAACTACGTCGTTCGCCATGCCGAGCTGCTGCCGGCGATAGGATTGGACGGCAGTTTCAGATCTGCCATCGTGGGATTGCCGGAGCAGCTTCCCGTGATGGACTTCATCGTGTCGGTGGGCGGCAATCGCGGCTGGATCGTGCGGCGCTTCGTGGACCTGGAGGAAGCGAAGCAATGGCTGCGCAGTTGAACACCAGGACCACCGTCGAGGTCCCGTCGCCGCCAAGAGTTCACAGAAGGTCCAGACTCGCGCGCCAACACAGCGTCAATATGACGCAGCGATGGCAACGCGGCCGTCACCGGGAGCCAAGCAGGCTCTCTAAAAACCGAGGGTCCACCGGCTTCAGTAGAAACTGATCCGCGCCTGCTTCTATAGCCCGCTCTCGGTCCCCTTCGCGACCACTTCCGGTGATTACTAAGATGCGCGCTTGTTCTGAGCCGGGCTCTTGCCTTAACTGGCGACACAAACTTGTCCCATCCATGTCAGGCAATGCCACATCTAACAGCACTACTTCGGGACGAAAGCGCCGCGCCAGATTGAGACCCGCCTGTCCAGTACTAGCGAATTCCACTTGATGCCCCATTTCTTTTAGGAGCAAGGCGAGCGTTTGCACGTGGTCCATGTTGTCGTCCACCACCAACACGCGGCGCGCCTGAAACGTTTTCGATAGAACGGCCATGGACCTACAACAGCATTAGCCATGCCAGTTTCTATTGGTACGTTCGTTGATCCGCGACACACGTAGTGTTCTAGCGGAGAGGCGACATGGCAGACGATCTGAAGCAAACCGGCAGGCAGGACGATCAACGCATCGACCAGGACCACGAACTGAGCTATTGGAGTGAGAAGCTTGGCGTTTCTCGGGACCGGCTGCGCCAAGCGGTAGCGAAGGTCGGGCCGATGCGAGTGGTGAGGTGCCGCCCGAGTAAGAGAGCGGGTCAGCGCAAAGCACTCCCCGAAACTAGCGTCATTCGTGCGGTTGCAGACGAACTTGGCGTCAACAACGCCTAAGAAAATCCGCCGCCGGCATAAAGGGCCTATGCGGGTTGCGGTCTACAAAGACCTAAAGCGCTAGTTGAAGCGCGCACTCAAGCATCGCCCGATCGTTCTTCGCCTTCGGCTTCGACCCAGTGGCGCGGTATGAGCGAGAACCGAGGGACGGCGAAGCTATCTACTACCGTTTCTATGAGGATTTCCGGGCGCTGCTGAAACCTGCTGGTGGATCCCAGCGCTGGCGTACTTCTAACGAGGACTCTCCGCTCAGGCTGGTTGAGCAGTCGCGCGTTCTCTTCTGAGCTTAGATCTACTAGATTCGCCTCAGAGTGCCATAGCAGTTTGCGCAACGCCCGCATTTCGGCAATGGCGCCGCAGAGCGTTCTCGATGATGATGTCGATGGCGTCAAGAAAAACGGTGTGCGGAGGCGTTTCTTCCTCGCCGATCCAGTGCTCGAGTTGCTGTTGCGAAACCTTCAGACGTGCTGCGAGTTCGGCGTATCCCCCAACCGAAGCCGCCGCACGCTCAAGGGTCGCTGCGTGATCCAGTAAACCGTGCTGCTGGGTGTGTTCTTGAATCATGCATAGAGCATTGCGCGTTACGGGCATTGGCTCAAGTCGCGAAGCAATGTTCCGCTTGTAGTTTTGACCCTGAGGGCAGCCTCGGGGTAGACCCTGAGTTTCCGTGCAAACCCTGAGAAGAGCCCCGCGTAAACCCTGATCTCAACTCATCCAACTGAGACAATCTGTGAACTTCGTCACGCGGACCAGCCGCTTAGCGAAGCCTGGCACGGACGGTCGTTTGGGCGCTCGCCCTTCTCGGAATCGGCCGTTAAGCAGTCGACCAAGGGCTGCTATTGAAGGCGATCTCCGATGGACTGAGAGTTCGTCGCTAACCGAGCTAGCCGTCCACATGACCGCCTATCCGGTGAGCAAGGCAGTTAGCAACCCTCGGAACGAGTGGAGGGAGCTGGTTGAGCCACTGGAAGGGCCAGCGCTTTAGTTAAGCGGCTTGCCAACGTTCAGATGGTAAGTCGACCTCAAGGTCATTCACAGCGATTGTAGATTCGGCCGAGTCTCGCGCTGCGTCCGCGATGAAATCAAGCGTCTCGAGCTGATCGAGCCAGGCGTTTACCTGTTTTTTTGAATGGGCGCTTAGGCTCTCGCAGATTGCATCCGCAGGGGTGTCCCCTTGGAACATGGCAAGAATAGTGCGGTACCACTCAGGCACCGACCGCTGCGCCTGCAGGGCGAGCACACCGGCGGCTGTAAGACGATACGTTCGATTCGTTCTGATTCTCATTGGCTGGTTGCCTCTCTTGCAGTGATTGTGTGGCAGCGCACATCACGAGCCGAGGGAAATCAGTCCTGCCTCACAAGTTCTTGCGAGCGCCGCTTTATCCCTCTGTCCGGCATGTTCGCGTTTTGCCGTGCCGCGCTGAGCGCGAAGCAGCGAGGAAGTTTGGCGTCGCTCACCAACACGCTGTTAGGCGGCATCGCGATAATGCACCCAGGCCCAGCCAAGCAGAGTGGCAACCAGGAAAGGGTAAGCGAAGAAGGGTAATGGCTGAGACAGTGGCGTCAGCGCATGCCCTATGAAGAGCTGCACTGCCACGACCGCGAACAACAGCGCTGCGATAAGGCCCACCACTCTAACCCAAAGAGGCATGACATTCGGCGCGCTGATGAGGGTTAGCGAGGCTACCCACAATCCAACTCCGGCGGCAAAGATGGGTCCGCTAGCCACAAGATCCATGGCAGCAGTCGAGACAATGAGTGTTTCGGCTGCGACGAACACAAGAAATCCGGCTGCGACTACATCGTTTTCTCGCCGGAAGTGATGAACCGTGAGCAGCGCGGTGGCGACAATAAGAGCAACTCCGTCAAGACCCCAAAGAAGCGCGCGCACTGACGCGGATGGTACAAATGTGCCAACCATACCAAGGACTCCGCCGATAACCAGGCCGCTCGGTGCAAGCAGTTGTAGCCGCCGATAGGTCATGCCATCTTCTCCCGCCTAAACGATCCGCGGTAAGACGCGCTGAAGGCAGCCGCGTAACGCTGCTTCGTAAGCGTCGTTCTCAACCGCGCTGTTAGGTGGCTACTGTACAAGGCCGTGAACCTACGGGACTACGGTTCGCACTAACGGCTCGAAATACGCCCGCAGGGTTTGGCCCCAGAAGTTAGGGTCGTCGTTTACGCTTCTGAGGGCTTCGTGTCTCGTCTGCGGAAGGTACGCAAGCGGCCCTCGCAATCTCCGGTCTAATGTCCGCTTTCGACCCAAAGCGGACATTCGCGCCTAACGTGCGCGTTGTGCCGCGCTGAAGAAGGCTAGACCGAATACGAGAACGGGCCCAGGCAGGCGGTCTGGAACGTTCGCTGAGTCGAGTCGAATAGCGAGCACTACTTGGTAGGGTCTCCATTAGTGCGATTCGCTCTCAGCGATTCACCTGAAAGCGTCGCCCAAGCTGGGTCGGACACGGATCTCCGTTCGGCGCTTATGCTGAAAGTACGGCCTCTCGAACAAGGCGTAAGACACCAAGGCGGCCGCGACGCTGAGCGCGAACGAACCGACGAACAGGACGATGAACCGGAGCAGCTCGGGCAATACTGGAAGATGCGGTCCGATCTGATCGCAAAACACTATCAGTGCGGTCCCGTGGAATAGATAGAAGCTGTACGAAATCTTCCCTAAGCGCTGCAGCGGGGTCCAGCAAAACAGCTTGTGCAGCATCCCAGTTCCGTAGACGGCTTTGGCGACGAGCGCGGTGCCGGTAACGAGGAAGACCGGAATGAAGTAATACCAGTTCTGGTTCACCACAAACACCAGGTTCGCCGCCACACACACCGTGATGATCACGGTATCCGGAATTCGCGCGACCAGCGACCTAAGTATCGCGGGCGGGGTGATCGCCAGGGCGGCACCGGCGAAAAACATTAGGAGTCGTGTGTAACTCGGGCCCAGCGGTACAAGGACCGCCAGTACTAGGAGTGCGCAGATCAGCAAGTGCGGGTACCAGATGCGCTCGCGTGCTCTAGGCAACAGCAGCATTGCGGGGAACGCAAGATAGAAAAGCCACTCGTAAGTAAGGGACCAGGTCGGGATGATGATGGGTTCAATCCCGAACTCTGTGATCCCATGAAGCAATGCTACATTGGCAGCGATGGTCTCGGCATCGTAGGTCTTGTTCCAGAATGCGGCCGCGTAAAGCAGGTGAAGACCGAGCGCCACTACGAATGCCGGGTAGAGGCGCACAAAACGGCTGCGTAGGAAGTCGGCGTAGGAAAAGTCCCAACGCGCGATCATCCGAACGATGAGAAAACCGCTCAGGATGAAGAAGAGATCTACTCCGTAGTGCGAGGCCCAAAAGTAGTGCGCTACGGCATCCACGAGTCCGTGCCATTGCGTAGCGTCGTGCGCGTCGAAATCGATCCGCCGCGTTCCCGTGAATCCGTTGAAATATTGGGAAAGAAAATGTACTAGGAACACGAGGATGACAGCGTAGGCCCGGATGCCATCCAAGCCCGGAATCCGGTCCGTTGCCGGCGCGGACATGCCCCCCTGCAGAGCACCGCGCAGCCGCCGGTAATGCTGCGCCAGCCAGTCCCAGTGCACCGCGTTCGTCACGTCGCGCCATGCGGCTTTCGCACCGATAAAGACCGCGAAGCCCGCCACGAGCAAAGCGCAGTTCAGCGCCCAGAACACGGAGAAGTAAAGCTGCCCGTTCAGGGCATTGCGCCAGGCGACAGCAGCTACGACGAAAATCAATGCGAGTTGCAGTACGACGTGAATTGCCGGCATCGACGTCCGGTCCTGGGTCTTCGGGGTCCGGCCGAAGGACGATTTACGCCCTGTGAGCAGTTGCTGGATTGATCTCAATACGCCTGCCAGCGTGATTGGCAGCAGCATGAGGCTAAGAGTGTAGACATGCAGCACTTCCCGCCATCGATATTTCAGCGAGCGCGCGTCTCGCGCATATAGAGCGTAGTAGGGAAGGACTGTTGCGACCAGCCAACCGCTTTGCAGCTCGCCGTGGAATGGCAGCATCAAAAGAAGCAGCACGCTAAACGCCGTAAGGGCCGGCCCGCAAAGATAATGCGTTCGTAGCAGTAGCTCGCTCAGGGACGGTCGAGCGCCACGGCCTGCCAACGCATGCCGCACTAGATCCGCAAAGATGATGAGGCCGCCGTTGGACCAGCGCCTGCGCTGGATGATGAGCGAACCGAAATCTGGCGGCGTTGCGCTATAGGCAAGGCGCTCCGGGTGATTGTGCAGCTTCCATCCGTAGCGGATCAGATCGAGGGTCGAGCCGGTATCCTCGATGACAGTGCGATCTTGGATATACACCGGGACCAGGAAGTCTCGCTCTCGGGTCATGGTCCTAATCGTTCGCAGGGCGCTCACTCGTAGCACGGCGTTGGCGCCAACCCAAAACGTCGCATTCGACGCAGTAGAACCCTGGTGCAGGAAGTACTGCAGATCGGTTTGCGCACCAGCCGCCCGCTCGAGCGGGTTGGCGAGACCAGGGATTGCTGAGTAGGGCGTCTGCGCCACGGCTACGGCGCTGTCGCGCTCCATGATGTCCACCATCTTGATCGGATAATCGGGGAGCACCATGCTGTCCGCGTCGAGCGTCAGTAGGTACGACGCATCGGGAACCACAAGATCGGCCTCGTCCGGCGCGCATTCCTGAAGCATCGGCAAGCCATTGGTTTCTACGATTCGCAGGCTCTTCCCGAGCAGCCCGATGTAACTATTAAGGTTCATCGCCTTGTTGGGCGCATGCGAGAGATTGTTGAAGCGCTTGCGCTCAAAGCTCGTGATTTCGACTTCAAGCTGCCCGACAAGGCGCTGGTACTCCCGCTCTACGTCGTCGAGGCCGCAACCTTGGCCACGCAGCGCGCGCGCGCGACCGCGATAGCGCTCGGCACAGGGGTTGATCACTCGGGCGAGCAGGAACTCGTCCGCCCTATCGCACAGCGACGGCGCCTGCACCGCTGCTAGCCCATCTACGAACTCTGCGACGACGTCGTACAGCGCCACGACACGCCGCATCTCGTCAGAAGCGCAAAGCGAACCAGACTGACGGCGAGAAAGAAAATCGCCATAGCTGCCATGTATGCGTGCGGCCGCACTTTGAAATCGACCCTGCAGATCGCGGATGAGTGCTCGACAAGTTTCCAGTGATTCGAGGTCCGCCGTGCTGCCCGTAACGGGATCGTCGATCAGCACCACGATCCGACGCGGTCCATATATCGAAAGCGCCGCGGAAAGGACGGTCTGGCGCACGACGCGCGGCTCTTCCTTGTACGACGGGATCAGGACGCACAGCCGCGGCAGGTCCTTGCGCTCGAGGTAGCGGTGCTCTAGCTCGTCGAAAGCACGGGGACTCATGCGTCGGCGCAAATATCCATCGCGCGCAAAGAGGTACACCAGACTCCCGTACACGAGCGCGGTAACGAGAATACCTAGGGTGACAGCCTCGATCTCGCGGACGAGGTCAGCGTGACCGTGCCATACAGCGACCGCGAGGTCCCGATAGACCAGTCCTAGCGCCAGGATGGTCAAGACAATACAGGCCCACGTTAAAAGGCGTTCTGCTTTCACGATCAGTGAAGTGCATCGACGCGACGAGTTATCGGTTCGATCTGCCGGCCAGATACAAGCCGAGGCTATCGTTCGCCATCGGGCTGAGGCAATGGCTACCTTTAGCCATCCCCCTTAGTACGAAAGTCCTAGGGAGTTATTCAGACATGGTCACTTCAAGGGTTTGGAGTTTAAGCAGCTCGGCAAGGACAGCAGCCGCAAGGCTGAAGGTACGGGGCTGGGGCTTGCGCTTACCAAGCCTCTCGTCGAGTTGCACGGCGGGCAGATCGCGGTGGAGAGCGCGGTCGGTCGGAGGTCAACTTTCCGAGCGACGTTGTCTGTAGGAGGCAAGCTCAAGTACGACGGGTTCCGCTACTTGGCGGAAGTCTGCGGCAGTATCGAAATAGGTCGCTACCGGATCGAGGACCGAGTGACTGCTTATGGCCGAAGAGCGACCTTCCGCCGATGGGCGGCTTACTACCGAAAGCGGACAGTCAGCGCAGATGCCTAAATTTCACTGCTGGCGTACTCCTATCGCTGACGCTGGTGTGGCTATAGCTATGAGCCCGTCGACCAATAGGGACTACTGGCGCGAGGCTCGGTGAAGAACTCGATGGCGGCGTCGAGGTCGTCGACCACGATGCCGACGTTGTCCATGCGCCTGACCGTCATCCGTTTGGTCGGCGCGTTATGTCGAGCGGCGTGGTGCGATCACCGTTCCAAATCTTATTTGCCTCGTCGCCACACGATTTCGAGTACGCCTGCTGGTGCTTTGGGATTCGTGAAGCGCATTTCATCCGCCGTGATCGACGTAACGATTCGGCTCTGATCGGTCCCGACCATATTAGGAAACGTCGATCCTTCAACTTTGGGGACGATGGTTTTTGTCCCTTCATCAACCGTGTAGGTGCCGTAGTAGGCGATTGAGCCAGCGACGATTGCCTTGGCTTCTTCCACAGTCGCCTTATCCCGGTTGTTGGTTGCCAGCTTGGGAAGATTATTCGCGACATTCACGAACGCGAAATAACCGTCCGGGGCATAAATCACTACACCTTGGCCTGGGCGATCCGTTTTCTTGCCATCCGGCGCGGTAACAGTGGTTGAAACGTGAATCCAGGAGCCGACTATTTGTTCCTTGAGTGAGGTTTGCTGAGCAAAGGCGCTCGTAACGGCGAAAGGCGCCAGAAACAACAAGGCAGCGGTCGAGCGTTTCATTCAAACCTCCTAAAGGGGAACGAAAACCACGCCACACTTAACCCAGCGCCTGTTGATTGTACGCTTGGGAGGGATTCCAAACCGATCGGCTGGAGCAGCCGAGCGCTGCCTACGGCGCGCGGTCGGCGTGTTCCAGTCGGATCATGCCGCCGGGTCGGCCGGGAGGACTTCTTCTTGTTGCTGCCGCCGATGTTCGGCGAGAGGTAGCAGTCCTGGTCGGCGGTCTGCATGTCCGCTTTTGGCCGAAAGCAGACATTGACCGTTACGCCGCCACCCGGCGCGGATAGGCAGGTCCATATCGTGAGCGCGCGCTCTAACATCCCGATGATCCTTCGGTATACCTCGGTCAAATGCTCGCCGCCGACCTCATCGATCTCGACTGCGTTGTACGCAGCGCCCGTTTCTTCGAGCGCGATATGCGGAGCCATCGAGCAAGCGCCGGGCGCGTAATAAAGAGTGAGCACTATGCACCCTTCCGTGCTAACCGTACCGCCTGACCATGGAGTGCTCTACCGGCCAACGCGAGACGTCTTCGAATTGCTCGCTCATCGGCGCTAACGTTCGCAGCCAGGCGCGCTGCGCGGAGGCGCGTTAACCGCCGGGCGAAAGGCGTCGCTCTGCGCTGCGGGGTTAGGCGCGTCATTTTTTCTATGCCCCGCGGCAGCCGACGAGCGAAGCGCGCTTGCGGCCGTTCGCTCGAACGCGGGCTTCGGCGTAATTGCGCTGCGCGTCGATGGACTTGTTCAGAAAAGACGCGCCGCGGCTCGCTGGACGGCCGCGTCGCGGGCGCTGCGCACGCGTTCATAGCGTTGCTGCGTATTGGCAAGGACGTGTGCAGGCGCAAGTTCGGGTCTTCCCGAGTTGAACGGCGGGGCAGGCGCGTACTCGATGCTGAGTTGCACCAACTGAGCGAAGTCGTCGCCCGCGACCTCAGCGAGCACTGTGAGCGCAAAGTCGATACCCGCCGTGACGCCCCCGCCGGTAAAGACGTTGCCATCTCGGACGACTCGTCCGGAATCGGGTGTTGCTCCGAAGGCGGACAATGCGTCGCGCCAGGCCCAGTGCGATGTGGCGCGCTTACCTTTTAGAAGTCCCGCAGCGCCGAGCACCAACGCGCCGGTACAGACGGAGGCCACATATCGCGCGGCCTTGGCGAGGCGCCTGACCTCCGTAAGGAGTTCCTGATCCTCCATCGCTTCGATCGTGCCAAAACCGCCCGCTACGCAGATGAGCGCGCAGCGCTCGATGTCCGAAAGACGCCGCACGTTCGTGAACACGAGCCCACTGTCTGCCTTGAGATCGCCCCCGGTGCTTGAGGCCAGGATGCATTGGGCGCCGGGGAGTCGTGCAAAAACTTCGAGAGGACCGGTGAAATCGAGCTGAGTGACGTTCGGATAGATCACAAAGACGACAGTAAATTCTTCAGCCATAGTGACCTCCGTTGCTCACAGTGATGAACGCAAGGAACTTAACTTGTTTTGTCTGCATACAAGACTCGGCGGGCGTAGCAACGGCGAATCGCTTCATCAGCTTGCGTAGCTACCTCACTTTGCGATTCGGAACTTCCAGTTTATCCAGCGATGGAGAAACGACACAGGAAGCTGCAACAGGAGCGCTGATTTATTCTTGACCCCCAAGCTTGACCCCCGAACCGGCGAAAGTCCTTTGGAATCAAGGCAAGGCGGAGGGTGGTGGAGGCGGCGGGAATCGAACCCGCGTCCGTAGACCATCCACAGTCAGGACTACATGCTTAGCCTGGTTCTTTAGTGCCTTCGCCTTGCGCCCGCCAACCGGCAGGCTGACGCTTGGCTAGCCGCTTCGACGGATCCGCCGGGCGAAGCGACCACACCCGGAAGAGAGGCTGATGTGAATGACGCTGCACCGGTCGTTACGGGTTGCCCCGTCCTTCCCGGCCTAGCCCATCAGCAAGCTAGTGCAGCGTCCAGCCGGTGTTAGGCGGCTAGAGCGAAACGCTCGTCGTTGGCGTTTGTAGTGTTTCCAGAATGGATTTACGAGGTGATCTGGTCCTCGGCATGCCCTGCGCTGCTTCAATGCCTACGTCGAAACCAGGTCGCCCCCGGAGTCGATGAGTACGTCATTGTCCCACATGGGGGCGGGGCGCTGGAAGTCAAGATCCAGTGCCGAGCGGCTCCATGCCGCCGCGGCGGATGGTCTGGGCTGCTGACTCCGATGTGAGGAATGCGATCAGTCGTTTCCCGGCTTCGATTTCCTTCGACCCGGCGACGATTGCAGCGGCGAAGATCTGATGGAGCTGGATCTCGTCGGCGATGACGCCCGCCAGCTCGACGCCTTCCGCGTGGACGATCTCGCTGACCGGCAGGAGGCCGATGTCGGCCTCACCGGTGGCGACCATTGCGGCCGCGCCGCTGCCGCGCGGCGTAGCCTTGACGTTCACTCGGCCGGCGATGCCGAGGCGCGGAAAGATTTCCTCGATGAGGAAAATGCCGCTGGTGCTGCTCGGCACGGCGACCGTTCTCGCCTGCAAGACGACTCGCTTGAAGTCGTCCACGCTGCGCACGTCGGGCTTCGGCGCTCCCGCCCGCACCGCCACGCCGATCGGGGTTCGCGCGAGATCCACGTCCGTTCCAGGCGCGATCCGTCGCTGCGCAATCAGCTCGGTGAGGCCTTCTCTGGAGAGAATGACCACGTCCGCGGGCACCCCTCTGGCGAGCTGGGCGGCGATGGTCTGCGGCCCCTTGCCTTGCGACGACCCCGAGCCGGTCGCGACCTTGATGCCGGTGGTGCGCTCGAACTGCGGCGCCAGCTGCTCGTAGGGACCGGAGAATCCGCCAGAGATGATCACCTTCAGCTCAGTCATGGGGTTCTCACGCAGCTTCACTAGTGCGAGCAGCGCGCGGTTGACCGGGGTCGGCACGCCGAGCGCCTCGCCTTTGCGCACGACGAAGCCGTTGAGGTGGTCGATCTCGCTGTTCTTGTGTCGCGCGAGGTCCTGCGCGGTGGAGGAGTACTGCGCCGGCATGGTTTGCGCGATGCGCCGAACCGCCGCGTGCATGTCTCCCGGCACCTGCACCTTCGCGGCGAGCGCGACGGCGAGGCATTCGTCGACGACGTCGTCCATCACGGCGGGCACGCCGGCGCCCTGCACCAGGCGGCCATAGGGAAGCTGGGTGATGGCGGAGAGGGCGTTGTAGGCGCAATTTACGATGAGCTTGGCCCACAGTGCGCCGGCGACGTTGTCAGAGATCTCCACCGCCACGCCCGCTGCGTCGAAGGCGGCGACGATCGCCTTGCTGGACTCGCTCGGCCCGATGACCAGCTCGCCGCGGCCGTGGTGGCGGACGTGGCCGGGGCCCGCCATCTCGACGGCGACGTAGACCACTGCGGGAGTCACTTCGCGTCCGAGCGTCGCCGCCAGGCGCTCGGCGTTGTCGACGCCGTTCTGCAGGGTGAGGATGGCGGTATTGCTTTCCACATAGGGCGCGAGCGCGTTGCCCGCGGCTTCGGTGTCGGTCGATTTCACCGAGAACAGGACGATCTCGGCGCCGCGCATGGCATCCGGCTCCGTGCTCGACTCGAGTTTGATGAATTGATCAAACTGATTCGTTTGTAACCGCAGGCCGGCACGGCGCACGGCTTGCACGTGCTGCGGCCTGCCGATCAGCGTGACCTTGTGCCCGGCGCGGGCGAGCATGGCGCCGTAATAGCAGCCGACGGCGCCGGCCCCCATTACGGCAACGTCGGTCAGGCCCAGCCTTTCAGCACCAGCTTGCCGATCATGGTCCCGGACTCCAGGCGCTCGTGGGCCTTCCGCAGATTCGCGCCACTGATGGGCGAGAGCGTTTCCTTCAGCGTGCACTTCAGCTTGCCGGCATCGAGGCGATCGGCGACCTCGTCCAGCAGGCGATGCTGCTCGATCATGTCCGGGGTCTGGAAGCGCGGGCGCGTGAACATCAGCTCCCAGCAAATGGTGGCGCTCTTCGAGCGCACCACGTCCATCGCCATCGGTTTGACGTTGCCGACGATGGCCACCATCGCGCCCTGCGGCGCGATGAGGTCGGCCATCGCGCTCCAGTAGGCGTCGAGCTCGCCGCTGAAGTTGGCGATGTAGTCCACCTGCTTCACGCCGAGCGCCTCGAGCTGCGGGCGCAGCTCCTTGCGGTGGTCGACGACGTGGTCGGCGCCCAGGCTTTTCACCCACGCGGTTGTTTCGGGGCGCGACGCGGTGGCGATCACCCTGAGGTTGGAGCTCTTCGCGAGCTGAATCCCGATGGAACCGACGCCGCCGGCACCGCCGATGATCAGCATCGACTTGCCGGGGACGACGTGCATCCGGTCGTAGAACGCCTCCCAGGCGGTGATCGAGGTGAGCGGCATCGCCGCGGCCTGCGCGAAGTCGAGCTTCTTCGGCTTGCGCCCGACGATGCGCTCGTCGACAAGGTGGAATTCACTGTTGGCGCCAGGCCGGGTGACATCGCCGGCGTAGTAAACCGCGTCGCCGCGTTTGAAGAGAGTGACGTCCTTGCCGACGGCTTCGACCGTTCCCGCGGCATCCCAGCCGAGAACTTTGGAGGAGGTCGCGGTCTTGCGCTGCTTGTAGTCCACGGGGTTCACCGAGATGGCTTCGACCTTGACCAGCAGGTCGCGTCCGGCGGGCGTGGGCTTGGGCAGCTCGATCTCGGCAAAGGTGTGGTCGATGGCTTTCATAGGCGCCTCAGCAGGTCGAGGGGATGCGCGATCACGGCCTCGGCTTCCCAGGTTCCGGGGCCGCCGCTCTCGGGATGGTGGTAGCCCCAATCCACCGCGATCGCGCGCATGCCCGCCGCGTGCGCGGCTTTCATGTCGCGCAGGTCGTCGCCGAGGTAGCAGCACGCCGCCGGCGGCAGGTTGAGCTGCGCCGCGGCATGGAGCAGGGGGGCGGGATGCGGCTTGAGATGCGGCGTGGTGTCACCGCAGGTCACGCAGTCAGGCTTGAGATCGAGCGCGCTGACGATAGCTTCGGTGAAGCGCGTCGACTTGTTGGTGACGATGCCCCAGCGGATGTCGCGCCTGGCGAGCCCGGCGAGCAGCTCGGCGATTCCGGGAAAAAGCGTCGTCTCCTTGCAAACGCGCTCGGCGTAGAAGCCGAGGAACGACTCGCGCATCGCCTCGTATTCCGCGTCGCCGGGCTTCACGCCGAACGCGGCGTGCACCAGGCCGCGCGCGCCGGCAGAGGCAAACGGGCGCAGCCGCTCGAGCGGCAGCGGCTCGTGGCCCTCTTCGGTGCGCATGCGGTTCACCGCGGCGGCGAGATCCGGCGCGGTATCGGCAAGCGTGCCGTCGAAATCGAAGAGGACCGCGCGGCTAGGCATCGCGCGTCGTGCGCAGGAGGTAATTGACGTCGCAGTCGCGCCCGAGACGGTAGCGTCGCGTGACCGGGTTGTACGTCATGCCGATGAGCTCGCCGGGGCGCAGCCCGGCGCCGCGGCTCCAGCGCGAGAGCTCCGAGGGCTTGATGAAGCGCTGATAGTCGTGCGTGCCTTTCGGCAGCAGACCAAGCACATATTCCGCGCCGACCACCGCGAACAGGTACGCCTTCGGATTGCGGTTGATGGTCGAGAAGAACACTTGTCCGCCCGGGCGCACCAGGCGCGCGCACGCCGCGACCATGCCCGCCGGGTCGGGCACGTGCTCGAGCAGCTCCATGCAGGTGAGCACATCGAACTCGCCGGCGTGGGCCTCGGCATAGTCTTCGACCGAGGATTTTCTCGTAGCGCACGCCCAATTTACTTTCATGAAGATGAAGCTCGGCGATGCGCAGCGCCTTCTCGGACAAGTCGATGCCGGTCACCCGCGCGCCGCGGCGAGCCATCGCCTCGGCGAGGATGCCGCCGCCGCAGCCGACGTCCAGCACGTTGCTGCCTTCGAGCTGCGCATGCTGCGCGATCCACTCCAGGCGCAGCGGGTTGATCTCGTGCAGCGGGCGGAACTCGCCTTGGGGATCCCACCAGCGGTGCGCGAGTTTCCCGAATTTCTCCAGCTCGGCCGGATCGGCGTTGACCATGAGCCATTCTAGAAAAGAAAAACCCCGCCGGAGCGGGGTTTCGTGGAGCGAAAGAAATTAACTAGGGTTCAGCGCGCTTCCTGCGCTACTGTTTTCGGGTGCCGATGACCTCGATCTCCACGCGGCGGTTCTTGGCGCGGCCGTCGGCGGTCTTGTTCTCGGCGACGGGCTGCTTCTCGCCCTTGCCCTCGGTGTACACGCGGTTCGCCTCGATGCCCTTCGACACCAGGTAGGCCTTGACCGATTCGGCGCGGCGCACCGACAGCCTCTGGTTGTAGGCGTCGGAGCCGACGGAGTCGGCGTGGCCGATGGCGATCACCACCTCGAGGTTGACGCCTTTGGCCTTGTTCGAAATGTCGTCGAGCTTTGACTTGCCCTCGGGCTTGATCACCGCTTTGTCGAAATCGAACAGCACGTCGGCGGCGAACGTCACCTTCTCGGCGACCGGCTTGGGCTTCTCCGGCTCGGGCTTGGGCTTCTCGGGCTCCGGCGCGCGCGGCTTGGGCTCCGGCGGGGGCGGTGGCTTGGGCGCGGGCACCGGCGCGGGCGGCGGCGCAGGCTGGGCTTCGGGCTTCGGCGGCTCGGTTGCGCAGCCGGCGGCGAGCGCCAGCGCAACGAGGAGCATCCACACTTTGTTGATCATCGGTCCCCCGCTTTTTTCTCGTTGGAAAAAACGTTTATCGATCAAGGGCAGTCTGCCATAACTGCCAACGGGTGTCCAAGTGCGACAGATCCGTTTCGAGCCTGCCCTCGCTCACGCGTGGCTCGCCGTCCACCCAGACGTGCGTGACGTGCTCGCGGCCTGCCGCATACACGAGATGGGACACCGGGTCATAACAGGGCGTCAGCTCCGGGCCGCGCAGCGCGACGGCGACGAGGTCGGCGCGCTTGCCGGGTTGGATGGAGCCAATGCGCGCGTCGAGGCCAAGCGCGTGCGCGCCGCCGAGCGTCGCGGCTCGTAGTACGGCATGCGCCGGCATTGCCTCGGCTCGTCGCGCCACGGCCTTGGCGAGAAGCGCCGCGGTGCGCATCTCGCTCAGGACGTCGAGACGGTTGTTGCTCGCCGCGCCGTCGGTTCCGAGGCAAAGGTTCACCCCGGCGTTGCGCAGCGCTTCGACCGGCGCGAAGCCGCTCGCCAGCTTCAGGTTGGAGGACGGGCAATGCGCCACCGAACATCCGTGGGTGGCCAGCAGCTGTATCTCTTCGTCCTGCAGATGGACCGCGTGCACGGCGATCAGATTCGGCCCGAGCAGGCCGAGGCGCCGCAGCCGCTCGAGCGGCCGTACGCCATGTTCGGCGAGGGAGCGCTCGACTTCGCTTTCGGTCTCGTGCACATGCAGATGCACCGGCAGGTCGAGCTCGGCGGCGAGCGTCGCGATCTGGCGGAACGTCGGGTCGGACACTGTATAAGGCGCGTGCGGTGCGATGCAGAACGAAACCAGCGGATCCTCGCCCTGGCGGTCGCGCAGCTCCAAGCCCTTGCGCAGGTAGTCGGCGGGGTCGGAGGCGTAGGCCGAGGGAAGGTCGATGACGATCAGCCCGAGCGATACGCGCATGCCGGCCGAGCGCGCCGCTTCCAGCGCCGCTTCCGGAAAGTAGTACATGTCGTTGAAGCAGGTAATGCCGCCGCGCAGCATCTCCGCGCACGCGAGCGCGGTGCCGTCGCGGACGAAATCGGGGGACACATGCCGGGTCTCGGCGGGCCAGATGTGCTCCTGCAGCCAGCGCATGAGCGGCAGGTCGTCGGCTAGGCCGCGCATCAGCGACATCGCGGCGTGGGTATGCGCGTTGACCAGCCCCGGGATCAGGACGTGGTCGGGCAGGTCGACGCGTTCATAAGCTTCGAACGGGTCCAGAAATCTCGCCGGCGGGGAAAACCCGCTCGATGGCACCGTCGCGCACGGCAACGGCGTGATGCTCGAGGACCGCGCCCGCCGGCTCGACTGGAACGACCCAGCGGGCGCTGAGAAGGAGATTGCCGCCTATCGTGGTGTGCCCTGGACCTCGACCACGACGCGCCGGTTCGGCGTCAGGCACTCGATCAGGCCCTTGCGCTCTTTCTGGTCGGGGCAGGACTTGACCGGCAGGGTCTTGCCGAAGCCAAGGGTTTCGACCTTGGACGCATCGACGCCCTTGGAGACCAGGTAGGCGCGCACCGCTTCGGCGCGCTTCTCCGACAGCTTCTGGTTGTATTGCGTCGAGCCCAGGCGGTCGGCGTGGCCATTGACGATGATGTAGCGCACCTCGCGCATGTCGCCGAGCTTGGCGATCACCTCGCTGTCAAGCTGTTTGCGCGCTTCCGGCGTGAGCACCGCCTTGTTGAACTCGAACAGCTCGGTCGAGGCGAGGTTCATCACCGCGGGTTTCTTCGGCGGCTCGGGCTTGGGCTCCGGCTTCGCCACCGGTGCCGGCTTCGGCGGCGGCGGCGGCGCCGGCACGACTTGCGGCGCAGGCGGCGGCGCGGGCTGCGCTACCGGCGCCGGCTGCGGCGCGGGTTTTTCGGGTTCGGTGGCGCACGCGCCGATGAATGCCAGCGCCGCGACGATGGAAGCGAGCTTGTGGGCTTTCATTTTCCTCCCGTTTTTTGCGTCTTGAAGCGAGGCCGATTTAAGCACAGGCGGAGAGCCGCAGACAAGCGTTTTTTAGAGGGAAAACCGATGCTTGCATGATAAAATCCGAGCCTCTCCTGATGGAACAATTCGCCAAAGAAACGCTGCCGATTTCCCTCGAAGAGGAGATGCGGCGCTCCTACCTCGATTACGCCATGAGCGTGATCGTCGGACGGGCTCTTCCGGACGTGCGCGACGGCCTGAAACCGGTGCATCGGCGCGTGCTTTTCGCCATGCACGAAGCCAACAACGTGTGGAACCGTCCTTATGTGAAGTGCGCGCGCATCGTCGGCGACGTGCTGGGTAAATACCATCCGCACGGCGACACCGCCACCTACGAGGCGCTGGTGCGCATGGCGCAGGACTTTTCCATGCGCTACATGCTGATCGATGGCCAGGGCAACTTCGGCTCGGTCGACGGCGATTCGGCAGCGGCCTACCGCTACACCGAGTGCCGGCTGGAAAAGATCTCCTCCGAGATCCTCGCCGACATCGACAAGGAGACGGTCGACTTCGGGCCGAACTACGACGGCAAGGAGCTCGAGCCCGCGGTGCTGCCCACGCGCGTGCCGAACCTGCTGGTGAACGGCTCCTCCGGCATCGCCGTCGGCATGGCAACCAACATTCCGCCGCACAACCTCGGCGAAGTGGTCGACGCCTGCCTGCACGTGCTCGCCCAGCCCGCGTGCGCGGTCGAGGAGCTGATCAAGCTCATGCCGGCGCCCGATTTCCCCACCTCCGGAATCATCTACGGCCTTTCCGGCGTGCACGAGGGCTACCGCACGGGGCGCGGCCGCGTGGTGATGCGCGCGCGCACCCATTTCGAGGACATCGGCAAGGGCGATCGCCAGGCGATCATCGTCGACGAGCTGCCCTACCAGGTGAACAAGAAGGTGCTGCTCGAGAAAATCGCCGAGCTGGTGACCGACAAGCGGCTCGAGGGCATCTCCGACCTGCGCGACGAGTCCGACAAGTCCGGCATGCGCATGGTGATCGAGCTCAAGCGCGGCGAGATCCCCGACGTGGTGCTGAACAACCTGTACAAGATCACGCAGCTGCAGGACGCCTTCCATATGAATATGGTGGCGCTGGTCGACGGCCAGCCGCGCCTGCTGTCGCTCAAGGAGCTGCTCGAAAGCTTCATCTCGCACCGCCGCGAGGTGGTGACGCGGCGCACGGTGTTCGAGCTGCGCCAGGCGCGCAGCCGCGGGCACGTGCTCGAAGGCCTGGCGGTGGCGCTGTCCAACGTCGACGTGGTGATCGAGCTCATCAAGAAGGCGCCGAGCCCGGCCGACGCCAAGCGCGAGCTGATGGCGCGCGCCTGGGCCTCGGAATTCGTGAGCAGCCTGATCGGCGCCGGCGACGTGGCGCAGTACCGCCCCGAGGGGCTGAACGAAATCTTTGGGCTGAAGCCGGACGGCTATCACCTTTCCGACGCGCAGGCGCAGGCCATCCTCGAGCTGCGGCTGCAGCGCCTGACGGGCCTGGAGCAGGACAAGATCCGCGACGAGTACAAGGAAGTGATCGCGACCATCGCCGACCTGCTCGACATCCTCGCCAAGCCGGCGCGCATCATCCAGATCATCCAGAGCGAGCTCACCAAGCTGAAGGAGGAGTTCGCCGACAAGCGCCGCAGCGAGATCGTCACCGTCGCCGAGGACATCTCGATCGAGGACCTGATCGCGCCGCAGGACATGGTGGTCACGTTCTCGCATGGCGGCTACGTGAAGTCGCAGCCCCTCACCGAGTACCAGGCGCAGCGGCGGGGCGGTCGCGGCAAGACCGCCACCACCATGAAGGAAGACGATTTCATCGAACGGCTGTTCGTCGCGCATTCGCACGATTACCTGCTGTGCTTCTCCAGCCGCGGCCAGCTCTACTGGCTGAAGGTGTACGAAGTGCCGGCCGGCAGCCGCTCGGCGCGCGGCAAGCCGATCGTCAACATGTTCCCGCTCACCGAGGGCGAGAAGATCACCGCGGTAGTGCCGGTGAAGGAATTCGACCCCAATCACTACGTATTCATGGCCACCGCGAGCGGCACGGTGAAGAAAACCTCGCTCGCCGAATTCTCGCGCCCGCGGCCGAGCGGCATCATCGCCGTGGGGCTCGACGAGGGCGACTACCTCGTCGGCGCGGCGCTGACCGACGGCAAGTACGACGTCATGCTGCTTTCCTCCGAAGGCAAAGCGGTGCGCTTCGAGGAGGCCGACGTGCGGCCGATGGGCCGCCAGGCCACCGGCGTGCGCGGCATGAAGCTCGGCGAAGGGCAGCGCGTGGTGTGCATGCTCGCGGCGAACGATGAATCCAAATCGGTGCTCACCGCCACCGAGAACGGCTTCGGCAAGCGCACGTCGATCGCCGAGTATCCGCGCCACGGCCGCGGCGGCCAGGGCGTGATCGCGATCCAGACCTCCGAGCGCAACGGCAAGGTGATCGGCGCGGTGCTGGTCGACGACAACGACGAGGTGATGCTGATCTCCACCGGCGGGGTGCTGATCCGCACCAGCGTGGCGCAGATCCGCGAGATGGGCCGCTCCACCCAGGGCGTGACGCTGATCTCGCTCGACCAGGGCGAGAAGCTCGCCGGCCTCGAGCGCATCGAGGAGCGCGACCTCGGTAATGGCAACGGCAATGGCGGCAACGGTGGGAACGGAAACGGCGGCAATGGCGACAACGACGCTCACGACGAGCTGCCTCCGCCGGACGCGCCTCCACCGACAGTCCACTGATGTCCCGCATCTTCAATTTCAGCGCGGGGCCCGCGATGCTCCCCGCGGAGGTCCTCGCGCGCGCCGGCGACGAGATGCTCGACTGGCGCGGCAGCGGCATGTCGGTGATGGAGATGAGCCACCGCGGCAAGGAGTTCATGGGCATCGCCGCGGAAGCCGAGAAGGACCTGCGCGAGCTGCTGACGATCCCGGCGGGCTACAAGGTGCTTTTCCTGCAGGGCGGCGCGACGCTGCAGTTCGCCCAGATGCCGATGAACCTGCTGCGCGGCAAGGGCAAGGCCGACTACGTGGTCACCGGCGAATGGTCCAAGAAGGCGGTGAAGGAGGCGAAGCAGTATTGCGACGTCGCCATCGCCGCCACGTCGGAGGACCGCAACTTCACCTATGCGCCCAAGACGCTTTCAGTCAGGCGGGACACGGCGTACGTCCACTATTGCTCGAACGAGACCATCGGCGGCGTGGAGTACCACGCCATCCCTAAAGTAGAAAAAGACATTCCGCTGGTCGCCGATGCCTCGTCGCACTTCCTCTCGCGCCCGGTCGACGTTTCCAAGTTCGGCCTGATCTACGCCGGCGCGCAGAAGAACGCCGGGCCCGCCGGGCTGACGTTCGTCATCGTGCGCGAGGACCTCACCGGGCAGGTCGCGAAGGGCACGCCCACCGTGATGGACTACAAGCTGCAAGCCGAGGCCGACTCGATGCTCAACACGCCGGCGAGCTACTCCATGTATGTCGCCGGCCTGGTGTTCAAGTGGCTGAAGCAGCTCGGCGGTCTCGCCGCCGTGGAGAAGCTCAACATCGAGAAAGCCAGGCTGCTGTACGACTTCCTCGACGCCAGCGGGTTCTTCCACAACCCGGTGGCGAAGGAAGACCGCTCGCGCATGAACATCCCATTCACGCTGAAGGACGCCAAGCTCGACGAAGCGTTCCTGAAAGGCGCCGCGGAGCGCGGCATGGTGCAGCTGAAGGGCCACCGCTCGGTGGGCGGCATGCGTGCCTCGATCTACAACGCGATGCCGATCGAGGGCGTTCGTACCCTGGTCGACTACATGCGCGAATTTGAAAAGAAGCATGGCTAAGGCTCGCTCGCGCCAGTGCGAGGTCCTGGTCATCAACAACATCGCGCACGTTGGCCTGAAGCGCTTTCCGGCGGAGCGCTACGCGGTGGTGAAGGAATCGAAGGACCCCTGGGCCATCCTGGTGCGCTCGCAGGACCTGCACCAATTCGAGTTTGGCCCGTCGCTGCGCGCGGTGGGGCGCGCCGGCGCCGGCGTCAATAACATTCCGGTGCCGGCGCTCTCCAAGCGCGGCATCCCGGTGTTCAACGCGCCGGGCGCCAACGCCAACGCGGTCAAGGAGCTGGTGCTCGCCGGCATGCTGATCGCGGCGCGCAATCTGGGCCCTGCTTTGGATTTCGTCAGAAAACTGGATTCGGGAAACCTCGAAAAGAAGATCGAGGACGGCAAGAAGCAATTCGCCGGCTTCGAGCTGCCGGGCCACACGCTCGGCGTCATCGGCCTGGGCAAGATCGGCAGCCTGGTCGCGGACGCGGCGATCCGCCTCGGCATGAACGTGCTCGGTTACGACCCGCACATCACCGTGGAATCCGCGTGGAGCCTGCCCTCGCAGGTGAAGCGCGCGGCCTCGGTGGACGAGGTGCTCAAGTCGAGCGATTTCGTCAGCCTGCATGTGCCGCTGGTGGAGAAGACGCGCCACCTCGTCAACGCGAAGAACGTCGATCACCTGCGCAACGGCGCGGTGCTGCTCAATTTCTCGCGCGACGGCGTGGTCGCGGACGAGGCGGTGCGCAAGGGCGTGGCGAGCGGCCGGCTCAAGTGGTACGTCACCGACTTTCCCAGCGCCGAGCTGCTCGGCGCTCCGGGCGTGATCGCGCTGCCCCACCTCGGTGCCTCGACCGGAGAGGCCGAGGACAATTCCGCCGTCATGGTGGTGGACCAGCTGCGCGATTACCTGGAGCACGGCAATCTGCAGAACGCGGTCAACTTCCCCGATGCGCAGATGGCGCGCGAAGCGCCCTATCGGCTGGCGATCGCCAACGCCAACGTCCCCGACATGCTCGGCCGCATCTCGCACGCGCTCGGCCGGCGCAAGATCAACATCCACAACATGTTGAACAAATCCAAGGGCGACATGGCGTATACGCTGGTCGATACCGACACCCCGGTGCCGGGCGAAGCGCTCAAGGAGCTCTCCGATCTGACCGGGGTGCTGGCAGTGCGCTATCTTCCGGCCCATGAGTGACATCCAGAGCCTGCGAACGCAGATCGACCAGCTGGACGACGAGCTGGCGGCGCTGATCCATCGCCGGGCGGGCCTGGCGCAGAAGATCGGCGAGCTCAAGGGCGGCGCGCCCGCGTACCGGCCGGAGCGCGAGGCGGAGATCCTGAACCGGATCGCCGCAAAGAAAGGGGTCCTGCCCGCCGAGCGTCTGCTGCCGGTGTTTCGCGAAATCATTTCCGCCTGCCGCGCGCTCGAGCAATCGATCCGCGTTTCCTACCTCGGTCCCGAGGGCACGTTCAGCGAGCAGGCGGTGCGCAAGCATTTCGGCCGCGCGGTCGAGGGCCTGGCGACCGCCTCCGTCGACGAGGCATTCCGCCGCTGCGAGTCCGGCACCGCGCAGTTCACCGTGGTGCCGGCGGAGAACTCGACCGAAGGCGTGGTCGGCCGCACGCTGGATCTCCTGCTCGCCACGCCGCTGCGCATCTGCGGCGAAGTGGAGCTGCGCGTGCAGCAGAACCTGCTCTGTCGCACCGACGACCTGTCGTCGATCAAGAAAATCTACTCGCACGCGCAGTCGCTCGCGCAGTGCAATGGCTGGCTTTTGCAGAACCTGCCGCGCGCCGAGCGCGTGCCGGTGACCTCGAACGCCGATGCGGCACGCCGCGCCGCCGAGGAGGCCGGTTCGGCGGCGGTCGCCGGCGAGGCCGCCGCCGAGCGCTACGGCCTCAACATACTGGCGAAGGGCATCGAGGACGATCCCAACAACACTACGCGCTTCCTGGTGCTGGGTAACCTCGATCCGGCGCCGACCGGGAAGGACCGAACCTCGCTCGTGGTATCGGCCGAGAACAAGCCCGGCGCGGTGCACGCGCTGCTCACGCCGCTCGCGCAGCACCGCGTCAGCATGACGCGCATCGAGTCGCGACCCGCCCGGTCGCGACTCTGGGAGTACATGTTCTTCATCGACGTCGAAGGGCATCAGCAGGACAAGGGTGTTTCCGCCGCGCTGGCCGAGCTCAAGGCCCGCGCCCCGTACCTCAAAGTTCTGGGTTCCTACCCGATCGCGAGCAAATGAAATGCTGATGGATCTCTGCGAGCAGTCCCCGTCCTACGTGCGCGCGATCGCGCCTTACCAGCCCGGCAAGCCGATCTCGGAGCTCGCGCGCGAGATGGGCCTGGACGAGCGCGGCATCGTCAAGCTCGCCTCCAACGAGAACCCGCGCGGCATCGGCCCGCGCACGCGCGCCGCGATCGAGGCCGCGCTCGGCGACATCGCGCGCTACCCGGACGGCAACGGCTTCGAGCTGAAGCAGGCGCTCGCCAGGCGCTACCACGTCGACATGGGCGCGATCGTGCTCGGCAACGGCTCGAACGACGTGCTCGAGCTCATGGCGCTCGCCTTCCTCGGGCCGGGCCGCGCGGCGGTGTTCTCGCAGCACTGCTTCGCCGTCTACCCGCTCGCCACGCAGGCGCGCGGCGCGCGCTCGATCGTGGTGCCGGCGAAAAAGTTCGGCCACGACCTCGAGGCGATGGCGAAGGCGATCGACGACGAAACCTACATGGTGTGGATCGCCAATCCCAACAATCCCACCGGCACCTTCGTGCGCCACGAGGAGATCGAAGCCTTCCTCAAGCGCGTGCCGGAGCGCGTGCTCGTCGTCCTGGACGAGGCCTACAACGAATACCTGCCCGCCGAGCTGCGCGGCGACAGCGTCAAGCTGCTGAAGCGGCATCCGAACCTGGTCATTACCCGCACCTTCTCCAAGGCCTACGGCCTCGCCGGGCTGCGCGTGGGCTACGCGCTCGCCCATCCGTCGGTCGCCGACGTGATGAACCGCGTGCGCCAGCCGTTCAACGTCAACAGCATCGCGCTGAGCGCGGCGCGCGCCGCGCTCGACGACATGGAGTTCGTCGCGCGCAGCTACGCCGAGAACCTGCAGGGCCTGCGGCACCTCGAGGAAGGCTCGCGCGCGCTCGGCCTCGATTACATCCCCGCTCATGGCAATTTCTTGACCATCAAGGTCGGAAAAGCAGCGGACATCTACAAGCGCCTCCTGCGCCGCGGCGTCATCGTGCGCCCGGTGGGCGGCGGCTACGGCCTGCCGGAGCACCTGCGCGTCACGATCGGCACTGCGGAAGAAAACGAGAGATTCCTCGCCGCGCTCGCGGCCAGCTTGAAGGAATGAAGCTTGCCGTCATAGGCGTGGGGCTGATCGGCGGCTCGTTCGCCCTCGCGCTGAAGCAGGCAAAGAAAGTCTCCAAGGTGGTCGGCGTCGGGCGCAACGCCGCCAACCTCAAGCTCGCGCTCGAGCGCGGCGTCATCGACGCCATCGCGCCGGATCCCGGCGCCGCCGCGCGCGACGCCGATCTGGTGCTGGTCGCCGCGCCGGTCGCCCAGTTTCCGGCGATCTTCGCCGCGCTCGCAGAATCGAAGGCGCTGATCACCGATGGCGGCAGCACCAAGCGCGACGTCATCGCCGCGGCGCGCAAGGCGCTGGGCAAGCGGATCGCGCGCTTCGTGCCCGCGCACCCGATCGCCGGCGCCGAGAAAAGCGGCGCCGCCGCTGCCAAGGCCGAGCTTTTCCAGGACCGCCGCGTAGTGCTGACTCCGCTGAAGGAAAACGCCAAGGCTTCGGTGGCGGCGGTAGAAGCCGCATGGTCCGCCTGCGGCGCGAAGGTGAGCCGCATGGACGCCGAGGAGCACGACGCCGTGCTCGCCGCCGTCAGCCACCTGCCGCACGTCCTCGCGTACGCGCTGGTGCACGACGTCGCGAAGCGCAACAATTCGGCGCAGCTTTTTTCCTTCGCCGCCGGCGGCTTCCGCGACTTCACGCGCATCGCCTCCAGCCACCCCGAAATGTGGCGCGACATCTGCCTTGCGAACCGCGATCGGCTGCTGCAGGAGCTGAAGCTCTATGCCAACGAGCTCGGCTCCATCCGCAAGCTGATCGACAACGGCGACGGCGCCGGGCTGGAAAAGCTCTTCGCCGCGGCGCGCGAAGCGCGCGACAAGTGGATTCACTCGAGCTGAAGCCGGCGCGCCGTGCCGCCGGCACGGTACGGCTTCCCGGGTCGAAGAGCATCTCGAATCGCGTCCTGCTCCTTGCCGCGCTCGCCAAGGGCGAGACCGAAGTGCTGGGCCTGCTCGACGCCGACGACACGCGCGTCATGCGTGAAGCGCTCGCGGTTTTAGGTGTTTCATTCAGTGGCAACACCGTAACGGGCGTTGGTGGGCCATTCCCGGTCAAGAAAGCGGAGCTGTTCCTCGGCAATGCAGGCACCGCTTTCCGCCCGCTCACCGCGGCGCTCGCGTTTTCCGGCGGCGAATATCGCCTCTCCGGCGTGCCGCGCATGCACGAGCGGCCGATCGGTGACCTGGTCGATGCGCTGCGCGGCATTGGTGCCCGCGTGGATTACACCGGGAAGGAGGGCTTCCCGCCCCTCATCATCCGCCCCAGCAAGTTGTCATTGGAAAAAATCCGCGTGCGCGGCGACGTGTCTTCGCAATTCCTGACCGCGCTCCTCATGGCCTTGCCGCTTTCCGGCAAGCCGGCGCGCATCGAAGTGCAGGGCGAGCTCATCTCCAAGCCGTACGTCGAGATCACGCTGAACGTGATGAAGCGCTTTGGCATCGAGGTGAAGCGCACCGGGTGGCGCTATTTCGACGTCCCCGCCGGCACGTACGCTTCCCCGGGAAAAATTTTCGTGGAGGGTGATGCCTCTTCCGCTTCGTACTTCCTTGCCGCGGGCGCAATTGGCGGCGGGCCCGTGCGTGTCGAGGGCGTGGGGCGGGACAGCATCCAGGGCGACATTCGCTTCACCGAGGTTTTGGAGCGCATGGGCGCCAAAGTGTCATTTGGACCGGATTGGGTCGAAGCGTCCGGAGGACAACCGCTGAGGGCAATCGATCTCGACCTGAACCACATTCCCGATGCCGCGATGACCGCCGCGGTGCTCGCGCTCTTCGCCGACGGCCCGAGCGTGATTCGCAACGTCGCGAGCTGGCGCGTGAAGGAGACCGACCGGCTCGCGGCGATGGCCACCGAGCTGCGCAAGCTGGGCGCGCAGGTGGAGGAGGGGAACGGACTTTCTGAAGATCAATCCGGGGAAATTGCCTGAAGGCCGGCGTCGCGATCGATACCTACGACGACCATCGCATGGCGATGAGTTTCTCGCTCGTCGCGCTCGGCGGCGTGTCGGTGCGCATCAACGACCCGAGATGTGTCGCCAAGACTTTCCCAGAGTACTTCGAGGTGTTCTCTGCCATCGTCACCTAAGGCGCGGGCCTATAATGCTCCCGATGAAGAAGGTCGTTACCCGCACCTCACTCAACGATCCGCCGCGCGACCGCGAGTACTGGCTTTCACGCCCCCCCGAGGAGCATCTTGCCGCCGTCGAGCAGTTGCGCCAGCAAGCCGTCGCGGGGCGCCCGGATGCTGAACAAGGACTTCAAAGAGTTTGTCGAGTTACTCGGCTCCACCGGGGTTGAGTACCTTGTCGTAGGCGGGTACGCGCTCGCCGCGCATGGACATCCGCGCTACACCGGTGACCTGGACATCTGGATCAGGTCGACTCCCGCAAACGTTGATCGATTGCTTCAAGCGCTTTCCCGCTTCGGTTTCGGCAGCCTCGGATTGAAGCGCGAGGACTTTCTCCAGCCCGATGCTGTCGTGCAACTCGGCTACCCGCCTTCGCGGATCGATCTGCTCACGGGCTTGAGCGGCGTGGACTTCGATGCTTGCTATCCGAACCAGGTCGAAATGACGATCGCCGGCGTGCTTCTCGCATTCGATTGGCCTCGAGGAGTTCCGGGCCAACAAGCGGGCCTCGGGTCGAGCCAAGGACATCGCGGATCTCGAAAGTCTCGACGGCAAGGACGGTTAGACCTCGGATGCCCAGCCGGATGCCGGTCATCGCCATCGACGGCCCCTCGGCCTCGGGCAAGGGCACGATCGCGAAGAAGGTGGCCGGGGAGCTGGGCTTCCATTACCTCGAGAGCGGGGCGCTGTACCGGCTGATCGCGCTTATTGCGCTGCGGGAGGGCCTTGCGGACGAGGGGGCGATCGCGCACGCCGCCGAGCACATGGACGTGGTCTTCCAGGAAGATGAAATTCTCATTGAAGACCAAGACGTTAGCTCGCAGATCCGCCACGAGACGGTGGGCAACCGGGCCTCCGAAATCGCCCCTTTGCCGGCGGTGCGGCAGGCGCTGCTCAAGCGGCAGCGGGCGTTCCGTCAGCCCCCGGGGCTGGTGGCCGATGGGCGCGACATGGGGACCGTCGTGTTCCCCGATGCGGCGCTCAAAATTTTCTTGACAGCGAGTCCCGAAGTGAGGGCTCAACGAAGATATAAGCAGTTGATAGAAAAAGGAATCGCTGCTAATCTGGGCGCCCTTTCGCGGGACCTGGCCGAGCGCGATGCGCGTGACGCCAACCGCGCGGTGGCGCCGCTGGTTCCGGCGCCCGATTCGCAAGTGCTCGATTCTTCAGCACTTTCGATAGAGGCGGTGGTGGACCGAATTTTGAAGTCTTGGCAGCAAATGGGTGGGCGCCGCTAGCACCGGTGCCTGAGTGTTCAACGAACCCCGCGAGCGCAAGCTTGCGGTTTGAAAAGGTTTTTCCCTTACATGGCCAGTGTTTCCCCCGCGGCGTCCAAGCCGCAGCCGTCCCCGAGTCCCGCCGGCGAGTCCTTCGCGGCGCTGTTCGAAGAGAGCCTCACCCGCAAGGAGATGCGCATCGGCGAGGTGATTACCGCCGAGGTGCTCAGCATCGACGACAACTTCGTCATGGTGAACGCGGGGCTGAAGTCCGAAAGCATTATCGCGATCGAAGAATTCCGCAATGACGCCGGGGCGGTGGACGTCAAGCCCGGCGATTTCGTCAGCGTCTCGATCGAGGCGCTGGAAGACGGCTACGGCTCGACGCGCCTGTCGCGCGACAAGGCCAAGCGCATGGCGGCCTGGCTCGAGCTCGAGAAAGCGCTCGAGACCGGCGAGAAGATCAAGGGCGTCATCACCGGCAAGGTGAAGGGCGGCCTGACGGTGATGGCGAAAGGCATCCGCGCCTTCCTCCCTGGCTCGCTGGTCGACCTGCGTCCGGTGAAGGACACCACGCCGTACGAAGGCAAGGAAATGGATTTCAAGGTCATCAAGCTCGACCGCAAGCGCAACAACGTGGTCGTGTCGCGCCGCGCGGTGCTCGAGGAGACCGCGGGCGCCGAGCGCGAGAACCTGCTCGCGTCGCTCCAGGAAGGGGCGACCGTCAAAGGCATCGTCAAGAACATCACCGACTACGGCGCGTTTGTCGACCTCGGCGGCATCGACGGCCTGCTGCATATCACCGACCTGGCCTGGCGGCGCGTGAAGCATCCGTCCGAAGTCCTCAATGTCGGCGACGAAGTCACCGCCAAGGTGCTCAAGTTCGATTCCGAGAAGAACCGCGTCTCGCTGGGCCTCAAGCAGCTCGGCGAAGATCCCTGGGTCGGCATTGCCCGCCGGTATCCGCAAGGAACGAGGTTGTTTGGAAAAGTCACCAACCTCACCGACTACGGCGCGTTCGTCGAAGTGGAGTCGGGCATCGAAGGCCTGGTGCACGTCTCCGAGATGGACTGGACCAACAAGAACGTGCATCCCTCCAAGGTGGTGCAGGTCGGCGACGAGGTCGAAGTCATGATCCTCGAGATCGACGAGGAGCGCCGCCGCATCTCGCTCGGCATGAAGCAGTGCATGCCCAACCCCTGGGAAGATTTCGCCCGCGAGTACAAGAAGAGCGACAAGGTCAAGGGCCAGATCAAGTCGATCACCGATTTCGGCGTGTTCGTCGGCCTGCCCGGCGGCATCGACGGCCTGGTGCACCTGTCCGACCTTTCCTGGTCCGCGGCCGGCGAAGAGGCGGTCAAGAACTTCAAGAAGGGCGAGGAAGTGGAAGCCGTGGTGCTCTCCATCGACATCGAGCGCGAGCGCATCTCGCTCGGCATCAAGCAGCTCGAGGGCGACCCGTTCACCAACTTCATCGCCGGCCACGAGAAGAACAGCGTGGTGCAGGGCACGGTGAAGTCGGTCGACGCCAAGGGCGCGGTGGTGGACATCGGCGGCGCCGAAGGCTATCTGCGCGCCTCCGAGTTCGCGCGCGACCGCATCGACGATCTCACCAAGCACCTGAAGGAAGGCGACAGCGTGCAGGCGATGATCATCAACGTCGACCGCAAGAACCGCTCGATCAACCTGTCGGTCAAGGCGAAGGACCTGTCGGAAGAAACCGAGGCGATGAAGCAGCTGCGCACCGAGAACGCCGCGGCCAGCGCCGGGGCGACGAATCTGGGCGCGCTGCTGCGCGCAAAACTCGACAAGAAGGACAGCAACCCGCAGCAATAGCGGGTTGCTAAGGGGGGAGGGTCGCCATGACGAAGTCGGAACTGATCGCGCGCCTAGCCCAGCGCTATCCGCAGCTGGTGGCGAAGGACGCCGAGTACGCGGTGAAGATGATCCTCGACGCGATGACGCAGAGCCTGCTCAGCGGGCATCGCATCGAGATCCGCGGCTTCGGCAGCTTCGGCCTGAATTACCGCCCGCCGCGCACCGGGCGCAACCCGAAATCCGGCGAGAAGGTGCAGGTGCCGGAGAAGTACGTGCCGCACTTCAAGGCCGGCAAGGAGCTGCGCGAGCGGGTCGACTCGGCCCAGGCGTCTGCGCCGGCCGTGCCGCGGGAGCGCGCTTCCCAACCGGCTCGCTAGGTTGTAGGGGAATGCGGGGCTCCTGATGCGTGTCGTCACGTGGACGATCCGCGTGCTGGTGTTCCTTCTGCTGATCGCTTTCGCGGCGAAGAACGTCGAGCCGGTCACGCTGCGCTTCTACTTCGATCTCTCGCTGCACACCCCCCTGGTGCTCGCCCTGTTCGGCTTCTTCGCGCTCGGCGCCCTGTTCGGCGTGCTCGCGCTGTTGACCACCGTGCTGCGGCTGCGCCGCGAGATTTCCGCCCTCAAAAGACCGCGAGTCGAGCCGCCGCCGGCGCCCCCCGCGTTCCCGCCGCCGGTTTAGCGATGGAGTTCGAATACTGGTGGCTGCTCGGCTTCCCGGTGTTTTTCGCCCTGGGGTGGATCGCCGCGCGCATCGACATCAAGCAGATCGTGTCGGAGTCGCGCGCATTGCCGCGTTCCTATTTCAAGGGACTCAACTTCCTGCTGAACGAGCAGCCCGACCAGGCGATCGAGGCCTTCATCGAGGTGGTGAAGGTCGACCCCGAGACCATCGAGCTGCATTTCGCGCTCGGCAGCCTGTTCCGCCGGCGCGGCGAATACGACCGCGCGATCCGCATGCACCAGAACCTGCTCGATCGCGCGGATCTCGCCGGCGAGCAGAAGCTGCAGGCGCAGATGGAGCTCGGCCAGGATTACCTCAAGGCCGGCATTCTCGATCGCGCCGAGGAGCTCTTTTCCCGATTGGAGAAAACCGAGCAGGCGATGGCCGCGCGCCGCGCCCTGCTGCAGATCTATGAGCAGGAGAAGGACTGGCCGCGCGCCATCGAGATGACCAAGCAGGTCGAGACCGACCCGCGCGCGCTCGCGCAGTACCTGTGCGAGCTGGCGCAGTCCGAATCGGCGCAGTCGCGGCCCGATGCGGCGCGGCGCCATCTCGATGCCGCGCTGGAAGCGAACCGCAAGTGCGTGCGCGCCAGCCTGCTGTGGGGCGATCTCGAAAGAAGCCAGAACAACCTGGAGAAAGCCGTGGAGCACTGGAAGCGCGTCGAGTCGCAAAATCCCGCTTACCTCGCGCTCGTCGCCGAGCGCCTGGTCGAGGCCTACCGCCACGCCGGCCGCGCCGAGGAGGGCCTGACCCTGCTCGCCGGCTACCTCGAGCGCTACCCGTCGCTCGACCTGCTCGACACGGTGTTCCAGCAGACACTGGAGGCGAAAGGCCCCGAGAAGGCTTACGAGATCGTGCGCGACGAGCTCAAGCGCAACCCGACCCTGCTCGGCCTGGACTACCTGCTCGAGGCGCAGATCGTCGCCGCCGGCTCGCCGGACAAGCGCAGCGACCTGGAGCTGGTGAGGAACCTGGTCCACGGGCATACGCGGCGCCTTGCCCGTTACCGCTGCGAGAGCTGCAACTTCAAGGCGCGCCAGTTCCACTGGCAGTGCCCGGCGTGCGGCGGCTGGGAAACCTATCCGCCGCGCCGCACTGAAGAATTCGACCTGACGCCGTGAAGATCACCGTCATCGGAACCGGATACGTGGGGCTGGTGACCGGCGCGTGCCTGGCGGACGCCGGCAACAACGTTTTCTGCCTGGATCTGGACCAGCAGAAGATCCGGCAGCTGAACGAGGGCCGCATCCCGATCTTCGAGCCCGGCCTGGAGCCGATCGTGCGGCGCAACCGCGACGCCGGCCGACTGAAATTCTCCACCGACATCGAGGCGAGCGTGGCGCACGGCGAGCTGCAGCTGATCGCGGTCGGCACACCGCCAGGCGAGGACGGCTCGGCCGACCTGCAGCACGTGCTCGCCGCGGCGCGCAGCATCGGCAAGCACATGCGCGAGTACAAGCTGGTCGCCACCAAGTCCACCGTCCCGGTGGGAACAGCCGACAAAATCAGGGAGGTGATCCGCAAAGAAACTGAAGTGGAATTCGCCGTGGTCTCCAATCCCGAGTTCCTCAAGGAAGGCGCGGCGGTCGAGGACTTCATGCGCCCCGACCGCGTGATCATCGGCGCCGACGACGCGCGCGCCGTGGCGCTGCTGCGCCAGCTCTACGCGCCGTTCCAGCGCAACCACGAGCGCATCATGGTGATGGGCGTGCGCTCCGCCGAGCTCACCAAATACGCCGCCAACGCGATGCTGGCGACGCGCATCTCGTTCATGAACGAGCTCGCCAACCTGGCCGAGGCGATGGGCGCCGACATCGAGGAAATCCGCCGCGGCATCGGCTCCGATCCGCGCATCGGCTACCAGTTCCTCTACGCCGGCGCCGGCTTCGGCGGCTCGTGCTTCCCGAAGGACGTGAAGGCCCTGCAGCGCAGCGCGACCGAGGCCGGGCGGCCCCTGCGGGTGCTGGGCGCCGTGGAGCACGTCAATGAGGAGCAGAAGCACGTTCTGGCCGGCAAAATTCAGCAGCGCTTCGGAGCCCTGACGGGAAAAACCTTTGCGGTATGGGGCCTCGCCTTCAAGGCGAACACCGACGACATGCGCGAGGCGCCGAGCCTCGCGCTGATCGGTGATCTGGCGGCGGCGGGGGCGAAGGTGCAGGCCTACGATCCTGCGGCGCGCATTGCCGCGCGCGAGGTCTTCGGCAAGGCCCCGGCTGTCAAAATCGTCGATTCCGCCATGGCGGCGCTCGAAGGCGCGGACGCCCTCGCCATCGTCACCGAGTGGCAGGAGTTCCGCAGCCCGGATTTCGGCGCCATCAAGGCGGCTCTGAAGACGCCGGCGATCTTCGATGGGCGCAACCTGTACGATCCGGCGGTATTGAAGCAGCTCGGTTTCGACTACTTTCCGATCGGGAGAGGAACATAGATACGTCGAAGGCCACGGGTGCTGGTCGTCGGCGACGTGATGCTCGACCGCTACTGGTTCGGCGAGGTGTCGCGCATTTCGCCCGAAGCACCAGTTCCTGTCGTTTTGATAAAAGATGAAGATGAAAGGCTTGGTGGTGCGGCGAACGTGGCCTGGAACTGCAAGGAGCTCGGCGCGCGCACCCGCCTTCTTTCCGTGGTCGGGCGCGACGAGCCCGGGCAGGCGCTCGAGCGGCTGCTGCGCAAGAAAGGCATCGAGGCGAGCCTGCACCGCGATCGCGGCCTGAGCACCACGCAGAAGCTGCGGGTGATCGGCCGGCGGCAGCAGCTGCTGCGCATCGATTTCGAAAAACCGCCGTCGCGCGAGGTGCTGGCCACCAAGCTGGAGGAGTTCAAGCGCGCGCTACCGGATTGCGGCGTAGTGATCCTCTCCGACTACGGCAAGGGCGGCCTGGCGCACATCGCCGAAATGATCAAGGGCGCCCGGCGCGCCGGCAAGCGGGTGCTGGTCGATCCGAAAGGCGACGACTATCTTCGCTACAAGGGCTGCAGCATCATTACCCCCAACGTGGCCGAGCTGCGCGAGGTCGTCGGGCGCTGGAAAGACGAGAAGGACCTGAAGAGCCGCGCGCAGGCGCTGCGCGCCAAGCTCGGGCTCGAGGCGCTGCTGCTGACCCGCGGCGAGGACGGCATGACCCTCTTTTCCAGGAGCAGAATCCTGAATGTGAAGGCGGAAGCGCGCGAAGTGTTCGATGTCACCGGCGCCGGCGACACGGTGATCGCCACGCTGGCGGTGATGCTCGCGGCGGGCGCGGGGCTCGAGTCCGCGATGCGCATCGCCAACCGCGCGGCCGGGATCGTGGTGGGCAAGCTCGGCACCGCCACGGCGAGCGCCGCCGAGCTTTTTCCGAAATGAGCTACACCATCGTCACCGGCGCCGCCGGGTTCATCGGCTCGAAGCTGGTGGAAGGGCTGAACCGGCGCGGCATCAGCCAAGTGGTCGCGGTCGACAACCTCCAGCACGCCGACAAGTTCCGCAACCTCGCCGGCTGCGAAATCGCGGACTACGTCGACCAGGCCGACTTCATCGGCAACCTGCAGCGCTACGAGGGCAGCGTCGACGCGGTGTTCCACCAGGGCGCGTGCTCCGACACCATGGAGACCGACGGCCGCTACATGATGCAGAACAACTTCGAGTATTCGAAGCGGCTGCTCGAATGGTGCCAGGCGAACAAAGTGCCGCTGATCTACGCCTCGTCGGCCTCGGTGTACGGCGCCGGCCCGGAATTCCGCGAGGAGCGGCGCTGCGAGAAGCCGCTGAACGTTTACGGATATTCCAAGTTCTTATTTGACCAGCTGGTTCGCCAACGCCTCCCCGCATCCAACAGCGCAGATCGCCGGCTTCCGCTACTTCAACGTCTACGGCCCGAACGAAGCCCACAAGGGACGCATGGCGTCGGTGGCCTACCACGCCTATCACCAGCTCCTCGGCAGCGGCAAGGTGAAGCTGTTCGTCGGCTCGGGCGGCTACGGCAACGGCGAGCAGCGCCGCGACTTCGTCTACGTCGACGACGTGGTGGACGTGAACCTGTGGTTCCTCGAGCAGCGCAACGTCTCGGGCGTCTATAACTGCGGCACCGGCCGCGCGCAGAGCTTCAACGAGCTCGCCGGCGCGGTGATCAACGCCGTGCAGGGCACGCGGCGCTCGATCAGGGAAATGGCGGAGAAGAGCCTGATCGAATACGTGCCGTTCCCGCCGGGCCTGCTCGACAAGTACCAGAGCTTTACCGAGGCCGACCTCACGAGCTTGCGCGCCGCCGGCTACACGGCGGCGTTCAGGCCGGTGGAAGACGGCGTCGCCGCCTACGTCGCGCACCTGCAGAAGAAATGAAGCGCACGCTCGAAGACTTCATCGGCAACACGCCGCTGGTGCGGCTGCAGCGTCTCGGCGCGGCCGACAAGAATATTATTCTGGCGAAGCTGGAAGGCAACAATCCGGCCGGCTCGGTGAAGGACCGTCCGGCGATCTCGATGATCCGCCGCGCCGAGGAGCGCGGCCGCATCAAGCCGGGCGACACCCTGATCGAGCCCACCTCGGGCAACACCGGCATCGCGCTCGCCATGGCGGCCGCGATCCGCGGCTACAAGATGGTGCTCATCATGCCGGAGCACCTGTCGGTCGAGCGGCGCCAGACCATGCGCGCGTTCGGCGCCGAAATCGTCCTCACTTCGAAGTCGGGGGGGATGGAAGCGGCGCGCGACCTGGCCGAGCGCATGGTGAAGGAGAAGAAGGGCACCATGCTCGACCAGTTCGCCAATCCGGATAACCCGCTCTCGCACTACGAGACCACGGGTCCGGAGATCTGGCGCGACACCGACGGCAAGATCACGCATTTCGTCTCGAGCATGGGCACCACCGGCACCATCATGGGCTGCTCGCGCTTTTTCAAGGAGAAGAACAAGAAGATCCAGATCATCGGCTGCCAGCCTTCGGAGGGTTCGCAGATTCCGGGTATCCGCAAGTGGCCCGAGGCCTACCTGCCGAAGATCTACGATGGCAGGCGCGTGGACCGCGTCGAGTCGGTGAGCCAGGCCGAGGCCGAGGAAATGACGCGGCGCCTCGCGCGCGAGGAGGGCATCTTCGCCGGCATCTCCTCCGGCGGCGCGCTGCACGTCGCGTTGCGCGTCTCCAAGGAACTGAAGAACGCGGTGATCGTCACCGTCATCTGCGACCGCGGCGATCGGTACCTTAGCACACGGGGTTTTCCCGGACTGATGGACAGCCCGTTTCCTGACGCCCTTTCTCGCTTTGACATCGAGACCGTGCCCGACGTCGCCGGCATCCGGCGCTTGCACGACCTGCCCGAGGACCTGCCCGACCACGACGTGGCGGAGCTCGCGGCGCAGAAGCGCCGGGTGCAGACCGGCAACGATTTCCTGCCGCCTTACCTGCAGCGCGTGATCGTGATCAGCTGCGTGATGCGCAGCGACGACGGGGTGCAGGTGTTCTCCATCGGCGAGCCCGATGTCGCCGAAGGCGCGGCGATCCAGCGCTTCTTCGCCGGCATCGACAAGCACGTGCCGCAGATCGTGTCGTGGAACGGCCGCGGCTTCGACCTGCCGGTGCTGGTGAGCCGCGGGCTGATCCACGGCGTGTCGGCAGCGTGCTTCTGGGACAACGGCAACGACAACAAGGATTTCCGCTACAGCAACTACGTCAACCGTTTCCACGAGCGCCACGTCGACCTGATGGACGTGCTCGCGCTTTACGGCGGGCGCGGCTCGCCGCTCGACGACCTCGCGCGGCTCTCGGGCTTCCCGGGCAAGCTCGGCATGAAGGGCAACGCGGTGTGGGAGAGCTTCCGCGCGGGCGAGATCGCCGCCATCCGCAACTATTGCGAGGCGGATTGCGCCAACACCTACCTGCTTTACCTGCGCTTCCAGCTCATGCGCTGCGCGTTCGACGCCGCGCGCTACGCCGAGGAATGCGGCCTGCTGCGCGCCGCCTTGGAAAAGCGCGCCGAGCCGCACTGGAAAGAATTTCTCTCGCTCTGGAAGACCTGATCCTCAGCATCGACGCCCTCGACTCCGAGGGGCGGGGGGTGGCGCGTAACCCCGAAGGCAAAGTGGTGTTCGTGGAGGGCGCCTTGCCTGGGGAACGGGTCGCCGTCAGGACGTTCGCCGGCAAGCGGAAATTCGACGTCGCCCGCGCGACCTCAATCCTCGAACCCTCCGCCGGCCGGCGTGAGCCGCTCTGCCCGCATTTCGGCGTGTGCGGAGGCTGCGCGACGCAGCACGCCGACGAGCGCACGCAGATGGCGGCCAAGCAGCGCTGGCTCGAGGACTGCCTGGAGCGCATCGGCAAGGTCGAGCCCGAAACCATGCTGCCGGTCACCTACGGCCCGGAATGGGGCTACCGCCACCGCGCGCGGCTCTCGGTGCGCTTCCTCACGGCGCGCGGCGCGATGGTCGGCTTCCGCGAGCGGCGCTCGACCCACGTCGCCGAGATGCACGGATGCCACGTGCTGCCGCCCGCGGTCAGCGCGCTCATCCTTCCCCTGCGCGAGCTGGTCGGGAAGCTGTCGATCAAGGAGCGGCTGCCGCAGATCGAGGTGGCCGTTGCCGATAACGCCACGGTCCTGGTGTTCCGGCATCTGCTGCCATTGACGGCGGAGGATGAGAGCCACCTGCGGCAATTCGCGCAGACGCATGCAATCCATGCGTGGCTGCAGCCGGTCGGTCCGGACAGCGCGCATCCGTTCCATCCGCCGCACAGCGAGCCCTACTACGAGCTGCCGGAGTTCGGCGTGCGCCTGCATTTCCGCCCCACCGAATTCACGCAGGTGAACCATGCGATGAACCGCGTGCTGGTGTCGAAGGCGGTGAAGCTGCTCGACCCGCAGCCGGGCGAACGCATCGCCGATCTCTTCTGCGGCCTGGGAAACTTCTCGCTGCCGCTCGCCGCGCGCGGCGCGAGCGTGATCGGCTTCGAAGGCAGTCGCGAGCTGGTGGCGCGCGCGCGGCAGAACGCCGCGGCGAACAAGCTGGTCGCTCAGTTCGAGGTGGCGGACCTGTTCAAGTCCGGTATTGGTGCCTTCGGCCCCTTCCCCAAGATGCTGATCGATCCGCCTCGCGAAGGCGCGGTCGAAGTGGTCAAGAACCTGCCTGCGGAATGGCCGCGGCGGCTGCTCTACGTCTCGTGCGATCCGGCGACGCTCGCGCGCGACGCTGGCATCCTCGTGAACACCAAAGGCTTGCGCCTCGCGGCCGCCGGCGTGGTCAACATGTTCCCGCACACCGCGCACGTCGAAAGCATCGCTCTCTTCGAGCGCTGAGATGAAGGCCTGGCTCCTGGCCGCCATCGCGGCGGCGCACGCGTGCGGCGCTGACGCCGCGGCGGTGGCCTCCGGCCGGAACTGGCGACTGTCGATCGACAGCATGGAATGCCAGGCAGCTGCATCCGTAGTCAGCATCGGCGCCCGCATCGACTACCTTGGACCGAAGGGGCCGGTCGAGGCGCCGGTGAGCCAGCTGCTCGACGGCAAAGGCAAGGCGCATCCTCCGCGCAGCCTGGTGTGGCGCCGCGGCAGCAAGGCGCTCGCCCAGTGGCTCTCCGCCGGCGGCCTGAGCAACCTGCAGTCTGAATCGGTGGCCGAGGTGGAGCTCAAGTTCCACGTCGGCGAGGCGAGCGGCGACCTGCAGCTCGAGTTCGGCGACATCCGCGCTTTTGCCGCTGACGCGGAAGAGAAGCGGCGGGTGCGAAGGGCTTTTGAAGCTCGACCAGGTGCAGCCGCCGCGGGTGTCGCGCGCAGCTCGCGCGCCAGGTTCCAAGCCGGCGCGGGTGTATCGCAACTCGTATCCTTGTACACAGGCAGGCAGTCTGCGGACCATCGAAGCGCAGTACCCGCCATACCTGCCCCGGCAGCTGCTGCTCTTCGGACGCGGCTACCTGCCGAACGCGCGCCAGATCCAGCTGCCGATGGGGATTGCGCCGGCGCAGCCTTACCTGTATTCAGGCCCTGACGAGCTCACCGCGGTCGAGGACGCGGCGCGGCGCGCGAGCGTGGCTGATTTTGCGCAGCTCACCGGGCCGAAGCACTTTGCGTTCAACTGGGGCGCCGAGAAGGCGCTGAGCGGCAACGAGCTGTACGCCGTGGGCCTGTACGAGCTGCTTGCCTGTCCGCCATCCGGCACGGTAGCTCCTCGCCGGACGTTCTGATAATTTTTATGCGCCCATGCCGGAAAAGACGAAACAGCAGCTTCTGCGCAGGGCCGTGGCCCTCGCCGGGATGGAGGATGTCGCCTCGGCGCTCAAGGTTGCGCCGAACCTGGTGGATGCGTGGATGAATGGCCATGCCTCCATGCCGGACCGCAAGCTGCTCGTGCTCGCGGATTTCCTGGACAAGCTCGGCAGACCGGAAAAGGGTTAGGCGGTTATCCCGGTGAAATGAAAAAGGCGCCCGAAGGCGCCTTTTTTCTGGTGCCGGCCGCGATTAGTCGCGTTCGCCGCCCAGGGCCAGCAGCAGGTGCAGCAGGTTGGCGAAGATGTTGAACAGGCTCATGTAGACGCCGGTCGTCGCCATCACGTAGTTGGTCTCGCCGCCGCGGATGATGCGCTGCAGGTCATAGAGCAGGAACAGCGAGAACACCACGATCACCAGCGTCGAGATCGTCAGCGCGAGCGCCGGGATCTGCAGGAACATGTTGGCGATCATGGCGATCAGCAGGGCGATCATGCCGACGAACAGGAACTTGCCCATGAAGGACAGATCGCGCTTGACGCTCTGCGCGAGGGCGCCCATGGCGAAGAAGATCACGCCGGTGCCCACCGCGGCGTAGCCGACCAGCGCCATGCCGTTGTTCATCGAGAGCGCCACGTTCAAAATCGGCCCCAGCCACCAGCCGAGCAGGCCGGTCATCAGGAGCAGCAGCGCCACGCCCAGACCGCTGTTGCGATTGGCGGCGATGGCGAACTGCAAGCCAATCACCACGCCGAGCATCACCAGCGAGCTGATGATCGGGCTCGCCATGATGACGCTGCTCGTCGCCATGCCGATGAAGGCGCCGATCACCGTCGGCACCATCGTCAGGGCGAGGAGCATGTAGGTGTTGCGCAGGACCTTCTGGCCCTCCGCGGACGAATAGGCGACGTCCTGGGCGGGCTCGTAGCTCGTCCCGCGGCCAAAGCCCTTGTTGTCGGTGCGGATGGGTTTCAATTCGGGTTGCATATGCTTCGTTCCTCCTTGTGTAGTACTAAGACTACCAAAGGGCCCCCAAGTTGCAACTGGCGTGCCGGCGGACGAGGGTCCCTCCGGAGGCTAAGGTGCGGGCGTTACAGCCGTTTTTCAAGTCCGGGTGAGAAATTTCCACGCGCCCGATTCGTTGCCGAAGGCCTTGCTGGCGACGAAGCGCTCGAGCTTCGCGCCGCAACGGCAGCGGTAGATCTCCCTCACCCCGCCGCCGAACAAGCTGTGATCCTGTCCGCGCAGGTCGTCGTGCGGATCGATGTCGGCTGGCTTTCCCTCCAGCGCCTGGCACGGCGGGCACAAGGCCATGTGAGCATCCTCCTTGGAACTGAGCCTACCGAAGGCCGAAGAAGGCGGTGCAAAAGGATGTCATCCCGGCTGCAAAAGGGTGTTATTCCGCGCGTGCGTACAATCCAGCACCGGAGAGTTGGCAGAGCGGTCGAATGCGGCGGTCTTGAAAACCGTTAGCCCGCAAGGGCTCGGGGGTTCGAATCCCTCACTCTCCGCCAGAGCTTGCCCGGCGAGCCTTGTAAACCGCCACCCGCATGGGTCCCTTGCGCCGGCGCGCCACGCTTTTCGGCGTGGTCACGCCGAGCTCGTCGGCCGCGGCACGCAAAATCCCCGGTTTCCGGGCCCTGCCTGGTCGAACCTCGGCCCCTGATCGCCTTGCCGGCATCGAGTGATCCTTATGCGCTCGCCATCAATTCTTCCTTTCGCGCCATCATCTGGCGGCCGAGCGCCTCGAGGTCGAGCTCCGTCTTCTTCACCTGCGGGAACATCTCGGACTCTTCTTCCTTGACGTGATGCAGGACGTACTCGCAAAGCACGGTAAAGGTGGCCGGGTAGAGCGGATCGTCGGCTTTCATCGCCTCCAGCTGGGTAATCAGGTCCTTGGCCGACTGGTGCTCCACTTTCGCCTCGTTCATGAGGTCCTCGTCCTCGATCGCCTTTCGCACCGCAGGGTAAAAAATCTCTTCCTCGATGGTGGTATGGACTTTCAGCTCGCTGCAGACCATGGTCACCAGCTCCTGCATGGTCGCGGTGTCTTCATGGTCCATTTTTTCGAACTCCTTGAACGACTTCTTGACGCTGGCGTGGTCCTGCTTCAGAAGCTCGATGGCGTCCGGGTTGTTGCTTTTCGACTTCGGCATGATGCCCTCGCAATAAAGTGGTTGGCGATGACCGGCGCGTAGCACTCGCCGTGCCTGCATGCCGCTTGTTCCGCCCGCCCGCAGGTCCCATACTGGGCGATGCCCCTGTGGCTTTCCATCCCGATCGTCGCGGCGCTGTGGGTCTCGAGCTGGATTTCCGGCCTCGACCTCACGACCGGCGATCGCGCCGAGACCTACATCATGTGGGGTGTGACCGCGATTGCGAGCGCCTTGCTGTTGCGGCGCCTGGTGCGCGCGGCTTGAAGAGCTCGGACGTCCCGCGCATGGCGCTCAAGCGCGCCGTGCAGATCTGCGACGGCCTGCACGCCCTCGGCGACGCGCTCAACGTCGACCGCGAAAGTCTCGAGCGCTGGATCTCGGGCGAGGAAGAAGTGCCGATGCCGGTGTTCATCCAGGCGGTGGGCCTGCTGCTCGAGGCCACAGCCACGCGCGGGCCGAAGAAGCGCACGCCCGATTCCTCGGACGGGGGCCGGACCAGCAGGCACTGAAGGTCAGCGATCCGTCGGCAGCTCGAGCGTGTTGGAGACGACGGCGCCGGTGCTTGCGTCCACTTGGATCTCGCGGAGGTTGCGCGAGCCCGGGACGCTGACGTCGAATAGCCAGACTAGCCGGCCGTGCTCGCGCGCAAGCTCCGCGGTGACGACGGCGCCGCCGGGGACTAGCCTGAGCGCCGCAGCCTCCGCGCGGTCATACGACACCGGCGCGACGGCGGCGTAGAGCGAACCCGGAAGAATGGCGAGGAAAATCAGCAGGCGAAAAGAGCGCATCGGGCATTAGAGCATCGCCCGCAACAAGTTGCTGTCGCGCAGCATTGATTTGTTTTCATCTGCAGCATGAGAAAATGTAGTGCGCGAGCGCTTTCTCGGAACGCCGCGGCGGGTCGCGCCATCCAATGCCCGTACCCGAGATGAGGACGTCATGACGACATCCCTGCTGCGCAAGGCTCCCCAGGAGGCGGTGGACCCGTCCGACGCCGATTTGGCCGCCCGCGTCGCCCGCGGCGACCACCCCGCCTTCGAAGCCCTGATGCGCCGGCATAACCGCGCGCTTTTCCGCACCGCGCGCGCGATCCTGCGCGACGATGCCGAAGCCGAGGACGCGCTTCAAGAGGCCTACCTTCAGGCCTACCACACCATCGGCTCGTATCGCGGCGAGGCGCGCCTCTCGACATGGCTTGCCCGCGTGGTGGCCAACGAAGCGTTGATGCGGCTGCGCAAGCAGGCGCGGCGCAGCGCCATCATCCCGCTGCAGCCCGGCGTAGCGGTAGAGGAAGTGAACCAGATTGCGGAAGGCAGCATGGAAAGAGGGCCCGAGAGCTCGGCGCGCCGCGCGGAGATGAGGAAGCTGCTCGAAGAGCGCATCGACGCGTTGCCGGGCGCCTACCGCGCGGTGTTCATGCTGCGCGCGGTCGAGGAATACTCCGTGGAGGAAACAGCGGCGATCCTGCAGATCCCCGAGGCCACGGTGCGCTCGCGCTTCTTCCGCGCGCGCAGCCTGCTGCGCGAAGGCCTGGCCGCCGAGGTCGACCTCGCGTGCGGCGACGCCTTCGGCTTCGCCGGCGAGCGCTGCGACCGCGTGGTCGCCGGCGTGATGAAGCGCCTGACTCAATAACCGGAGACTCTTCCCATGCCCCGCCTCGTAAAGCGAACCCCGCAGGAGCCCACCCGTTACGTCATCGAAGGCAAGGAAACCTGGCTGTGCAAATGCGGGCTGTCGAAGAACCAGCCGTATTGCGATGGCTCGCACAAGCTCACGAAAGGCGAGGAGCCCGGCAAGCTGTACTGGTACGACGATGCCGGCACGCGGCACGAAGCAGCCGACGGGTTTACCGGCATCCGCAGCTTCTAGACGCGCCGAAGTTCGGGAACGCTACTTGCGGCCCATGAACCACTATGCTCACGTGGGCAATAGCGTTCCTCTTCATCGCAATCGTCGCCGGGTCGGTCGGCATGCTGGCGGTGGGGCCGGCCGCACCGATCCTGTTCATAATTTTTTTCGGACTTTTCATCTGGTCGCTCGCGCAATACCTGCGCGGCCGCCGGCGCGGACCTGACCGAAAGGGCCGCTGACTACGCGTCGGCGACGCGAAAGCCCAGCCGGCCCCTGATGGTGACCCGCTTCATGGCGATGCGCGTCGTGCAGTGCGGGCAACGCAGGTAATCCCCTTGCGCGTCGCTCTGCACCTTGGGACTGGTGGGCGCATCCGCCGCAACCACGTCCTCCAGCGATAGCGCCGTATAGATGCGCTTGCCGCATTTAGGGCAGTCGACATCGTGAGTTGGAAGCATGCTAGGCCGCCATCGATACCGGCTTGCGGGCTGCTGGAATATCCCCCGTCGCGAGGGGGCGGACGCCTGCCATGGAGGCATTCCACCGCAAGCCGGTGACTTCGGCTGCCTCCGACAGGTGCGTCAAACGGCTGTCGCGAATTCGCCGACGAGCGTCGCCGCGATGCTACTTGTGGCAACTGCGGAGCCGGGCGGTAGAATCTGTCGGCACCCAGCATGAAACGAGCGGCGGTCTACAGCAGGTCTGGACGGTCACGGGTTCCCGAGGCTCCGATACCGGCTGTGCTGGCGCAGCCGACGCTCGGTTGGCGCAAGCGCCACGCACGGCCGCTGAAGATTGCAGCGGGAATTGCGGCGGCGCTGGTTCTCGGAATCGCGCTCTGGATGCTCGCCCCGGCGCGCGGCATCACGCCGCAGGAGCTCGAGGCCATGGTGCAGAAGGTGCTCGAAGCGCAGCAACCCGCGCCAACCGCCGCCGACGCGTACGAAAGCATTCTGCCTTCCGTGGTGCATGTCCGTGGGCTGCCCGACGCCCCCGACGCCGACGTTGCCTCGGGCCGCGAGACGCAAAGCGGCACCGGCGTGGTGATCGTCGACACCGGCGTCATCCTCACCAACCTGCACGTGGTGCACGGCTCGAAGGCGATCAAGGTCGTGTTCCACGACGGCCTGGAGTCCGACGCCGTCGTGATCGGCGTGCAGCCCGAGCAGGATCTGGCGGTGCTGCAGGCGAAAACCATCCCCGACGACCTGATGGCGGCGACTCTGCGCTCGACCCAGGGCCTGCGTCCCGGCGAGCCGGTGATCGCGGTCGGCTTTCCGTTCGGCATCGGCCCCTCGGTGTCGACCGGCGTGATCTCCGGGCTCGGCCGCGAGTACCAGAACGCCGACGGCAAGCGCATCCTCACCAACCTGATCCAGTTCGACGCCGCGGTGAACCCGGGCAACTCCGGCGGGCCGCTGATCACGCCGGAAGGCGAGGTCATCGGCATCGTCACCGGGCTGCTCAATCCCACCGAGCACCGCGTGTTCATCGGCATCGGCTTCGCCGTGCCGATCGAGAGCGCGGCGGGGGCCGTAGGCTTATCTCCTTTCTAAGGGGTTTATGGACAAAGTCGAAAACGTCGCCACCCTCATGGAGCGCATCCTCTATGAGGTGAAGAAAGTGGTCGTCGGCCAGGACCACTTCCTCGAGCGCGTGCTGGTGGCGACGCTGGCGCAGGGCCACCTGCTGGTGGAAGGCGTGCCCGGCCTCGCCAAGACGCTGACGGTGAAGACGCTGGCGCAGACCATCCGCGGCACTTTCCGCCGCATCCAGTTCACCCCCGACCTGGTTCCCGCCGACCTCGTCGGCACGCGCATCTACAACCAGAAGACCGGCGAGTTCCACACCTCGCTCGGACCGGTGTTCTGCAACCTGCTGCTCGCCGACGAGATCAACCGCGCGCCGGCGAAGGTCCAGAGCGCGCTGCTCGAGGTCATGCAGGAGCGCCAGGTGACGATCGCGGGCGATACCCACCGCGTGCCCGAGCCCTTCCTGGTGATGGCGACGCAGAACCCGATCGAGACCGAGGGCACCTACCCGCTGCCCGAAGCGCAGGTCGACCGCTTCATGATGAAAGTGCTGGTCGGCTATCCGAGCGAAGAAGAGGAATTCGTGATCGTCGAGCGCGTGACCGGCCTTTTGCCCGACGCGCACCCGGTCGCCACCACCGAGGAGCTCGGCGCCCTGCAGCGCGAATGCCGCCGAGGCTACGTCGAGCCTTCGCTCATGCAGTACGCCGTGCGCCTCGCCGCCGCCACGCGCGACCCCGACAAATTCGGCATCAAGAACCTGGCGAAATACCTGACCTATGGCGTCAGCCCGCGCGCCCCGATTCACCTGATCGAGGGCGCCCGCGCGCTCGCGTTCCTGCGCGGGCGCGATTACGCGCTGCCCGAAGACGTGACCGACCTCGTGCCGGATGTGTTCCGTCACCGCCTGGTGCCCTCCTACGAGGCGCTCGCCGAAGGCCTTTCCGCCGACGAGCTCGTCAAGCGCGTGATGCAGCACGTGCGGCCGCCGGCGAAGCCCCTGGAAACCCATGTCAGAGTCGCGGCGGCCGCCGGGAAATCCTGAGGCGGTCCTGCGCCGCCTCGAGTGGACGGTGATGCGCCGTCTCGACGGGCTGCTGCAAGGCGACTACCGCACGCTGTTCCGCGGCTTCGGCCTGGATCTCGCCGACCTGCGCGAATACCAGTATGGCGATGACGTGCGCCACATCGACTGGAACGTCACCGCCAGGCTGCAGACGCCTTACGTGCGCGAGTACCACGAGGATCGCGAGCTCACGGCGTGGTTCCTGCTCGACCTTTCCGCCTCGGTCGATTTCGGCTCGGGCGAGGTGCGCAAGCGCATGGTGGCGGCTGATTTCGTCGCCGTGCTCGCGCGCGTCCTCACGCGGCACGGCAACAAGGTCGGCGCGCTGTTCTACGGCGAGGATGTCGACCGCATGATTCCGGCGCGCAGCGGACGGCGCCACGTGCTGCGCCTGCTGCACGCGATGCTCGAGCGGCCGGCGCCGAAGCGCAACCAGCCCACCGACCTCGGCGCGCTGCTCGGCGGCGCAGCGCAGCTCATGCGCCGCCGCTCGCTGGTGTTCGTGGTCTCGGACTTCATCAGCGTGCCGGGCTGGGAGCAGCGCCTGGGCCAGCTCGCGCAGCGCCACGAAGTGGTGGCGGTGCGCTTGCACGATCCGCTGGAGGCGAACCTTCCCGACCTCGGCATGCTGGTGGTGCAGGATGCGGAGACCGGCGAGCAGATCTTCGTCGACACGCACGACCGCGGCTTCCGCAAGCGCTTCGCCGCGGCCGCCGCGAAGCGCGAGGCCGGCCTGCGCGCCGCCTTCCGCCAGTCCGGCATCGACGCGCTCGAGCTGTCCACCGACGACAACCTGATCGATGCCATCCGCCGCTTCGCCGACATGCGCAAGCGCCGCAGCCGGGTAAGCTCGGCGGCGCCAATGCCGACCCACCTGGAGCTGGTGTAATGACTTTCGCGTGGCCGGAAATGCTGTGGTTCATGCTGGTCCTGCCGCTGCTCCTCGGCGCCTACCTGTGGATCCTGCAGCGCAAGAAAAAGCAGGCGGTGCGCTACGCCAGCCTCACCATGGTGCGCGAGGCGATGGGCGTCGGGCAGCGCATCCGCCGCCACGTGCCGCCGGCGCTTTTCTTTCTCGCGCTCGCCGCCATGCTCTTTGCGCTGGCGCGGCCGCAGGCCACGATCACGCTGCCGACGCAGCACGAGACCGTGATTCTGGCGATGGACATCTCCGGCAGCATGCGCGCCACCGACGTGGAGCCCAACCGCCTGGTCGCGGCGCAAAACGCCGCCAAGCAGTTCGTCTCGGAGCAGCCGGAGAACGTGCGCGTCGGCGTGGTGGCCTTCGCCGGCACCGCGACCGTGGCGCAAGCGCCCACGCGCAACCGCGAGGACGTGATCGCCGCGATCGACCGCTTCCAGCTGCAGCGCGCCACCGCGATCGGCAGCGGCATCATCGTCTCGCTCGCGGCGATCTTCCCCGACCAGGGAATCGACGTCGGCACGCTGACCTACGGCGCCGACAATTCGCGCAAAGCCGACAAGGCGGGTCCGCCGGCGCTCAAGCCGGTGCCGCCCGGGTCCTATTCCTCGGCGGTGATCATCCTGCTCACCGACGGCCAGCGCACCACCGGCCCGGATTCGATCATGGCGGCGAAGATGGCGGCCGAGCGCGGCGTGCGCGTCTACACCGTCGGTGTCGGCACGCCCGAAGGCAAGATCATCGGCTTCGAGGGCTGGTCGATGCGCGTGCGCCTGGACGAGGAAACGCTGAAGGGCATCGCCAACATCACCCACGGCGAATATTTCTACGCCGGCAACGCGGTCGATCTGAACAAGGTCTACCAGACGCTCAATGCCAAGCTGGTGATGGAGCGCAAGAAGACCGAAGTGACCGCACTCTTCTCCGGCCTCGCCGCTCTGCTGGCGGTTGTGTCCGCGGCGTTGTCTTTAGCGTGGTTCCACAGAATCCTGTAGTTTTGTAGCGTCCCTCTAGAGGCTCATTCCGCGCGCTGCACGCGGAAGAACTGTCGCGCCCAGAATGCGGTCAACACGAGATGAGGCGCGCCTCTTTCTATAGCAGCTCTTCCCGCCCGCGCGGCGTGGTTCGCCCCGCATCAGCTCCCTCGAACGAGAGTCCGGAAAAGCCTGTCGAGCCGCCGGTGAAGCGCCGGTGGCGCGATCTCTACAGCGCTTACGAGCGGCAGCTGCTGTTCGGCGCGCTGGTGCTGCTCCTGCTGCTTTCGCTCACCAGCAATTTTCGCGCGCCCGAGGCGCAAACCGTTTCGCAGCACACGATCGACTCTGCGGTGCAGCGCACGCTCGCCGAGCAGGTGCTGCCGTCCCCGGCGGCGAAGGTGTTCGCCGCGGTGCACGGTGCCATCGTGCAGGTGCGCACCAGCGCCGATGCGCTCGAGTACGACGAGTACCTGCAAAGGGCGAGCGGCAGCGGGGTAGTGATCGTCAACCGCGGCAAGATTCTCACCAGCCTGCACGTGGTGGACGGCGCCGGCCGCATTCGCGTGGTGTTCGCCGACGGCCTGGAATCCGACGCGAAGGTCATCAGCCGGCAGCCGGAGAACGATCTCGCGGTGCTGCAGGCGGACACGGTGCCCGACGACCTCGCGGCGGCGACCATGCGCCCGAAAGCCGACCTCAAGTACGGCGATGTCGTGGTGGCGGTGGGCTTTCCCTTCGGCATTGGCCCCTCGGTCACCGCCGGCGTGGTTTCCGGACTGAAGCGCAGCTTCCGCAGCGCGAACGGCGAGCTCTTGAGCAACCTGATCCAGTTCGATGCGGCGGTGAACCCGGGCAGCTCGGGCGGTCCGCTGCTCAACGCCGCCGGCGAGGTGGTCGGCATCGTCACCGCGATGCTCGATCCTGGCGGCGGCGGCTTCGCCGGCATCGGCTTCGCGGTGACGATCGAGACCGCGTCCGCGGCGGCCGGAACGCCGCCGTTCTGAAATGAATTTCCTTTCGCCGGAATTCCTCTGGCTGCTGATCGCGGTGCCCGTGATCGCGGGGTTCTATCTCCTCCTGCTAAAGAAGAGAAAGCAGGCGGCGCTGCGTTACGCCAACCTGGAAATCGTCAAGGCGGCGATCGGCAGGGGCCTGTGGTGGAGGCGCCACGTGCCGCCGGCGATCCTGCTCGCGGCGCTCGGCGCCATGCTGTTCGCCACCGCGCGCCCCACGGCGGTGATCACGCTGCCCACTCAGCACGAGACCGTGATCCTCGCGATGGACGTCTCGGGCAGCATGCGCGCCAACGACGTCGAGCCTTCGCGCATCGAAGCCGCGCAGGCGGCGGCACGCGCCTTCATCGCGCAGCAGCCGCGCAGCACGCGCATCGGCGTCGTCGCCTTCGCCGGCAGCGCCGCGCTGGTGCAGCCGCCGACCAGCAATCGCCACGACCTGCGCGCCGCCATCGATCAGTTGCAGCTGCAGCACGCCACCGCGGTGGGCAGCGGCATCCTGGTTTCGCTGAAGGCGATTTTTCCGCAGGAGGAGTTCGAGCTGCCGCCTCCCGGGCAGCGCCGCCCGGCGAAGCAATCCTTTCCGACGGCGAAAGCGGTGCCGCCGGGATCGTACGCCGAGGCGGCCATCATCCTGCTCACCGACGGCCAGACCACCGCCGGTCCCGACCCGGTCGACGCGGCGCGCCTTGCCGCCGAGCGCGGCGTGCGCGTCTTCACCGTCGGCGTCGGCACCGACAATGGCCAGATCCTCAACGGCGAGGGCTGGTCGATGCGCGTGCGCCTGGACGAGGAGCCGCTCAAGGCGATCGCCGATCTCACGCGCGCCGAATACTTCTACGCCGGCAGCGCGCCTGACCTGAGGAAGGTGTACGAGACCCTGCGCGCGAAGCTGGTGCTGGAAAAGAAGGAGACCGAGATCACCGCGCTGTTCTCGGCCATCGCCGCCGCCGCGGTCCTGCTCTCGGCGACGCTTTCGCTGCTCTGGTTCAACCGCGTCCTGTAAAATCCAGCGCCTTTCATGGCGCTGATCGTTCAAAAATACGGCGGTACCTCGGTCGGCTCGGTCGAGCGCATCCGCAACGTGGCGCGGCGCGTGGCCAAGTGGAAGGCGGCCGGTCACGACCTGGTGGTGGTGCCCTCGGCGATGGCCGGCGAAACCAACCGCCTGATCTCGCTCGCGCAGAGCCTGCAGCAGCAGCCCGACCCGCGCGAGCTCGACGTCGTCGCCTCCACCGGCGAGCAGGTCACCATCGGCCTGCTCTCGATGGCGCTGCTCGAGCTCGGCGTCAAGGCGCGCAGCTATACCGGGTGGCAGGTGAAGGTGCTGACCGATTCGGCGTTCACCAAGTCGCGCATCATCAGCATCGAAGATCAATCCATCCGCAACGACTTGAAAAACGGCACGGTCGCCGTAGTCGCCGGATTCCAGGGCGTGGACGAGCGGGGCAACCTCACCACGCTCGGCCGCGGCGGCTCGGACACCTCGGCCGTGGCGCTCGCCGCGGCGCTCAAGGCCGAGGAATGCCAGATCTACACCGACGTCGACGGCGTCTACACCACCGATCCGCGCCTGGTTCCGGAAGCGCGCCGCCTGCGCACCATCACCTTCGAGGAGATGCTCGAGATGGCGGGCGCCGGCTCCAAGGTGCTGCAGATCCGCTCGGTCGAATTCGCCGGCAAGTACCGCGTGCCGACCCGCGTGCTCTCCAGCCTGACCGACCCGGCGCTGCCGGTCGCCGAGGAAGGGCAATCCGGTACGCTCATCACCTTCGAGGAAGACCCGCACATGGCGATGGAAAAGGCAGTGATTTCCGGCGTGGCGTTCAACCGCGACGAGGCCAAGATCACGGTGAAGGACGTGCCCGACCGCCCGGGCATCGCCTACGCGATCCTCGGCCCGATCGCCGACGCGCACATCGACGTCGACGTCATCGTGCAGAACGTCGGCCACGACGGCATGACCGACATGACCTTCACCGTGCATCGCAACGACTACAAGAAGGCGGTGAAGATCCTCAACGAGCAGGTCAAGCCGCACATCAAGTGCCGGGAAGTCGCCGGCGACGAGCGCATCGCCAAGGTGTCGATCGTCGGCATGGGCATGCGCTCGCACGCCGGCATCGCCGCGCAGATGTTCCGCACCCTGGCGGAGGAGGGCATCAACATCCAGATGATCTCCACCTCCGAAATCAAGATCACCGTGGTGATCGAAGAGAAATACACCGAGCTCGCCGTCCGGGTGCTGCATAAGGCGTTCGAGCTGGATCAGGCCTAGAGATATCAGGGATCAAAATCAGGGGGTAGAATTCCCCCTCCTCCGGAGAGATGCCCGAGTGGCCGAAGGGGGCGCCCTGCTAAGGCGTTATACCGGCTTAAACCGGTATCGAGGGTTCGAATCCCTCTCTCTCCGCCAGAACTCTCCCAAGCCGCTGAAAACAAAGACTAAATCCTAGAGGACTTAAGGTACCCTGCGCTGTACCCCCTTCAGCGCAGCCGCAAGCCAAGAGCGAAAAATCATCGGCCTTAGTTTCACTCTTCGATGACGATCTTCGCGCGCGCCGCCGGCGCCACTACTCGGCTAGATGCGGGCCAAGGACGGAAAGCTCGAGACGGCGGCGAAATCCAAATGAACGTGTCGCCTCGTCAGCCATGCGGCCGTCCCGTTACGGAGCGCCAGGCCTTAGGCTGGCGCCAAGGGTAGGCGCTATTTCTTAGGCTCTTCCTTTTTCTCCGCCGGGGGCGGCGTCGTAGCGCCGCTCGGGGCCTTCTTGGAGGCGTCGTCACCGCACGCGGAGAAAAGAAAGGCGACTGCTGCAATCGAAAGCAGTGATCTGATCATGAATGTGTCCTCCGAAATCCGGCGAAAATTCTAGCCCCGCCGAAGCGGGGCTTTTTGCACGCAGCAAGATTGCGCTACTGCTTCTTCGGTTCTTCCGGCTTCGTGGCGCCTACGCCGGCCTTGGCATCTGCCTGCTCGCTTGCGGAGAGCTTACCGTCACCGTCCTTATCCAGCTTGCTGAAATCCTTCTCCAACGGTGTCCCCTTCGCCTCTTCGCGCGAAATGGAGCCGTCTTTGTCCTTGTCCATAGCAGCCTTTGGCGCCGCTGGTGCCCCGGCTGAAGTGCCGCTCGATGGCTTGTCACTCTGAGCGAGCGCCGAGAGGGGTACGGCAAAGGCGGCTGCGACTGCTACTGCAACTAACGTCTTGAGTCTCATTTGCTGGTCTCCTCCTTGGTTAAGAAACCATCAGGGTGGAAGCAAGAAACACGCCGCTCCGCTGAATCCCTGCGACGTCTAGAAAGCCCGACGCTCGTCTGCGTAGGCTGGAAAGAATGCCCGGCGCCCGCAAAACAAGGGAAAAAAGGCATCGCCGGGCTGCGGATGTTGGTTAGCGCACTTTGCCGCTTGCGCAGCCCATTCCGCTCGTGAGCTCGAGCGAGGCGGGCCAACCTCTTAAACGTCGTGCTCTAGTTGCGTAACTCGCTTGATATCGCCCGCGAGGTCCCGCTCGATTTCGGATACCGAGCGCCGCGCCGGCAAATTCACGTTGACCACGGGCGGCGCCGCGGGCTTCGCCTGCGCCTGCGCGAGCTCGCGGGTCGACTCCGAAAGTGCGCGAGCCAGTGCCCGCGTTTCCTTCGCCGTTTCGCTGTCGACATGCCGGAACTCGTGTTCCATGCGTTCGGGTAGCGTGATGTTACGTTAACGCCGCGCGTGCCGGCCTCCGGCTCCTTGGCCGATACAGCGGGCGCGGCCGCGCCGCGCGGGTTCCAGCCCTCCTCCTCGCGGATCTCGTCGGTGTCGAGGACGCCGGCCTCGATGGCGACCTTCCAAGCCTGCCACCGCTGCGCCGGATCGCCGCGCAAAAGGCCGCTTAGGTCGAGCTCGAGCTTATGCGTCGAGCGGCTCGACGCCGAGAAAACCGAGCGCGTAAATTCGGCCTCGAGCTTGCGCACCCAGGGCGCGAGCGTATTGGTCGCAAAGAATCGGAGCAACGTTTCCACGTTGCTAAACGTGCCGTGCGACAGGTCGCCGGCCATCGGCGGCGGCACGCCGAATAGGCGCGCGAGCTCCTCCACCGTGAAGCGCCGCGACGCGAGGAATTCCGCGTCCTCGGGCGAAATTGATAGCTGCTTCCACTTTAAGCCGCCGTCGAGGACAAGCGCCTTAGCTGCGTGGGTCGGGCCGCCGAAAGTCTCGCGGAACGAGTCCGCTAAATTTTTCTTCGCGAGCTCGTTTAGCCGGCCGTCTATCTCAATAGCGCCCGACGGATTTATGCCGTTGCGGTAGAGCGCGTTAGCGAACTCCTGAATGCTAAGGCCCGCCTGCACTACGGACGCGGCACGCTGTAGGCGGCTGCGGCCAATGAGGCCATCGTCGCTCCGGTCCCGCAAGTGCATGACTTCGCCTTGCAGGAGCCGGCGCGATTTGCCGGTGCCGCCGCCGAGCGAATGCTCGGTTACGTCATAGGCGAGCCGGCCGCTCGCCAGGAGCACAACGCTTACATGCTCCCAAGGAATCGGGCGCAGGCCGGTGACGCCGCCGCGCCCATCCGTCGAGATTTCCGCGACCGAATTGCCGCGTAAGATCGCGCTCGCCATAGTCCATTCGATGAAATCCGCCCACGTTTGATGCGGATTAGGGCCCGTGGCAATGAGCTTCGCAATCGGATGCGCCTCGTCAATCTCGCGCCCGCGCTCGAGCTTGCGGTAAACGAAAGCCGGCAAGCTCGCCATAGCCGAGCTTATTGCCCCCACGCAGGCCATAACCGTGGACAGGTTTTCAGCGGCACGCGGGTTGATGTTGCTGCCGCCCACGTCCACGCCGCCCCGGAGCGCGTCCCAAGAAACCTCGCGAGCTCGCTCCTCTACCGGGTCGAGGTACTCGGCGATTCGCCGGATTATTCCCATGATTGGCACGTCTGCAAGTAACGCCGGGCGAGCGCGAGCCGTGGCGCTCGAGCTCGAGCCGTAACTGTCGTGCCCTCGTAGGCCGGCCATGAGCTCACCACGGAAACCTCGAACAAGTCGAGCGCCGTAAGGGTGCGCCTGTTACCGCTCCAAGTTTCGCCGCCCTCGGGCACGAGGAAACCGAAGCTCATACCGCCGAGGTCGCCGCGCTCAGCTAGCGCGAGCACGTCGCGCCCTGGCCCCGTATCCGGAACCGGCAATTCGAAATGCAGGCCGGCGGAATCCTCGGCGAGCTTGAGCGTGCCGCTTTTCGTGCGGCCGAGGAGCCGGGTAGCGTCATGGTCTTGCAGCGCGAGCACGTCGCGCCCGGATTTCAGGCTCGCCGTGAACGCGCCCGGCTGGATCGGTGCCCTCGGTATTCGCCTCTTCTAGCGTCTCGATCATCTCGAGAATCTTGGCCCAACTCACAGGACCGCTAACCGTAGCGAGGCCCGAAAGGTTCAGCACGCCGGTCGGTTGCGTGCTGCCGGAGCCATTCAATGCGGCGATGTCCAGGGCATTCGCCAGTACGGAGGCAAAGTCCATACGGATGATCTGTTCAATGTCCGGGCTAGATTGCAGCAGCATGTTCCGCGAGAACTCGGTCATGGCGCCGACGTGCTTCGGCTCAAGCGTGATCTTCTGGAACGTCGGGTCGCCGTCGCCGAGTTCCGTGTCCTCCGCGATCCACTGCGCGCTCGCCGAGGCGCTCATTTTCGGAATTTCAACGTCTCCGCGTAGGTCGCTCAGCGTGCGCGCACCAAGCCGGCGGGTGATGAGCTTCGCGCGCACGACGTCGATAAACTGGTTTCCGAGATGGTCGGTGCCTACGAAATTCGCACCGCCGAAGTCCGGGCTGGTGTGGCTCGAGGTGATCGTCCTCTTCTCGACGTGGAACACCGAGAGCGGCACCGCCAGGCCCTGGAACGTGCGGCCGGAGCGCTTCGCGACCTCGGATGAAAGCTCAAGCTCGCGCCCGCAATCGACCTGCCGGGCGAGCTCCGGAATCTGGCTGGCGATCGCGCGCCGCAGGCTGAAGTCCCGCATGGCATCGTCGAGGCGATGGTCGCCGTTGCCGACGATCGTCTGCCCTTGCATCTTGCGCTCGGCCTCGTCGATGAAGGACTGCCGGGCGAGGCGTTTCTCGACGCCATCGAGTTCGGCCTTCAGCGCATCGAAGCGCGCAGACTGTTCAGTGGATAGGTCGCCGCCGTTGCCGGTCGGCTTCTCGGTAATCGAGCGCATCTCAGTGACGATCAACGCTCGCTTTTCCTGCAAATCTCGAATGTTCAAACCTGCTTCTCCCTAAAGAAAGTCGATACTGAAAGAGATACAACAGGTCGGAGGTGTCGTGGTGTCGTGCCATCGGGCGTCTACACCGGCACGGGATTTGCGCGAAGTTCGGCAGTCCTATCCGAGGAGGTGCCTCATGAACAACATCATCTACATGGTCGGTCTGGTCGTTATCGTCTTAGCGATCTTGGGGTGGTTAGGATGGCGCTAGACGCGGTGGTCAGGCTTTGTACGGCTTAGGCCGTAAGGACCATTAACCGGGGCTCGAACGGCTCCGGATTCGGTGTGCGCGCGGCGAGGCCTACAGCCATCGCTAATGCCGTCATTCCGTTCGCAGCGCTCTGTCGATTTCGCCTTGTCGATCTTGCGCGCGCCGGTGGGGTCGATTTCCACGACGCTGTTCCAGCGGTTCCACGTCAACACCGGGTGCGCGCCGTGCTTCAGCTTGCGGTCGAGGATCGCAGCCTCGAGCGCGTCGACCGCCGGCCCCATGTCCTTGAAACCCTGCCCCCAGGGCGTCACCGGGATGTCGATTCCCTCGTCGGCCAGCAGCTTCTTCAAGTCCTCGAGGCGCCACCGGTCGAAGGCGATGCCCTGCAGGTCGAACGACGCCGCGATCTGAGCAATGCGCCGGATGATGGCCCCGGTCGGTGCGCTCGCGCTCCTCCAGGCGATCGCGTGGCCCAGAAGTAGGGCACCACCGAGCCGTCGGCGAAGTACCACACCAGCGCCGTGAGGTCCGTGGTGCTGCCCAGGTCGAGCCCGGCCCAGCAGCGCTTCCCGCGCAAGGCGTCGACGTCGACCATGCCGGCGCAGGCCTGCCATTCAGCCGGGGGAATGAAGCGAGATTCAGCCCGCACGCGCTGGTTCAAGTACAGGAGCCTGAACGTCGGCTCTCGAGCAGGTATGCGTTGCGCCTGCTTTCGCGGCGTTCCGCATTTCATCGATCGACCGATAAATTCCCAAGGCCGGATTGCAGGCGTACCACGTCGATTCCGCCCACGGGTCCGCATCCTCCGGGCCGAGTAGATGACGGGCAGGAAGGTCTCGTCCTTCACCACGCCATCGCGTACCTGCATGCCGTAGTCGACCAACTCGCTCATGATCGAATGCGGGTCGCCGCTCTGCGTGGAAATTACGATTCCCAATGGAGAAGCCCTGGCATCTGCCTGATTTTCAGTCGCCATCGCGGGTGTCTGGTCACGGTCGGTGGCAGGCAGTGGCGTCGCGACGTGGAACCTGGTTGCGTCTCGATCGCTGGACCCGACCCGACTTACTGGCGGGTGGTTTGTGAGCCTGCGGAGGTTGTAGAAGTGACCGCGACGCCAGGCGTTCGGCGCGCCATTGCAGAGGACATGCGTGTCGCAGAAGCTGCCGAGCTCCGAGACCTGCATGGCGGCACCGACTGGGTGCTTTGGGCTATCGCGGTCCGGTTGCGCAGCCGGCTGCGCAAGATGCGCGACACGTTTTGCCTTGAGTACGAGGGGCTCATCTGGCAGCTCTACCGCCACATTTTCGCTAGCCGCTTTGCAGGCCGACCGCCAGAAAGGGGTACGGGGAAGCTGGTTGGGCGACGGCTCGCTCGCGTTATCGACTACATTGAGGAGAACCTGGCGGACAGCACGCTTAGCATCAGCGCCCTGGCCAATGTTGCATCGCTAAGTCCATTCCATTTCCTGCGCAGCTTCCAGCGGACGTTGTACATGACCCCGTACAGCTTCGTCCGCGCTCGGCGCTTCGACCGCATAAGAGTCGCTATCGCGCATGGTGATCGTCCCGCGGAGGCGGCGCGGCGCTTCGGCTTTACACATATCTCGCACTTTCGCGCCGAGTACGCCGCCACCACGGCCTTGCCGCAGGCCAGGAAATAGCCGACGTGTTACGGCTGCGGCGGTAAGAGGAGCGGTCATAGAACGGGCGCGAGGCGAAGGCTGATGCAGACTCATCGGAACCTCGCGCTTCTGGTTGATACCCAGCGATACCTTACGCGTGCGTTGTGACTTAACTCCGCGCGGGTTCAGCCGGGCTGAGCCGATAGCCTAAGGCAGGGCGCACTGCCACAGCTGCACTTAGTGCTTCTTTCCTTGGCGGCGGGAAGACCGCCCCCTGCGACTCGCGAAGCAACGGCAGCGCCCGCTCGCTGTTCGAGGTCTACTGCTCGAGAAAGTCTTCGGCGGCGAGCAGGGCTGCGCGTTGAACGCCGACGAAGAAGGCGTCATTGGAGGACTCGTCCACGCCAGCCTGCAGGGAAGGGACCTGAGGTTGCTGCCGCTCATGAAGCGCAACGGCATCGTCCAGCGGGCGCTTACGGGGCTCGCAGCGCACGTGCGCCAATCCCACGGCGCGACCGGGCGGGGATCGGGCCAGGGACCTACGCGACGGCTCCTCGCCGCGGCCTCGAGCGCCATACAGCGGCGAGCAGGCTGACGCGTGTTGAGGAACATCCGGCGGGCCATGGGTCCTCAGCCTTCGATCGCTGTACTGGGATATGCGGAGAAGCTGCGCGGCGGGCCCGTTCGGCACGGTGATTGCCTTTGACGTTCTTGACGTTAGGCGACCGATCCGATAGGAGGCGGTATGAGAGACCTCGTGTTCGCGATGGAATTGAGAGGCAGAGCGGTACCTGTAGAGGGAAAAGACAATACCTTGAAAGCAAGGACGGCCGGAAGAGGCCCACATGGAGAAACCGTGGCGTTCGAGTCTCAGGTGGTGCTCACCGGTGGAACGTTCGACGAGACCGGGAGCATTGACTATGGTGGACGTGGCAAGCTGACATTCGAGACTGTAGGAGCCGGCCAACTGGGGCCTAGTCCTATTACCGGCCTCCAATGGGGCGCCGTCATCTGGCGCGTTACCGAGGGGGATGGGGAGTTCAAGGGCGCCACCGGATATATCACCTCCAACTTCACCGTCTCGGCTGAGGGCGATGTTGTGGATGATCAGTACGTCAGAGTGTTGATACGTTGAAGCCCCCGCGCGCGGCACCGCTAAGGCCCGGCGTATCCGTGCTCTAGTGTGTGTGCTGTCGATGTATGCGGCCCAGGCAGAGGCAGACTGCCGGCCGCTCGAGTACGCCGAGATCAAAGACACCCCGTCAAAGAATCTGCTCGACACCTACTGACGTAGCCTTTCCCAAATCGGGCGTGGTGCGCGCACGCGACAAACCGCCGCGCCTGAGCTCGTCGAAGCCGGCGATGCAGGTGGCGATTTCGGTGGGAGCTACAATCCTTGCATCGGACGCCGAATCGCTCGCGTCCTTCTGTGCGACAGCGAACAGATGGGCTGCGCGCGGGCGGGCAGCGGAGACCCGACCGTCTACCGGACGATCAAGTAGATGAGGAGCACCACCAGGATCAGCAGGAGCACTCCGCCGGCGGGCTGCTCGTTGATCTTCCCGGCGATGGCGCTGACTTCGGCGTCAGTCATCGCGTCGACGCGATCCTGCGCGGCCTGCGCATCCAGGCCCAGGGCCTGCATCTCGCTCACCGTCTGCGCGCGGCCGAGGTAGCTCGAGACCGCCTGGCGCCCCGCCTGGGCGGCGGCCGGCGTCGCTGCCTGGTCGGTGCCGATCATGCCGGCCTGCGCCGCCTGGCAGGGCAGCAGAATGAGCGCGATGGCGAGGAAGCGGCAAAGCACCTGCGTCAGTGCAGCGTTCATATCGGTTCTCCCGGTAAAGAATGGCTGTTGTGACGTCACCAAGAAAGGAACTGCAACTCCCTGCTTTAGCTTGGTATTGGTATCAGAAAGCCCGCCGAGGCTATGTTAACCGCGGAAACTGCGGCATGCTCCTGGCATGAGACAAGACCCTGTCCGTTACATGGCGGCTGCGCTCGCGCTCGCGCTCGCCATCGCGCCGGCGCACGCACAGGTGCGCCGCCACAGCGCAACCCGAAACCATGCCCTTGGAAGCCGCTTTGAACGTCGGCGGCAAGAAAATGGAGTTCCGCGGTCAGGGCCAGTGCAAGGCCGCCCCGCAGGCGAGCATCTACGATATCCCGGCTGCGCTCTATTCCGTATCGCAAAGCTCGGGCAGCCAGTCCCTGAACCTGACCCTCTGGCAGCCGAAAAGCGGCGCCGCGAACATGATGTCGCTGCATATCTTCACCGGCTCGACGCGCTACGAAGTCGATACGGTCAAGGGCGGCGCGAAGAAGGACACCAAGGGATCCGGCAGCGCGACGGTGCAGAAATCCGGCGCCGGCGGCACCTTCAACATCGATGCCAGGACCGCGAGCGGCGAGAAGATCACCGGCAAGGTCCAGTGCGGCCGCTTCGGCGGCATCCAGGCGGAGGGAGGCTGAAAGCAGCGCGCACTGCTCACCGCCCTGCTCACTGCTGCCGAATGGACGCACTAAAGGTATGTGCGGCGCTCGCATGGCATGAGAATCATTGAAACTAGGTGGGGCGGCGAAGGCCCACCAACTTCCCGTAGCCGTTACTTGGCCTCCTTGGGTACTCAGTGACCCGCTGAACCCACAGCACGAGGTTCTCGTATCAACAGGCGATCTGGCATCAATCACCGATCCGCTCGGGTGCACCGCCAGCGTCGAGTCTGTTGAAAATGTGCGGCGATACCGTGGGAGAGGCGAATCGACGGCAAAGAGTTCAGCTGCCCGGCCATTAGCTCATTGCGGCCGGCAGTTCCCTGATCGCCGGCCGAGGATTCGCTGATATGACTGACGATCGATGCCCCCCGAAGATCGCGCCGTCACGGGCGTGCAACGATAGTTGTCGGCGCTCCGCGGCCCAAGGAATCGCTGAAAACTTCGCTGTTACGGGGTAATCAGCGGAGAGCAATTCGCAGCGGACTGCTTGCTCCGCCAGAACCTGTCGCCGCAGCCCGGTTAGTCGGCTACGGCGGCGAGCACCAGCGCGACCAGGGTGCCCAGTCCGGCCGGGATGCCGTAGCGCTCCCAGCGCGACACGGCATCCCCCGGGATCACTTCGACCGGCACATCGGTCAGTTCGAGCACCCGGTTGGTGGTGGAATCCTCGACCAGGCGGGTGAGCGAGTTCTTGCGCGCGGTGCCCATGACGATCTCGTCGCAGCGCAGCCGGTGCGCCGCGGCGGTGATCGCTTCGGCGCGCGGGCCGACCTCGATGTGCACCGCATACGGGATGCCAAAGCCGTCGAGCGTCTGCCGTGCCGGGCGCAGGGCCTTTTCGGCCTCGTCGCGGTGATACTCGAGCCGCGTTTTGCGGCTGAGAAAGCGCGCGATGTAGCTGCTGAGGGGCGGCTGCGCGTTCAGCAGGTGGATCTCCATCGAAGTGTTGTTCATGAATTGCCGGACGACATGCCGGACGGCGAGATCGCAGTTGTGCGTGCCGTTGACCGGAACCAGTATCTTGCGCATGTTGCCTCCTGCAAGTGCCGGGGATGCGGGTGACGTCGCGGCGCGGGCAGGCGCGGCAGGCTGGCGCGCCTGCAGCGCCTTCGCCGAGCGGCGCCGGAAATAGACCTTGAGCAGCTCCATCGCGATGGCGGACGCGAAGAAGAACGGCAGCATCATCAGCCAGTCGTCGAGCGTGAGCGGAACCGTGTCGAAGAACGGCTGCAGAAACGGCACGTAGACCACCAGCAGCACCAGCAGCAGCGACGCGCCGACCGCCCAGACCATCCAGCGGTTCGAGAACACACCGATGGAGAAGATCGAGTTGTACTCCGAGCGGGCAGTGAAGGCGCGCACCAGCTCCGACACGCACAGGGTAACGAAAGCGATGGTCTGCGCCGCCTCCAGATGGCCCGGATAGCGCTGCAGCCCGAGGTAGAACACCGAAAGGATGGCGAGCGCGTCGACCAAGGCGATGACCCCGATGCCGATCGCCATGTCGCGATTGATCACCGGCTCCTTGGGCGGCCGCGGCGGCTGCTTCATGATGTCCTTGTCGCCCTTTTCCATGCCGAGGGCGAGCGCGGGCGCCCCGTCGCTCACGAGGTTCAGCCACAGGAGGTGCACCGGCCGCAGCGGGATCGGCATGCCGAACAGCATGGCGCCGAAGATGATGAGGATCTCGCCCACGTTGCAGGCGAGCAGGAAGTAGACGAATTTGCGGATGTTCGAGTAGATGATGCGGCCCTGCTCGATCGCGGCGACGATGCTCGCGAAGTTGTCGTCGGTGAGGACCATGTCGGCGGTCTGCTTCGACACGTCGGTCCCGGTGATGCCCATCGCGACCCCGATGTTGGCGCGCTTCAGGGCCGGGGCGTCGTTTACGCCATCGCCGGTCATCGCCGCCACGTGGCCGTTGGCCTTCATGGCATCGACGATCCTGGTCTTGTGCTGCGGCGAGACGCGGCAGCACACCTGCAGTTTCTCCGCCTGCGCGGCGAGCTCGGCGTCGCTCATGCGCTCGATCTCGGGGCCGGTGAGGACCAGGCCGCCGGGTGTCAGGATGCCGATCTCGCGCGCAATCGCCTCCGCGGTCTCCTTGTGGTCGCCAGTGACCATGACGCTCTTCAGCCCGGCGCCGTTCGCCACCCTGACCGCTTCGATCACTTCCGGGCGCGCCGGGTCGATCATGCCGAGCAGGCCGACGAACGTGAGCTCCTTCTCGACGGTGTCGGGAGTGGGGTTGGCGGGGACCGCATCGAGCGGCCGGTAAGCGACGGCGAGAACGCGCAGTGCATGGCTCGCGAGGTCGCGGTTCTGCTCGAGCACCTGGCGGCGTTGCGCCTCGCCGAGCGGCACCGCTGCGCCGTTTTCCCGCATATGGGTGCACAGGTCGAGGACCACGTCGGGCGCCCCTTTGACGAAGGCGAACGGGGCGCCGCCGGCGGTGTGAATCGTCGTCATCCGCTTGCGGTCGGAATCGAACGGAATTTCCTGCACGCGCGGCATTGCCTGCTCGAGCGCGCTGCGCTCGAAGCCGGCCTTCATCGCCACCACCGCCATCGCGCCCTCGGTCGGGTCGCCGATGATGCGCCACGACTGCGCGCCCGCCTCGTCGGTCTTGCGCTCGAGCATGGCGTCGTTGCACAGCAGTGCGCCGTGCAGCAGCAGCTTGGCATCCGGATCCGCGGCGGTCTCGAAAGGCCGCTCCTCGACGAGGAACTGCCCGCTCGGGCTGTAGCCTTCGCCGGTCACCTTGAAACGTTTTCCCGCGCTCCAGCCCTCGACCACCGTCATCTCGTTCTGCGTCAGCGTGCCGGTCTTGTCGGAGCACACCACGGTAGCGCAGCCAAGCGTCTCCACTGCCGGCAGCTTGCGGATCAGCGCGTTGCGCTTGATCATCTGCTGCATGCCGAGCGCCAGGCAGATGGTGACGATCGCCGGCAGGCCCTCGGGAACCGCGGCGATCGCGAGGCTCACCGCGGTCATGAAGAGATTGATGATGTCCTTCTGCTCCGCCTGCAGATAGCTGAGCAGGCCGGTCTCGAACACGGCCGCCAGGTTGGTATCGCGGAACAGGCCGTAGATCAGCACCACCGCGCAGATGGCGAGGCACGCGGTGCCGAGCACCTTGCCGAGCTGCTGCAGCTTCAGCTGCAGCGGCGTGTCCTCGTCCTCGTAGGACTGGATCATCTCGGCGATCATGCCGATCTGGGTATTCATTCCCGTGCCCGTCACCAGCCCCTTGCCGCGGCCGTAGGTCACCATCGTGCTCATGAACGCGGAGTTCCGGCGATCGCCGAGCGGGATCTCCTTGTCGAGCACCGCGGCCGCGTGCTTTTCCACCGGCACCGACTCGCCGGTGAGCGAGGCCTCTTCGACCTTCAGGTTGACGGTGGAAATCAGGCGCAGGTCAGCCGGCACATAGTTGCCCGCCTCCAGCAGCACGATATCGCCGGGCACCAGTTCGCGGCCGGGCACGGTGAGCTGATGGCCGTCGCGAATGACCTGGGCGTTGGGCGCCGCCATCTTCTTCAGCGCCGCAAGCGCCTGCTCGGCCTTTGACTCCTGGATCACCCCGACGATGGCGTTCAGCACCACGATGCACATGATCGCGACCGAATCGACCCATTCGCCAAGCGCCAGCGCGATGAGGGCGGCGATGATCAGGATGATGACCAGGTAGTTGTTGAACTGATCCCAGAGCAGCGCGAGGAAACCCGGCCGCGGCTTCTCGGTGAGCTCGTTCGGGCCGAGGGTTCGCAGGCGTTCCTGCGCTTCCTTCTGGCTCAGGCCATGCTCGAGGTGGGCCTGAAGGGCAGCGACGACCTCGTCGATTGGCTGGGCGTGGGCTTCCTTGTGCTGCATAACAACCTCCCGCGTCGTGGTGCGTGAACTATGCCGCGGCGCGGGCGGAAGGAAAATTTGAAGTTTCTGAAGCCTGCCATCACGAAAGCGAAGGCATTGCACGCACTTTGAAGGCTGCCATTACGATTCGTAATGGCTGGGGGAGCTATTGAACGGGCCCCATGAAGATGCTATTAATCTGAGCGCAGCCTGGCGCGAGCCAGGCGCCCCTCCAGAGGGGAGTAGCTTCAGCAGCCTCCCCGGCTGCCGTGGCGCGGTCGTCAAAACGGGCTTTTGGCCCCGGCCGCGCCGGCATCGGCGACAAGTGCGATGCGAGCGAGACCTTTGCCGACGAGCGAAGGTTTTACTCGAGGAGCGACGCCATGCCGCAATCGGACATCCGACGTTACCTCAGGCACGGAACGCTGCCGCAGCTGCGAGTGTTCGAAGCGAGCGCGCGCTTGGGCAGCCTCACGCGCGCCGCCGAGGAACTGCACATGGCTCAAGCGACCGCTTCGGTCCAAATCAAGAAGCTAAGCGAGACGGTGGGTCTGCCGTTATTCGAGCAGGTGGGCAGGCGGGTGGAGCTGACCGAAGCGGGCGAGCGGCTGTACGCCGGGTGCGGCGAGGTATTTCGTGCCTTTTCCGAAATGGAGCAGGCGCTCGCCGCGCTGCGCGGCGCGGCCTCGGGACCCCTTCAGCTGGCCGTGCCGGCGGCCGCCCGGCACTTCGCTGCGCGCCTGCTCGCTGCTTTCTTGCAGCGCAATCCCGGCATTCAGGCTTCGCTGCAGGTCCATGACCGCCCAGCCTTGATGTCGCGGCTGGCCAAAAACGAGGACGACCTTTACATGCTGGTCGAGCCGCCCGATGAAGCGCAAGTCATCGCCCAGGCCATCGTGCCCAACCCGCTGGTGGTCCTTGCCTGCCGGGAGCACCCGCTCGCAAGCGAACGCGATATCCCGTTCGCGCGCCTCGCGAGCGAGCCGTTCCTGATGCGCGAGCCGGGCTCGGGAACGCGGATGATCGTTCTCAGGCTGTTCGCAAGGCACGGCCTCGCGCCGACAATCCGCATGGAGCTGGGCTCCGACGAGGCGGTCCGTGAGGCAGTTCTCGCGGGGCTCGGCGTGTCGGTGCTCGCGCGTTACGCCCCGGGCCTGGATCCCGTGCTGACCAGGCTCGTTTGCCTGGACGTTGAAGGATTCCCGCTCGAGAGCTACTGGCATTTCGTCTATCCCGTCGGCAAGCGGCTTTCGGCAAGCGCGCGCGCTTTCTTGGATTTCGCGCGCGCCGAGGCCAAAAGCGTGTTTCGGGATTGCGTGCGCAATGCAGGAGTAGTCCAGGGTGCTGCTGCCCCGGCATCGCCGCAGAGGGACGTTGCTAGCCGCCGTGCGCACCCCGGCGACTCGTCGCCGGGTGATACTTTTCCGCAGCCCTCGGTAGCCGCGCCAGGACCGCCTCGCGGAAATGCCTGAGGGCGACTTCGTCGCCTTCGCGCTGCTTCTCGTCGTACAGGTTGCAGAACTGATCCACGCCCAGGTTCTGGTAGGACTCGCGGATCTGTTCTTCCTGCGTCTTGCCCAGCGGCACCGGCAGGGCTCGCACCAGGATGGTGGGAAGGTGCGCGCGCGGCCGTTCCTGGCGCAGGTATTGGAGCAGGCGGAAAGGGCGCATCTCGTCGAAGGCGTAGCAGATGACGAGCAGATCGGCTTCTTTTTCCTCCAGGCGACTGACCGCGTCATCCCAGGTTTCACAGCCGACGATCTCGACTTCGTGCGCGGCAAACAGGCCGCCCAGGTGCCGGATAACCGCTGCCGGGGCGGCAATGAACAGCCGATTGCGCCGCTCGCCCATCAGCCGGAGCCGTGCAAGCGACGTGCCGGTTCCTAGTCGGGCTTTTTCAGCGGGGCGAGGTAGGCGAGGATCGAGCTCGGGTCGGCCGGCTTCACCAGGTAATGGTTGATGCCGTTCAGGTGGGCGAGGGCCTTGTCGGCGCCGCGCTTGTAGCGGCCGCTGATGCCGATCAGCATCGGCCGCTCGTCGCCGCAGCACTCACGTATCTTGCGCGCCACTTCGTGCCCCGAGAGCTCGGGCAGGCCGATGTCAAGCAGGACCGCATCCGGATCCAGGTCGAGCACCGCGCGCAGGACCTCCGGCCCCCGGTGCACGGCGTGCACCTCGTGCCCTTCGTCCTGCAGCACCAGCCTGAGCGTGTCGACGGTGTCGCGCTCGTCGTCGGCGACGAGGATGCGCAGCGTGGAGGAGGCAGCTTGGCTCACCGCGCGGATTCTAAGCGTTCCATGTGACCCGGCTTCGCGATGTAGTGCTAACCGCTACACGGCAGTTATTTGGGCGAAACGGTCTCGCCGACCACATAGAGGTAGGCGGTGCACCAGCTGCCGCAGTCGCCGTCGACCTTGTCGACCTCCTTCGCCTCCCAGCCGTCGATCGGAAAACCGTTGGTGACGATGCGCGTGCCGCGCGGCAGGCCCGAAAACTTCGGCTTGAGCCGCTGCAGGTTGTCCGGCAGCAGGAAGAGCGCGAGCACCGTGGCGCCGGAAATGTCGGCCTCGAACATGTCGCCTTCGACGAAGCGCGCACGCTCGCCGACGCCCGCCTCGATCGCGTTCTTGCGCGCGAGCGCCAGGAGCTCCCGGTCGTACTCCACGCCGAGCGCACGCGCGCCGCGCTTGGCCGCGGCGATGACGTTGCGCCCGTCGCCCGAGCCCAGGTCGATCACGTAGTCGCGCGACGTAACCTTCGCCATGTCGAGCATCTTTTCCACCAGCACCGGCGGCGTCGGCACCCACACCACATCCTTACCCGGTTGTCCGACGTAGGGGCCGCCGACGGAGGAGCCAGTTTGCGCCTGGGCGAGCACGGCGGGGAGCATGAAAAACACTGCAGTCAGGAATCGCATAGGGCGATAACACTAGCAGGCGAAGAGGCATTCCGTCCGGCAGGGTCTTCGGGTATCCTTTTTGCATGAGGAGGCGGCCATGCCCACAGGGAAGGACATCTATCGCGTAGGGATTAGCGGTTCCTACGGCGGCATGAACCTCGGCGACGAGGCCATCCTGCAATCGATCATCGCCCAGCTCCGCAAGGACCTGCCGCAAGTCGAAATTACCGTGTTTTCCCGCGACGCCGAGGATACCAAGCGCCGCCACCAGGTCGAGCGCGCGGTGCCGGTGCGAAAACTCTCGCGCGCCGAGATCGCGCCGGAGGTCGAAAAGCTCGACCTGCTGATCGTCGGCGGCGGCGGCATCCTTTACGACGCCGATGCGCGGACGTACCTGCGCGAGGTGGTGCTCGCGCATGAGAAGCACGTCCCGGTGATGGTCTACGCGATCGGCGCCGGCCCGCTCGACAACCCGGAGGCCCAGGCCGCGGTGCGCGACGCGCTCGAGCAGGCGGCGGTCGTCACGGTGCGCGAGAAGCGCGCGCAGCGCGTGCTGGAGAACGCCGGCGTGCATCGCGAAATCATCGTCACCGCGGATCCGGCGCTGCTCATCAAGCCCGAGCCGCTGCCGCGCGGGCTCCTCAAGCGCGAAGGGCTCGAAGGCCGGCGCCGCATCATCGGCATGTCGGTGCGCGAACCCGGCGTCGCCGCGCCCGGCCTCGACGAGAAGATCTACCACGGCCTGCTTGCCAACGCCGCCGACTTCATGGTCGACCGCTTCGATGCCGAAGTGGTGTTCGTGCCGATGGAGCCGGTGCTCGACACGCAGCACAGCCACGCGGTGATCGCGAAGATGCTGCGCGCGCAGCGCGCCACGGTGCTGAAGGGCGAGTACACCCCGGGACAGCTGCTGTCGTGGATCGGCAAGTTCGACTTCTCGCTCGGCATGCGCCTGCATTTCCTGATCTTCTCCGCGATCGCCGGCACGCCGTTCGTGGCGCTGCCTTATGCCGGCAAAGTGAGCGGCTTCCTCGAGGCGTTGGATCTCGTCGCGCCGCCGCTCAATCTGGTCAACCCCGGGCGCCTGATCGCGTACCTTGATGAGAGTTGGGACCGGCGCCGCTCGATGCGCACGCGCATCAGCGAAACGCTGCCCCCGCTGCAGGAGCGCGCGCGCGAGACGCATCGCATCGCGCTCCAGCTGCTGACCGGAGAAACGCGTGCCCACATTAAAGCGGCCTGACGGCGCGCCCACCATCGAGCTGCCGCCGCGCGAGGCGCTCCTTGCCGGCGACACCGACGTGCTGGTGGTCGGCGGCGGGCCGGCCGGCATCGGCGCCGCCCTGGGCGCGGTGCAGGCCGGCGCGCGCGTCATTCTCGCCGAGCGCTATGGCTTCCTCGGCGGCAACGCCACCGCGGCGCTGGTCATGCCGCTGATGTCGTTCCATACCCAGACGCCGACCAAGGAGCGCCGTGGCGCCACCACGTTGCTGCCCACCGACCATGGTCCGGGCGAAGCCGTGGTTGGCGGCGCGCTGGCGAAGCTGCTCGCGCGCCTGGTCGCGGTCGGCGGCGCGATCCCGCCGACGCTCGCCACCGGCTACGTGGTGCCGTTCGATCCCGAGTGGTTCAAGATCGTCGCGCTCGACTTGCTCGATGAAGCCGGCGTACAGCTCCTGTTCCATGCATTTGCAAGCGGAATCATCGGAGATGGTGCAGTTGAGGGAGTTGTCTTTGAAACCAAATCCGGGCCGCTCGCCATCCGCGCCAAGGTGACGATCGACTGCACCGGCGACGCCGACGTCGCGGTGCAGGCCGGCACCCCCACCGAAGTGGGCCGCGCCGACGGGCTGGTGCAGCCGATGACGCTCATGTTCCGCATGGCGGAGTTCCAGCGCGCGGCGTTCGAGGGCTACGTCAAGGAAAATCCGAAGGAGTGGCGCGGGGTGCACGGATTGTGGGACCTGGTGCGCAAGGCCACCGCCGCGGGCGAGCTCAAGCTGCCGCGTGAGGACATCCTGTTCTTCGCCACGCCGCACGAGGGCGAGGTCAGCGTCAACAGCACCCGGGTGACGCGCGTCCTCGGCACCGACGTCTGGGACTTGAGCTACGCCGAGTGGATGAGCCGCCGGCAGATGCGGCAGATCGCCGAGTTCCTCAGGCGCTACGTGCCCGGATTCGAGAAGTCCTACGTCATGCAGAGCGGCGTCAACGTCGGCGTGCGCGAGACGCGCCGCATCCAGGGCGACTACCAGCTCACTGCCGACGACGTACTCTCGGCGCGCAAGTTCGACGACGGCATCGCCCGCGGCTCGTATCCGGTGGACATCCACAACCCAATGGGCACCGGAACGGTGCTCAAGCGCCTGCCGCCCGGCGAGGCCTACGACATCCCGCTGCGCTGCCTGATGCCGCAGAAGGCCGAAGGCCTGATCGTCGCCGGGCGCTGCATGTCCGGCACCCACGAGGCGCACTCTTCCTACCGGGTGATGCCGATCGTGATGGCAACCGGACAGGCCGCCGGCGTCACGGCCGCGATTGCCGCGCGCCGCGGGATTCGCCCGCGCGAAACCTCGATCCGGGAAGTGCAGCACGAGCTGGTGCGGCAGGGCGCCAGCCTGCGCCGGGAGTTGCGGCCCGCTAAAGCCGCCTAGTCTGCAAGTGCCGCGCGCGTTTCTGTACCGCCGCGAGGCGGCTTCGGCGAGCGGCGCATCGCGCGAATCTCCGCCTCGACGTTCAGCGTTTCCCTGCCGGCACGGTTGTTAAGGACCAGCAGATAGTCGTCCGACTCGGCATGCGTGACGCCGAAGGACAGCTTGTCCTGCACCACGGCGCGAAACACCGGCTTGGAATTGGGCTTGGGTTCCTTCAGTTGCTTCATTCCGACCAATGCAACGAGCAGCCTGCCGCCTGTGACGATGCGAACCGCCACCACCGTGCCGGCGGCGACGCTGCGCATGCGGATGCTCTTGGACTGCCCCGGCGGCATCTCGAAGGCGACGCCGGCTTCAGCAGGTGCGGCGATGGCGGGGAGCGAAAGCAATGCGGCCAGAAGCGCGGCCACAGCTGCGACCTGAGCTGCGACCTCGGCTGCGACCTGAGGAACCTTCAGTGGTCTTCGATGTGGGGAATGTGGTCTTCCGCCGGACCCCCAGTGTCGGGATCGATCCAGTCGGACATGCCGATCTCTGACTCCGCTTCCTGCAGCGTCTCGGCCTCCGGGTCGAACTCGCTGTCGGCGGCACCGCCGGCCAGCAGGTCGGCGTCGGCCTCGCCGCGCGTGGCGAATGGGCCGCGCAGCTCCTTCGTTTCCTTCGACTCCCAGTAGAAGCCATCGGGGCGCTCGAACACGCGGCCCGGCACCGCTTCTTCCTTCGGTGAAACGCTCTTGTTTCTCCGCCCCGGCATGAACCCATGTTACGCCAAAATCGGCGCGGTGAGTCAAGAACGCCGCGCGCTCGACGCCACTGCAATCGCGGTCATGCTGCTGCTCACCGCGCTGTGGGGTTTCAACCAGGTGACGATCAAATGGATCGCCGCCGACGTGTCATTTGTCGCGCAGGCGGCGATCCGCTCGATTGTCGCAACCGGCCTTCTGCTGGCCTGGGCGGCCTGGAAAAAACAACCGCTCTTCAGCCGCGACGGCACCCTGCTTGCCGGCATTGCCGCAGGCCTGCTGTTCGCCTTCGAGTTCGTGTTCATCTACGGCGGCCTTGGACACACCAACGCGTCGCGCATGTCGGTATTCGTATACCTCGCGCCGCCGCTCACCGCGCTCGGCCTGCACTTCATCGTGGCGGGCGAGCGCCTTGGCATCAGGCAGTGGCTGGGCGTGGCGCTCGCGTTCGCTGGCCTGGTCCTCGCCTTCGCCGAGGGTTTTTCCGCCGGGCGGAACACCTGGCTTGGCGACGCGTGCGGCCTGATCGCGGCGATCCTGTGGGCGGCGACCACGGTGCTGATTCGTGCCACCAGCCTGGCCAGGGTGAGCGCCGCGAAGACCTTGTTCTATCAGCTGGCGGTTTCCGCGCTCGCCTTGCCGATCGCGTCATCCCTCCTCGGAGAACCGGGTGTCACCGCGATCAACGGCCTGGTGCTCGCCTCGCTTGCTTATCAGGCCGTGATCGTCGCGTTCGCCAGCTACCTCGCCTGGTTCTGGCTGCTGCGGCACTATCTCGCCGCGCGGCTGAGCGTGCTGTCGTTCCTCACGCCGCTGTTCGGCATGCTGTCGGGCGTGGTGTTCCTGTCAGAGCCGCTCAGCGCGCACTTCGCGGCTCGCCGCGCTGCTGATCGCGGCGGGCATCGCGCTGGTCAATCTCCGCCGCTAGCAAGCTGCTCGAGGTCGCGCCGGCCCTGCTGCTGCAGCGCGATGAGCTGCCTCACCTCTTTGCGGTGCGGCGCCTGATCGGCGAGCATCTCCCTCGTCGTGTTCGCCGGAAGCGCGCCACCACGCGCCGCGCGACCAGCGGGCCGTAATCGAGCGCGCGCAGCGCGGCCTCCGAGGCGTCCAGCGCCGAGCCGAAAATCTCGCGCACCGCCGGCACGCCCATCTCCGGTACTCGTAGGCATCGCTGCGGCTGTGTGCGCGCACGATCACCTTCAGCTGCGGGAAGCGGCGGCGCACGCGCTGCACCGTGCGCATGCCGGCCTCGGGTCATCCATGCGCCACGATCAGCAGCCTCGCCCGCGCGACGCCTGCCGCCTCGAGGAGGTCGATGCGCGTGGCGTCGCCGTAATAGGCCTTCGAGCCGAAGCGGCGCACGGTCTCGATCTGATCCGGGGTCGTGGTCGATGAGCGTGGCGCCGATGCGCATGCCGTGCAGCACCCGCATGACGACCTGGCCGAAGCGGCCGAAGCCGGCGACGATCACCGGATTCGCCTCGTCATGGACGTCCGAGAGGCCGCTCTCGCGGCCGGCGCAGCGCGGCGCCAGGACTCGCTCGTAGAGCAGGAACAGCAGCGGCGTGGTGAGCCATCGAGACCACCACGGCGGCGTTGAGCAGCTCCACGGTCTGCGGCGGCAGAACGCGCGCCGCGGCGCTGAACATGCACGAAGGCAAACTCGCCGCCTGCGACAGAGCGACTGCGAACAGCGCGGCATCGGCGCGGCCGCAATAGCCGAACAGCTTGGCGATCGGAAAAGCACCGCCACCTTCAGAGCCACGATGCCCAGCGGCGACGCCGAACACCAGCAGCGGCGCGCGCACGAACAGGCCGAGGTCCATCGACATGCCGATGGCGATGAAGAACAGGCCGAGCAGCAGGCCCTTGAAGGGCTCGATGTCGAGCTCGAGCTCGTGGCGGTACTCGCTGTCGGCGAGCAGCACGCCGGCGAGGAACGCGCCGAGCGCCATCGACAGCCCGGCGGCCTCCATCAGCATCGCCGATGCCGACGACCACCAGCAGCGAGAAGCCGACGAACACTTCTCGCAGCGCGCCTGCCGCGATGTAGCGCAGCGCCGGGCCGCAGCAGGAAGCGGCCGGCGGCGATGACCAGCACGATCAGGCCGAGCGCCTTTCAGCCGCATCGAGCCAGTCGAAGCGCGCGTTCTCGCCGCCGAGCAAGCCGATGGCGAGCAGAGCGGGATCACCGCCAGGTCCTGGAACAGCAGCACCGCGAAGCTGGCGCGCCCGCCCGCCGTCGGCAGCAGGCTTTTCTCCGCAGCGTGGCGAGCCCGATGGCGGTGGAGGACATCGCGAGCGCCATGCCGCGACCAGCCCGACGGCGATCGGCAGTCCAAGCGCCACGGCGATCGCGGCGACCGCGAGCGCGGTCGCGATCACCTGCGCCGCACCCATGCCAAAAATCGAGCGGCGCAGCGCCCACAGGCGCTGCGGTTCGAGCTCCAGGCCGATCAGGAACAGCAGCAGCACCACGCCGAGCTCGGCGAAGTGCAGCACCGTTTCGCGGATCCGATGATCAGGCGCAAGCCCCACGGGCCGATCGCCATGCCGGCGATCGAGATAGCCGAGCACCGAGCCCAGTCCGAGACGACTGAAGATCGGCACCGCGATCACGCCCGCCGAGAGATACACCAGCGCCTGCTGGAGAAAGCCGTGGTTTTCCATGGTTAGAATGTTCTCATGGCTGAAAAGCTGGACCCCGAGCAGTTCAAGGCCGGCATGCGCGCGCTCGCGGGCGCGGTCAACATCATCACCAGCATGAACGCCGGGCACCGCTACGGCATGACGGCGACCGCGGTGTGCTCCGCCACCGCCGATCCGCCCACGGTTCTCACCTGCATCAACAAGCTCGCGACCACGCACGGCGCGGTGACGAAAAGCAAGGCGTTCTGCGTCAACGTGCTGCGCTCGGAGGACTGGGCGCTTTCCACTGCCTTCAGCGGCGCGCAGAGCGGCGAGGCGCGTTTCAAGTCGCGCGACTGGACGCGCCTGGCCACCGGCTCGCCCGTGCTGATCGATGCCCTGGTGTGCTTCGACTGCCGCGTGGTGAAGAGTATTGCTCACGGTACGCACACCATCTTCCTGGGCGAAGTCGAGCAAGTGCTGCTGGGCAAAAGCGGCAAGCCGCTGCTCTACTCCGAGGGCCAGTACGCCAAGCTCGCCTCGCTCACGCTCGGCGAACCCCTGCCGGAAGGCCTCGATTACTGGGGTTTTTGATCGCCGCATAGGCGTCGTGGTGGCGGCGAATTTCATCGCGGTCGCCGCGCGCATGAGCCTCGTCACGTTCCTCGGCATTTACTTCGTGCGCAAGGCCGGCATCGACCTCGCCACCGTCGGCGTGGCCTTTCTGTGCGAGCACGTGCTGCGCGGACTCGCCGCGCCGCTGTTCGGCGCGTGGTCCGACCGTATCGGCCGCCGCGCGCTGTTGATCGCTTCGGCCGCGGGGACCGCGGTCGTGCTGCCGTGCTTCCTGCTGGTCGAGGGACCGGCAAGCCTGTTTGTGTGGAGCCTGGCGCTCGGACTGACGGGGGCGGTCAACATGCCGGTGGCGAACGCGCTGCTCCTCGACCTTGCGCCGCCTGAGCGCCGCCAGTCGGCGCTCGCGCTCAACTACACCGCGATGAGCGTGGCCTACACCCTCGGGGTAATGCCGGCGGGCTACGTGGCGGAGCAGGGCTATGGCTACCTTGCGGCCACGGCTGGCGCGGGTTACGTGCTCGTCGCCGTTCTGTACACGCTATCGCTAAGGGGCGCATTACCGCTCGAGCGGGCGCCGCGCCTGGTGCTGTTCGAGGGGCTGCGCGATGCGAACCTGCTGCGCTTCGCCGCGCTCGCTTTCATCTTCCCGTTCAGCATGGGCCTCGTGGTCTCGGCGACGCCGCTGTTCGCCGCCGATGCCGGCGTCGGCGAGGGCTACATCGGCCTGGTGCTGGGCGCCAACAGCATCCTGGTCGCGGCGCTCGCGCTGCCGGTGGCCGCGCGCATCGAGGCGCAAGGACCGCTTCGATTCCTGGGCGCGGCGGCGCTGCTGGTCGCCGCCACGCACGCCTGCTACGCCGCGATTCCCGGCGTCGCGGCCGCGCTCCTCATCGGCACGGTGGTGTTCAGCTTCGCCGAGGTGATCTTCAGCTCGGCAGTGCCGGCGACCGTCGCACGCCTGGCGCCGCCCGGGCGGCGCGGCGCGTATCAAGGCAGCTGGGCGCTGGTTTCCTCGCTCAGCATGGGGAGCGCGCTGTTCTTCAGCGGTGTGCTGCGCGACGCCTTGGGCTGGCGGCCGGCGTGGGCGATCTACGCCGGCATCGCGTTGATCGCCGCCTTTTTCCTCATGCTGATCTCAAAACGGCCGCGCGGCGGATAGTCCGAATCCCCAGTCCGGGCTGCCATCGGCCAGGCCGATGAGCGCATAGAGCTGCGCCTTCCACAACCGATCGAGCTGGCGCACGAAGAAGCCGGTCAGCTCGCGCTGCGGGGAAGCGTCGGACGCCACGCGTTGCCGGGCGTCGAAGCTCAGGCCCGCGCTGTCGCGCTCGTCGACCTTGTAGGTGAAGCCGAGGTTCACGCTCCACACGTTGTCGAGCGGCAGGCCGGGCGCGTCGCCCAGGATGTGAAAGCCGATGCCGCCGAAGCCAGTGATGCGGTCGAACGACTGGTAGAGATCGACCAGGAAGATGAAGTCATGCTCGCCCGTGCCCAGTCCCTTGTCCTCATCCGCCGTGCCGAGCTTCACTTTGCCGGTAAGGTCCACGCCCAGCCTGGCGTCGCTGTAGGCCGCATAGGTGGCGCCGAGGACGATGTCGCCGAGCCCGGATTCGGTGCGGGTGCCCGAGCCGCCGCCCACGCGTCCCACGCCCGGGATGACTGCATTGTCGCCGTCGATCTTGATGTAGGGGACGGTCGCACGGTACGTCCACGGCCCGGCGTCGTACTTCGCCGTCGCGGCGAGTGACGCGATGTCCGTGGTGCTCGAAGTACCGTAGTCGCCGGAGCTGTAGTGGAATCCGGCGCCGAGGGTGAGCGGGCCTTGCTGAGCCTGCGCGCTCAGTGCGAGCAAGGTCCCGGCGCAGAGCGCCGCCAATTTTCTGCGCACGCGGTTACCTCGGCTTGTGCGGCTTTTCGGGGCGCTCCGGGCGTTCCGGGCGCTCCGGCTTCTCCGGTCTTTCCGGCCTGTTCGGGCGCTCCGCCCGGGCCACGCGCTCGGCACCCTCGGCACGCTTGACCTCGCCGAGCTTGAAGCCTTTGGCGTCGGCGATCTGTCCCCAGCCCTTGCCGTCGGCGCGCATGCGCAGGATCTCCATCACCGCCGCCTCGAGCTGCGCGGGCGTGGGATTGGTGATGCCTTTCTTTTCCAGCGATGCGCTGGCGAGCGCAAGCGCATTGTCGATATTGCCGTAGCCCATCGTGCCGGTGGGCGGCGTGAAGGTCTCGGTGGTTTCGCCTTTCTTCAACGTCACTTCCTTGCCGTCGCGCAGTCCGCTCACCAGCGAGGTCGCGTTCTGCTTCGAGCCGGAAAGTGTCGTGTACTTGGCGATCAGGTCGTCCTGGTTCTCGGCGAGTGCGCCGAGAGGCAGAGCGAGCGCGAGCGCGAGGATGGTCTTGCGGAGTTTCATGGGAGCTCCTTGTTAGAGACGGGATGATAAGAACATGCCTTCCCCACAGCGCACAACTTGGTCACGACCTTGCATGGCCCGAAGGGACTAGCGCCTGTCGGGCAACGGCGACAGGGATTCCAGAAACGCTACCAGATCATCGGCTTCGGCGGAGGAGAGCCGCAGCGGCCTGAGCACACGTTCGCCGTCGGCGTGCAGCCGCTCCTCGTTCAGCTCCGAGTAATGCCGCGACCACGTCGCGCAGCGTGGCCAGGCTGCCGTTGTGCATGTAAGGCGCGGTCTGCGCCACGTTGCGCAGCCCCGGCACGCGCCATTCGCCGAAATTGCGGTGCTGCAACTCGACATGCTTGGTCCCAGTCGCCGTGCTTCTCGACCTTGTCATCGTATGAACCGGCCGAGGAGGTTGTACGGACTGCCCTTGAGCCGCTTCAATCCCTTCATGGCCGTCCCGGCATCCACGCGTCCCGGCGCGACGAAAAATCCGATGCCCGTGTCGGCAAATTCACCGTTGGTGAAGTGCGGCTCCGAAATGACAGGTGCTGCAGTTGCCCTTGCCGATAAAGATTTTCAGCCCGCGCTGGGCGCTCTCCGGGTAGCCCGGTCGCTCGCCGCGCGCCAGTGCATCGCGAAATTCGTCGAACGGCGTGCGGCCGCTGACCAGTGTCTCCTGGAATGCCGCCAGCGCCTTACCCACATCGACGAGGACTTGTTCATCCTCCGTGGGAACCTGGCGTGCAAATGCCGCTTGCGTAGTCCGTAGCGAAAATCTTGCGGACGATCCCGGCCACGTGCGCGCCCGTGGCGTTCATCTCGCGCGCGTCGAGCAGCGGCCGGATGCTCTGCGACCACAGGCTGTCATGGCCGCCGTCCCAGCCGAACCAGCGATAGAAGCGCGCGTTGATCACCGTCGGCGTGTTGCGATCGACTTCCTGCAACCCGAAGGCGCGCGGCCGCGCATCCTGGAACGCGCGGAACGGTGCGTGGCAGGTTGCGCACAGCACCGACCCCGTGCCCGACAGCCGTGGCTCGAAGAAAAGCTTCTCGCCGAAGGCCACCGCTTCCCGCTTGCCGGATACACGGTTGCTCGGGTCGCGCGCCGTCGGCGGCGGCCAGGGACCGTGCTGGAGGATCTTCGCGATCTCTTCCTGGGTGAATTGCGAAAGCTGGAACGCCGATGCCAGTCGGTCGGTCTTGCCGCCCGCGCGCAGCTCGAACACGAACTCCCACTTTCCCGGCATGTGGAACATCAGGCCTTCGGCCCGCCAGCGGCCCGGCGACGTCTGCTTTACCGCGGGCGCGTAGTTCATGCCGTGGCGGTGCTCCGGCATGTGGGCGTCGACTTTGATCTCGTCCGGTCCGGCGGCGGATTTCGCGCAGACGGCAATGTCGAGCGCGAAGTGCTGCGCCACCGAGATGGCGTCAGGCTTGAACGCGAGCACGAAGCGCGGCGACTCGAGGCGCGTGCCTTCGAGCGCCGGCTCGCACGCCGCAGCGCCGTTACAAACTAATGCTGTTGTAAGAGCGAACCAAAAACCGCTTCGCCATTTTTCCATGCAATGCGCTCGGCGACGTCGCGCGGCAGGTCCGCGAGCCAGCGCCGCGACCAGTCGGCGTGCTCGGGGATGTAGTGCCAGCGCTCGGGGACGTAGCTGTCGGTGCCGACCATGAAGCGGTCGGGAAACTGCAGGAAGGTGGCGCGCCACGCGGCATCGACTTTGTCGCCGGAAGCATGGTCGGTACGGAACGCGAGGTCGGCCCAGAGGTTCTTGTGCTTGCGCAACATCTCGGCGACGCGCTCCGGGCGCTCGAAGCCGGCATGCGCCCACAGGATGCGCGCCTGCGGCCATTGCTTGAACAGGCGCTCCACGGCATCGATGTCGGAGTGCGCGTGCAGGAACAAATTGTGTTGTTTGGCCAACTGAACCATCCGGCGCGGAACCGGAAGGTCGGCGTCGGCCCCGTAGAGGTGGAATTCACCGATGCCGACATACTTGTATCTGCGCAATCGATCTTCGAGGTACGGGATCAGCGTCTCGTCGCGGAACCACGTGCCGATCTCGCCGCGCGAGCGGTAGACGCGCAGCTCCGGGATGACCAGATCGGGTGCCGCCTGGTACAGGCGCTGCTGGCCATCGTCGCCGGAGCTCGAGATCAGCGCGCGCTTCAGGCCGGCCTTGCGCATGATCGCGATCGCGTCCTGCACCGGCACCGATTCCCAGGCGTCGTGGCTGTAGTGCAGATGGGCGTCGAAAATCGGCAGAGGCTCCTGCGCGTGCGCCGCGATGGCGAAACTGAGGAGCGCGGAGGCGAGCAGGGCGCGCATACCTAAAGTATAGTCGCCGAAAGAATGCAAGTAAGTCCGCCGCGCTCGCTTACCGAGCTGTTCCTGGGTTTCCTCTCGATCGGCGCCCGCTCCTTCGGCGGCGTGATGCCGTGGGCGCACCGCGTGATGGTGGAGGAGCGGCGCTGGGTTACGCCGGCCGATTTCACCGAGACCATCGGCCTGTGCCAGTTCCTGCCGGGACCGAACGTCGGCAACGCGTCGATCGTCTACGGCAAGCGCTGGTTCGGCGTGCTCGGCTCGCTGGTCGCGTTCCTCGGGCTGTTCGCGCTGCCGTTCGTGTGGGTGCTGACGCTGTTCGTGTTCTACGCCGACTTCGCCGCCACCAGCCCGTTGCTGCGCGCCATCGTCACCGGCGTGGGCGCGGCCGGCGCCGGCATGTTTATCGGCACCGCCATCAAGCTCGGTCGCCCGATCGCGAAGCAGCCGCTGGTCGCTGGTGATCATCGCCGTCTGCTTCCTTTGCGTCGCCGTGATGCGCATCTCGCTCATCGTCGTGCTGCCGGTGGCGCTTGGGCATTTCGCTCCTGCTCGCGAGACGAGGCAAGCTGTGACGCCGCATTTATGACTCTCTTGGAGATCGCGCTTTACTTCATGGTGCTGTCCATCTTCTCGGTCGGCGGCCTGCCCTCGGTGATGCCCGAGATGCAGCGCTACGTGGTCGAGGTCAAAGCCTGGATGTCGCCCGCGGAGTTCATGCAGGCGTTCGCCGTCGGACAGGCGGCGCCAGGCCCGAACATGCTGGTCACGACGCTCATCGGCTGGCACGTCGCCGGGCTCGCCGGCGCGCTCGTCGCCCTCGCGGCAATGTGCGGCCCCGCCGCGGTGCTCGCCTGGTTCGTCGCCGATCTCTGGGACCGCTTCAAGGAATCGCCTTGGCGCCGCGCCATCCAGCGCGCGATCGCACCGATCGTGGTGGCAATGATTCTCTCGGGCGGCGTGGTGCTGGCCACTCCCGATGCCACGCCAGACTGGCGTCTCTGGCTGATCGCGGCGCTGACCGCGATCGGCATCCTGGTGACGAGCGTGAATCCGCTCTGGTTCCTCGCCGCTGGCGGCGTTATCGGGGGATTTCTGCTTTCGTGAATACCTGACGCTCACGCGAGGCAAGCAGCGGCACGGCCTCGGCCAGGTATTTCTTGAAGTGCGGCGTTGCCTGGTGCGCTTCGAAGGCGCGCTCGTCGTCGTAGATCTCGAACAACGCCACCTTCGTCGCGCTCCTTGGGATCGACCAGCACCTCGAATTGCCGGCAGCCCGGCTCCTTCCTCGCCTCGCGCGCGTTTTCGCCCACCTTCTTCATGAAAGCTTCCACGCTCTCGGGCTTGATGCGGATGTTCACCAGCAGGACGAAGCCCATGAATCCTCCTTTCGGCTAATCTAACCGAACAGGGAGGAAAACATGGAAACAAGACTGGTCGTTCCACAGCTGCAACCCTTCTACCGGTGGGCCGAGCCGCTGTCGTGGGCGCTGATCCGCATCACGGCAGGCCTGATGCTCATCCCGCATGGCTGGCCGAAACTCATGGCCGGGATCGGTCCGGTCGCGGCCAACGCGCTGGCGAAGCGCGGCATCCAGCCCGCCGAGCCGCTCGCAGTGATCCTGATCGCGATCGAGACCATCGGCGGCCTGTGCATCGCGCTCGGCCTCTTCACGCGCTTCTGGGCCGCTGCGGCGGCCATCGAGATGACGGTGATCGTCTACCACCACCTGCCGAAGTTCGGCTGGACCGACCGCGGCTACGAGTACCCGCTGTTCTGGGGCCTGGTGATGCTCGCCATCGCGCTGCGCGGCGGCGGACCGTACTCGCTCGATCGCAGGATCGGCCGCGAGCTATAATCCCGCCTTCGCGCCCGTAGCTCAGTTGGATAGAGTACCTGGCTACGAACCAGGGGGTCGTGGGTTCAAATCCTGCCGGGCGCGCCAGTCACACAAACGGGTTGTAGCGATGCAACCCGTTTTCATTTGTGGCTGTGTAGCCGGAATGTAGCTACCCTATCCGATGTCACCACCCTCACGCGACACGCCGCGTGAGGGACGAATGGTTGTGCCTCGGCGGCTCGAGCGGTATCAACGTGGCCGGCGTAATCCGGCTCGCGAGGGACCTCGGTCCCGGGCATACGGTCGTTACGATCCTCGCCGACTCCGGGAGCGCTACCAGTCGAAGCTCTTCAACTCGGCTTTCCTGAAGAAAAAGGTCTGCCTGCCCCGACTGGCTGTAGGCTTTCAGAAAGGCAACACCATGGCTAAGGGAAAGGACGCGACCAGGACGAGGATCGGTGTCTCCGAGGGTGCCGGCGACGTGACCGCGCGCAAGCACGCGGAAGAGGCGCTGCTCAAGGCGGGGGCCCTGCAGCGCGCGATTTTCAACAGCGCCAATTTCTCAAGCATTGCCACCGACGCGAAGGGCGTGATTCAGATCTTCAATGTCGGCGCCGAGCGAATGCTGGGCTACACGGCCGCCGAAGTGATGAACCAGATCACCCCCGCCGACATTTCCGATCCGCTGGAGGTGATCGCACGCGCCAAGGCATTGAGCACGGAGCTCGCGACGGCGATCGCGCCGGGCTTCGAGGCCCTGGTCTTCAAGGCCTCGCGCGGCATCGAGGACATCTATGAACTGACCTATATCCGGAAGGATGGGAGCCGGTTCCCGGCGGTGGTGTCCGTCACGGCGCTGCGCGACGCCCGCGACGCCATCATCGGCTATCTGCTGATCGGCACCGATAACACCGCGCGCAAGCAGGCGGAAGAGGCGCTGCTCAAGGCAGGGGCCCTGCAGCGCGCGATTTTCAACAGCGCCAATTTCTCAAGCATTGCCACCGACGCGAAGGGCGTGATTCAGATCTTCAATGTCGGCGCCGAGCGAATGCTGGGCTACACGGCCGCCGAAGTGATGAACCAGATCACCCCCGCCGACATTTCCGATCCGCAGGAGGTGATCGCACGCGCCAAGGCATTGAGCACGGAGCTCGCGACGGCGATCGCGCCGGGCTTCGAGGCCCTGGTCTTCAAGGCCTCGCGTGGCATCGAGGACATCTATGAACTGACCTATATCCGGAAGGATGGGAGCCGGTTTCCGGCGGTGGTGTCCGTCACGGCGCTGCGCGACGCCCGCGACGCCATCATCGGCTATCTGCTGATCGGCACCGATAACACCGCACGCAAGTTGGTCGAAGCCGAACAAAAAAAGCTCGATCAGCGCCTGCGCGACCAGCAGTTCTACACGCGCTCGCTGATCGAATCCAACATCGACGCGCTGATGACCACCGATCCTTCCGGCATCATCACGGACGTCAACAAGCAGATGGAGGCGCTGACCGGCTGCACGCGCGACGAGCTGATCGGTGCGCCTTTCAAGAGCTACTTCACCGATCCGGAGCGGGCCGAAGCGGGGATCAAGCTCGTGCTGAGCGAAAAGAAGGTCACCGACTACGAGCTGACGGCGCGCGCCCGCGACGGCAAGCAAACGGTGGTGTCCTACAACGCGACCACCTTTTACGACCGGGACCGCACGCTGCAGGGCGTCTTCGCCGCGGCGCGCGACGTCACTGAGCGCAAGCGCGTGGAGGTGGAGCTGCGGCAGGCCAAGGCTGCGGCCGAGAGCGCGAGCCAGACCAAGTCGGATTTTCTGGCGAGCATGAGTCATGAAATCCGAACGCCGATGAATGCGATCATCGGCATCGCGGACCTGCTCGCGAAGACCCCTCTCTCCCCGACGCAGGACAAGTATGTGCAGATCTTTCGCCGCGCCGGCGACAACCTGCTGAATCTCATCAACGACATCCTCGATCTCTCCAAAGTCGAAGCCGAGCAGCTCGAGCTGGAACGGACCGGGTTCTCGTTGAACGATCTGCTGGAGAAAGTGACGGAGATGGTGGCGGGCCGGGCCCATGAAAAAGGTCTGGCCCTGGTGTGCGAGATCGCGCCGAAAGTGCCCACCGATCTGGTCGGCGACCCGACACGGCTGCGGCAGGTGCTGCTGAATTTACTTGGCAACGCGATCAAGTTCACGAAATCGGGCGAAGTGGCCCTGCGAGTCACGCCGGATGCGGACGCCTCCGTCCCGGGCGCATTGCGGTTCACGATCTCGGACACCGGCATCGGCATCCCGGGCGAGAAATTGGGCGCGGTGTTTGAGCGATTCACGCAAGCCGACTCGTCCACCACTCGCAAGTACGGGGGCTCGGGGCTGGGGCTCACGATTTCGAAGCGCCTGGTGGAACTGATGGGCGGGCGCATCTCGGTGGAAAGCGGAGTCGGGAAGGGCAGCGTGTTTTCTTTCGCCGTGCCGCTCGGGATCTGGGCCGGGGCCACGCGGCGTGCGGCCGCGCCGCTCGGCATGGTTCCCGAGTCGCCGCTGCCCGCGTTACGCATTCTCCTGGTGGAGGACTCCTCCGACAACCGCACGATCACGCTGGCCTACCTGCAGGACACGCCGTACCGGGCCGAAATCGCCGAGAACGGGGCCGTCGCCTATGAAAAGTTTACCGCCGGACACTATGACCTTGTCCTGATGGATCGGCAAATGCCGGTCATGGATGGCTTGACCGCGACGCGGGCGATCAGAGCGTGGGAACAGGCGAACCACCGGCCGCCCACGCCGATCATCGCACTGACGGCCTCGGCCTTGAAGGGGGATCAGGAAAAGTGTGTGGCGGCGGGGTGCACGGCGTATCTGACGAAACCAATCAAACAAGAGGTGCTGCTGCGAGCGATCAAGGAGCATTCCATGATCGCGCCTGCGTCATCGAAAGGGGAGAGCGGCCGGAAAGACACGATCCTTGTGCGTGCGAATCCCAAATTCGCAGACCTGATCCCCGGGTTTCTGCAGAACCGCAGGCAGGACGTCATCGCGATGCTGGACGCCTTGGATCGGGGTGACTTTGAAACCGTGGAGAGTCTGGGGCACGGCATGAAGGGCGCCGGGGGCAACTATGGATTCCAGGCCATCACTGACATCGGCGCCGCCCTTGAGCAGGCGGCCGAGAGCGCCGACACCGACGCGTCGCGCAAGTGGGTGGGCGAATTGTCCAGGTACCTGGATCGTGTCGAGATCGTCTCCGACTAGCCCGTCACGCGGTCACAGGAGCTGGATTCTGGCGAGGCAGGCGCGGACGCGTGCGGTGAGCTGCGGGATCGAAAACGGCTTTGTCACATAGTCCGTCACCCCCGCTTCGAAGCCGGCGCGGGTGCTGGGCTCATCGGTCATGGCGGTGAGCATCAGCACGGGCAGGGGCCGGGTCTCGGGCTTGGCCCGGAGGATTTTCATGACCGCCAGACCGTCCATGCCCTTCATCTTGTAATCCAGCACCACGAGGTCCGGCATCCGCTCGTCGATCATCCGCAGCGCCTGCGGGCCGCTTGTCGCCTTTCTGACCGTGTACTGCTCCTCCTCCAGCGCGCGAACCACCATCGTCAGCGTGTCCGGCTGGTCATCGACCACCAGGATGTGAAAGCGGCGGGGATCGCCGCGCGCGACGGACGCCTGGACGGGGTCCGCCGTGACAAACGGCTTCAAGGTGGAGCGCGGCTCCAGGACAAGCTCGCAGCCTTCATACGCGCAGAAGACATCGAGTCCCGTCCCGCGTTGCAAGGCCAGGGTGCGGGCCTTGCGCTCGATGTCCTCGACGAAGTGGTCGTTGTGGCCCGGATCGTGGTGGGTCAGCGCGACCCGCCGCACGCCGGCCGCCGCGGCAATTTGCACCACGTAGTCGTACGTGCTGTGTCCCCAGGTTTTCTTGGGGCGGTACTCCTCGGGCGTGTACTGAGCGTCGTGGATCACGAGATCGGCGTCGGCCATGAATTTGGCGTGCCGGCGGTCTCCCTCGTGCAGGATCGACTCGATGCGGCCCGGCTCGGCACCGGCGCGCCAGAGCTCATCGGAGAACGGCTCGTGGTCCACCAGGTACACCACCGCCACGCCGTCGGCTTCGACTCTGTAGCCCACCGTCATCGCCGGATGATTGAGAAATTGCGTCGCAACCCGCGCGCCGCCGATTGTGTGGATGCCCTCGGTCAGGTCGTGGTAGGTGATCGCGGCCGGCAGCTGGCTCAGATCGACGGGGAAGTAGGTGAACTCCATCTGGCCGGCCAGCACGTCATGCAGCGAGCCGCGGCTGCCTTCCGGGCCATAGATCGCGACGGAGTTCCCTTTGACAAAGGCCGGGCTGAAGAACGGAAAGCCTTGAATGTGGTCCCAGTGCGTATGTCCGAGGAGAATGTTCGAGTCAATGGCTTTCTTGCCTTGGGCCATCAACTTGGCGGCCAGCGGGTACGCGCCGGTGCCGCAGTCAAAAATCAGAAGGTCGCCGTTGGCATTGGTCAGCTCGACGCAGGAGGTATTGCCGCCGAAGTGGTTGGTGCCCGGCCCGGGGGTGGCGATCGAGCCCCTCGTTCCCCAGAAACGTACTTTCATGAGTCTGCGGCTCCCTTGCGTGCGGTATCGACCCGTAGGAAATGCTGGGGCATTTTGCTCCTCCGGCCGCTCGATCCGCAATGCCGTTACGGCTCGCCGACGGCGCACACAGGAGGAGCGAGCAGAGCGCCAGGATCCGGATCCTCGCCGTCATCCCTGCGGGCGGCGAGATCGAGGTGGTGAAGCACGACGGCGAGCCGCACACCTTCATCGCCAGATCGCCCACCGCGCCCGCGCCCATCGCCGCGCTCGAGCGCATGACGCGCTACATCCACGCCAGGCTGGGGTGAACCGGACAAGAGCTGATGCGGCCTGAGCCCGGTGTGGTCCTCGATCATGTGTCGGCGATCATGAGAAGCTAGCGCACCCTCCTGTGTAGCCAAAATGTAGCTGTCCACCGAGCTTTCACACTTTTCATGGCTGTTTGTGGCGACATTGAGCACCGGCGGAACGTCGCAGGTGGTTGAATTTGGAGGTGCTCAATTTCGCCATGCGCACTACGAACCAGGGGGTCGTGGGTTCAAATCCTGCCGGGCGCGCCAAATTTCCTATGCAACTCAACGGCCTTAACCGATCCCCGCTTGGACCGTTCTATTTCAGTGGGGACTTTGCCAATCATGCTTGCGTGAATGTCCGCTAGCGACCCAAAGCGGACATTCGCGGTTAGCCTCTGACCCCAGCATGCGCCATCAACGAAAACCCCGCCGAAGCGGGGTCTCTCGTATTTACGACTCAACTGCATGTGGCGGGAATATTCGACTTCTCAGACAGCCACATTGATTCCACGATCGATACTATTCGTGCTGTTCGAGGTGCCGCTCAATGCACCATGAGCCTTTTCGCTGCCGCTACGGCCTTCTTCGGCAGCGTGAGTTCCAGCACGCCGTCGTTGTACTTGGCTTGGGCGGTCGCTTCGTCGACCTCCTGACCGAGCGCGAACGCACGCTGGATCTTGCCGTAATAGCGCTCGGCGCAAAGCACCGTCTCGCCGTTCTTGACGTCTTTTTCGTGCTTCACTTCCGCGGCTACCGCAACTTCATTGCCGTTGATCGTGATGCTGATCTCTTCCTTCTTCACGCCGGGCAATTCGGCCAGCACTCGATACTCCTTTTCGTTCTCGCTTACGTCCATGCGGAACTGCGTCGGCGCGGGCGCACGCGCCTCGGGGTTAGGCAGCCACACGGGGACGCCACGGAACCAGTTCTCGAATGTATCCTCGAGCGGATTAAAGCGCCTGATGTTTACCATTTTGTCCTCCTGTGAAAACTCAAAACCAATCGGCGGTGAACGGCATCGTTGTCCATCTGGACTGTACATGAGAGCGTCACCGCGACTTATCAAGTCCGCGAGACTAAATATTTCATGAATTAATTTTTCGAGTAATCGACCGGACCGGAAACTCGATCACTACTCGTTTGAGCTCCACGGCAGCACATATGCCTGCATAGGCGAGTGCTGGTAAGAACCCAGATTCATCCCGGCGCGCCAGATCCTACAAAGGCTCCGCTGTCGACGACTTTCGCGGCTAGCCGCCTCCTGGGCACGTGCGAAGACCGCGGAATGGCACGTTGAACCATTCGCGCAGCGACGATCCTTGCCAGCAGATCAGGATCTTCCGCCTCGCGCCGCTCTTCTTCGAATACCACTCCCGCGAGCTTCTTCAGGGCTTCGCGGGTCTCATGTGGCCGTGCGAATTCACGCCCGGCAATTCCTCGATGAAGCCGACGTAACCGTTGTTTACCTTGCGGTATACCGCGGTGAATGCAATCTGCCCATGTTCCATTCGCGTATTCCTTTCTACTCTACGGGGATGCCCCGCTCGATCGCGAGCCTGCGGGCCTTCGCCGTGAGTTTGAAGCTCAATGGCTTGCCGTGCCCTCGAATGCCCGCCAAAGAGGTAGTCGATACCGTTGCGCGGCGCCATCCTGATCCGCTGGACAGGCGAGTCGCAACTGGGGCATTCGACGTGGATCGAGTTTTGGAATCTCTCCGGGTTCGGGAACGCAATGGGGTAATGGGTCACCCTTGCAGGGGGCGCCTTCGGATGTGAATAGGTCCAAAGTGATTTGACCGGTGATCGCGGCCGCCGCTGGAGACAGTGTTTTCAGGAAGCTCGTTATGGACGCAGCGACCTTGCCGAGTCCGGATGCGGATAAGGCCGCCCGATCGGAACACTGGGACCTTGGGGGGCGATTCTCGCTCGCATGCGATTTGTTCTAGCGTGATGCTCAGCGGTTGCAAGGCGGGCGCCGCCGCCGGCCTCGTGTACCCGTCGCACGGCTGGCTGCGTCTTGCCGAATAGAAAGCTTTTGACATGACATTGCTCCTTGCCCTGTTGCTCCCATCCATCTACTGGCAGCAAAAGCGGCAAGATACTACGGTCCTACCAGAAGGGCGATGATACTTACCGGTCACTCGCTTGTCTATCAGCTTGGCATGACCAAGATTTGCGGCGCTGCCGCAAGGCAAGCATCTTCGCCCTCAACCGGGTTGAATAGCCCAACGGAAGCTTGCATGAAAATTCATCCTCTTCCAGGATCGCGTGATCGTCAAGCGTCTCTACCAGGAGCGCAAGACCTCGGACGCCACGGAACCATTTCCCGAAGGCTATCGATTGGCCTCACCATCCCGCAGTCGATGCTGCAGCGGGCGGATAAAAAGTGATCCGGCGACGGGTCGGCGGCGCAGCCTACCTCGCGTGATCCGGTCGGCCACCCCTCGGGCCACAGCGATCAGACGCCAAAGCGCTGTTCGATCATGTTGCCGATCGCGAGGCACGCGCTCGCGCCGATGGCGGCGATAAACAGCGCTTGAACGTTGAAGTCACCCGACACAATGGGTGAGCTGCTCATCAGCGGGGCCATCTGGCCGCCGATGAGGGCGCCCATCGCGCCGATGATGATCGACACGATGGTGCCGCGCTGCTTGTTGATGCCCAGCAGCGTAAAGGCCGCCCAGCCCAGGGCGCCGCCGGCCAGAATCCACATGACGATATTCATGTCGTACCTCCAAGAAAGATTAATGGTGAGTTTTTATAGCCAGTCATTGAACCGCCGCGGATTCGCAGCTCGGCGTCCTGTCGCCGTGACCGCAAACTGGTGTCGCGGTATGGAAATCAGGCCAAGCTCGAGCAGCCGGGCTTTTGATTCGCGATGTCATGCGCAGCTTCGTTGCGCCACGTGCGATGCCTGGTTCGCGCCAACCTCGGCCATGCTTAGTTCTAGCTTCATGATGCTTCCTTAGCGTCAGCTCGACTTCGAACCGCGCCCGGACGCGGATATAGCCCGAGCTACCGCACTTGCGGTCTCTCTAGAAGTTTCATTTGTGCCCCAAGACCGCGGGGAACAGGGAGCCGGTGGAGAGATTGAGCATGATGTGTTCCTTTGGTTTTGGTCGTTGGACATCAAGAAGCTCGCACGTGCGCCTCGAGCAACGATTCGGCGGCGCGATCAACGTTTCTTGCTGGACCGCGTACGCCCAGAATCTGCGTGCTGACCTGCGCTCCTTCCATGAGGAGAAACAGCTGGTCGGCCAGTAGGCGAGGCTTGCGTGCCCCGAGCCGGGCGCACATTTCGGTAAGCCGTGCGCGCAATTTGGCCTTGTGCGCCTCAATCACTTTGCGCGCCGGGTGATCCTTGTCCGTAAGTTCGACCGCCGCATTGGCCATAGGGCAGCCTCGAGCCTGAGGGTCGTCTACGTGCTTAGCTAACAAGGTGAAGGCTGCCTTGAGTTGCTTGCGGGGATCGGCAGAATCTCGTGACGTGGCATCCCACGATCTGCCAGAACTTAAGTGTTGTGGTCCGCAGCCTTTCGCCCGCCCAGTTCGCCCTTGGAGGCGAAGCTCCGGTATAGGCTCATCTTCGTGGTCTTCGCTTCCTCTACAATCGTTTCCACCCCGACCGCCCGAATTCCCTTGCGGTAGAAGAGCCTCAATGCGATGTCGAAGATGCGCTTGCGAGCGCTCTGCGGTCGGCATCCCGCGCCCGGCCGGTGAACGATCCGTCTGTCCGAGGCTTCTTGGCCATAAATATTCCCCTTGACGTGTGAGTGACCGGTCAGTATCGTAGCACATGTTTCTGAGAGTTACCGGTCAGTATCGCCGCCGCCGCTCCGGGTACATTGGGCGTGCCGCGGCCTGCGCCTTGGCACTGGCTGCGTGTCCGGAGCGCCATTCGCACAGTCAGACCAACTCGAAAAAGTAGTGTTCGATGCCGGTGCGCTGTTCGATTTTGACGCCTACCAGTTGCGACCCGAGGGCCGCGCTTCGCTGGATGACTTCGTCAGCAGGCTAAAGGGCGCCACCCTTGGGATGATCAGGGCCGTCGGTCACGCCGACCGCCTGGGTTCCGAGGGCTACAACCAGATCCTCTCCGAAGACCGCGCCGAAGCCGTCAAGGGCTATCTGGTCAGCAAAGGCATCGAGCCCGACCGCGTGCGCGCCGAAGGCCGGGGTGCCAGGCAGCCGGTTACCAAGCCCGGCGAGTGCGCCGGCGGTAAGAACGCGAAAGTCGCCTGCCTGCAGGCCGATCTGCGCGTGGGAATCGAGGTCGCCGGCTCTTGGGCGCTCACCTACTGGTGGCCGTCATTCGACCGAAATGATCGTCAACCAGCTCGCGGAAAAGCAGATGAACTGCGATCAAATCGAAAGCGACTGGAAGCAATTCCGCGGTGGCGCCAAGCAGCGTGGTGCACGCCTTCCGACGACCTGCTGGACATGATCGCGGGAAAGCGTGACCAGCTCGCCGGCGGATCCAAGGGATCACCAAGGACCCGGCCGAGAATCGACTGTCCGACTGGCAAGGGCGCCAGAAGGAAATGGCACAACCCAAGTGAACGGCTCGGTGGAGCTCAATATTTGTCGTTCATTGGACGAGGTGCCCTTTAAGGAGGCAATCTCATCATGAAAATCCGTCCGTTGCATGATCGCGTGATCGTCAAGCGCATCGAAGAGGAAAAGCGCAAGATCGCCTGAGGCATCGTCATTCCCGACACCGCCGCCGAGAAACACGACCAGGGCGAGATCGTCGCCGTGGGCAAGGCAAGATGGCGACAACGGCAAGCTGCCGTCCGCTCGGTGGGTCATGGTCGGCGACCGGATGCTGTTCGGCAAGTATTCCGGGCAGACCGTAGTGGGCGACGAGCCTCTCGTGATGCTCGATGAGACTCATGGCGTCCTCGAAGGCACTGGAAGCGTCAGGCGTCAGCGAACGCACCTACTAAATTTGGGAGAATCGCAATGCACAGCCAAAGAAGTACGTTTCCCACGAAGCGCGCGCGCGCCAAGATCGTTTCACGGCATGAACATCCTGGCCGACGCCGTCAAGGTCACGCTCGGCCCCAAGGCCGCAACGTAGTGCTCGAGCGCTCCTTCGGCGCGCCGACCGTCACCAAAGACGGCGTGTCGGTCGCGAAGGAGATCGAGCTCAAGGACAAGTTCGAGAACATGGGCGCGCAGATGGTGAAGGAGTCGCGTCCAAAACTTGCCGAGTCGCCGCGACCGTGGTGGCGCGCGCAGCCGACAGCTCCCAGTTCGACGGAAAAACTTTCTGCAGGCCCTTGGTGATCGGCACGTTGTCGGTGTGGCCGACGATGCGGATCGCTTTGTCCTCGTAGCCCTTGAGCGACTCCGCCACCTTCTGCAGGACTTGCTTGCCGGTGTCCTTCAAGTTCGCGCGGCCGGAGTCGAAGAACAGCTGCTCCGCGACGTCGACGGTCAGCATTCCCTTGAGCTGACGCACCTGAAGCTGACCCTTCCTCAGCTCCTCGCTGAGATTCGAGAGCAGCGCGTCGTAGCGTGCTTCGGACTGCTTCTCGGTCGCCTGGAGCTGCGCGCGCTGTGCGTCCAGCGCCGCCACCTGCTGGGTAAGGCTGTCCCTCTGTTTTGGCCAGGCTGTCGTTCTCTCTTGTAAGGCTGTCCTTCTCTTTCGTAAGGCTGTCTCTTTGCTTCTCCAGGCTCTCGCGCTGGCCCTCGAGGTTTCGCACCTGCTGCTCGAGCGCCGAGCGGCTCGACTGCAGTGATGCGATCTCCTGGTTCTTCTCGCTCTGCAGCTTGTCGAACTCGCCCTGCGTGACACAGCCTGCCGCAGCAAGCAGGGTAACAACAGCCGCGCTGCTGACATGACGATGGATGGACATCTGACCTCCTGATGCTTGTTGCCCCTACGCAGCGAAGGATACCGCGCAGAGTCTGCGCTCGATGTCGATTTCTCCACAGTCACTGCGTATGATTCGGTATCCAACGGGAGGAGGAGGGCTATGAACATGCAACGCTGGCTGGCGCTGTTCGCCGGCGCATTGCTGGGCTTGTCGGCGTTCGCGCAAACGCCGGAAGTGACGCTGACACGCATCGACTGCGGCACGGGCGCGAAGCCCACCAACGTCAACGAGCGTTTCTCGGACACCTTCGCCTACAAGGATCTCAACCTCGTCTTCACGTTCAGCTGCTACCTGATCAAGCACGGTGACGAGTACATGGTCTGGGACACCGGCTTCGCGCCGGGGTCGAACCCGAATGCACCGAAGGTCGGCATCGTCGATCGGCTTGAAGGAGCTGAAGGTCACGCCCGACCAAGTGAAGTACGTCGGCATCAGCCATTTCCACGCCGACCACACCAGCCAGCTGATCAACTTCCCGAACGCGACCTTGCTGATCGGCAAGGGCGACTGGGAAGGGGTCAGTGCGAACCCGCCGATGCAGGGTGCGAACGCGCTGGCGTTTACGCCCTGGACCAAGGATGGCGGCAAGGTCGAGCCGCTGGCGATCGACAAGGACGTGTTCGGCGACGGCACGGTGGTGGTGCTGCGCACGCCGGGGCACACGCCGGGCCACAGCTGCCTGCTGGTACGGCTGAAGGAGAAGGGGCCGGTGATCCTGATCGGCGACCTCGCGCACTTCCGCGAAAACTATGAGAGCAACGGCGTGCCCTGGTTCAACTCCGACCGTGCGCAGACCGTGGCTTCGCTCGAGCGGGTGAAGAAGCTGGCGCAGAACCTGAACGCCACCGTCGTCATCCAGCACGACATGCGCGATATCGGCAAGCTACCGGCCTTCCCGGCCGCCGCGAAATAGGGCCTCTGCCGGATCCAGATCTAGCGGTGGAGGAAGGTAGCCCCAAGGTCCCATTTCGTCCCGCCCGCAACACTGATATGAACCGGCGATGGGATATCGCCGCTCGGTCGCGCTGCTCCTTTGCACCCTGACGCTCGTTGCCTTCTCCTTCCCGGCCGGGGCGCAAAAGGCTCCTGCCGAGGCAAAACCGGCGCCGGAAGATCCGCTGGGCCGCAGCACACCCTACGGCGCGGTGATCGGGTTTCTGCAGGCCGCGAACAAGGCTGACTACGAGCTCGCCTCCAGCTACCTGGAGGGCAAACAGTCCGCGAGGAGGAAAGCCGACCTCGCGCGCAGTCTCCATCTAGTCCTGAACCGGGGCGTGAAAACCGGCCCGGACGACTTGAGCAAAGCGCCTGCGGGAAACCTGGGCGACGGCCTCGCCGCCGATCTGGAAAAGGTAGGCACGGCGACCTTCGAGGGCGAAAGCCTGGACATCGTGCTGCGCCTCACCAAGCCAGCCGGCACGCCGCCGATCTGGCTGTTCTCCTCCGAAACCCTGCTGGGCGTTACCGCCGCGGCCAGCCAGCTCGATCTGCCGTGGGCGGAATCGATCTGGCCGGAATCGTTCCGGGAAGTCCGCTTCCTGTCCTACCCGCTTTTCACCTGGCTCAACGTGCTCGTGAGCATTCCGCTGCTGATCGGCATCGCCTGGCCGCTCACGCGGGGCCTCCTCAGACTTCTTCACCCGCTGGACCTGCGCCACAGCACGATCGCCGGAGAGAGCGTGCTGGGTCAGATCAAATGGCTGCTGTTCCTCTTGATCCTCTCGCTGCTGGCGCGCGTCGTCGCCACGCAGGCCGCCACCGCGGAGGGGCGCATTTTCGTCACCTCGGTTGCCAACGTGTTCATCATCGTGGCGGCCGCCTGGTTATTGGTTCGATTCACGAAAATCGTCGCCCGATTGAAGACCCGGCACCTGCGGCAGATCGGATCGCCGGGCAAGATCGCGACCGTCGAGCTTTCCACCTGGCTGCTGGTGTCCGTCTGGTTCACGGCCGGCCTGTTCCTGATTCTGCGCAGCATGGGCTTCGAGCTGACGGCCGTCATTGCCGGGCTGGGCATCGGCGGCATCGCGTTCGCGTTCGCCGCCCAGAAGACGATCGAGAATCTCTTCGGCACCGTCATGGTCGTTGCCGATGAAGTTATGCAGGTCGGCGACTACTGCCAGGCGGGAGCGATCGAGGGCCGCGTCGAAAGCATCGGCCTGCGCTCCACGCAGATTCGCACCGCCGACCGGGCCCTGGTCAGCGTTCCGAACGGACAGCTCGCGGCGACCACGATAGGAAACCTGGCGCGGCGCGACAAGTTCCTCTTCCGGCACAAGATCCGGTTGGGATATGAAAGCACCGCCGACCAGGTTCGCCAGGTGCTGGCGCAGATCAGAAAAACGCTGCTGGAACACGCCAAGCTCGACCCTGCCACCGTCAGGACCCGGTTGATCCGGTTCGGCGACGCCTCCCTCGAGCTCGAGGCCTTCGCGTATGTGCCGACTCTCGATGAGGGCGCCTTCCTCGAGATTCAGGAAGAGCTTCTGCTGCGGATCATGGATATCCTCGAAGCCAGCAAAGCTGCGGCCGAGCAGCGGTAGCGACCTATGCATTGCTCGTATGCTTTTTTTGCGCAGAGCCGGGCGAGCTCGATGGCCCGGCGTTCAGCGCTTAGCGTTTGCCAGATAAGCCTTGGCGCTTGCCGAGAGCAGGCGCGGAAGGTGCGTGTAGATGTAGCGCACGCCTTTATCCAGCACGCCTTTCAGGTTCTCGGCGGTTGCCGGCGTCCCCGGGGTGCGGTGGGCTGCCAGCATCTTGCGGAAGCTCGAGTCGATCGCCTGGGCGACGGGAGCGGCCTTCGGATCGCCGGGAAATCCCATGGATTGCGACAGGTCGGAGGGCCCGACGAAAAAGACATCGATGTCATCGACCTTTAAAAGCTCGTCGAGGTTGTCGACGGCTTCCTTGTCCTCGATCTGCACGGCGATCAGCGTGGCGTCGTTGGCGGCTTTGACGTACTCGGCGAGCGAGCCGAGCGCATCGTAGACCGCGGCGCGCGTGCCGGCGGCGATGCTGCGCTTGCCCAGGGGATGGAATTTGACCGCCGCGACCACTTCTCGTGCGTCCGCGCCGTGTTGACGTGCGGGACCTGCACGCCCATCACCCCGCGGTCGAGCACCTGGAGGATGTGCTCGGCGCTCCGGCTCACGGGCCGCGCGATGGCGGTGATGCCGCTCGCCTCGGCCGCCATCGCCATGAGCTCGACGCTTTCCAACGTGATGTGCCGTGCTCGCAATCAAGCAGCACCCAGTCGAAACCCGCGGCGGCGATCATTTCCACGATCTGCGGCGACGGAATCATCACGGATACGCCGTACACCGGCTTTCCGGCGCGCAGCTTCTCCTTCATCAGGTTTCTCTTCATAGTCTTTCGTTGAACGTGCGAATGACATCATCGGCCTTCTCGGCCGCGGTGAGGCCCAGCTGGCCGGAGCGCTCGAAAAACCGCTCGGTCGCGCTGGTGATGGTCGGCTCGATGCCGAGGCCGCGAAGCACTTCTGCGACCTGACGCACCTCGTGATAGCGGCGCCCATGCGCGCCGCCATGGGTGCGCACCCAGTTGAGCGCGACCTTGTCGAATGACTGGTTCGCGAACAGGCCGCTGACCTCCGCCCACAGATCGTCGCGCATCCCGGCGCGTTCGCCGGCGACCAGGAACTCGATTAGCAACGCTTCCATGCCCTTGGAGAAGACGCTGCGCAGCATCTTGAACGTCGACGCCTTGCCGATCTCTTCGCTGTAGAACCGCGCGTTGAGGCCGAGCTGCCCCTTGAGCTCGTCCTCGGCGCGCCGTGCGTGCGCTCCGCCGAGCAGGATCTCGGTGCGCGCAGCGGTGACACCGACTGCGCCCAGCAATGCACCTTCGACGAATGCGGCCCCGGCGCCGGCGACGATGCGAGAGATCTCCAGCTTGACGCCGGCATCGGTGGCGTTCAGATCCAGATATCTCTGGCCGCCGCGCAGATGCGCTGCGCAAAGCTGCGCCGCGCGCGCAGCCACGCTCGTCGTCACCGTGGAAAAGACATAGTCGGCGCCGCTCACGGCCTCGGCGAGTGCCTTGAACTCCACCAAGGTGGTTCCGGCACGCGTCTTGAGACGTTCCAGGCCGCCCGGTTGGTCGAGAAGAATGTCGTACGCGGAGAGGCGCGCGCCGCGCGAAACCAGCGCGCCGCAGAAGGCGCTCGCGACCTCGCCAAAGCCTACGAAGGCGATATGCATTGCGGTAATCTTAACAATCCACAAAGGAGGAGACATGCATCGTCTTTGCTGGGCGCTCGCCGCCCTATGCCTCGCTGCGAGCGGGGCACAAGCGCAAACCTATCCCAACAAGCCGATCCGCCTCGTCGTAGGTTTCGCACCCGGCGGCAACACCGATACCGTTGCCCGGGTGGTCGGGCAGAAATTGGGAGAGCGCCTCGGCCAGCAGGTGATCATTGAAAACAAGGCCGGGGCCGGCGGCACCATCGGCACGGCGGAGGTCGCGCGCGCCGCGCCAGACGGCTACACGCTCACCATGGGAACGACAACCACCCATGCGATCGCAGTGGCGGCGTACGCCAAGCTGCCCTACGACCCCGTCGCCGACTTCGAGCCGATCGCCCTCGTCGCCAACGCGCCGTACCTGCTGGTGGTGAATTCTTCGTTGCCCGCGAAGGACCTCAAGGAGTTCATCACGCTGGTCAAGTCGCAGCCCGGGAAGCTCAACTATGGCTCTGCGGGACAGGCGACCACTACGCACCTCGTCATGGCCACTCTCGCCACGCGCGCCGGGTTGGACATGGTGCACGTGCCGTTCAAGGGCAACGCCCCGGCGACCACCGCGGTCTTGCCAATCAGGTGGAAATCTTGTTTGGCGCGCTGCCACCGCTGTTGCCGCATGTAAGTAGCGGACGTCTGCGCGCGCTTGCCATCAGTTCCGGCAAGCGCTCGCCGTCGCTGCCCGCCGTTCCCACCGTCGCCGAGGCCGGATTCCCGGACTTCGACATTTCGCTCTGGCTGGGCTTCTTCGCGCCGAAGGGCACGCCGCCGGCGGTCATCAAGCGGCTGGAGACGGAGCTGGTCCAGATCGCGCAGTCGCCTGAACTGAAGGACCTGCTCGAGAAGCAGGGACTGGAGCCGTATGCCAACGGGGCGGCGGAGCTGGGCAAGCTGGTGAAGTCGGAGATCACAACCTATCAGTCGGTGTTCAAGGCGGCGAACATCAAAATGGAATGAAGGTCACGAAGCTGGCGACCTTCAACGTAAACGGCATCGGCTCGCGCCTGCCGCATCTGCTGCAGTGGCTCGAGCGCGAAGCGCCGGACATCGTCTGCCTGCAGGAGCTCAAGGTGGCCGATACGCGCTTTCCGGCCGCGCAGATCCGCGACGCGGGCTACGGTGTCATCTGGCAGGGGCAGAAGCCGTTATGGAACGGCGTCGCGATCCTTGCCAGGGGAACCGATCCGATCGAGCTGCGCCGCGGGCTGCCGGGGGACCCGGCCGACACGCAAAGCCGTTATCTCGAGGCGGCGGTGCAGGGGATCCTCGTCGGTTGCCTGTACCTGCCCAACGGCAATCCCCAGCCCGGCCCGAAGTTCGATTACAAGCTGGCGTGGTTCGAGCGCCTCATCGCGCATGCCAAGGGGCTCGTCGACAGCCCGCACCCGGTGGCGCTGGTTGGCGATTACAACGTCGTGCCGACCGACGAGCTCGACATCTACAACCCCCGCTCCTGGCGCAAGGACGCGCTGCTCCAGCCGCAGACCCGCGAGCGCTACCGGCGCCTGCTCGACCAGGGCTGGGTGGACGCGATCCGCAGCAAGCATCCCAAGGAGCGTATCTACACGTTTTGGGATTACTTCAGGCGGCACTGGCAGCGCGACGCCGGCCTGCGCATTGATCACCTCCTGCTCAATCGGGCACTGGCGCCGCGGCTCGAGTCGGTGGGCGTGGATCGCTGGGTGCGCGGCCTGGAGAAGCCGAGCGATCACGCGCCGGCCTGGGCGACGCTGTCATGAGCGCGTTCTGCAGACCGGGGCGAGCTCGATGGTCGAGCTCGCCGATGCGAGCCAGACATGCTGTTCCTGCACGGTGCACGTGAGGGACATCGTGCGCGCGGCGAGCGTTTGCAGCGCGGCAGTCTCATCGCCGGTCAGCGTGAGCACCCGCAAATTCGATAGCCGCGCGAAGGCCGCGGCGTTGTCGCTCCACCACTTTTCCACCCGTCGCGCGCCATAGGCGAGAACCGCAACCTCGCGCGCGCGGCCGCACGCCTTGCGCACGTCTCTCTCGTCGGGCAGCCCGACCTCGATCCACAGGTCCACCGCGCCGGTCGGATCTCGCCGGACGAGGTCGGGTTCGCCGTCCGCGGACAGGCCGCGGCCGAACTCGAGCGCTTCGTCGGCATGCAGGGCAAACGCGAGCAGCCGCACCATCAGCCGCTCCTCGGTCTCCGAAGGATGGCGCGCGAGGGTGAGCGCGTGCCGAGCGTAGACCTGGCGATCCAGGTCCGACACGGAGAGATCGGCCCTGTAGATGGTGGAGCGTAGGCGCCACCCACTACCGGCCGAGCAGGATGGCGGCGCTTTCGGCGGCCGCCTTGCGGGCGCGCTCGGCGAGCGCCTCGGGCGAAGCGCTGCTGATCGGATGGTCGATGACGACGTAGCGATAGCCTGGCGCCCCCAGCGCGCGCGCCATCACGTCGGCGGCGCTGACGAACATCGAGGTCATGATGCCGGCCGCGGGAAGGCCGAGCCGCTCCCCGATGATGGCGTCGTGCAGACTGCACGACGAGCAGCTGCCTCAATCGCCGATGCCGGCGATCAGCGCCTGCCAGCGGCCTGACTCGGCGAGGAGGCCCGGTTCTACGGGCGCGCTGTAGTTGGACTTGGTCAGCCGCACCACGCGGGCGACGCCGTACCGGTCGCTGAGCTCCCTTTCGAAGGCGTCGAAGAAGGGCTTGGTGCCCTTTTTTCCGTTCGAGACGATGGCGATGGTGGCTCCGCTGAGCGACGCAAGCCGCTTCGCGGCGGCGAACGCGTCGGACTGCGATTCGTGGGTCGGATCGAGAAATTCGATGCTCATGTCATACCTCGCAATCGACGCAGGCGCCGATCGCCAGCGTCACGGCGTTGCTCTTGGAACCGTACCACGGCGGAATGACCGCGCCGAAACCGCCGGCCGGCCCGCCGGCGGCGATCACCAGCAGGTCGTCGGGCTCGCGCAGCGCGGCGTATTCGCGCTCCCCATTTTCGCCGACCACGCTGCCTTTGCCGCATTCGGCCCACTCGCGCCGCTTGATGCGCGCGTGGCGAAACACGTACTCGCGTACCTCGGCCTTGCTCCAGCCCGCCGCGTCGAAGTGCGCGCGCAATTGCGGCGGCAAGACCACGGCGTAGTTGCCCGGCCAGATCGAGTAGTGGCGCATGACCGCCTTGATCTCGGCGACGCAGGTGTCGAGGATTTCCTCGGGCCGCGTGGTCCACTCGTTCATGAACTGACGCGGTGCGCCCGCCGCCATCACCGTGACCGACGAAGCGTGCGGGGGCGAGCCGCGTTCGTCGGCGAGCGGCCGCCACGGCGTGTTCTCCTCGTCCTCGGCGACGCAATAGCTGATCTTGCCCGGGTGCCCGAGCGTCGAGCGATCGACGTCGCCCGGCCGCGCGTCGAGCAGGTTGCACAGGATGAGGCGGATCGCGCGCCCGATCGCCGTGGTGGCGCGGTCGCTCGAGCCAAGCGCGTTGAAGCCGCCGCTCATGCCGAGGTCCTTGCGCACCGGGCCGTTCACCACGATCAGGATCGCGCAGCCGCCGGTGCTGGCGGTCGCGCCGTGGAGCAGGAACGGCTCGCGCAGCATCGCCGTGAACGCGGCCACCACCACGGGGAAGTGCATCGGCAGGCAGCCCGCCATCACCGCGTTGACCGCGAGCTTCTCGGCGCTGATCGCGCGCTGGCGCACCGGCTCGACGCCGATGAGCTGGCCGGGCGGCATGCCCACCCATTCGAGGCACGCCTGCACCGCCGCCGGCGTGGGCGGCACGACGGGCAGGCCGTCGGTCCAGCCGCGGCTGTGGAAGAACTCCTGCGCCGCAGCGAGGTCTTCGACCGTATGGCGTTTCGAGCGTAGCATCCTGATCCGATGTCGATCCTAATACGATATTGCGCAGCGTGAGGCTATAAGCCGCAAGCCCTCCGTGTGAAGGCTTGGATCGAAGGCCGCGGCCGCGGGCCGGTAGAGGTCGAGGCTGGAAAGGCCGGACAGTTCGACGTCGTCGTCGACGGCCGGCTCGTATACTCGCGCTACGACACCGGGACGTTCCCGGACGACGCGAAATTGCAGGAACTCTTCAAATGAACAATCTTTCGATTCGCAGCGATCTCGTCGGAGCGCACGACCGCGCCTGGGCAGCCATCGCCGCGCCCGGCACGTGGCTCACCGGGGAGCGCCGAGTCGCCGTGGCCGCCGAGATCCGCCGCGCCCGCACCTGCGCACAGTGCGCCCGCATCAAGGCCGCGCTGTCGCCCAACATCCCGGGAGAGCACGAGACGACCGGAAAGCTCGGCGCTGCCGAGGTGGAGCTGATCCATCGGGTGGTCGCCGACCCGGGCAGGCTGAGCGAGAAGTGGTCGCAGGAAGTGCTCGCGCGCGGCGTGAGCGAAGGCGAGTACGTCGAGATCGTCGGTCTCGCCGCCATGGTCATGATGATGGACACTTTCACGCGCGCCATCGGCGCGGCCGAGCGGCCGCTGCCCACGCCGGTGGCCGGCGAGCCGACGCGCTACCGCCCGTCCGGCGCGCGCAAGAAAGCCGCCTGGCTTCCGCTGGTGGAGCCGGAGGACGCTACCGAGGCCGACGGCACCCTCTATCCGAGCCCGAAGGCCGGCTACATCTACCGCGGCCTCTCGCTCGTACCGCAATCGCTGCGCGACTATTGGGCGCTCGCCAACTGCCATTACATGCCGGGCGAGCACGTCTACCGCTTCGATACCTCGATTCGCGCCATTACGCGGCCGCAAGTGGAGATCATCGCCGCCCGGGTGTCGGCAATGCACTTGTGCGCTTATTGAACGACGGCACACTCCTACATGCTCCGTGAGAGCATGCAAACGCAGGGCCGGCAGGTCGATTTGCGCGGCGTGACGCAGGGCTTCGACCCGGGCGTGGAAATCCCGCACGCCGCCGAGCTGGTCGAGTTCGCCGAAGCCGTGGTGTTGCGCGATGCGGCGCGCACCGATGCCGCGCGCAAGAAGCTTCTCTCGGCATTGGGAGAAGCGGGCTTCGTCGATGCCGCCGCCGTCGCGGCCGCCTTCCACGGTTTCGTCCGCATCGCCGATGCCATCGGCATCCCCTACACCACGGCCGCCCGCGGCAGCGATGCGCCCGAGGTACGTGAGCAAGCCGGCGTGAACCAGTTCTACCGGGTGCGGTATGTTCACGGGGAATGAACAAGCGCTCAGGATCCAGCGAACGGCTGGCCGCCATTCCGTCGGTCGATCGACTGTTGCAGCAGCCGGCGCTCGTCGCCGCGGCGTCGGCGCACGGACGCAACATGGTGCTGGACGCGGTACGCGAAGTGCTTGCCGAGCAGCGCAGCGCACTGAAGCGGGACGCCGCGGAACCGGCGTCGCCTGAGGAGCTGGTCGACGCGACGCTGCAGCGCCTGAGCGCGGCGAGCCTGCCTTCGCTGCGGCGGGTATTCAATCTCACCGGGACGGTGCTGCACACCAACCTCGGCCGGGCCCTGCTGCCGCCGCAGGCGGCCGAGGCTGCAAAGCAGGCGCTCGTAGCGCCCAGCAACCTTGAGTTCGATTTGGCGGCAGGCCGGCGCGGTGAGCGCGACTCGCATCTCGAAGCGCTGGTGTGCCGCCTCACGGGCGCCGAAGCGGCCACGGTCGTCAACAACAACGCCGCCGGCGTGCTGCTGGCGCTGAGCGCGCTCGCCTTCGGCCGGGAAGTTCCGGTCTCGCGCGGCGAGCTGGTCGAGATCGGCGGATCGTTCCGCATTCCCGACGTGATCGAGGCGGCCGGCTGCCGCCTGGTCGAGGTCGGCACCACGAACCGCACGCACCTGGGCGACTATGAGCGCGCCATCGGCCCGCACACGGCCGCGGTGCTCAAGGTGCACACCAGCAACTATGCGATCGTCGGCTTTGCCGCCGCGGTCGCCGAGGCCGACCTGGCCGCGGCTGCGCACGCGAAGGGCCTGCCTTTCATCACCGACCTCGGCAGCGGCAGCCTCATCGACATGACCTTGCTCGGCCTGCCGGCGGAGCGCACGCCGAGGGATGCGCTACGCGACGGCGCGGATCTCGTCTGCTTCAGCGGCGACAAGCTGCTCGGCGGCGTGCAGGCCGGGTTCGTGGTCGGGCGCCGCGAGCTGGTGGAGAAGCTGCGGCGCCATCCGCTCAAGCGCGCGCTGCGGCTCGACAAGGGGCGCATCGCCGCGCTCGAAGTCGTCCTGCGCCTGTCCCTCGATCCGGAGCGCGCGCGGGCGACCATCCCGACGCTTCGGCTTCTCGGTAGAAGTCAGAAGGAAATAGGCGAAACCGCGCGACGACTGCAGCCTGCAATGCAGGCGTGGTGCGGCGAATCCGCGACGGTGGAGGTGGCCGATTGCGCGAGCCAGGTCGGCAGCGGCTCGCTGCCGGTCGATCGCCTGCCGAGCGCGGCGCTGCGCATCCGCTCGACGCAGGCGCGCGGCGCGGGCGCCGGGCCCGACCAGCTCGCGCGCGCGCTGCGTGCGCTGCCGGTGCCGGTCATCGGCCGCATTCACGAGGACGCGCTCTGGCTCGACCTGCGCTGCGTCGAAGATCCCGCCGACGAGGCGTTGCTTTCCGAGCAGCTGCGCAAGAGCCCGCTTTGACATCGTCCCGAGGAGGGGAATTGCTCCCGGCGGAGCATACGGACTTCAAATCCGGCGAGGGGCGTTCGACGTCCCTGGTGGGTTCGACTCCCACTCCCTTCCGCCAGTCCTCGACGATCCTCGCAGGCGCTCCATGATCGTTGCCACGGCCGGCCACGTCGATCACGGCAAGACTGCGCTGGTGCGTGCGCTGACCGGCGTCGACACCGACCGGCTGCCGGAGGAGAAGCGCCGCGGCATCTCCATCGATCTGGGCTTCGCCTACTGGCGCGCGGCGGACGACGCGCTGATCGGATTCGTCGACGTGCCGGGGCACGAGCGCTTTGTGCGCAACATGCTCGCCGGGGTATGCGGCATCGACGCGGTCCTGCTCGTCGTCGCCGCGGACGATGGCGTCATGCCGCAGACGGTCGAGCACCTGAGCATCATCGAGCTGCTCGCGGTCGAGCGCGGCATCGCCGTCATCAACAAGATCGACCGCGTATCGCCGCGCCGGGTGGAGGAGGTTGCCGCCAACCTGCGCGCGCTGCTCGCGCCGACGCGCATCGCGCAAGTGCAGATCCTGCCGGTGTCGGCGAAAACCGGCGAAGGGCTCGAGACGCTGCGCGACGCGCTCGCCGCGCTGGCGCAACGCGCGGCGCGGCAGTCGCAGGAAGGGCCTTTCCGCTTCGCCATCGATCGCGCTTTCAGCATCGCCGGGGCAGGCACCGTGGTGACGGGCACGGCGTTCAACGGCAGCGTCGGCCAGGGCGACCGCCTGGTCCTCACGCCGAGCGGCGTGCCGGTGCGCGTGCGCGGGCTGCAGAAGGACGGCAAGCCGGCGACGCGGGCTGTGGCCGGAGAGCGCTGCGCGATCAACCTTGCCGACGTCGACGTACCGCGCGCGGGGCGCGGCGACTGGCTGGTGGCCGAGGGGCTGCACGCGCCGACGCGGCGCATGGACGTGCGCCTCAACGTCCTGCGCTCCGAGCGCAGCGCACTGCGGCACTGGACGCCCGTGCACCTGCATCATGGCGCCGGGGATGTCACGGCGCGCGTGGCGATCAAGGGCGAGATCGCGCCCGGCGGCACGGCAATCGCCCAGCTCGTGACCGACGACGTGGTGGCCGCGCTGCACGGCGATCGCTTCGTGATCCGCGACCAGTCCGCGCTGCGCACGGTCGGCGGCGGCCGGGTCATCGACCCGTTCGCGCCGCGCCGCTCGCGTGACCGCGCTCGCGCGGCTGGCCGAGCTGCAGGCGATCGAGACCGACGACGCCTGCCAGCGCGCTCGCCGCGCTGCGCGATGCGGCGCCCGAGGGCGTCGACATGGCATGGTTCGCGCGCGTATTCCGCGTCGGCGAGGAGCGCTTCGCCGCCATGGCCGAGGCGGCCGGGCTTCGGATCATCAGCAAGCTGGTGCCGGTCGCCCTGCCCCGAGATGCGGCGCAAGGCGTGGTGGATGCCACCGTGCGCGCCCTGGAAGCCTTCCACGCCACGTCGCCGCAGGCGATAGGCGCGGACCTCGGCGCGTTGCGCTCACAATGCGCGCCAAGGCTGTCCGCCGCCGCGTTCCATGCGCTATTGCGCGAAGAGCAGCGCATCGAAACCACCGGTTCGACGGCGCGCCTGCGCCGTCACGTGGCCACCGACAACCCGGGCGACCAGGAAACCTGGGAGCGCGTGCAGCCGCCGATGCAGGCCGCCGGTTTCAACGGTCTCACCATCGCCGAGCTCGCGGCCGCCGCCGGGGTGAAGGAAGCCGGACTGAAGGACTTCCTCTTTCGCAAGGCGAAAACCGGCGAGGTGGTGAAAGTGACCGCGGAGCGCTTCTATCTGCGCGCCACGCTCGCACGCTTCGCTTCCATCGCGCTCGCGGTGTCGCGGTCCCTGCCCGCGGGCCGTTTCGCCGCGGCGCAGGTGCGCGACCGCACCGGCATCGGCCGCAATCGCGTGATCGAGATCCTCGAGTGCTTCGACCGTCTGGGCCTCACCCGGCGCGCGGGGGATCTGCGCACGATGGCGAAGGACTACACCACGGTCTTCGGCGAGCCGGGCTGACGATTTACGGCTTCGGAATGCGCAGCGTCTTGCTGATCATCATGCTGCCCGAGGCGATGAACAGCAGCGACAGCGGATGGAATTGCCAGCCGAGATCCCAGACGCCACCGTAAATGCGCTCGCCGATGCGCTCCTGCCACGCGGCGAAGGCGAGCACCGCGGTCAACACCACGCTAGTGGGAATGGGCGTGCCTTCGAAGTAGGCGACCTTGCCGCTGTCGCTGCCGGCCGCGAGGGTTTCGGCGGTGACGTTGAAGCGCGCGAGGCGGCTCACGCCGCAGCACACGAAGTAAATCAGCGCCGCCGCGTCCCAGCCGCCATCCAGCCCCGCCGCATAGGCGAGCGCGGCGGGAGCGACGCCGAAGGAGATGACGTCCGACAGCGAATCGAGCTCGCGACCCAGCGCCGAGTGCTGGTGGCGCCAGCGCGCCACGTTCCCGTCCAGCCAGTCGAAGAAAAAGGCGAGGGGCGCCATGGCGGCGGCGGCGTAGAAATGCGCCTTCGCCCCGCTTTGCAGGTACACCATGGTGAGGAAAATGGCGCCGACGCCGCACGCGGCGTTGGCCAGCGTCAGGAAATCCGCGAGGTGAAAGCCGCGGATCATCGAGAAATGCTTCGGCCCGGCTCGCTGCTCCATGGGTCAATCCCCTTTCGGCCACTTTATCAGGCATGATTTTCTCTTAGAGAGGTCATTTGGCTAACATCCCGCGCAAAGTGTTACTGGTGGACGACAACGCCGATGCCGTTGCGGTGATCGCCGCGTGGCTCAAGCACGCCGGCCATGAAGTGCACGAAGCTCGCGACGGTGTGGCTGCCACCGCGCTCGCCCGTCGTGTCCGCCCGGATATCGTGTTTCTGGATCTGGGATTGCCCGGGCTCGACGGACTTGGCGTCGCGCGCCAGATGCGCAGCGATCCGAATTTGAGCCGCACGCGGATCGTGGCGATGACCGGGTCGGGCCGCGAGGATGACCGGCAGGCGGCACGCGAGGCGGGCTTCGATCAATACCTGCTGAAGCCCATCGACTTGGACTTCCTGCGCAGCCTGCTGGGCTGAGTCATTCCGGTTTGCGCGTTGCAGCGAATGGGGTGCAGAATGAATCGCGTGGTCGCGCGTGTAGTTTGAATCGCGACAACGGCGCGCTCGAATGAAAAAACCGCCTTCCGCAGCTGCTTCCGCGCTCGACCCGAGACTCTTTCAGCTGATGGCTGAAAGCGTGCAGGACTACGCCATCTTCATGCTCGATCCGGGCGGCCACATCATCAGCTGGAACCCCGGCGCGGCGCGGGCGAAGCAGTACGCGGCGCACGAAATCATCGGCAAGCACTTTTCGATTTTCTATACGCAGGCGGACATCGAGCGGAAATGGCCGCAGCTCGAGCTGCAGCGCGCGACCATGGACGGGCGCCTCGAGGACGAAGGGTGGCGTGTACGCAAGGACGGCTCCAGGTTCTGGGCGCATGTCGTGATTACCGCGCTGCGCGACGAGAGCGGCAAGCTGCTCGCCTTCTCCAAGATCACGCGCGATATCTCGGAGCGCAAGCGGCAGGAGGAGGAGCTGCGCCGCAGCGAGGAACGCTTCCGTCTGCTGGTCGAGGGCGTGCAGGACTACGCCATCTACATGCTGACCCCGGACGGGACGGTGACGAGCTGGAATGGTGGCGCGCGCCGCATCAAGGGCTACGAGGCGCACGAGATCGTCGGCAAGCATTTCTCGCGCTTCTACCGAGCCGAAGACATCGACGCCGGCAAGCCGTGGGGCGAGCTGGCCATGGCGCGCGAGCACGGCCGCGCCGAGGACGAGGGCTGGCGGGTGCGCAAGGACGGCACGCGCTTTTGGGCGCGCGTGGTCGTCACCGCGCTGCGCGACGCGGACGGCCAGCTGCACGGCTACGCCAAGGTCACGCAGGACCTCACGCAGCAGCGGCAGTCCGCGGCGCTCGAGGTTGCCGCCCGCCAGGTGCACGACTTCATCGCGGTGCTGGCGCATGAGCTGCGCAATCCGCTGGCGCCGATCCGCAATGCTGCGCACCTGCTCGCGGTCGCGACCCCCGGCGCGCAGGAATTCGAGGTCGCGCGCCTCGCGATCGATCGGCAAAGCGCCCAGCTGATGCGCATCGTCGACGACCTGCTGGACATCGGCCGCATCACGCGCGGGGCCCTGAGCATCCATCCGCAGCGCGTCGACCTGGGCGACATCGTGGCCCGGGCGATCGAAGCGGCGCGCCCGGGAATCGACAGCGCGGGCCACCAGCTGAGCATCCAGCTGCCGCCCGAGCCCGTGTTCCTGCAGGCCGATGAGCTGCGCGTAACTCAGGCGCTGACCAACGTGCTGAACAACGCGGCGCGCTACACCGATGCCGGCGGGAAGATCGCGCTCTCGCTACGCCGCGAGCGGCAGGACCAGAACTACACCGAAGAGGCGAATCAGCTCGCCTGGGCCTCGCTTTCGGTGCGGGATACGGGGCGCGGCATCGACCCGGAATTCATCGCCAGCATCTTCGGCATGTTCGTCCAGGGCCGCCACGCGGCCAGCCGCTCGCAGGGCGGCCTCGGCGTGGGCCTCGCCCTGGCACGCGCCATCATCGAGCTGCACCACGGCACCATCGAGGCGCGCAGCGAGGGCGCCGGGAAGGGCAGCGAATTCATCATCAAGCTACCGGTGGAGGCAGCCAGACCGGCGGCTGCCCTGGAGCAGCCGAAACGGTCGGCCAATGGCCGGGCATCCGTCGCGCGTCGCGTTCTCGTGGTGGACGATAACGTCGATGCCGCTGCCATGCTCGCCGCGCTCATTCGGCAACTGGGCCATGAGGTCGAGATCGTGCACGACGGCTCGGCGGCGCTGCGGGCGGTCGAAGGCTACCGCCCGGAAGTGATCCTGCTCGATATCGGCATGCCGGGAATGAACGGCTTCGAGGTGGCGCAGCGGCTTCGCGAGCTGGGGCGCGTCCCTCGGCTGCGGATCGTGGCCGTGACCGGATGGGGCAAGCCCGAGGACCGGCAGCGCTCGCGCGAGGCGGGGTTCGACATGCACCTCATCAAGCCGGTCGAGCTATCGGAGATCCAGCAGGCGCTTGTGCTGAACGGCGGCAGCTCGACGAAGCACTAGCCCCCTAGAACGCCACGCGGCGGACCCGCTGTACTTGCGAGCCGGCGCCATCGATGCGGGCGATGCGCATTGCATTGGCGTCGCGCACCCAGTCCACGATCGGCAGGAACTGCCGGCGCTCGACCGCGGTCTGGCCGGCGTCCATCTCGAAGATGCCCACGCCGCTCTCGGCGGCCTTCAAGTACATGTCGGAATCGAGCAGCCGCGTCAGCAGCTTGATCTGCAGCGAATCCAGGAAGCGCAGGAACGGCTGGTAGGCTGGCATCGAGACGCGGACCTTGTTGGCGACGATGCCGACGCGCGCGTCGCCCCTGCGGACGCGCGCTAAGCCCATCAGGTCCTTGATGAAGTTCTCGGTGGCGCGGATGTCGATGATCGATGGCACCACCGGCACCACCACGCTGTGCGCGCGCTCGACCATTTCCTGCAGCAGTAATCCGGAGGCGCCGGCCGGCGCGTCGATCACCAGTTGCTGGGTATGCGGCGGAACGAACATCTCGAAGCTGCGCAGGCGACCGTACTTTTCCGGCGCGCCGTTGGCGGCGTAGATGATCGGCGCATTCGGCCCCCGAGAGCGCAACCACGTCAGGCTCGAAGCCTGCGGGTCGTAGTCCATCAAGGTGGTGGGGATGTTCTCGGCGGCGAAGCAGGCCGCGAGGTTGATGGCTATGGTGGTCTTCCCGGAACCCCCCTTGGGGTTGATCACCAGCGTGCTTTTCATTTTTTTTATCTGTTATTCCACAACGATCTAGTGCGCGAACATGATGCTATGTCCAAAGACGAACGTCAACCCTCCATCGGAATTCCGACGTCCTTGATGATTTGCGCGAACTTCTGCGAGTCCGAAACGATGAGGGAACGGAACGCTTCGGGCTGGCCGGGTGAAGGGATTCCGCCTTGCTCGATCAGCTTTGCCTGCAGCTCCGGGCTGGAAAGCGCCTTCACCGCGGCGGCGTGCACCGTCTGCAGAATCGCGGGCGGGACGCCGCTCGGCGCGAACAGGCCGAACCAGTTGTTCAACTCGTAGGCCGCGAGCGCCGGCGTCTCGGAAAGCGACGGCACGTCGGGCACGGCGCGCACGCGCTCTTTAGACGTGACGCCGATGGGGCGCAGCTTGCCGGCCTTGATGAGCGAGAGGGCCGCGGCCACGCTGGTGTAGCCCATGGTGATCTGACCGCCGGCAAGGTCGGCGATCTGCGGCGCGGCGCCCTTGTAGGGCACGTGCACGATCTGCGTGCCGGCGAGCTTGTTGAATAGCTCGCCGTTCAGGTGCTGGAGGTTCCCCACGCCGCTCGAGCCGTACGACAGCTTGCCCGGCTGCGCCTTGGCGAGGGCAATCAGCTCGGCGGCGCTGCGGGCCGCGACCGCCGGGTGCACGGTGAGCACGTTCGGTACCTTGGTTCCCAGCGTGACCGGCTGCAGATCGCGCAGCGGGTCATACGCCATCTTGCGGAACAGGTGCGGGCTGATCGCGATCTCGCCGGCGGACGCCATCAGCAGCGTGTAGCCGTCGGCAGCGGCGGCGGAGGCGAGCTGCGCGCCGATCATGCCATTGGCGCCGGGCTTGTTCTCGACCACGAAAGGCTGCCCGAGCAGCGGACGGATGTACTCGCCGAGGTTGCGGGCAAGGATGTCGACGCCGCCGCCGGCGGCGTGCGGCACGATCACGCGAATGGGCCGCGAGGGGTAGGCGTCCTGCGCGAACGAAGGCGCGGCGGCCGCCGCGAGGCCCGTTACGATGAACTGCCGTCGAGTGATCATGACGGCAAGGTATGGAACATGGACGCGCCAGTCAACGCGTCACGACTTCTACCGAAGATCGCCTAGCGGAAGCTGGGGCGCGAGGCGGTGATGTTGCCGATCACCCGCAGGCCCAGACGCGAGGCGCTCGCCACGGCGGCCAGCGGACGGGTGGCGGGGACGACCGGCACCCGATCGACCCACTCGACGATGGGCTGGAACTGCTGGCGCTCGGCGGCGCAGACGGCGAAGTCCATCTCGAAGATGCCTACGCCGGCTTCGGCGGCATTGATGAACACGTCCGAATCGGAAAGCCGGGCGAGCAGCGGCAGGTTGAGCGCGGTCAGGAAGCGCTCGAGCGGCTGGTAGACCGGGTTCGACTTGCGCACCCGGTTTGCCACCACGCCGAGGCGGATGTTATTGGCGCGGATTTTCCCGGTGAGCAGCAGGTCGCGGATGAAATTGGCGGTGGCGTGGATGTCGATCGCCGAAGGCGCGACCGGAATGAGGATGCAATGCGAGCGCGACAGCATCTCCTGAAGCGCAAGCCCCGAGGCGCCGGCGGGGGCGTCGATGATGAGCTGGCCGGTGTCGGCGGGGACGTGCATGCCCAGGCTGCGCAGGCCGGTTTTCTGCGGCGCGGCATTCGCGCCGTGGATCTTGCGCGCCGTCGGAGGGCGGCTGCGCAGCCAGTTGAGGGTGGAACCCTGCGGATCGAAGTCCATCATCGCCGCCGGGATGCCGTTGGACGCGAAGTAGCTGGCGAGGTTGGTGGCGACGGTGGTTTTCCCGGATCCGCCCTTCGGATTGATGACCAGCGTAGTGTTGGTTCGCATCCCCACAGCAGCAGCGTACGCCCGGCACCGGGGCCTCGCTGTTAACTACTGCTCCTACTGCGTAGAGAATAGCGGAATGCGGGAGCTTCTGGCGGTTTCGGAGCGCATTGCGGCGGTGCTCAAGCAGCGAAAGGAAACGGTCGCAGTGGCCGAGTCGGCCGCCGGCGGACTTATTACCGCCGCTTTGCTGGCGGTGCCAGGAGCCTCGGCCTACTGCCTGGGCGGCATCGTCATCTACACCCGCCAGGCCTGGGAGGCGGTCCGGGACTTCGAGGAGGGGCTGCTCGAGGGCCACCGCTCGGCGACCGAGGCCAACGCGCTTATCCGGGCGCGGATCGCCCGCGAGAAGTTCAAGGCCACCTGGGGCATCGGCGAGACCGGCGCCGCCGGCCCGACCGGCAACCGCTACGGCGACCCGGCCGGGCATGCCTGGGTGGCCGTATCCGGGCCCAAGGAGCAGGCGATAAGGGTTGCCACGGGAAATACGGAACGGCTCACTAATATGCACGCCTTCGGGGCGGCGGCGCTGCAGCTTTTCGAGCGCAGCCTCCTGACGTGAAGAAGCGCTGGGGCAAGCTAGGCGGCCATCGCGGCACCAAAATCTACGGCCGGCTTGATTGCCCCAGCGCCCTACGCGCGATCGCGCGCGGCGGTTATGTGAGCCAGCGGGTGTTTTTCCTGAACGAGCATCAGGCCCGGGCGGCCGGCTTTCGCCCGTGTGCCGTTTGCCTGCCGCACAAGTACCAGGCCTGGAAAAGCAGGAAGCAAGCTAGGACGACGGCTTAGGAACTGCAGGAGAGGGCGGAACACCCGGCGCGGTTACGCGCCCACTCCGGGCGGCGCGCGGCAAGGTCATGGTGGGCGGGCTGCTCGTCGTAGGGGCGCTCGAGCACTTTGAGCAGCCGCTCCATCACCGAGGCATCGCCTTTCTCCAGCGCGTCGATCGCGAGCTGCGCCAGGTAATTGCGGAAGACGTACTTCGGGTTGGCCTTGTTCATGCGCTCGACGCGCCCGGCCTCGTTCTTCACCCTCGAACCATAGCGTCGCAGCCATGCCGCCAGGCCCGCCGCGGGCTCGGCATAGAAAGCTGCCTGCAAAGGCTGCAGCAGCGCGGCATCCTCCGCAGCAGCCAGCGGCACCGCGGCGAGGTTGCGGAAGAACAGCGTGAAATCGGTTTCCTTTTCATACATCAGCGCGAAGAGCTCCGAGAGCAGCTCGTCGTCGCCGGGCTGGTCGAGAGCCGCGACGCCCAGCTTTTGCGCGAGCGCGCCGCGCCAGGTCTTGTTGAAGGTCTCGGCGTACAGCGCGAGGCCTTGCTCGAGCGGCGCCTGATCGGGAACGAGCGGCAGCAGCGCCTCGGCGAGGCGCGCCAGGTTCCAGTGCGCGACCTGCGGCTGGTTGCCGTAGGTGTAGCGCAGCGTCTGGGCATCCGTGGTGTTCGGCGTCCATTGCGGGTCGTAGCCTTCGAGCCAGCCATAGGGGCCGTAGTCGATGGTCACACCGAGGATCGACATGTTGTCGGTGTTCATCACGCCGTGCACGAAGCCCAGGCGCATCCAATCGGCCATCAGCAGCGCGGTGCGGCGGCAGAGCTCCTGGAAGAACCCCGCGTAATCCCGGCCAGGGTAATGCAGCCTGATGACATAGTCCGCCAGCTTTCTCAGTATTTCGATTTCGTTGTTGGCGGCGTGGATCTGGAAATTCCCGAAGCGCACGAACGACGGGGCGACGCGGCACACGACGGCGCCGGGCTCGGGCGCGGGGTGGCCGTCGTAGAACATGTCGCGGATCACCGGTTCGCCGGTTGCCACCAGGCTCAGCGCGCGCGTGGTCGGCACCCCGAGGAAGTACATCGCCTCGCTGCACACGAACTCGCGCAGCGAGGAGCGCAGCACCGCGCGGCCGTCCGCGCTGCGCGAGTAGGGCGTGCGGCCGGCGCCTTTCAGCTGCAGCTCCTGGCGCGTGCCGTCGGTGGCGGTGACCTCGCCGAGCGTGATGGCGCGGCCGTCGCCGAGCTGGCCCGCCCAGTGGCCGAATTGATGCCCGCCGTAGCGCGCGGCATACGGCTCCATCCCGGGCAGCACGCGATTGCCGGCGAGCGCGTCGATTGCGGCCTGGCTCGTCGGTCTTTCGATGCCCAGATATTCGGCCAGCACGTCCGACCAGCCGAGGAGCTTCGGCGCGGCGACCGGCGTCGGATCGACTCGCGTATACGAGGCGTTGGGCACCTGGCGCGACCGGTTGTCCGCCACCGGGTCGGCTGGCAGATCGCGCACGAAGCTCGCCTCGAAGGCGAGGTCCGTGAGCTGCAGCGCGGCGGGCGCGCGTTTGGGCTGGGCGGGAGTCACTGCGTCATTGTGCAGCAAGACCCAAGCCTAGATGCGCCAAGGCGCTGGTGAAGATCGACTTACGGTTCGCCGCGCGTAGGGGCCGGGCTGGAAAGGGTGCCAATGAGCTGCAGCAGCTCGCGCGGCTCGTACGGCTTGCCGATGTGGTGCTCGAATCCGGCGGCTCGGGCCTGCACCCGATCCATGGTGCGGGTAAAGCCGGTGACCGCGATCAACGCCGGGCGCGCGCTGCCATAGCGCTCGCGCAGCCGGCGCGCGACCTCGTAGCCCGACATCTGCGGCATGCCGATGTCGAGCAGCACGACGTCGGGCGCGAAGTTGAATACCGCGTCGAGGACTTCGGCGCCGCGGTGCACGCCGCGCACCTCGTAGCCTTCGCCGCGCAGCAGCGCCGTCAGGATGAGCACCGCATCCTTATCGTCGTCGGCCACGAGAATGCGCCGCTCATTCATGCAAAAATTCTACGGTAGCCGCCGCTGCGGCGTAAGTGCGTATTACCGGAAAGAACAAAGCACCTTGTCGTATCGCAACTACAAGAAGCTCTACAGGAAGGCGCCGCGCTGGGCACGCATCACGATCGGCGCGCTGGCTTTCATCCTCGTAGCGGCAACGCTCAACTTGATCTTCCAGGTCGTGCGCAAGCCGGCGGAGCTTTTCTTCCCGGTGAGCGGCGTGCTGTCCAAGACGCCGTCGGAGACGTGGCGCGAGTACGCAGCGCTCTTCCGGGCGCATTCCACACCGCTCATGACCCCCGAGCTGCTGGCCGCGCTCGCGCAGGTCGAGGGCGCCGGCAACCCGGTGGCGCGCACGCCGTGGCGCGTGCGCGCATCGGTGGATCCGCGCGAGGTGTATCGCCCGGCGTCGAGCGCGGTCGGCATGTACCAGATCACCGACGGCACCTTCGAGCAGGCGAAGCGCTATTGCATCCGCGATCACGTGGCGATCGAGGACGGCTGCTGGTTCAACAGCCTCTACATGCGCGTGATCCCGAGCCACGCGGTCGAGCTGACCTCCGCCTATCTCGACCGCAGCGTCGGCGCCATCCTGGCCGGCCGGCGGCTGTCGCCGAGCGCGACGCAAAGGCAGGACCTCGCGGCCTTGATTCATCTCTGCGGTGCCTCCGCCGGCGACGCTTATGCACGCGCGGGCTTCCGCCTGGCGCCGGGCCAGCGCTGCGGCGCGCATGACGTGCGCGCCTATCTCGCGCAGGTCGCGGCGCTGAAGCGCGTGTTTGCCCGCTTGTCGGCGTTAGGCTAGAGTGAATCGACCATGCACATCGGCATGCAAGGCGCGCTATGGGGTCTCGCCCTCGGGGTGATCCTCCTAGTTGATCGAATACACGGTGGTCAAGAAGGGCGTCGAGGAGCGCGCTGTCCAGAAGCACCAGAAGCCGAAATTCGACCCGCAGGACCGCGCCCGGGTCAAAGCGGTCCTGAGCTTCGTGGTGTTTCTTCCGCCGGCGTTCGCGCTAGGCGCCTGGCTGATCTGGGGCTGAGAGCTTGCGCGCCGCGCCGTCGTGCGCGGACAGCAGGCGCAGCGCGTCGCGGTCGCCTTTAGCCGTGGCGAGCCGCAGCGCGTAGACCGGGCTTACCCGCTTCGTCAGCCGCCCGACGGCGAACAGCATGACGCCGATGAGGATGGCCTGCGTCCACTGCAGTTTGTAGATCAGCCACGGCACGAGCACCAGCGTGGCGAGCCCCAGGGCGGCGAGGGTCGACGCCGATTCGCGCGCAGTCGCCGGGTAGGCGAAATAGAACGCATAGCGGCACACGGCGTCGGATTCGTCCGCGTCGAGCGGCTCGCGCGCCCGAGCGCTCAGCGCGTCGGCATCGGTGCGGCGCATCTCGCGCGTCAGCCACGCGAGTGAAGCGAATTCCACGGCGACGAAAGCCCACGAGCCCACCGCCGGCCCGAGGAAGGTCCATGCCGTCAATGCCGCGACCGCCAGCGCGCCCAGCCCGTTCATGGGCCGCATGATAGGCTCGCGCGATGCCGTTCGCAGCGCTCGAGCGCCATCCCGCGACGCCCTGCACCGCGGTGCGCGGCATCCACGCCAAGATGACGCGAAACGCGGACGGCAGTCTCGGTGTGAGCTACCGGATCGAGGGCGACTTGGATCGCGTGCGTGTCCCGCCGCCGCGCCCACCGCGCGCAGGCGAGGCCTTGTGGCAGCACACCTGCTGCGAGCTGTTTATCGCCGATGCGGCCGGTCCCGGGTACCGGGAGTTCAACTTCTCGCCCTCCGGAGAGTGGGCAGCGTTTCGCTTCACCGGCTACCGGGAAGGGGCGTCGTTTGCCGCACCGGATCCGAGGATCGGCGTCGCACGCAGCGCAGGGGCGCTCGATCTCAGCGCTCAAATACAACCCAGTCACAGCGGAAAGCTGCGCATCGGCCTTTCAACGGTGATCGAGGAAATCGACGGCGCGCTCTCGTACTGGGCGCTGCGCCATGCGCCGGGCAAGCCGGACTTCCACCATCGCCACGCATTCGCCCTGGAGCTCGATGAAGTTCGGCATTGACCGCCTGCTGGAGGAGCCGACGTTACGCAAGCCGCTCGCCGGCCGGCGCGTCGCGCTCCTCGCGCACCCGGCGTCGGTCAGCGCCGGCCTGGTGCATTCCCTCGACGCGCTCGCCGGCGCCGGCGTAAAGCTCACCGCGGCGTTCGGCCCGCAGCACGGCCTGCGCGGCGACAAGCAGGACAACATGATCGAGTCGCCGGACTTCAACGACCCGGTGCACGGCATCCCGGTGTTCAGCCTCTACGGCAAGGTGCGCCGGCCGACGCCGGCGATGATGGAAGGCTTCGACGTCCTCCTCGTCGACCTGCAGGACCTCGGCTGCCGCGTGTACACCTTTCTGACCACGCTGCGCTACGTGCTCGAGGCGGCGGCCCAGCACGGCAAGAGCGTCTGGGTGCTCGACCGGCCGAATCCGGCCGGCCGGCCGATCGAGGGCCTCAAGCTGCAGGCCGGGTGGGAAAGCTTCGTCGGCTCCGGCGCGCTGCCGATGCGCCATGGATTGACGCTCGGTGAAGCGGCCACATGGTTTGTTTCCACCTTGAAACTCGACGTGGAACTGAAAATCATCGCAATGACAGGCTGGGCGCCGGCCGCCGCGCCTGGGCACGGCTGGCCGCTCGGCGAGCGCGACTGGGTGAACCCGAGCCCGAATGCGCCGGGCGTGTCCATGGCGCGCTGCTATCCCGGCACGGTGATGCTCGAAGGCACCACGCTGTCCGAAGGCCGCGGCACCACCCGACCGCTGGAAATTCTCGGCGCGCCCGACCTCGATGCGAATGCACTGCTCCAAAAAATGGACTCGCTCCAACCCGCGTGGCTGCGCGGCTGCCGGCTGCGCGCCTGCTGGTTCGAGCCGACCTTCCATAAGCATGCCGGCAAGCTTTGCGCCGGGTTGCAGATCCATGTCGAGGCACCGGGATACGCGCACGACGCATTCCGACCGTGGCGCCTGGTCGGCCTGGCATTCAAGGCGGTCAAGGCACTGCGCCCTGACTACCCGCTATGGCGGGACTTTCCCTACGAATACGAGACCCGGCTCGCGATTGACGTCATCAATGGCGGCAGCCTGCTGCGCGAATGGGTCGACGATCCGGCGGCGACGCCTGGCGACCTCGATGCGGCTGCGCGCGCGGACGAAGATGCCTGGCGCGAAGAGCGCGAGGCGGTCCTGCTCTACCGGTAGAGCGCTAGTTGTTCTTCGGCCGCGAGGCCGAAACCGCTCGCGCCAACGCGTCGTCCTCGGGTCCCCAAGTGGGCAGCACCAGGTCGACGGCGTTGAGGAAAATGTTCGATGGCGGCACGTCCTCGCCCTCGAGCCACTTATGAACGACGAGAACTGATACGCGCAGGTGCGCGGCAAGCTGGTCCGCGCCGCCCAGGATCTGGCAAGCCCGGTGCAGCACCCGCGTGTAGACGGTGACGCGCGGCGGCGGCGCCACCGGGCATTCGTCTTTTCCGACTTGGATCTTTTCCATGCGGCGCAGTGTGCGTGCCGGCGCCGGAAGTACTCAAGTCATCGCTTGCCCGAATTCCGGGTAGTCGGAAAGCGGCGTCGTCAGGTGGCGACGGCGTCGAGCAGCTTGAGCATCGTCTGGTCGGCCCAGTATTCCGGATCGTTGTCGATGCGGGCGTCGCCGCGAGCGCGCGTTGCCGCGTCGACTCCCTTGCGCTCACAGAAGCCATGCCAGAACTGCTTGATTTCCTCGGCGCTGATGTCGTCAGCGCGTCGACCTTGCTTGGGCGTCATTTCCAGTCATCCTCGTCTTTGAGCGGTTTTACTCCGGGGGGTGGCTTTTCCTTGCGCCGCATCCAGCCGTAAAGGAACAGGCCGATCAGGCCGGCGACGGCAGCGCCGATGAAGACGATGAAGAGGCTGTCGTCCATCGCTCAGCGATCGGGAAACGCCGATGCCGCGCCCGCGAGCCAGGCTTTGCCGTGACGATACAGCGTCTCGACCTCGGCGCCCTTGAGCTGCGGCAGGTCGAGCTTGATCTGGAAGCCGAGCCTGGTCTGCAGATAGGCGAGGTGCCGGTAGCCTTCGGGGAACGACTTCAGCAATTTCTCGTCCAGGCTCAACCGGGCGGAGGGGCTCACCGGATCCAGCCGGTCTTTTTCGTAGATCGGCTGGCGCCGCACGATGCCCCAGCGCTCCGAAGGATCGCCCTGCGGTCGCGGTCTCTTCTCGAAGAAGTCATAGAAGCGCCCGGTGCACACCACGTCGACCACTTCGCCGTCGAGAGTGCCGCGCTGATTGATCGTCATCTTGGTCTGCGCGACGGCGCGGTTTCCTTTCAGGTCCACGGTCGAGCCGCCGAGGAAGTGCAGAATGCTCACCCCTTTGTCGAAGCCCGCCTTGCTCACCTTGATGAATTCCGCCGCCGGGCCCTGGAACCACGTCGCCGTCATCCAGCCGTCGTCGTGCCAGACGGTGCGGAAGCGCTCCCAGTCGCCGGCATCGCGCCACAGCGCCCAGTTCTGCACGACCTCGACGATGGCGGCTTTCTCATCCATCAATCGACCTTCATCCCCGTGTCTTTCACCAGCTTCGACCACTTCTGCATGTCGTCGCGCAGGAACTTTGCGAACTCGATCGACCGGCATGCCCATCGGCACCGCGCCCTGCTTGCCCCAGTTCTCCTTGACCTCCGGTGCGTTGATCACCTTGATGACTTCCGCATTGAGCTTGTCGAGCACCGGCCGCGGCGTGCCTGCGGGCGCCATCAGCCCGAGCCAGATGGTTGCCTCGTAGCCGGGCACGCCGGCTTCCGCCGCAGTCGGCACGTCGGGCGTGACCGCGGAGCGCGTCTTGCCCGTGGTGGCGAGCGCCCTGAGCTTGCCGCCGCGCGTGTGCGACCGATGGTGCTGATTGCGTCGAACATCATCTCCACCTGGCCGCCGAGCACCGCGGTGCGCGCCTGGTCGCTGCCCTTGTGCGGCACGTGCACGATGTTGACGCCGGCCATGTGCTTGAAGAGCTCGCCGGCCATGTGATAGGGCGTACCCGGTCCGGACGAGGCGTAGTTGAGCTTGCCCGGTTGCGACTTGGCGAGCGCGATGAACTCGCGCAGGCTGTTCGCTTTCACGTCGGCGTTCACGACCAGCAGCAGGTCCTGGTAGTTCACGCCGGTGATCGGCGCGAGATCCTTCATCAGGTCGTACGGCTTCTTCGGGATCAGCGTCTCGTTGACGGTATGCGTGTTCGACATCATCAGGACGGTGTAGCCGTCGGCGGGTGACTTCGCCACCGCGTCGGTGCCGACGACCGCGCCGCCGCCGGGGCGGTTCTCCACCACGAACGGCTGGCCGAGCGCATCGGACAGCTTTGCGCCGAGCACGCGCGCATAGACGTCGGCCGAGCCGCCCACCGCGAACGGCACCACGATTTTCACCGAGCGGGCAGGGTAGGACTGCGACCAGCACGAAAAGCTCGACAGCAACAGCACGGCCAAAACAGCGCGGAACATCCTCTCCTCCTTAATTAGAATGCTGGTCGGCATGAGAATACTCGTCACCGGAGCGGCGGGCTATATCGGTTCCGCTCTGGTGCGGGCGCTGGCGAGCCACGAGGTCGTGGGCACGGACCAGTCGGCGCCGGCCAGCGTGCTCGGCAACCTCGCCTATCCGCAGTTTGCCCGCTCCCTGATAACGCCCGAGATCGACGCGGTATTCCACCTCGCCTCGCTGGTTTCCGGCGGCGCGGAGCAGAACTTCGAGCTCGGCACCAAGGTCAACCTCGACGCGACCCGCGACCTGCTCGAAGCCTGCCGCCTGGCGGGGCATTGCCCGAAGTTCATCTTCGCCTCGTCCATCGCCGTCTACAGTGAAGTGGATGAGGTGACCGACGAGACCCCGGCGGCGCCGCGGCTGTCGTATGGCGCACAGAAGCTGGTCAGCGAGATCCTGATCGACGATTACACGCGCCGTGGCTACATCGACGGCCGCGCGCTGCGCCTGCCGACGGTCATGGTGCGCCCGGGCAGCGCCAACACCGCGGTGTCGGGCTGGGCAAGCGCCATCATTCGCGAGCCGCTGGCCGGCCGCGACTACGTCTGTCCCGTGCGGCCCGATACGCGCATGGCGTGCATCTCGCTTCGCCGAGTGGTCGATGCTTTCGTTCGCATCTCGGAACTTCCGCCCGCCGAGCTGGGAAGCAAGCGCACCGTGCTGCTGACCGGGATCCCGATCTCCGCGGAACAAATGTGGAACGCGGTGAAGCCCAGGGCCAGCGGTCAAGTGCGCTTCGAGCCGGATCCGGCGCTGCAGGCCATCATGGATCGGGTGCCGAAGGCGACCTTCTCCAGGCGCGCCGGGAAACTCGGGCTGCGTCCGAGCGCCAACATCGAAGAAATCGTGCGTGAGTATGAAGAAGCTTCCGTCGCGCATCACGGTTGAGGGACTGGATCGCGCGCCGCATCGCGCGTTCCTCCATGCTTTGGGTCTGAAGACTTCTGATTTTCAGAAGCCCTTCGTGGGCGTCGCCTCCACCGATTCTCGCATCACGCCCTGCAATGCGCTGCTCGGCGAATTCGTGCGCGAGGCCTGCGGCGCGGTGCGCGAGGCGGGCGGCGTGCCGTTCGACTTCGCCTCGGCCTCGGTCGCCGATTCGATGTCGATGAATCACGGCGGCATGCGCTATTCGCTGGTGTCGCGCGAGATCATCGCCGACGGCGTCGAGGCGGTGGCGCGCGGCCACGCCTACGACGCGCTCGTCACCTTCGCCGGCTGCGACAAGACGCTGCCCGGGATGATGATGGCGATGGTGCGGCTCAACCTGCCGGCGGTGTTCGTCTACGGCGGCGCCGCGCTTCCGGGAACGTGGCAGGGACGCGACGTCACCGTGCTCGACACCTACGAAGCGGTGGGCGGCGTCATGGCGGGCACGTTCGCACAGAAGGATCTCAAGCATCTCGAGGAAATCTGCATCCCGACACTCGGCTCCTGCCCCGGCCAGTTCACCGCCAACACCATGGCGATGGTGTCCGAGACGCTCGGCCTGGCGCTTCCGGGATCCGCAACCATGCCCGCCGTTGCCTCGGAAAGAGCTGCTGTGGCGCGCACGGCCGGCGAAGCGGTGATGCGACTTCTGGAAAACCGCGGTCCTCTACCGCGTGAGCTGGTTACGAAGAAAAGTCTTGAAAACGCTTGCGCGGCGGTCGCGGCGACCGGCGGCTCGACCAACGCCGCGCTGCACATTCCGGCGATCGCCCACGAGGCCGGCATCCGCTTCACACTGGACGACTTCGCGCGCGTGGCGAAGCGCACGCCGTTGATCGCCGACATGAAGCCCGGCGGGCGATTCCTGGCGAAAGACCTGCACGCGGTCGGTGGTGTCTACACGGTTCTCAAAGAATTATTGAAAAGAGGCGCGTTGCACGGCGATTGCCTCACCTTGTCGGGGATGACCCTCGAGAAGGCGCTGGCAAAGCATTCCGGCGCCGACGGGGAGGTGGTGCGAAAAGAGCCCATCATGGCAAGCGGCGGCCTGGTGGTGCTCAAAGGCAACCTCGCGCCCGACGGCGCGCTCATCAAGGTGGCGGGCCTGAAGTCGCTGGTGTTCGAGGGACGCGCGCGCGTGTTCGACTCCGAGGAGAGCTGCTCCGAAGTCATCAAGAAAAGGAGCTACAAGGCCGGCGAAGTGCTGGTCATCCGCTACGAAGGCCCGAAAGGCGGGCCCGGGATGCGCGAGATGCTCGGCGTCACCGCGTTGATCTACGGACAGGGCATGGGCGAAAAGGTCGCGCTGCTCACCGACGGCCGCTTCTCCGGCGCGACGCGGGGGATGATGGTGGGCTACGTCTCGCCGGAAGCCGCGGCCGGTGGACTGCTCGCCCTGGTCCGAAATGGCGACCGCATCCGCATCGACGCTGCCCGCGGCGAACTCCACCTCGAAGTGCCGGCGGCCGAGCTGAAGAAAAGAAAGGCGAGCGCGCCGAAGCGCTCGCTATCGGGGGTGCTGCAGAAGTACGAGGCGCTGGTCGGCCCGGCGAACCTCGGCGCCGTCACCCACAGCGGCGCGCCCAGTACGCGAAAGTCCCGCGCACGATAGAACGGCTGCAGCAGGAAGTCGCGGGCTTCTTCGGCGAGCTCGGGTTTCACTTCCTTGAATCCGCCTGCGGCCATGGCCAGGAGCTGCATGCGCGCGGCACGCTCGAAGAACACGGCGAGGTAGGTCGCTTCCTCGACGCTGGCGCCGGCGGCAAGCAAGCCATGGTTGGCAAGCAAAATGGTCTTCGCATTGCCGAGCGCGCCGGAGATGATGCGGCCCTCGTCGTCGGCCACCGGCACGCCTGGCCAGTCGGGCAGGTGCGCGCTGCCGTGGAGCATCGCGCTATCCATATGGATGGTCTTTAACCGTTGACCTGTGGCAGCCAACGCCGAAGCGTGCGGAGCGTGTGTATGCACTATCGCCTGTACGTCCGGTCGCTTCTCATAGATCCAGATGTGGAAGCGCACGCCGGGGTTCGGCCGCCCGCCGGCCACAGGTTTCAGGTCCTCGTCGACCAGCACCATGCGCTCGGCGGTGGCTTCGTCGAAGCCGTAGCCGAACTGGAGGGTCCACCACGTCCCGGGCTTGTCGGCTCGTGCAGTGACTTGCCCGGCGAGGCCGGATTCGTGGCCTTCGCGCGCGAGGATGCGGCAGCAGGCGGCGAGGAGCTCCGGCGTGCTTCCTTCGAGCAAAGGCAAATCCTCGGCCATTTCGCGGTTCACGCGGTCGATGAACTGTTGTTTCATTTCATCAAGCTCGGCAGGTAAAGGGAAAGGATCGGGAATGTGATTAGGAGCGCGAGGCGCACACAGTCGGCGGCGATGAACGGCAGCACACCGATGAAAATGGTGCGCGTCGGCACTTGGGGCAACAGGGTATTGAGCACGAAGAGGTTCATGCCGACCGGCGGGCTGATGAGGCCGATCTCGACCACCACCACGATCAGCACGCCGAACCAGATCGGGTCGAGTCCCATGTGCACGATCAGCGGGAAGAAGATCGGCACGGTGAGCAGGATCATGGAGAGTTCCTCCATCGCCGTGCCGAGCAGCACGTAGATCACCATGATGACGGCCACGACCATCACCGGGCTCACCTGCAGGCGGGCGATGAAGTTCTTCAGGTCGTCGGGCATGGAGGTGATGTTGACGAACTCGGCGAACATCAGCGCGCCGATCAGGATCATGAACAGCATCGAGGTGGTGCGCGCGCTCTCGACCAGCGCGGCGTACAGCGAGTTCCAGGACAGCGTGCGGCGGGCGAGGGCGAAGACCATCGCGCCGAAGGCGCCGACGCCCGCGCCTTCCACGGCGGTGAACACGCCGCCGTAGATGCCGCCCATCACCAGCACGAAGAGCGCGACCACGCTGGTGATGCCTTTGTAGATGAGCGAGAGGGCGAACACCGCGAGCGCGCCGAGGACCGCGGCGTCGTCGGCGGGCAGCCAGCCGATTTGGGTGGCGCCGATCACCGCTACGCCGACCGCGGCGAACCAGCCCAGCCCCTCGAGCGTGGCGAAGCGCTCCTTCCACGACAAGCGCTCGCCCCGGGGTCCGGCGTTCGGGTCGCGCCAGGCGACGTACTGAACGGCGAGGCACAGCAGCAGCACCGCGATGATGCCGGGCAGGATGCCGGCGGCGAACAGCTTGCCGATGCTGGTGCCGGTCATGATCCCGTAGATCACCATGATGGTGGAGGGCGGGATCAGGATGCCGAGCGTGCCGCCGGAAGCGATCGCGCCGGTCGCGAGGGCGTCCGAGTAGCCGAACTTCTTCATCGACGGATACGCCACCTTGGCGAAGGTCGCCGCCGTCGCGATCGACGAGCCGCAGATCGCGCCGAAGCCGCCGCAGCCGACGATCGTCGCCATCGCCAGGCCGCCGCGCAGGTGGCCGATGAACGCGTAGGCGGCGCGGAACAGCTCCTGGGACATGCCGGCGCGGGTGACGAAGTTGCCCATCAGGATGAACAGCGGCACCACGGACAACGTGTAATTGCGGCCGGTCTCATAGATCTTGGTCTGCGCCGCGGCGAGCGCCGCAGTCCAGCTCCAGTCCCGCATGTAGGCGTAGCCGACGATGCCGACCAGCCCCATGGCGAGGGCGATGGGCAGCCGCAGGAAGGCGAGCACCATCATCGCGACCAGGCCGAAAAGCGTTTCGGTCATGAGGTGACTTGCGGTCCGCGCGGCGCGGGGGTGGCGGTGAAAATCTTGACCACGTGCACCACGCCCGTGAGGGCGATCATCAGCGCCATGAAGTAGACGAACGGGCCGATGGTGATGCGCAGCACGTCCGTCGTATCGCTGTAGGAGGCGATGCGCGTGGCCTTGATCCATACCTGCCAGGTGAGGAAAAACATGATCGCCGCGCAGATGCCGTGCATCACCCGGATCCATGCGACCCGCGCGCGCTGCGCCAGGAGGCGGTCGATGAAGTCCATGGTGACGTGCTCATCCGCGCGTGACACGAGCGGCAGCCCGGCGAAGATCAGCACCAGCAGGGTGAGCTCGGTGAGCTCGAAGCCGCCGCGGATCGGGCGGTTGATGAGGTAGCGCGCCACCACGTCCGCGAACGTGAGCAGCATCATCAGGAACAGCAGCATCGAGGCGGCGATGCCGAGGACGGCATCGGCCCGCCTCTCCCAGAAGGTGGTACTGCGGGTAATACCGCTCGTACTACTTTCTTTCAGCAGCGACCTTCTTCAGCTCGGCGTGGAACTCCGCGAGGATTGCCTTGGCATCGACGCCCTTGGCGCTCGCCTTCTTGATCCAGTCCTCGATGATCGGGCCCGAGCGCTTTTTCGCCTCGGCCTGCATCGTGGCGTCGGCGGTGACGACGTTGGCGCCGGCGGCCTTGAGCGCGTTAAGGCCGACTTGGTCGGCCTTGTCCCAGGACTGGCCGTTGCTGCGGGCGGCGTACTCGAAGCCGTGCTTCTCGATGATCTTCTGGTCCTGCGGCGAGAGCTTGTTCCACTTGCCCTCGTTCATGAAGAAGCCGAACGACGAGCTGTAGAGACCGCCCGGGAACACGGTGGCCTGGCCGATCACCTTGTCGAGCTTGAACGAGACGATCGACTCGAACGGGAAGAACACGCCGTCGGCCACGCCGGAATTGAGCAGCTCGTAGGACTCCGGCGCCGGCTTGAAGAACGGCGAGCCGCCGAGCGCCGAGATCACCTCGGCCGAGATGCCGCCGCCGGTGCGGATCTTCTGGTTCTGGAAGTCGGCGAGCGACTTGATCGGCTTCTTGGTGAACATCTGGCCCGGGCCGTGCGTCCACACCGAGAGCAGCTTGACGCCCTTGTACTCGCCCACCTTGTGGAAGTGCTTCCAATGGATGCGCGAGTAGGCCACCGAGTTGATCTCGGCGGTCTCGCCGGCGCCCGGCAGCTCGGCCATCAGCGGCAGGATGTGACGCGCGGGAGTGTAGCTGGCGGTGACGTAGGACAGATCGACCAGGCCGTCGCGCACCGCGTCGAAGGTGCCGGGGGGCGCGGCAGGCGCTTTGGGCAGCGACTGGAACTTGACCCGGCCGCCGGTGGCCTTCTCGACGTCGGCAGCCCAGTTCGCTTGCCAGATGGTGAGGTGGTGCGTCGGCGGCACCCAGCTCGAAAACGTGAGCGGGGCTTGTGCGTGCACGGCCGAACTCGCGACGGCAGCGAGCGCGATGGTGATTGGCCTGATCATGCGTCCTCCTCCTTGAGGTGCTCTAATAATAAATGTTTGTCCAGCCGCGTGTGCAAATTCGCAACGGCTGCGTTGTCTTTCGTTTTTCGTTTGGATAGGATTCTGGGCTCGCGCGCAGGTCGAATTCAAGGGGAGAGCGCATGGGACACGTGGTCACCAAGTCCGATCTGGTTCAGGTCGCGGCGAAGGCCGGAAACGTCAGCAAATCGGCCGCAGGAGAAGTGGTGAACGCGGTATTCGAGGAGATCGTCAAGAACGTCGCGAAAGGCAAGCGCGTCACGCTGGTCGGCTTCGGCACCTTCCTGCCGCGCACGCGCAAGGCGCGCACCGGGCGCAGCCCGGTGAACGGCAAGGAGATCAAGATCTCCTCCAAGACCATCCCGGCGTTCGCCGCCGGCCAGGGGTTCAAAGAAGCCGTTGGCAAAGACTAGCCGGGAGGTTCCTTCCGCAGTCCGTTGTTTTCTCGTATATTGCTGGCTTGATGGATAAGCCACTGATCCTTTCGCTGGACGCGCACGGTGTGCCGCATCGCTGGATCAGCTGGCAGCAGGCGTGCTTCTACTACGCGAAGGATCTCGTCGCGTGGACCCTCGGCGAAGAGAAATTCACCTATTACGGCGGCATCTGCCGCCTGACCGGCGAGCGCTCGAGCATCACCGCGCATTCCATCGTCGCGATCAAGGGCAAGGCGCTGGCGGCGAAGGGCTTCAACCAGGTGCCGCCGCTCAATAACCGGGAGCTGTTCCGGCGTGACCGGCACACCTGCGCGTACTGCGGCGGCGACTTCAGCTATTTCCGCCTGACGCGCGACCACATCACGCCGCTCTCGCGCGGCGGCCGCGACACCTGGATGAACGTGGTCACCACCTGCCGGCAGTGCAACGGCCACAAGCGCAACCGCTTGCCCCAGGAATGCGGCATGGAGCTGCTCTACGCGCCGTACGTGCCGAACAAGGCCGAGTACCTGATCCTCACCAACCGCCGCATCCTCGCCGACCAGATGGAGTTCCTCAAGCAGCACGTCGCGAGCCACTCGCGGTTGGTGCTTGCCGCTGCGTAGATTGTCTGACTGAGTTTTGGCGTAACAGCGGTTTTCACCTCCTAGAACGCGATCCGGCCGGCAGGCTGCGGATCACCGACGATTTCCTGCGCGCCTATTACCTGCGGCCGGAGGTCCACCCGGTCGAGGAGTCGGGCGATGCGGAGCTGCGTTTGCATGCGGCGCTGATGGCGGCTCCGCGCCGGCCGGTTTCCGAAAAAGAGCTGGCATCGATCGAAGACGCAGACGCCAGGGACAACTACCGCGTAATCCTGAACTTCAGGCGGAAGCTGCTGGACGCGGGCACGGTCGAAGGCTGCTACATGAGCCTGTTCAAGGCGCCGATCGACATCCCGCCCATGTTCGTCGACCAGCTGGCGCACGTGATCCTGCGCAACCTGCTCGACGGCAGCGAGGATGCGCTGCGCCTGCGCGCCGCCGAGGTGTTCTTTCGCGAGCAGAAGGCGACCATCCAGGACGGCCACGTGCTGCTCGCCGATCTCGAGACGGTGGAAATGCACGCGAGCGGCAACCGGTACGGCAGTATCGGAAGGCTGATCGTCGAAGCGCAGGGGGACCTTGCCAAAGTGGATCTCGACGTGCTCGACCGTGCCAACGCCGCGATCTACTGGGAGCGCGAGTCGCGCCACGACACCGTGATCAGCGTGACCTATGGACGGCCGGCTCTCGATGCGTTTTGCGGGGTTCTCGAGCTCTGGATCGAACACTTTCTGAGCGTCAAGGTGCAGATCAAGCCGGTGCGCAAGATCGACGAGCCGCGCTGGGCCTGGCACATCGGTCTCGACGCCGAATCGACCGCGATCCTGAACGAGCTGTGGGCGGGCAGCGAGATCGAGCAGGGCCGCATGCGCAACATCCTCGCCATTTTCGCGCTGCAGTTCGACGAGCCGGCGGCGATGCGCGCCGACATCGCCGGCCGCACCGTCTATCTGGCGCTGGCGTGCGAGGACGGCGTGGTGAGGATGAAGCCGCAGAACCTGCTCACCAACCTGCCGCTCCGTGAAGCCTGAATATTGGGACAAGGCGAAGCGCGCGCTCGCCCGGCGCGACCCGGTGATGGGCGCGATCATGCGCGGCCATCCCCGCGTCTACATGACGGTGCGCGGCGAGCCCTTCATGACGCTGGCGCGCGCGATCTGCGGGCAGCAGATCTCGGTCAAGGCGGCGCAGAGCGTTTGGGATCGGGTGTGCATTTGCCTTGAACAGAAGATAAACCCGGAGGCGGTCGTGGCCGCAGATCGAAAAAACCTGCGGGCCTGCGGCCTGTCGGACCGCAAGACCGAGTACATCGCCGACCTCGCGCAGCATTTCGTCGACGGCAAGATCCACGCGCGCAACTGGCCGCAGATGTCCGACGAGGACATCATCGCCGAGCTCACCGACGTGCGCGGCATCGGCCGCTGGACGGCCGAGATGTTCCTGATGTTCAACCTGCTGCGCCCCGACGTGTTCCCGCTCGACGACCTGGGGCTGCAGAAGGGAATCCGGGTTGCCTACTTCAAGGGTCGAAAGACTTCTTTGAAAAGGATGAAGAAACTGGGCGAGACCTGGCGCCCGTGGCGCTCGGTGGCCACCTGGTACCTCTGGCGCTCGCTCGACCCGGTGCCGGTCGAGTACTAGGGCCCGCCTTGGGCTAGAATCGCGCCGCCGATGAAGACCACCTTCCTCGAGTTCGAGCAGCCCATCGCGGAGCTCGAGACGCGCATCGAGGAGCTGCGCTTCGTCCAGGACGACTCGGCGGTCGATATCTCCGACGAGATCCAGCGCCTCACCAAGCGCAGCCAGTCGCTCACCAAGGACATCTACGGCAAGCTTTCGCCGTGGCAGGTGGCCCAGGTGGCGCGCCATCCGCAGCGCCCCTTCACCCTCGACTACATCCAGGGCCTCTTTACCCACTTCGAGGAGCTGCACGGCGATCGCACGTTTTCCGACGACACCTCCATCGTCGGCGGTCTGGCGCGCTTCAACGGCACGGCGTGCATGGTGCTCGGCCACCAGAAGGGCCGCGACACCAAGGAAAAGATCGCGCGCAACTTCGGCATGCCCAAGCCCGAGGGCTACCGCAAGGCGCTGCGCCTGATGAAGCTCGCGGAAAAGTTCGGCCTGCCGGTGTTCACCTTCGTCGACACGCCCGGCGCCTACCCCGGCATCGACGCCGAGGAGCGCGGCCAATCCGAGGCCATCGGCCGCAACCTGTTCGAGATGGCGCGGCTGCGCTCGCCGATCATCGTCACCGTCATCGGCGAAGGCGGCTCCGGCGGCGCGCTCGCGATCGCGGTGGGCGACGTCATCCTGATGATGCAGTACGCCATCTATTCGGTGATCTCGCCGGAGGGCTGCGCCTCGATCCTGTGGCGCAGCGCGGAAAAGGCGCCGGACGCGGCCGAGGCGCTCGGCATCATCTCGAGCCGCCTGAAGACGCTGGGGCTGATCGACAAGATCGTGCCCGAGCCGCTGGGCGGCGCACACCGCGATCCGCCGGCAACGCTGCAGGCGCTGAAAAAGGCGCTGGCCGAAACCCTCAAGCAGCTGCAGGAGAAAAAGCCCAAGCAGCTGGTCGAGGAACGCCTCGAGCGCTTGATGGCCTATGGCAAGTTCAAGGAAGCGGCCGAGCGATAAGGCGGTTGCCGTCGCCCTCTCGGGCGGCGTTGATTCGGTCACGCTTCTGCACAAGCTCCGCGCGCGCGGCCCGGTCGCGGCGATCCACGTGCATCACGGCCTGAGCCCGAACGCCGACGCCTGGGCCGCCTTCTGCCGGAAGCTTTGCAAGCGATGGGACGTGCCCCTTACGGTCTATCGCGTGAAGGTGGTGCGCAGCGGAAAGGGCCTGGAAGCGGCCGCGCGCCAAGCCCGGTATGAAGCATTTGCAAAGGCCGACGCCCAGTGCATCGCGCTTGCGCACAACCTGGACGACCAGGCCGAGACGGTGCTCATGAACCTGCTGCGCGGCGCGGGCCGCCGCGGGGCGAGCGGCATGCCGAAACAATCCCGCTTCAAGGGCAAGACATTGCTGCGGCCGCTGCTCGATACGCCGCGCGACGCGATCGAAGCCTATGCGCGCCGTCATCGGCTGGCCTGGGTCGAGGACGAGAGCAACGCGGACCAATCGTTGACGCGCAATTTCGTCCGGCGCCGCATCGGGCCGCTTCTCGAGGAAAGATATCCGGGCTGGCGGCGGAACCTCGCTCGGGCGGCCCGGCATTTTTCGCGCAAGGAAGCCGGCGCGCAGGACTTGCTGCGGAAATTTTTACAAACAAAGGGGCTGCGTGCGCCGAGCGAGGCCAAGCTGGTCGAGATGCTCAAGCAGCTCACCGGCGACGGGGCGCGCACGCTGATCGAGCACGACGGCGCCCGGCTGCGGCTTTACCGCGGCAAGGTGGTTTCAGATCAAGCAGGTGCCGCCTTTGCACCAATCGCGTGGCACGGCGAGCCGAGGCTGCGAATTCCCGAGCTCAACGGCGAGCTGCGTTTTCGTCGTGCGATCGGCCAAGGCATCGATGCGAGCCGAAAATCGTTGCGCGTGCGGCTGCGCGCGGGCGGCGAGCGGCTGCAGCCCGACGCGAAGCGGCCGCGACGCACGCTGAAAAACCTTTTCCAGGAAGCCGGCGTGCCGCCTTGGGAGCGCGACCGGCTGCCGCTCATCGTCTGCGGCGACGATCTCGTGTGGGTGCCCGGTCTCGGCGTGGATGTTCGATACCGCGCGGCCGAAAATGCGGTCGGCATTGTGCCGGAATGGCGTAAAATGTCGGGTTAATTTCTTGATCTCAAAGGGGAACAAGGGTAATGGCGGTGGAGCAGACGTTGTCGATCATCAAGCCCGATGCGGTAAAGAAAAACGTCATCGGCAAGATCATTGCGCGCTTCGAGGCGGCCGGGCTGCGCGTCGTTGCCGCGCGCATGACGCATCTCTCGCGCAAGGAGGCCGAAGGCTTCTATGCCGTGCATCGCGAGCGCCCGTTCTTCAAGGATCTGGTCGATTTCATGATCTCCGGGCCGGTGCTGGTCCAGGTGCTCGAAGGCGACAACGCCATCGCCCGCAACCGGGAGCTCATGGGCGCGACCGATCCCAAGAAAGCCGCGAAAGGAACCATCCGCGCGGATTTCGCCGATTCCATCGATGCCAACGCGGTGCACGGCTCCGACGGCCCGGAGACTGCGCGCAAGGAAATCGAGTACTTCTTCCCTAAAGGAAAATGAAGCAGAACCTACTGGCGCTTGACGCGCGGGGGCTGGAAGCGTTCTTCGCGCAGCAGGGCGAAAAGCCCTTCCGTGCGCGCCAGGTCCTGCGCTGGCTGCACCAGCGCCACGAGGCCGACTTCGCGCAGATGAGCGATCTTGCGAAAGAGCTGCGAACGAAGCTGGTCGCGAGCGCTTGCGTCGAGGCGCCGCAGATTGTCGGCGACACCACCGCGCGCGATGGCACGCGCAAGTGGCTGCTCAAGGTGGACGGCGCCAACGCGGTCGAGGCGGTGTTCATTCCGGAAAGCAGCCGCGGCACGCTGTGCGTCTCGAGCCAGGCGGGCTGCGTGCTCGACTGCGCGTTCTGCTCGACCGGCAAACAGGGATTCAACCGCAACCTCACCACGGCCGAAATCATCGGCCAGCTTTGGCTTGCCAACCGCCTGCTGGAGGGAGAGCGACCCGTCACCAACGTTGTTATGATGGGAATGGGGGAGCCGCTCCTGAACCTGGACAACGTGATCCCGGCACTGCGGCTGATGCTCGATGACAATGCTTACGGCCTTTCGCGCCGGCGGGTGACGGTGTCCACCGCCGGCGTGGTACCCGGAATCGACCGGTTGCGCGACGAGTGCCCGGTTGCGCTCGCCGTCTCGCTGCATGCGCCGAACGACGCGTTGCGCGACCGGCTGGTGCCGGTGAACCGCAAGTACCCGCTCGCCGAGCTGGTCAAGGCGTGCAACCGCTACCTGGAAAAGGCGCCGCGCGACTTCATCACCTTCGAGTACGTAATGCTCGATGGCGTAAACGACAGCGACGCCCACGCGCGCGAGCTGGTCGCGCTGGCGGGGAAGGTGCGCAGCAAGTTCAACCTGATCCCGTTCAACCCGTTTCCACGCTCGGAATTCAAGCGCTCTTCCCCCGAGCGGATCCGCGGTTTCGCAGACATCCTCGCGCGCGCCGGCCTGACGGCCACGACGCGCAAGACGCGCGGCGACGACATTGCCGCTGCCTGCGGCCAGCTCGCCGGCGACGTGGCTGACCGCACGCGCCGCCGCCTGACGCTCAAGGAAGTGCGCGCATGAGGCCGCTGCTCGGGCTCATGTGCGTCATCCTCGCCGCCTGCGCCGCCAAGCCGAGCGAGCCCGACCACGACACCGGAACCCTGATCGGCGAAGTCGGCGACCCGCGCAACCGCGCCAAGCTGCACACCGAGCTCGCTTCGATGTATTACAGCAACGGCAATCTGGGCGTCGCGCTGGAGGAACTGCGCGCCGCCGCCAAGGCCGACGCCAACTATGCGCCGGCGTACGGCATGTACGGCCTGGTGTACATGCAGATGAAGGACCAAACCCGCGCCGAGGAGAGCTTCGAGCGCGCGCTGCGCCTGGCGCCGAGCGACGCCGACATCAACCACAATTACGGCTGGTTCCTTTGCCAGACCGGGCGCGAGCCGGCGTCGGTGAAGTATTTCCTGCAGGCGATCCGCAACCCGCTTTACGCCATGCCGTGGCGCTCCTATTCCGCCGCCGGCGTCTGCACGATGAAGATGAACCAGCTCAAGGACGCCGAGGCGTTCTTCGAGCGCGCGCTCAAGTTCGAGCCCGACGAGCCGGCGTCGCTCGTCGGGCTCGGCCAGATCCGCTACCGCCAGGGCAACATCGGCGAGGCGCGCAAGCTGGTGACGCGCTACAACAAGCTGGTGACCCCGACCTCGGAGTCGCTGTGGCTCGCGGTGCGCATCGAGCGCCGGATGGGCGAGCGCTTGCAGGAGCAGGCGTTCGCCAACCAGCTGCGCCGCCGTTACCCCGACTCGAGGGAATTCCAGGCGCTCCAGCGAGGCCAGTATGATTGACGGCGCGACTGCAGCCTCGGTGACCGGCGTCGGTCGGGAGCTTGCCGCCGCGCGCGAGGCGCAGGGCCTCGCGCTCGCCGACGTCGCGCAGCAGCTCAAGTTCGCGCCGCGCCAGCTCGAGGCGCTCGAGCGGGAGCACTTCGCTGCCCTGCCGGGGGCGACGTTCGCCAAAGGCATGGTGCGCAGCTATTCGCGGCTGCTCAAGCTCGATCCCGAGCCGCTGCTGCAGCGCGTCGCCGGCCACTTCGAGGTACCGGATTCCAATCGCCTGGCGGCGCGCTACCACCAGCCAGTGCCGTTCTCCGACGGCGGGCGCAAGTCCACTTTCGTCTATCTCGGCCTGTCGGCCGGAGTGCTCGTGCTGGTCGGCGCCGTGGCCTACGGATGGCACCAGGAGCGGCTCGCTGCCGGGAAATCCAAGGACACCGTTGTCGCCAAGGAGGCCTCAAGCGAAATGAAGCCACGCCCCGCGCCGGTGCCGGTGCAGGCCGCTGCCGCGCCGGTCGTCGTCGCGCCGGAAAGGACCAAGAGCGTCACTGCGGTCGCGGTTCCGCCTGAGCCCGTATTGGTGCCTGAGAAGCCCAAGGTGGTTGCGGCGGAGAAACCGAGAGCGGTCGGCGCCGGCCCGCACCGCCTCGTGGTGCGCACCGAGGGCGAAGCGTGGATCGAGATCAAGGACGCCGCTGATCGCATGCTGGTGTCCTCGCTCAACCCGCCGGGCAGCGAGCGCGTGGTGCGCGGCAAGCCGCCTTACAGCCTCGTGATCGGCAATGCCTCGAACGTCACCGTGCTCTACGACGACAGGCCGATCGACCTCGCGCCGCACACGCGCCAGGATGTCGCACGCCTGACCGTACCCTGAACAAAATGCAAAGACGAATCTCCCGGCCGGTAGCCGTCGGTGGCGTACGCATTGGCGGCGGCGCGCCGGTGGTGGTGCAGTCGATGACCAACACGGACACCGAGGACGCGGCCTCCACCGCACGCCAGGTCGAAGCGCTCGCGCGCGCCGGCTCGGAGCTGGTGCGCATCACCGTCAACACGCCGCAAGCCGCCGCGCAGGTGGCGGAAATCCGCCGGCGCCTGGACGCCGCGGGCTGCGGCGTGCCGCTGATCGGCGACTTTCATTACAACGGCCACAAGCTGCTGACGCAGTACCCCGACTGTGCGCGCGCGCTGGCCAAGTACCGCATCAATCCCGGCAACGTCGGCAAGGGCGCGAAGCGCGACGAGCAATTCGCCACGCTCATCGAGTGCGCGCTGCGCTACGACAAGCCGGTGCGCATCGGAGTGAACTGGGGCAGCCTCGACCAGGAGTTGCTCGGGCGCATGATGGATGACAACGCGCGTTTGCCCTCGCCCAAGGATGCGGTCGAGGTGATGCGGGAAGCGGTGATTGCGTCGGCACTGGAATCCGCGCGCGCGGCCGAGGAAATCGGCCTGCCCGCCGAGCGCATCGTCATCTCGTGCAAGATGAGCCAGGTACAGGATCTGATCGCCGTTTACCGCGCGCTCGCGGCACGCTGCGACTACGCGCTGCACCTTGGCCTCACGGAGGCCGGCATGGGCTCGAAAGGCATCGTCGCTTCGAGCGCGGCGATGGCGGTGCTGTTGCAGGAAGGCATCGGCGACACGATCCGCGTCTCGCTCACGCCCGAGCCGGGCGGCGAGCGCACGCGCGAAGTCCAGGTTGCGCAGGAAATCCTGCAGACCATGGGTTTGCGCGCGTTCACGCCGATGGTCAGCGCCTGTCCCGGGTGTGGCCGGACCACGAGCACCGTGTTCCAGGAGCTGGCAGACAAGATCCAGACCTATCTGCGCGAGCAAATGCCGATCTGGAAACAAACCCACCCTGGGGTAGAAGAGATGCGCGTCGCCGTGATGGGGTGCGTGGTCAACGGGCCCGGCGAGTCGAAGCACGCGCATATCGGCATCAGCCTTCCCGGCACCGGCGAGGTGCCGGTGGCGCCGGTCTATGTGGACGGCAAGAAGACCGTAACCCTCAAGGGCGCGCGCATCGCCGAGGACTTCCAGGCCCTGGTCGAGGACTACGTGGCGCGCAAGTACCGCAAGAAAAAAATCCCGATCAAGGCGGTTTGAAGTGCAGAAAGTAAAGCCAAGCCTGCTGCGGGGCTTCGACCAGGAGTACCTGCCGCAGGACCAGCTGCACTTCAACCGGCTGATCGACATCATCCGCCGCAACTTCGAGCTTTACGGCTTCCTGCCGATCGAGACGCCGTCGGCCGAGCGTCGCGAGGTGCTGACCTCGAAGGGCGGCGTGGAGAAGGAAATCTACGCGCTCACGCGCCTCGCCGAGGCCGACGACGACGAGGCCGCTACCAAGGGCGCGCTGCGCTTCGACCTGACGGTGCCGCTGGCGCGCTATGTCGCGATGCGCGAGCGCGAGCTGGCGTTTCCGTTCCGCCGCTACCAGATCCAGCGTGTCTGGCGCGGCGAGACGCCGCAGGCAAAAAAGGGGCGGTGGCGCGAGTTCTACCAGTGCGACATCGACATCATCGGTCGCGAGAAGCTCTCCTACCTCGCCGAAGCGGAAATCCCGAGCGTGATCTACAGCGTGTTCAAGGAAATGGCGATCGGCGAGTTCCGCATCCGCATCAACAACCGCAAGGTGCTGCGCGGCTTGTTGCAGGAGTTCGGGGTGGCGGACGACAAGGCCGCCGCGGTGCTGCGTATCCTGGACAAGACCGAGAAGGAAGACGCGGCGAAGATCCGCGCCGATCTCGAGCGCGAGGGGGTCTCTTCCGCAGGCCAAGCTTCTCGAGCTCATCACCACGCGCAGGACGACGGATGAGACCTTGAGCTCGCTCGAACAAATCACCAACGACACCGCAAGAAAAGGACTGGACGAGCTGCGCAGCATCGTCACGGCCATCCGCCAGTTCGGCGTGCCGGATACCGCCTTCGCGGTGGACCTTGGCGTGGTGCGCGGGCTGGACTACTACACCGGCACGATTTACGAGACCACGCTCGTGAATGCGCCGGAGCTGGGCAGCATCTGCTCGGGCGGGCGCTACGACGATCTGGCGAGCTACTTCACCGAAACCCGGTTGCCCGGCGTGGGCATCTCGATCGGGCTGACGCGCCTGTTCTCGCGCCTAAAGGACGCGGGGCTGCTGCAGCCGCTCGCACGCACGCCGGCGGAGGTGCTCGTCACCACCATGGACGCGCGCTATCTGGATCGATACCTTTCGATGGCCCGGCGACTGCGGGAGGCCGGCATCAATACCGAGGTGTATCTGGAAACGGCGAAGCTGGGCAACCAGCTCACCTACGCCGACCGCAAGGGATTCCGCGTCGCGCTCATCGCCGGCGAGAACGAGTTCGCCAAGGATGCGGTGCAGCTCAAGAACCTGGCCGCGAAAACCGCGCGCGACGTCCAGCTCGGCGAAATGGTGCAGGCGGTGCAAACCACATTGAAGAATGCGAGTTAAATGGCCCTCGATCTCGAAGAGCAGGAACAGGTAGCGGAGCTCAAAGCCTGGTGGAAGCAGCACGGCAACCTGATCGTCAGCGCCGTGCTGGCGTGCGCGCTCGCGTTCGCGGGCTGGCAGGGCTGGCGCTGGTACCAGGCCAACCAGGCGGCGCAGGCGGCCGGCCTGTACGAGTCTCTCGCGCGGGCCGCGCAGGCGGGCGACGGCAAGGCGCTGCGCGACGCCGCAGGGTCGCTGATCGAGAGCTACCCGCGCACGCTTTACGCCGCCATGGGCGCGCTGGTCGCCGCGCGCTTCCACTTCGACCGCAACGATCTCAAGGCCGCGAAGACCCAGCTCGCGTGGGTCATCGAACGCTCGGCATCGGAGGACTTCAAGGACGTGGCGCGCCTGCGCCTCGCCGCCGTCCTGCTCGACGAACAGGCCTACGACGAAGCGCTCAAGGTGCTCGACGCAAAGCATGGCCCGGCCTACGACGCGCAATACACCGCGTTGCGCGGCGATGTGCTGGTGGCCAAGGGCCAGCCGGCCGAAGCGCGCACCGCCTACCAGGCGGCGATCGAGAAGGCGGCGAAGGACCAGGGCGCGTTCCGCGAGAGCGTGCGCATGCGCCTGGAGGCGCTCGGGGGATAGGTTTTGATGCGGAAAGTCCATTCTCGGGCTCTTTTGGCCCTCATGTCGGTCGGGCTTGTAACAGCCTGCTCGGCCCCGTCCGGTCCGCAGCCGGCCGAGTTGCCGAAAATCGACAAGCCGCTGCGCGTGCGGGTGCTGTGGGCGACCAACGTCGGCTCGGCGCAGCGCTTCACTTTCTTCCCGAAGCATTCCGCCGACGCGGTGTATGCCGCGGCGCGAGATGGCACCGTGACGCGGCTCGACGCGAGGACCGGCGATGTGCGCTGGCGCGCGACCCTCGAGCTGCAGCTCTCCGGCGGCGTCGGCGCCGACGACAACCTGGTCGCGGTCGCGAGCGAGGAGGGTGAGGTCGTGGCGCTCGACGCGAAGACCGGCGCCGTGCGCTGGCGCGCGCGCGCGTCCAGCGAAGTGCTCGCGCCGCCCGCGATCGGCGGCGGGCTGGTGTTGGTGCGCAGCATCGACAACCGCGTGTTCGCGTTCGGCGCCGACGACGGCAAGCGCCGTTGGGTCTACCAGCGCGCGCCCACCTCGCTCGTGGTGCGGGCGCCGGCAGGAATCGCCATCGAAGGCGATCTGCTTTATGCCGGGTTCCCCGGTGGCCGGCTCGCCGCCATCGCGCTCGCGAACGGCGCGCTGCGCTGGGAGGCGGCCGTGGCGCTGCCGAAGGGCTCGACCGAGCTCGAGCGCGTAGCCGATGTCATCGGCCACCCGGCCACGCACGGCCGCGAAGTGTGCGCCGCCGCGTACCGCAGCCGGGTGGCGTGCTTCGACGCGGTGAGCGGGCGTCAGCTCTGGGCGCGAGACGTGATCGCGCTTTCCGGCGTCACCCTCGACGAGCGCTATGCCTTCGTCACCGACGAGCGCGGTGCGGTGCACGCACTGGACCGCGCCAATGGGCAGTCAGTCTGGAAACAGGACGGGCTCGCCTACCGCCAGGTGTCAACGCCGCTCGCGCGGGGCGAGGCCGTGGTGGTCGGCGACTTCGAGGGCTATGTGCACTTCCTGGCGCGCGAGTCGGGTGCGTTCCTGGCGCGGCAGGAGACCGACGGTGCCGCACTGCGCGCCATGCCGGTGCCGCTGCTCGGCAGCGTGCTGGTGCAGACCGAAGGGGGCGGGCTGTATGCGCTCGGGCCGTGAAGCCGGTCATCGCCCTGGTCGGGCGCCCAAACGTCGGCAAGTCCACCCTCTTTAACCGCCTCACCCGCAGCCGCGACGCCATCGTGCACGACGTGCCGGGCGTAACGCGCGATCGTCACTACGGCGAAGGAAGGCTAGGGTCGCGGCCGTTCATCGCCATCGACACCGGCGGATTCGAGCCGCGCTCGCCGCAGGGCGTGTTCGTCGAAATGGCGCGCCAGGCCGAGCAGGCGATCGTCGAGGCGGATGCCGTGGTGTTCGTGGTCGACGGCCGCGTCGGGCTCACACCGGGCGACCGCGCGATTGCCGATCGCTTGCGGCGCCGCAAGCACGTCCATGTCGCGGTGAACAAGAGCGAGGGATTGCAGCCGGATACCGCGGTTGCCGAATTCCACGAGCTCGGCCTGGGCGAGCCGGCGGCAATCTCCGCGGCCCACGGCGAGGGGGTTCGCGAGCTCCTGGACCTGGTGCTCTCCACCTTCCCCGAGGAAGAGTCGGCCGATGAAAAGGCCGAAGCCAACCATCCCCGCATTGCGGTCGTCGGCCGGCCCAATGTCGGCAAGTCCACGCTGGTCAACGCGCTGGTCGGCGAGGAACGCGTCATCGCCTTCGACCAGCCGGGCACTACGCGCGATCCGATCGAGGTGCCGTTCCAGCGCGGCGGGCGGCGCTACACGCTGATCGACACCGCCGGGCTGCGTCGGCGCGGCAAGACCGGCGAGCCGGTCGAGTACTTCTCCATCGTCAAGGCGCTGCAGTCGATCGAGGAGTCGAACGTCGCCATCCTGCTGCTCGATGCGTCCACCGGGATCACCGAGCAGGATGCCCACGTCGCGGGCTATGTGCTCGAGCGCGGGCGCGCGATGGTGCTGGCGGTGAACAAGTGGGACGCGGCCGACAAGGAAGCGCGCGAGCGGATGAAAGCGGAGCTCGCGTGGAAGCTCGGCTTCCTCGGCTTCGCGCAGACGCATTTCATCTCGGCCCGGCAGGGCAAGGGCATGGGCCCGCTGATGGGGTCGATCAACGGCGCCTACGCCGCCGCGATGGCGCGCCTGCCGACGCCGAAGCTGACGCGCGCCCTGATCGCGGCCGTGGAGCGTCAGGCGCCGCCGCGCAGCGGCCGCTTCCGTCCGAAGCTGCGCTACGCCCACCAGGGCGGCATCAATCCACCGCGCATCATCATCCACGGCAACTCGCTCGAGCAGGTGCCCGACTCCTACAAGCGCTACCTGGAAGGATTTTTCCGCGACCGGTTTTCTCTCGCCGGCACGCCGATGAGCATCGAGTTTCGCACCGGCCGCAACCCGTACGAGGGAAAGAAAACACGCTGACGTCGCCGAGTGACGTCGTCGCGCGGCGAAGCACGAATCCGGGAAACGCGACAATGTGACACGGCGCGCGGCGATAGCGTGCCTGGCTTCGCCTTGCGCAGAATGGATCCCTGAAATGAAAGAGGGCGCAGCCGCTAGCTGCGCCCTCCGGAACTGCCTCTCAAGCGGCGATCAAGCAGCGACTACACTTTGTTTGGCCCTACCGTGGACCGGGCCTGAACCGCTCGGTCTCTCGGACTGGGGCTGCTAACAGCGTGCTGGCCACCTACCTGCTCGGTGTAGAAGCTGCTCTACACAGGTAGGGATCATGCGACGGCCGCATGAATCTTTCCATCCTCCGATCAGACCCCTGGCATAGTCCGGCCGGACTATGTCTTGGCCGGATTGAGGCTTCGCACCAGCGCCGGCAGGTCGAAGCCGCGCGTAAACAGCTTCCAGGCGATCATCCGCACGATGCGGGCGGTGTCCACCGCCGACCGGTAGTGGCTGGCGCGCGCGTTGCGGCGGGTAGATCGCGGCGATCGGGACCGCCACGCTGCGCACGCCCGCCCGTCCGGCCTCGATCAGGATCTCGCTTTCGAATGCGAACCGGGCAGTGGGCCCGTGCGCAACCCGGACCTTCTTGAGCAGGCTGGCCGGGTAAAGGCGGAACCCCGACTGGCTGTCGCTGACCGAGCAGCCGGCGGCCCAGGCCACCCAGAAATTCGCGAAGCGATTGCCGAAATAGCGCAGCGGCGGGACCTTGCCCTTGTCCCAGAGCCGCGCGCCGATGATGATGCGGCCGGGATGCTCGCCCGCCGCGGCGATCAGTCGTGGGATGTCCTCCGGGCGATGCTGGGCGTCGCCGTCCAGGGTGACGACGGCGTCGGCGCCGTGGGCGAGCGCGACGGCGAAGCCGCGCCACAGGCTCGCTCCTTTGCCGAGATTCGCCGGATTCGAGATCAGCATCAGCGGCAAGTCCGCGAGCGCCGCGGCGGTGCCGTCGGTCGAGCCGTCGTCGACCACGATGACGTCTTCGAGCTCGGCGAGCGCGCGGCGCGCCACGTCGTGGATGGTGGCGGCTTCGTTGTACGCCGGGATCACCGCCATCACTTTCACGTCATGCCCCCGTCGATCGAGATCACCTGGCCGGAGATGTAGCCGGCCTCTTCGGAAGCGAGGAAGCCGACCAGCGCCGCCACCTCGTCCGGCTGGCCGGCGCGCTTCATCGGCACCAGCGCGTCGATGGCGCTGTCGGTAAAGATTTCCCTGGTCATCGGCGAAGCGATGACGCCGGGCGCCACCGCGTTGACCGTAATGCCGCGCGAGGCGAGCTCGAGGGCGAGCGAGCGCGTGGCGCCGTGCAAGCCGGCCTTGGCGGCGGCGTAGTTCGTCTGCCCGCGGTTGCCGCGCAGCGCCGCCACCGAGGACAGGCTGATGATGCGGCCCCAGCGCGTGCCGATCATCGGCAGCAGAAGCGGCTGGGTGACGTTGAAGAACCCGTGCAGCGAGACGTCGAGCACGCTCTTCCACTGCTTTTCGGACATCCCGGCCATCGGCGCATCGGCGTGTATCCCGGCGTTGTTCACTACGATCTGCACCGGCCCGTCGGCCAGCAGCTTGTCGAGCGCGACAGCGGTCTCCCGTTCATTCGTAATATCAAAAGCAAGCGCATCCGCGGCTCCCCCGGCGGCGCGGATATTCTTCGCCACCTGCTCGGCGTGGGCGAGGTTGCGGTTGGCATGCACCGCCACGCGCCGCCCCGCGGCGGCCAGCCGCCGGCAGATCGCCGCGCCGATTGCCCCGCTACCGCCGGTGACCAGCGCTCTTATCATCGATCAGTACAACGGATAGGCGGCCTTTCAGCAGCTCGCGTCCTAACGCTTCGATGCGGAAATCGTACAGCAGGCGGCCGCTTTCCGCCGCCACGCGTGTCGTGCGCACAACAAGGTCGCCGTCCTGGGTGTCGAGGCGCTCGACCGAGCACACCACATCGCGTAAGGCGGCGAGATAGCCTTTTCTTGCATTCGAAGATTGTTCGATGACTGCCCCGTGAACGGCGACCGCCTGCGCGGCATATTCCACGCCCATGATGGCGGGCAATCCGGCCGCCGTGCGTAGCGGATTGGCCGGATCGCGATGGCTCGTGGCGCGGCAGGCGATCGCGTCCTCGTCGCACTCGAGCACTTCCTCGAGCAGGCACATGGCGCCGTGGTGAGGGACCAGGCGCGCGATCGCATCGCGGTCGAGTTTCACGCCTGCTTGTGGACTTGCAGCGCGCGTTCGGCGAATGGCAGGCGGATGAACGCTTCGCCTGGGCGGGCGAGCGCGGCGAGCAGAGGGAGGCAGGCAGCCGCTGCGTTCCCTTGAAACTCGCCCCATGGCAGCGTGTCGGCCATGCCATCGCCCAGGGAAATCTCCAGCGCCGTTCCCGGCACCAGCGCCAGCGCCGCCGCAAAGCCGTGCCGCACCGGCCGGTGCGGCGCGAGCGGCGGCGGGTACGGCAGGTCGACCGCGACCAGCAGCACCGGGCGCGCCTCGACCGCGATCTGGCAGGCGGCCTCGAGCAGGCCGGCGGAGAACGAGCCGTCATACGCGCAGATCGCGGTGGACGGCGCTTGCGAATGCGCGCCGATGCTCCAGTAGCCGGTCGCGGCGTTGTGCACGGAATTGTGGAAGTCGGTGGGTGACACCGCGGCCTCTGGCGTGGCGAGCGCGGCGCACAGGCGATGCACGATGTCGCCATCACCATCGCTCGAAGCGAACACCACGGCGAAGGCGCCGGCATCGAGCCCCGACTGCGCGACGGCTTCCTGCGCGACGGCGAGCGTCCAGGCGACCGAGGGCGCGCAGCGCCGCCGCTCCGCGGGCGGCAGCAGGCTCGCCACCGGGCGCTGCACCGGCGTCGGCGTGAAGGCGGCTTCTCCGCACAGCACGCGCGCGCCGGCCGGCCAGCCCTCCAGCCCCGGCGCCAGCACGCCTATGCCCCGAACACCAAGCTGCAGTTGCTGCCTCCGAATCCGAACGAGTTGGACACAACGCGCTTCACCCGCGCCGCACGGTTCTGCAGCACGATCAGGCTCTCCAGCCCAGGCTCGAGCGCGCTCGAATTCAACGTTGCGGGGATGAACCCGTGCTCGAGCGCGAGAAAGCAGACGATCGCTTCGACGATGCCGGCGGCGCCGAGCGTATGGCCGGTGAAGCCCTTGGTCGAGCTCACCGGCACGCGGTTGCCGAAAAGGCGCACCAGCGCGCGGTCTTCCGCGCGGTCGTTCGCCGGGGTGGCGGTCCCGTGCGCGTTCACGTAGTCGATATCGCCCGGCTCGACGCCGGCGCGCGAGAGCGCCTGTCGCATCGCGCCGAGCGCGCCTTCGCCATCCGGCTGCGGCGTGGACATGTGGTACGCGTCGCTCGATTCGCCGTAACCGAGCAGGCCAATCTTCCGCGGCTCGACTCTTTCAAGAAGTGCGTACCCCGCGGCTTCGCCGATCGACATTCCCTTGCGCGCGGCGTCGAAAGGCCGGCACGGCTCGTCGGAGACCAGCTGCAGCGAAGTAAAGCCGTGCATGGTGGTGAGGCAAAGGCTGTCGACGCCGCCGACGACCGCGGCATCGGCGATTCCCGCCTCGAGATAGCGTGCCGCGCTGGCGAACACCTTGGCGCTCGAGGAGCACGCGGTGGAGACGGTCATCGACGGACCTTCGAGCGCGAGCGTGCGGCGCACGAAATCGGTCATCGAATAAAGGTTCTGCGCATGGCGATAGCGCACGTCGGGCAGATTGCCTTCGCTATCGCGGCGGCGGTACGCCAATTCCGTCTGCAGGATCCCCGAGGTGCTGGTACCGAGCAGAACGGCGATGCGTTTGGCACCGTATTTGTTCTTTGCCCGTGAAATTGCTTCCTGGAAGCCATCGTGCGCGAGGCCAAGCTGCGCCAGCCGGTTGTTGCGGCAGTCGTACTCCGCGAGCGCGCCGGTGACCGGCGCCTCCTCGAGGCCGGCGACGCGCCCGATCCAGGCGCGCAGCTGCGCGCGATCGAAGTCGTTCGCCTTCAGTCCGCCCTTTCCCCGGCGCAACGCATCCAGCATGGTGGCATTGCCGCGGCCGAGCGCGCTGGTCGCGGTAAAGGCGGTGATGGCGACGGGCTTCATTGGCGTGCCAATGCGGCGGAGGCGAGGAAAGCGGCAACCGCACCCACGCTCACGGTGAGGCCGATGGCGTGCAGCACCGCGTTGGACGAGAACGCCAGGGTGGCGAAGGCGAGCAGCGTCGTGGCGCAGGTCACGAACAGCGCGAACAGCATGCGCCGGCGCAGCACGCCGTTCTGCTCCGGACGGTCGAAGAACAGCGAGTAGTTGAGGCCGATGCCCATGACCAGCAGCATCGCGATCAGGTGGAACACGGTCAAGCGCTGCCCGGCGAGCTGCAGGAAGGCGGCGGTGATGAGCAGCGCCAGCGCCACCGGCAGCACCACCTGCAGGACGGCGCGTGCATTGCGCAAGCCAAACGCTAGCACCAGCACGATCGCGCCCATGCCGAGCGCCGTAAGGCGCAGCGTTTCCAGCCGATAGCCGGCGAGCAGGCGCTCGGATTCGGCCTTGAGGTCGAGCACCGGGACTTCGGTGCCGAGCTTCTGCGCATCCGCAACGCCGTACAGCGGGACCAGCACCGCCCAGCCGTTGCCCGCCGGCACCACCAGGGTCTGCAGCTTGATGCCGAGCACCGTGCCACGCAGCTCACTTTCGCCGAGCGGCCCGCGGCTGCGGCTTTGCTCCACGTCGCGCAGGAAGGGCTCGAACACACCGCGCTGAAACGGCAAACCGTCGAGCGCTTGTTCGAGGTTGGTCCTCAAGGTCGCGGCTTCAGGAAGCGCTGCCAGGCGGCGCCTCTGCTCGGCGAGGCTGGGCACATAGCGCGTGGCGAGGTCGTAGCCGCGGATGACCTGCCGCCGCACCAGCTCGTCGAGCTTGCCTTCGAGCGCTTCGGCGGCTTGCAGCGCCGCTTCGCGATCCGGCGCCTGCACGAGAATGAGGTAGCGCACATCCGGCGCGCCGAGCTCGCGACGCAGCTCGCGGTCGGCGGCCTTGAGGCGCTCCGGGACCGGGTTCATGGCCGCCAGGTCGTCTTCCCACAGCTCGGATGAATGCCAAATCAACAGCGCGCCGGCGCCCGCCGCGAGGAGCCAGACCACCGGCGCGAGCCGGCGCGCTGCCAGCGTCGCGCGTTCGAGCGGCGCCGGCACGGCGAACGCCCGATCGGTGAGCGGCCGCGCACCCGCCAGCGTCGGCACGACGTCGCGCGTCACCAGGCCGGCGACCAGCACGCCGGTCATCGACAGCAGCCCGAGCTGCGCCAGGCCGGCGAAGCTCGACAGGAGCATGGTCAGCCCGCCGAGGACCGTCGTCATGACGGCAAGGCGCAGGGTCGGCCAGATGCGCTCGAGCGCGCGCCGCAGACTTTCGCCGGGGCCAGCGTTCAGGCAGGCGTAGCTCGGATAGTCGACCGCCTCCCCGACGAGGGTGGCGCCGAAGCCAAGCGTAATCGCGTGCACATTGCCGAAGGCCACGCTGACCGCGGCGGTTCCCACGGCGAGGCCGCTCACCACGGGCACGAAGCAAAGCGCCACCACGCCGGGACGCCGGTAGATGCGCAGCAGGAGCAGCAGCACCAGGGTCCCGGAGGCGAGCGACAGCAGCCAGGCGTCGCGCTCGATCGCCGCCCGCGAGGCGGCGGCGAACACACCGGGGCCGGTGATTTCGAGCTCAAGGGGATGCTCCACGGCCTGGACCGCGGCTTGGATCGCCTGCTCCTGGGCCACGGCGTCGAAGCCGCCCGCCAAGGTCTCGGCCACCAGCAGCGCGCGTTTACCGTCCCCGGTGAACCACACTCCGCCGCGCCGGGGCGGCGACGTCGCCGGCAAGCGCTCGAGGATGCGCCGCAATTCTCCGGTGGGGTCGCGCGGCAAGGTGGTACGCAGCGGAGCTGCCGACTGCGTGGCGAGTTCGGCCAGCGCCGATTCGAGCGATTTGCGCAACGCCGAGGCGCTGAAGCGCTCGCCGCCGGCGGCCGGCGTGAGCACGTAGCGGTAGTTCATGAACGCTTCGCGGTCGGCGCGCAACCCTTCCTCGCCGCCGTTCTGCACCGAGGCGAACAGGCCGCTCGCGCGCAGCTTCGCCGCCATGGAATGGCTCGCTTGCACGAGGCGCTCCGTATTGGCGCCGCCGAGCGCGACCAGGAGGAGGCGCGAGGCCACGCCGCTGCGCATCTGCTCGAGCAGGAGCTGCTGCGCCGGACTCGCCGACGGGGGCAGGAAGGCGCCAAGGTCGGCGACTACGCGGGTTCGCGTGAGCTGCCAGCCGCTCACCACGAGAACCAGGAGCCAGATGGCGACCGCCAGACGCGGCCGCTTACTTCCCATCATGCAGGATGGACATGACGGAGCTGTCGCCGCCGCTCTCGAGCACCTCGATGCGCTGCAGCCGGGCGCCCGCGCCCGAGAGCGCGATCGACTCGACGTGGGCGCGCAGTTGCGACTCGCGCGGCGCGAGCTGCAGCTGCCATGCCTCGCGCGTGCCGGAGAACTTTACGCGATAGTGGCGCTCGAGCTGCGCGCGGTCGCCGGCCAGGGTGGCGCGCACGCTTGCCACCAGCGCGCCGAGCGCCGGCTGCTCGCGCAGCAAGACCGTTCGCTGCTCGCCCTTGGTCCGGTTGGTCAGGCTGAGCGCCTCGCCATCCACGCTCAGGAGCTCATCGAACGGCGACTCGACGTGCTTCGTCAGGCGATGCGGCCGCTCGTACGTCAGGCTTCCCTTGAGCTCGAGCGGGCGCGTGAGCAGCGCGAGGTGGCGGGTCTCGACGAACCGAACGCGGCTCGCCGGTACCGCGGCCATCTCGCCCATCAGCGACTGGAGATCCCAGCTTTGCGCCGCGCATAGCGCGGGCACCAGCAGCAACCCGAGGAGCGCGCTACGAGCGCCAGAAGTCATAGAAGTTGAACCAGTTGTAGGGCGCGAGGCGGCAATAGTGCTCCAGCCGCGACGCGTAGCGATCGATCAACGGCTGAAGCTGCGCGCCGCGATCCTTGCGGCCGATGTGAAGCTCGTCGGCGAAAGGCTCGAAATGGATCGCGTAGCGCCGTCCCCCCTGGTACAGGCCGAAGAACAGCACCACGGGCGCCTTCAAAATGGCGGCGAGCAGGAGCGGCCCCTGGGGAAAGGTGGCCGGCGTACCGAAAAAGTCGCAGCGCACGGTCTTGTCCGATTTCAGCGTGCGGTCACCGAGGATGCCGACGATCTCGCCGCGCTCCAGGCACTCGTGGACGCGCAGCAACGTGTCGGGCCGCCCCAACGGGATCACGCGGTCCTTGAGCTCCGGGCACAGGTCGCTCGCCACGGTCTCGGCGTTGGAGGCGTTGTCCGGATACAGCAGCACATTGACCGGCAGCTTGCGCTCGAGGCTGCCGATCACGCGCAGCACTTCGAAGCTGCCGAGGTGCGCACCGAGGAGCACACAGCCTTTTCCCCTGGCCAGGGTTCGTTCCACTACGTCGAGCCCGTGCTGCTCGATGGCGAACTCGCCGGTGCGCCCGGCCAGGAAGTACACCCGATCGTGCAAAGTCTTCGCGAACGTAAGGTAGTGGCGCGCGACATCCAGAAGCCGCGCCGGCCGGCCAAGCACGCGGCTGAGATAGTCGCGCGACGCTGCACGCGCCTGACGCGAAGAGGCGAGGAAGTAGGCGCAAGTCGGATAGAGCAGCAGGCGCCCGAACTTGTGCCCCACGCTGAGCAGAAGCCGCACCCCGCCTTTCATCACGGCAAGGCTGCCGCGCTCGCGCTGCTCCAGCCACACCGCGCTCATGCGGGGCGCACGCTGCCGGAGGCGATGAGCGTATCCCCACGGTGCACGCTGAACCGGGTGCCTTCGATGCGGATGGCGAACGCTTCGCCGGGAAGAAGCGGGGCGTGGAATTTCGCCCATGGAATATGCATGGGCCCCGGGATCGCGCTTAGCACTTCATTCAGCAGCACGACCCCCGGCACGATCGGCTCGCCGGGAAAGTGGCCCGGCAGTGCCGGGTGGTCGGCCGGGATGGTGCCGCGCTTTTCAATCACGAAGAAACCGACTCCAGCGAATCCACCAGGTCGAGCAGTGCCTGGCGGGTGAGCTTGCCGCTCTCGTTGCGCGGCAGCGCCGCGACGAAATGCAGGGGGCGCGGCAGAAACGCCGGGTCGATGTGCCGGCGCAAGGCGGCGCGCAGCGCGCGCTGGCCAAGCTGCGGCGCGACGACCAGCGCGCCCAGGCGCTCGGCGCCGTCGCGCAGATAGAACGCGCCGTCTTGGACGCCATCGATTCGGACCAGCGCCGCGTTCAGCGCCTCGAGCGAAGTGCGCTTGCCGGCGATCTTCACCAGGCTGCCTTTGCGACCATGAAGGATGAAGCGGCGGGCGTCGAGCGGGCGCAGCTCGTCCGCGATGCGCTGCGGCCCGACGATATGGCCGCCCTGCACCGAGAATTCTCCCGCGTGCTCGCTCAGGCTCACCCCGGGGCAGAGCTCCCACGCCTCGTCGAGCGCAGTGCGGCGCGTCGCGATCATGCCGGCCTCGCTCGAGCCGTAGATCTCGAACACCGGGGCGCGCCACAGGCGCTCGGCGTCCTCGGCCAGGCGAACCTCGAGCGGCATGGTGGAGCTCAGCACGCCGGCGAGGTCCGGGAGCGGCTGGCGAGCGGCTACACAGGCGCGCAAGTGCAGCGGCGAAGTCATCAGCCAACGCGGCGCGGAGGTCTGCGCCAGCGCAGCGCCCAGGTCGGCCGGGAAAAGCGGCCGTGCGGAGTGCATCGCCAGGCCGTTTTGCCAGGGCAGCATCACCGTCGCTTCGAGGCCGAACATGTGCTGCGGCGGGACTGTGCCGACGATCGTGCCGCTCGCGCCGATGCGCGCGGCGAGCGCGCGCGCCCCGAGCACCAGCGAGCCCCAGGTTTTCGCATGCGGCACCGGCCGGCCGGTGCTTCCCGAGGTGAAGACGATCGCGGCGGCCTGTGCAGGATCGACCGAGATGGGTTTTGGCGCAGAAGTCGTTTCCATCGTTACGTCGGTATCCGTCAACGCATAGCAGTCACGACCCTCGCAAGAGTCGCGCACGGCTTGCGGCGCGCGGCTTGGCGGCAGGAGCGTGGTCTGCCCGGCGATCAGCGCCGCGGCAAAGGCCACGGTAAACGCGTAGCGGTCTTCGCACAGGTTGACCACATAGGGCTTGCGCGGCAGCCGCGCGGCGAGCGAATGCGCCGCGGCTTCAAACTCGCCTGCGCTGACGGCGCTGCCGCGGTGCCACGCAAAGACCATGTCCGCCATCCTAGCGCTCGAACAGGTTCGTCCCGCGTACGTTGCGCAGGAGTTGCAGCGGCGAGTGATGGCGGTAGTTGGGGAACCGGCGCCTGCGGTAGGCGAACTCGCCGAGGAACAGCGCACCGACCAGCAGGTAATTAATGAAATTGGTGAACAGCGACCAGGCGTCGCGATGCCCCGACATGGCGAGCGCGGACGAGAGCAGCGCGGCGGCGATGAAGAGCAGGGTCCACAGCCAAGTCAGCGTGCGCGTGTAGATGGCGAGCTCGGCGCTCAGTGTCCCTTGCTCGATCTGCGCGAAACGCGCGATCAACGGCACGCGGCCGTGCACCAGAGTGCGGCCAAACAGCCAGGCGAGCATGGCGTTGATGACGATAGGCGGAACAAAGAGCAGCCACGCCACCGGCGGGGAAGCCCCAAACACCGCTACGCCAGCGGCAGGCGGCACCAGCCAGCGCAAGGGATGCCGAAAGCACAAGCTCGCAACGATGTAGGCGGCGAGCGTCGCGAGCAGCGCAAGGGCAGTCGCCGGCGTGCCGAAGTGCGCGACGGCCGGATAGGCGATGAACAGGCCCAGCCCCAGCAAGCGCCACGCACCCGCCGAAAGACTACTGGCCGCGCTTCTCCGCAATGTGGGAGGCGAGGGCGCGCAACGAGGCGAAGATGCGGTCGTTGTCGGGATCGTCCGAGCGCAGCTTGAAGCCGTATTTCTTGGAGATCGCGACCGCGATTTCCAGGATGTCGATCGAGTCGAGCCCGAGACCCTGGTCGCCGTAGAGCGGGGCCTCGGGGTCGATTTCGCCCGCCGCCACCTCGAGGTGAAGGACCTCGACCAGCAGGTCGGCGAGCTCGCGCTCGGGCGGCGCAGAATGCATCACAGCGCCCATCAGGGATAAGTGAGCTGGGCGCGAATGGCTTTATCCAGGTTCTGGATCCAGCCGTTGTAGTTCTTGTGAATCTGGCCATCGGCGAAGTTCAGGTTCTGGCTGTCCCGGTACTTGATGCTGTAGGACTTGGCGTCGTGCTCGATGTCCACCACCGCAAGGTGAGTGCGCAGCGCCAGGCGCCCGCTGATTCTGCCGGGGCCGGTCGGCTGCATTTGCCAGCCGAGCTGAGAGCCGGCGCGCATGATCGCGTTGTTCACTTCGGTCATGGTCAGATTCTTTCCGGGCGGCGGGATGACCGGAGCGTTCTGCACGTTGTAAACCGGTTGCGTCGAGGCGCAGCCTCCCAAGGCGAGCGCCGCAGCTGCGATAAGAATGCCGACGATTCTCATGTGATGCCTCCCTTGTTGTTGACCTGCGCGCGGATTATAGCCCTAGTGGACAGCGACCACATTTTGTGCAACATTGTTGTCGATGCCAACATACCACCACGGGGACCTGCGCGCAGCCGTGTTGGCGGCGGCGTGGAAGATGGTTGAAAAAGAAGGAGTTGTCGGGCTCAGCGTGCGCGAGGCGGCGCGTCGGGCTGGGGTCTCCCACAGCGCCCCCTATCGGCACTTTGCCGATCGGGAAGCACTGCTCGCCGCCTTGGTGGCCGAAGGCCTCGATCAGCTCCAGTCCGCGCTCGAGAATCGTGCCGGGCGCGAGCTCGGCGAGGCTTACGTCGCCTTTGCGCTCGAGCACCCGCAACGTTTCCGGCTCATGTTCTCGCGCGCGCCCGCGAACGCGGACCTGCACGCGCGATTCGCGGGCTCTTTCGCGCACCTGGGCGCAGACGCGGCGGCGGCGGGCGCGGCGGCGTGGTCCCTGGTCCATGGGCTCGCGTCGCTCCTGCTGGAGGGGCACCTCGAGAACAGCCCCGATTTCGCGCGCAAGGTCCTGGGCGCGATGCGCTTCGCCGCGGCGCCTCAGCGCTCCGCGTAAACGCGGAAGGCCTTGCCGCACCCGGCGGGGTCGGCATGGCAGCGCAGCAGACGGAACGCCGGTCGCGTGACGCGCACCGAAGGGCTGTAGGAGCCCCATAGCTCGAGCGCCTTCGGCTTGGCGCCACTCGCGACATAGCCAGTGAGCGCCGAGAGCAATAGATATTCGCGCGCATCGGCAACCAGCGTCTGCTGCTCCCCGAGGAGCGAAGCAGAGAGCTCAGCCATGCGCGGCGCATTGCGCGCGCCGACCGCCTGGAACAGCGCCAGCCAGCGCCGCTGGTAATCCTGAAGGTACGGGTAGCAAGCGCTGCCGACGATGCGCCCCCACACCGCGCCCGCATCATCGGGCGCGAGGTAGGGATTCAGGGCCTTGGCGACGCGGATGGCGCTGTGCAGCCAGATGTCGAGCTCGCGCGGCTCGCGGCATTCGAGCAGGCGCAGCTTGAAAAGCTCGAGGTCTTTCTGCAGCTCGCGCGGCACGGATTCCGGCACCGGCGACCGGCTGCGCAACAGGAAGTCGCGCGCGTACCAGGCGAGGCGCGTGTTCTCCACGCGCTCGAACGCATAGGCCCCCTGGAAGAGCGGGTTGACGGCGCGCTTGCTGCGTCCGGGCTCGAGCATTTCGAGCAGCGGGATCTCCGCGTTCAGCAGGGCGACTACGTCGGTGGCGCTTTTCTCGGTGAACCGGTGCCGCGCCGCGCTGCGGTCGAGCACCGGGGCGTAGTCGGAGTTCGCCGGCATGCCGTAGCTCGCAAACAGCGGCTCCAGGGTGGCGCGGCTGCCGAGGTAGCGGGCATCGAGGTCGCCCGCGGTCAGCACATGCACGGTCCACAGCTCCTTCGCCACGCCCGGCTGCTCGAACACGCTCGCCTGCGGCGGATAGGGCAGCGGCGCATCGCCTGCCATGATGAGCAGGTCGTAGTCGCTCGGCGCGAACACCGCGTAGTGCGCGAACTCGGCGCCGAGCGCGCCCAGCACAGTGGCGACGAGCGAGGCGTCCATCTCGTAGAGCTGGATCCACTGCACCAGCATCCCGCCGGGTTCAGATGGCTGCGGATGCGGCGGTAGAACTCGCGCGTGAACAAGCTCGACACACCGCTCACCCAGGGGTTGGAGGGCTCCGAGATGATCAGGTCGTAGCGGCGGTTATGCGTCGAGAAGAAGCTTTTCGCGTCGTCGATGAAAATCGCGCCGCGCGGATCGGCGAACGCGGCGCTGTTGCGCGGCATGAAGCCGCGCGAGGCCTCGGCCATCGCCGACTCGATCTCCACCGTTTCGACGCGCTCGAGGTCGAGGTTCTGCAGCAGCGTGTGCGTGGTAAGGCCGGTGCCGATGCCGATCACCGCGGCGCTTCTCGTCTCGGGCTTGAGCGCAAGCGGCAGCGCGGCGGTCAGCACCATGGTGATTTCATCCGTGCCGCGCTCACCTTCCGCGTTTAGATTAATCGAGCCGTCGGACTTGCCGTTGGTGCGCAGGCTCACCGCCTCGGGGTACCTCACCAGGTGCACCGTGGCGGTCTTGCCGTCCTTGCTGAAGAGAATGGTGGCGTCGCGCGAGGCGCCGACGTCGCCATGGCGGAACACGCCGGCGGTCATCTTGTGCGCGTCGAGCTGTACACCGAGCGCGAGTGCCGTAATCGCCGCGGCGGCCAGTCCTCCGCCCCACACGAGGGCTTTGCGCATTTCGAGAAAGCCGAGAAGCGCGAGTCCGAGTGCGACGTCCACCACCGCGCCCGCCAGCAGCGTTCCCTTCAGGCCGGCGAGCGGCAGGCCGATATGCACGGCGATCAGCACGCCGGCGATCGCACCGAGCGTATTCGCGGCGTAAACCTGGCCGATCGCCGCCTCGCCCGCGCCACGGCGCAGGAGCGCGCCGGTGATGAGCGGCAGCGTCATGCCGGCGCAGAAGGTCGCCGGCAGCATGACCAGTCCGGCGATCGCGGCGCCGGAGAGGTTGAACAGCAGATATCCGGCGTCGGTGCGCGCCAGTCCCTTGAGCAGCGCTTCCATCAGGCCGAAGGTGAAGTCGTACACCGGCAGCGTCGCCGCGGCGGCGAGGCCCATCGCCACCTGAACCCAGGCCAGCAGGCGCACCGGCTCGACCACGGTATCCACGCGCCGCCGCACGGCCAGGCCGCCGAGCGCCAGGCCGAAGATGAACGTGGCCAGCATCACCTCGAAGGAGTGCGTGGAAGCGCCGAGGACGAGCGAGAGCATGCGGATCCAGCTGATCTCGTAGACGAACGACGCCAGGCCGGTGAAGAACGCCACCGCAAGGAGCAGGGGAACGGTGGCGTCCCTGGAGTCGGATTCCGGAATGATTGCTGTGTGCCGCGCCGGCCGCGCCAGCAGCCAGACGAGGAGCGCGATCGCGAGGTTGACGCCGCCTGCGGCCACGAGCGTGCCGGGCAACCCCAGGAGGTCGATCAAGATGAAACCGCTGGCGAGAACACCGACCGCGGCCCCGAGGCTGTTGGTGAAGTAGAGCATCGACAGCGATTCACCCGCCCTGCCGCGATGCGCCCGTGCCAGCCCCGCGCTCATCAACGGGAACGTCATGCCAAGCAGCACCGACTGCGGCAGGATCAATGCGCACGAAACGGCGAGCTTCGCGCCGAGGGCCAGCGTTTCACCGCCCAGGCCGGGAAGGAGCCATTCGTAGGACCAGTCGGTTACTACCGCGAATACCGGATGGAAGGCGAGCGACGCGAGCCCCACCACCGCCTCGACCGCCGCGTAGACGGCGAGCGGGTTGGTGAAGCGCGCGGAACGGCGCGCGCACCACGCCGCGCCCGCGGCCATGCCGCCCATGAAGACCGCGAGCACCAGCGACTGCGCGTACGCCGCATGGCCGAGGAACAGCTTCAGGTAATGCGTCCACACCGATTCGTAGATCAGCCCGGCGAATCCGGACGCGGTGAAAAGGACGTAGAACGCAGCGCGCGACATCCGGGCCGATGCTAATTTAAGAAATGGAGTTCCGCCTTGCGGCGTTCTACTTTCTGTTCTTCGCCTACGCGGGCGGCTATGTCGCCTATTTTCCGCTCTACCTCGCCAGCCGCGATTTGAGCGCGGTGGAGATCGCCGGCGTGCTCGCGCTGCCGGCGATCGCGCGCATCATCGTGCCGACCGCCTGGGGCTCGGTCGCGGACCGCACGGGCGCGCATCGCGCGATCGTCGCCGCGTCCTGCGCCGCGACTGCGGGCGGATTCGCGTTGATCCCATTCACCGAGCGCATCGCCTGGGTGATTGGGCTGATGAGCCTGCTCTCGGCCGGCGCGCTGCCGCTGGTCGAAGCCATCACGCTCGGCGCGCTGACCAGACACATCGGTCGATATGGTCCGATCCGGGTCTGGGGCTCGGTCGGGTTCATCGCCGTGGTGCTGGGCGGCGGCGCATGGCTCGATCGACAGCCGATCTCCACGCTGCCGTGGGTGCTCGTCTTCTTCATGCTGGCCACGCTGGTCGCGGCGCTCGCTCTGCCGCGCGGCCAGGTGCACGCAGGCGCGCAGCCGGCGAGCCTGCGAATGACGCCCGAGATCGGCGCGTTGCTGGGCGCCGGTTTCTGCAACGCGGTGGCGCACGGCGCGCTGTACGCGTTCCTCAGTCTGCACCTCACGCGTGAGGGCTACAGCGGCACGACCATCGGCATGCTGTGGACCCTCGGCGTGGCGGCGGAGATCGTGGTGTTCCTTTACCTGCCGCATCTCTTTCGGCGCTATGCGCTCTCGACGCTGCTGGTGGCAAGCCTGGGCTGCGGAGTGTTGCGTTTTGCCGCCATCGGCTGGGCGGCAGGGGAGCTCTGGATAGTCCTGATGGCGCAGTTGCTGCACGCCGCCACTTTCGGCGCGTTCCATGCCGCGGCGGTGGCCGCGGTGCATCGCGTTTTTCCCGAGGCGGCGCAAGCCCGCGGCCAGGCGCTGTTTTCCAGCGTGAGCTATGGCGCCGGCGCGGCAGCAGGCCTGCTACTCGCGGGTTGGGCGTGGGAGCGCGGCGGCGCCGAGCTAGCCTTTTCGGCATCCGCCGCCGCGGCCCTGGCAGGCGCCTTTATTGCTGGCAGGTTGAAACGAGCCGGGCTGTGAGCTGTCAACTGGAGCAGCCCTTAAACGTTGGAGAGATCATCATGCGCACGACGATCATTGCGGTTTCCGTTTCTCTCGCTTTCCTTTCGGGTTGCCAGAGCGTGGATACGACGCAGGCGGGCGTCGTCGGCGTCGACCGCGACCAACGCATGATGGTGTCTTCGCAGGAAGTCGACGCCGGCGCGAAGAAGGCCTATGCGCAGATGATGGCCGAGGCGCAGAAGAAAGGCGTGCTCGACAAGGACGCCGCCATGCTCAAGCGCGTGCAGGACATCACCAAGCGCCTCATCCCGCATACCGCGGTTTTCCGTCCCGACGCGGTCAAGTGGGAGTGGGAAGTGCATGTCATTTCGGTTGATGAGGTCAACGCCTGGTGCATGCCCGGCGGCAAGATGGCGATGTATACCGGGCTCATCCAGAAGTTGAATGCGACCGACGATGAAATCGCCGCGGTGATGGGCCATGAGATCGGCCACGCCCTGCGCGAGCACGCGCGCGAGCGCATGTCGCGTCAGATGGGCACGCAGTTGGGCGTCGGTATCCTCGGCGCGCTGTTGGGCGTGGGCGATCTGGGGCAGAGCATCGCCGGCCAGGTTGCCAATGTGACGCTCAACCTGCCGAACTCGCGCCTGCATGAGACCGAATCGGACCGCATCGGGGTCGAGCTCGCGGCGCGCGCCGGCTTCGATCCGCGCGCCGCGGTCGGCCTTTGGGAAAAAATGGGCAAGGCGTCGGGCGGCGGGCAGCCGCCGAAGTGGCTCTCGACGCATCCGTCGCACGAGGACCGCATTGCCGACCTGAAGGTGTACTCGGAGAAGGTGATGCCGCTCTATACCGCTGCGAAAGGCAGCGCAGCAGCCGGCAAGTAACCTATAATCCCATGTTTCCGCAGGGAAACATGGGTCAAACGCTCTACGACAAGCTCTGGGACAGCCACGTCGTCCACGTCGAGGAAGACGGGACGGCGCTTCTCTACATCGATCGCCACCTCGTCCATGAGGTGACCAGCCCGCAGGCGTACGAAGGCCTGCGCGCCGCTGGGCGCAAGCCGTGGCGCATCGACTCGGTGGTCGCGACCGCCGACCACAACACGCCGACCACCGACTGGAACGAGGGGCTCGACGGCGTGCGCGATCCGCTCGCCAAGCTGCAGATCACCACGCTCGACGCGAACATGCGCGAGTTCGGCGCCAAGGTCTATTTCCCGTATCTCGACAAACGCCAGGGCATCGTCCACGTCATCGGCCCGGAGCAGGGCGCCACGCTTCCCGGCATGACGGTGGTGTGCGGCGATTCGCATACCAGCACGCACGGCGCGTTCGGCTGCCTGGCGCACGGCATCGGCACCTCGGAAGTCGAGCACGTGCTCGCCACGCAATGCCTGACGCAGCGAAAAATGAAGAACATGCGGGTCAACGTCGAAGGCCCGCTCGGGCGCGGCGTCACCGCGAAGGACGTAGCGCTCGCCATCATCGGCCGCATCGGCACCGCCGGCGGCACCGGCTGCGCGGTGGAGTTCGCCGGCAGCGCGATCCGCGCGCTGTCGATGGAAGGCCGCATGACGGTCTGCAACATGGCGATCGAAGCCGGCGCGCGCGCCGGGATGATCGCCGTAGACGACACCACGTTGCAGTACCTCAAGGGCCGGCAGTTCGCGCCCAAAGGGCGAGACTGGGATCAGGCCGTGGTGTATTGGCGCACGCTGAAAAGCGACCCGGATGCGAAATTCGATCGCGAAGTGACGCTGGATGCGCGCGAGATCAAGCCGCATGTCACCTGGGGCACCTCGCCGGAGATGGTGGTGTCGGTGGAAGACACCGTGCCGGATCCGGACCGCGAGAAGGACAGCCAGCGCCGCGAAGGTATGGAGCGCGCGCTGGTCTACATGGGGCTCAAGCCGAAGCAGCGCATCACCGACATCAAGATCGACAAGGTTTTCATTGGCTCTTGCACCAACTCGCGCATCGAGGACCTGCGCTCCGCGGCCGCCGTGGTGAAAGGCAAGCGCATCGCCGCCAACGTGCGCGCGGCGCTCGTCGTGCCGGGCTCGGGCTTGGTGAAAGCGCAAGCGGAGAAGGAAGGGCTGGATCGCGTGTTCCGCGACGCCGGCTTCGAGTGGCGCGAGCCGGGCTGCTCCATGTGCCTTGGCATGAACCCCGACCGGCTCCAGGCCGGCGAGCGCTGCGCCTCGACCTCGAATCGCAATTTCGAAGGCCGGCAAGGCGCCGGCGGCCGCACGCACCTCGTCAGCCCGGCAATGGCGGCGGCGGCGGCGATTGCCGGACACTTTGTCGACGTCAGGCGGTGGAGCTGATGGAAAAATTCACTGTGCTGAACGGCCTGGTGCTCCCGCTCGACCGCGCGAACGTCGATACCGACCAGATCATTCCGAAGCAGTACCTGACATCGATCAAGCGCACCGGCTTCGCCGAGGGGCTGTTCGGCGCCTGGCGCCAGGATCCGCAGTTCGTGCTGAACCAGCCGCGCTTCAAGGGCGCGCAGATCCTTCTGGCGCGCGAGAACTTCGGCTGCGGCTCCTCGCGCGAGCACGCGCCGTGGGCGCTGATGGACTACGGCTTCCGCTGCGTGATCGCGCCGTCCTTCGCCGACATCTTCTTCAACAACTCGTTCAAGAACGGCTTCCTGCCGGTGGCGCTGTCGGCCGCCGAGGTCGACCGCCTGTTCCACGAATGCGCCGCGTTCCCGGGCTTTCGCCTGGTCGTGGATCTCGAAGCGCAAACCGTGTCGACCACCGACGGCGCGCAAACCTATCGCTTCGACATCACCGGTTTCCGCAAATACTGCCTGCTCAACGGGCTCGACGAGATCGGCCTGACGCTGCGCCACTCGGAGAAGATCGCCGCCTTCGAGGCGCGGCGCAAAACCCAGCACCCCTGGTATTTCTAAATGAACGTCGCCGTTTTGCCCGGTGACGGCATCGGGCCGGAAATCATTGCGCAGGCGCGCAGGGTTCTGGACAAGTTGAACCTGAAGATCCAGTTCACGGAATCCTCCGTTGGCGGTGCTGCTTACGACCGGCATGGCGACCCGCTGCCGGCGGAGACCTTGAGAATCGCCAAGCAAGCCGACGCCGTCCTCTTTGGCGCCGTCGGTGATCCGCGCTACGACAAGCTCGAGCGCGCCAAGCGTCCCGAGCAGGCGATCCTCGGCCTGCGCAAGGAGCTCGGCCTGTTTGCGAATCTTCGCCCGGCGCGCGTGCATCCCGAGCTCGCGGCGGCTTCGTCGCTCAAGCCGGAGGTCGTTTCGGGTCTCGACATCCTCATCGTGCGCGAGCTGACCGGCGACATTTACTTCGGGCAACCGAAAGGAATACGGCAGAAGGGTAAGGAGCGCGAAGGCTTCGACACCATGCTTTACGCCGAGGGCGAGGTGCGGCGCATCGCGCGCGTAGCGTTCGAGGCGGCGCGCAAGCGTTCGCGGCGCGTTTGCTCGGTGGACAAAGCGAACGTTCTCGAAACGTCGCAGCTCTGGCGCGAAGTGGTGAGCGTCGAGGCGCGCGCGTTCCCGGATGTGGAGCTGACCCACATGTACGTCGACAACTGCGCGATGCAGCTGGTGCGCAATCCGAAGCAGTTCGACGTGATCGTCACCGGCAATATGTTCGGCGACATCCTGTCCGATGAAGCGTCGATGCTGACCGGGTCGATCGGCATGCTGCCCTCGGCGGCGCTCGACGAGAAGGGCAAAGGCCTCTACGAGCCGATCCACGGCACCGCGCCCGACATCGCGGGCAAAGGCATCGCGAATCCGCTGGCGACGATTCTCTCCGCCGCGCTGATGCTGCGCTATTCGCTCGGGCAGCCCGAGGCCGCGGCGCGCATCGAGCGCGCGGTTTCCAAAGTTTTACAGTCCGGCTTGCGTACCGCCGACATTCACACTGCAGGAACGCGCAAGGCCGGCACCCAAGAAATGGGCGACGCCGTGGTGGCGGCGCTTTAAACTATGGGCATGCTGAGAGTCGGCATCGTCGGTTGGCGTGGAATGGTCGGATCGGTCCTGGTGCAGCGCATGCGCGAGGAGCGCGATTTCGACCATCTCGAGCCGGTGTTCTTCTCCACCTCGCAGGCCGGCGGCAAGGGGCCGGCGATCGGCAAGCCGGTGGACAGCGTGAAAAACGCCACCGATCTCGCGCAGCTGATGAAGCTGCCGGTCATCCTTTCCTGCCAGGGCGGCGACTACACCAACGAGATCTATCCGCAGCTGCGCGCCCAAGGGTGGAAGGGCTACTGGATCGATGCCGCGAGCGCGCTGCGCATGCAGGATGACGCGGTGATCATCCTCGATCCGTTGAACATGCCGCTCATCAAGGACGCGGTGGCCAAGGGCACGAGGAACTTCATCGGCGGCAATTGCACCGTCAGCCTCATGCTGATGGGAATGGCGGGCCTGTTCCAGCGCGACCAGATCGAGTGGATGACCAGCATGACCTACCAGGCCGCCTCGGGTGCCGGCGCCGCGGCGATGCGCGATCTGGTGGCGCAGATGGCGGTCGTCGGCGATAGCGCCCGCAATCTGATGAACGACCCGGCGTCCGCCATCCTGGACATCGATCGCGCGGTGAGCGACTCGATCCGCTCGCGCGAGCTGCCGAGCGAGAACATCGGCTATCCCTTGGCGGGAAGCCTGCTGCCGTGGGTCGACAAGGACATGGGCAACGGGCAGAGCCGCGAGGAGTGGAAGGGCCAGGCCGAGACCAACAAGATCCTCGGCCGCAACGGTAACGCCATCCCGGTGGACGGCATCTGCGTCCGCGTCGGCGCCATGCGCTGCCACAGCCAGGCGCTCACCATCAAGCTGCGCCGGCCGCTGCCGATGGATGAGATCGAGGGCATGCTCGCCGACGCGCATGACTGGGTCAAAGTGGTGCCCAATCGCCGGGAAGAAACCCTTGCCGAGCTGACTCCGGCCGCCGTCACGGGGAAGCTTTCGGTTCCCGTGGGCCGCCTGCGCACGATGCCCATGGGGAAGGACTACCTCGCGGCTTTTACCGTGGGCGACCAGCTCCTCTGGGGGGCCGCCGAGCCGCTTCGCCGGATGCTGCGTATCCTTTTAGATGCCGGAGTAAAGCAGTAAGAATCAAGAAAGTTTCTCGATTTGCAGGCCTAAGCCGTTGATGTTATGTTGCTTGGTCCTGGCATAAGAAGACTCAGGGGTGGGGAAACAGTGGGCAAAGCGGTAAGTCTCGCGATCCTTGCAGCCGCGTTGGCGCTAATGGCGCCGTTCAACACGCATGCCGCCGGCCTTGGCAGGCTGAACGTTCTCTCGCCGCTCGGTCAGCCGCTCAACGCGGAAATCGAGATTGTCGCGCTGCGTCCGGGCGAGGAAGAAACGCTGGTGGCGCGCATTGCGCCGCTCGACGCCTTCACCGCCGCGGGCATCGAGCCGACGGCGATGCTTAACACGATGCGCTTCGCGCTCGAGCGTCGAGGCGGCCAGCGCATCCTGAAGGTCACCACCACCGCGCCGGTCAACGACCCGTTCGTCGAGATCCTCATCGAGCTGCAATGGGGTAGCGGACGCCTGGTGCGCGAGTACACCTTCCTGCTGGATCCGCCGGAGTACAAGGCGCGCGACCAGATCGCGGCCGCGCCGCCGGCGCCCAAGCCGGCCGCACCCGCGCCGGAAGCCGCCAAACCGCCGCCGCCGGTCGAAGCCAAGCCCATCGAGCCCATGGCGCCGGCCGCTCCGGTCATCGCGCCGGCGCCGAGCGCACCCGCCGAGGCGGCGAAAGAGGCTTCCGCCGAGCCGGCCAAAGAACCGGCCAAGGAGGAGCCGGCGAAGGAGCCCGCCACCGATCCGGTCAAGGAAGCGGCCAAGCCGGCAGCCGAACAGACCACGCAGCATGAAGTGAAGAAGGGCGAGACCGTCGGCTCCATCGCGCGCTCGAATCTCCCGCCCGGGATCACGCTTAACCAGATGCTGATCGCGATCTATCGCGCGAACCAGGACGCATTCATCCGCGAGAACGTGAACCTGGTGCGGGCCGGACGCATCCTCAACATTCCGTCCGCCCAGGAGCTCGGCAGTGTCGACGCCGATGAAGCGAACCGCCTGGTGCGCGCGCACATGGCTGAGTTCCGCGAATACCGCAGCCGCCTGGCCGCCGTTCCCGCAGCCGCGGAAACAGTGCCCGGACAGCGCGAGGGCGAGGGACGTATCGAGCCCAAGCCCGAGGCGCCCAAGCCGGCTGCGCCGGCTGATCAGGTCCGCCTCTCGAAGACTGATTCGCAAAAGCCGGGCGCCGCCTCGCAGGCCGCGCGCGGCGACGACGCCGCCGCCCGCGAACGCGCGCTGAAGGAAGCCCAATCGCGCATCGGCGACCTCGAGAAGAGCGTCTCCGACCTGCAAAAGCTGTTGGAGCTCAAGAATCAGCAGCTCGCCGAGCTCGAGAAGAAGGCAGGCACCAAACCGGCGCCGGCGCCGGCACCGGTGGCGCCGGCCGCGAAGGCGCCCGAGAAGCCTGCGGCCACGCCATCACCTGCACCACCGGCACCGGCGGCCCCGACGCCGCCCGCGCCAGTCGCGAAAGCGCCGGAAGCGCCGAAACCGGAGGCTGCGAAGCCCGAAACGCCTAAGCCCGAGGCGGCAAAGCCCGCCGCGCCGGCTCCCACCCCAACGCCCGCCGCCAAGCCGGCGCCGAAGCCCCCCGCGCCGGAACCCAGCCTGCTCGACGAGTTCCTGGACAACCCCGTGGCCCTGGCCGGCCTGGGCGCGGTGGCGCTGCTGCTGCTGGTCTACGCCTTGTGGGCGTGGAGAAAAAAAAAGACCGCACAGGCTAGATTTCAAGACAGCGTGATCGGCGCGGCGGCCGCCGGCGCCGCCGCCGGCTCCACGCTTGCCGAACCGACCTTCGCGCCGACCACCGGAGGCTCTGCAGCCACCCCGGCAAGCGCTGCGCCCGCCGGCGCGGCGGCCGAAGAGGTCGATCCGATCGCCGAGGCCGACGTTTACATGGCCTACGGCCGGGACGCGCAGGCCGAGGAGATCCTCAAGGAAGCGCTGCAAAAGGACTCCAGCCGCATCCCGGTGCACGCCAAGCTGCTCGAGATCTACGCCAACCGCAAGGACGCGAGGTCGTTCGAGCAAACCGCGGTCAAGCTCAAAGGTCTCACCAACAGCACCGGCCCCGAATGGGACAAGGCTGCGGCGCTCGGCCGCTCGATCGATCCGGGCAACGGCCTGTACGCGGGTTCCGGCGCCTCGGGTCCTGCTCTTGCCGCCGCGGCCGCACCGGTGGCTGCGGCAGCCGCGCCGGCACCGACGCTTGATTTCGACATCGGCGGTGCCGCGCAGGGCCCCGCGTCGGCCCCTGACCTCACGCTCGATGCCGGTCCCAAGCCGGGCGACACCGGGCTCGATTTCGATGTGAGCGGTGCCTCGCAGAAGAAGGGCCCTTACACCGACGAGACGCTGGACCTGCGCACCACCCAGGATAAGGGCGCGGGCGGCCTCGACTTCAACCTCGATCTCGGCTCGCCTGCGCCCGACGCTCCGCCTGCGCCCGCGTCCGCGCCCGCCGCCGATGACCCGGACCTCACCTTTGACCTGAACCTGGACCTCGGCGGCAACCAACCCGAAGCGCCGCCCTCGGCGCCGCCGCCGGCGGCGGACCTGTCGAGCATCAGCCTGGATCTCGGCGGCGCGGCCGACGCCCCGGCCGCGGCAGGCGGCACCGATCCGAAATGGCAGGAAATCGCCACCAAGCTCGACCTTGCCAAGGCCTACGAAGAGATGGGCGACAAGGACGGCGCGCGTGAGCTGCTCAACGAGGTGATGAAGGACGGCGACGCCGCGCAGAAGGGGACGGCGCAGCAGCTGCTCGCCAAGCTGGGCTAGGCGTCATCCGGATTGCTCTAGGACTGGAGTACGACGGCAGTCGCTTCCTCGGCTGGCAGACCCAGCCCGGCGGCGGCGCGGTGCAGGATGCCCTCGAGCCGGCGCTCGCCTCGATTGCCGGCAGCCCCGTAAAGCTGACCGGCGCCGGACGCACCGACCGGGGCGTGCACGCCCGCCTGCAAGTCGCGCACTTCGACACCGAAGCGAAGCGCCCGCCGTCCGCGTGGGTGCGCGGCGTCAATGCCTTGCTTCCGGATTCGGTGGCCGTCCTGTGGTCGCAGGAAGTGCCGGACGATTTCCACGCACGCTACAGCGCCCACGCGCGCAGCTACCGCTACGAGCTTCTCAACCGGCCGGTGCGTCCCGGACTCGCGGCGCATTACGTCGGCTGGTTCCACCTTCCACTCGACGTGGAGCGCATGCGCGCCGCGGCGGCGCTGTTCGTCGGCGAGCATGATTTTTCGGCGTTCCGTTCCTCGGAGTGCCAGGCGAAGTCGCCGGTACGAACGATTCACCAGTTCGAGATCTCCAAACGAGGGGAAACCATCGACTTCGTGGTGCGCGCCAACGCCTTCCTGCACCACATGGTGCGCAACATGGTCGGCACGCTGGTGTACGTCGGCAAAGGCAAGCATCCGCCGCAGTGGGTGCAGCAGCTGCTGCACGCGAAGGACCGCCGCAAATCCGCGCCCACGTTCGGGCCGCAGGGCCTGTATCTGGAGCGGATAGAGTACGAGGCTAGATGGGGACTGCCACTGTAAGGACCCGAGTGAAAATCTGCGGCATCACGCGCCCGGCCGATGCGCTCGCGGCGGCGCGAGCGGGCGCCGACGCGATCGGCCTGGTGTTCTACCCGCCGAGCCCGCGTTATCTGTCGCTCGAGCGCGCACGCGAAATCCGCGACGTGCTGCCGCCCTTCGTGCAGACGGTGGCGCTGTTCGTCAACGCCGACGGCGCGCAGGTGTCGCAGGTGATCGGGCGCGTGCACCCGGCGATGCTGCAGTTCCATGGCGACGAAGCCCCGGACTTCTGCGCGCAGTTCGGCCTGCCGTTCGTCAAGGCCTGCAGAATGAAGGAAGGGGTGTCTGCGCTAGAATACCTGCGCCCTTTTTCAAGTGCGGCGGCCTGGTTGTTCGACAGTCATGTCCCGGAGTACGGCGGCGTTGGCGAGAGCTTCGACTGGTCTTTGGTTCCCGCGACCGACAAGCCGGTGATCCTGTCCGGCGGGCTGTCGCGCGACAAGGTCGCCGAGGCGATCCGCCGTGTGCGGCCGTGGGGCGTGGACGTGTCAAGCGGCGTCGAATCGGCGAAGGGCATCAAGGACGCCGCGAAGATCGCCGCTTTCATAGCAGAGGTCCGGAATGCGGATGTATGACCTGCCCGATGCGCGCGGGCACTTCGGTCCCTATGGCGGGATCTTCGTCGCCGAGACGCTCAGTGCGGCGCTCGAGGAGCTGCGCGTCGCCTACGAGAACGCGCGCAGGAACCCGGCGTTCGAAGCCGAGTTCCGCGACGAGCTCAAGCACTATGTCGGGCGCCCGAGTCCCATCTATTTCGCCAAGAGACTGACCGAGAAATGCGGCGGCGCGCGCATCTACATCAAGCGCGAGGACTTGAACCACACCGGCGCGCACAAGATCAACAACACCATCGGCCAGGCGCTGCTCGCGCGCAGCATGAAGAAGCCGCGCGTGATCGCCGAGACCGGCGCCGGCATGCACGGCGTCGCCACCGCCACCGTGGCGGCGCGCTACGGCATGGAATGCGTGGTGTACATGGGCAGCGAGGACGTGAAGCGCCAGTCGGCCAACGTGGCGCGCATGAAGATCCTCGGCGCGCAGGTGGTGCCGGTGGAATCCGGCTCGAAGACCCTGAAGGACGCGCTCAACGAGGCAATGCGCGACTGGGTGACGAACGTCGACCACACCTTCTACATCATCGGCACTGTCGCCGGTCCGCATCCCTATCCGATGATGGTGCGCGATTTCCAGTCGGTGATCGGCGAGGAATGCCTGGTGCAGATGCCCGAGCTCGCCGGCCGGCAGCCCGACGCGGTGATCGCGTGCGTCGGCGGCGGCTCGAACGCCATGGGGATCTTCTATCCATATATCGCCGACACCAAAGTGAAGTTGATCGGGGTGGAAGCGGCCGGCGAGGGTCTGGCGACCGGGAAGCACGCAGCCTCGCTCTGCGCCGGAAAACCCGGCGTGCTGCACGGCAACCGCACCTATCTCCTGCAGGACGCCAACGGCCAGATCACCGAGACGCATTCCATTTCGGCTGGGCTCGACTATCCCGGCGTTGGCCCCGAGCACGCCTGGCTGAAAGACAGCAAGCGTGCCCACTATGTCGCGGTGGATGACGCCGACGCGCTCAAGGCGTTCCACGAGCTGTGCCGCACGGAAGGCATCATCCCGGCGCTCGAATCCGCGCATGCAGTGGCGCACGCCATGAAGATCGCGCCGTCGATGGCGAAAGACGCGATCCTGCTGGTCAACCTTTCCGGCCGCGGCGACAAGGACATGCACACCGTGGCGGAGCGCATGGGGCTCAAGTTCTGAGCATGTCGCGCATCCAGGGTCGCTTCCAGGCGCTGGGGCGCGACAAGCGCAAGGCGCTCATTCCCTACATCACCGCCGGCGATCCCCATCCCTCGCTCACCGTGCCGCTGATGCGCGGGCTGGTGGAAGCGGGCGCGGACATCCTCGAGCTCGGCGTGCCGTTCTCCGACCCGATGGCCGACGGTCCCGTGATCCAGCGCGCCGGCGAACGTGCCTTGAAGCATGGCGTCGGGTTGGGCGATGTTTTAAAGCTCGTTTCTGAATTCCGGAAATCCGATGCCGCGACCCCCATCGTTCTCATGGGTTACGCGAACCCCGTCGAAGCCATGGGCACCGAGAAGTTCATCGCCGCCGCCAAGGCGGCAGGGGTGGACGGCGTGATCGTGGTCGACTATCCGCCCGAGGAGTGCGAGCAGTTCGCCGCGCTGGCCAAGAAGGCCGGTATCGATCCGATATTCCTGCTGGCGCCGACATCGACCGACAAACGCATCGAGCAGGTCGGCCGCGTCGGCGGGGGCTATCTCTACTACGTCTCCCTGCGCGGCATCACGGGTGCCGCGAATATCGATTTTTCAGAAATCAGTTCGAGGATTCCGCGGATTCGCGCCGCGACGCACCTGCCGATCGGCGTCGGCTTCGGCATCCGCGACGCGGAGTCGGCGCGGCGCGTGGCGCAGTCGGCCGACGCGGTGGTCATCGGCAGCCGCATCATCCAGGAGATCGAAGCCGGGGCGGCCGACGGCGCGGTGGCCCGGGTCAAGGCGTTCCTGAAGCCGATCCGACAGGCGCTCGACACATGAGCTGGCTGCAGAAGCTGCTGCCGCCGAAAATCCAGCGCACGGGTTCGGGCGCGCGCAAGACCGTTCCCGAGGGCCTGTGGACCAAGTGCGCGGCGTGCGACGCGGTGCTCTACAGCACCGACCTCGAGAAGAACCTGAACGTCTGCCCCAAGTGCGGCCACCACGAGCGCCTGGGCGCGCGCCCGCGCCTCGACGCGCTGCTCGACGCCGACGGCCGCTTCGAGATCGGCTCCGAGGTGCTGCCGCTCGACCCGCTCAAGTTCAAGGACTCGCGCCGCTACAGCGAGCGCCTGGCCGAGGCGCAGGAGGAGACCGCCGAGGGCGACGCCCTGGTGGTGATGCAGGGCGCGATCAAGTCGCTCGGCGTGGTGTGCTCGGCCTTCGAGTTCGACTTCATGGGTGGCTCGATGGGCTCGGTGGTCGGCGAGCGCTTCGTGCGCGGCGTGCGCGTGGCGATCGAGCAGAAGCTGCCGTTCATCTGCGTCACCGCCTCGGGCGGGGCGCGCATGCAGGAAGGCGCGCTGTCGCTGGTGCAGATGGCCAAGACCACCGCCGCGCTCACCGACCTCGCCGAGCGCGGGCTGCCTTTCGTCAGCGTGCTTTCCGATCCGACGATGGGCGGCGTGTCGGCGAGCTTCGCGATGATCGGCGATGTGGTCATCGCCGAGCCGAAGGCGCTGATCGGCTTCGCCGGCCCGCGCGTGATCGAGCAGACGGTGCGGCAGAAGCTGCCCGAGGGCTTCCAGCGCGCCGAGTTCCTGCTGGAGAAAGGCGCGATCGACATGATCGTCGACCGCCGTCAGCTGCGCGACCGGCTGCACTCCGTGCTGTCCCTGCTGCAAGGCCTGCCCGCCGAAACGGTGGCGTAATGCGCGTCCCGTGATGCGCGCGGCGTGACCCTGCTCGCCGACGTCGTGCGCGCGTCGGCCGCGGTCGCGGCGACCTCGAGCCGGCTGGCGAAGATCCGCGTGATCGCCGATTGCCTGCGCGCGCTGGCGCCCGCTGAAATCGAGATCGCGCTGCCGTGGCTCAGCGGGGACATCCGCCAAGGCAAGCTGACGCTCGGCTATGCGACCTTGCAAGCCGTCATGGGTCATGCTGCGGCTTCAGCGAGCCTCACGGTGGCGGACGTGGACGCCGCGTTTCAGGCCCTGAACACGGTCAAGGGCAAGGGCGCGTCCTCCGCACGCCAGACGCAGCTCGGCGATCTATTCGGCAAGGCAACCGCGGACGAGCAGGACTTCCTCCTGCGCCTGATCGTGGGCGAGCTGCGTCAGGGGGCGCTCGAGGGCGTGATGCTGGAGGCGCTCGCCGCCGCCACCGACATTCCCGCTGGGGAGATACGCCGCGCCGCCACGCTCGCCGGCGGCATTCCGCAAGTGGCGCGCGCCGTGCTGGGTGGCGGTAGGGCCGCGCTCCAGCAGTTCTCCGTCCAGCTGATGCAGCCAGTGCTGCCCATGCTTGCACAGCCCGCGGAGGACCTCTCGGCTGCCCTCAAGGACCTTGGCACTGCGCTTCTGGAATGGAAGCTCGATGGCGTGCGCGTCCAAGTACACAAGGCCGGCGACGACATTCGCGTGTTCACCCGCAACCTCAACGACGTGACCGCTCGCGTGCCTGAGGTGCTCGCCGCGGTGAAGACGATCGACGCGGATTTGATTCTCGACGGCGAAGCGATCGCGCTGCGTGCGGACGGGCGGCCGCATCCCTTTCAGGTCACCATGCGGCGCTTCGGGCGCAAGCTCGAGGACGAGGCGTTGCGCAAGGAGCTGCCGCTCTCGGTGTTCTTCTTCGATTGCCTGCTGCGCGGCGACCAGCCGCTGGTGGATCTCGGCGCGCGGCAGCGCCGTGAGCTTCTCGCCCAGGCGCTGCCGTCTGCGCTGCTGACCCCTTCGCTCATCACGTCAGACGTGGTGCAGGCCGAGGCGTTTTACGCCGACGCGCGTGCCCACGGTCATGAAGGCCTGATGGCCAAGGCGCTCGATGCGCCGTACGAAGCCGGGCGGCGCGGCGCGGGCTGGCTGAAGGTGAAGAGCGCGCACACGCTCGACCTCGTGGTGATCGGCGTGGAGTGGGGCAGCGGCCGGCGCAAGGGCTGGCTTTCCAATCTGCATCTGGGCGCGCGCGACCCGGCCACCGGGGGCTACGTGATGCTCGGCAAGACCTTCAAGGGCCTCACCGATGAGACGCTCGAATGGCAGACGCGCGAGCTCCTGGCGCGCGAAACGAAGCGCGACCAGTGGACCGTTTACGTGCGTCCCGAGCTGGTGGTGGAGATTGCGTTCAACGATGTGCAGCAGAGCTCGCAGTATCCGGGCGGCATGGCGTTGCGCTTCGCGCGCGTCAAGGGCTACCGGCCGGACAAGCGGCCCGAGGAAGCCGACACGATAGACACCGTGCGCAGGCTCCACGAGCAGGGCGCGGGCTCGTCGGCTGGCTAGAATGTGACGGATGGCCGCAAGCAAGAGCCCTATGGCGCTGCTGTGCCTGCTGGTGACCGCGTGCAGCGGTGGTGGCGACAACTCCGTGGAGTGCCGCGCGCCGCCCGCGGTTGCCGAGGTCAACTGCTCGGCCACGGGCAGCTGCAACGTGATCCAGATCGCGGGCGATGCACCCCACAACAATCCCGGCACGTTCAAGGGCTTTGCCGATCCGTCTCTGGCGAGTGATCCCGACGTTGCGGGCCGAGTCTGGCTCGCCTACACGTGGCCGCACGTGGTTGCGGGCCAGGCGCTCGATGGTAGCCCGGTGCAGATGGCCGCGGCCGAGAACCGCCTCGCGCGCAGCGACGACGGTGGCGCTACGTTTGCACTCGTTGGCACGCTCTGGCCCGATGTGCCAATCGCGGATCCCGAAGGCAGCGGCGAGAACGGGCGGAGCAGCTCCGAAACGGCATCCCTTGCGACGATCACCTCCGGCGGCGTCACGACCTGGTACGGGGCGCACCTGCGCTACTTTCTGCGGCCCTTGACTGGCTATAACCCGAAATACGCGACGAGCTGGCAGGTGCGCATCGGTACGGCGGCTTCGCCGGCCGGCCTCACGAGCGCGCAGCCGCAGGAGACGGTGCTGGGCGTCTCCGCGACAGCGGCAGCCTACCAGCCGAACGTGCGCCTCGACCAGCTTGCCGGCCTGCCGATCCAGCATTGCGCGATGCTGAACAATCCCACGCTGTTTACGCGCAATCAGACGCTGTACCTCGTCGTCGAGTGCCTCGCCTTCGTGGGCACGACGCCGGACTACCCGAACACGAGCACGCAGGTATTCGCGACCGACCCGTCCGGTCCGCCGGCAAGCTGGACCTGGCGTTATGCGGGCAAGCTGGCGGACCACTCGATTGCAACGCAGCTGGGCAATGACACCATCCTTCAGCCCGATGTCTCGCTCGCCGCCGATGGAACTGCGATTGCGCTCTTTACGCCGGCGCACATCGACACCAGCTTCCAGGTCGGGACGGTGGGCGACGGCTGCGTCGCAATCGAGCTCGCTTCCATCGACCCCCCGCTCCTCAAGCGCGATTGCGCTGGCAATCTCGTGATTCGACGGCGCGTGACAGGCACCGGCGTCGGCGCGTGCACGCACGACCGCAACTCCGTTACTGGCATCGTCGCAACCTCACAGGGCCCCACGGGCGGCAACTGGATGATCCGCGCCTCTGGTCTGCGGCCCTAGCGAGCGTCTACAAGAGAACACCGGCGGTGTCGCGCTCGCTTTCCGACTGGCTCGCTTTCATCGAACGCCAACACCCGCAGCCGATCGCGCTCGGCCTGGAAAGGGTGGTCCAGGTCCTCGCGCGCATGCAGATCCGCCTGCAATCCCCGGTATTCATCGTCGGCGGAACGAACGGCAAGGGGTCTACCTGCGCGATGCTCGAATCGATTCTGCGGGCGGCGGGGTATCGCACCGGGCTCTATACCTCGCCACATCTCGTGGATTACAACGAGCGTGTGCGCATCGCGGGCATCGAAGCCGGCGATGAGGAATTGTGCGAAGGCTTCGAAGCGGTGGAGGCGGCGCGCGGCGCAGTACCGCTCACCTATTTCGAGTTTGGCACCCTGGCTGCTTTTTGGGTCTTTCACCAAAGGACGATCGAGGCGGCCGTGCTGGAGGTCGGGCTGGGCGGGCGGCTCGACGCGGTGAATGCAATGGATGCCGATTGCGCGATCCTCACCAGCGTCGGCATCGACCATGTCGACTATCTGGGTGCGGACCGCGAATCGATCGGGCGAGAGAAGGCCGGCATCTTCCGCCCGCATCGCCCCGCGGTTATCGCCGAGCCCGATTCGCCGCATTCCGTGCGCGGCGCGGTGGGCAACAAGCTCTTCCTGGGACAGGACTTCGGCTTCGAGCGGCACGAGAGCCAGTGGTCGTATTGGGGTCCGCGCGGCAAGCGCGCCGGGCTCGCGCATCCCGCGCTGCGCGGAAGTATCCAGCTGCGCAATGCCGCCGCCGTGCTGTGTGCACTGGACGCGCTCGAGCTCCCGGTGGCGATGCAAGAGGTGCGGCGCGGCCTTGTCGAGGTCACGCTGCCCGGGCGCTTCCAGGTACTGCCCGGCCGCCCGCAAGTGATCCTCGACGTCGCGCACAACGTCGAGGCGGCGCGCAACCTCGCCGACAATCTCGCCGCGTCCGGCTTCGCGCCCGAGACCATCGCGGTGTGCGGCATGCTGCGCGACAAGGACATTGCCGGCGTCGTGCGCGTGCTGGCGCCGCGCATCACGCGCTGGCACCTTGCCTCGCTTCCCGGCCCGCGTGCCGCCTCGGCGCAAGACCTGGAAGGAATTCTCCGGACTGCACAGCCGAGCACGCAAGCGGAAAAATTTCCTTCGCCCGGCGATGCGCTCGCCGCGGCGCTGGAGCGCGCGGAGGAGGGTGATAAGATCGTCGTGTTCGGTTCGTTCCTTACCGTGGGCGAAGCGATGTCATGGCTGAAGAAAAACAACAAGACGTCGAAACGCTGAAGCGCCGCGGCCGCAGGCGCTTGGTGGGCGCGGTGGCGCTGGTGCTCGCCGCGGTGATCGTGCTGCCGATGGTGTTCGATCCCGAGCCGCGCGGCACTGCTCCGGTCAGCGTGCGCATCCCGGGGGAAGACGAAACGCCCTTCGCGCCCAAGCCGCCGCCCAGGAAAGTCGAACCCGCAAAAAAGCAGGAACCGTCGAAAAAAGCGGATGCGCCTCCTCCTGCTGAAGAATTCGTCGTCCAGGTCGGCGTCTTCAGCAACCCGCAGGCGGCGATCGCGAAGCTCAAGGCGGCAAAGATGCCCCACTACACCGAACCCGTGCAAGGCAACCTGACCCGCGTGCGCGCCGGGCCGTTTCCGACGCGCCAGGCCGCGGACAAGGCACTCGAGCAACTCAAGGGGCTGGGCTTCCGGCCGGGCGCCGTGAGCACGAAGAGCGGATGAAGGCGGTGCGATGACCTGGCTCGACTACGCCGTGATCGTCATCTTGGCCCTCTCGATTGCGTGGGGCGCGTGGCGCGGGCTAGTGCACGAGGTGCTCTCGCTGGCCGGCTGGATTCTGGCTTTTGTCGCCGCCAACGTGCTGGCCGCACCGCTGTCGGAGAGCTTTCCGGCCAACATGCGCCCGGAGTTCCGCGTGGTCGGCGCTTTCCTGGCGGTGTTTATCGGCACGCTGGTGCTGACCACGCTGCTGACCGCGCTGGTCACCAAGTTCATTCGCGTGTCGGTGCTGCAAAGCCTCGACCGCTGGCTCGGTGCGCTGTTCGGGCTACTGCGCGGCCTGGTGCTGGTCGTGGGCTTCGCGATGATCGCCGGCGTCACTTCGCTGCCGCGTCATCCGGCCTGGACCGAATCAGCGACCGGTTATTCGCTGGCCCAGACGGTGATCCAGCTGCGGCCCTGGTTGCCGCCGGCACTGGCCAATCGCTTGAAATATAATTAGCCGTTAAACCACACCGGGAAATCGTCTCCCATGTGCGGAATCCTCGGAATCGTCGCCCGTTCGCCCGTCAACCAGCTGCTCTACGACGGGCTTCTGCTCCTTCAGCATCGCGGACAGGACGCCGCGGGCATCGTCACGGCCGAGCACAACTCGTTTCACATGCACAAGGCGCCCGGCATGGTGCGCGACGTGTTCCGCACGCGGAACATGCGCTCGCTGCCCGGCAACATCGGCATCGCCCACTGCCGCTACCCGACGGCCGGTTCGGCGTTCAATGCCGCCGAGGCGCAGCCTTTTTACGTCAACTCGCCCTTCGGCATCGTCCTCGGCCATAACGGCAACCTGACGAATTCCGATCAGCTGAAGGACGAGATGTTCCGCACCGACCGGCGCCACATCAACACCGGCTCGGACTCCGAGGTGCTGGTCAACGTGCTCGCCTACGAGCTCGAGAAGGCCTCGGTCAAGCTGCGTCTCGATCCGCAGACGGTCTTTACCGCGGTGGCGAACGTGCATCGCCGCGTGCGAGGTGCGTACGCGGTGGTGGCGATGATCGCCGGCTACGGCGTGGTCGCGTTCCGCGATCCGTTCGGCATCCGCCCGGCGGTGATCGGCTACAACGAAACCAACAGCGGTACCGAGTACATGGTGGCGTCCGAATCGGTGGCGGTGGACGCGCTCGGCTTCCGGGTGCTGCGCGACATCGGCCCGGGCGAGGCGGTGTTCATCGACGAAGCCGGCAACTTCTTCGCGCAGCAGTGCGCTCCGCATGCCAGCCTGAACCCCTGCATCTTCGAGTATGTATACCTCGCGCGGCCCGACTCGCTGATCGACGGCGCCTCGGTGTACGAGTCGCGCCTCAACATGGGCGAGAAGCTCGCCGACAAGATCCGCCGCCATTACCAGCACCTCAAGGTAGACGTGGTGATCCCGATCCCGGACTCGAGCCGGCCCTCGGCGCTGCAGCTCGCCGCCGGCCTGGGCGTGCCGTATCGCGAGGGCTTCGTCAAGAACCGCTACATCGGCCGTACCTTCATCATGCCCGGGCAGGCGGTGCGCACGCGCTCGGTGCGCCAGAAGCTCAACCCGATGGCGATGGAGTTCAGCGGCAAGAATGTGCTGCTGGTCGACGACTCCATCGTGCGCGGCACCACCAGCCGCGAGATCGTGGCCATGGCGCGCGAGTCCGGCGCGCGCAAGGTGTTCTTCGCTTCCGCCGCGCCGCCGGTGCGCTTTCCGAACGTCTACGGCATCGACATGCCGACGCGCGCCGAGCTGATCGCCGCGCACCGCAGCGAGGACGAGGTCGGGCGCGAGATCGGCGCCGATGCGATGATTTTCCAGGACCTCGAAGCACTGAAGGACGCGGTGCGCCGCGTGAACCCGAAGCTCACCAGCTTCGAGACCTCGTGTTTCGACGGCCACTACATCACCGGGGACATCACCACCGACTACCTGCGCTCGATCGAGATCAGCCGCGACGCCAGGCGCGACTCGAGCGACGATGAAGCGCCGCAGCTCGATCTGAATTTGGCTGCCTGATATAATTCTTTTTTCGCGCCGATTTGAGCCACAGCTTGCGGGCGCGTAACAAATACCGCTAAAGCGTGCCGCGCAGTTCTCCCAGGAGACCCGGTCCGCTAGCTAAAGAGAGGCCGGGTTTTTTTATGGCAAAAGAGCATCAGCTGTCTACCAAGGGCGTGCGCGCCGGCCAGGTGCGCACCGAGTTCAACGAGCACGCCGAAGCGCTGTTCCTCACTTCGAGCTTCGTGTTCGACAACGCGGCGCAGGCGGCGGCGCGCTTCGCCAACAACGAAGAAGGAATGGTGTATTCGCGCTACACCAATCCCACCGTGTCCATGTTCCAGGATCGCCTGGCGGCGATGGAAGGCGCCGAAAGCTGCGTCGCCACTGCTTCGGGCATGGCGGCGATCCTCGCCACGGCGATGGTCCACCTCAAGGCGGGCGACCACGTGGTGTGCTCGAACGCGGTGTTCGGCGCCACCATCCAGCTCTTCAACAACATCCTCGGGCGCTTCGGCATCGAGACCAGCTATGTTTCGCCCACCCAGGTTCAGGAGTGGGAGAAGGCGGTGCGCAAGAACACGCGCCTTTTCTTCCTCGAGACTCCATCGAATCCGCTCACCGAGGTGTCCGACATCGCGGCGCTGGCACGGGTCGCCAAGAGCGCGAATGCGCTTCTCGCCGTGGACAACGTGTTCTGCACGCCGGCGCTGCAGCGGCCGCTCGAGCTCGGCGCCGACATCGTGGTCCACTCCGCGACCAAGTACCTCGACGGGCAGGGCAGGGTGATGGGCGGCGCGATCTGCGGCTCGAAGGCGCTGGTCGGCGATGTGCTGGTTCCGTTCCTACGCACCGCCGGCCCGGCGCTTGCGCCGTTCAACGCCTGGGTGCTGCTCAAGGGCCTGGAGACGCTGGAGCTGCGCATCCGGGCCGAGTCGGCGTCCGCGCTGGAGCTCGCCCGCTGGTTGCAGGCGCACCCGGCGGTGAGCCGCGTGCACTACCCCGGACTGCCTTCGCACCCGCAATACGAGCTGGCGAAGCGCCAGCAGCGCGCGGCCGGCGCCGTGCTGTCGTTTGAAGTGACAGGCGGCAAAGCGGAGGCGTGGCGCGTGATCGACGCCGCGCAGCTCATTTCGCACACCGCCAACCTGGGCGACGTGAAGACCACCATCATCCATCCCGCCAGTACCACGCATGGCCGCATCTCGCCGCAGGCGCGCGCTGCCGCGGGAATCACCGACGGCCTGGTCCGCCTCGCGGTAGGCTTGGAGGCCGTGGAAGACCTGAAGCAAGACCTCTCGCGAGGTCTGGAGGCCGGATAGCCTACGCCGCCCAGCTGGTGCTGGTCGCCGTCGCTTATTTCGGCGCGGCGAAGCTCTCGCTGCTGACGGCCATTCCGCCCGGTTACGCGACCGCCGTCTGGCCGCCTTCGGGCATCGCGCTCGCCGCCCTGCTTCTCGGCGGTACGCGGCTCTGGCCGGCGGTCCTCGCTGGCAGCTTCCTTGCCAATATCTCGATTGATGGCGTGATCCTCGCGGCGCTCACCATCGCTGCCGGAAGCTCGTTGCAGGCCGTGGCGATGGCGGCGCTGGTGCGCCGGCACGTCAGCGCTCCGCACCGCTTCGACGACATCGACCACGTGGTGCGCTTCGTGCTGCTGGCCGCGCTGGGCAGCACGATCGCGCCGACGCTCGGCCTTGCCGCGATCGGCCTCCTTTACCGCATGCCGCCGGGCGACCTCCTCGCCAACTGGTCGACGTGGTGGCAGGGCGACGCCTGCGGCGTGCTGATCTTCACCCCGCTCATCCTGAGTTGGGCCGGCAAGCTGCGCTGGGAGCCCCGCCGCCTGGCCGAGGCCGCGGTCTTCGGCGTGCTTCTCCTCGGCGCGGCGCAGATCGTGTTCCACGGCAGCGGGGCGCGCACCTTCCTCATCGTGCCATTCGTCGTCTGGGCCGCGTTCCGCTTCGGCCAGCGCGGGGTGACCACGGCGGTCGCCGCGGTCTGCGCCATGGCGCTCTGGTACACGCTGGTGGTGAAGCGCGGCCCCTTCGCCGGCCAGCCGATGCACGAAGCGCTGGCGCTGCTGCTGCTCTTCGTCGCCACGCTGGTGTTCACCGGCCTGGTGCTCTGCGCCGCGCTGCGCCAGCTCGAAGCGGCGATGAGCGAGCTCGAGTCGCGTGTCAGCCGGCGCACCGCCGAGTTGGAGGAGGCCAAGCTCGCCGCCGAGCGCGCCAACGAGGCGAAATCGCAGTTCCTGGCGAATATGTCGCACGAGCTGCGCACGCCTCTAAACAGCCTGCTGATCCTGGCGCGGCTGCTGGCCGACAACGCCGGCGGCAACCTGACCGCCAAGCAGGTGAAGTTCGCGCAGACCATCCAGGCCTCGGGGCTCGACCTGCTCTCGCTGATCAACGACCTGCTGGATCTGGCGAAGATCGAGTCCGGCGCGGTGACCGCGCTGCATGTGGCGCCGACTACCTTCGCGGACCTGCGCGCGGATCTCGAGCGCACCTTCCGCCAGGTGGCGCAGGACCGGGGCCTGCAGTTCTCGATCACCGTCGACCCCGCGCTGCCGCCCACCCTGCGCACCGACGCCGGTCGCCTCAAGCAGGTGCTGAAGAACCTGCTGGCCAACGCCCTCAAGTTCACCGTCAACGGCGGCGTCAGCCTCAGCATCAAGCCGGATGTGCCGGGACGCGTGGCGTTCGCGGTCAGCGACACCGGCATCGGCATCCCGCCCGACAAGCAGCAGCTCATCTTCGAGGCCTTCCAGCAGGCCGATGGCAGCACCAGCCGCCAGTACGGCGGCACCGGCCTTGGCCTTTCGATCAGCAAAGAGCTCACCCGGCTGCTCGGCGGCGAGCTGCGGCTTGCCAGCCGGCCGGGCGAGGGCAGCACCTTTACGCTGGTCCTGCCGCTCGCCGACCAGCGAGCGACGACGGCTTAGGCCGTCAGGCGCCGCCGATTCCGCGCACGATCTTCCCCGTGCCGCCGCAGTTGCGACATGCGTCGCCCGGGTTCGTCGGCTTGGCGGGGCTCGGTTTCATGCCTGGGCCTTTTCGGTCAGCTCTTCCTTGCGCTGGCGCATGCGCTCGCCGATCGCCGGCAGGTCCAGGCCGGCCTTGCGCGCGGCCGGAAACATCTCGCTCTGCTCCTCCTTGATGTGGTGGCGCACGTACTCGCCGATCACGGTGAAGGTCGCGAAGTAGTTCGGGTCGTCCGGCCCCATGTTCTCCAGCTGGTCGATCAGCATGCGAGCCGTCTCGTGCTCGACCGCCGCCTCGTTCATCACGTCCTCGTCGTCGATCGCTTCGCGCACCGCGGGATAAAAAATCTCCTCCTCGAGAGTGGTGTGCACGGCGAGCTCCGCGCACACGGCGCTGATCAGGCGCTGGCAGGCCTCGCTGTCCTGCCGGTCCATCTTTTCGAACTCCTTGAATGATTTCTCGACGCGGTCGTGGTCCTGCTTGAGCAGGTCGATGGCGTCGGCACTGGTCTTGGCGCGGCTGCGCGGCACGGGGTGGTCCTTTCCGGAGGGGTGGAACTGCTTCCGGCTGCGAGCAAACGACGTACCGCTAGAACTGCACCAGCCTCGGATTGCCCCGGTCCACTTGGATGTAGCCGCCGCGCCCATACCAGTCGGGCAGCACCCAGCGCTCGCAGCGCTCGCCGTCCACGTCCACCACGTGGCGGCCCGGCCGATGGGTGTGGCCGTGGATCAGGCGGCGCACGCCATGCGTCCGCAGCGCTTGCCGCACCGCGTCATCGCTCACGTCCATGATCTCGGCGGTCTTTTCCTGCACCACCTGCCTGCTCTTCTCGCGCATCTGAGCCACCGCCTTGCGGCGCTCGCCGAGCGGCTTGGCCAGGAAATCCGCCTGGTAGGCCGGGTCGCGCGCCTTGCGGCGCCACGCCTGGTACTCCACGTCGTCGGTGCACAACGTATCGCCGTGCATCAGCAGGGTGTCCGTGCCCCCAATTTGCGCCACGGTAGGGTCGCCCAGAAGCTCGGCCCCGGTGGCGGCGCAGAAGCCCTCGCCGATGAGGAAGTCGCGGTTGCCGTGCATCAGGTAGACCCGCACCCCGCGCTGGGTGAGGTCCTTCAGCAGCCCGGCGATCACGGCGTTGAACGGCTCGCCGAGGTCGTCATCGCCGATCCAGTACTCGAAGAAGTCGCCGAGGATGTACAGCGCGTCGGCGGCGCGGCCCTTGCCCTCCAGCAGCTCGATGAAGCGCTCGTTCGCCTCCGGCCGCTCCTCGGTGAGATGGAGATCGGAGATGAAGAGCGTGCTCAACGCCCGCGTTTTGCTATTTTTGGGCGGGAACGAGCGTTACGGCCTCGATAACCACCGGCTGGCGCGGCACATCGCTCGGGAACGGGCCGCCGGGTCCGGTCGCGGTCTTGGCGATCTTGGTCACCACGTCCTGGCCCGAGACCACGCGGCCGAACACCGCGTAGCCGTTGCCATCGCCGCGCGGGTCGCCCCAGTTGAGGAACGAGTTGTCCGCGACGTTGATGAAAAACTGCGCGGTGGCCGAGTTCGGATCGGAGGTGCGCGCCATGGCGATGGTGCCGGCGTCATTCTTCAATCCGCCTTTGACCGCGCCCTGCGCCTCGTTGACCACCGGCGAGCGCGTCGGCTTCTGCTTGAAGTTCACCGCGAAGCCGCCGCCCTGGATCATGAAGCCGTCGATCACGCGGTGGAAGATGGTGCCGTTGTAGTGGCCGTCGCGCACATACTGCAGGAAATTTTCCACCGTCTTGGGTGCCTTGGCGGGGTAGAGCTCCAGGCGAATCGTGCCGGCGCTGGTGCGCACGTCGACCTGCGGATCGGCAGCGAGACCGTTGGGGGCCACCGCGGCTGCAGAGACAAAGAAAAGAAACTTGAAGTTCATCCGGCTCCCTCGTAGATGATTTTCCAGCTCGCGCCTTCCTTGACCCAGTACTGGCGCTTGCGCATGACGTTCGACAGACCGCTCGACTTGTAGTCCTGGTCGAAGGTGACGACCACGAAATCGCGCTCGCGCGGGTAGCGGAACATCGCCACTCGCGACAGGCCAACCTTGATCCATTGCTTGGCGCCGTTCACTTTGCGCTTGTGCGCGCCCCAGGCTTCGAGGTCCTGCCCCGGCGCAGCGAACCGGCTCGAATAGTGGGCGAGATAGCGCTCGGTGTCCCGGCTCTGCCAGTCGGCGCGCCATTGCTCGAGCGCTCCGGCGAGCGCAGCCCGCTCCCGCTCGACATCGGCGGCATCGCTCCATTCGATTTCGTCGGAGATGATCACCGGCGTGAGGCCGACCTGCTGCCCCTCCGAGGCGTAGATCACGGCAAGGTTGTTATAAGGCTCCGGCAGCTCCGGATAGTCCTGCGTAAGCTTGGTGAAGATGTCGATCGCTTCCTTGCTATTGCCCTGCTCGGTGAGGATCAATCCCTTGAGGAAGCGCGCCTGCGGATCGCGCGGCTTGGCGGCGAGCGCCTTGTTGACGCGCTCGAGCGCCTGCTTATGCTGACCCGCTTTCAGGTGCTTGGCCGCGTCCTCGAGGTCGTTGGCGAATGCCGGCAGCGCGCAAGCGAGCGCGCAAACGATGCCAGCCAAGCGGGCGGCTAAACTCATCATTGTGCTAATATTTTCAAGGCCCTACGAAGCGCTGCATTTTAGACCAAGCCCCGTCGCTTCACAATCGGAGTAATCCTGAAGATCTACAACAGCCTCGGCCGGGCCAAGCAGGAATTCATTCCCTTGCGCCCGGGTGAAGTGCGCATGTACGTGTGCGGCATCACCGTCTATGACTACTGCCACGTGGGGCACGCCCGCATGATGGTCGCGTTCGACATGGTGCGGCGCTGGCTGCTCGCCAGCGGCTACCGCGTCACCTACGTGCGCAATATCACGGATATCGATGACAAGATCATCCGCCGCGCGCAGGAAAACGGCGAGCCGATCGAAGCGCTGACCGCGCGCTTCATTCGCGCCATGGACGAGGACTTCGCGGCGCTCGGCGTGGACAAGCCCGATCATGAGCCGCGCGCCACCGCGTACGTCGAGGAAATGAAGGACATCATCCGCCGGCTGCAAGACAGGAATCTTGCCTACCAGGCCGCAAGCGGCGATGTGAACTACGCCGTGCGCCGCTTCACCGGTTACGGCAAGCTTTCCGGCAAATCGCTCGATGAGCTGCGCGCCGGCGAGCGCGTCGACGTCGACACGTCGAAGCACGACCCGCTCGACTTCGTGTTGTGGAAGCGCTCCAAGCCCGACGAGCCGAAATGGGCCTCGCCGTGGGGCGACGGCCGGCCCGGCTGGCACATCGAGTGCTCGGCGATGAGCGGCAAGCTGCTGGGCGAGCACTTCGACATCCACGGCGGCGGCGAGGACCTGCAGTTCCCGCACCACGAGAACGAGATTGCGCAGTCCGAGGGTGCCGAGCGGTGGCAAGTTCGTCAACTACTGGATGCACAACGCGTTCGTGCGCGTCGACGAGCAGAAGATGTCGAAGTCCCTCGGCAATTTCTTCACCGTGCGCGAGGTGCTGAAGAAATACGATGCGGAGGTGGTGCGCTTCTTCATCCTGCGCGCGCATTACCGCAGCCCGCTCAATTATTCGGATGCGCATCTGGACGACGCGAAGGCCGCGCTCACCCGGCTCTATACGGCACTGCAGGATTTCTCCGGGCCAGCTGCGGTCAATTGGAACGAGCCGCATGCCAAACGCTTCCGTGCCGCGATGGATGATGACTTCGGCACGCCGGAGGCCGTGGCGGTGCTGTTCGAGCTCGCGAATCGCATCAATGCCGGCGACAAGGCGCTGGCCGCGCAATTGCGCGGCCTGGGAGGGGTTCTAGGATTGTTGCAGCGCGAGCCGATGCGCTTTCTCCAGGTCCGTCCGGTGGGCGTCTCGGAGGAATGGATCCGCGGCAAGATCGCCGAGCGCGAGGCAGCCCGCCGCGGCAAGGATTACGCAGCGGCCGACCGGATTCGCCACGAGTTGTCCGATAAGGGAATCGCCCTTGAGGACAAGGGCGGCAAGACTGTCTGGCGCCGCCTCTGACGCCGCCTGGCGTCTCGGGGCTCCCCCTAGTAAATTTCCCTGATGGCGCAGGGACTTGCCGCCAGGTATGCTAGCAGTTTGTTAAGGGCGGTCGGCGCGCACCATTGTTGAAAAAATAGGTGCCACAGTTCCTGCCTATTACTAACGTTATCAATTCCTTAGGCGGTTCCGGGCACAATCTGGACGCCGGAGACGAGTCGGGGAAGTCCGGGGAAGTCGGGGAAGGTAAGGGGCATGGCTCAAGGGAGCGCACCAGCAGCGCCTGGGAACGGCTCGCAGCGTCCATCGCTGCCGCCGATCCGCGAGGACCTGCGCCTGTATCCGGGGCCGACGCAGCGCGACGGCTCGCCGAGCTGGCGCATCCTCGACCCGGTTCGCAATTCCTTCTTCGAGATCGGCTGGCTGGAGTTCGAGCTGCTGGCGCGCTGGCGCCTGCAGCGCGACCCGGAAGCGCTGCTCGCTCAAGTCGCGGCGGAAACGACGCTCGAGCCGTCGGCCGAGGAGCTGGAGGACCTGCTGCAGTTTCTCGCGGTGAACCAGCTGCTCGCGCCGAAAAGCGCCATGGCGCAGCGGATCCTCGCCCGTCGCCTGGGCGAAACGAAACATGCGTGGTACTGGCAGGTGCTGCACCACTACCTGTTTTTCCGCCTGCCGCTTTTCAGGCCCGACGCGTTCCTCGCCCGCACCGTAGCGCTGACCGACGTGTTCTTCACCCGCGGCTTCGTGATCGTGGTGCTGATGCTGCTGGGTCTCGACCTGTACCTGGTGTCGCGCGAGTGGTACAGCGTGACGGACGCGATGTCGCGCATGTTCACGGCGCAGTCGTTCCTGTACTACGCGATCGCCGTGAGCTTCTCCAAAGTGATCCACGAGCTCGGGCACGCCTATGCGGCTCGACGCTATGGCGTGCGCGTGCCCACCATGGGGGTCGCGTTCGTCGTGCTCTGGCCGTTCCTGTACACGGACACGAGCGAGACGTGGAAGCTCGCCGACCGCCGCAAGCAGCTGGTCATCGCCTCGGCGGGCATGAGCTCGGAGCTGATGCTCGCCGTGTTCTCGACTTTCTTCTGGGCGCTCGCTCCCGAGGGCGGCACGAAGCATGTGCTGTTCGTTCTCGCCAGCACCACCTGGATCGTGACGCTCGCGATCAACATGAGCCCATTCATGCGCTTCGACGGCTATTTCGTGCTGTCGGACCTGCTCGGCTTCCCGAACTTGCACGAGCGCAGTTTCGCGTGCGCGCGCTGGTGGATGCGCACCACTTTTTTCGGCCTGGACGAACCCATGCCGGAGCCGGACCTGCGCCCGGGGCAGCGCGCCGGCCTGATCGTCTTCGCCTGGCTGACGTGGCTCTACCGGCTGGCCGTATTCCTCGGCGTCGCGCTGCTGGTCTATCACATCGCTTTCAAGCTGCTCGGCATCTTCCTGATGTTGGTCGAGCTGATCTGGTTCATCGCCCGGCCGGTATGGCAGGAGCTCGCTCACCTATGGAAGTCGCGCAAGGCCGTGAAGATGGCGTGGCGTCCGGCCATCGTCGTGCTGGCGGTGATTACCGCCTTCATGTGGATCGTCCCGGTCTCGTACGAAGTCAGCGCGCCGGCGATCATGCGCGCGCACGACGAGCATGCGGTTTACGCGCCGTTCGCGGCCAGGGTAACCGCGGTGCGCGTAGCGGACCGCCAAGCGGTCGGTGCTGAAACCGAGCTCGTCTCGCTGCAGGCGGTCGACCTCGACGTGCGCGAGAAGAAGGCGGAGATTTCGATCGCGGCCGCGCGCGCCGAGCTCGCGCGCATGCCGGCGAGCTTGCGCCTGCAGGAGAGCTTCGGCGTGTTGCAGGAGCGTCTCGCGCAGGCGCTCGCCGAGAAACAGGCGGTGCAGGACGAGGTCGGCCGCCAGCAGCTGCGCGCCGCCCAGGCGGGCATCGTGCGCGACGTGGCGCCGGACCTGGTACCCGGCCGGTGGGTCAATCCGCGCCAGCTGCTGATGCGCGTCGTCTCCGAGGACGCGCTGCTCATCGAGGCGTACGTCGGCGAGCGCCAAGTCGCGGCGATCGCCCCCGGCCAGACGGTACGCTTTTTCCCGCATCTGCCCGACCGGCCGGTGATCAACGGCGAGGTGGTGGCGGTGGACCGCTCGCCGCAGAAGCAGCTGTCGCGGCTGCTGCTGCTCGCCTCGTTGCATGGGGGCGAGGTCGTGGTGAAGCAGGACCAGCAGGGTTCGCTGGTCGCGCAGGACGCGGTGTTCCGCGTCATCGTCAAGCCGCTCGGCGAGCTGCCGAAGCCCGACGCGGTGATCCACGGCAGCGTGCGCATCGAGACCGGGCTGCGTTTCCTGGTCGAGAACTTCGTGTACCGCATCCTTTCGGTGCTGATCCGGGAGGGCGGGATCTAACGCATGGCCAAGAAACCGGATCCCCGGAAGAAAAGGAAAGCGCCGCGCCGCACGCGGATGATCGCGCTCGAGCCGCGCATGCTGTTCGACGGTGCGCTCGGCATCGACCTTGGCGTCAAGGCGAGCGCGGCGCTGCAGGGCGAGACGCTGGCCGCGACCGATACCACCGCGGCGCCGGCGGCGCCGCAGATACAAGACACTTCGTCCGCCGCGTCCGCCGCCGGAGCCGTCACGGAGAAGAGCGTGGTCGAGAAGGCCGCCGAGCGGCTGGGTATCGCACCCGAACCGCCGGTGCGCAATGAAATCGTGTTCGTCGACTCGACCATCCAGGGCCACGAGGCGCTGATCGCGGGGCTCAGCCCGAACGCCAAGGTGGTGATGCTCGACCCGACACGTGACGCCATCGACCAGATCGCCGACTACATGGATGGCGAGCGCAACGTCGACGCGATCCACGTCCTCAGCCACGGTAGCGCCGGCAACCTGATCCTCGCGGGACAGACCTACTCTGCCGACCGGTTGACGCAGGAATACGCTACCGACCTCGCGCGCATTGGCCACGCGCTGAGCGCGGACGGCGACATCCTGCTGTACGGCTGCGACGTCGGCAAAGGCAGCGCCGGCGAGCGCTTCATCGACACGCTAAGCGCAATCACCGGCGCGGACATCGCGGCCTCGGTCGACAAGACCGGCGCGGCCGACCTCGGCGGCGACTGGGTGCTCGAGTTGAAGACCGGGCAGGTGGAGACGATCTCGATTTCGCTCACGCAGGAGTGGGACTTCCTGATGACCGCGCCGCCGGTCGACGTGGGCGGCGCGACCCTCGACTTCGACGGTGCCAACCGCACGCTGGCATCCGGCGTGGCGGGCGCCGTGGGCGCGGTCTACAAGTACTCCGACGTCGCCACGATCAACGGCACACAGATCGATGCGTACGTCACGATCACCGGCATCACCAACGCGACCCTGGTGAACATCGACAACGACGCGCCGGCCGGCTACGTGCCCCCCGGCGGCACCACCGCCGTCAACATCTTCGCCCCCGAAATCAGCGTCACGGCCGCCAACGGCAAGATCGACTTCGCGCTCAACTTCAAGGATCCGAACGGCAACGACCTGACGTTGCTCAACTTCTACAACAACTCGCTCGATATCGACGCCGCGGGGGGCGCCCAGCAGTTTGTCGAATACGGCGGCTTCAACTCGGTCACTACGAGCAATGCGACTGATCTGGTGATGAGCGCGTCGCCCGGCACCGACCGACTGCGCTTCACCGGCACCAGCAATTACGCTGGCCTGATCGTGAACGACGTCGGCCGCGTGCAGGCGAACTTCGACGGCATCTCTACGCTGCAAATGTCAATGGGCGCCACCGGCGCCACCGGCGGGGCCCAGCAGTACGGGTCGCTTTTCTCGGCGGTCTCCTTCGGCAGCGCGGTGACAATTACCGCGCCGACATCCGACCTGCTCACCACCGCCGACACCACGCCGATTCTGACCGGTAGTGTCGGTACTGCGCCGCTGGGCGGCGGAGAAACCTTCAGCGTCACGCTCAACGGTACGACCTACACCACCGCGAGTGGCCTGGGCATCAGCGGCACCACCTGGTCGCTCGAGTTGCCGACGGCACTGGCCTCGGGCCAATACGACGTGCGCGCGGTACGCAGCTCCGGCGGGCTCGATATGGCGGATCAGAGCCAGCTCGAGCTCACGATCAACGACGCGCCCACGCTGGCCGATACCGCGCTCACCCTGACGGTGGCCGAGGACGCCCCGGCGCCGGCGGGAGCCGTCGGCTCGCTGATCTCGTCGTTTACCGGCGGGATCAGCGACGTCAACGCCGGTGCGGTGAAAGGCATCGCCCTCACCGGCACCAACGAGACCAACGGCACCTGGTATTACACGACGAACGGCGGAACCACCTGGACCGCGGTGAACGCGATCAACGGTACGGTGAGCGGCAGCAACGCGCTCCTGCTGGCCGACAACGCGAGCACGCGTCTCTACTTCCAGCCGAACGCCGACTACAACGGCAGCGCGCCTGCAGCGTTGACCCTGCGTGCCTGGGACACCACCAGCGGCACCGCGGGCACCAAGGTCGACCCGGGCTCGGGCGGCGGTTCGCTCGCTTTCTCCACGGCTTCAGATGTGATCGACGTGACGGTGACGCCGGGGGCCGATGCGCCGGTGAATACCGCGCCGGGGGTGCAGGGCACGCCGATCAACACCTCGCTGGAGTTCAGCACTACGAACGGCAACCTGCTGAGCGTCAACGACGTGGACGGCAACCTCGCCACGGTGCGGGTCACTGTGACCAACGGCGTGGCGATGGTCACGCTGGCGGGGGCGGCAACCATTACCGCGGGCGCGAACAACAGCGCTACGCTGACTCTCTCCGGCACGCAGGCGGACATCAACGCCACGTTGAACGGCCTGCGTTATACGCCGACCACCGGGTTCACCGGCGCGGCGACGCTGACGCTGCTCTCGACCGACGGCGCCGCGCAGACGGACACGGACGTCGTCAACATCACGGTCGCCGCCGCGGCGAACGTGCCGCGCATCGACCTCGATGCCGGCTCCACCAACGACACCGTCGCCGACAACCTCACCTCCGGCAATTACGCCGGCTCGACCGGTGGTCTCAATCTCTGGACCACAGACTGGTTCGAGAACGACCCGGAGGACGTGACGCCGCAGAGCCCAACCGTGGGCGACGTGCAAGTGACCGCCGGCGAAATCTTGCTCGGCGATCCCGGTGTCTCCAACGGCGGCGTAGCAGCGGGCCGCGCGAGCATCGCCCGTGGCGTCGACCTTTCCAATCACATGAGCGCGTCGCTGTCGTTCAACTACGACCGCGCGAACCTGGAAAACCCGGACACGATGGTGGTGGAGGTGTCGACCAACGGCGGCGCCAGCTACACCATCCTCCAGACCTACGCTGGAAATACGGCAATCGGAGTGAAGACCATCAGCCTCGCGGGCTACGAGTCGGAAAGCACCGTGATTCGTTTCCGCTTGACGACGGATTTCGCTGCGAACGAGAACGTGCAGATCGACAACGTCGTCATCACCGCGCAGCCCACCGGCTTCGCGAGCACCTTCACCGAAGGCGGCGCGGCAGTCGCGATCGCGCAGACCGATTCTGCGATCACCGATCCGAACGGCGGCAACCTCGCAGGCGCTACCATCCGCATCGCGGGCAACTACGAGAGCGGCGCCGACGTGCTGCAGTACGCGACCACGGCCGGTATCACCGGGGTATGGGACGCGACCACCGGCACGCTCACGCTGACCGGCACGACCACGGCCGCCAACTACCAGACCGCCATCGAGGCGATCCGCTTCAACAACACCAGCGACTCGCCGAGCACCGCGGCGCGCACCATCACCGTGGTCGTGCGCGACACCACCGGCGCCGCGAGCAACACGGCGCGGACCACGGTCACCGTGGTGGGGGCGAACGACGCGCCGGTCGGGGTGAACGATTCAGCCACCGCGACCGAGGCGGGCGGCGTGGCGAACGCGACGCCGGGACTGAATCCGACGGGCAACGTACTGACCAACGACACGGATGTGGATGCCGGTGATACCCAGACCGTGTCCGCCATTACCGGCGGCACGGTAGGCGCGGCGAAGGCCGGCGCGTACGGGTCGATCGTGCTCAACGCGGATGGCAGCTACACCTACACGGTAGACAACTCGAATGCTGCCGTCGAGGCGCTGCGCAACGCGGCCGCTCAGCTGTACGACACCTTCACCTATACGGTGCGCGATACGGCCGGCGCAACCAGCACCGCGACCGTCACCATCACCATCCAAGGCGCGAACGACACGGCGACCATCGGCACGCCCAGCGTGGCGGTGGTGACTGAAGACGTGGGCGTGTCCGGCGGCAACCTGAGCGCGACGGGCTCGATCGCGCTCACCGATGTCGATGACCACGGCGCGATCTTCAGCACTGCCGTGGTGCCGGTGGGCACTCCGCTCGGCGCGCTGGTGCTGGCCGCGGATGGCACCTATACCTATACGGTGTCGAACGCGGCGGTGCAGAGCCTGGGCGCGGCCCAGACCGTGGTCGATACCTTTACGGTGACCAGCGCCGACGGCACGACACAGAATGTCTCCTTCACGATCAACGGCGCGAACGACGCACCGGTCAATACGGTGCCGGGGGCGCAGAGCGTTAACGAAGACACTGCGCTCTCGATCGCCGGCGTCAGCGTAAACGACGTGGAAGGCAACCTCTCGACCACGAGCCTGACGGTCGCGAACGGTACGGTAACGGTCAGTCTGGCTGGCGGTGCGACGATCGGCGCGGGCGCCAACGGCTCTTCGACTTTGACGCTTTCGGGCACGCAGGCCCAGATCAACGCCGCGCTCGCCTCCATCAGCTACCAGGGCAACGCCGACTTCAACGGCGCCGACACGCTCACCGTCCTGTCGACGGACGCCAACGGCGCCACCGACTCCGACGCCGTGGCGATCACGGTCAACGGGGTGAACGACGGTCCGATCAACACCGTGCCCGGGGCTCAGACGGTGAACGAGGACACCGCGCTTTCGATCGGCGGGATCTCGGTCAACGACGTCGACGGCAACCTCGCGACCACGCAACTCTCTGTCACTAACGGTGCGCTCAACGTCAGCTTGGCGGGCGGCGCGACCATCAGTGCGGGCGCGAACGGCAGTGCCACCCTGACCTTGTCCGGTACGCAGGCGCAGATCAACGCGGCGCTCGCGAGCCTAGCCTACCAGGGCAACCTGGACTTCAACGGCGCCGACACGCTGACGGTGCTGTCGAGCGACGGCAACGGCGTGACGGATTCGGACTTGGTTGCCATTACCGTCAGCGCGATCAATGATGGCCCGGTAAACACGGTCCCCGGTGGGCAGGCCGTCAACGAGGACACCGCGCTCTCGATCGGCGGGATCTCGGTCAACGACGTCGACGGCAACCTTGCCACCACCCAGCTGACCGTAAGCAGCGGAACGCTCAATGTGTCGCTCGCCGGTGGCGCGACGATCAGTGGAGGCGCCAACGGCTCGTCGACCCTGACGCTCTCGGGTACGCAGGCGCAGATCAACGCCGCGCTCGCCAGCCTGTTGTACCAGGGCAACGCCGAGTTCAACGGTGTTGACTCGCTCACCGTTCTGTCCACGGACGCCAATGGCGCGACGGACTCCGACGCGGTGGCCATTACCGTCAACTCGGTGAACGACGGGCCCGTCAACACGCTGCCCGGCGCGCAGACGGTCAACGAAGACACCGCGCTGTCGATCGGCGGTATCTCGGTCAGTGACGTAGACGGCAACCTCGCCACCACGCAGCTCACGGTCACCAATGGCGCGCTGAGCGTTAGCCTGGCGGGTGGCGCAACGATCAGCGCGGGCGCGAACGGCAGCTCGACGCTTAGCCTCTCGGGCACGCAAGCTCAGATCAACGCCGCCCTGGCGAGCCTCTCCTACCAGGGTAACGCCGATTTCAACGGCGCCGACACGCTGACGGTGCTGTCGACTGACGCGAACGGCGCCACCGATTCCGATGCCGTGGCGATCACCGTCACTTCAGTGAACGACGGCCCGGTGAACACGGTGCCGGGCGCGCAGACGGTCAACGAAGACACTTCACTCTCGATCGCCGGGATTTCGGTGAACGACGTGGACGGCAACCTGCGACCACGCAGCTCACCGTCACCAACGGCGCGCTCAACGTGAGCCTGGCGGGCGGTGCGACGATCAGCGCGGGCGCGAACGGCTCCTCGACGCTGACCCTCTCGGGCACGCAGGCCCAGATCAACGCGGCCCTGGCCAGCCTCTCGTACCAGGGCAACGCCGACTTCAACGGCGGCGACACGCTCACCGTTCTGTCGACCGACGCGAACGGCGCCACCGATTCCGACGCCGTCGCGATCACGGTGAGCTCGGTCAACGACGGGCCGGTGAACACCGTGCCGGGTGCGCAGACGGTCGAACGAAGACACCGCGCTCTCGATCGCCGGGATTTCGGTGAACGATGTCGATGGCAACCTCGCCACCACGCAACTCACCGTCACCAGCGGCGCGCTGAACGTGAGCCTGGCAGGCGGCGCGACGATCAGCGCGGGCGCGAACGGCTCCTCGACCCTGACGCTCTCCGGCACGCAGGCCCAGATCAACGCGGCGCTGGCGAGCCTCGATCAGCTACCAGGGCAACGCCGACTTCAACGGCGCCGACACGCTGACGGTGCTCTCGACCGACGCCAATGGCGCGACCGACTCCGATGCAGTCGCCATTACCGTCACCTCGATCAACGACGGCCCGGTGAACACCGTGCCGGGTGCGCAGACGGTCAACGAAGACACCGCGCTTTCGATCGCCGGGATCTCAGTCAACGACGTCGATGGCAACCTCGCCACCACGCAGCTCAGTGTCACTAACGGCGCTCTGAACGTCAGCCTGGCCGGCGGTGCCAGCATTAGCGCCGGCGCGAATGGCAGCTCGACCCTCACGCTCTCGGGCACCCAGGCCCAGATCAACGCAGCTCTCGCGAGCCTCTCCTACCAGGCCAACGCCGATTTCAACGGTGCCGACACGCTGACGGTGCTCTCGACCGACGCGAACGGCGCCACCGATTCCGATGCGGTGGCGATCACGGTGAGCTCGGTGAACGATGCTCCCGTCAACACGGTGCCCGGTGCGCGCACCGTCAACGAAGATGCGGTGCTCGTCTTCACCGGTGCCAACACCATCAGCGTGATCGATGTCGACGGCAACCTGGCGACCACGCAGCTCTCCGTAACGAATGGCACGCTCAACGTCAGCCTGGCTGGCGGTGCGAGCATCAGCGCGGGCGCCAACGGCTCCTCGACGCTCACCCTGTCCGGCACGCTTGCGCAGATCAACGCGGCACTCGCGAGCGTGGTGTACCAGGGCAATGCGGACTTCAACGGCGGCGAGACGCTCACCGTGCTCTCGACCGATGCCAGCGGCGCCACCGATTCCGACGCCGTCGCGATCACGGTCACCGCGGTGAACGACGGCCCGGTCAACACCGTACCCGGCGCGCAGACGGTCAACGAGGACACGACGCTTTCGATCGCCGGCATCTCGGTCACCGACGTCGATGGCAACCTGGCGACGACGCAACTGAGCGTGTCGAACGGCGTCGTCAACGTAAGCCTCGCGGGCGGGGCGACGATCAGCGCGGGCGCCAACGGCAGCTCGAGCCTGACCCTCTCGGGCACGCAGGCCGCAGATCAACGCGGCGCTCGCCACCCTTTCCTACCAGGGCAACGCCAACTTCAGCGGCGCGGATGGCCTGACGGTGCTGTCGACCGACACCAACGGGGCGACCGATTCCGACAGCGTAGCGATCACCGTCAATGCGGTGAACGACGGACCGGTGAACAGCGTGCCGGGTGCGCAGACGGTGAACGAAGACACCGCGCTCTCCATCGCTGGGGTAAGCGTCAACGACGTCGACGGCAACCTCTCGACCACACAGCTCTCCGTCACCAACGGCGCGCTGAACGTGAGCCTGGCGGGCGGCGCGAGCATCAGCGCGGGCGCCAACGGCTCCTCGACCTTGACGCTCTCGGGCACGCAGGCCCAGATCAACGCGGCGCTCGCTTCGCTCAGCTACCAGGGCAACGCGGATTTCAACGGCGCCGACACGCTGACGGTGCTCTCGACCGACGGTAACGGCGCCACGGACTCCGACACGGTCGCGATCACGGTGACCTCGGTGAACGACGGGCCGATGAACGCCGTCCCCGGTGCTCAGACCGTCAACGAGGACACGCTCCTCGCCCTCGCCGGGGTGAGCGTCAACGACGTGGACGGCAACCTGGCCAGCACGCAAGTCAGCGTCAATAACGGCGTGCTGAACGTCAGCTTGGCGGGCGGTGCAACGATCAGCGCCGGTGCCAACGGCAGCACGACGCTCACGCTCTCGGGCACCCAGGCGCAGATCAACGCGGCCCTGGCTTCGATCAGCTACCAAGGCAATGCGGATTTCAACGGCGCTGACACGCTGACGGTCGTTTCCACCGATGCCAACGGCGCGACCGACTCCGACAGCGTGGCGATCACGGTCATTTCGGTCAACGACGGGCCGGTGAACAGCTTGCCGGGCGCGCAGACGGTGAACGAAGACACGTCGCTGTCGATCGCTGGCATCTCGGTGAACGACGTCGATGGCAACCTCGCCACCACGGAGCTGAGCGTGACCAGTGGTGCCCTCAACGTCAGCCTGGCGGGCGGGGCAACCATCAGCGCGGGCGCCAACGGCTCCTCGACCTTGACCCTGTCGGGCACGCAAGCCCAGATCAACGCAGCCCTGGCGAGCTTGAGCTACCAGGGCAACGCCGACTTCAACGGCGGCGAGACGCTGACGGTGCTCTCCACCGACGCCAACGGCGCCACCGACTCCGACGCCGTTGCGATTACGGTGACCTCGGTCAACGACGGTCCTGTGAACACCGTGCCGGGTGCGCAGAGCGTCAATGAAGACACGTCGCTCTCGATCGGCGGCATCTCGGTCAATGACGTCGACGGCAATCTTTCCACCACCCAGCTCACGGTCACCAACGGCAGCCTGAACGTCAGCCTGGCTGGCGGGGCCACGATCAGCGCGGGCGCGAACGGCAGCTCCACCCTGACACTGTCGGGTACCCAAGCGCAGATCAACGCCGCGCTCGCCTCGCTCAGCTACCAGGGCAACGCGGACTTCAACGGTGGCGACACGCTGACGGTCCTCTCCACCGATGCCAATGGCGCGACCGACTCGGACGCCGTGGCCATCACCGTAGCTCGATCAACGACGGCCCGGTGAACACCGTGCCCGGTGCACAGACGGTCAACGAAGATACGTCGCTCTCGATCGGCGGCATCTCGGTCAACGACGTCGACGGCAATCTGTCCACCGCCCAGCTCACCGTCACCAACGGCTCGCTGAACGTCAGCCTCGCCGGCGGCGCCACGTCAGCGCCGGCGCGAACGGCTCCTCGACGCTCACCCTGTCGGGGACGCAAGCCCAGATCAACGCGGCGCTGGCCAGCCTCTCGTACCAGGGCAACGCCAACTTCAACGGCGCGCGACACGCTTACGGTGCTGTCGACCGACGCCAACGGCGCGACCGACTCGGACGCCGTCTCCATCACGGTGACCTCGGTGAACGACGGCCCGGTGAACACCGTGCCGGGCGCGCAAACGGTCAACGAAGACACGTCGCTCTCGATCGCTGGCATCTCGGTCAACGACGTCGATGGCAATCTGGTCGACGACGCAGCTCACGCGTCACCAACGGCGCGCTTAACGTCAGCCTGGCCGGCGGCGCGACGATCAGCGCGGGTGCGAACGGCTCCTCGACGCTGACGCTCTCGGGTACGCAGGCGCAGATCAACGCGGCGCTGGCGAGCCTCGTCGCTACCAGGGCAACGCTGACTTCAACGGCGCCGATACGCTGACGGTGCTGTCGACCGACGCCAACGGCGCCACCGATTCCGACGCGGTCGCGCATCACCGTGACCTCGGTGAACGACGGGCCGGTGAACACCGTGCCGGGCGCGCAAACGGTCAACGAAGATACTTCGCTCTCGATCGCTGGCGTCTCGGTCAACGACGTCGACGGCAATCTGGCAACGACGCAGCTCACCGTCACGAACGGTGCCCTCAACGTCAGCCTCGCTGGCGGCGCGACGATCAGCGCGGGTGCGAACGGCAGTTCGACCCTGACGCTCTCGGGCACGCAGGCGCAAATCAATGCGGCTCTGGCGAGCCTCTCGTACCAGGGCAACGCTGACTTCAATGGTGCGGAGACGCTGACCATCCTGTCGACGATGCGAACGGCGCCACCGATTCCGACGCGATCGCGATCACCGTTACCTCGGTTAACGATGGGCCGGTGAACACTGTGCCCGGCGCGCAGACGGTGAACGAGGACACGTTGCTCCCGATCGCCGGCATCTCGGTCAACGACGTCGACGGCAACCTCGCGACCACGCAGCTCAGCGTAACCAATGGCGCCCTGAACGTGAGTCTCGCCGGCGGCGCCACGATCAGCGCCGGTGCGAACGGCTCCTCGACCCTCACCCTGGCGGGCACGCAGGCGCAGATCAATGCCGCGCTGGCGAGCCTCTCCTACCAGGGCAATGCCGACTTTAACGGCGGCGATACGCTCACGGTGCTCTCGACCGACGCCAACGGCGCGACCGACTCCGACGCCGTCGCGATCACGGTTAGCTCGGTGAACGACGGTCCGGTGAACACCGTGCCGGGTGCGCAGACGGTCAACGAGGACACGTCGCTCTCGATCGCCGGGATCTCGGTCAACGATGTGGATGGCAACCTCGCGACCACGCAGCTGAGCGTCACCAGCGGCAGCGCTCAACGTCAGCCTGGCCGGCGGGGCGACGATCAGCGCGGGCGCGAACGGCTCCTCGACGCTGACGCTCTCGGGTACCCAGGCGCAGATCAATGCGGCGCTCGCGAGCCTCGCTTACCAGGGCAACGCCGACTTCAACGGCGCCGATACGCTGACGGTGCTCTCGACCGACGCCAATGGCGCCACCGACTCCGACGCCGTGGCGATCACGGTGAGCTCGGTGAACGACGGCCCGGTGAACACCGTGCCGGGCGCGCAAACGGTCAACGAAGACACTGCGCTCCGATCGCCGGCATCTCGGTGAACGACGTCGACGGCAACCTTGCCACCACGCAGCTCACCGTCACCAACGGCGCGCTGAACGTCAGCCTCGCCGGCGGCGCGACGATCAGCGCCGGCGCGAACGGCTGCTCGACGCTGACGCTGTCCGGCACCCAGGCGCAGATCAACGCCGCGCTCGCTTCCCTCTCGTACCAGGGCAACGCCAACTTCAACGGTGCGGATACGCTCACCGTTGCTGTCGACCGACGCGAACGGCGCGACCGACTCCGACGCGATTGCGATCACCGTCAGCTCGGTGAACGACGGCCCGGTGAACACCGTGCCAGGCGCGCAGACCGTCAACGAGGACACGTGCTCTCGATCGCCGGCGTCTCGGTCAACGACGTCGACGGCAACCTGGCCACCACGCGCCTCACCGTCTCCAACGGAGCGCTGACGGTCAGCCTCGCCGGCGGCGCCACGATCAGCGCGGGCGCGAACGGTAGTTCGACCCTGACGCTCGCCGGCACGCAGGCGCAGATCAACGCCGCGCTCGCGAGCCTCTCCTACCAGGGCAACGCCGACTTCAATGGCGCGGATACGCTGACGGTGCTTTCGACCGACGCGAACGGCGCGACCGATGCCGACGCCGTGGCGATCACCGTCAATTCCGTGAACGACGGGCCGGTCAACACCGTGCCCGGCGCGCAGACGGTCAACGAGGACAGCGTGCTCCCGATCGCCGGCCTCTCGGTCAACGACGTCGGACGGCAACCTGGCCACGGCGCAGCTCACTGTCACCAACGGCACGCTGAACGTCAGCCTGGCGGGCGGGGCGACGATCAGCGCGGGCGCCAACGGCTCCTCCACGCTCACGCTCTCGGGCACGCAGGCGCAGATCAACGCGGCGCTGGCCAGCCTCTCGTACCAGGGCGACGCCAACTTCAACGGCGCCGATACGCTGATCGTGCTGTCGATCGACGCCAACGGCGTGGCCGATGCGGACTCGGTCGCGATCACCGTTACCTCGATTTACGACGGCCCGGTCAACACCGTGCCGGGCGCGCAGACCGTGACCGAGGACACCGCGCTCGCGATCGCCGGTGTTTCGGTCAATGACGTCGACGGCAACCTGGCCAGTACGCGCCTGACCGTTTCCAGCGGAGCGCTGAACGTCAGCCTCGCCGGCGGCGCCACGCATCTGCGCGGGCGCGAACGGTACCTCGACGCTCACGCTCGCGGGCACGCAGGCGCAGATCAACGCCGCGCTCGCAATCTCTCCTATCAGGGAAATGCCGACTTCGCCGGCGGGGACCCCCTGACGGTCGTCTCGACGGACGCCAATGGCGCGACCGACTCCGACTCGCTCGCGATCACCGTGAGCGCGGTCAACGACACTCCGGCGGTCACCAGCGCCACGGCGGGCACCTTTGCGGAAAGCACGACCGGCGCGGTGTACACCGCGACGCGCGCGGACCCCGATGCCGGCGACACCGTCACCTGGACCCTGGCCGGGGCCGATGCGGCGCTCTTCAGTATCGATCCCACGACCGGCGTGGTCACGCTGAGCGCGGCGCAAAGCTTCGCGGCGCCGGCGGACGCGAATGGCGACGGGATCTACGACATCACGGTGCGCGCCACCGACGGCAGCGGGCAATTCGATCAGCGCAACGTTCAGCTCACCCTGACCGAGGCGAGCATCGCCGAGCCGCGGCTGCCGAGTACTGGGACTGCGCTTCCGGCGTCGGTGCCGGCGGCGCCGACCGCCCCGCAACTTGCGCCGCCCCTGCAGCCGTTTGCGCCACGAGTTGGCGAGCCGGTGCTCGGCCTGCCGGTGGACGGCGGCGTGGCGCCTGCGAATCTCGCCGGTTCGCCGGTGCCGGCGTCCTGGAGCGCTGCGCCCGCCGCCATTGTGGCCAGCCAGTTCGACCTGAATGCGCTGCCGCCGACCGCGGCTGGCCAGCCGTCAACTTTCAGCCTGACGCGCCTGCCGCAAGAGCAGGCCCTTGCCTACCTGCGCGCGGACGACTTGAAGGCGCCGGCAATTAACGGGCACTACCTGTTCGTTTACCAAGGCGTGCCGGACTTGCGCCTGCTGGTCGACGGGCCGGCGATGCTACGCGTGCCGACCGACGCCTTCGCGCACACCGATTCGTCCGCGCTCGTGCACTTCGAGGCGCGGCTCGCCAATGGCAACCCGTTGCCTGGCTGGCTGCGGTTCGATGGCGTGCGCGGAATGTTCAGCGGTACGCCACCTCCGGGAGCCGAGGAAACCCTCGAGATCGAAATCATCGCCCGGGATTCCGAAGGCCGCGAGGCGCGCACGCAATTCACATTGGAAATCAATAATCTGCGACTGCGAGCGGGCACGGCGGGCCTTGCGCTCGGCCTGGATGTCGACAAGGAAGAGGCGGAAAAGGCCCGCTTGGAGGCTGCCAAGCAGGCGAACGAAACCCGGGCGGCCACCCAGGCCGTGACCGCCACGGCGGGCGTAAGGCCCGCGAAGACCGGGGCAGCCTCATTTAGCGATCAAGTGAGCGCTGCCAAGATCCATCGGGACCCGTTGCTGGATCGAATCGCGTCGTCGGACAAGACCAAGCCGGGCACCCGCCGCTGAAACCCCGCGGGTAAGCTATGATGCGTCCTTTAGGGGGTATAAGGACGCGGTAAAACAAAGGCATGCGTTCCTTAGTTCAACAAGAACCGGAATATTCCGGCGGGGTGCTCGTCGCTCTGCTGTCGGCGTTTCTTGCCGGCTGCGCGGTGACTACGGCGCCGCTCGCCCCCGAGGAGCGCGAGCGCCTTGGCCGGGAGGCGCGCGAGCAGCTCTTTGCTGGACAGGAGGCCTTTGCCCGCCCCCTCACGCTGGAAGACGCGACCGCGCGCGCCATCAAGTACCAGGCCGAGCACCGTCAGCGCCGCATGGAGGAGGCCGCGGCCGCTGCGCAGCTCGAGGTCGCCCAGTTCGACCTGCTGCCGCGCTTCATCGCGAATGCCGGCTATAGCACGCGCAACAACGAAGCCTTCGGCTTCGGCGTAACGCCCGACGGGAGCATCACCACCACGCCGAGCGCGGCGCAGGAAAAGACCCTGCGCACTGGTGGCGTCGGCGTCGCCTGGAACCTGCTCGATTTCGGCGTCAGCTACTTCCGCGCCAAGCAACTCTCCGACCAGAAGCTGATCGCAGAGGAGCGCCGGCGCAAGGCGTTGCAGACGCTGGTGCACGACGTGCGCATCGCGTGGTGGCGCGCGGAGGCCGCGCAGCGCCTGCTGCCCGAATCCGACCGCCTGCTGAACGAGATCGACCAGGCCATCGAGAAGACCCGGCTGGTGGAGCAGAGCCGCTTGCTGCCGCCGGTGCAGACCGCGACGTTGCGCCGCGCGCTGCTCGACCTGGCGCAGCAGATCGCGTTGCGCCGCCAGGAGCTCGTGCAGGCCCAGGTCGAGCTGGCCGCGCTGATCAATTCGCCGCCCGGAATCGAGCTGCGCGTAGCTTCGCCGCCGAGCGCGGAGCGCGAGGTGCCCGACCTGACGACCGACGTGGAAAAACTCGAGGCGCTCGCGCTCAGCCAGCGGCCCGAGATGGCGGAGGAGGGCTACCGCGCGCGCATCTCGGCCGACGAGGCGCGCAAGGCGATGGTCGGCATCCTGCCCAACGTCAGCCTGAACGTGATGAGCAACTACGACAGCAACCGGTTCCTGGTGAATAACAACTGGTATTCGCTGGGCCTCAACGTCGCGCTCAACCTCACCAAGGTCTTCTCCATCCCGGCAATGAACCGCTGAAAGAGGCGCAGCGCCGCGCCGACGATGCGCGCCGCCAGGCGATGGCGATGGCGGTGCTGGCGCAGACGCGCATCGCCGCCGTGCGCTACACGCTGGTGGCCGACGAGTTCATGGTGTGGGACGAGGCGGCGCGCGACGACGACCTGATCGTGCAGCACCTTGCGTCCAGCGAAGCGGCCGGCATCGACAACGAGCTGGAAGTGGTGCGCGCAAGGGCGCGTGCCGTGGCGAGCCACATCAACCGCGACCTCGCCTACGCCAACGTGCAGGCGGTGATCGCGCGCCTCTACAACTCGGTGGGCTACGACGTCGTGCCGCGCGAGGACGAGGAGCGCCCGCTCGCCGAGCTTGCCAACGCCGTGCAGGCGCGCTACGCCGAGTACGAGCGCGCCAGCTTCTCGCCGCGCGTGGAGCTCGAAAAGCCGATCGTCGCGCTCGGACAGATTTCCGGCGTGCGCCCGGGCATCGCCTCGCTGGTGGGGCAGGGTGCGAACCGCGTGCTCGCCGATGGACGCTCGAAGCTGGCCGGCGGCGGCGCCGACGTGCTGCTCGACCTGCGGCTGCAGGTGGATCGCGTGCAGGAAGGGCGGCGTACCGTGCGCGTCATGGTCGGCGCGCGCCGCACCGGCACGCTCGCGGCGCCCGCGCTGCGAGAATTCAAGACCACGCTGAGCGAGCCGGTGGACGACGAGCAATGGCGCACGCTCGGCGAAGGCGCGGCCTACCGCTTGACCGCTGACCTCGCGAACACGCGCATCACGCGCCCTGCATTGCGCATCGAGCCCGAGCTCGGCATGCCGAAGGCCCCGCCTTCGGCGGGCGCGCGCACAACCCCCGTGGACCCGCTTGACCTGCGGCTCGACCAGCGCATCGCGCCGCGATGAGGGGACGACTTCTTTTCGGCTTTCTGCTGGCGGCATCGAGTGCCGGCGGCGCGCTCGCCCAGGCGCCGAAACCGGCTGCGGCGGAAGGCGAGATCGCGGCGCTGATTCTTGCCGGCGAAGAGGGCACGCTTTCCAGCCAGATGGCGGGCCGCATCAGCTCGATCAAGGTCGGCCTGGGAGATGGCTTTAAGAAAGGCGCGGCGCTGATCGAGTTCGACTGCTCCGAGCAGCGGGCGCAGCTCCAGGCGGCCGACGCCGAGTATCGCGGCGCCGCGAGACCCATCTGGCACGTCTGCGCCTGCAGGCGCTCGGCGCCGCAGGTGAGCTCGACGTCACGCTCGCCGCCGCGGCGGCGGAGCGCGCGCGCAGCCAGGTCCACTTCCGCCGTGCGCAGATGGCCTACTGCCAGGTGCGGGCGCCGTTCGGCGGCAACGTCGCGCGCCTGCGCGTGAAAACCTCCGAAAGCGTGCCCGCGGGGCAGCCACTGATCGACCTAGTCAACGCCAACATCCTCAAGGCGCAGATCTTCGTGCCGGCGGCTTGGACCGCCTGGCTGCGGCCCGGCGCGAGCCTCACCATCCACGTGAAGGAAATCGGCCAGAGCTACGAAGCGCGCGTCGCCAAGCTTAATTCGCGCATCGACGGGGTGAGCCAGCAGCTCGAGGTCGAGGCGCGCCTAGAGAAGGGCGACGGCAGCCTGCTGCCCGGCATGGTCGGCAGCGCCGTGTTTTCGCCGCCGGGCAAGCGCTAGCTCTGAGATGAACGAAAGCACGAATCCCGCTCTGGCACTTCTCGAGTTCGAGCGGCGCATCCAAACCGCGACCTCCAACCGCGAGGTGGCGTTCCGCGCGGTGAACGACGCGTCGCAGGCGCTCGACTTCGACCAGGCGGTGCTCT